>CAVOSS010000022.1:0-11777 GCA_963698955.1 uncultured Actinomycetota bacterium | reverse complement strand
GCCTGCTGGGGCGGCGTGCGGGGTCACCGCCGCGTCGGCCCTGCTTCGGCGATCCGTTCGCTGAGCCGCCGGTATCCTGGCTTCGTGATACGGCATGTCGACGGGGAGACCATTGCCTCGGGGGCCGCGTTCGTAGATTTCTCCTCGTGGCGCGTCGTCTCAGTGTCGGGCACCGACGCGCGCACGTGGCTCCAACGACCTGATCTCCGCGGACATCGGGGACCTCAGGCGGGGAGGAGCCCGCCGATCGCTGCTGCTATCCCCGACGGAGCGATTCGCGCCGAGTTCACGGTGGCCGATCATGAAGGGACGATCCTGCTGCTCCAGGATTCGGCGCAACCACGATCGATCCGGGAGCTCCTGTCCCCGTACGTGCTGTCGTCGGACGTGCGGCTGGAGGACCGAACCGCGGACACCGGCCTGTTCGCGCTCCCGGGCAGCCCGACCGCGCCGGATGTAGCCGGGACCGTCGCGTCCACCCCTTCCTGCACCGGGCAGGGTGTCGACCTGCTCTGCGCGATGGAGGGTCCACGACGGCGTCGTGGCGTTGCTGTCGCGGGAATTCGCGCCCGCGGACGCGGAGGCCCTGGAGGCGTGGCGCGTCTCGGCGGGGATCCCGCGGTTCGGCGTGGACGCGCTGGACGACGACCTCCCGCAGGAGGGGGGGTTCGGCGACGCCGTCGCGGCCGACAAGGGCTGCTACCTGGGACAGGAGGCCGTGGCCAAGGTGCGCAACCTCCGGACATCCCAGGCGGGTCCTGCTGCACGTGCAGGCCGGCGCGCCCGTGCGGGCCGGCGACGCCGTGCGAGCCGACGGTGTGTCCGTCGGCGAGATCACGAGCGCCGCCGGCGGTGACGATCGGTGGTGGGCGCTGGCGAAGGTGCGATGGCGCGATCGCGCGGCTCCGCTGGCGACGACGGATGGGGTCTCGCTGACCCCCGCCTGAGGCGGAGCCAAGCCGCCCGATCCACCCGTTTCGGCACGAACTACGACCCAGGCTGTTGGCGAAAAAGTCGTTTCGCGGATTGCGCATTGGAGTGGCAAATGACCTCCGCCGGTGATGATCACCACCGCCACGCGCGCGGGAAACCCGAACGGCGTGTTCATCTTCGAACACCAGGCCAACGGCTCCACGATCGACGAACCGTTCCACCTGGTCGTCAGCTGCTAGAGCACAACTGAATCGGACCGACCGAGGGCTGCGGCGCCGCAGGGCACCGCGGCCCTCGCGCTTTTTCGTCAGCCCGCAGGCCGAAGGTGGCCGGTCGAACCACTCCTGCGTCCGCCGGATCGCGTCGAGCGCGTGCGCCCGTTCCATCGGCACGTGCCCCTCGCGCGGGTAGACGACGAGCTCCGTCTCCGAGCCCGACGCCGCGATGGCGTTGAACAGCTCCTCGCCCTGGCCCGGCGGCGTGCACCGGTCCTCGGCACCCTGGAGGATCAGCGTGGGCGTCCGGCACCGGTGTGCGTGCGTGACGGGCGAGCGATCCGCGTACTGGCTGCCCGGGTCGTTCCAGTCGCCGGACAGGATCGCCTGGTCGTACCACCACACCTCCGACGTCAGGTGGAACGACACGTAGTCCGACACGACCGACATGGCGACCGACGCGCCGAACCGATCGGTCTGCCCCACGGCCCAGCCGGCCAGGTAGCCCCCGTAGGACAGCCCGGCGATGCCGAGCCGGCCCGGGTCCGCCACCCCTTCGGCGATGCAGTGGTCGACGCCGGCCATGATGTCGCGGTAGTCGATGCCCCCGCCGTCGCCGATCACGCCCTGCGCGAACGCGTGCCCGCGCCCGATGCTCCCTCGCGGGTTGGGCAGCAGGCACGCGTACCCCGCCGAGGCCAACAGGACGGCGTTCGGCTCTGAGTCGGAGAAGTAGGCGCCCCAGCTCCACGTGGGTCCGCCGTGCGCGCACACGATCAACGGCAGCGGCCCCGCCGCACCCTTCGGCGTCATCAGCAGGCCCTCGACCTCGACGCCACCCTCGCCCGGCCAGCGGATGGTCCGGACGTCGGGGAAGACCGTGTCCTCGGTGATGTCGTCGTTGAACGACGTCCAGCGCGACCAGGCGCCCGCCTCGTGGTCGAATCGCGCGAGCTCGGGCGCGACCCCGTGTGCCTGGTGCGTGGTCAGCACCACGTCCGCGTCCTGGGTGATCGCGCAGGCTGGCGTGGTCACGGCGTCGCCGATGAACGCGGCCCCGCGCCACCGCTCCTCACGCCGACCGTCCAGCCAGACGCGTCCGCAGGCGTTCTGGGTGCCCTCCATGCTCGCGTACCAGAGCGACTCGTCGTCACACCACGCCGCGCGCCCCACCGTCTCGAGGCCGGGCCATGGGTCGGTCGTCTCTCCGGTCGCGAGGTCGATCAGCATCAGGCTTCCGGAGAGCAGGCCGTGGTCGCTCGCGTACCCCTCGATGATCACGGCGCGGCCGAGGTCGGGCGAGATCGCGAGGCCCTCCGTCTGCCACGCCGGCCGGTACAACGTCGTCGCGGTCCGCGCGGCGAGGTCCAGGCGGGCGACGGTCGCGCCGTACCACCCCGAACCGGAGTGATCCGTGGCCACGACGGCGACGAGGAGGTCCTCGCCGTCCCAGTCCACTTCCCACACACTCAGATCCGGGGGCCCCACCTCCGTCACCTCGCCCGACGTCACGTCCGCAAGGAACAGCCGGCGGTGCGCGTCGCCGGGCCGCCGGACGATCGGATCGGACGGCGGCTCGGCGCCGTGCACGGCACGGGCGCTCCAGTCGAGGCCGTACGAGCCGGGATCGGCGGCCAGGACCAGCAGCCGCCTGCCGTCGGCGGACCAGGCAACGCTCTCCGCCGACCCCGCGAGCGTCCCTGCCAGCACGGGCTCGGCGCCGGGCACGAGCGTGTACGGGAGCTGGTGGCCGGGGGTGATCCGGTCGGACAGAAAGGCGAGCCGCGACCCGTCCGGCGACCACATCGGCGACTGATCACACGAGTCGCCGTCGGTCAGCCTCGCCGGCGCGCCGCCGACATCGGCCACGTAGAGATCGGCCGGAGCGACCGATCCCGTCGCGGCTACGGTCGCGTGGAGCGCGAACGCGACCCTCGCGCCGTCGGGCGAGATCGCGAGCTCTGCCGGGGTGCGGACGTCCAGCAATCGTTCCGCCGTCGGCAGGCGCGGCGTCTCGGAGTGGCTCATGGCGCCGCAGGCTACACGAACTACGATGCTGGTCCACGAAGACGCCGAGCCACGAGAGGGGTACCGCGCGATGGAGGGCGAGACGGCGAAGGGACCGATCGAGGACGTCGCGCCGGCGCTCCGGGCCAAGGCTGCGTCCTTCGTCAAGGAACACCGGCTGCCGGGCATCGCGGTCGGCGTGGTCCACGGCGACGACCTGGTCTGGTCGGCCGGCATCGGCTTCGCCGACGTCACCGATCGGCGCGCGCCCGAGGACACCACGATCTACCGGGTCGCCTCGATCACCAAGACGTTCACCGGCACCGCGATCCTGCAGCTGCGTGACGACGGGCTGCTGCACCTGGACGACCCCGCCGTCGCGCACCTCCCCGAATTCAAGGACGCGGAGAGCCCCTTCGGGCCGATCGAGACCGTGACCATTCGCCGGATGCTCTCCCACGAGTCGGGGCTCGCCGGCGAGCCGCCGGACAGCGACTGGACGACGCCGGCGTACGAGGGGGAGGCCTCCCGGAACCTGGCGCGCGCCGCCGAGACCGGCACCCGGATCCCGCCGAACCTGCAGCAGAAGTACTCGAACCTGGCCTATCAGCTGCTGGGCGAGATCGTGGCCCGTCGCAGTGGGGTGCCCTACCCGGACTACGTGCGGACGAACGTCCTGGAACCGCTGGGCATGACCGGGAGCGCATTCGAGCCGCTCCCCGAGGCACTGCTCCCGCGGCGGGCGACCGGCTACATGCCGCGGCTCTTCTCGGACGAGTTCGTCGTCTCCGTCTCCCCGCCACTGGTCTGGGCGGAGGGCGGCCTGTGGTCGAGCGTCCGGGACCTCGCCCGGTGGATCTCGTTCCAGTTCCGCGAGGATGGCGGCGAACGATCGGGGGCGCAGGTCCTGGCAGGGTCGACGCTCAAGGAGATGCACACCGCGCGCTACCTGGGCGACGCCGCGTGGACCGAGGCCTGGTGCATCTCGTGGTACGCGGTGCGGCGCGGCGACGTGGTCTGGATCCAGCACTCTGGAGGGCTCCACGGGTTCATCACCAACGTCTGCTTCCACCCCAAGGATCGCGTGGGCGCGATCGCCCTGATCAACGGGGTCGCCGAAGCGGACGAGCTGGCGATGGATTCGGCCACCATCGCGCGCGACGCGGTGAACGCGGCACCCGTCGCCGTCGAGCCGCCCGCCCCCCTACCGGACGGATTCCGGTCCCTGCTCGGGCTCTACGTGGACTATCACGAGGGCGCGATCCTCCGCCTGGAATGGCGGGACGGGAAGCTCACCCTCGTCGATCCGGACCGGAACGCCTGGCGGCCGACGCTCACGCCGACGGGCGAGCCCGACGCTTTCCTGGTGGAGCCCGGCGTCCGCGAGTCGGGCGAGCGTGTCGTGTTCCGGCGCGTGCCCGACGGGCGCGTCTCGTCGATGTTCCTTGCCTCTGCCACGCTGGCCAGGCTCGACCCCGTCGTCGCGCCCGACTGACGGCCGGGCGACCGCGGCCGGTCAGGCGCGGAGCGCGCGCCGCCAGCGGGCCGGCATCGTCCGTCCGAACGCGACGTCCGAGGCGCCCAGCCACGCCGCCAGCTCGCCGATCGCTTTCGCGGCCGCCGCGCCGTCGGCGGGGGTCGCTCCTTCCTCGGCGTACACGGAATGCACCCGGAGAACGCCGGCCCCGCGGTCGAACAGCGGGTCGATCCGTCCGATCAACCGATCGCCCCGCAGGATCGGCAGCACGAAGTAGCCGAACTCCCGCTTCGCCTTCGGAACGTAGATCTCCAGGCGGAAGCGGAAGCCGAAGAGCTGCTCGGTGTGGTTGCGGTCCGACACCAGGTCGTCGAAGGGCGACAGGAGCACCGAGCGCGGCCGGAACGTCGCGTCGATGAGATCGGCGTGCGCGAACCAGTCCCCGCGAAGACCGTCGATCCGCGCCGGGACCGCGACTCCTTCCTTCACCAGGTCATCGAGCGCGCGTTCCCAGCCGGTCGGCCTCCCGTCGAACGCATAGCCGAACTGCCGGACGGTGGCCACGCCCCGCGCGCGCAGCTGCCGCGAGAGAATGCGCCGCGCCGTCTCGCGCGCCGGCAGCCGAGGCGCGTTCACCGGCACCGTGCGCTCGGCGAGGTCCCAGATGCGCTGCTGGCCGTCGCGGCCGACGATCATCACCTCGCCGCGGAACCACAGCCTGTCCAGCATCTGCCCCAGGTTGCGGGCCGCGCTCGTCTCCGTCTGGTCGTTCCATCCGCCGGTCTTCCAGGAGACCACCGATCGGTCCTCCAGCTCCCGCGCCCGGAGCGGACCGCGCCGGCGCAGCTCGGCCAGGATGTAGCGGCGGAAGGCGGCGTTGGCGCGCAACCATTCCGAGACATACGTCCGCCGTGCCGCTTCGGGCCCCCCATCCGGGTACCGGCGCATCGTCTCGCGATGGATCGGGAAGTCCCCGATCGGCAGGATGTGGACCCAGTATTCGAACAGGCGCCGCTCGTCCCACAGCTGCCGCTCGAGGTCGCGCACCCGGAACGCCCGGCCGAGGCGGCTCCACAGGACGAGCTGCTCGGTGCGCGCGACGGCCTGCGTCGGATCGAGCTGGACGCTCCACAGGTCGTGGACGGCCTCCTCGATCGAGCGCGGGCGCGGCGCCGAGAGCCGCTGGCCTATGACCGCCAGGCGCCGCGCCCGCTCGCGAGACAGCTCGAGTCGCGCGGTCACCGCAACCGCTCCTCGAGGGTGCGCATGTGAGCGCCGACGCTAGCAGTCGGTTGCCTTGTGCACGACCGGCGGATTCTGGATAGCCTGCCCCGCATGCCCGCCTACCGAACCGCCGCCGAACTCGGCTTGATGGAAGGATCGCCGCCACCCGCCGACCGGCTGGTGACGCTCGCCAACTGGCAGGATCCCCCGTTCAATCGCTGGGGGTTCCAGCACGTCCGCGACCTGGTCCCGACGGCCCGCATCGGCCGCGGCGGGGGCTCCACCCGACCGCTGCCCCGCGCCGAGCGCGATCTCGACGGGCTCGCCTACCGGTCGGGGCGCCGCCGCATGACGGTCGCGCGCATGCTGGACGAGACGGCCACCGACGGGTTCCTCGTGCTGCACCGCGGCCGGATCGTGACCGAGCGGTACTTCAACGGCCTGACGCCCGACCGGACACACCTGCTGATGTCGGTGTCGAAGTCGATCGTCTCGACGGTGGCCGGCATCCTGACGGGACGCGGCCGGCTGGACGTGAACGGTCGCGTCACCGACTACGTCCCCGAGCTCCGCGGCACCAGCTTCGAGGGAGCCACCGTGCAGCACCTGCTGGACATGCGGGCGGGGACGCGATTCAACGAGGACTACGACGACCCCCGCGCGGACGTTCGCGTCTACGAGCAGATCTACCTGTGGCGGCCACGCACCTCCCGGGCCCTGCCCGACGACGCCTGCGGCTACTTCGCGACGCTCGCGAACGACGGGGAGCACGGTGGCCCCTTCCGGTACCGCTCGATCCTGACCGACGTGCTCGGGTGGGTCGTGGAACGCGCCGGCGGCGACCGGCTGCCCGAGCTCATCGCGCGTGAGCTGTGGCAGCCGATGGGCGCGGAGTTCGACGCCGAGATCACCGTGGACGGACACGGGAACGGAATGGCCGACGGCGGTGTGTGCGCGACGCTCCGCGATCTCGGCCGGTTCGCGCTCCTCTTCGCCGACGGTGGCAGGCGGGGTCGGCGGCGGATCGTCCCGGCGGCATGGATCCGCGACACCATCGCCGGAGCACCCGACGGCGCGGAGGCGTTCGCGGCCAGCCTCGACTGGGATGGGTTCGGGCCCGGCGATCTCTATCGCAACACGCACTACCGGAACAAGTGGTGGGTCGTGGAGCCCAGCTTGCCGGCCTTCTCGGCACTCGGCATCAACGGCCAGATGGCGTTCGTGCACGTCCCCAGCAGCGTCGTGGTCGTGAAGCTCTCGACGTGGGCATCGGCGATGGACGACGAGGCGGAGAGGTGGACCTTCGACGCAGCCTTCGCCATCGCCGACGCGCTGTCCGCGTAACGTTCCGGTCGCGTTCGCCTCGCCGTCACCCCCGGTGGGGATCATGGAGGGGATGACGGCACCGCGACTCGAACGGACCAGCACGGCCAACCAGCTCGTGGTCCTCCGTGCCGCCCGGTCGTCGCGCCGACACTTCCGGACGGTGGTCGATGGCTTCATCCGGCTCGCCTCGGACGGCCGGACCGACTGGTCCCTCGACGTCCGGTCCGACGTCCCGCGCTACGTGTCCGTGCGGAGCCGGGGGAAATCGAGGGTGAGTCCGCGCGCCTCGACCTGGTAAAGAGCCTCGGGCTTGGGCAGGCCCGACAGCTGGTGGCGACCGAGGCTGCGCAGGTGGACACCGGGCGGCATCGTGTCGCGCAGCGCCCTCCTGGCCCTGGTCGAGACGAGGATTTGACCGCCGTGGCCGGCCTGGCACACGCGCGCGGCGGCGTGCACCGAGAGGCCGATGTACCCCGTGTCGGTCAGCGTGGGCCTGCCACTGTGGATCCCGACCCGGACACGGCACCTCTCGCCATCGCCCCAGACCCACTTCTCCAGCGCGCGCTGAATGCGGATGGCGGCAAGCAGGGCCCGGGGTGCAGTCGTGAACACCGCGAAGAACTCGTCGGCGCGCGCGTCGACCTCCTGGCCCTTCCCTCGCACGACCGCCTCGCGAATCACCCCGCGAACATCTGAGAGGAGCGTTCCGTATGCGTCGCCCATCCTTCGCAGGAGCGCCGTCGAGTCCTCCATGTCGGTCAGCAGGAACGTCACGAACCCGACGGGAAGCGTCGCCGGGTCCGTGGAGCCCGCGCGCATCTCGCCCTCGAGGCGTTCCCGCTCGACGGCGGCGCCATCCGCAGCCAGCTTGCGCTCGGAGCGCAACTGACCGGTGATGAAGCCGATCGGAACGATGCCGTACCTCTTCGCCGCGTTCAGCAGCCGCTTGCGGGCGCGTTCGCGCGCCGCGTCGTCCTCGAACGCGACCCGCTCGAAGCGGGCCAGAGCGTTGCGGACGTGCGCCTCGTCGTGGATGGGCAGCCGCCGCCTGCCGGCCGAATCGATGTAGGCGAAGGCACTGGCCGGCAGCTTGGCCCGCTCGGTGGCGCTGAGCTTCGGCATGCCCCCGACAATAGCCTGCCCCAGTGATACCCGGTCAGGACCGCCAGCGACCGACCAGGAACGCTGCCACGTACGCCAGGCCGCCGATGGCACCGAGCCAGCTGTAAGGGGCCGGATCGTTCCCGTGGGCGACCTCGACGAAGAAGGCGACGATCAACGCGGTGATCACGGCCACCCCGGCGAAGGCCGTGGCTCGGAGGTCGATCATCGCCCAGCGCTCGTCGCGGCCGTCGCCGCGCATGCCGCGGATCATCTCGCTGCGTCCCCCGAACAGGAAGAGCGCCCCACAGGCCAGCATGACCCCGAAGCTGAACGCCCCCTGTCCCGGGTGGCCGCCGGCCACGAACGCGATCCACATCCCGACCCCGAGGAACACGGAGAATCCGGGGAGGAGCCACTTGTTCTCCCACCAGCGCCTGTGTGCCGACTCCATCGGTCGTTCCTCCTTCTTCTCTCTGTCGCCCATCGGCGTCACCCGCCTGCCGACCGGCGTCCCGCCGGGGCGCCGGCCTGGCCGGCGCCGTCGGCCCGGAACACGTCTTCCACCGTTCGCTCGAAGAACCGCGCAAGCTGGATGGCGAGCGGAAGCGACGGCGTGTAGCGCTCGGTCTCGATTGAGTTGATGGTCTGCCGCGAGACGCCCATCTCGTCGGCGAGCTGCCCCTGGGACAGACCCCGCCCTTCGCGAAGGCTTCGAACCTCGTTGCGCATGCCTGTCAAGGTAGCTTGTCAGGCTCCGGGTGTCAAGTGAGCTTGTCAGACGCGGAGGAGCGAGGAGGCTCAGGAGGCCTGTGCGACGTCCTCGAGGGGAACCCACACGTCGATCGTGGTCCCCTGCCCGGGCGCCGAGGTCACCTCGAACGAGCCCCCCGCCATCGCGGAGCGCTCCCGCATGGCGCCCAGCCCCAGGTGGTACACGGGCGAGTCGCCGGTGGCGTCGGGGTCGAAGCCCGCTCCATCGTCCGTCACCCGGAGCGAGACCCCCTCCCGGTCGTCCGCGACCGAGATCGTGACGCGGGCGGCGCGAGCGTGCTTGCGCGCGTTCACGGCGGCCTCCTGGGCGATTCGGTACAGCACCGTCGCGGTCGCGGGCGGAATCAGTGCAGTCGCGCGCCAGTCGACGATGTACTCGGCACCGACGTCCTGTTGCTGCTCGATCTGCGCGAGCGTGCGCAGGGCCGCGCCCAGACCGCCGCTGTCCAGCGTGTGCGGCCGGACCTCGAACATCAACGCGCGCAGCCGCTCGATCGACATGCGCACCGTGTCCAGGAGCTTCGCGAACGCGGGATCCGTCGCGACGTCCGGGTAGGCGGCGCCCAGCATGTCCAGCCGCATGGCGACGGCCGCCATCTTCTGCACCGGATCGTCGTGGATGTTCGACGCGATCTGCCGGCGCTCGTCCTCCTGCGCCGCCACCAGCCGGGACAGGAGGTGCTGGCGCTGGGCCGTCGCCGCCTGCAACTGGTCCCAGCGGGTGCGGAGCTCGCCCTCCATGCGCTTCATCTCGGTGATGTCCAGCAGGATGCCGTGGTGGATCAGCACCTTGCCCGACTGGTCCTGGAGGATCTGCGTCGCCTCGTCGCGCACCCACACCATCCGGCCGTCCGCGGCCTGCATCCGGTACTCCATCCGGAACGGGTCGCCGCACTCGACGGTGCGGGCGGTCTCGGCGACCACCGCCTCGCGATCGTCGGGATGCGTGCGCTCGAACCACAACAAGGGGTCCGCCATGAACGCCTCGGGCGCGATCCCGAGGATGCGCTCGATCTGCGGGCTGACGTACGGAACGGTCGGACGGTGGTGCCCGTGGCGGAAGTCCCACACGTACACCACGGCGGGGATCTGCTCGACCAGCGTTCGGTACCGCAGGCCGGCCTCGGCCAGCTCCCGCTCCTGCCGGTTCCGTTCCGTGAGGTCGCGCACGAACGCGATGACGAGGCGACCGTCGTCCAGGTCGAGCTTGGCCAGGGTCGCCTCCAGCGGGAACTCGGTCCCGTCGCTTCGCCGGCCGGGGAACTCCCCGTGCCCGCCCATCACACCGGTGAACGGGATCTCGAAGAAGGCCGCGCGGTGATTCTGGTGCGCCTCGCGGTGCCGCTCGGGGATGAGCATCTCGAGCCCCTTGCCCAGCAGCTGGTCCCGCCGGTAGTCGAAGAGCTTCTCGGTCTGCTCGTTCACCAGGAGGATGCGGCCGTGCTCGTCCACGATGACCACGCCGTCGGGCGCCGCCTCGAGGACGGTCCGGAAGCGCTGCTCGCTGACGCGCAGCGACTCCTCGGCCTTCTTCCGCTCCGTGACGTCGGTGACCATCCCGATGCCGTACCAGGGGTTGCCCGCCTCGTCGCGGATCAAGGACACGGCGAGCTCGCCCCAGATCAGCCGGCCGTCCTTCCGGTAGTAGCGCTTCTGCAGCTGGTACGTGTCGCGGCGGCCGGCGACCAGCTCCTCGAACAGCTCCCAGTCGGCCGACGCGTCGTCCGGGTGCGTGAAGTCCGTGAACACCATCGCGGCCAGCTCGTCGGCCGTGTACCCGAGGATGCGCTCGAGGGCCGGGTTGGCGCGGATCGGGTGGCCCTCCATGTCCACGATCGCGATGCCGATCGCGGCGTGCTCGAAGACGGCGCCGAAGTTTGCCTCCTGCCAGGCGGCAGCGTCGGTGCTCATGCGGATGGTCCCCGTGGACGGTCGCCGCGGATCATGCCGTTCGCTCGCTCCCGAGATCGGTCTCTCCGCGTGATCGACCTGCGGGTTCGCTCGCTTGAGCCGGGACCGGGCGCCTCAGGAACGGCGTTCCAGGGCCAGGCGCACGCCGAGGCCGATCAGGACCAGCCCGCTCACCCGGTCGATGACCGCTTTGACCCGAGGGCGCTGGAGCAGGGTGCGGCCGCGGGCGGCGACCGAGGCGTAGAACAGCAGCCAGGCCAGGCCCATCGCCTCGAAAACGACCCCAAGAAGCAGCAGGCCCCCGGCCGTCGGATGCGGGCCCGCGAACTGTGGGAGGAGGCTGGTGAAGAACACCGCGATCTTCGGGTTCGAGAGGTTGCCCACCATGCCCTGCCGGAACGCGGGCCGGCCGGTCAGGGTGCGGGCCGGTCGTGCAGTCGGAGCGGGATCCACCCTGGCCCGGCGGGCGGCCAGCAGTGTCTGCACGCCTAAATACGCGAGGTAGACGGCGCCGCAGATCTTGATGGCCGTGAACACGGCCTCGGACCGGCGAACGATCGCGGCCAGCCCGAGCGCGGCGGTGAGCGCCCAGACCGCCACACCCGCGTTCACGCCGAGCGCCGTTGCGACGGCGGCCGGCCTCCCGTAGAGCAGCGCGTTCTTGGTGACCAGCGCCATGTCGACCCCCGGCGTCAGGATGACGACGAGCGAGACGGCCATGAAGGGGAGGAGCTCCACGGCGGTGATTGTGCCACCGCCGGGGCCGGCCCCTGATAGCCTCCCGCCACGTCGGGGCACGGGGGAGGTCA
>CAVOSS010000021.1:0-19892 GCA_963698955.1 uncultured Actinomycetota bacterium | reverse complement strand
AGACACGCAGGACAGTGGGCGCTGGGAACTGCAACTCCATGCTTGACATGGTCACGAGTACATCCAGGACGGAGCCGGAGCGAACGACACGGGGCCCCTCTACCCGTACATGAAGCAGGGCGAGGACTGCGCCGCTTGGCAGCAGCGCGTACAATCGGACATCGAGTGGGGCCAGCACACACTCGCCGCCCACATCCCGGCCTACCAGCCGCAGGCGTTCGCTCCCCCCTACGGCAGCTACGGGCAGGACGAACGAACGATCCCCGGATCCCCGACGCGCTCCTGTCGTTCCTAACCGGACGCTTCGGCATCGTGTTCACGCAGGACGTGAACGCCCTCGCGCATTCCGGGGGGGCGAGCAGCCGCTCGGACGTATCCATGTACGCGCACCACCTCCGGCGGCGAGCGCGACGAAAGCTCCAATCCGGCGAGAACTGATTGCGCTCAGATCGGCGGGGTGTACCGGTTCACCGCATTCAGCACCGGTGAGAGCAGCTGGGTCCACAGCCCGGACACGAGCAGCACCCCCATCGTCACCAGGAGCACGCCGCTGACGGCCGCGAAGCCCCGGTAGTGCCGCGAGAAGAAGCGTAGGGCCCCCAGCAGCTTGGTCACCCCCGCCCCGATGAGCAGGAACGGATCCCGAGCCCCAGCGAGTAGACGAACAGCAGGAGGCTCGCGCGGGCCGCGCTCTGCTGTGCCGCGGCGAGCGTGAGTATGGCCCCCAGGACGGGGCCGATGCACGGGGTCCACCCGACCGCGAACGCCATGCCGAGCGGCAGCGCGCCGGCCGGTCCGGGACGGACCCGCCCCAGCAGTGGGCGCTCCTCGCGGTACAACCACGGCAGGCGCGCCTGGAACGCGTACAGCAGCATGAACAGGCCGAAGCCGATCACGAACACGCCGGCGGCCCGCTGACCCGCGTCGGAACGCAGCCAGGAAGACAGCGCGGTGCCCGCGAAGCCTCCGAGGAGCGTGAACACGATCGAGAAGCCCAGGATGAACAGCCCCACCGGCAGCAGCCCCGCCCACCGCTTGTCGCCGCTCCGCGGGTCGCCGGCCACTGCGGCCTCCTCGCCCGTCACCATCAGGAGATAGCCGGGGACGAGCGGCAGCACGCAGGGCGAGGCGAACGACACGAGGCCCGCGGCGAAGGCCACCGCCGGGGCCCACCAGGACCCGTCCGATACCGCCCTGCTCACGTCGGCGAGCACTCGCCGTTTCCCTCCCGATTCCCGTTTCGGCCCCGCCCCGACGACCGCCATCTTGCCAGGGCCACGGCCGTTCGGAGGCTCCCGCACCGGGGTTCGGAAGGCATTTGCGAGAGGGCCTCCGATGGGCCATAGTGTGCTCAATGCTTGTGAACGCCTTCACAAGCCGTGCTCGCCGGGCCCTGCCCGCCGGCCGCGCGGCGGGATCGGTCGGGCCCGTTGGAGCGCCTCGTTGTCGCCGCTATAATCCGCGATCGATTTCCATCGAGGACGGGTGATGAGCAGCTCAGCTCCGCCACTGCCCAAGCCGTTGCAGAAACTGACCGCCCCCTTCATCCCCCCCATCGAGGGCATCCTCCGCGACTTCGAATGGAACTGGACCAAGGCCTCGCTCGCCGCCCTCGTCCTCTGGATCCTGGCGATCGGGACGATCGGGGTCATTCCTTCCTGGTGGCTGTACTTCGCCACGTCGACGCTGCAGTGGACCGGCCCTCCGGCCTCATCGTTCTGGCTGAAGCAGCTTCGCGACATCATCGCGATCATCCTTTTCAGCGTTCCCACGGGCCTGTTCATCGTCGTCCCGTTCATCGTCCAGAACTGGCGGCGCCGGCTGCGCGGCACCGGTGGGGGCAGTCGTCCGTCGGGCGGGTACCGGTGACGCGGACGCCCGCCCGCGCGCCACGAGAGATCGGCTGAGCCATGCCTTTCGTCAAGACCGAGGTCGACATCAAGACGGACTACTCCCTGCGGCCGGTCGAGTCCGGCTGGCTCAAGGAGGGCGTCAAGTCTCCCAAGCACCTGATGCTCGACCCCGAGCCGTGCATCCTGTGCCGCGCGTGCGAGGACGTATGCCCCTGGAACGCGATCTGGATGCTCGATCCCAACATCGTGTCCGGCGCCCAGGATCCGTCCATGGGCGACGAGGTGGGGGGCGCCTACGCGATCTTCGTGGTCGACGACCACGCGTGCACACGATGCTCGGTGTGCGTCGAGCGGTGCCCCAGCGACTGCCTCTACTACGCGCGGCTTCCCGACGAGGACGCCGGCCCGCGGCAGATGGCGGCGGTACCCGCCGAGCAGGCGCAGGAGGAAGCGTAGGGTGCGGCCCGAGGAGCGCGCGTGTCCAAGCTGAAGCTGCCCACGCCCATGGAGGCGTTCGACAAGGTCCGCGAGGGCGAGATCTGGCGCTCGATCTTCCGCCCCGGGTCGGTGTTCCGGAAGGGCTACAAGGACACGCAGCGCGACCGCGCCCTCGCCACGATGAACAACGTGCTGTACCACCTGCACCCCACCAAGGTGAAGCGGCACGGTCTGAAGCTGACGTACACCTTCTGTCTCGGCGGGCTGTCGTTCTTCCTGTTCATCCTGCTGACCGTGACCGGCATCTACCTGATGTTCTTCTACCGGCCCACCGCCGAGCTGGGCGCCGCGGTCGCGTACAGCGACATGCACAACATCCGCAACAACGTGTTCTTCGGCGACCTGGTCCGCAACATGCACCGGTGGGGCGCCCACCTCATGGTGTTCTCGGTGACGCTCCACATGGCGCGGGTGTTCTACACGGGGGCGTACAAGCCGCCGCGTGAGTTCAACTGGGTCGTCGGCGTGATCCTGCTGTTCCTGACGCTCGGCCTGTCGTTCACCGGCTACCTGCTCCCCTGGGACCAGCTGTCGATCTGGGCCGTCACGGTGGGCACCTCCCTTGCGGGCTACTCGCCGCTGGTCGCCACGCAGGTCCAGTTCGTGCTCCTGGGCGGCGTCGAGGTCGGACCGAACACGCTCTTACGCTGGTACGTGCTCCACGTGCTGGCATTACCCTTCGTGCTGGTCATCTTCCTTGCGGTCCACTTCTGGCGGATCCGCAAGGACGGCGGCATCAGCGGACCCCTCTAGCAGCGAGGCGACCGGGAGACATGGCACGCGAAGAGACCCCCCAGGACCAGGCGACCTTCGACCGGGTCCTTGCGGAGGAGCTGGCCAAGGGCACCGAGCGACGGGTGGCCGAGGGCAGGGCCAAGGCGGCCGCCGTCCGCGCCTACCGGCGCGAGCACGGCGAGCCCGCGCCGAGGCCCGCCGCCCCGAAGCCCGCTGCTGCGGCGGGCGGCCGGCGGAAACGGCGACGGCGCGGGCGCTCCGGCCGCGGTTCCCGTCGCTGCTGCGGTCGGCGCGGCCACGGGCCCATCGGCGCTGCGCACCGCGCCCGCCGCCGACCGGCAAGGCGCCGGCGCCGAAGGCCGGGGCCGACGACAAGCACCGCCTGCTCGCCCTGGTCGCCCCGGAGGGCATCCAGCGCGTCCAACGCGAACAGGGCGACCGCGTGAACGTCTTCCCGCACCTCCTGGTGCAGGAGTTCGTGGCGATGATGATCGTGCTCGTCACCCTGACCATCTTCTCGACGCTCGTGAACGCTCCCCTGCGCGAGCTTGCGAACCCCAACCTGACGCCGAACCCCTCGAAGGCCCCGTGGTACTTCCTGGGCCTCCAGGAGCTGCTGCGGTACTTCCACCCCCAGATCGCCGGGGTGATCATCCCCACGCTCATCCTGGTGGGCCTCGCGGCGATGCCCTACGTGGATCGCAACCTCAGCAACAAGCCGGGTGACCGGAAGCTCGCCATCATGCTGTTCACGATGCTCTTCATGTTCGGGGCGACGCTCACGATCATCGGGTCGTTCTTCCGCGGACCGGGCTTCAACTGGGTCTGGCCGTGGAGCCAGGGACTGCTTCTTCGAGTTATGACCGCCAACTTCGTCTCTCCGCGCTCCGTCGCCGTGTTGATCGCCGTCGTGATGGCCGGGACTGTTCCTGTTCATCCTCGCCTGGTCGCTCTGGCAGACGCGCAGGCGCACGGCCGTCGTGCCCCGCCCGGCGATGCCGCCGAGGGTGAGGGCGCGCCGGCGCGCCCCGACGCGGGCACCGGTCGCGCGGCGCGACTTCCTGCGGCGCGGGCTGCTGGCGTCGGTGGCGGTCTTCGCGGCCGAGTTCGGCGGCGCCAGCCTCGCCTTCCTGTGGCCGAACCTGAAGGGACAGTTCGGTTCCGTGATCACCGCCGGCTCGCTGTCCGACATCAAGGCGTACATCGAGCAGAACAACCAGCCCTTCTACCTGGGCGCCGGGCGCTTCTACATCGTGCCGTACAACGGCGACGGGACCGACACGATCTACGCCGGGCTGGTGGACCAGAACCTGATGGCCCTCTACCAGCGCTGCGTCCACCTCGGGCTGCCGCGTGCCGTTCTGCCAGCCGAGCCAGTGGTTCGAGTGCCCATGCCACGGATCGAAGTACAACGAGGCCGGCGAGTACCAGCTGGGTCCGGCGCCGACCGGGTCTGCAGCGCTTCCCCCTGAAGGTGGAGGGCACCGACGTCACGGTCGACACCTCCCAGAAGATCGACGGCCCGCCTCGCGGGACCAACACCATCCACCAGCCCCCGCAGGGTCCGTTCTGCGTCGGCGGCGCGGCGGGCGGATGAGCGGCCGCCGGGGGATGCGCTCGTGAACATGCTCGCGATCACCGGCAGCCGCACCACGACCATCGCGCTGGCCGTCACGGTGCTCCTCCTGTTCCTGGGCGGTGCCGCCTACTTCATGCTGCGGCGGCCACCCCGGAAGGGCACGCCCGACATCCCTCCGGCCATGAAGCCGGGGCCGGCCGACGCCCAGCTCGAGAAGCCGCGGCTGGAGCGCATGCAGGCCTGGGGGATCGTGACGGTGGTGCTCATGGCCATCTGGATGCCCGGCCGTGTGGCTCCACGAGCCGAAGCAGAACGAGAGCGACCAGCGCACGTTCAACGCGCAGTCCGTCGCGGCCGGGGCCGGACTCGGTGCAGCTGAACTCCGAGGAGAACCCGACCGGCATCGGGTGCGTCCGCTGCCACGGGCTCGGACCTGGGCGGCGGATACAACGTGTTCAACGGGACGGTGGTCCCGGTGCCCGACCTGCAGACCGTGTGCGGCGGCGCGAAGTACGGTCACGCGCAGATCGCGAGCCTGACCGACGTCGTCAACACGATCGCCGAGGGACGGACCGGCACGGACATGCCGTCGTGGAGCGTCAAGTTCGCCGGCAGCCTCGACGACCAGCAGATCAACGACATCGTCAACTACATCCTGTCGATCCAGAAGGTGCCGTTCAAGGACAACGTCTGCCTGAACAGTCAGGCGGCCGCGTGAACGACGCTCGCCGTCCTCTCGCCCACGTTCGGGAAGGGCATCGCGGTCACCATCTGCGCGTTCATCCTGTTCGTGGGCAGCGTGTACGTCCTCCTGGCCGCGATCTACGGCCGGAAGATGGGGTACTTCGTTCTCATGGTCGGGTTCTTCGGCTGGATGATCGTGCTCTCGGGCCTGTGGGTGGTGGGCTCGGGTCCCCTCAAGGTGAGCGGTGAGGCGGCCACGCTGCCGGACCTGGGTCCCGCGCGGCACCGAGCCGCACTGGCGCGTGATCGCGGCCGGCCCCGGCACGGCCGACACCGCGTATCCCGCTGACCTCGCAGTACCCCGGTCCGGGCTGGGAGGTCGCCGCCTCCACCGAGCCGAACGTGAACACCCTGACCTCCGCGGTCCAGGACTATCTGGCCGTCCAGGCCCAGGAGCGGGTGGGGCGACGACGTGGAGATCCCGCCCGGTGCGTTCCTCGTACAGAACGTCTCCTTCGCCACGACGGGCGACCACGGGCTGGGCGCCGCGACGGCGTACTTCGCATCGGGAGGCCCGGCCATCACCGTCTTCGCCGTCTTCGACAAGGGGAACGTGCAGATCTACTCCTGGGCGTTCCTGATCGGGTCGCTGATCGGCTTCGGTATCCATCTCCCCTTCCTGGACCGGCTGGAGCGGAGCCGCAAGGAGATCCTCACGGGCGGGACGGCCCCGCCCTGGTACGGCCCGGCGTAGGGAGCGACCATGGAATCCGGACTGCTCGCGATCATCACCGACGGAAGCGAGGCCTTCATCGCCTTCACGGTGATGGTGGTCGTGACCTTCGTGGCGATGGTCGCCATCATCGGCCGCGAGCGCTGACCGCTCAGCCGCCGAGTTCCGCCGCCGTCTCCTCCGCAGCCCGGATCGTCCGCTCGACGTCCTCGTCGGTGTGCGCGGCCGACAGGAACCACGCCTCGAACCCGGACGGCGCCAGCGCCACGCCCCGCGCTCGCATCCCGTTGAAGAACCGCGCGTACGCGGCGTGGTCCGCGGCGCGGGCACCCGCGAAGTCCGTGATCGGGTCCTCGGAGAAGAAGACCGAGAACAGCCCCCCGGCCTCGTTCACCGTGCACGGCACGCCGGCCGCCGCGAACGCCTCCCGGAGGCCCGACACGAGGCCGGCGGCGCGCTCGCGGATCCCCGCGAAGGGGTCCTCGGCCTCGATCAACCGAAGCGCCGCCAGTCCCGCCGCCACCGCCACGGGGTTTCCCGACAGCGTGCCGGCCTGGTAGACGGGTCCGGTCGGAGCCAGGTGCTCCATGAGGGTCCGCGAGCCGCCGACGGCGGCGCAGGGGAATCCCCCGCCCATCACCTTGCCCATGACCGTCAGGTCGGGACGCACTCCATACAGCTCCTGGGCGCCGCCTCGCGCGACGCGGAAGCCGGTGATCACCTCGTCGAACACGAGCAGCGCGCCGCTCTCGTCGCACGCCGCGCGGAGCCCCGCCAGGAACCCGGGGGCCGGGGCGACCACGCCCATGTTGGCCGCGATCGGCTCGACCACCACGCACGCCACGGCGCCGTCCGCGCGGTCGAAGGCCTCGCCGACGGCCGCCGGGTCGTTGTAGGGCAGGACGATCGTGTCGGCCACGGCGCCGGCGGTGACGCCGGCCGACCCCGGGAGGCCCAGCGTGGCCACGCCCGAACCCGCCGCGGCCAGCAGGGCGTCGCTGTGCCCGTGATAGCACCCGTCGAACTTCACGACGGCCGGGCGGTTCGTCACCCCGCGGGCAAGGCGCACGGCCGTCATCGCCGCCTCGGTCCCCGACGAGACCAGGCGGACCATCTCCACCGAGGGGACGGCCGCCACGATCCGCTCGGCCAGGAGCACCTCGCCCTCCGTCGGCGCGCCGAACGAGGTGCCGCGAGCGGCCGCCGCACTGGCGGCGGCCACGATCTCCGGACGGGCGTGCCCGAACAGCAGCGCGCCCCAGGACTGCACGTAGTCGAGCGACCGCCTGCCGTCCGCGTCCTCGACGTAGGCGCCCTCGCCGCGGACGATGAACGGCGGTGTTCCCCCGACCGAACCGAACGCGCGGACCGGGGAGTCGACACCGCCCGGGATGACCGCCCGGGCGCGCGCGAACAGCTCCTCGGACCGAGTCATTGGGATCGGCGGACGGCTACGCGAGCCAGCCCGCCGCCTCGGCGGCATGATAGGTGAGGATCTGGTCCGCCCCCGCCCGGCGGATCGACGTGAGGACCTCGAGGATCGCGCGGCGCTCGTCGAGCCACCCTCGCTCGGCCGCGGCCTTGAGCATCGCGTACTCACCGCTCACGTTGTACGCCGCGATGGGCTCGTCGAACGATTCGCGCGCACGGCGGATCACGTCGAGGTACGGGAGCGCCGGTTTGATCATCACCATGTCGGCGCCCTCGTCCAGGTCCGTGCGGATCTCGCGCATCGCCTCGTCGCCGTTGGCCGGATCCACCTGGTAGGCGGCGCGGTCACCGAACCGCGGCGCGCACTCCGCGGCATCCCGAAACGGTCCGTAGAACGCGGAGGCGAACTTCGCCGCGTACGCCAGGATGCCGGTGCTCGCGTGGCCGGCGTCGTCCAGCGCGCCGCGGATCGCCGCCACCTGACCGTCCATCATCCCCGAGGGCGCCACGAGGTCGGCCCCGGCCTCGGCCTGCGCCACCGCGATCCGCCGGTAGCGATCCAGGGTGGCGTCGTTGTCCACCGACCCGTCGGGCGCCGAGCACGCCGCAGTGACCGTGGTCCGTGTACTCGTCGAGGCACAGGTCGGCGATCAGGACGTGCTCGTCGCCCATCTCGTCGCGCAGCGCATGGATGGCGCGCTGCGAGATCCCCTCCGGATTCCACGCCTCGGTGCCCTCCGGGTCCTTTCGCTCGGGAACGCCGAAGAGGACGAAGGCCACGACGCCCTGCGCGGCGATGGCCCGCGCCTCCTTCCGAAGCGACTCCACCGTGTGCTGGTACTGGCCGGGCATCGACGGGATCGGCACCGGATCCTCGATCCCCTCCTTCACGAACAACGGGGCCACCAGGTGGCGCGGGGCGAGGTCCGTCTCCCGAACCAGGGTCCGAAGGGCCCCCGTTCGGCGCAGCCTCCGGGGACGATTCCTGGGATAGCTCATGATCGGCCGGACTCCTCCGTGGTCTTCCTCCGCCTGGACGGACTCGCCGGATTCGTGGTGCCCCGACTCGCCCGCGCGCGCCCCCGGAGCACGCGCTCCACGGCCGCGACGAGCCCCTCGATTGTATGCGGGTCGGCCGTGGCGTGGACCCGCAGGCCCGAGGCACGGGCCTCGGCCGCCGTGACCGGACCGATGCAGACCACCTTCGGCGCGTGGCCCGCGGCGGCCATGGCGGGGTGCCGAAGCACGCCCCCGGCCGCCTTCAGGAAGCCCCTCACCGTGGACGCGCTGGTGAACGTGATCGCGTCGACCGCCCCGGCGGCCAGCGCGCGCCGCGCCGCCACCGGCAGCGTGCCGGGCAACCGCGTGCGGTAGGCGTCGACCCGCTCGACCGTCCATCCCTTCCGCCGCAGCACCTTTTCCAGCCCGTCCGGGGCGATGTCCGCCCGCGCGAGCAGGACCGTCCCGCTCCCGGACGGCATGGCCCGGCCGAGCGCCTCGGTGGTGAACGACGAGGGGACGAGCGCCGGGCGGAGCCCGCCCGATCGCAGCGCGCCCGCCGTCCCCTCGCCGACGGCCGCGACCTTGGCGCGCACGTCCCGTGGGTTCCTTCCCCGCGCCCCGAGTCGCGCCAGGAGCGCCTCCGCGCCGGCCCGGCTCGTGACGACGAGCCACTCGAAGTCGCCCGACACGACGCCCTCCAGCGCCGCGTCGATCGCCTTGGCCGGCGCCGGCACCAGCCGGATGGCGGGCGCCGTGATCACCCGGGCGCCTCGCGCCCGCAGGGACTCCACCAGCGGCGCCGCCTGCGCGCGGGGGCGCGTCACCAGGACGGTCCGGCCTTCGAGCGGTCCGGGCATGGTCAGGCCCCCGGGCGCGCGCGATCGAGGATCTCGGCGGCGCCGCCGGCCACGAGCGCACGTGCCGCTTCCTCGGCCGCCCCGCCGGGAGTCGGGGCCTCGACATCGCACCGGGTGGTGTGCGTCCCGTCGGGGCTTGCGACGACGGCCACCAAGCGGATCCCGCCGCCGCTCAACCGAGCGATCGCTCCGATGGGAAGTGCGCACCCACCACCCAGCCGCCGAACCAGCGCTCGTCTCCGCGTCGAAGGCTGACATGGATTCGGCGTGCGACAGCGGCGCCATCAGGTCGCGCGTGCGCGCGTCGTCGGCGCGTGCCTGCACCGCCAGCGCCCCCTGACCCGGGGCGGGAACCATCGTCGTCGACCCCCAGCCGCTCCGCTCGGTCGGGCGCCAACCCCAGCCGCCCGAGGCCGGCCGCCGCCAGCACCAGCGCGTCGACGTCCCCGTCCGACAGCTTGCGGAGCCGCGTGTCGACGTTCCCGCGAATGTCGCGGACGGCCAGGCCGGGGCGCCACGCGAGCAGTTGCGCCCGCCGGCGAAGGCTCGACGTGCCGACCACCGAGCCGTCCCCGAGCGCGCCGTCGCGCGTGACCAGCACGTCGAAGGGATCGGCGCGCTCGGGGACGGCAGCGACGACGACGCCCTCGGGATCCTCCGCAGGCAGGTCCTTCGCCGAGTGCACCGCGAGATCGACCTCGCCGGCTTCGAGCGCGCGCACGATCTCCTCGACGAACAGTCCCTTCACCCCGAAGGGGGACGCGGCGACGCGGGCGTCGCGGTCACCGGACGTGAGCAGGGGCACGAGCTCGGTGTCCACGCCCCGCGAGCCCAGCAGGTCCGCCACCTCGCGCGCCTGCGCCAGCGCGAGCGGCGAGCGGCGCGTGCCGATGCGGAGCACGACGTCAGCGGCCGGGCGGGTACTCGATGTCGAACAGCTCGGCCAACGCCCGGGCGGCGGCGTCGCCACGGCTCGGTCCCGACAGCTCCTTCACGCGCACGGTCGGCGCATGGAGCAGCTTGGCCACGACGCCGCGCGCGATCGCCTCGACGGCCTCCCGCGCCTCGGGCTCCAGCCGCGCCAGGCGCGGCGCGGCGCGGGCGAGCTCGGCCGCGACCGCCCGGTCGCCGGCCTCGTGCAGCGCCCGGATCAGCGGCGCCAGCCGGTCGGCGAACCGGCGCTCCTCGAATCGGCGGGACTCCTCGGCGACGACGGCTCGGGCGCGGCCGAGGTCGGCGACGTGGTCGGTGTCGCCACCCTCCTCGAGCCGGTCGCGCAGGTCGTCGATGTCCGCGACTTCGACGCCGTCCATCCCACGGACCGTCGGATCCACGTTGCGGGGTACGGCCAGGTCGAGAAGGAACAGCGGCTCTCGTCGCGCCGCGGCAGCGACGTCGTGCCTGCCGACCACCGGAACCGGCGCGGCCGTGCACAGGACCGCCACGCCGGACGCCGGCCAGCACGCCGGGGAGGTCCTCGAGGGCGAACGCCCGTCCCCCGGCCCGCGTTGCGAGCGATGCCGCGCGGGCGGACGTCCTGTTCACCACGTGCACGGGTCCGGCGCCGCGCGCGCGCAGCGCCTCGGTCGCCAGGAGCGCCATGCGGCCCGCGCCGACGACGACCGCCGGATACCCGTCGAGCGGCGCACCCAACCGGGCCTCGGCCTCCTCCAGGCCCGCGGCGATGAAGGCGGCGGGAGGAGCCCCCAGGTGACCCTCGGCGCGTGCCCGCCTCGCGGCGCTCACGGCCGTCCGGAACAACGCCGTGAGGGCGGGGCCGGCCGCGCCTTCTTCCTCGCGCGCGCCGGTGGGCCGCCCGCACCTGCCCGAGGATCTGCGGCTCGCCGACGACCATCGACTCCAGGCCCGCCGCGACCGAGAAGAGGTGCAGGGCGGCCTGCTCCTCGTAGCTCGTCGTGGCCACGCCGTTCAGCTCAACCGGGGAGACCTCGGTCGTGGCGGAGAGGAATCCGCCGAAGGGCGAGCGAGCCGCTGTGATACGAATCCACCTCGGCGTAGATCTCCACCCGGTTGCACGTGGAGAGCAGGACCGCCTCGTGCACGCCGGGCTCATCGGTCAGCCGGCGATAGGCCTTGGGCAGGTCCTCGTCGGCGACCGCCAGCCGCTCGAGCAGATCGAGCGAGGCGGTGCGGTACGAGACGCCGACCTGAAGGAGCGGCATGTCAGGGCACGGGAATGTCGAACGGCACGGTTCCCTAGCCTAGCGGCCGGCGGCCGAAATCGGGGCCAGCCGGTCGGCCGAGCCCCGTCCCGCCGCGACCGACTCGAGCGCCGCCTTTCGCTGCTCGTAGTAGGCCAGGATCTGCAGCTCGATCGACAGATCCACCCGGCGGACCGACACGTCCGACGGCAGCGTGATCAGGGCGGGGGCGAAGTTCAGGATCGACCGGAGGCCCGCCTGGACCATCCGGTCGGCCACCTCCTGGGCGGCGGGACCCGGCGTGCAGATCACGCCGATCGCCACGTCGTTCTCCTGGACGATCTCGGGAAGGTCGTCCAGGTGCCGGACGCGGAGCTCGCCGATCGTCTCGCCCACCGTGCGGGGGTCCACGTCCAGGATCGCCACGACGCGGAAGCCCCGTTCCTCGAACCCGCGGTAGTTCGCCAGGGCGTGTCCCAGGTTCCCGGCGCCGGCGATCAGCACGGGCCAGTCCTGGGTGAGGCCGAGCTCGCGACGGACCTGGTGCAGGAGGTAGGCGACGTCGTACCCGACGCCCCGCGTCCCGTAGGACCCGAGATAGGAGAGGTCCTTGCGAACCTTGGCCGAGTTGACGCCCGCCGCCCCGGCGAGCGTCTCGGACGAGATCGTCGATTCGCCACCCTCGGCGATCTCGACGAGCGCCCGGAGATACAGGGGGAGGCGCCCGACGGTTGCCTCCGGGACCGGACGCGGGGTCACGGCCGCGACCTCGCTGCGCCCCACCGCCCCCCCAGCACCCCGAAACGGGCCTTCACTCCAGGATCGTAGCGCGGTCGGGCCCCGATGCACAATCGCACAAAGTGGAGAGCGCCCCCGCCTCCCGGCCGGCCTCAGCCGGCCGCCTGGAGGCGAGCGGCGAGCGCGCCGGCCTCCACCGTGAACTCGAACGCCTCCTCGCCCGCCACCTCGACCACGGGGACCCGGAGCCCGTAGCGACGCTCGAGATCGTCGTCGCCGTCGATGAAGACCTCGTCGAAGCTCATCGGGACCCCGCGGCCGACGCCCTCGATCACCGCCCTCGCCTCGTCACAGAGGCCGCACCTTCGGCGCGAGTACATGCGGACGGCGACGGGCACGATTTACCATCGTAGGCTCCGATCTGGTAGGAAGGCCGGATGGACGCACGCGAGGTGGACGCCAGGGACGCCGGCCTGCAGCGACGCCTGGCCATGGGCGAGCGCGCGCCGTTCGAGGAGCTCTACCGGCTGTACTCGGCGCCGGCCTACGGGCTCGCCCTCCGGGTCACCGGCCACGACCTGCTGGCCCAAGAGGTCGTCCACGACGCCTTCATGGCCCTCTGGAGCGCCCCCGAGGCCTTCGATCCGGCGCGGGGAACGTTCCGGTCCTTCTTCCTCTCCCTGGTCCACCACCGGGCCGTCGACACGGTGCGGCGCGAGGACCGGCTGCGGCGTCGCGCGGCCCGAGTGAACCCCGAGCCCGTCGAGGACGAAGACATAGCGGACATTGTGACGCGCGACGACTGGCTGGCGGCGCGGCGGGTCGAGGTCCTGCGGGCTCTGCGTCGGCTCCCGCCGGAGCAGCGAGAGGTGGTGGAGTTGGCGTATTTTCAGGGCTGGACCCAGGCTCGCATCGCGGATGAGCGGGGCCTCCCCCTCGGAACCGTGAAGACACGAACCCTCGCCGCCATGCGCAAGCTCAGGGGCATGCTCGAGGGCGAAGGCGAATGACGATCGATCACCAGCGTGCCCAGGAGATCTTGGCGGGGCACGCACTGCACGCACTCACCGACACCGAACGGGCCGAGGCGGATTCGCTGCTGGCCCGGCACGTTCCCGGCTGCGAGCAGTGCCGGATTGCGGAGGAGAGCTTCGCCCTGGTGGCCGCAGAGCTCACGCTCGCCCCCCGGCCCGTGGAGGCGCCCCAGATGCTGTGGTCCCGCCTACGCAGATCCGCCGCCGGCCGGTGGAGGGGCCACCGTCGGGAGCGCCTGGCGGCCGTGGCCGTGGCGCTTGCCCTCGTTGGCGGCCTGGCCGCCTGGAACACCCACCTCGCCGCCCAGGTGGCGCGCGCCGAGCACGCCCGGGCCCTGGAGGGAGAGGTCCTCGCGACCGTCACCCAGCCCGAGTCCCAGGTGATCCCGCTGACCGCGTCCGGGACGGCGATGGCCGAGGGGCGTGTCGTTGCCGCCTGGGTTCCCGGCAAGAGCCGGCTCTACCTCTTCGGGTCCCTGCCGGACCTGCCCAGGCACCGCGTCTACCACGTGTGGCTGCGCCGGGGCGGCACGTACGACAACGGGGGGACATTCGAGCCCGAATCCGGTCACGTCTACGTGCGCGTGGAGGCGGATCCGTCCAAGGTCGACGCCGTCGTGGTCACCGAGGAGTCCGCCGGAACCAGGCACCGGTCCCCGTCGCCGGGCCAGGGATCGCTCACCGGCAACCTCTGAACAGTGGGCAGCGCGCACATACCGCGCACCCAAAATTCTTTCCGAAAAGCCTGAACTTTCAACTGGCGTATGTCGAAATAGATGAGGAGAAGCATCCCCCTTCTCTGCAAGGCCGGACGAGCGCCGGGCGCCAAAGCCCGACGCTTCCTTGGAGGAGGCCCCACCCCCTGGGGCCTCCTCTTCTTCGTGGGGTGATCCGGTCAGCCGGGGACGGGGTCTTCCATGGGGAGCACGACGGGCCGCTGGGACAGCAGGAAGCCCAGATACATGACCGTGATCCCCGCCGCGAGGCTCACGGAGAACAGCGGGACGATGTCGAACCCGGCCCCCACGCCGGAGCCCACCGCCACGATCGTCGCCCCCACCGCGATGGCCATGGCGCCGCCCGTGCGGTTCCGCAGCTCGGGGCGCCCGCGCATCTGCCAGGCCGACCACACCACGCCGCCCAGTAGCAGGAAGTACGCGGGGAAGGCGTAGAGCTGTGAGATGCGGTAGGGCGCGCTCGCGTCGCCGAAGACATCCTTCCCCAGGGGAAGGGCGTGGGCCAGGGCGGCCGAGTTCAGCGGGGCGGAGCACACCTTCCACGCCGCGAAGGCCGTCCCCACCACCAGCAAGGCGAGCAGGACGTGCCCCACCGCCCGTCGCGCGGTCAGCAGGTAGACCTCTCCCACCGCCAGGTAGGGCACGTTGAGGACCGCGCCGAACAGCCAGTACACGCGGTACTCGGCCGCGGTCCAGCCGGCGCTCACGCCGAGGGCCATCGCGAGCGACGCGGCGGCGAACATCCCCAGCGCGACCGTCCACAGCCCGAGCGCGGGTTGGAAGCGCGCCACGAACCGGCGCCCGAGCGAGACCGCGAAGACCGCGGCCACGACGGCGGCGATCAGAGGGAAGATAGCCAGCCCCCAGCCGTGCCCGGCCGCCCCCAGGACGGCCGTCACCCCTGCCCCCGTCGGCCGTTCACGCGCCGGCGGCCTCCCGCTCCACGGCGCCGGCTGCGGTACGACCCGCCCACTCCGCCTGGACCAGGCCGCGGGACTCGAGGACGGCGACCTCGTCGAACCCACCGGTCCGGCGCTCGAAGAGGGCCAGCCGGCACGACGCCGTCGCCGTGTGATGGCTGTAGCGGATCGTGCCGTCGGGACCGTCCAGACGCGCACGCACCATGGCCATCGTCGGCGCCTCGACGCGGCCAGTCAGTCGATACCGGCGGTCGGCGACGTCGATCCGCCAGTACCCCATCGAGAAGTCGCGGCGACCGCGCAACCGTGTGAACCGCGTCCAGCGTCCGCCTCGCCGCAGGCCGATCGTGGTGATGAACGGCGTCACGTACGGCCCGCGGCGCACCTGACCCGTGAACGCCTCGAGGACGGCGTCCTCGTCCTCGAACGAGGAGCATCTGGCCCACACCCAGCGCTCGGGATAGCGGGCGCCGTACGAGTGTCCCTGCGACCCGGGAACGTCTTCGAGCACCATCACTTCTCCGTCCAGGGACACCTCGCCCGAGACCCGCACGTTCGGATTTGCGACGATCGTCGCCGCGGCGCCGAAGGGCCCACGCGCGGCGACGTCCGGCAACAGCGCGTACGTCGACTCGCCGACCGGGTACGTCAGCTCCCAGCGCGCTTCGTGCCCGTCGCCGCTCACCGCGCCGCGCAGGTAGCCCGGACCGACCTCGACACCGCCGGTGCGGAGGTACCGGTCCTGCCCGCCCACCGTGAACTGGTCGCCCGGATGGTCCTCCTGGACCCCGAACGTCCGCCCGGGCTCCGCCGGATGGAACGCGGCGAAGGCCGCCATCCCTCGCGGGTCGCCCTGCGCCGGCGCCACCAGGCCGGCGCGGACCCAGAAGCCCCGGCCCGTGACCGGCTCGGTCAGGGTGACGTGCCAGGCCTCCAACGCGCCGGGTTTGCCGGTCCACCTGGGCACGTTGTCTCGCTCGGCCATGGGCTGGCAAGGATACCCGCCCCGTAGAATGGCCGCGGCCCACCGGGCCCTGCAATGGTGACCACGAATCCCACGCTTCTCTTCTCGACGGCGCCGTTCTTCCGGCAGCCGCTCAAGCAGGCGTTTCGCGCCATCGCGGACGCCGGATTCGACGCGGTCGAGGTGATGGTGACGCAGGACCCTGCGACCCAGCACCCCGATCGGCTGGCCGAGCTGGCCCGGGAGTTCGGGCTCCGGGTGGAGGCGATCCATGCACCGTTCCTGCTGGTCACCCGCCGGGTGTGGGGCCCGGACCCGATCACCAAGATCGACCGCGCGATCGAGCTGGCCCGGGGCGTGGGCGCGTCGCTGGTCGTGGTGCACCCCCCGTTCCGGTGGCAGCGGAACTACCGGTGGTGGATCGCGGGACGGCTCCGCGACGTGACCGCCGAGTCGGGGGTGACGGTCGCGGTCGAGAACATGTTCCCGCTGCGACTCCCCGGAGCGCCGTCGATGCGGTTCCATTCCGAGTCGGCCCGCGCCGACACCGAGGGAACGCCCTACCTCGTGCTCGACACCAGCCACGCCGCCGTGTCCGGCGTGGACATCCGTCAGGCGCTCGCGCGCGATCGGGCCCGCATCTGCCACATCCACCTGTCGAACAACGCCGGTCGCGGGTGGGACTCACACCTCCCCGTGGGGCGGGACGGCATCCTCCCCGTCGAGGGGTTCCTCGCCGATCTGGCGGACGGCTACCGGGGAACGATCTCGCTGGAGCTCGACCTCAGACCGTGGATGGAGGACGCCAAGGCACTGCGCGAGCTGCTCGTCCAGCAGCGTGCCTACTGCACGGATCGACTCGTGACGCGCGGAGGGCGCAAGGGCGCCGGACAGACGGGCTGACCTGTGCGCCGGGGAACCCTCATCACCATCATCGCGTTGGTCGTGCTGTTGATCGTCGCGACCGTCTATCAGGTGATGGCGGCCAAGGGACCTCGCCGCTATCCGGGTCCTGGATTCACGGCGACGCCGACAGCGTCGGTCAGTCCTTCGACCCAGTAGTCGCGGGCGTCGGGCGTCCGTCGCGGGGGCGGACCCAGCCGCTTCTCGTTAGTCGGTCGCCTGGGAGATCTCGATCGTGTCGCCGGGGGCGACGCCGAGCCTCTGCGCCGCGTCTCCGCCGTTGCACGCCACGGCGAGCCATCCGGACGAGTCGACCAGCAGGACGAACGCACCCGCGTCCACCGCTCCGTACGTCTCCCCGCGGGCCGAACGAACGGCCTCTCCCCGGCCGCGGACCACCACGCGCGTGACGTCGTCCAATCCCGCTCGCTCGAGGTCCTCCGCCGTCGCCGCCAGCTGAACGTTTCCGAATCCGTCGACCGACAGCACGCGCGCGCCCAGCGTGCCGGCCCCGATCACGGGGTGCGGCCGCTCGAGGCGAACGAGGGTGTCCGCATCCAGCGGGGACCCGAGACTGCGGATGTCCTCGCCGGCCGCGAGGCGGGCGGCCGCGGGCGCGAAGACGTCCCGACCGTGGAACGTCGCAGACGTCGGACGCAGCACCACGGACGGGGATGTGATCTCCACCGCCAGCGCGACGCCTCCCAGCGCGTCCCACGCCGGGGAGAGGAGACCGTTGTCGGGACCGACCAGCAGACGGCCGTCGCCCGTCCGGACCGCCAGCGCGCGCCGATCGCCGCCCACGCCCGGGTCCACGACGGCCAGCAGGACGGCATCGTCAGGCAGGTAGGCGAGGGCCCCGGCCAGGATCAGGGCGCCGCGCAGGGCGTCGCCCCGGGGAACGCCGTGCGTGAGGTCGATGACCCGGGAGCCCGGCGCGATTCGCGCGACGACGCCGTGGCACGTGCCGACGAACTCGTCCTGGAGGCCGAAGTCCGACAGAAAGACGACCGGCGAGGCAGCCACCGTCGGGGGCCGCCGTCAGGGCGGAGGCTACTTCCCCTGCTGGCGTCGCTGCCAGCGGGTCTTCTTCAGCAGCTTCTTGTGCTTCTTCTTCCGCATCTTCTTGCGGCGCTTCTTGACGACCGAGGGCAAGCCACGTTCCTTTCGCTGACCAGGATGGTTCGGGGTGCCGGCCGATGGTGCGAGGCTGCCGGCGAACCGGCCGACAGTCTAATCGGTTCCGAACAGGTTCCGCAGGTCCACCCGGCGGGTCCGGAAATCCGGGTCCACCCGCACCGAGCCCAGCTTGAGCGCCTTGGGGGCGTCCGCGACCGGCGAGATCAGGCGAAGAACGCCCTCGTCCGGCGAGTGCTCCAGGTAGCCGATCCCGGTGTAGCAGCCCGCCCCGTCCGAGGTGCCCACGAGGAGCCGGTCGAGCTGCGCGGGGTCGAACAGCGCCGGCAGGGCCGGCATGAAGACGGTGGGCTTGACGCGCCACCGCTGGAGGGGAACGTCGAAGTACCGGCGCATGGCGTCCTCGCGCCGGCTGGCGCGCTCCTCGACCGAGGTCGAGCCCGCTTCGGCCGGGACGGGGAGGGTGATGACGTCGGTCGCGAAGAACCGCCGGACGATCCCGAGGATCGGGTCCAGCTCCTCGCCCCGCTGCAGCCCGATCACGACGTCGGGCCGGAGCCGCTCCACCTTGTGGTACTTGAGGATCTGGCCGTACACGCCCGAGACCAGGCCGCTGGTGTCGACCACCACGAGGTCGGCGCCGAGCTCCCGCGCGTGGTCGAGCAGCATGCCGGTCCCCACCACCAGGGGCAGCAGCTGGCCCTGCGGCGACGTCGCTCCCACGAAGTAGATCGAGTCCGGGGCGAGCGCGGCGGCCGGATCGAGGTCGGCTTCGCCGTGGAGGAGCAGCAGACCGGCGCAGGCGGGAGGCCCGACGGTCTTCTGGGCGAGGTCGGCGTCGATGAACGCCACGGTGTGGCCGGCGCGCAGGCCCGAGACGGCCAGGCTGCGGCCCAGAGTCGTCTTCCCTGAGTCGAGACCGCCGACGAGCATGACCACGCCGCCCGACTGGGCGATCCGGTCGATCACCGACTGATATGAGTCCACGCCGCTCCTTCCGGGAGTGGCGCGCCTCGAGGGAGTCCGGCGGCCGGGAGCCGCGGGACGGTGCGATCAGGGCGAGCCGGGCCTGGGGCACCTCCTCCGGCCGGCCGGCCGCTCAATGTTCATCCGACGGTCCTCTCACGCTCCCGATCTGGACCGGAAGCAGTTCGGTCGATCCATCCTCTCGAGGGCGCACCTGCGCAGCCTGCGCCATCGGCATTGTACGAAAGGCGAGGCCCCGGGCGGGAATCCGGGTCTGCTACCTGGGGAAACGGAGCCGCGATCGCCTGGAAGCACGACCCAGTAGTCCTCCGGCACGACGTTGTCGTCCATGACGATGACGGTGCGCGTTCGCCCGAGGGCGGCGGCCGCCACGGGGGCCGGGTCGTTCACGTCGGCGATCGAGATCGTGTCGATACCCGCCTCGATGGCCGCCCCGGCGAACCCATGGTCGGCGAAGACCAGGTCGGGGCGATCGCCCGCGCCTCGCACGCCGCCAGCATCCGCTCCATCGGCTCGGAAGAGTGCGTGTGGATGGAGGAGCCGCGATCGGTCAGGATGGCCACGCCGTGCAGGTAGCGGATCTCGCGAGCCCGCCCAGGCTCTTCCAGCCCTCGCCCTCCAGCGGGCGGAGCAGGCTCGCGCCGTGCGCGACGAGCAGCTCGCCCACCGCGGCGTACAACAGGACGAGGCCGACCGGGTGGCCCGTCGCCAGCAGGACGCGCTCGCCCGCCGCGGCGGCTTCGGCGAGCCGGACGCCCGCCTCGTCGAGCGGGCGAACACCCGGGCCGGGTCGACCGGGACGTCGCCGTCCACTCCCGAGGACACGACGGCCGGATCGAACCCGGCCGCCTCGCCCATGAGGGCCATGACCCGCTCCTCGGAGAGCACGCCGAGGCCGGTCAGGCCGAACTGCGCGCGCGGGTCTCCCGACGCGAACT
>CAVOSS010000020.1:0-14091 GCA_963698955.1 uncultured Actinomycetota bacterium | reverse complement strand
GGGTCGTCACGTAGGAAAGCAGTCCCGCCGCACCCCAGACGGGCGTCACCGTCACCTTGACCCAGGGTGCCCGGCGTCCTAGGGGTGGGTGGGCGTGCTTCTGATCGGAGGCGCCGGCGCCCTCCCGGTGCTCAGGTCTGCCCGGCCACTGGCTCAATCGGCTCGCTCGGCTCGGAGGCCGTAGCGCCCAGCCGGTACAGGGCTACCTCGGCCAGGCCTACCAGCACAGCGATGATCAGGAACCCCCAGAACGACACGTTGATGAAGAACAGCAGCAGGACGCCGATGCCCGCGGCGCAGACCATCAGGAGGTCCCGATGGGTCTGCACCCACGACACCACCGGCTCGCTCCGCGCGGCGCTGGGGGCGCCCGCGATGGCCTTCCCCATGCCGGTCGCCCATCCGCGGAATCGCACGGCCCACGGATAGGGGGCGGTGATGAGCGCGACCACCAACACGATCAGCAGGATGATCAGGAGCAATCCCGTCCACAGCCGCAGCGTGTGTGTCAGGTGCTCGGCGACGGCCGCCGCGGCCGCGCGGTTCTCGGGCCGCGCCCGGTCCACGATCTCGCCCTTGCCGAGGATCACCAACCGTCGAACCAGCACCAGCCCGACGATGGATCCGATCGTGACCTGGAGCAGCGCCCGCCGCTTCCGCACCGCCACCCACAGGGTGGCCACCAGCAGGAGAAGCCACAGCACGACCACGAACACCACGAGGCGCTCGATCTTGTTGAATGCCTGCTGCGCCGCCTTCAGTTCCGCCACGTTGTAGACCGAGATCGTTCCGAAGTTGTCGGGCAACTGCACTCCGAGCGCCTGCTCGAGCCGCGCGATCGCCTCCTGTGGGACCTCATTCACCTGGATGTCCGGGATGGTGACCCCACTGGGCAGCAAGCCGGAGGCAACCGTCTGGAGCTGTTGGAGCGCCAGGTTCACCATGGGGAGCAGGTTCATCTCGACCTTGCCCTTCACAACCTGCACAGCGGTCTGGTCCCCGTTGAGCACGGCGATTACCTGGTCATGGACGACCCCGTTCACCGCCACCCACAGCGTCTGGAAGGCCTCGGTCTGTACGACCTTCAGCACCTGCTTGCGCACGAAGTCCTGAGCCGCGCTGGTGAGCGGACCGGCGAGGATCGCCGCCTGATCGGGCAGCGCGTTCGTGATCACCTGCTGAACGTTGAGCGTCGCGAAGACCTGGGTGGTGAGTTGATTAGCGATGTACTTCTGTACGGTCGGGTCACTGGCCAACGGACCGACGGTCTTCAGGTACGCGTCGTGGTTGACGATCGTGCGGCGGGCCCACACTCCGGGGACCGCCACGGTGAAGGTGATGACGGTCAGCGCGGCCAGGATGGGGGTCAGGATCCGCCTCAGCCGGTGCCGTCGCTCGGGCTTGGCCTCGAGCTTCTCGACCTCGGCCCGCAACCGCTCGGTCTCGGCCCGTGCCTCCTCGAGCTCGGCGGCCAGTTCCTCCTCGGTCGTTTCGCCGCCAGTGGCATCGTCGTCGGCCACCACACACCTCCCCCGCCACCGGCGCCGGGAGCGCCGAGGAATCAATGATCAGAGATCGTCGGGACGTCCACGACGCCCTCCCGGGCATCCTATCCCGAGCCCTTCTCGGGGGACGATCGAGGGGATCGTGCCTGGTCAGACCCAGCTGAGCCAGTCGACGATGTCCGCCGCCACCTGCCGTGCCGGGCCCTCGTTCGACACCGCCAGATCCTCCACGCCGACCCCGAGCGACCCGGCAACCATCTCGCCGGCCCGCGGCGGGTCTCGCGGATCCGCGCTTCGGTGGACGCGCTCGCCCGGAGCCGCCGCTCGACCTCCTCGAGGGGGAGGGTCAATCGAACGACTCGCAGCGGCACGCCGACGGCCCTCGCCGAGTCCCTCGACCTCTTCCGGGTCGAATACGGAGCCCGCCAAGACGAACAGTCGCACGCCGGCCGCCCGGAAGTTGGCAGCGACGGCGGCGACGTTCGCCAGCCTCACACGCTTCTCCGTAGCGCGGTCCCCGCCGTAGAACCACCCCAGGAAGTCGAGGTCCAGCAATGCGTAGGGAAGCCCCCGCTGCTCGAGGTGGTCCACCAATTCCTCGGCGACGGTGGACTTCCCCGCGCCGTACACGCCGGATGAGCACCGCCTCAGGGCTCGGACCCGCTGGCACGGGGGGAGTCTACGGCCGGCCCCGGGGCAGACCGGAAGCTGCCGGCTACTGACGGGAGATGTTCGCGGCGCCTCCGCGCAGGACGTACTTCTGGATCTTCCCCGTCGCGGTCTTCGGTAGCTCGTCGACGAACGTCACGCCGTGCGGCGCCTTGAAGTGCGCCAGCCGGTCGCGCACGAAGGCGATCAGCTCCGCCTCGCCGCACGTCGTGCCCTGCCTCAGCACGACGAAGGCATGCGGCGTCTCGCCCCACTTCTCGTCCGGCAGCCCGACGATCGCGGCCTCCTGGACCGCCGGGTGCCGCAGCAGACAGCCCTCGACCTCGACCGAGGAGATGTTCTCGCCGCCGCTGATGATGACGTCCTTCAGGCGGTCGCGGATCTCCACGTAGCCGTCGGGGTGGATCACCGCGGCGTCGCCCGTGTGGAACCACCCGTCGCCCATCGCCCGCTCGGTCGCCTCGGGGTCGTTGAAGTAGCCCTTCATCACGACGTTGCCGCGCACGACGATCTCGCCGAGCGTCTCGCCGTCCCAGGCGACGTCCGTTGCCGTCCGTGTCCCGGACCGTGAGCTCGCCCGACGTCAGCAGCTCGACGCCCTGTCGCGCCTTGACGACCGCTCGCTCCTCCGGCGTCGAGCTTCCCGTGTGCCGGGCGCGGCTCGCAGACAGTGATGAACGGCGCGGTCTCGGTCAGACCGTAGACCTGCGTGATGTCCCAGCCGAGCTCGCCCTCCAGCCGCTCGATCGTGGCCGCGGCCGGCGGGGCGCCGGCGGTCACGACGTGCACCCCGGGGCGAAGCGTGCCCGCGGACGTCCGCAGGCGCGTTGGCGAGCCCGATCAGCACCGTCGGCGCGGCGCAGAGCCACCCCACGTCCTCGCGGCGAATCAGCTCGAAGACCCGTGCGGGCTCGACCTTGCGCAGGCAGATGTGCGTTGCGCCGGCCGCCGTGACGGTCCAGGTGTACGTCCATCCGTTCGCGTGGAACATCGGGAGCGTCCACAGGTAGCGCTCCTCCGTGCCGGATCGGCAGGTGCAGCAGCGTGCCGATCACGTTCAGCGCCGCGTTGCGGTGGGTGATCATCACGCCCTTGGGGCGCGCGGTCGTCCCGCTCGTGTAGTTGATCGAGATCAGGTCGCCCTCGTCGATGGACGGCCGGTCGAACGAGGGCTCGGCGGCCGCCACCGCCTGCTCGTAGTCGATCCAACCCTCGCGCGGGCCGCCTTCCATCGCGACGTAGTGCTCGACGCCGGGCAGGCGATCCCGAATGGAGTCGACGGCGTCCAGGTAGTCGCTGTGGGCGCAGACCACCCTGCTGCCCGAGTGCTCGATCACGTAGGCGAAGTCGTCGGCTGTCAGTCGGTAGTTGATGGGGACGAGGACGGCGCCGATCTGCGGCACGGCGTAGAACGCCTCGAGCTGCGCATGCGTGTTGGGCGCGATGGTCGCCACGCGATCGCCCTGCGCCACGCCAAGTCCCTGGAGCACGGACGACCAGCGATCGCAGCGATCGAAGAACTCGCCGTACGTGAGTCGGAGCTCCTCGTCAACGACGGCCTCTTGGCCGGCGTACAGGCGGCGGGTTCGTCGGGCGAACTCCAGCGGCGAGAGCGGGACTTCCATGGACGGCCTCCTGAGGGGCGCGATCTCTTTCGCGAACGCTATCCCCGGGCAGGTCGTCTTGTCGACCGACCCGAGGAAGGGAGTCCCGGAAGTTGAGGGCGCCTCGGGCCGGGCCCTCCGAGAGGGCCCGGCCTGGACCATGACGATCCCGCCTACGTCACGTGGGCGACCCGTTCAGCGAAGAGCCGAGCGGGTGAACACGCGGACCGCGATCGCCAGCATGGCCGCGGCGAACACCGCAACCACCGTCAGGCTGAGCCCGGCCATCACCGTTGCGTTGTGCATGCCCCAGATGTTCTCGAGGCCGGTCCGGCTGCCGAGCAGCCCGTAGCGCATCAGCGCCAGACCGTGCGTCAGCGGCAGGAGCCGTGCGAACCAGGCCAGGAACCCGGGCAGGGCCGAGATGGGGAACAGCGAGCCCGCGAGGAACCACGGCACGATGGCGACGGCCGGGAGGCGCGCGATGTACTCCTCCTGCTTGGGCACACGGCTGGCGAGGGTCTCGGCGACGCCGTACATCCCCGCCGCGAACAGCACGGCGGTCGTCACGAACCAACCGACCCCCGCCGGCGTGGCGTGGAACTCGATCCCGCGGAGCAGCGCGAAGCCGATCAGCGCGACCACCTGGAAGCCGGTCACGGCAAGCGCGACGACCAGGTTGCCCATCACCAACAGGGGCCGGGGAATCGGCGCCGCGAGCAGCTCGCGCTGGGCGCCGGTGTCGCGATCGATGATGACGCTCAGCCCCGAGAACATCGTGTTGAGCGGGATGAGCAGCCCGATCGTGCCGACGGCGATGAAGGACTCGTACGCCGTGCTCGTGTGCAGCGCCGTCATCAGCGCGGGCGCGATCACGAGCGCGAACAGCGCCGGGGTGAGCAGCGGAACGAACAGCTCGCGCGGCGTTCGCGTCGTGAGCTGGAAGCGTCGCCGGGCGAGCGTCCCCAGCGGCGAGGCGAGCGGGGCGCGGTGCCTCGTTCGCGGGGCGGTCGTGATGGCGGTTGCCATGGTCGTGTCCTCTCTCTGTGTGTGGATGTTCAGGCGGCGTCCGCGAGCCGGCCGCCGGTGAGGCGCAGGTACACGTCGTCGAGCGTCGGCCGGCGAGCGGTGACCGAGGACGTGTCCAGGCCGAGGGCGTGGACGGCGGCGATGACGTCGGTCGCGCTGCGGTCGTGCACGGGCACCGTGAGCGTCGCGCCGACCGAGAACGCGTCGTCGCCGGCGATCCGGTGTGCGCGCAACGCGGCCAGCCCGGCAGCCGGATCGCCGGCGACGCGCATCTCGACGATCGACGCGCCCAGATCGGCTCGGAGTGCCGACGGCGAGCCCTCCGCCGCGATGCGGCCGTCGTGCATGATCGCCAGCCGGTCACACAGCCGGTCCGCCTCGTCCAGGTAGTGCGTGGTCAGCAGGATGGTCATGTCGGTCCGCGCGCGTAGCTCGGCGATCACGTCCAACAGCTCGTGCCGGATGCGCGGGTCCAGACCCACCGTCGGCTCGTCCAGGAACAGCACGCTCGGCTCGGATACCAGCGCCCTGGCGATCTCCAGCCGCCGGCGCTCTCCCCCGCTGTAGCCCTCGACGGGCCGGTCGACCAGCTCGGCCAGCCCCAGCAGGTGGGTGAGCTCGCCGATGCGATCGGCCGCCGCCGCCGTTGGCACCCCCCAGAGCCGCGCATGCAGCTCCAGGTTGCGCCGGCCGGTCAGCGGGCGGTCGACCACCGGGTCCTGGAAGAGCACGCTGCTGATCCGGCGCGCCGCCAGCGGCTCGAGTGCCACATCGAACCCGCCGAGCCTGGCCCACCCCGCGGTCGGCCGCACGGTCGACGTCAGCATGCCGATGGTCGTCGACTTGCCCGCGCCGTTCGGGCCCAGCAGTCCGAACACCTCGCCGGGAGCCACCTCGAAGTCGATGCCCCGCACCGCCTCCACGCCACCCGGATACGTCTTGGTCAGCTCGCCGACCTGCACGGCGGGCCCGTCCCACTCCCCTGATCGTCGTTCCACGATGCGCCTCTCTTTCCCTGTTCGCTCTACGTCAAGGACGGCACGCGGACGCGGGACGTGACATCCGGGTCGGGCCGCGCCCGGCGATGTCACGTTCGGGAGGCGACGTTCGTCCTTGCCGTTGAGAGACCTATCCTCGGGAGCGGGACATGGACGAAAACGGGACACCCGTCGGCGGCGGCGCGATGCACGACGACCTGGCCACGGCGTGGCACGAGAACCGCCGCCTGCTGCTGGACGTCGCCTACCGCATGCTCGGGAGCCTCACCGACGCGGAGGACGTGGTGCAGGAGGCGTTCGCGCGCCTGATGCGCGAGGACCTGCACGGGATCGAGGACGTCCGGGGGTGGCTCGTGGTCGTCGTGACCCGTCTCTGCCTGGATCAGCTTCGGTCGGCGCGGGTACGGCGCGAGGCGTACATCGGGCCCTGGCTGCCCGAGCCCGTGTTCGACGTGCCCGGCGACGACCCCGACCCCGCCGACCGGGTCACCCTGGACGACAGCGTGCGGATGGCGCTGCTCATCGTGCTGGAGGAGCTGAGTCCCGCCGAGCGGGCGGCGTTCGTCCTGCACGACGTCTTCGGGTTCTCGTTCGAGGCCGTCGGCTCGATCGTCGGCCGGTCGCCCACGGCGTGCCGCCAGCTGGCCAGCCGCGCCCGCCGCCGCATACAGGCGGAGACGAGCCCCGCGCGGTTCCAGGTCGACCGGGACGAGCTCGGCCGCGTGGTCGAGCAGTTCATCCGGGCCTCGACCGGGGGTGACCTGGACGCGCTGTTGCGGGTGCTGGACCCGGAGGTGGCCGGCTGGACCGACACCGGCGGCCGCCCGGGCGCCCCGCGCAAGGCCGTCGTCGGGCGCGAGCGGGTGGCGAACACGCTGCTGGGGTTCCTCCGTCAGTGGAACGTCACGCTCGGCGCGATGCGGGTCAACGGCGAGCCCGGCGCGGTCGCCCGGTCGGGAGGAACCGTCATCGCGGTGCTGGCCTTCGAGGTTCGCGACGGGTTGATCACCGAGATCCACTCCGTCGCGAACCCCGAGAAGCTGGCCCGCCTCCGCGGATGAGCTCGCCTACGTGACGAGGATCTTTCCCTGCATCCACGGGTGGATGGCGCACATGAAGTACAGCGTCGATCCCTTCGGCGCCGTGATCTTCACCGTGGTCGTGGCGCCTGCCGGGAAGAAGATGGTGTCGCCGAACTCATTGAAGCCACCATCGCCCCCAGCACGCGCTTCATGCCGTCCTGGATGTCGAAGATCTCGTTGCACACCTCGCAGTTGAAAACCTGCCCGACCGTCGCCGGCAGCTGATCCTGGTTGACGACGCTGATCGTGTGCGGCTCTCGTCCCTTGTTGCCGTACACGAACTTCAGCCGCGCGCCACTGTTGACGTCGACGGTCCCCGGGTCCCAGCGGAGCGAGGACTGCACGAACGTGTTCGGCTCGAACGAGTTCGCTCCCGCCGTGTAGACAGTGTTCGCCCGCCGGCGTTGCGAAGGACAATCCGGCAAGCCCGGCCACCATCGCCAACGCCAAAACGAGAATGCCAATCTTCTTCATGCTCCTCCCCCTTCGTTTCCTGATGCGGTCCAGGTCGCGATCCGTCACCCCCTCTCCTCTCCCGAAGCAGTCCTACCCCCGTGGCGCGAATCTGTCGAATCCAGCGCCATCAGGGGCGAGAATTCAGCCCACGTCCCAGCTGACCGTGACCGCATCCGGGTGCGCGCTTCCACTCTGGCCCGAGACGAAGAGCGTCGCACCATCGGGGGAGAGCACAGCCAGCCGGCCGTAGTCGGCGGCGTGCTCGGGCCCGTCATACCTCGCCAGCCATTCCCGGTTCCCATCGGCGTCATAGCCAACGGAGGTCATGTCGAACGACGCGCCCGTCCGGTAGCTCCAACCCGAGACGTACACCATGTCTCCATCGGGCGCGACGTTCACGCTGGATGCCGCCTCGACAGCGGCATACCCGGTGTAGTCCCCCGGACCGTCGTAGAACCGCGCCCAGTTGAGCGCGCCGTCGCCCGTATCGATCGACGTCGTGAGGTAGTCCCAGGTCAGGGCCGTGCCCACCGTCCTCGATCGCCCGCCACCGGTGTAGAGCGTGGATCCATCAGGGCTCAAGGACATCGAAGCCGTCCAGTCCCACCCATGGTTCGGACTGTCGTACCGGTTCAACCACAGCCGCGTCCCCGTCGTGGCGTCATAGGCGAGCGTGGCCTGATCGGCGTTGGTGCCACTGCCGACACTCCACCCGCTCACGTACACCCTCGAGCCGTCGGGGCTGAGCACCAGCGCCCACGCGTTGTCCTCGCCGTTGGCCGGGCCGTTGTAGACGTCGGACCACTTCAGGCTCCCGTCGCTCGTCCGATACGCCACCGTCACGTAGTCGTGTTTTCTGAATCTCCTCGCCAAGCTCTGGTAGCGGATGCCCGTCCAGTACAGGGTGTCACCGCTCGGGCTGGTCCGCAGGGTCGACTGCGCAGGGTCGCCCTGGGGGAGGATCGCGGTCCACAACGGGTTCAGCCCCACGCCGAACGCGATCGTCACGGCCTCCACAGGCGTGTCCTCAAAGTCGTAGGCAGTTGCGGCGACGTACACCTTCGACGAGTCGGGACTCACCGTGACGGCGTATCCGATGGTGAAGGTCTCGAACAACAGGTCGTGGGAGTTTTCGTAGGCTCCCGTGTGCGCGTTGTAGCGGATGATCGTCATGTCGTGCTCAAAGAACCCGGTCACGTACACACTGGCCCCGTCCGGGCTCACCGCCACGTCGTAGGACGCCGCCTGCCGGGGACTGTCGCCGAACTCCTTCGACCAGAGGCGCGTCCCACTCTCGTCATAGGCAACCACGAACCCGTCGACCTGCCTCCCGTCCCTGCTCTCACCTCCGGTGACGAAGACCTCCGAGCCGTCGGGTGACTCGGCGATGGCGTACGGGGTGATGGTCTGCTCCAGGCCACCGAACCGGTCAAACGACGCGGGAGACGGGTACGGGTAGGGCGTCCAGTCGGCGCCGGCGGCGGGGTCGGTGCCGGTCGTCAGCGGAACTGACGAACCCGAGGGCCTGGGCACTCGCCAGATTCTGGGACGTCCCCGAACGCGTGGACGTGAAGGCCAGGTATCGGCCGTCCGTCGAGAACGCGGGCTGGTTCTCCACGGCCGCGTTGGTGGTCACGCGGGCCGCTCCCCCGCGCCGAACCGACGTCGTGTACACGTCGGTGTTGGACTGGCGGTGGCTCGCGAACGCGATGGCCTTCCCCGACGGCGCGACGCTGGGCTGCGTGTCGGGGGCGCTCGAGGTCGTCAGCCGAGTGAGCTTCGACCCATCCGCATTGACGGTCCAGATGTCGGCGTTGCCCGATCGATTGCTCTGAAACGCGATTCGTCGTGCCCTGGGGAACCAGGCCGGCTGGCCATCGCTTGCCGAATGGTGTGTGAGCTGGGTCTGAGCCGAACCGTCCGGACTCATCAGCCAGATGTCCATGTTGCCGGCCCGGTCGCTCTGGAAGGCGATGGTGTCGCCGTCGGCGGACCAGGCAGGCGCCGAATCGATCGCGGGGTCGCTCGTGATCCTGGTGGAGTTGGTTCCCGCCAGATCGATCACCCAGACGTCGCTGTTCCCGGAATGTGTGGAGGCGAATGCGATCCGCGTGCCGTCCGGTGAGGCGGCAGGGTCGGTGTTACTTCCTGCGGGCTGGCCGGCGAGCGCCAGTGGGGCCGAGCCGTCCGGTTGCATCGTCCAGAGCTGCGAAACACCGCCCGAGGTGACCACGAAGACGACCAGCGACTGATCCGCGGACGGAACAGCCGACGCGAGCTGTGGTGGCGCGACGGTCACGAGCCCGGCCACGAGCACCAGGAGCCCGAGGATCGAGGGCAGCCGGAGGCGCACTGGGATGCGAGACATGGTCTCCCCCCTCCTCGGTGCCCCCGATTGAATCGAGCTCGGACATCATAGAGCGGCATGCGCCAACTGCGCCAGTTGACCCCTTCGAGACGTTCCCGCGCCGCATATGACTAAACGGAACGTCCGCAGTCCGTTCACCGCTGGAGTTCCGGACCGGGTCGCCGGGAGCTACGTGACGTCGAACGCCGCACTGCTGGAGATGTGGCTCGTCACACCCCGCGCCCGAATGGTCGCCGGACCCGGCGGGACGCCGGGCGGAACGTTCGCCACGGCTTCGAAGCTCCCGTTCGCGTCGGTCCTCGCCCACGTCATCGTCAGCGGAGACCCGGCGCTGGATTGGAAGCTGATCCGCACCTTCTCGAGCGCGCCGAAATGCTCGCCGCTGATCGAGATCTCGTCGCCGGGTCCACCGGAGGCGGGGTCGAGCGCGATCGCCGGCGCGGCCGCGACGGTGATGCGGCCGATTTGGTTCCGGCCCCCGTCCGTGAACCACATGGCTCCGTCCGCCCCCAAGGCGATTCGCCATGTCAAGGAATGGGGCCAGCGCATCGGAACCTGCGCTCCGGTGCCGTCGGGGAGCACGCGACCCAGATTGTTGGTGTTCGTCTCGGTGACCCACAGGTTGCCATCCGGGCCCTGCGCGATGCCCTGGAGGCCATGGTTCCCGCCACCGAACTGGAACACATGCACGTCTCCTGCGGCGGTCACTTCGCCAACCTTGCTGGGATTGGTCTCGTCCGTGAACCAGACGCTGCCGTCCGGCCCGCTGCTGATCGCGTCCAGGAAGACCGACCCGGTCACGGCGAAGGTCTTGACGTTGCCGTTCACGCGCATCCGGCCGACCTTGCCGGTCGCGCCGCCGGTGAACCACAGATCGCCTCCCGGGCCCTCGGTGATGCGTAGGGCGGCGACTCCCGGGGGCAGCGGGAACAGGCTCATCTCACTTCCGTCCGTCGTGATCCGTGCGATGCCGTTCAGGCCGGTGAACCACATGGCGCCATCCCCGCCCGCAGCGATGTCGTAGGTGAACGGGGATTGGTGCTGGAGTGGGGAAATGTTGAACAGGCGGACGTGGCCGGACGGTGACACTCGCCGACGTACTTGCTGTCGGTCGTGAACCAGACGTTTCCATCCGGCCCGGGCGCCATGTTCCAAGCGTCCACGCCCTTGGGGATCGGGAACTCGGTGACGACCCCATCGGGCGTGACCCTTCCGACCTTCCCAACGAAGTCCTCGGCGAACCAGATGTTGCCGTCGCCCCCCGCGGCGATGCCGATCAGGTCGGCGTCGGGAGTCGGAACAGCGAACTCCTGGATTCGCCCGGGCTTGGCAGGGGAAGCCGGACTACTTGATGCCGTCCCGGCGGAGGCCAACACCCCCGACATGGTCACCAGGACAAGGAACCCCAGCCACGAACGCCGACGTCCGTTCATGTCTCCCCCTCTCGGTGCCCCGAATTCGAGCCTAGGACGGACGCGCGCGAAGGGATAGTCCCCGTTCTTCCTATTTCCCCGAGGGATCGATCACCCGGGAAGGGGAGGGTCGTCAAGGCACGGGAACGTCTATCCCCCCGGCCGGCGCGCCAGATACGTGTAGTACGCGGATGCTCCGAAGAACGCGTTGCGCGCGTTGGCGTCGGCCTGTTCCGCTTTCCAGGCCTCCACGATTTCGAGCGGTAGAAGCCCCGAACGCCCCAACAGCGCCGCGTACGCCTCAGCCGCGTTCGCCCAGAAGCTGCCCGTGCCGATGTCGGCGTACACAGCTCCGCTCGCGTCAACGAGGTCAAGATCCGCCTCCTGGAGAAGCCGCGAAAGATCTCGCATCACCCTGGGGTTCGCGACCATGACCTGCTTGAGCTTCTCCTCGACCATGACAGCGGTCACGGGGTCTGGATGAGCGAAGGTCAACGAGGCGTAGTCGCCATCGAAGATGGCCATGGTTCCTCCGGGGCGGAGGACGCGACGTGCCTCTGCCAGCACCTTGCCCGGATCCTCCACATGACTGATGAGCGTGTGCAGTGTCACCACGTCGAACTCTGCGTCGGAGCAAGGCAGATCGTGGGCGTCCCCCGTGAGGTACTCGACGTTCTCGGACAATCCCTCGTCCGCCGTTTCCTGACGGGCGCGCTCCACGAGGGCGCGGCTGTGATCGATCCCGACGAGGGCTACTTCAGGAGCTACCCTCCGCCTCAGGGCACGGACCTCCACGCCGGTGCCGCATCCAAGGGCCAGAACCCGGCACGGAGGCGACAGCGGCAGGCGGTCGAAGTACGCCTGCGACAGTGCGACGTAGCCGGGATCGGTGGCACGAAACTCCAGTCGTTCCGCCACCGTTTGCAGGACGGCCTCGTCCATGCTCGGCGCGAGCCGGAACACATCCCGGTCCTCCCGCGGGCTCGTGACCATCAGTCCTCCGGACGCCACCACAAACAGGAGTCGCTGGTTCGGAACTGGCATCCTACGCCGCCCCCCGACACCAGGATCCCACGACCGCAGAGCCCGGCGCCGACCCCAGCCGACAAGGCTGTTACTGCTGGGCCGAGTACTCCTGCGCACGCTTGGCCATCTCGTCCGGGGAGACGTCCTCGACGTGGGTGGCAAGCCACCAGTGGTTGCCGGCCGCATCCTTCACTCCGGCGGACCGGTCGCCGTAGAACTGCACCTCCGGCTCACGCAGCGACGTGCCGCCGGCGGAGAGCGCCTTCGCGTAGACGTCGTCCACGTCCTGGACGTACACGTTGAGGACGCCGGGCATGTGCTCGCCCTGATCGGACGTGGATGCGTCGGCCAGCATGACCACCGAGTCGCCGATCTGGATCTCGGCGTGCCCGATCTTGCCGTCCGGGGTCAGCATGTTGAAGCGCTCCTGCGCGCCGAAGACCTGCTTCGCGAACTCGAGCGCCGCGCCTGCGTCGTTGACGACCAGATACGCGGTGACGTCGTTGTAGCCCTCGGGCCGGTAGTTGACGGCCATCCCGCACCTCCTTCTGGGGGAACGGGCAGCATATCCCCGCCGGGTGACACGGAAATGAACGCCTCGTGGGCTCCGCGACACGCCGAGGCCGCAGCATAAGAGCTCGTTCGAGGAATCCTGTCTCCTATCAAACGACCCTCGTCCCCCATTTGGCCGGTAGACGCCATTCCTGAAAACTGCGACGTTCAATTGAGCTTCCCCCTGGACAGGAGGGCTCCATGCGCCGCTCTCACCCACGTCGTCCGACGGCTCGGATCGCCACGCGCAGCCCCGCGCTCCTCATCGCCGCGGCCCTTCTCGCGACGAGTCTCAGCGGAATCGCGACGGCTACGGCCTCGACGCGGGTCTCCGACGACCCCGCGGTCATCACGTTCTGGAACGAGGTCGCCGTCGGCACCATCGTCGTCGACGCGGGCAAGGCGAACGCCGAAGCGTTCATCTGGTACGCCTACGAACAGGCCGCGGTCTACAACGCGGTCGTCGGGATCACCGGGCGCTACGAGCCCTACCGGTGGGCTCCCGAAGCCCCGGACGACGCGTCGCCACAGGCCGCCGCCGCGACAGCTGCCTACCGAGTGCTACTGACGTACTTCCCCGGTTCGCAGATGCGCCTGGATACGGCATACCAGGCGTCGCTCGATCAGATCCCCGACGGGACCGCCAAGACGCGAGGAATCAACTTCGGGGAGCGCGCGGCCCAGCGCATCATCGACATCCGCGCCAACGACGGCCGTTTCGCCGACGTCAAGTACAAGCAGCGGCCGGACCCCGGCGTGTGGCGTCCGACCCCTCCCGGGTTCATCCCCTTCTTCGACCCGTGGCTGGGCAAGATGCGCCCGTTCACCCTCGACTCGAACAACCAGTTCCAGCCGGGCCCCCCGCCGGCCATGACGTCCGACGAATACACGGCCGATTTCAACGAGGTGAAGGAGATCGGCTCGCTCTCGGCGCCGCGGACTCCGGAGCAGACCGAGACCGCGAAGTTCTTCTCCGACGTCGCGATCGGACCGCTTCAAGGGTCATTGCGCGACCTGGTGACCCGGATGCACATGGACATCAGCGACAGCGCGCGCCTGTTCGCGGCGGTCGACGTCAGCCTGGGCGACCAGGCCATCGCCACGTGGAACACCAAGTTCCACTACGCGTTCTGGCGGCCGATCACGGCGATCCAGCGGGCGAAGACCGACGGGAACCCCGACACCGTGGCGGACGCCTCGTGGGTCCCCTTCCTCACCACGCCGCCGTATCCCGACTACACGAGCGGCCTCACCTCGGTCATGGGCGCCGCGTCCCGGGCCCTGACCCTCGTGCTCGGAACGAACCACATCGACCTGTACATCACCTCGGCCGCTGCGGGTGTCACTCGCCACTACGAGCGCGCCGGCCCGCTGAACGCCGACGCGATCG
>CAVOSS010000019.1:0-30464 GCA_963698955.1 uncultured Actinomycetota bacterium | reverse complement strand
CTTCCCAAGCCGGTTCGCATCGAGGCCTCGGTGGAGTCGCCCGGGCCGGACCGGCATCGGTCGGCCCCTCCGCCGCCGCGCCGCCGCTCGTCGTCGACGTCGCCGGATGGGTTCACCACCCCGGCGTGTACCAGCTGCAGAAGGGCGACCGCATCATCGATGCGCTCCAGGCGGCCGGCGGCGCCAAACCCGGCGCTGATCTCCGGTCGCTCAATCTCGCTGCGCTGCTGCAAGATGCGCAGCAGGTGCTGGTTCCGCGCAGGGGCTCCGGCGGACCGGCGGCCGGTGGCGGAGCCCCAGCGGGAGGCCCGGGCGGGAAGATCAACCTGAACACGGCCACCCTCGACCAACTCGAATCCCTCCCCGGAATCGGTGAGGTGATCGGGCAGCGCATCCTCGACTACCGGGAGCAGCACGGCCCGTTCCATTCCGTCGACGACCTGCTGAACGTGTCGGGGATCGGACCCTCGCACCTGGCCGATGTGAAAGACCTGGTGGCCGTGTAGCCGTGTCGGGGTGGGGGTTGGCGGTCGCCGCGGGGAGTTTCTGGGCCGGCATCCTGCTGGCCGGCAGGGTCGAGGGCCCCTCGGAAGGACTCGGTGCGGTCCTCCTGGCGGCCGGGGTCGCGGGCCTATGGGCGGGCGCGGCGTTCCGGCCCGATGCCGCCGCCCGCCGCCGGCGAGCCGCCGTCGCCGCGGCCTCGTTCGTGCTCCTCGGTGCCGGCTGGGGCTGCGTGCGGACTGCGACGCTGTACGCGTCGCCGCTGGCGAGGCTCGCGGGACGCACGGTGGAGCTTCGTGGGGCGGTCGCCGGCGAACCGCGCGCCGGGGCGCTCGGGTGGGAGGCGCCGATCGCGGTCGCCGAAGTGGAGCCGGGACGGCGCGGGTGGCCGCAGGTGCTGGCGGCCCACGGCTCGGTGTGGGCGGAGGGTCGCGGGTCTCCGCCTCGGGTGGACGTCGGGGATCGGCTGGTGGTCACGGGCCTGCTCGAGCGGCCCGGCGGATCGTTCGGCGAGTACCTGCGCCACCGCGGGTACCCGGCCGAGTTGTCGGTCAGCACCCTTCGGATCGAAGGTCCGCCGTCCGGCCCGCTGCTGCGCGCGGCCGACCGCCTTCGCGCGGCGCTGCGGGCGTCATTCGGGCGCGTGTTCCCCGATCGGGAGGCGGGTCTGCTGATGGGTCTCACGCTGGGGGACACCTCCCGGCTGGACCCGGTGGTGGCCGAGCGCTTCAAGGCCACGGGCCTCACCCATCTCCTGGCGGTCTCCGGGGAGAACGTCGCGATGTTCCTCGCCCCGATCCTGGCCTTCGTGGGCCTCCTGCGCCTCGGCCGGCGCGCCACGTTCGGTGTGGGCCTGTTCGCCGTGGCGTTCTTCGTCGTCCTCACCCGGGCAGAGCCGTCGGTGCTGCGCGCGGCGGCGATGACCACGCTGGCGATGCTCGGCGTGTTCGTGGGGCGGCCGCGGAGCGCGCCGGCGCTGATGGGCGGCGCCGTGCTGCTGCTCCTCGCCTTCGACCCGACGCTCGTCTACGCCGTCGGGTTCCAGCTGTCGGTCGGCGCCACGGCGGGCATCGCCGCGCTGTCGGCGCCCATCGCCCAACGGCTTCGGTGGATGCCCCCGGGGCTGGCGATGGCGGCCGGAACCACCCTTGGCGCGCAGGCCGGGGTGACGCCGCTCCTGCTCCACTACTTCGGGGCGGTGCCGACGGTCACCGTCATCGCGAACCTGCTCGCCGCGCCGGCGGTCGGCCCGGGCATGCTGCTGGGGCTCCTGGCCGCCGCGATCGGCGTCGTCTGGACGACCGGCGGGGTCGTGATCGCGGCGGCCGCCCGGATCCCGATCGGCTACCTCGAGGGGCTGGCCGCCCGGCTGGCGCGCTGGCCGCTGCCGTCGCTCACGTCGTCTGGAGGGCGCGCATGGCAGCTCGCCGCCGGCGTGGCCGCGGTGGCCGGCACCGCCTGGTGGATACGGTCCGGCCGCCGGCTGTCGCGACGCGGTGTCCTCGCGGTCGGGGTCGTGTTCGCGCTCTTCACGGCAGCGAGCGCGTTCGCGGCGGGACCCCCGCCAGGCCTCTCGGTCACGTTCTTCAACGTGGGCCAGGGGGACGCCGCACTGGTGCGGTCACCGGGAGGCGCGGCCATCCTCATCGACGGCGGCCCGGATCCCGAGCAGGTCGCCGCCAAGCTGGCCGCCACCGGCGTGCACCGCCTGGACGTGGTCGTGGCGACGCACCCCCACGCCGACCACGTGGCCGGCCTTCCCGCGGTCCTGGCCCGCTATCCGGTCGGCGTCGTGCTCGACCCGGGGTGCCCGGGCGACTCTCCTTTCTACGCGGCCTTCCTCCGCGCGGTGGCCGCCTCCGGCGATCCGGTCCGCCACCCTCGCGCCGGGCAGCGCCTCCAGGTGGGGGACGTGCGCATCGAGGTGCTCGGTCCCGAGCACTGCGCGCACGGGACGGAATCCGATCCGAACAACGACTCGCTCGTGCTCCGGGTCAGCATTGGAGCCGACGCCGTGCTGTTCGCCGCGGACGCGGAGGTCCCGGAGCAGACCGAGGTGCTTCGCGACGATGGTCCCCTGCTCCACGCGACCGTCCTCAAGGTCGCCCACCACGGAGGCGACACGTCGCTCGATGGCTTCGTCGCCGCGGTCGGCGCGTCGGTCGCGGTCGTGAGCGTGGGGCCGAACCGCTACGGGCATCCCGTTCCCTCCGTCCTGGTGCGGCTCGCCCGAGACGGCATGCGGGTCTTCCGCACCGACCGGGCGGGCGACGTGACGGTCACGTTCGAACAAGGGGGAGGGGTGTCCGTAGAATCCAGCATGCATGGATGACGAACACGGCGACCGCTCGGGCAGAACCACGGTCCCGACCCTCGCGCTCTTCTGGGGCGAGGACGAGTTCCTGACCCGCGACGCGGCGCACGACCTGCTGGCACGCCTCGGTGTCCGTCCGGACGAGGTGGCGGCGGCGGACTGGCGCGGTGGCGAGACGGGCAACCTGGTGACGCCGTCGCTCTTCGGCGAGCAGCGTGCCCTGCTGGTCACCGGCGTGCAGTCGCTGCCGGAGGCGGCCGCCGAGGAGCTCCGGGCGTATCTGGCGGCCCCGGCGCCGGACGCGGTGCTGGTGCTGACGGCGGTCTCGCGTGGGAAGAGCGGTCCCGCGATCGGCAAGGTGGTCACCGCGGGCGGCGGTCAGGTCCGGCAGATCGCGCTCCGCCGCCAGGACCTTGCGGGCTGGGTCGTGGCCCGGGCCAAGACCAAGGGTGTGGCGCTGTCGGGGCCGGGCGCGGCCGCGCTCGTGGCGACGGTTGGGGAGTCCCCGGCCGAGCTGGCCCAGGCGGTGGAGCAGCTCGGAGGGGCGTTCCCCGGACAGCCCGTCGGGCCCGACCAGGTGCGGGCCCAGTTCAAGGGGCTGGGCGATCAACAGATTCGGACCTGTGCGACCACGCCCTGGCGGGACGCCTGGGGCCGGCTCTGGTGAGCCTGCGGGCGCTCCTGGAGGACCGCGAGGCGGGCCTGCTCATCCTGGGCGGCGTCGCCGCGCGCGTCCGCGACCTCATTCGTGTGCGCTCCCTGCCCGAGCGGATGCCGGCGGCCGACGCGGCGCGCGCGGCGGGGTTGCGGTTCGACTGGCAGGTGCGCCGGTATCGGGAGCAGGCCTCCCGGTTCACGGCGGAGGAGCTGAACGAGCTGCACCACCGGCTCATGGAGGCCGACCGCGCGATGAAGGGCGGGGTCTCGGAGGGGGTCGTGCTGCCGGGGCTGGTCGCCGCCCTCGCGGGCCGGGCCGACACGGGGCGCGTGGACCTCCCGGAGTCCTTCGGGCGGTGAGAAGGGGAGCGGGCTAGCTCGCCGCGGCGTTGACGGCCTTGGCCAGCCGTGACTTGCGCCTGGCAGCGGTGCGCCTGTGGATCGAACCGGCCGACGCGGCGCGGTCCAGGGCTCGTGAGGCCGATCGCAGCTCGGCGGCCGCCGTCTCGGCGTCGCCGGCACCGTGCACGCGCTTCGCGTTGGTCTTCAGCTCGGACCGGGTCGCCTTGTTGCGGACGCGGCGGCGCTCGTTCTGGCGGTTGCGCTTGATCTGGGACTTGATGTTGGCCACGGCGCACGAGTGTACCAGCAGCTTTGGGGCCCCCTCGGCGCCGGGGATCCCCCGGGCACGGCCCGGCGTCTGGGAGACTGAGAAACGACCGGCCGCCCACGCCGGCCGGAGGAACGACGTTCGTGCCGATCCAGCCGCTCGACCAGATCCGCAACTTCTGCATCGTGGCGCACATCGACCACGGCAAGTCGACGCTGGCCGATCGGTTCCTGGATCTCACGCACGCGGTCGCCGCCCGGCAGATGCGCGAGCAGTACCTGGATCGCATGGACCTGGAGCGCGAACGAGGCATCACGATCAAAGCGCAGGCCGTTCGGCTCCGCTACGCGCCGGCCGGCGCCCGCGAGTACGAGCTGAACCTGATCGACACACCGGGGCACGTCGACTTCAGCTATGAGGTCTCGCGCAGCCTGGCCGCCTGCGAGGGAGCCATCCTGCTGGTGGACGCGGCGCAGGGGATCGAGGCGCAGACCCTCGCCAACTTCCACCTGGCCCGCGACGCCGGCCTCGTCATCGTCCCCGCCGTGAACAAGATCGACCTCCCAGGCGCGGACGCCGACGAGACGGTGCGGGAGGTGGCCGAGCTGGTGGGCTGCCCGGAGGGGGACGTGCTGCGCGTGTCGGCGAAGTCGGGGGTCGGGGTGAGCGAGCTGCTCGACGCGGTGATCGCCCGGGTCCCGGCGCCGTCGGGCGACCGGGCCGCGCCGCTGCGCGCGCTGATCTTCGACTCGTCCTACGACCCGTATCGAGGGGTCATCGCCTACCTCCGGGTCGTGGACGGCCGGCTGGGCGGCCGCGCCCGTGTCCGGTTCATGTCGACGGGACAGGCGTATGAGGCCGAGGAGGTCGGCGTGTTCGCCCCGGACCCGGTTCCCGTTGACGACCTCGTCGCCGGCGACGTCGGCTACCTGGTGACGGGCGTGAAGGAGGTACGCCAGGCAAAGGTGGGGGACACGATCACCCTGGCGGAGCGGCCGGCGTCCGGGCCGGTTCCGGGCTACCGCGAGCCCAAGCCGATGGTGTGGAGCGGGCTCTACCCGGCGGAGGGCGGCGACTACTCGCTGCTCCGTGACGCGCTCGACAAGCTCCAGCTCTCCGACGCATCGCTCGTGTACGAGCCCGAGTCGTCCCTGGCCCTCGGTTTCGGATTCCGCTGTGGGTTCCTGGGACTGCTGCACATGGAGATCGTCAAGGAACGGCTGGAGCGGGAATTCGGCCTCGAGCTGATCGCCACGGCGCCCAACGTCGAGGTCCGCGTGGTCCGCGCCGGCGGGGCGGTGGAGACGGTGCACAACCCGTCCGAGATGCCGGTGCCCGGCACGTACGAGTTCGTGGAGGAGCCGTTCGTCCTCGCAACCGTGATCTCGCCCTCGGAGTATCTGGGGCCGGTGATGGAGCTGTGCCAGGCGCGGCGCGGAACGATGGAGGACATGCGCTACCTGTCGCCCGAGCGGGCCGAGCTGCACTACCTGCTCCCCCTGGGGGAGATCATCTTCGACTTCTTCGACCAGCTGAAGTCGCGCACGCGCGGCTACGCGTCGCTGGACTACGAGCACTGGGGGTACGAGCAGTCCGACCTGGTTCGGGTCGACATCCTGCTCCAGGGCGAGCAGGTCGACGCGTTCTCGTCGGTGGTGCCGCGGGCCAAGGCCTACCAGTACGGCCGGGCCATGACCGAGCGCCTTCGTGAGCTGATCCCGCGACAGATGTTCGAGGTGGCCATCCAGGCCTCGATCGGCTCGCGCGTGATCGCCCGCGAATCGGTCCGCGCCAAGCGCAAGGACGTCCTGGCCAAGTGCTACGGCGGCGACATCACGCGCAAGCGAAAGCTGCTCGAGAAGCAGAAGGAGGGCAAGAAGCGCATGCGCCGGGTGGGCCGCGTCGACGTGCCGCAGGAGGCGTTCATCGCGGCGCTGCGCGTCGAGACGAGCTCGGGGTCGTCCTCGAAGGAGACCAAGAAGTGAACGTCGCCGCGGGCCTCTACGTCCATGTCCCGTTCTGTCTCACGCGGTGCGGGTACTGTGACTTCAACACGTACGCCGGCCTCGACCACCTGCGGTCGCCGTATGTGGATGCCTTGGTGGGCGAAGCCGTCCTCACCGCGCCCGCATGGGCGGCCGTGCCCTTCGCCTCGATCTTCCTGGGCGGGGGAACGCCGACCACGCTGCCCATCGTCGAGATGGTCAAGCTGCTTGACCATCTACGAAGTGCCTTCGGGGTCGTGGCCGACGCCGAGATCACGTCCGAGGCGAATCCCGACACGGTGGACGGGGAGTACCTGCGCGGTCTCCGCCGGGCGGGCGTGACCCGGCTGTCGCTCGGGTTGCAGTCGTTCGATGCCTCCGTCCTGCGGTCACTCGAGCGGATTCACACGGCTGCGTCTGCCGTGGCGGCGTTCCGCGCGGCGCGCCGAGCGGGATTCGACGACGTGAACCTCGATCTGATCTACGGCGCGGAGGGGGAGACGCTCGATTCGTGGCGGTCGACGCTGGAACGGACCGTCGCCCTCCAGCCGGAGCACGTCTCGGCCTATGCCCTGACGATCGAGCCGGCGACGGCGCTGGGGCGGAAGGTCGCGGCGGGCCTCGCGCCCTTGCCCGACGGCGACGCCCAGGCCGACATGTACGCGGTCGCGTGCGACGTGCTCGGCGGGGCAGGGTACGAGCACTACGAGGTCTCCAACTGGGCGAAGCCCGGCCGCCGGTGCGTGCACAACATCGGGTACTGGGAGGGCAGGCCCTATCTGGGCCTCGGCGCCGGCGCGCACTCGTTCCGTGACGGTCTGCGTTGGTGGAACGTGCGGCCGCCCCAGCAGTACCTGGAGGAGGTCGCGGCCGGCCGCCTGCCCGTCGGAGGAGAGGAACGCCTCACCGACGACGAGCGGCACCTCGAGCGCCTCCTGCTGGGCCTTCGCACGATCGACGGTGTGCCGGAGGACTGGGTCGGGGCGCGGCGCGCGCCGACGACTTCGTGGCGCAGGGTCTTGCCGCGCGACGCGCCGGCCGCGTGGCGCTCACCGACCGCGGCATGCTCCTGGCCAACGAGCTGGTGCTGCAACTCTCCGGCTGAGCCCGGTTCGCGCCGGCGAGCCCCCGGAAGCCGAAGGCTCGACGGGCGCGACGGCCAGGACTGGACGATGCTCCAGCGTGCGCCGCCGTCGCCGGTCGACAGGAGGCCAACGGTCTGCAGGTTGCCGTTGTGGACGAGCGAGAACCCGAGCCGGGGATCCGGGAAGACGATCGCGATCGGCTGGACGTCTCCGACCGTCGTTCCCAGATGGGTGGGATTCCACGTACGCCCGCCGTCGAACGTCCGGAACGCCGCCATGCGACGCCCGAAGAGCCAGCCCGCTCCCATCGGCTGAAAGGTCATGCCCTGGGGATTGCCGCCGCCGGTCAGCCCGCCGGATCGGGCCGTGGGAGACCCCGCGAGGGGAAGGGACTCGGCGAGCACATGCCACGTTCGGCCGGCGTCCGTCGTCTCGAGGACGGCCTTGTCCTGAGAACCGGCGCCGGGCCGGCCGCCGCACAGCACCCAGCCGCGGATGGGCGTCGGGAAGGAGAGCGTGACGGGGTCCTCCACCCGGCGAGGGCAGCCGACTCGAACCATGTGCCAGGTGCTTCCGCCGTCGGTCGTGCGAGCGATCAGGGCATGGCTTCCCCGCCTCGTCCGGGTCGTGGGGATCGCCCAGCCGTTCTCGGCATCCGCGAACGAGGGCGACCGGACGTTCGCCCGTGGAAGCCGATGCCAGTGACGCCCTCCGTCCGTCGTGCGGAACAACGCGAGCGAGCACGGCGGACAGTCGACCGCCGTCATCCATGCGAAGCCGGCCGGACCGGCCGCGACCTGGATGGGCCGAAGGTTGGTGAACACCGAGACCCGCTTCCAGGATCGCCCGCCGTCGGTCGTCAGGGCGATCTCTCCCCGGCAGGAACGGCAGCCGTGGAGTCCCTTCGCGAGCCCGCCGACGATCACCCCGTGCTGCGCGTTCCAGAACGCGACGCCCGTCGGCCAAAAGCCCGTGTCTCCTTCCTTGGCAGGCACGGTGGCGGCCGGTCCGGGGGTCGATGGGGGGATGGCCGGCCCGGAGTCGTGCGCCGGAGCCGCCGAGCCGCCGCCGTCGCCACGCAGCAGCCCGAGCGCGATCCCGACGGGCAGGGAGAGCGCCAGGACGACGACGAGCGCCGTCTCGGCTCGGCTCCTTCTCCTTCGACGTTCCGTTTCCATGGCCCGCCTCGCCGACACACGTCAAGAGGCAAGACTCTCGCAGGTGAGAGTCCGTTTGGGGGCCGTGGGCGGCATTGGCAGACCGAGTGCTAGCACTCCATCCGGTAGACTGCTAATGGTTTCATCGGGTCGGAGGAGCGCCACTCCATGTCCAAGCAATCAAAGCCTGAACCGCGGGGGCAGCCGGACTCGGCAATCCCCGCCGAGCGCTTGTCCGAGCGCAAGGACCGCATCCTCCGCGCCCTGGTCCACCTGTACGTGCGCAGCGGCGAGCCGGTCGGGAGCGAGGCCATCTCGCAGGTCGTGCACCTTGGCGTCTCGTCGGCCACCATCCGCAACGAGCTGTCGGCACTCGAGGAGATGGGCTACCTGACCCAGCCGCACACGTCGGCGGGCCGTATCCCCACCGACGCCGGCTACCGCTACTTCGTGGACACACTGCCCGGGACCACCCGCCTGCGGGACCCCGAGCGGCGCGAGGTCGTGCACTTCTTCGGCGAGGCTCTCGCCGACGTCGACGAGATCCTCCGCGGCACGACGCACCTGCTGTCCCGCCTCACCCGATACGCGTCGCTGGCCCTTGCGCCGAGCCGGGAGGGCCAGCGCGCTGGCGCGAGTGGAGTTGGTGAACCTCGGGTCCGTGGCGCTCCTCCTGGTCGTATTCGACACCGGCCGGGTCGACAAGCGCGCCATCGAGCTTCCGCCCGAGACCACCGACGAGCAGCTCGAGCGAATCTCGCGCGGACTCTGGGAGCGCTTCCGTGGCTGGACCCTGTCGGCGGCGCGCGGCGCGGTCACGACCAGGCGCGCGGCACCTCGGATCCCGAGCGCGCGCGATCCTCGCCCGCGTCGCGGACGAGCTGGGCTCCATCGATGAGCCGGCCGGCTCGACCGAGCACGTGTTCCTGGGTGGGGCCGCCAACATCGCCGTCGAGGAGTCGTTCCAGCGCCGCGAGACCCTCCGCGAGATCTTCGAGGCCCTGGAGCGCGAGACCGAGGTCCTCGAACTGCTGCGCGAGGCGTCGAACCGGCCGTTCGCCGTGACCATCGGCGCCGAGAGCCCCATGACCGGCATGTGGGACGCGAGCTTCGTCGCCGCCTCGTACGGGACCAGCGACAAGGCCCTTGGAACGATCGGCGTCGTCGGCCCGACGCGCATGGACTACGCGGCCGCCATCACCGCCGTCCGGGCGGTCGCGGCGCGACTGTCCGAGGCGGTGGAGGCCCTCTCGCACTGAGGGGGTACCCATCATGGCCACGCCGATCCCTGACCTGTACGCGGTGCTCGGCGTCGCGCACGACGCCACGGACGACGAGATCCGGCGTCGCCTATCGGCGGCTGGCGCGCGAGCTGCACCCCGACGTGAACGGCGACCCCGGGGCAGAGCGCCGCTTCAAGGAGGTGACGGCGGCCTACGAGACGCTCTCCGATCCGGGCCGCCGCCAGCAGTACGACGCGTTCGGGCAGGCGGGCGTGTCCCCGACTTCTTCCCGTTCGGCGACTTCGGCGACCTCTTCGAGGTGTTCCTAGGCGGCGCCGGGGCGCGCGTGGGCGGGCGGCGCGGCCGTCGCGCCGCAGCCGCCGGCAGCGCGGCCGCGACCTCCTCACGGTGCTCGACCTCTCGTTCGAGGAGGCGCTGTTCGGCGCGTCCCGGTCGGTCGAGATCGAAACCCTGTTGCAGCGCTCGGACTGCGGCGGCTCGGGGGCGGAGCCCGGCACGTCGGTGACCCGGTGCGCGCAGTGTGGCGGCACCGGCCAGGTGCAGGAGATGGGCCGGAGCATCTTCGGCACGGTCGTCACGATGCACCCGTGCGGGCAGTGCGAGGCGACCGGCGAGGTCGCCGCCTCGCCCTGCCGCGAGTGCCGGGGCGGGCCGGATCGCCGGACATCGCACCATCCCCGTCGACGTCCCGGGGGGCGTGGACGACGGCATGCAGTTGCGCGTCCCGGACGCCGGCGAGGACGGCCGCGCCGGGGGACCGGCCGGCGACCTCTCGATCACGATGCGGGTGAGCCCGCATCCAGTGTTCGAGCGGCGCGGGCAGGACCTGTCCTGCGTGCTGGCCATCCCGATGACGACGGCCGCGCTCGGTGGGCGCGTGGACATCGAGATCCTGGACGGCCACGAGACGATCAAGCTGGACCCCGGCACGCCGTCCGGCGCCGTGGTCCGGATGAAGGGCAAGGGCGTGCCGAACCTCGGACGGCGGGGCCGCGGGGACCTGCTCGTCACGGTCATGGTGGAGACGCCGAAGCCGGGATCCAGGACGAGCGGCGCCTGCTCGAGCAGCTCGCCGACCTCCGCGGAGAGGAGCAGGGCGGTCCCGGCAGGCTGCGGCGGTTCTTCGAGCCGTGACCCGGCACCACCCGCAGCACCGGTGAGCGCCCCCCTGTTCTTCGTCGAGGCTCCTCGAGGAGGGCAGTCCCGCGGCGCTGGGCGAGGAAGACGCCCGTCACGCGGTGCGCTCGTTGCGGCTGCGGCCCGGCGACGAGGTCCTGCTGGCGGACGGCGCCGGGGCCGTTGGCCGCGGGACCCTTCGCGAGGACAGGCGCATCGACGGTGGTGGACGTCGCCCAGGTGCGGCGTGTCACCCGGGCGAGCCCGATCGTCGGCGTGGCGCTGGCGCCTCCCAAGGGCGACCGGCTGACGTGGGCGGTCCAGAAGCTGACCGAGGTCGGCGCGGACGAGATCGTCCTGATCGAGAGCGAGCGTTCCGTCCGGCACTGGGCGGGCGACCGCGGCGAACGCGCGCGCGGGCGGCTCGAGTCCGTCGCCCGCCAGGCCGCGATGCAGTCGCGCCGCGCGTTCGTGCCCTCGGTGGCGGGCCCCTGGTCGCTTCGCCGTGCCGTCGAGGGCGGGCCCGATGCGGGCGACGTGGTGGTCCTGTGGGAAGGGGCGACCGTCCCCCTGGCGGACGCTCTCCGGCGCCGAGGCGGCCGGCATCCGACTGATCGTGGGGCCCGAAGGCGGGTTCTCCGAACGGGAGGCGAAGGACGCCGCGGCGGCCGGAGCCGGCCTGGCGTCGCTGGGCGAGGGCATCCTCCGGACCGAGACGGCCGCCCTGGCGGCCACCGTGGTCGCCCTGCACCGGCTCGGCCGCCTCGGGTAGCTCGCCCGCCGGCTCACGACGCCGGGAGACCTCCGGCTCAATTCCCGGGCCCGCGGCGCCGATTCCCTTACAGAGGTATGCCCATGGACAACTGCCGCTCATGTGACGCCAAGCTGTCGCCGGACATCGACTGGTGCCCCCAGTGCTACACGCGCACGGGGCCGTCCCAGCCGGGCATGCCCCAGGCCGCCCCCGCCCCGCCCCCGCACAGGCTTCGGCGTCCGCCGTCGCCGGATCGATCGGCGCCGTCGCGACGGCGCAGAACGGCGGCTGCCGAGCCGCTCGCACCCCGGGAGCTGCCGGTAGACGCGCTGATGCACCAGTTCATGAACCACCAGTCGCGTACGAAGGCCGGAGAGACCAGCTTCGGGTGGATGGGTCGCGCGATGCTCTCCGTCGGGGTGTTCATCCTGGGCGTGATCGGCTACTTCGTGGTCATCGGCAACCTCGGGATCACGCCGGGCTGGTCGTCGTTCGAGATGTACCTCCCGGTCTTCTTCACCGTGGGCGGAGCCATGCTCTGGGGTGTCTGGCGCCCCTCCCGCGTCGACTCCCGTCACCGCGACCGGCCGGTTGGTGCCGGTAGCGTCACCGGGTAGATTCGGGCCGTGGCGGCGGACTCCAGCGGGTGCCTGTTCTGCCGGATCGTGGCGCGCGAGGCGCCCGCCGAGATCGTCCATGCCTCGGACACCGTGGTTGCCTTCCGCGACATCCATCCCAAGGCGCCGACCCACATCCTGCTGATCCCTCGCGAGCACATCGACTCGGCGGCCGAGCTCGGCCCGGCGCAGGCGGGGATGCTCGGCGAGCTGTTCGTGGTGGCGGCGCACCTCGCCAAGGCCGAGCGCATCGACCGCACCGGCTGGCGCCTGGTGACCAACGTAGGCCCGGGCGCCGGCCAGAGCGTCTTCCACCTGCACTTTCACCTGCTGGGCGGGCGCACGCTGGGCTGGCCGCCGGGCTGAGCAACGTTCCTGCGACCGGGTGACGGCGGGTATACTCGGACGTCCGGGGCCGCGATGCGGCCCCGTCTTCGACACTCGACCGGGAACCCAGTTGGCGGAAGCCAAGACCAAGACCACCACCACCTCAGAGGTCAAGATCCTCGTGCCCGACCACCAGCCGATGGTGGCCCTGGTCGGGCAGGCCGACGAGCTGCTCAAGCTGGTGGAGCGCGCCTTCGAGGCCGAGGATCGTGGTCCGGGGCAACGAGATCACGATCTCGGGCGCCTCGGGCGAGGTCGAGCGGGCCGCGCTGTTGTTCGAGGAGCTGCTCGCGCTGCTCGAGCAGGGCCACGAGCTGTCGACCGACTCGCTCGGGCGGACGATCGACATGATCAAGGACGACGACGCGGCCCGGCCCACCCAGGTCTTCGGCGACACGCTGCTCACCGTCCGCGGCCGCACGCTCCGGCCGAAGACGTTCGGGCAGAAGCGCTACGTCGACGCCATCCGCAAGACCACGATCACGTTCGGGATCGGTCCGGCCGGCACGGGCAAGACCTACCTGGCGGTCGCCGCCGCGGTCAAGGCGCTCCAGGAGCGCGACGTGATGCGCATCATCCTCACCCGGCCCGCGGTCGAGGCCGGCGAGCGCCTCGGGTTCCTTCCCGGCACGCTCTACGAGAAGATCGATCCATACCTCAAGCCGCTCTACGACGCGATGTTCGACATGATGGACACCGAGGCGTTCAACCGGCTGATGGAACGGGGAACGATCGAGGTCGCGCCGCTCGCGTACATGCGCGGGCGCACGCTGAACGACTCGTTCATCATCCTCGACGAGGCGCAGAACACCACGCCCGAGCAGATGAAGATGTTCCTGACGCGACTCGGGTTCGGCTCGAAGGCGGTCGTCACCGGCGACGTGACCCAGATCGACCTCCCCACCGGTCAGCGGTCGGGGATCGTCGTGGTGGAGGAGATCCTCAAGGACATCGAGGGGATCGAGTTCGTCCGGCTGGGAGCGCGCGACGTCGTCCGGCACAAGATCGTCCAGGACATCGTGGAGGCCTACCGGGTGTTCTCCGAGCGCCCGGCGAAGACATGAGCGGGGAGCCCGGACCGAGACCCCGGGACACCGGAGCCGCTCCCGTCGTGCTGGTGTCGGACCGGCAGCCGGCGCCCGTGGACGCTCCTGCGCTGGCCCGCCTCGCTGCAGAGGTGCTCGCGGCCGAGGGCCGCGGGGGCGAGGAGCTGTCGCTCTCGTTCGTGGACGAGGCCGAGATCGCGGATCTGCATCAGCGGTACATGGGCGAGGAGGGTCCCACCGACGTCCTCTCGTTCCCGCTTGACGAGGACGGGCTGCTGGGCGACGTCGTGGTCTGTCCGGCGGTGGCCGCCCGTGCGAACCCGGATGCTCCGGAGGCCGAGCTTCGCCTCCTGGTCGTCCACGGTGTGCTGCACCTGCTGGGCTACGACCACGAGGAGGACGGCGAGCGTGCCGAGATGTGGGCGCGCCAGGAACGGTACTCGGGGGTGACGATCCCATGAATGGCCGCGACTGGCTGGAGGTGTTCGGCGTCCTGGTGCTCGTGCTTGCCGTCGCCTTCCTGTCGGCCGCCGAGGTGACCATCACGCGGACCGGCCGCGCCCGCGCCTACCGCCTGGCCGAGGAGGAACGCAAGGGGGCGAAGTCGCTCGAGAAGATCGTGGAGAACGTCGCGCCGTATCTGAACGTGGTGCTGCTGTTGACGCTCCTGTCCACGATCGGCGGCACGACCCTTGCGACGATCTTCGTCGCCCGGCACGTGGACCGCTGGGCCGAGCTCATCTCGACGGTGGGGATGACGCTCATCCTGTTCATCTTCGCCGAGGTGACGCCGAAGACGTTCGCCGTGCAGCACACGGACCGCGTCGCGCTGCGTCTTGCGCCGATCATCGTGGCCATCACCCGGGCCGTCGGGCCGCTCGCCCGTCTGCTGGTGCGCGTGGCCAATGTGGTCATGCCCGGGCGCGGGTTGCCCGAGGGGCCGTTCGCCACCGAGCAGGAGATCCGGGCGATGGCGGAGGTCGGCGCGGAGGAGGACTCGATCGAGGAGGAGGAGAAGGAGCTCATCCACTCGATCTTCGAGTTCGGCGACACCGTCGTCCGCGAGGTCATGGTGCCCCGGCCCGACATGGTCACCGCACCGGTTACGGCCACGCTCAAGGACGTGCTCGACCTGATCGTCCGGCACGGTTACTCGCGCATACCGATCTTCCGGGAGAACGTCGACGACGTCGTCGGCGTCGCGTACGCGAAGGACCTGCTGCGCCACCTGCACGCCGGGAAGGCGAACGCCGAGCTGTCGAACATCATGCGCGAGCCGTACTTCGTGCCGGAATCGAAGAGGGTCTCGGACCTGATGCGCGAGATGCAGCAGCGCCGGGTGCACATCGCGATCGTGTCCGACGAGTACGGATCGACGGCGGGCCTGGTCACGATCGAGGACCTGTTGGAGGAGATCGTCGGCGAGATCGCGGACGAGTACGACCGCGAGGAGCCGGAGATCGAGCCCGCCGGCGAGAACCGGTACCGGGTCAACGGTCGCGCCTCCATCGACGACGTCAACGAGCTGCTCGACGTCGAGCTGCCCCAGGACGAGTGGGACACGGTCGCCGGGCTGATGTACGGCCTCCTGGGATCGGTGCCCACCCAGGGCGAGACCGTTCGGTTCGGCGACCTCGAGTTCACGGCGCAGCGGGTGCAGGGCCGGCGGATCGCGACGGTCCTGATCACCCGTCGCTCCGCGCAGCCGGCCGACGCCACCGCGCCGCAGGACGCGTCCGGGGCCGCGGCGGGCGCCGAATGATCGGCGACGAGGCGATCGACGCGCTCCTCGACGCGGCCCGGCGGGCCCGGGCGAACGCGTACGCGCCCTACAGCGACTTCCCGGTGGGCGCCGCGGTGGAGACCGACGCCGGAAGCTTCTCGGGCGCGAACGTGGAGAACGCGGCCTACCCCACCGGCATCTGCGCCGAGCGATCGGCCGCCGCCGCGGCGGTATCGGCGGGCGCCCGCCGGATCGCCGCGATCGTCGTCACGACGCTCGCCGAGCACCCCACGCCGCCCTGCGGTCAGTGCCGTCAGTTCCTCTCCGAGTTCGGTCCCGCGATGCTCGTCGTCTCCGTGGGGGCCCACGGCACGCGCCGCCGCTGGCGCCTGAACGAGCTGCTCCCCGACGCGTTCGGGCCGCACGACCTCGCCGAGCGCGACGCGGTAGGCTCGGGGGACGGCAGCAGCGCGTCCGAGGAGATCCCGGAGGGACGTCCATGAATCTCAAGGGAATGATCGCCGGCACCATCCCGTACGACTTCCAGCCCCCGTCGCTCGGCAGGGAGTTCCGGACCTGGTGGAACCCCGCGAGCGACCGGATCATCGTCCCCAGGTCCTTCGGGATCGGCTGGGCGGTCAACCTCGCCGCGCTGAAGCGCCGCTACCCCCTGGTGTTCTGGGCCGTCGTCGGCCTGGCCGTGCTCGCGTTCGTTGCCCAGTGGCGTTCCGGTCGGGATTCGTAGCGGTCGTCGGTCGTCCGGGCGTCGGGAAATCGAGCCTGATCAACGCGCTCGTCGGCACCAAGGTGTCCATCGTCTCGGACAAGCCCCAGACCACCCGGTTCCTGGTCCGCGGGGTCTCGACCACGCCCGAGGACCAGATCGTCTTCGTCGATACGCCGGGCCTGCACCGGCCGCGCACCGCGCTGGGTGAACGGCTCAACCGCCGTGTGCACGAGGGCACGGACGGCGTCGACGCGCTGCTGCTCGTCGTGGACGGCGCCGGCGGCGTGGGGAGCGGCGACGCGTTCGTGGCCGGGCGGGAGGCGTCACCGTTCACCCGCACTCGCGTCCTGGCGGTGAACAAGATCGACCTGCTCGGCCGGCCGAAGATCGCCGAGCAGCTGACGCGGGCCGCCGCACTGGGCGAGTTCGATCACATCGTGCCGGTCTCCGCACATTCGGGCGCCGGCCTGGAGGACCTGCGCGCCGTGCTCGCCGCGGCGCTCCCCGAGGGCGGGCCGCTGTTCCCGGTGGGCGAGACGACCGATCAGCCGATCGAGATACGGGTCGTGGAGATCATCCGGGAGAAGGCGCTCGCGCTCACCCGCGAGGAGGTCCCGCATTCCATCGCGGTCCGACTCGAGGAGATGGAGCGCGACGACGACCGCGACCTGACGCGGATCTCGTGCTCGGTCCTGGTCGAACGGACGTCGCAGAAGGGGATCGTGATCGGCAAGGGCGGGGCGATGCTGAAGGAGATCGGCTCGGCCGCCCGGCGCGATCTCGAAAAGCTCTTGGGCGGCAAGGTGTTCCTCGACCTCCGCGTCAAGGTGCTGCGGGAGTGGCAGCGTGACCCCGGCGCGCTCGACCGGCTGGGCCTGTAGCCGGAGGTGGATGCCGCCGCGGGGGGGACCGTACGGCGCGTGTCGCTGCGGACCGTTCGCCGGCTCGCGCTCGCCAAGCAGGGTCTGTCGGGCACGCCGCGGCCGGCGACGCGCGACGGGGTCATGGATCTGGTCCGGGACCTTCGATCGCTGCAGCTCGATCCGATATCGGTCGTGGCGCGAAGCCACCTGCTGGTGCTCTGGAGCCGGATCGGCGCGTTCGATCCGGCGCTGGTCGACGACCTGCTGTTTCGCGAGCGCGCGTTGTTCGAGTACTGGGCCCACGCCGCCGCGATCGTGCTCGCCGAGGACTACCCGCTGCACCGGCTGCACATGCGGTCGTGGCCGGGGACCGGCGCGTACGCCGATCGCATCCGCACCTGGATGCGGGAGAACGAACGCCTGCGCCGCGCGATCGTGGCTCGGCTGCGGCGGGACGGACCGATCGGCTCACGGGCGATGGACGACCTCCGCGTTCGCACGGACGACACCATCGGATGGCCGAACGCGGGCGGCGTGGAGCGCATGCTCTCCTTCCTCTGGGCGCAGGGGAAGGTCATGGTCGCCGGCCGAGCCGGCGGATCGCGACTCTGGGACCTGACCGAACGCGTGCTCCCGGAATGGGTGCCCCGCCGGGCGATGGGCGAGCGGGCGGCCGCCCGGCGCGCGGCCGAGCTGAGTCTGAAGGCACTCGGCGCCGGGCGGCCCGCGCACGTGCGTGACCACTTCGCGGCCGGCCGGTTTCCCGCGGTGCCTCGGACGCTCGACGAGCTGGAGCGGGCCGGCACGGTGGTGCGCCTCGAGGTCGCCGGGGAGGGAGTGGCGCCGGGTCCGTGGTTCGTCCACGCCGACGACGTGCCGCTGCTGGATCGCCTCGAGGCAGGGGAGTGGGAGCCCCGCGCGACGCTCCTCTCACCGTTCGACAACGTGATCCACAACCGGGCGCGGACGCTCGAGCTGTTCGACTTCCACTACCGGATCCAGATCTACGTGCCCGCCTCCAAGCGTCCCCACGGCTACTACGTCATGCCGGTCCTGGACGGCGAGCGCATCGTCGCGCGGATCGACCCCGTCATGGATCGGAAGGCCAACCGGCTGGTCGTGAACGCGGTGCACGCGGAGCCGGGGTTCGGCGCGCGGTCGGTGGAGCGAGCGCTCAAGCCGGGCCTGGAGGCGCTGGCGCTGTTCCTGGGCGCGGAGGACGTGGTGCGGACGCCGCGGGCGTGATCCGGCGGGTCGGTGGACCCGGCGTCAGGAGCGGTGCCGGCGTGAGCCCTGGCGGGCCAGCGGCCGCGGCGCGTGACGGGCGGGGGCCGGCTTCGGCATGTCGAAGTCCTTGGCCAGCGAGCGGAGCTCGGCGATGGCCTCGAAGCACAGCTCGCACGTGGCCCGGCCGTGGGTGGGCGCGCCGCAGCGCATGCACTCGATCTCGCGCTGCAGTTCCACACGCGCCATCCCGTTGTCGTTCGACCGGTCCATTCGTCTCTCCCCTGGTCTGCGGTGTCGCCGCAATGTTCCTACGTCGGGGGCAGGGCCTGCATCGGGCTTTCGGCGTAACCGGCGGGGGAACCGGGGATCCCCCGGCCGGGGGGTCTCGGGCGTGAACACCACGAGGGCTGTGGAGATTTGTCGCCCGTCCGTCGCGGTGGGTCGGAGCGCGGACCGTGGGGGGTACCATCTGGACGCATGCCGCTCTACAAGGAACAGGGGATCGTTCTTCGTTCCGCCAAGCTGGGTGAGGCGGACAAGATCGTCACGATCCTCACCCAGGGGTCCGGGAAGGTCCGCGGCGTGGCCAAGGGCATCCGCAGGACCAGCAGCAAGTTCGGAGCCCGCCTCGAGCCGTTCACCCACGTCTCGCTGCTCATGTACCGGGGCCGGAACCTCGACACCGTCACCCAGGCCGAGATCGTGGCCCCGTTCCGGACACTCCGCTCGGGCCTCTCGCTGATCGCCGCCGGCGAGACGATGCTCGAGGCGGCCGACAAGGTGGCGGAGGAGCACGAGCGCAACGTCCGGCTGTTCCTGTTGCTGCTGTCGGGCCTGCGGGCGCTGGACGACGCGCCGCCCGACCCGGCCGCCGTCGCCGAGTCCTTCCTGCTTGAAGCTGCTGTCCCTCTCCGGCTTCCACCCGAGCCTCTCCGCGTGCGCCGTGTGCGGCGTGCCCGGGCCGCACGAGCGCTTCGCCGCCGGCCAGGGGGGCGTCGTGTGTGCCGCCGACGCCGAGCACGACGCCGGCCGCGTCTCCTGGCCGTCCGTGCACTGGCTGGATCAGGTGGCGCGGCTGGACCTGACCCAGGCCGGCTACGCGACGCCGCCGACGGTGGTGCGGCGCGAGGCGCGGGCGATCCTGTACGGGTACACCGAGTACCACCTGGAGCGCAGGATGCGGAGCTTCTCGCTGCTCGCCCGGCAGCCCGAGCCGGCGGTGGTGGTCATCCCGGACCCCATGCCCGCCTCGTCCCCGTGAGCTACCTCAGCGACCTCGACCCCTCGTGCATGCCGCGACACGTCGGCATCGTGATGGACGGCAACGGCCGGTGGGCCAAGGAACGTGGCCTGCCGCGCACCGAGGGCCACAACCGCGGCGAGGAGGCGCTGTTCGACGTCATCCAGGGCGCGCTGGAGGCCGGCGTGAAGTACCTGACCGTGTTCGCCTTCTCCACCGAGAACTGGAAGCGGCCGCCCAGCGAAGTGCGCTACCTGATGAACTTCAAGCGGGAGACGCTCCGCCGGCGCACCGACGAGATGCACGCGTGGGACGTCAAGGTGCAGTTCGTCGGCCGGCGCGACTGGCGGCTCCCGCGCGGAGTCCTTCGCGAGATGGAGCGCGCCGAGACCAAGACGAAGCACAACGGGAAGATGACGCTGACGATCGCGCTGAACTACGGCGGGCGGACCGAGATCGTGGACGCGGTGCGGCGCATCCTGGAGGAGCACGATCGCGGGCGGCTGGGCGGCGAGCGCATCACCCCCGACTCGATCTCGTCTCGCCTGTACGACCCGGGCGTCCCCGACCCCGACCTGCTGATCCGCACGGGCGGGGAGATGCGCATCTCGAACTTCCTGCTCTGGCAGGCCGCCTACGCCGAGCTGTGGTTCACGCCGGTGTTCTGGCCCGACTTCAACCGCGAGCACCTGTACGAGGCGATCCGCGACTACCAGAAGCGCGACCGCCGCTTCGGCCGCGTCCCCGACGCCTGACGGCCCGGCTATCCTTGTCGCCACGCCAGCGGCCGGAGCCACCGGCCGGGAGAAGGGAGCAGCTGTGCCGGACCTGATGGACGCCATCACATCCCTCGCCAAGCGCCGGGGATTCGTCTTCCCCTCCAGCGAGATCTACGGCGGGCTGCGCTCGTCGTGGGACTACGGCCCACTGGGGGTGGAGCTGAAGAACAACGTCAAGCGCGCCTGGTGGCGATCGATGGTCCAGCTGCGCGACGACGTCGTCGGGCTGGACGCCTCGGTGATCATGTCGCCGAAGGTGTGGGAGGCGAGCGGCCACCTGGAGGTCTTCACCGATCCCCTGGTGGAGTGCCTCAACTGCCACCAGCGCTTCCGGGCCGATCACCTGCCGGGTGTCCACGCCACCGGGTCCGGCGACGACGAGGCCGGCGACGCGGTGGACATGGCCGGGAGGCCGACGTGCCCCAACTGCGGCCACCACGAGTTCACCGACCCACGCAACTTCAACCTCATGTTCAAGACGCACATGGGTCCGGTGGAGGAAGACTCGAACGCCGTCTACCTTCGGCCCGAGACCGCGCAGGGAATCTTCACCGACTTCGCCCTCGTCCAGCAGTCCTCCCGCAAGAAGGTGCCGTTCGGGATCGCCCAGATCGGGAAGTCGTTCCGCAACGAGATCACTCCCGGGAACTTCATCTACCGGATGCGCGAGTTCGAGCAGATGGAGCTGGAGTTCTTCGTCAAGCCCGGCTCCGACGAGGAGTGGCACGAGTACTGGCTCGCCGAGCGGATGCGCTGGTGGACCGACCTCGGCATTCGGGCCGAGAACCTCCGGTTGCGCGACCACGACGGCGACGAGCTGTCGCACTATTCGAAGCGGACCGTGGACGTCGAGTATCGGTTCCCCTTCACCGACTGGGGCGAGCTGGAGGGGGTCGCCAACCGGACCGACTTCGACCTCAAGAAGCACCAGGAATCCTCGGGCCAGGATCTGACGTACTTCGATCCGGAGACCGAGGAGCGCTACCACCCGTACGTGATCGAGCCCGCGGCGGGCGCGGACCGTGCGGTCCTGGCGTTCCTGCTGGATGCGTACCGCGAGGACGAAGCGCCTTCGGCCAAGGGAAAAATGGAGAAGCGAACGGTCCTGAGCCTGCACCGCGACCTGGCGCCGATCAAGGCGGCGGTCCTGCCCCTGTCCCGCAACGAGCGGCTGGTGCCGCAGGCGCGCGAGGTGTTCGACCTGGTGAAGACCCGGTGGATGTGCGACTACGACGACGCGGGAGCCATCGGGCGCCGGTACCGTCGTCAGGACGAGGCGGGGACGCCGTTCTGCGTGACGGTGGACTTCGAGAGTCTGGATGACCAGCAGGTGACCGTACGGGAGCGCGACACGATGACGCAAGACCGGATTCCGGTCGCCAAGCTGGCCGACTATCTGACCGAACGACTGTCGTGAGCACCGGGGAAGAGGTCCGGGAACCCGTCGCGGCGGGTCGCCACCGGCGTTCGTTGGGCCGGCCGACGTCGCTCGGCGTGTTCGCGGTGGCGTTCGTCCTGCTGGTCGCGGCCGCGGTCTGCGTCGGCGTCGGCAACTTCCGCCCCAACACCACACTCCTGCCCGTCATCTCGTTCTACCTGTCCGGCGCGGCCGTCGTGCTGACGGTGATCGCGCTCGTGCTGCCCGCTCGCCGCCGCGTGGGCGAGAAGCCCCAGGAGCCGTGAAGCGCAGCGCGGTCCTCGTTCCGCTCCTCGCCCTGGCTTTGGCTGCCGGTGCGTGCACCACGGGAGCCCCAGCGGCCCAGGTGAGCCCCACGCCGTCCACGGCGCCGTCCGGGTCGATCCCACTCGGACCCCGGATCAAGCTCTGCCAGTACCCGAAGCCCCACGAGTCGCCGCCGCCGACGTCCGCCCCGTCCCTCCCGGCCGCCGTCCGTCAGGTCGCCGACCAGGTGACGCAGGTGCGGAACCTCCGGTGGGTCCATTCCGTGGATCCCGAAGCGGTCTCGCAGCAGAAGGTGGGGGAGCTCCTCCAGAGCCTGGTCCAGGAGACGCTCCCACCCCAGCAGCTGGCGCGGGAGACGCGGAGCTGGACCACCATCGGCGCCCTGCCGCCGGGGTCGTCGATTCGCGATGCGCTCCTGGCGTATGACAGCTCGGAGGTGGTCGGCTTCTACGACACGCTCAGCCACCGGCTGGTGTTCTCGGGAACGACGGACCCGACGCCGTATCAGCGCTACGTCCTGTCCCACGAGCTGACGCACGCGCTGGACGACCAGCGGTTCGACCTGTCCCGGGAAGACGCCCTGGCATACCGGTGCGCCGACGAACCCCTGGCGGCGTCCATCGCGCTGGCCGAGGGGGACGCCGTCTACACCTCCGGTGCGTGGGCGCAGCGGTTCCTGTCCGGTGACGAGATCGATCGCCTGCAGCAGGAGTCCTCGGCCTTCCCTCCGCCGCCGTCCTCCATCCCGCCGTTCGTGCAGAGCCTGCAGGTCTTCCCGTATCCGAACGGTTTGGCATTCGTGCGGGCACTGATCGACCGGGGTGGTGAGGGCGCCGTCGACGCCGCCTTCCGCGATCCGCCCGTGTCCACCGAGCAGATCCTGCACCCCGAGAAGTACCCGTCGGACGTTCCCGTTCCCGTGACGGTCGCGAAGCCGGCGGGACTGGGCGACGAGTGGAAGCTCATCGACCAGATGGAGGTGGGGGAGGCGTGGCTGAAGCTCCTCCTCCAGCTGCGGCTGTCGGAGGGTCAGGCGACGAGCGCGGCCGCGGGGTGGGGTGGAGCCGAGTACGCGACCTGGACGGACGGCGCGCACGTGGTGGTCGCCATGGACACGGTGTGGGACACCGAGCAGGATGCCGAAGAGTTCGCCACCGCGATGCGCTCCTTCGTCGGAACGAATCCCGCCACGGTCACGCTCGCCGGGAAGGCGGTCACCGTCACCTTTGCCTCGGACGCCGCGAGTCTCCAGGCGGCCGAATCCGACTGATCGAGGAGAGGGGTTCCCCCGCCGACGCGCCTGCGCTAGGATCGCGCAGGGGCACGGGGGAGATGATGAACATGCGTACGGCCGTGTCCCGATTCCGCGTCGTGTTCGTGTTGGTTCTGCTTGCCGCACTGGGATCTCCGTCGCTGGCTGTCCTCGGCGACGGCCGACGTCCGCCCCATGGCGTGCGGCGACGCGTGGAACCTCATGTCGCCGCCGCGGCCCGCCGACGGCGGCGTCGCCACCTTCTTGGACGTCGAGGGCACCGGCCGTGGCGACGTCTGGCTCGTCGGTCATTCGAGCAGCGGCCCCGCATCGACGCACGCGCTGATCCAGCACTGGAACGGGAGTGGCTGGAGCGAGTACGCGGCGGGCGGCGTCGGTGAGCATGCCTCGCTCCAGTCGGTGACGGTCGTCTCCCGGACGAACGCGTGGGCGGCCGGATGGGACATCGACCCGGGCACCCTCCACTACCGGGCGCTGGTGGAGCACTGGAACGGGGTGGCCTGGACGCGCCAGCCGACGCCGACGCGGGGCGGGGACGTCATGCTCTTCGGGGTTGCGGCGTCCTCTTCCACCCGGGCGATCGCCGTCGGGGAGTTCAGCAAGTCCTTCCACCACGGCGCGCTGGCGCTCCGGCTCCGGAACGGCTCGTGGCACACGATGGACGTGCCCAAGGTCGGCGACACCTCGTTGCTCCAGTCCGTCTCGATGGGCGGCCGGCGCGACGCTTGGGCCGTCGGTGGAAGCGCTGTCTCGGGTGGCGAGCGGCACGTCCTGGTGCTGCATTGGGATGGCAGTTCGTGGACGGACGCGGGCGCGCCGGACCCGGGAGTGTTCCGGAACTTCCTGAACGGCGTGGACGAGATCGCGCCCGACGACGTCTGGGCCGTGGGGTCCTCCGAGAGTGCCGACTCAACCCGGTGGTGGAACGCGTGGCACTGGGACGGCTCGCACTGGACGACCTACGAGCTCGACGATCCGGACCAGGCCGTGGATCTGCAGGCCGTGTCCCACTTCGCGCCCGACGACGTTCGTATGGTCGGCCTCGCTCCCTTCGGCACGAGCACGATGCGCGCCGCCCGCTGGGACGGGACGGAACTCTCCGCCGACACCGTCCCGGCACTGCCGTCGAACAGAGAAGGCCAACTCTACGGATCGGCAGTCATCGCCGGGCAACTGTGGGCGGCGGGCGCGGTCTTCAACACCCATCAGACCGTGAGGGGGCTGATCGCGCGGCGTTGCCCCGGAGCCTGACGCGGCGCCGCTTGCCCGGACTCAGCTCAGGGCGAAGAACGGGTCGACGGCGAACGACTGGAAGTGTTCCAGCGCGATGTCGGACGTGTCGATCCGATACGAGCCGTCGTTGAAGCCCTTCACGTTCGAGTAGCAGAAGGCCTCCAGCGGCGAGTACCCGAGGGACGGACCCGTGTCCCGCATGTAGACCAGCGCGTTGTCGAACCACTGGCCCTTCATGGTCCCCGGCGGGTCTTCGGGGGGACCGTCGCAGTCCGACAGTTCCACGGAGCCGGACTCTCCGATGAAGAGCGGACGGCCGACGTCGGTCGCGAACTGCCACGGCTTTTCGGCCAACCAGTCGAACTCGCGCCAGAGCTTGGAGTGGCACTTGTTCCTGTTGTACAGGTCCACGCCCATGAGCTGGTCCGGACCGATGCCCGGGTACGGGGATTCGGTCGGCCACCACCGTTCCGGGCCGCCGTGCTTGTTCCGGAAGGTGTTGCCCATGTACGTGACCACCCACGTCCCGAACCCACTCCGAAGTTCATGTGCCCCTTGAACGGCACCCACACGTTCTTCACTCCGATGTCGTTGAGGTCGATAACCGCTGGATTGATGCGTGGATTCAACGTTCGGATTCCGGTCAGATGGAACGAATTCACCATACTCGCTCCGAACAGATACGTGTCGCCGATGACTAACGAGTGGGTCCTTTGATTCAACTGCCCGTGCGAACTCGTCAGGATGTTCTTGCCGTCGTAGTCCCACGGTGAATCCTTCCGCGCCCCCATATAACGGACGAACATCGACTGCTTTTCCGTCTTTTGATAGTCCACTTTTCCGACGGTCAGGTACTCGTTGACGTTGCTAACTCCGCCAAACTCGGTCAAGCCGCATGCGTCTGGGCTTGGGGAGGCGGGCCGCGAGCGCGAGCGCCTGTGGAGAAAAGAAGTTTGGGGTCGACGGTGTTTCGGCCGAACCCATTCGTTCCAAATGGCGCGCCTAGAGTGACGTCCCTGCCGCCCTGGCATTGAGCCGAAGCAAAGGTCGTGAAATCTCCGGCGAGCATCTGCGCGGTAGGAACGAACTCTTTGTTGGCGCTCGGTTGACGGCGCTGTACGGTGACCTGTTCGCCGCCAAAGAAAAACAGCTTGTTCTGCACAATCGGCCCGCCAAGCACTCCGCCAAATTGATTGCGCTTGAGGCCGTCATTGGTGACAGCGTAAGCGTTTCGGGCGTTCAATGAACCGTTGCGGACGAATTCAAAAAGATCGCCGTGAAACGCGTTGGTTCCCGACTTGGTCACGGCATTGACCGTTCCTGCCGAATGGTGTCCGTACTGCGCTGGAACTCCGCTGGTCTCGACCTTAAATTCCTGCAGTGCGTCCGGGAAAGGGAGCGGCAGATTCAAATTGTTTTCCGGATCGTCGTGCGTTCCGCCATCCAGGAAGTAGTTCAGGCCGCCGTCCAGACCGCCCGCAACGGAGATGACAGTGTGGCGTAATTCCGGACTCCGGAATTCAAGTTGACGTTTGTGTTTTGAATAGCGATGCCTGCAAGAAAGATAAGTTCGGTCGGATTTCGTCCATTGAGCGGCAGTTCGAGCACGCGCTGGTTGTCGATCATCTGGCCGACGCCCGTGCTTCGTGTTTCGACCAGAGCGGCATCCGCTTGAACCTCGACCTTTTCGGCGACCTGCCCGACCTGCAAAACCACATTAATAAGAGGATTCGCGCCGACCTGCAGCACGATGCCGCTCTGCACAAAGCTTCGGAATCCGGGTAGGCTCGCCTCCAACATGTATGGTCCGATCGGCAGGTTCGGCAGTGTGTAAGATCCAGTTTTCATCACTCACGACTGTTCGTTTGGCGCCGGTAGCTGTTTGCGTGGCGCTGATTTCAACGCCCGGCAAAACCGCTCCGCTTTGATCTTTGACGGTCCCGCTCAGCTGCGCCGTTCCTTGCGCCCACGCGACGCGCAGGCAAACAAAGAAAACAGAAACGCAGTTAGGTAGCGTTTGGCGTCTATCATCGCGGCCTCCTTGACGGTAATAAATTTGGACTCTGCAGCCAATTCTAATTGGCAAAATAACAGAGCAGGTTCGGGGGTCAATTTAATGAGCCGTGGAGTAGCGGGTTGTAATCACGGCGCTTTCAAGTGAACAAGTCCTTCTGTGCGAGGCTGCTTTTCGCAGCAAGTTGTCTGGCATCAATTGTTTCCACCAGGCCCAAGAATAACCACTCTCGACATCTAGACAAAAGCGCGTCATAGGCCCACCATTTGCTCGCGTGCGGAAACCACCGGCTCTTGCTTGTGGACATTGCAGGCCAAAAGAAAGAAGGTTTCATGAACGATTTGCATCGGCGATTCTCGGTTCTTCGGTTGTTGTTCATCGGCGTCTTGGTTGCGCAACCTGTGCTGGCGGAGCGACCACCGGACGGTTACGCTCGGCCTCCAATCCGCGTGAAACCATTCGCGAGAACCAGCCCAGTGGGCTTCACGCCGGCGCAGACTCGACATGCCTACGGATTTGACCTCGTTGGAAACCAGGGCGCGGGCCTGAAACGATCGCGATTGTTGACGCTTTTGACGACCCGAACATCGAATCGGACCTGGCGGCCTTTAGCGCCCAATTCAGCCTTCCAGCCTGCACGACGAACAATGGATGCTTTAAGAAAGTTTATGCGAGCGGTAGGAAACCACGCATGGACGCCGGATGGGCTCTGGAAATCGCGCTCGACGTGGAATGGGCGCACGCCATCGCGCCGCAAGCCAAGATTCTACTCGTCGAAGCGGCGTCCAATAGCTTCGCCGATTTGTTGGACGCAGTCGATGCCGCCGTACTTAACGGAGCACGAGTGGTATCGATGAGTTGGGGCGGCGGAGAGTTTCGACGGAGCACGATTATGATTTCCACTTTGCAGCGTCAGGCGTGACTTTCACCACGTCAGGCGACAGCGGTAGTGGCGCGGAATTCCCGGCCGCATCACCGGATGTCGTTTCCGTTGGTGGAACGACGCTCACTCTCGACGCCGGCGGAAACCGACTGACTGAGACCGCATGGAGTGGAAGCGGCGGCGGGCAAAGTACGTACGAAATTGAGCCGGCTTTCCAAGCGAATTATCCCATCCCTAATGCGAACGGCAAACGCGGCATTCCCGATGTTGCATACAACGGCAACCCCAACACCGGCTTCCCCGTTTACGATTCGGTGAAATATCAGGGCCAATCGGGCTGGTTTGAAGTCGGAGGCACAAGCGCAGGCGCCCCACAATGGGCGGCGCTGTTTGCGATCGCAAATTCAGTGCGCGCGGGCTTGAGCAAAAATCCACTGAGCAGCACGAATAATGCAATCTATACAGCGGCCGCAGCGACTTCGAGACCGCGAACTTCGCCGACATTACAAGCGGCGCGAATGGAACTTGCGGCGCAGTGTGCACGGCCGGAAACGGGTATGACTACGTGACGGGTCTGGGCAGCCCCAAAGCCGCCGGCATTATTCCTGCACTCGCCAACCTGCCGTAGAAGACAACGATTAAACGAACGAGGGGCCAACCCCTCGTTCGGATTACGTCCCACTTCAGCCATCGTCCTACGCAAAATCCAAACGCGCCGCTCGACAACGGATGACTAGCCTAGAATTCGGCGGTCGCGTTATGTTGATTTATGGACACTTTGCCTCCCGTCGCCCAAGGCGCATGCCACTGCCTGTTCGTGTACGACGCGGCGTTTTCGATCGATCTGGACGAAGCAGAACGCCGGACAACATTTCTCAAACAACGGGAAACGATCAAACATCGGCGGCGCACGCCTCGGTATTTTGAGATATCGTCCGCCGCCCTTGCGAATCAGCCAGGACGTCGCGACGATCCGTATCAGCGATGAATTGACCGCCAATGCGCAAATCGAAATGATTCTCGACGACTTCGGCGCGATCACCGTCATCTACCGAATTCCCCTTCGCGTCGAAGGACCAGACCTGCTTTCCCTCAGCGAGGCCCTTTACGAAAACGAACAACTACTCCTCGACTCCCGACAGCGTGTGGAAGCGCTGTTAACGATCATCCAACCGGCTTTATCAAAGGCTGGTCTCTCCGCGTTTGTCGAAGACTATGTGATTTTTCACGTCGCGGAATTCTCCGGCGGCGTGACTGCGGAAGAGATCACGGGACGATACGGATTGAAAGTGGCGCAAATACTCCGAGCTGAATCGCTCGATCTGTCAAACGACGAGGTAAAAGATGCCTTATCGCACCATATCTCGTACACCAACGATGACGTCACAGTTACAGACTGGAATGCGGCGCTGGTGATGGAAAAGGATCCGGAAGACGTTATTGCTGTTCTGGAATTTGCGAACGTTGAACTTCTCGAGATGCGATTCTTAGATCAACGCCTTGACGAGGCATTGGGACTAGCCTATGAGCGTTTGTCAAAGCGTCCGCGGAAATGGTTTTCTTTTGATCCTTCGGGCCTTCGAGAAATTTCTCAGTGGCAGGTGGACAGCGCAATTCTCTTCGAAGGCGTGAACAATGCGCTAAAGCTCCTAGGCGATCAGTACATGGCGCGCGTCTACCGTCTCGTTGCGGAACGCTTTCACCTCACCGACTGGGACGTCAGCATTCTGAGAAAACTGGACACGCTGCAAAGCATCTACCAAAAAATTTCAGACCATATGGTCGAGCGGCCATGGAAGTACTGGAGTGGATCATTATTATTGGTTGTGGTTTCCATCGCGCTGCCCTTCGTGACGGGCATTGCACACTGATGTGTTTACCGTAACAGAAATGACAATTGACTACGATCAGTGGCCATTGATAAAGCTTTTTCAATGTGACCCTGCCTCGATTCGACGTACACCATTCTATGCAGTCATTAAGCAGGGACTCGACGTCGACTGGTGTCTTGTAACCGATCGACGAATGGATGCGCTGTCGATTGTAGAAGCCTTCGATCCAATCGACGATATCGAGTTTCGCCTGCGCGCGTGTTTCGTAGCGAATTCGATGGATGCGTTCGACTTTCAGAGTCTTGAAGAAGCTCTCCATTGCGGCATTGTCCCAGCAATTGGCTCTCCGGCTCATCGATTGAACCATTTGGTAGTCTTTGATCAGTTGTCGGTGAGTGGCGCTGGCGTACTGGCTGCCACGGTCGGTATGCATGATCAGTCCGGCAGCCGGTTTGTCGCAGCCCATACGCCGACTTCAACGCCTGGCTGACCAAGTCGGTCTTCATCCGATCGCTCATCGACCAGCCCACAATTCTGCGGCTCGCCAAATCCATAACGCAGGCCAGATAGAGCCAGCCCTCTGCGGTTTCGACATAAGTGATGTCCCCGACCCATGCCTGGTTGATTCGCCAGCCATCGAATCGGCGATCCAGCACGTTGGGAGCGACAGGGTTGTGATGATCGGAGTCGGTCGTCACTCGATAGGGTCGCTTATAAACGGGACGAAGACCCTGTCGCTTGAGGCTGTTGCGAACTCGTTCATGGCTGACTTGCAACGCCGCAATCGCGCAAGCCGCGCACGATCCGTGGCCGACCATAGCTGCGCTTGCTGCCCTGCGTGAATCGCCGCCACCTGGGCATCGAGCGCCGCATTGGCCATCGACCGTTCACTGGGTTTTCGCTTTCTCCACTGGCAGTATCCGGTTCGCGACACCTCCAACTGCCGACACATTCGAGCTCACGCTGATACTGGTCGCGATGCTCTTCGATCCAGGCGTATTTCACCGCGACTCCTTCGCGAAATACGCCGCCGCTTTTTTTACGATTTCCAAATCCAGTTGCGTGCTCTCCAGCTCTCGACGCAGTCGGTTGTTCTCGGCCTCCACTTCTGCCAGCGATCGTCTTCACAGGCTTGGCAGACTCCGCCGACTCGCAGCTTGCCTGCACGCACTCGGTCGATCCAATTCCGCAGGCTCGCCATCCGGAATGCCCAATCGCTTCGCCGCCGCGGCTGACTCCTACCGATTCCGCTAACCTAACCGCTTCGACCTTGAACTCATCCGTGTATTGCCGATACCGAACCGGCCCTTTGTTGCCCATATTCGATCTCCGTTCATCAAAGAAGTTATCAGCAATTTGATGTACGTGAAACCAGGGCAGGGTCAATGGGTAGTCATTTGTCAATTGTCATTTCCTAAATGCCCGGGACGGGGGTCGAACCCGTACGCCCCTTGCGGGGCTCCGGATTTTAAGTCCGGTGCGTCTGCCAGTTCCGCCACCCAGGCGAGCCTTT
>CAVOSS010000018.1:0-132069 GCA_963698955.1 uncultured Actinomycetota bacterium | reverse complement strand
CCCCAGTCCGGGTACACGCCATTCAAGTAGGGGGAGTCTGGCCAGCCTCCCACCGTCAGGTTCGAGGTAACCCGGTGCTGATTGGTGCCATCGGCGTTCATCTCGTACATGTCCATCCCGCCGCGGGAGGGGTAGTTGCGGTCCGTGAGATAGACGATCTGCTTGCCGTCGGGTGAGTACTTGGGAAGGCCGTCGTGGTGGCAGCATCCGGGGTTGGTGAGCCTGGTGATCTCCGACCCATCGATCCTCATCGTGTAGATGGACGCGGGTTGGTACGGATCGCCTCCCTGTCCGAACACGACGTGCGAGCCGTCCGGTGACACGTCGGGGTTGGCGGCCTCAAGCCCTGCCGGGGTGAGCGGGCGCTTGTTCGAACCGTCTACGTTCATGATCCAGATCGCCGAGACGAGTCCGCCCCGTCGCGCTTGCATAGAGGATGTGTTTGCCGTCCGGCGTGAAGGTCGGATGGGAGTTGTCGTTGAGCTCGCCCGTGAGCCTCCTGAGGCCCGACCCGTCGGCGTTCATCACCCAGATCGCGTACTCACCGCTCCTCGCCCGCGTCAGCACGATCTTCGAGCCGTCCGGCGACCAGCTGGCATTGTCGTTGTATATGCCGGTCCCGTGAGTCAGTTGAGTGAGACCGGACCCATCCGCATTGATCCGGTAGACCTGCTCGTGCCTGGACGAGGGGCTCCGGGATGTGAACACGAGCTGGGTGCCGTCGGGCGACCAGTCAGGAGCGGAGAACGGCCAGTTTGGGTCTGGGAGAATGGTCAGTCGCTTCACCCCGTGCCGTCGGGGCGCATCGTGAACAGATCCCACCTTCCGGCCGGGTCGATGTTCGACGTGAACACGATTCGGCCGGCGTAGGGTTCGGGCGTCGCACCGCCTCCCGCGCCAAGGGGGCTCTCTGGGGGCGGGGAATCGCTTGAACGAACAATGGTTCCTCCGGGATGAGAAGAGTTGGAAGTACAAGCAGCGCAAGCCATCAGCAGCAGAGCCGACAGCGCACGTGACGCCGAGCGACGACCTGGTCGCGGACTTCATTGAAACACCTCCGAATCGGGCTGATGAACCGCCCTCCAATTGCTTCTCAACCGGCATTCGTTCCCCAATCTGTATTGCGGTAGTAGATGTCGCGCGTGTGGGTGATCTGCTCGACATCGGTGCCATCCTTCCGCGCCGTGAAGAGGTTGGTCCCAGATCCGAGCCCGACCGGGCAACGAACACGAAGCGCGTTCCGTCGGGAGACCATGACGGGTAGATCGCCTCACGCAATCCCGGAGCCGCCAGGGTGATCCGCCGAAGCCCGGTCCCGTCGGGGTGAACGACGTACATCCCGCGCCACCCCGAGAACAGGATCAACCGTCCGTCGGGAGACCAGCTCGGGGAAAGGTGCAGCAGGGCCATGTGTGACGCGATCGGATGCAGGCCGGTGCCGTCGGCGTTCATCACAAGAAGAGAACCATCGAGGTGGCCTTCTCGCCTCCTGTCTGGGCAGGGGAAGGGGGGTGCACACGCGCCTCGAGGTCCCTGAACTCCTTCGAACACGATCTGCGAGCCGTCGGGCGAATAGCTCGGGTACGCTCCGCTGCGGTGCGTGAGCCGGATGACGTCGGCACCGTCGGATGCTCGCACCGTGTAATCCCGTCCACCTCAGGGTGGTAGTAAGCCGTCACCAGCGAGGTGAGTCCTGGGGAAACGATTCGGGTCCCGTCGGGCGAGAAAGCTCCACACCCAAAGGTCAGGTAGTCGCCTGCCGTCACACGAAACGCTCTGTACCCGGTCCCATCGGGGTTGAGGGTAGCCAGCGGAGAGGTCTCTCCATCCGGTGCGATGGTCCCACCAATGAGGATCTTGCTCCCGTCGGGTGCCCATGACATGCACCTGCTCTCCACGGAGAGATCGCGCACGTCGGTGCCATCCGGGTTCATCGTGAACAGGTGGTTCGAATCATTCCGGCCTTGACTCCCCGAACACGATCCTGTCGTTCTGCGACGAGGGCGGCGTCACGGGGACCGTCGCGTCCCGGCGTTGGAACGCGTTCGTCACCACGACGATCGTCAGGATGGCGACGAGCGCGGCGACGAGGAGTCGCGCCGACCCGCCGGTTCCGTTGCTTCCGGTCCCGGAAGCGATCGAACCGCTCGACCTTCCGGGGTTCCTTCGTCGACGTCGACCTCTCCATAACATCCACGGCGCTGTGGATGCCCTGCGCGGCTCGGCGGGCGCGGGTGTCGAGCGTCATGCGTCGTCCTCCTCGAGCTCGAGGCGGCGGGCGAGGGCCTGCCGTCCGTCGTACAGGTGCTTCTTGACCGTCCCCTCGGCCGTGGCGAGGATCTCCGCGACCTCGGCGACGGATCGATCCTCGATGTAGTGGAGCGCGATGACCTGTGCCTGCCGCCGCGGCAGCGAACGTCACGGCGCGCCAGAAACTCGGCGTCGTCGGCCGACAGCTCGGGCAACGCAGGCGTGTATCCGAGCGCCATCCGCGCGAGCGCCTTCGCCTCTACAACTCGGCGCCTGAAGACCGAGACCGAGAGGTTCGCGACCACCCGGCGCACCCAGACCTCCGGCCGGTCGTAGGTCCCGACCCGATCCCAATCGCGGTGGGCGACAAGGAACGCCTCCTGGGCGATGTCCTCGCGCCCGATCGGCTCCCCGATAGCGCATAGGCGAGTCCAACGACCGACCGGAACTCCCGCTCGTAGAACTCCTCGAACGCCTCCGACGACCCTACGGCGGTGGCCTCACCGCTCTCCGTCACCGGATAGCCTCTTCCCGCGGATGGCCAGGTCATCTTCCCTCCACCCGGTCACTCGCGCGAAGGCATCGCACGGTTCAGTCAGGGGTGTCTATTGGTTCCGGGATGGCTCCCGTTTCCGGGAGAAAGGCCGCGCCCCTGTCCCGGTTTCGCGGCCACCCCGGGCCCTCGCCTCTCTCCCTCCGCCACCTTGGATTGACCCTTGGCCGCGGGGTTCCTATACAGCCCACACTCGCGGCCTCGGTGCATGGCCTGCATCTGCGTGGGAGGACGTCCAACCACCCGGACGCGGGACAGACCAGGCGAAACAGCCGTTTTTCTCTCCCCGGGCGGCTGCTGGGTCTTCCGGCTTGCTCATGGTCGTCGCGATCGGGAGGGTGCCCCCTTCCCGGGTACCGGGGGTGCGGTGACCAACGAAGGGTCGGAGAGGTCGGCCACATACTGGGGTGCCGGCGACGATCCCGCTCGTCCCCGCGATCACCCCTCCCCGTACGACGGCCAAGAACTTCTCATAGAAGTAGAGGAGGATCGCGCGCGGGCGCCGACGTGATGGAGGCCTTAGGGATTCCTTGATCGCCCCCTGAGCGAAGACGCTCGCGCACTGCCCACTTTCCTCGCTCACATCGGACGGTCATTCCGCCTGCCTGTGGTGTCGAGGAAGGTCCCTCTCGCGAGCCCATTCTGTTGCGTCGAAGCAATCGTGATTGGTCCGTCCGCGGGGGCGATCCTCCTACGGGGACAGCCTGCGGACCTCGTCCATCGTGAACGCGCGGAGGGTCTCTGTGACGGCGTTGCCGCGCTCGGCTACCACCATGAGCAGCTTCGCTGCCGTTTCGTCGTCTGGCGCCTCGACGACAGCCACCTGGTCGAATCGGCCCATCGTGAGCCAGTTCCCGATGCTTCTCCCGCCCATGGCCTCGATGCGCTTGTCCACCTCACCAATGCGATCTGGAAGGGAGTTGGCTTTGGACCGGCCCTGATCGGTCCACTTGATCAATGAGATGTATGTGGGCACGGTTCCCCCTTTCAGTTGGAACGGCCTGACTATGGCACGGACCTGACAGTCCCCGCAAGGGAAAGGCCTTAGGTGCCGATCAGCGAGTTCGATCAACCTGTAGCAGTTGCAAGGGCAGGCACAGGCACCGATTGCGAAAGGTCGTCCAAGTCACTGCCCCCCTGGGCGAACACCTCCACGTCGGGGCAGCCTTCCCGGTCGGCGACAGCGGTTAGGTTGAGCTGCGCGTCGTACGAAAGTACGGTGTCGGTCGCCCGCTGAGGTGCACGCACGACGAATGGAAGAGGGGGATGACATGGCTGGAGGTAAGGCGCGTCTACCGCCACGCTGGTTCGTCGTGACCTTCTGGTACGTGCACCGGCGGATCGTCAAGGTGAGCGGGGGTCGCAAGGGGCTGTGGCCTTCGCGCCCAGGGAAGTGGGGCGCGTTGCGGCTCACCATGAGAGGCCGGCGCAGCGGCGAACCACGCAGCGTGATCATCGGCTACTACGAGGACGGGGACGACCTGGTCTCGATGGCGATGAACGGATGGGGGCGCCCGAGCCGGCCTGGGGTGCGGGCTGAACCTCCAAGCCTGCCCGGAAAGCGATCGTCGAGCTCGCCGGTGGGGCCCGGCGCGAGGTGACCGGGCGGGTCGCGGTCGGCGAGGAGCGGGAACGTCTATGGCAGCGGTGGCGGGAACTGGACAAGAACCTGGACGGCTACGCGGCACGGCGCCCGCACGAGACGGCGGTCGTCGTCTTCGAGCCCGCGCGCGGCGCCCACATGAGCCGCCCGCCTCTTCCTTGGTGCGACCGGAGGATGGACTGGGGTCGTAGTCCTCTATCCGCGTCACTATGGATGTTTACGGGCACTTGTATCCGGCCGAGCGGGAGCGGCTCGCAGATGCCCTGGACGCGGCTCACCGGGAGGCAGACGCACAACGGCTGCACAACGGGGCCCAGCGCGTCGTTTCGTTGACCGGCGGAATCTAGGCCTTCACCTGCAAGGACTGTTGGAGGCGGGGAGCGGAATTGAACCGCTGTACGAGGCTTTGCAGGCCTCTGCCTAACCACTCGGCCACCCCGCCGGCAGGAGAGGCCTCTGCCCCTCGGCGCCTGATCCTAACAAAGGGCGCTCCCCGGCCGATTCCCGGGCGCATCGGGCGAGGAGGTACCGGGTAGGTTGGACGCCATGAGCGACCGTCCCGCGGTGGTGGTGTCGGGCGGCGGCACGGGCATGGGAAGGGCGATCGCACAGTCCTTCGCGTCGGACGGCCATCCCGTGCTGATCCTCGGTCGTCGCGAGGACGTCCTGGCCAGTACGGCGGACGAACTCGGCGGCGAGCCGTCGTCGGTGACCTGGCGCGCCGCGGATTTGTCCGACCCCGTGCAGGTGGAGCGTGGGACCGAAGGCGTGGTCGACGTCGGCGTCATCGTGAACGCCGCCGGCGGGGTGGACCGCTCGGACGAGGACGGCCTCTCCGGGATCGCGGAGTCCTGGCTTCGCGACTACCGCTCGAACGTCCTCACCGCCGCGCTGCTGACGTCGGCGCTGGCACCGAAGCTTCGCCGTCCCGGAGGGCGGATCGTCAGCATCAGCTCCATCGCCGCGCTTCGCGGTGGCGGCGACTCCTACTCGGCGGCGAAGGCTGCCCTGATCGGGTGGTCCTTTCAGATGGCTCGGGTACTCGGCCCGGAGGGCATTACCGTGAACGTCGTCGCGCCCGGGTTCGTCGAGGACACGGAGTTCTTCGGCGACTCGATGACCGAAGAGCGGCGCGCGCGGCTGATCGACGAGACGCTGGTCGGCCGGGCGGGAACGCCGGACGACGTGGTCGCTGCGGTGCGGTTCCTTGCCTCGCCGGAGGCCTCGTTCGTGACGGGACAGATCCTGCAGGTGAACGGCGGCGCCCTGCTCGGTCGATAGACGAGCGCCGGCCCGCAATCAGTCGGAAGGGGGGCCCTCCGTTTCCGCGCTGCACGCGCGCACGCTCTCGATCGAGGGAACGAAGTAGTACGCGCCGGTGAGCGGCCGCGTGTAGCGCGTCAGCGCGTCGCGGGAAGGCGCGCCCCGGCCGGCCATGCTGTCGAGCATCGACGCGAGCAGCCGCTGGTCCGAGCTGAAGCCGACGAACATGGTTCCGTGATCGGTGACCGTCCCGTACGGCATGTTGCGCCGGAAGATCTTCCCGAGGCGGTCCTGATCCGTGCTCGCAACGTGGGAGTCGGCCGCCTTGTCCTCCAGCTCCTCGCTGTCGAGCTTCCTCCGGCCGATGACGGCCTCCTGTTGGGCGACCGGCAGTGACTCCCACTGGGCAGCGTCGTGGACCCACTTCTGGAGCAGCAGGATGGTCCCGCCGGCCCCCGGCGAACCTTGGGGCACCAGGGCGACGTCGGGCGCGTCGATGAGCGACGGGTTCTCCGTCCCGTCGATGAACCCCGTGAGGTCCCGGTCGTGCTGGTAGGGCCAGCTCGACGTCTCCTCCGCGACCGAGGCGACACCGTCCAGCTCGGCCATCGCCTGGCGCGCCATGTCGAAGATGACGTCGTAGGCACTGCCGGAGAGCCACAGCACCGCGTCGTGCTGCGTCGCCGGCATCGTGAAGCCGTCCTGCCCGACGAGGTCCGCGTTGAATCCCGTGACGCCGTCCGGCGCGTCCGCGGGCGAGACGGCGCGCCACAGCTCGGGACGGAACCCCGCGACCAGATTCACGCCGCCCATCGTCGTCCGGGGCTCCCGCAGCGACGAGATGGCGCGCACGAAGCCCGATGCATCGCCGCCGTCCTGCCGATCGAACTCCAGGTACGCGTGCGACGCCGTTCCCACCGCGAAAATGCCGCCCTGCGGATTGGTCATGATGCTCGCCAGGTCCGGATCGTACCTCCTGGCGGCGGCTCGACGGCACGAAGGCGGCTCCGCCAGAATGGAGCGTCGAGGGGAGGAGGCGTTCATGACCACGGAGGCGTTCGACGAAGCTCTCGATCAGACCCGGGAGATCGAGATCACCAACATCGGCCGAAGGACCGGGGGGCCGGTCACGTTCCCCGTCTGGTTCGTGCGCCGCGGCGATTCGCTCTTGCTGCTTCCGCTCAGGGGATCGGACACCGGCTGGTACAAGAACCTGCTGCAAGACCCCACCATCACGGTGCACGCAGGCCCTGACGAGTACGCGGCGACGGCAACCCTGATCACCGATCCGGGAGGGGTGGATGAGGTGGTCGAGGCCTTTCGCGCGAAGTACGGCGCCGACGACGTGAAGGCCTTCTACCCGAAGACTGACGTCGCAGTGGCCGTTCCGCTCGCGTGAGCGCTGGCAGTCTCAGGCGGACGACGCATCTACTCGTCGAGGTGGATGTAGATGTCCGTCACCGATGTGTCGATGTACTCGGCCTGACCACTCGCCTCCCGGTATGCGCCCGTCCCCCCGGTGATCGCGAAGAAGACGTCGCTCGCGCCGTGGGGATCGAGTCCCTGCGTGGTGATCGTGCCGTCCTTCAGCTTGAGCACGTACGTGCAGTCGTAGGGAGTCCCCTCGCGCAGGACCCTTCCCGCGACGATGCACTCCGCGTACGCTGTCCCGACCCTGTGCGACTGACGCCCATCGAGGAGCCGCGAGACCACCGTCAGCGTGTCCCCGAGCGTCAGTCCGTCGTTGTCGAAGTCGTTGAACTTCAGCTGCGCCGGCGCTGCCGGGATCACCACGTGAATCCGCTCCCCACCTGCAGTGCGAGGTGCCGTCTTCGATGAGGACGCCAGGGCGATCCCCACCGTCAAGGCGCTGAGCACCGCCATGGTCAACGCTGCGATCGCGATTCTCTTGCCCATCGTCTTCTCCCCTCCCACCCGGCGGCTGCCGCACGTCACGGCCCCGATCCGCCGGACCCTCGTCATCGTGCCTCGGCTGATTCGCCGAACGCAAGTCGGCCTTCGTGCTGTGATTGCGGCCCTGGTGTGGGCAGCGGCCGGCCACGCCTATCACCGGACCCGTGCCCTTCCTCATGGCCGGTTAGGAGAATCCTTCCGGAGTCTGGAGCGGACGACGGGATTCGAACCGGCGACCCCCACCTTGGCAAGGCAATCCGGTCGGTCCCGCGCCCACCTGAGTCTTACTGCTCTCACCGTCACCGCTGGTCAATGCCGCAGGCCGGGAGGGTCCGGGACGGCGCGGGAGGGTTCAGGACGACCCGACTGTGACCCAAAGTGTGACCCGACGCCCGGTCCCCACGCGAGCTGTCGCACCAGCTCCCCCACCTGCTCTCGCACCCCCAGTTGGTAGGCGCCCTGCAGGTGCATCCGGCCGAGCAGGTGGAGGGCTTCCATTCCGAGCTCAAGCGGGTCGGCCTCCGAGCTCGCCGACTCGGTGGGACAAGGTTTGACCGTGAGCGGTGATGACGTTGGCGCTCGAGGTCCCACTCTCGCCAGGCGCGGGTCCGCGCCTCAGACTCGGTGCTCTCTCGCGCCTTGTTGCTTGCTGATGGATCGGCCACCGACGGGGGTTCGAATCCATCACCTCCACGAATCGTTCAATGCGGTCTGCGGTAGTGGGCACAACACCGCGAGTCAGCGATCGAGTTTCCTTGCCCCCTAGCTCAACAATCTTCGTGCAATGGGCACGCTCAATGGACCTCCCTCCGCCCTCCCGCAGAAAGCGCTCGCGGGGGCTAGGGAAGGAAAGCTCCGTTTCGCTCCGTGCCCAGCTCCGCGAACGCTCCCTCCGACGTGGTCAGATCGGACTTGAACGAGAAGCCCATCTCCTTGCCCGACAACGTGCCGGTCGCCACGACGTGCTTGTAGAAGCGTCCGTCGAAGTTCGTGGGGTCGGTTGGATCGCTCGAGGCGGGTACGAAGTGGGTCGCGCTGCCGGTTGCCTCCCACTTGATGTTGAAGCTCACGGTGGCCGGGACCGGGTTCGGTCCGAAGAACTGGAAGCTGTCGATGACGGCCGCGTTCTTGACGTGCAGCGTCGCGCTCTTCCCGTCTGGGCTGACGACCAGTGCGCTGTTCGGGATTCGGACGGTCCAGAACAGACCGCTGGGCGCGATTCCTCCGTTGAAGTCGTGCAGTTGCGACCCCGAACCGGGGTCGAAGAGATCAATTCATATGAATCCGAAGGTTCCGTGGTGCTCCAATCCGTCGAACCCGATGTAGGTTCCGCGGAACACGCGCATGTCGCTGTATCCGACCGTGTAGGTCTTCCCGTCCGAGCCGGTGGCGGTCCCGTTCAGGTACGCCATGGCGACGAATCCGTGGAAGTCCGTGATGACGTTGGGCTCGATGTCGCGCCCCATGAAGCCCTGAGACTTGGGCCCAGGTGCGAACACGTGGATGAGCGTGCTCGGATCCAGTTGGATTCCGCCCGGGATGGGCTTGGGCTCGGGCGGCGGCGCAGCCACTGCGGAGGCCGGTAAGAATAGGATCACCGCCAAGGCAACGAGCGTCGAGACTCGGAGAACCTGCCTGACGAGGTCCATAAACCCCCCTTCCTGCCCGCTCCGCCAAACGAGAAACGAGCACCCAGGAAGGTCGATCGTACCCTTTCCTCCTGAGCGAGTCGAATCGGGAGTTAGGCACGCACCGACGGCTACGCGTGAGGGCGGCTGACCGACACTTCACGCGATGGTCGCGAGCATGAGGGCGGCCATACGGGGCGCGACTGACCCCGGCGCGGGGCCGAACAGACCGCGCGACAGCGACGGCCTACGACGCGCTGATCACGAAGTAGGCCACCTTCACCGTGGCGGGTGCGGTCGGGGCCTTGTTGATGAAGATCGTGAACTGCCCGCTCCCGGCGGAGGCGTTCTTCACGAAGAATGCTCCCGAACCCTGCACCGTCGCCAGCACGAAGTCGGTCGTCGTGACCCCGGCAAGGGTGACTGTGACTTTCTTCTGGCCAGAGGCAATCACCGCGGTGCCTGCCGTGGAGAACTTGGATCGGCCGCTCACCTTCAGAGCCGTGCCGTTCGTGCTGGCGGCGAGCACCCCAGTGCCGTTGTCCGCCCGCCCGGCCACGCCGAAGCCGGTCCCGTCGTTCTGCCCGTAGACGCCGCTGGCGGCGTTGTTCTGGGTCACGCCGCTCACGCCGTTGCGGCTACCCTCGCCAAGCACGCCGTCTCCCGCCCACCCCAGGTAGCTCTGGCCACCGCCGGTAGAGACGCTCTTCCCGAAGATGCCCACGCCGTTCACCGACCATCCCAAGATCGCGTTCGCACCCGAGCCATAGTCGGATACTTGGATAGCCTGCGTGTTGTCCGCAGCGTTCAGGCTCGTCGTGTTGAGGGCGAGATTGCTTGTTCCTAGGATCAGCGGATCTCCGCTGTTGGCGCTCGCTGTCGAGGGTCCGAGCGCAAGGCCCATTGCGATGCCGAACACCAGGACGGCGCTCGTGAGAACCACCTTATTGCCGAAGATGCGTGCCATGAATGCTCCCTTTTCTCGCCAAGCGGGTACCTGCCACTCAGGTCGCCCAACCGCCGAGCCCCGGGCAGTGTGGCTGACCGGACCGACGACAACAAAAGGAACCCGCCGGGGGGCCAGTGACCGTCGCAGGATCTGCTTCGCCGACCGCCGCGTCGACTTCGGCGTCTCGACTTCGGCCTTGAATAGCTCGGGCCGTGCCTTGACCACCGGGTGGTTGGGCGAGAGCACTTCGCCTGCGTGCACGAAGTGCTCCTCGGCCTTGACCTCGAATCAAGAAGGAAGTGACCTAAGGCACGACGTTCATCGGACCGAAGCGCGAGCCGCAGAGGCAACTGCCTCAGAACTCTTAGAGGAGGGGTTCATTTGACAGACGAAGACCTTGGTGCAAGCCTGAGATCACTCCAAGAAGGACCCTCTATTCCGTGATCGCAGGAGGCGCGTCATGAGGAGACTCCTCGCCAGCGGTGCGTCCGCGGCGGCATTGCTCGTGCTGGTCATCGGACAATTCTCGTCACCCTCCATCGCGAAGCCACACGCCAGCCAGGCAACCGACGCGTTGGTCTCGGTGGCGAGCCCGCAGGGGCAACATCCTCGGAACTCCTCGAACGAGCCTTCCCTGGCGGTGGACCCGACGCGACCGAACATCCTCGCCGCTGGCGCGAACGACCTGGTGGACATGCAGCCGTGCTCGGAGCTGGCCTCCACCACCGCCGGGGCTTGCTCGTTCCCCCTGGGAACGTTCAATCTCGGCGTTGGCCTATCGGGCGTCTACTTCTCGTTCGACAGCGGCCACACGTGGACCCAGCCGACATACCAGGGCCTCACCGCTGCCGACTGCGATCCGACCGTGGAGCCGTGTACACCACATCCCGGGCCGATCCATACCGTCCCGAACTATTACCAGAACGGGCTCCGCTCTCGCAGCGACACTGGAGTCTCCTTCGGTCCGGCACCCGACGCCAACGGGACGTTCTCGTGGGAGAACGGATCCCGCCTGTACTTCTCGACCCTGGCGACAAACCTCAGCGATACCATCATCAAGCACGGCGGGGTGAACTCAACGTTCGCCATCACCGTCTCCCACATCGATGACGTCACCCGGCAGCGGGTCGGCGACCAGTCGAACTGGTCCAAGCCGTACTTCGTGCCGGCGCACGTAGCGGCGTCGGCCGGGCTGGACAAGGAACAGATCTGGGCGGACGACGCCGCCTCCAGCCCTCACTTCGGCAACGTCTACGTGTGCTACTCGGACTTCCACAGCTTCAGCCATGGCAGTTTCCCCCTGTTCCCCATGGTCGCTGTATCCAAAGACGGGGGACAGACTTGGAAGGCACATCAGGTCGCTCCACCCCACACCAACCGCAATCACGGCGTGTACGACGGGTGTACGGTTCGAACCGACAGCCACGGCGTGGTCTACGCCTTCTTCACTCATTTCGGAGGGACCAGCCTTCAGGGCTCCACCACACTGATTCGCTCCTTCGATGGCGGTCACACTTGGGGGGCTCCCCGAGACGTCATTCCGTTCACGGATCCGTGCTTCCGAGTAGAACCGGTCACCGGACGATGCGTCATGGACGGGATCGCCGGACACCGGACCGACCTAGCGGCCATGCCCAGCGTGGATATCGCGAACGGAGCTCCGACGGGCGGGGATGCCACGGACGAAATCGTCGTTGCCTGGAGTGACGGGTCCCTGGGAGAGGGCAACGAGGCCACAATGATCTCGTGGTCGACCGACGGCGGCCAGACATTCAGTACGCCGGAGGCCGTGTCCGAGCCCGGTGACCGCTCTGAGTACTCGGCACCGGCCCTATCGCCGGACGGATCCACCCTGTACGTGGCATACCAGGCGATCACGCAGCCATTCCAGGACACCACGGTGAGCCCGCGACCGCTGCACGGAGTGTTGGTGCGGGCGGCGATCGGGCCCGACGGAACGCCCACAGGGTGGAAAACGATCTACAACGGGCCTACGGGGGACGCTCGCGGTTCGTCTCAGGGCCGGATCCTCTACAACGAGTTCATGGGTGACTACGTGTATGCCGTCGCCACCCGAACTTACGGGGCGGGGGTGTGGACGGATGTGCGGCGAGCCGTTGATTGCCCCGCTATGGATGCCTGGCGTCAACAGTCGCACGACGCCGGCTCTCTTGTTTTCCCGGCCCCGTGGCCTCTCGGCAATTGCCCGCAGAACTTTGGGAACAACGATATCTGGAGCGTGACCACAGGGTAATAGGGCTGCTCTGCGCGGCAACTGCTCCTCTGGCGTTGTAGGTGGAGAGACGAGCGATGACGAAGGGGGCGAAGGCCGAGCTGCAGCGGCAGGTGGATGCTTGGTGGCGACAACTCCCTCAGGAGGAAACCGGGGTAATTGTTGTGCGACCCATTCTCTCCGAGGTCATTTCTGGCGAGGATGCACGTTGGTTCCTTGAGGGTCTATCTCACGGCTTGTATGAAGTGCAGGGGCAATACATCCCCAGCCTCCTGCACTGATCGTGAAGAGCCAGCCGGTATCGGTAGAGTTCGCCGAGCGTCGCCTGGATGATCTCTTCGGAGTCCAAAGCTCTCCTGCTCGGCACTGAATGTCACCCGATGTGTCACCCGTCCGACGGGAGTGAGTAGTCGAGACCGGCTCTGACCTGGAGCGGACGACGGGATTCGAACCCGCGACCCCCACCTTGGCAAGGTGGTGCTCTACCACTGAGCCACGTCCGCGTTGTCGGGCAGTTTACCAAGGGCACGTCTTCGGACGAAACGCCCAGGTGCGGTGGGAGAACCCCGTTCCCGCTCGTCAGACGCCGGTCGAGCCGAACCCCCCCTCGCCTCGCCGCGAGTCGGGCAGCTCGTCGACCACCTCGGGCTCGACCGTCGGCAGCGCCACGATCACGAGCTGTGCGATCCGGTCGCCCCGCGCGATCTTGACCGACTGGGACCGGTCCAGGTTCACGACCGAGCAGGTGATCTCGCCCCGGTAGCCCGCGTCGATCAGGCCGGGGGCGTTCGCGAGCGTGAGGCCCTGGAAGGAGGCCAGGCCCGAGCGTGGCAGCACCAGGCCGGCGTGCCCCGCTGGGATGGCCACGGCCAGCCCCGTGGGGATCATGGCCCGCTCCCCCGGTCCGACCTCGGCGTCGGCGTTGGCCCGCAGGTCCAGGCCGGCGTCCCCCGGATGGGCCTGCTCGGGGAGCGAGACGGTCGGGTCGAGCCGCTTGAACTCCAGGCGCATGGGCGACATTCTCCGCGATGCCCGGGGCATCCGGCCGGATGCCACACGGGTTTTTGTCCAGGGACGTGCTACGGGAGTGCGACGGGGGCGTCGTAGTACGCGTCGGCGGCCATGCGCAGGTAGCCGCCGTCGTCGTCCGAGACGGTGCTGACGTGGTTGTTGCAGACCGTGCCCGAGCTGACCCCGTCGGTGGTGCAGAACGACGACGGGTTGGTGATCCCGTCGCCCTTGTCGTCGCTGTAGGTCGTGCTGCCGCCGTTGCCGCGTCCGAACAGCAGCGCGATCACCCCGACGTCCACCAGCTCCTGCGGATGGGTGAAGAAGTACTCGGCGCGGTTGTCCTGATAGTGACCGTCCGAGTCGTTCTCGGTCTGGAAGTACTGGTTGCCAAGCGGGATCTGCCAGACCATGACGGGCCGTCCGGCTCCGGCCGTGAACGCCGCGACATAGTCCTCCCACCGGAGGAAGTTCGGGAACGTCACGTTCAGGCGGTCCCACCACCGGTTCTGGCCGTACACGTCCTTGTAGTAGCCGGCGTCGCGGTCCAGCACGTCGTTGGTCAGCAGGTCGTAGTGCGAGACCCCTGAGTGCAGCGGCTGGGCACCGCTCGCCGCCGCGAACTGGCCGGCCTTGGTCCCGAGCGCCGTGACGTCCAGGCCGGGGTCGCCGCTGTAGCCGACGTCGAACAGCGTCGCCCAGTCGCTGACGTGGAACGCCAGCAGCACGTTCGGCGCGTATTTGTCGCGGATGTGCAGCAGGGCCATGTTGAACCCGCGGTACGTGTCGGCGAAGCCAGCGGCGTCGGCATCACCGGAGCTCGCCACGGCGGCCTTTAGGTGACGCGGGTCGTTCCCGCCGCCGGTGCAGTGCCCGAAGCAGTGGCCCGCCGGCGAGATGACGGCGCCTTCCGCGTAGCCGGAGAGGTCCGGCTCGACCTGGACGATGGCCGTCCCGCCGAAGCCGTGGATCCCCCTGATGTGCCGGGTCCCAGGCGGCGCATCAGGATCCGGAAGTCGTTGAAGTACGCCTTCATGAGGCCCTTGCCGTTCAGGTGGGCCAGGTCCTTCTGCGGCTCCGCGCACGTGGCGCACGAGCCCTTGCTCTGCAGCATCATGTAGTAGCTGAAGAACGGGATGTAGCCGTTGTCGCTGGCTCCCTGCGCGTACCACAGCGGGAACTGCGCATTCTCGTTCCAGTACCGCCAGCTGTTCCCGGTGTTCACGCCGCCGGCCAGGTACTGGTAGGCGTAGTCGAACGGGATCCCCGAGTCGGGCATCCACCCGTAGATGCCGTCTGTAGACGGCCCGGCACCGAGCCCGATGCCGAGGTGCGTGGGCAGCCCGGCCGGGACGGCCAGGCCCGACGGAAGCCGTGCCTCCGACCGCGCCGAGGCCATAGCCGGAACGGCGCCGGGGCCGGTCGCCACCAGGGCGGCCAGCGCCAGGAGGGCAACGAGAGGAGCGGAAGCGCGCCTGCGCATTCCCTCAGGTATCGGCGTCCGCAGGGGCCGCAGCGTACCCGGGCCCCCGCGAAATCGCCGTCGTCCTACGAGCAGCCGCTGGTGCTCCCGCAGCTCGAGCACACGTAGCAGCTGCCCGCCGGCTGCATCTTCGAGCCGCACGAGTAGCAGAGCGGCGCGTCGACCTCCATGCCCGACGGGGCAGCCGCCGGCTTCGGGCTGGCGATCAGCGTCGGTCCCTGCGAGGGCTCGGCCGCCGGGGCGGGCGTCTCACCGTATGCCCCTCCGATCGCCATCTCGGCCGCGGCCGCCTGCGCCGCCTCCTTGCGCTCGGCGATCGACTTGATCCCCAGCGAGGCGCGCTTCTCGTCCGGCAGGTACTCGAGGCCCAGGCGCCGGAAGATGTAGTCCATCAGCGACGACGCGAACCGGATGTCCGGGTCGTTGGTCATCCCCGACGGCTCGAAGCGCATGTTCACGAACTTCGAGACGTAGTCCTCCAGCGGCACGCCGTACTGCAGACCGACCGACACCGCGATCGAGAACGCGTCCATCACGCCGGCCAGCGTCGAGCCCTGCTTCGACACCTTCAGGAAGATCTCGCCGATGCCGTCGTCGGGGTACTCCCCCGCCGTGATGTAGCCCTCGGAGTCGCCGACCTTGAACGAGATCGTCTTGGCGGGCCGCACCTGCGGGAGCCGCTTCTTGGACGACCACTCCTTGACCTCGGGAGCCGCCTCGGGCACGGCCGCGACCGTCTTCTTCTCGGCCGACAGCGGCTGGGCCACCTTGCAGTTGTTCCGGTAGATGGCGATCGCCTTCAGTCCGAGCCGCCAGGCGTCGACGTGGAGCTGCTCGACCTCCTCGACGGTGACCTCCTCGGGCATGTTCACCGTCTTGCTGATCGCGCCGGAGATGAACGGCTGCGCCGCCGCCATCATGCGCACGTGCCCCATGTAGTGGATCGCCTGTGCCCCCATGGAGGTGTCGAACACCGGGTAGTGCTCCTCCTTGAGGTGCGGCGCGTCCACCACCGAGTTGTGCTCGGCGATGTACTCGACGATGTCCGTGGCCTGCTCGTCCGTGTAGCCCATGCGCCCGAGGGCCCGTGGCACCGTCTGGTTCACGATCCGCATCGTCCCGCCACCCACCAGCTTCTTGCTCTTCACCAAGGCGAGGTCGGGCTCGATGCCGGTCGTGTCGCAGTCCATCATCAGGCCGATCGTGCCGGTCGGCGCCAGCACGGAGGCCTGCGCGTTGCGGTACCCGTGCCGCTCGCCCAGCGCGATCGGCCTCGTCCCACGCCTGCTTCGCCGCGGAGAGCATCGCCTCGGGCACCAGCTCGGGGTCGATCTCGTCGGCCGCCGCGCGGTGCTTGCGCACGACGCGGAGCATCGCGTCCCGGTTGGGCTCGTACCCCGCGAACGGACCGGTGTGCTCGGCGATCCGCGCGCTCGTCCGGTAGGCATGGCCCGTCATCAGCGCCGTGATCGCGCCGGCCCAGGCCCGTCCGCCGTCGGAGTCGTAGGGAAGGCCGCGCGCCATCAGCAGCGCGCCCAGGTTCGCGTAGCCCAGTCCAAGCTGCCGAAAGTCCTTGGCGTTCCGCTCGATCTTCTCGGTTGGATAGCTCGAGTTCCCGACGATGATCTCCTGGGCGGTGAACACGACCTCGACGGCGTGCTTGTAGGCCGGGATGTCGAACGTCCCCGTCCGCGCCCAGGAACTTGAGCAGGTTCAGGCTGGCCAGGTTGCACGCGCTGTTGTCCAGGTGCATGTACTCGCTGCACGGGTTGGACGCGTTGATGCGGCCGCTGGCCGGGCTCGTGTGCCACTCGTTGATCGTCGTGTCGTACTGCATGCCGGGGTCGGCGCACTCCCACGCCGCCTCCGCCATCTCGCGCATCAGGTCGCGCGCCCGCACGGTCTCGACGGCCTCGCCGGTCAGGACGGCCTTCAGCTTCCAGTCGCGGTCGTCCACGTACCGCCTGCATGAACTCGTCGGTCACCCGCACCGAGTTGTTCGCGTTCTGGTACTGCGTCGAGTACGAGTCCTTGCCGTCCAGGTCCATGTCGAACCCGGCGTCGCGAAGGACCCGCGCCTTGCGTTCCTCGACGGCCTTGCACCAGATGAAGTCGCGGACGTCGGGGTGGTCGACGTTCAGCACGACCATCTTGGCCGCGCGACGCGTCTTGCCCCCCGACTTGATCGTCCCGGCGCTGGCGTCGGCGCCGCGCATGAACGAGACCGGACCGCTGGCCGTCCCGCCGCCGTGGAGCTGCTCGGCCGACGAGCGCAGCGGGGACAGGTTCACGCCGGATCCCGAGCCGCCCTTGAAGATCGTCCCCTCCTCGGTGTACCAGTTGAGGATCGAGCGCATGGAGTCCTCGACGGCGAGGATGAAGCAGGCGCTGCACTGCGGATGATCCTCGACGCCCACGTTGAACCAGACCGGCGAGTTGAACGCGGCCTTCTGCGTGACCAGCAGGTGCGTGAGCTCGTCCGAGAACGCGCGCGCGTCCGCGTCGCTCGCGAAATAGCCGTCCTTGATGCCCCAGCCCGTGATGGTGTCGACCACCCGGGAGATCATCTGGCGGACGCTCGACTCGCGCTGCGGGGTGCCGAGCGGACCGCGGAAGTACTTCTGCGCCACGATGTTGGTGGCGTTCTGGGACCACGACACGGGGAACTCGACGTCCCGCTGCTCGAAGGCGTTGCCGCCCTCCTTGTAGTTGGGGATGACGGCGTCGCGGACTTCCCATTCGACCTCGTCGAACGGGTGGACGCCTTCCTTCGTGAAGTACCGCTTGAAGGCGAGCCGTTCCGCTGCACCGAAACGTCGTGTTCCTTCGTCGCCATGACCCCTCCTGTCTGACTCGGTGGGAAGGATTACATCGATGTGATTCGGGGAGCGTATTACACACCGGCCTCCCCACCGTGTCAAGCTTCATTCTCTCAAGATGTAGTGCCGAATGACCAGGCATTTCGCCTCCTGACCACAACATCTTGTGGTAGGCGAAAATTGGCTCCCGACGGATCGTGCGGGGGCAGAGGGCCTCGCCGGGCCCGGCCGGGTCAGGCTGGGGTCTTGCCGGAGCGGGGCTTGGCGGGCGTGCGACCCGCCTCCCGCTTCTGGAGCAGCAGGCCCAGCTCGCGCTCGAAGTCGGTGACCTCCTGGAAGTCCTTGTAGACGCTCGCGAACCGCATGTAGGCGACGTCGTCCAGCCTGCGCAGCTGCGCGAGCACCTCCAGCCCGATCTCCTGGGTCGTCACCACGGGGCCCTTGCGGCGCAGCTTCGCCTCGACCTTCGCGGCGAGCTGCTGCACCTGGTCGTCGGTGACCGGCCGGTTCTTGATGGCCTTGGCCACGCCCGACACGACCTTCGAGCGGTCGAACGGCTCTTTGCCGCCGTCGCGCTTGGCCACCAGCAGGCTGGTCTCCTCCGCGCGCTCGTAGGTCGTGAACCGCCGATGGCAGTGGAGGCACTCGCGACGCCTACGGATGGAGACCCCCGCCTCGGCGGATCGCGAGTCGACGACCCGGTCCTCCGAGTGGGCACACCAGGGACAGCGCATGACGGTCCTTCCGGGGAAGCGGCCACCACAACATGTGGTGGCGGGTGGAGAGTAGCCACGACATGCTGTGACGTCAAGGACGGGAGCACTCGGGGCCGGCGATAGCCGAGCGGTCGTCAGTCGGAGGACGCGGGCACGCGCAGCACCTGGCCGGGCACGATCTCCGCGTTTCGGAGGTCGTTGGCCGCGACCAGGGCATCCACCACGGCCCGCGGGTCGGCACCGGCGTCGACGCGGCCGGCGATCGACCACAGCGTGTCTCCGGAGCGGACCACATAGGCGCGGTCTCGGGCGAGGGCCGGCCGCTCGGAGCCCGCGACGGCGTGACCTGCCAGGAACCCCAGCCCCGAGGTCACCACGGTCGCGACCACGAGGGTCCTGGCCAGCCTGCGGCGCCTCTGCGTGCTTCGGCGCGCGCGGCGAACATCCGTTCGACTCATGGTGGTAGTATGGGCGAACATCTCGTTCGAAGGCAAGCACGCGATCGAACAAATGTTTGATCCGGCGAGGGCCCGTGCTAGCGTCCGCGGGACTCGGCCGGATCGCCGTGATCTGACCCCGGAGGAATCGACATGGACGACGTCACACCCCGCCAGCGGCGGATTCTGGACTACATCAAGGCGACCGTGCGGGAGCGGGGCTACCCGCCCACCGTGCGCGAGATCGGCGAGGCGGTCGGGCTCAACTCGAGTTCGAGCGTCCACGCCCAGCTGGCCAACCTCGAGCGGCGGGGCCTGCTGCGACGCGACCCGACCAAGCCCCGGGCCATGGAGCTCCAGGGGGCCGGGGCGCCGACGGGCCACGCGGTGAACGTCCCGGTGCTGGGCCGCATCTCTGCGGGCGCGCCGGTGATGGCGGCCGAGGACGTCGAGGAGTACCTCCCGCTGCCCACGTCGTTCGCGACCGAGCGACGACTGCTTCGCGCTGCGCGTCAGCGGCGATTCGATGATCGGGGCGGGCATCCTCGACGGCGACGTCGTCGTGGTCCGGTCGCAGAGCGACGCCCGCGAGGGCGACATCGTCGCGGCGCAGCTGCGGCGGCCCGGCCGAGGACGAGGCCACCGTCAAGCGGTTCCACCGCGAGAACGGCAAGGTCGAGCTGATCGCCGAGAACCCCGCCTACGCCCCCGTTCGAGATCGTCCACGGGCGCGTGCTCGGCAAGGTGGTCGCGGTCCTGCGCCGCCTGTAGCGAACGGCGCCGCCGGCCGCTCAGCCCTCCGCGCGCTGCCGCTCGAGGCGACGACACGGAACTGCCCGACGCGACCGAGGCCGCGCTCCGAGACGCGAGCGCGGACGACGTCCCATCGGCCCCGGCGTCGGTCGAAACGCACTTCCTCCTCGCGATACAGCCACGGCACGACGTCCGAGCGGTCGTGCGGGACCAGCAGCGTGACCTCGATCGAGCCTGCGGCAGCGCGCTCGCCATGCGGGCGAGCACCGTCGGTGCCCTCGCCGGTGAGCGCCGAGACGGGGACCGCGTCGGGGTGCCGGCGTTCGCAGCCGGGCCCGTTCCATCTCGTCGACCTGGTCCCACTTGTTCAGCAGCGACGACCTCCGGGATCTCCGCGGCGCCGATCTCGCCCAGGACCTCGCGCACGGCGTCGATCTGCTCGTCGAGATCGCGCACCGAGGCGTCCGCGACGTGCAGGATCAGGTCGGCGCGCGCCACCTCCTCGAGCGTGGACTTGAACGCCTCGACCAGGTCGTGGGGAAGCTTGCGGACGAACCCGACCGTGTCCGACACCGTGACGGCGCGGCCGCCGGGCAGCACGCAGCCGGCGCGTCAGCGGGTCGAGCGTCGCGAACGGCTGGTCGGCCACGAGCGTGTCCGCGCCGGTCAAGGCGTTCAGCAGCGTGGACTTCCCGGCGTTCGTGTAGCCGGCCAGCGCGACCTGCGGGATGCCCGGTCCGCTCGCGCCGCCCTCGCTTGACGGCGCGCGTGCGCTCGAGGTCGACGATGTCCCGCCGGAGCTTCGTGATGCGCCGTCGGATGTGCTGGCGGTCGACCTCGAGCTTGGTCTCGCCGGGGCCGCGCGTCCCGATGCCGGCGCCCAGTCGGGACATGGCCTCGCCCCAGCCGCGCAGCCGCGGCAGCAGGTAGTTGAGCTGCGCCAGCTCGACCTGGGCCTTGCCCTCGCCCGAACGCGCGTGCAGCGCGAAGATGTCCAGGATCAGCGCCGTCCGGTCGATCACCTTCACCCGGAACCGCTCCTCCAGGTTGCGTAGCTGCCCCGGCGTCAGCTCGTCGTCGAAGATCACCGTCGTCGGCGCGCGTCGCGTGGATCAGGTCGTGGATCTCCTCGACCTTGCCCTTCCCGACGAACGTCGCCGCGTCGGGCGACGCTCGCGCCTGCACGACGCGGCCCGACGGGCTCGGCGCCCGCGGCGCGTGCGAGCCCGGCCAGCTCGTCCAGCGAGTCCTCGTCGCCGCCGCGGACGATCCCCGCGATCACGGCGCGTTCGGCGACGGCGGGCCGCCACCGGCGCCGAGAGAGGAGACTCCGAGCCCAGGTCGTGGCGCCGGCGGGTGCTCAGCGCAAGCGCTCCCGGATGCGGTCGGTGGCCTCGGCCAGCCGGTCGTCCGGCACCGAGAGCGAGATGCGGATGTAGCCCTCGCCGTTCTCCCCGTAGCCGGTGCCGGGCGCGACCACGACGGCGGCCTGATCGAGAAGCTCGGCGGCGAAGTCGACCGACGTCCTGCCCTCCGGGGTCGGCGCCCACACGTAGATCGAGCCGAGCGGCGGCTCGATCTGCAGCCCGGCCTCGGTCAGCGCCGCGACGACCATGTCGCGGCGCTTCTGGTACACCGCGCGCATCTGCGTCGACGTGGTCCTGCGGGCCGGTCAGCGCGGCGATCCCCGCCCGCTGCACCGCGTTGAAGATCCCCGAGTCGACGTTCGTCTTCACCACGCCGAGCATCCGGATGGCCTCGGCGTTGCCGACGGCGTACCCGATGCGCCACCCGGTCATGTTGTACGTCTTCGACAGCGATCCGAACTCGACGGCGACGTCCTTCGCGCCCGGCACCTGCAGGATGCTCGGCGCGACGTAGCCGTCGAACGTGATCTCGCGCGTACGCCGCGTCGTGAGCACGCCAGGAGGTCGTTCTCGCGCGCGAAGCGCCACGGTCCGCTCGAGGGTCGTCGACCTCCGCCACCGCTGCGGTGGGGTTGCTGGGGTACCCGATCCACATGATCGTGGTGTCGGGCGGTACGGCGGAGACTGTCGTAGTCGGGAAGGAACCGGTTGCGCGGCGATCAGGGGCAGCGGTACCGGCTCGCCGCCCGCCAGGATCGTCCCGATGCCGTACACGGGGTAGCCGGGGTCGGCCACCAGCGCGCGGTCGCCCGGGTCGACGAAGGCCACCGCGATGTGCGCGATGCCCTCCTTCGAGCCGATCAGCGGGATGACCTCGGTGTCGGGATCCAGGCTCACGCCGAACCGTCGCTCGTAGTAGTCGGCGATGGCCCGGCGCAGCTCGGGCATCCCGTAGTACGAGGGGTACTGGTGCGTGCTGGGGTCGAGCACGGCCTCGCGCATCGCGTCGACGATGTGCGCCGGGGTGGGCAGGTCGGGGTCGCCGATGCCGAGCGAGATGACGTCCGCGCCCTCGGCGCGCTTGGCCGCGACGCGCTTGTCCAACTCGGCGAAGAGGTACGGCGGCAGGTTCTCGACCCGCTTGGCGATCCTCATGCTCCCCTCCCCGAGGCGGTCGCGGTCGGGATCCCCGGGAGCCCCGCACCACGCGCCCACTCGTCCGACAGCTCGGCGTCGAACACGAACGTGGCCGGGCCGGTCAGCAGGACGCGGTCGTCGTCGCGCCAGTCCACCCGCAGCACGCCGCCCGGCACCTCGACCCGCGCGGAGCGCCCGGTCAGGCCGTCGACGGCCGAGGCCACCAGCGCCGCGCAGGCGCCGGTCCCGCACGCGAGGGTCTCGCCGACGCCGCGCTCCCAGATGCGGATGCGGAGCGCCGACGGGTCGCGCACGGTCACGAACTCGACGTTGGTGCGGTTGGGGAACAGGTCGAGGTGCTCGATCGTCCGGCCGATCCCCGGCACGTCCATGGCCTCGAGGTCGTCGCGCGTCGTCGAGGAACAGCACGCAGTGGGGATTGCCCATCGAGACGGCCGAGGCCGTCCACGCCCGTCCGGCGGCGTCCAGGCGTCCCCGCAGGAACCGCTCGCCGGGTGTGCCGCCCGCCATCGGGATCTCGGCGCGTTCGAGCGTGGGCCGGCCCATGTCGACGGTCACGGCCGCCACCTCGCCCGTCGCCGGGTCCACGTCCAGCGTCAGGTGCTTCAGCCCATCCCGCGTGTCGACCAGCAGTTCGGTCGCGGCGGTCAAACCTCGGTCGGCCACGTACTTCCCGAGACACCGGATGCCGTTCCCGCACATCTCGGCCGGCCGGCCGTCCGCGTTCACGTAGTCCATGAAGAAGTCGGCGCCGGGGCCGCCGTCGCGGTCGCCCCGCACGATCCGGATCAGCCCGTCGCCGCCGACGCCCCGGTGGCGGTCGCAGACGGCCGCGACGAACGCCGGCGGCAGGTCGAGCACGCCGTCCGCGTCCTCGACCATCACGAAGTCGTTGCCGGTCCCGTGGTACTTGCTGATCCTCATGCGTCGTCCTCCGTCGCACCAAGGTACCCGATGATCGCCTCCGCGGCGCCGATGGCGCCCTCCTCGCCGGCCGAAAACCAGCGAATGCGGGGATCCCGGCGGAACCACGAGAGCTGCCGGCGCGCCAGCGCCTTCGTCCTCCTGACGGTCCGGGCGGCCGCCTCCGTTTCATCGATCTCGCCCCGGAGGCACGCGGCCGCCTCCAGGTAGCCGATGGCCTGCGTGGAGGTCAGGAAGCCGCCGAACCCGGCGGCGAGCAGTGCGCGGGTCTCCTGGAGCAGGCCGGGCATGATCGCGGCGACGCGGCGCTCGATCCGCGCGTACAGGAGCGGGCGGGGAACGTCCACCCCCGCGACCCGGACGTGCTGCGGTGGGTACCGCTCCCACGCCTCCGCGTAGCTCGAGAACGGCCGGCCCGTCACGGCCGCGACCTCGAGGGCGCGCACGGTCCGGCGGACGTTCGCGGGCTCGATGCGGGCGGCGGCCGCGGGATCGGTGTCCCGCAGGCGGCGATACAGGGCGTCCGGCCCCGCGGCCGCCGCCTCGGCCTCCAGGAGCGCCCGCGTGCGCGGACTCGGTCCCCGGGAACTCGAGGTCGTCCACCACGGCGCGGAAGTAGAGCCCCGAGCCGCCCACCAGCAGCGGGCGGCGTCCCGCGAGCTCGATGTCCGCGATCGCGCGGCGCGCCAGTTCCTGGAACTCGGCCACCGAGAACGGGGCGTTCGGGTCGGCCACGTCGACGAGGTGATGCGGCACGGCGGCACGGTCGGCCGCATCGGGCGTGGCCGTGCCGACGTCCATGCCGCGGTACACGACCATGGAATCCACGGACACGATCTCGGCGCCGAGCGCTCGCGCCACCGGAAGGGATGCCTCCGTCTTCCCCGAGGCCGTCGGCCCCACCAGCGCGAGCGGCTTCACGCGGCGGCCGTCACCAGCTCTCCGGTCAGGTGGTGGGGCGCGGCCGCGGTCAGGCGTACGTTCGCGAACACGCCCGGCGCCAGGTCGCCCGGCCAGGTGCACCAGCTTGTTCGTCCGCGTGCGGCCCCGCAGGTCGCCGCTTGCGGCCCGCACCCTCGACCAGGATCTCGGCTTCGCGGCCGACCAGTTCCTGGTTGCGCTGCAACGAGATCGACTCCTGGAGCGTCACCAGCCGGTCGAAGCGCTCCTGCACGACCTCCTTGGGGACCTGGTCGCCCAGGTCGGCGGCCACCGTCCCGGGGCGCGGCGAGTACTGGAACGTGAACGCGGCGTCGAACCGCGCGCGGCGCACCACGTCCAGTGTCGCCGCGAAGTCCTCCTCGGTCTCTCCGGGGAAGCCCACGATCACGTCGGTGGTGACCGCGATGCCGGGAACGCCGGCGCGGATGCGGTCCAGCCACGACAGGTACCGCTCGCTGCGATACGAGCGCCGCATCGCCCGCAGGACGCGATCGGACCCCGACTGCATGGGGAAGTGGATGTGCTCGCAGACCGCCGCGCTCTCGGCCATCGCCTCGACGACGTCGTCGGTGAAGTCGTGGGGATGCGGGCTGATGAACCGGACGCGCCGGATCCCCTCGACGCCGGAGACCGCGCGCAGCAGCCGCCCGAACTGCGGCCGGGACCCGGAGCCCGGAACGGTCAGGTCGCGGCCGTACGTGTTCACGTTCTGGCCCAGGAGCATGACCTCGACGACGCCGCGGCGGGCCAGGCCCTGGACCTCGGCCAGCACGTCTCCCAGGGCCCTCGACCGCTGCGGGCCGCGCACGAGGGGCACGATGCAGAACGTGCAGTGGTTGTCGCACCCCACCGACACCGACACCCACGCGTGGTGCCGCGACTCGCGGTGCGCCGGCAGCGCGCTCGGGAAGACCTCGGTGTACTCGCGGACGTCCATCTGCGGGCCGTCGGCCTCGGCGCGGTTCAGCAGGTCGAGCAGTCCCGGCAGTGCGTGCGTACCGATGACGACGTCGACCCACGGCGCACGGCGCTGGATCTCGCCCTGATCCTTCTGCGCGAGACATCCGGCGACGACCACCCGCATCGCCGGGTTCCGATCCTTGAGCGGCTTCAGGTGCCCGAGCGAGCCGTAGAGGCGGTTGTCGGCGTTCTCGCGCACCGCGCACGTGTTGAGGACCACGACCTGGGCCCCGTCGGCGTCCTCGGCCCGCGCATAGCCGCCGGACTCGAGCAGCCCGGCGATGCGCTCCGAGTCGTGCTCGTTCATCTGACACCCGAAGGTGCGGATGAGGTAGCGGCCGGCACTCATGTCAGGCAATCTACCAGGGCTTACTTCGCGAACTCGACCGCCCGCAGCTCCCGCACGACCGTGATCCGGATCTGGCCGGGGTACTGGAGCTCCTCCTCGACCTGCTTCGCGATGTCGCGGGCGAGCACCTGCGCGGTCAGATCGTCGACGTCGGCCGGCGTGACCATGACCCGCACCTCCCGGCCCGCCTGCATCGCGAAGACCTTCTCGACGCCGGGGTAGGAGTTGCAGATCTCCTCGAGCCGCTCCAGCCGCTTCACGTAGGTCTCCAGTGACTCGCGGCGGGCTCCCGGCCGGCCCGCCCGAGATGGAGTCCGCGGTCTGGGCCAGCACCGCCTCGATGGTCCGCTGCTCGACCTCGCCGTGGTGCGACTCGATGGCGTGCACGACCTCGGGGGGCTCCTTCAGCCGCCGGGCCAGCTCGGCCCCGATCAGCGCGTGCGACCCCTCGACCTCGTGGGTGACGGCCTTGCCGATGTCGTGCATGAAGGCGCAGCGCTTCACGAGCTTGACGTCCACGCCGAGCTCCGCGGCGATCGCGCCGCCGATGTGCGCGGCCTCGACCAGGTGTCGCAGGACGTTCTGCCCGTACGACGTCCGGTACTGGAGGCGGCCGAGCAGCTTGATCATCTCGGGGTGGACGTCGCCGATGCCGACCTCGACCACCGCGGCCTCCCCCGCCTGCTTGATCTGCTCCTCGACGTCCGCCTTGGCCCGCTCGTGCGTCTCCTCGATGCGCGCGGGGTGGATGCGGCCGTCGGCGACGAGCTTCTCGAGGGTGAGCCGGGCCACCTCCCGCCGCACCGGGTCGAACGAGGACAGCACCACCGCCTCGGGCGTGTCGTCGATGATCAGGTTGACGCCGGTGAGGGCCTCGAACGTCCGGATGTTGCGCCCCTCACGGCCGATGATGCGGCCCTTCATGTCGTCGCTCGGCAGCGGGAACACCGACACCGTGGACTCGGACGTCAGCTCGGAGGCCACGCGCTGGATCGCCACCGTCACGATCTTCCGCGCGCGCTTCTCCCCCTCCTCGCGCGCCTGGGACTCGATCTCGCGGACCGTGGCCATGGCGTCGCGCTTGGCCTCGTCCACGACCTGCCTGGCCAGGGCGTCCTTCGCCTCCTGCACGGTCATCTGCGAGACGCGCTCGAGCTCCCTGCGCGCCTGGTTGCCGGCCCGATCGATGTCCTGACGCATGGCCCGGAGCTCGCGCGCGATCCGCTCCAGGTCCTTCTCACGCTTCTCCAGGTCGCCGACCCTGGCCTCGGCCTGGTCCTCGCGCTTGACCAGACGATCCTCGTTGCGGCGGAGCTCCTCCCGGCGGACCTTCAGGTCCTCCTCGGCCTCCTGGCGCATGCCCGAGATCTCGTCCCGAACCTCCAGGAGTGCCTGGCGGACCTTGGTCTCGGCCTCGTGCTCCGCGTCCGAGACCAGCTGCGCCGCCCGGACCTCGGCGGTGCTCACGCTCTTGGACACGAGCATCCTCCGAGCGAAGAGCCCCGCGACCACCCCAACGACCAGAGCGGCCACGGCCGCCACGATCGCCACGCCCATCGTCCTCGCCTCCCTCATCAGCAAACAAGCCGAGCAGAAGGCCGGTTCGGCCTCGCTCGGCTTCGAGAGGAAAGCGGGTGACACCCGGCCTCGGGCCGGGTCTACCTACGCGCTCGTCTGATCAACCCCGTCGTCTGATCCTGGATCGGTTCTGGCTGGGTCTCCGTCGGGCGGTCGATGGTCACTGGTTTCCATGTTCACGTCGAATGCCGAACTCTTGAGATCGAATCGGGTTCTGCTTGCCGAACCAATGTACGAGCCGCGGACGGACGTTGCAAGACCGCGGGCGCCGACTCGCCGCCCCACTCGGGCAACTCGGGCATTCCGCGGGAGCGCTCAGGGCTCGGAGAACTCCTGGTCGGGAAGCCCGGCGAGCGCCCGGCGGCACGCATCCCGGGCCACGTCGGGCCCGTGCCCCCGCCGGAGCAGGAAGAGTACAGGCGGCGGAAGGCCACCTCGGGCTCGAGCCCCGTCATGCGCGAGACGCGGCTCGCCGCGAGCGCGACGGCACGCTCCTGATCGTCGCCCAGATCGTCCACGACCTGCTCCGCGAGACCGGGCGCCACACCCGCCTTCGCCAGGGCCGAACGGACGGCGCGATTCCCGTCCCGCCGGGTCGACTTGGCCAGCGCCAGCTCGCGGGCGAAGCGGTCGTCGTCGACCAGCCCGGCCCGTTGGAGGTCGTCGAGGGTGGTGGCGACGTCCGCCTCTTCGAAGCCGGCGGCCCTGAGCCGCCGCTCGAGCTCGCGCCTGCTCCGCCACCGCACCGCGAGGAGCCCCAGGGCGCGGTCCCTGACCGAGCCGCGGGGTCGCCGCGACCGCCCGTCCTCCGGCGTCTGCGGGAGAGCCCGCTGGGGGCCGACCAACTCCTTCCCCTTAGCTGGCCGGCGCCCCGGCGGGCTGCTTGGAGGCCTTCGAAGACTCCTCGAGCTCGTCTGCCACCGCTTCCGGTATCGCCACCGGCTGCTCGGCATCCTCGTCGAAGGCGATCAGCCCCACCGCCTCGCGGATCTTGCGGTCGACCTCGGCCGCCACGTCGGCGTGCTCCTTGAAGAACGCGCGCGCGTTCTCCTTGCCCTGGCCGAGCTGCTCGCCCTCGTACGTGAACCACGCGCCGCTCTTCTTGATGATCTCCATGGCCACGCCCACGTCGATCAGGCTGCCCTCGGCGGAGATCCCCTGCCCGTAGATGATGTCGAACTCGGCGAGGCGGAACGGCGGGGCGAGCTTGTTCTTGACCACCTTGACGCGCACGCGCGAACCCACGACGTCGGTGCCGTCCTTGAGGTTGTCGATCTTGCGCACGTCGAGCCGCACGGAGGAGTAGAACTTGAGCGCCCGGCCGCCGGGAGTGGTCTCGGGGCTCCCGAACATCACCCCGATCTTCTCGCGCAGCTGGTTGATGAAGATGGCCGTCGTGTCGAACCGCGACAGCGACCCGGCCAGCTTCCGCATCGCCTGCGACATCAGCCGGGCCTGCAGCCCGACGTGGGTGTCACCCATCTCGCCCTCGATCTCGGCCCGCGGCACCAGCGCGGCCACCGAGTCGATCACCACCAGATCCACCGCGCCGGAGCGCACCATCAGGTCGGCGATCTCGAGCGCCTGCTCGCCGTTGTCGGGCTGGGACACCAGCAACTCGTCGACGTTCACTCCGAGCGTCCGCGAGTAGGTCGGGTCCAGCGCGTGCTCGGCGTCGATGAACACCGCGATGCCGCCCTTCTTCTGGGCCTCGGCGATGATGTGCAGGCACACGGTGGTCTTCCCCGAGCCCTCGGGGCCGTACACCTCGACGATCCGCCCGCGCGGGATGCCGCCGATGCCCAGCGCCACATCGAGGGCGAGCGCCCCCGTGGGGATGACCGACACGTCGGCACTCATCGGGTGCTCGCCCAGGCGCATGACCGCCCCCTTGCCGAACTGCTTCTCGATCTGCGCCAGCGTGACGTCGAGCATCTTGTCGCGTTCCATGCCTGGAACCTCCTCCAGCAACCTGGCCCGCCCCACCGCTCCGATGGGCCGGTCTTCGTCTGTGATCTGACCGCGCCGGACTCTAGCGGGAGGCTCCGACATAACTTACACCCCTGTGATTTGTGGACTCAACGCGGGGCAGGCTACTCGAACAGACGTTCGGAATCAACGCACTTCCCGCGTTTTTCGCCTCAGCCGGTCAGCGGAGCCTCGGCCAATCGCTCGTACGTGGCCCCCTGCCTGGACACATGGCTCTGGTACAGGACCAGCGCCGTCACGTCGAACGGCCGGGAGGACACCGACAGGCCCGGGAAGCTCGGGCGCGAACTCGTCGAGCGCGCGCGGCGTCTGGAGACGCGCCACCGTCAGATGCGGCGGTGAATTCCCGGTCCTCGGGGGTGAAGTCCTCCTTCAGCAGGTCGTCGAGCTGCGTGACGATCTCCGCGAACCGCCCCTCCGGATCCGCGAGGCCGGCCCAGACCACGCGGGCCCGCCGGGCCGACGGGAACGCCCCGATCTCGGTCATCGAGGTCTGAAACGGCGCGCACCGCCCCGCCGCCTCGGTCACCGCCTCCTTGACGGGCTCGACCATCCGCGGCCACGTCGCCCCCAGGAACTTCAGCGTGACGTGCCACCCGTCGCGGCGCGTCCAGCGGGCTCCGGGGATGCGGTCTCGAAAGGGCTCGATCACCCCGGCCACGCCCGCCTTGACGTCGTCGGGGACGTCCACCGCGACGAACAGGCGGACCGACCTGGCGGGCGGACCCTCCTGCCGGCTCTGGGTCGCCACTCAGGAGCCCGCCGGCGTGGACGTGGCCGGCGCCTCGACGCCGCCCTCGCGAACGCGCGTCGAGGGACCGAGCTGCTCCGGGATCGGTGCGCCCTCAAGGTGGCGTCGCAGCACGTCCAGCGCCGCCTGCTCGGCCCACCGCCGGACCTGCGCCCGGTCGCCCGGCGCGCCGGAGCGTCCGCGCCACGTCCACGCCCTCTGCGGCCAGGCCGAGGCAGATCGTGCCCCGCGGGCGGCCGCCGTGCTCGTCCGGGCCCGCCACGCCGGTGACCGACAGCGCGACGTCGGCCTCGTACAGCCGCCGCGCCCCACGCGCCATCTCCATCGCGCACTCCTCGCTCACCACGCCGGGCCCGTCGATCGTCTCCTGCCGAACGCCCAGGACGGCGTGCTTCGCCGCCGCCGTATAGCACACGGCCGATCCGCGGAAGAAGTCCGACGACCCGGGGCTCGCGCTCAGCCGGACCCCGAGGCTCCCGCCGGTCAGCGACTCGGCGCACGCGACCGACCGGCCGCTCTCGGTGAGCAGCCGTCCGACGACGGCCTCCAGGTCCTCGCCCTCCTCGCTGTACAGGTAGTCGCCCAGGCGGCGCTCCACCTCCTGCGCGATGGGCTCGATCAGCGCCTGCGCCTGGGCCGCGGTCGACGCCTTGGCCGTCACGCGCACCTTCACCTCTCCCCCGCCGGCCAGGTACGCGAGCGACGGATTGGTCGACCCGTGGAACACGTCGTCCAGCATCTGCGCGATCAGCGACTCGGAGACGCCGGCCACCTTCAACACGCGGGACACGATGACCGCCGGACCGGCCAGCTCGCGGAGCTCGGGCAGCACCAGCCGATCCATCATCTCCCGCATCTCGGAGGGCACCCCGGCCATCAGGTACACGCGCTTGCCGCCGGGCGCGTCGACGGCGAGCCCCGGGGCCGTTCCCCGCTCGGAGAGCACGTACCGGCCGCCCTCGGGCACGTCGGCCTGCTGCAGGTTGGTCTCGGGCATCTCCCGGCCGCGTCCCGCGAACCGTTCGCGCAGGAACGCCTCGATGGCGGGCTCGCGCACCAGGCGCACGCCGATCGCCTCGGACAGCCCCTCCCGGGTGATGTCGTCCTGTGTGGGCCCCAGGCCGCCGGTCACGATCAGGACGTCGGCCCGGGAGAGCGCCAGCCGGAACACGTCGGCGATGCGCTCCAGGTTGTCCCCGACCGCCGTGTGGTAGAGCACGTCGACCCCCACGTCGGCCAGCCGCTCGGAGATGCAGCGGGCGTTGTCGTTCGCGATCTGCCCGAGCAGGAGCTCGGTGCCGACGCCGACGATCTCGGCATTCACCGGTCGCCCTCCTCCGGGCGCGAGGGCGAACGCCGCGTACTGCACGCCCGTGAAGAGCGTGAGCACGACGGCCGCCACCAGCACGGCGAACTCGAGCCCGTCGGCCCACGTCCCCAGCGGCAGCACGTACATCGCGATCGCCACGATCTGCACGACCGTCTTCACCTTGGCGCGGGAGCGTCGCCGGCATGGACCGTCCGCGCGTTCCCAGGAGCACGCGGAGGAGCACGACCGCCACCTCGCGCCCCAGGATCAGCGACGGCCGCCCAGACGGGGAACAGCCCCTGCACCGAGAGCGTGATGACCGGCGCCGCCACGAGCGCCTTGTCGGCCAGCGGGTCGAGCCACTGCCCGGTCCTGGTGGAGACGTCCCACCGGCGCGCCAGGTACCCGTCGATGCCGTCGGTCGCCGCCCCCGCGATGAACACCAGCCCGGCGGCCCAGCGACGCGCCCGGCGTTCCCACGACCAGCAACCAGACGATCACCGGCACCAGCAGGATGCGGCCGAGCGAGATCACGTTCGGCCACCCGAACCCGAACGGGGTCAGGGACTGTGGCTCGCGTGCGTGTTCGGTGTCGGACTGGATGGCGACCTCCGGTAGTCCTGGGGAGTGTAGGTGGCGAGGAAGGTTCGGGACGGATGGCCGAGCTCACCCAGCTGGTGACCGTTGACCGTCACCGAGGCCTGCCCGCCGGGTGTGATCTGCGACCTCGATCTGTCTCGGTCCCGGTCACCGCGATGCCCTCCGTGGCCTCCAGGTCGTGGCTCTGGACCTTGCCGTCCACGGTCACGACCACGTGGACCGGCTCGACCGCCTTGATCGCCACCTGGACGCCCGGACCCGCCGTCGCCTGCGTGCCACCGCCCACGGTGCCCGTGGCCGGGCTGGAGCGGTTTCGGAACAGCCCGGCCGCCGCCAGGACGCCGAGGACCAGGACGGCGACCGCGATCAGGAACCGCCAGCTTGGATGGTGCCGGCGCAGCGGCAGCAGGTGCGGGAGGGCGGTCTTCTCGCCCCTGGCCGGCCCCGGCGCGGGCGCCGGGAGCGTCGGGCTCGGCGGGACCGAAGTGCTCGTTGAACGCCACCAGCACCCGGTCGGCGTCCAGACCCAGGTATGCCGAGTACGAGCGGAGGAATCCCCGGATGTAGACGTCGCCGGTGAACGCGTCGTAGCTCTCGCGCTCGAGCGCCTGGAGGTACTCGGCCCGGATACGGGTCTCACGGCTCGCTTCCTCGATCGATTTTCCCTGCCGGAGACGAGCCTCCCGCAGAACGGGTCCAATGCCGGTGCGCTGCACAACCGAACCTTCCGTATCCCTGGCGCGTGGGGGTGAGGCGATGCGGCAATTCTACCGGCCGGGCCCTCCGGCCTCGGCGGATGGGAATTCGCCGCGTTCTTGTCACTCTAATTCCCCCGAAAGGCCCCTTTCGACTTGCGTCCGGGCGGCCCGGCGTTCTATCTTCCGCGTGTCACGAAGCAGTCGGGCCGCAAGGCCCGGAAGCGGAGTGACCAGAGGGAGCGAGCCTTCGGGTTCGCTCCCTTTGTTTTGCGGGTCCGTTCGGTCAGCCGCCGCCGACGCGGCCGCGGGATTCCTCCCACTCGTCCCACGTGATGAGGACGTCGCGCGCCTTGGACCCCAGGCTGGGACCGACGATCCCACGCTCCTCCATCATGTCCATCAGGCGGCCCGCGCGGGCGAAGCCGACCTTGAGCTTGCGCTGGAGCATCGAGGTCGAGCCGAGCTGCGACCGGATGACCAGCTCGGCGGCCTGCTCGAGCAGGTCGTCGTCGCCGTCCATCGCCTCTTCCTCGGGCGTGGGCGGGCGGCCCAGGCCGTCGATGATCGCGTCGAACTCGGGCTGGCGCTGCTCGCGCGCCCACGCGGTGACCGACTCGATCTCGGTCTGCGGTGACCCAGGCGCCCTGGATGCGCACGCCCTTCGACACGTTGGCCGGCTGGAAGATCATGTCGCCGTGGCCGACCAGCTTCTCGGCGCCGTTCGAGTCGAGGATGACGCGCGAGTCGGCCTGCGAGGACGTCATGAACGCGATGCGCGAGGGGATGTTCGCCTTGATCAGCCCCGTGACCACGTCCACCGACGGACGCTGCGTCGCCACCACCAGGTGGATGCCGACCGCGCGGGCCATCTGCGCGATCCGGCAGATCGCGTCCTCGACGTCGCGTGGCGCGACCATCATCAGGTCGGCCAGCTCGTCGACCACCACCAGGATGTACGGGAGGCGGTCGAACTCGTGCTCCTTGCCCGGCGGGATGCGGAGCGTGCCTTCCTCGAAGCCCCCGTTGTAGCTCTCGATGTCGCGCATGCCGACCGTGGCGAGCGCCTCGTAGCGCATCTCCATCTCGCGCACCACCCAGTCGAGCGCCTCCGCGGCCTTCTTGGGGTGCACGATCACGGGGGTGATCAGGTGCGGCAGGTCGGCGAAGTGCGACAGCTCGACCCGCTTGGGGTCGATCAGCACGAGCTTGACCTCGTCGGGTGACGTCGCGCATCAGCACCGACGTCACGAACGTGTTGATCAGGCTCGACTTCCCCGCGCCGGTCGCGCCGGCGATCAACAGGTGGGGCATCTCGGCCAGGTTCACCAGCACCGAGCGGCCGTGCACGTCCTTTCCGAGCGCGACGTGCAGCGGCTTGGTGGAATCGCGGGCGGCCTTCGAGCCCAGGACGTCGCCGAGCATCACGAAGTCGCGGACCTTGTTCGGCACCTCGACGCCGATCGCCGACTTGCCGGGGATCGGCGCGATGATGCGGACGTCGGGCGTGGCGAGTGCGTAGGCGATGTCGTCCGAGAGCGTTCAGGACCTTGTTGACCTTGGTCCCCGCCTCGACCTCGACCTCGTACATCGTCACGGTCGGGCCTCGGTGGCTGGCAACGACGCTCGCGCCGACGCCGAAGTTGCGGAACGTGCGCTCCAGTGCCTCGCAGGTGTGCCGCTCGTCGCGGGCGTCGCCGGCCGAGGCCGGAGCCCGCCGCAGCAGGTCGAGCGGCGGGAGCGTGTAGCCGGCGCCGCGCGGGCGGACCGGCAGCCGGATCTGCTTGGGCTCGTCGATCTCGACGGCGTCCGGCTCGGGCTCGGATCGGGCATCGGCTCGCGCAGGTCGACGATCTCCGCGGTGTGGTGCGGGGCCTCGCGGTTCCTCGGGCCCGTCGGTGCCGTCGCGGCCGGCGCCGCGCAGCCCGTGGAAGGCGGATCGGAACCCCCGGCCGATCGTCGCCAGGGACGTCCCGAGGAAGACCACGACGCCGACGACGGCGAGTCCTACGCAGACCACCACCGCGCCGAACGAGGACAGCACCGCGGACAGCCCGTAGCCGACCACGGCGCCGATGTAGCCGCCCGATGTCTTGACCGCGTCGTACCCGTCCGCGGGGGAGGGATTGCCGCCGCGCGATCGAGAGGATCCCCAGGCACCCGAGGACGAACAGCGTCAGGCCGAGCGCCATGCGGCCGAGCTCCGGTTCGTCCTCGTCCTCCCGGAACAGCAGCAGCGACAGGATCACCGCGGCGACCGGGAACAGGTAGCCGGCGACGCCGAACAGCCCGAGGATCACCGCGCGCATTCCGGTGCCGAACGGGCCGCCGGAGTCGATCCACAGCGCCAGCACCGCCAGCAGCGCCAGGACGATCAGCGCCACGGCGGTCACGTCGATCGACCGGGCCGCCAGGTGCCGGCCGGTCGCACTCGCGGCGCGCCGCGTCAGGCCCGGGCCCTTCGCCCGGGACGGCCGGGCGCCTCCGTGCTTTCGACTTCGTTCGTGCCACGACGCTTCCTCCCGTACGGGGAACGGGCCGGGTCGCTCAGACCTCCATGATCACCGGGACGATCACCGGCTTGCGCTTCGTCTGCTCGTAGAAGTATTTGCCAAGCGAGCGCCGGATGTGCTGTTTCAGCACCTGCCGGATCCGAAACTTCCTCCCCCGCCTCCTCCAGCGAGGCGAGGGCGCGGGCGGCCGCCTCCTCCAGGATGTGCCCCGATGTGTCGTCGAAGACGAACCCGCGGTTGACGACGTCGGGGCCGGCGAGCACCTCGCCCGAGTGGGCGTCGACGGTGACCACCACCAGGACGATCCCCTCCTCGGCCAGCTTCCGGCGGTCGCGCAGGACCACCTCGCCGACGTCGCCGATGCCCAGCCCGTCCACGAGCGTCATGCCGGAGGGCACGCGGTCGCCCCGGCGCAGGGTCTCGCCCAGGATGACCGTGTCCCCGTCCTCGCAGATCAGGATGCGCTCGTCGGGGACGCCCACCTCGCGGGCCAGCCGGGCGTGGTGGGCCAGATGGCGCAGCTCGCCGTGCACCGGGATGAACCAGCGCGGCCGTACGAGGTTCAGCATCAGCTTCAGCTCATCGGCCGAGGCGTGGCCCGAGACGTGCACCGGCCACACGGGGACGTGGAACACGTCGGCCCCCGATCGGTACAGGCCGTCCAGCACGCGGTGGATGGCGGTCTCGTTCCCGGGGATGACCGACGACGAGAGCACGACCGTGTCGCCGGGCTGGAGCTTGACCCACTTGTGCTCGCGCGCGGCCATCAGCGACAGGGCCGACATCGGCTCGCCCTGCGAGCCGGTGCTGATGACGACCACCTCGGAGCGGTTCTGCTCGTCGACCTCGTCGATGTCCATGATCTGGTCGTCGGGGATCGTCAGGTACCCGATCTCGCGGGCCGCCGCCGTGCTCTGGTGCATGCTGCGCCCCAGGAACGCGACCCGCCGGTTGCACTTCCGCGCGGCGTTCGCGACCTGCTGCACGCGGTGGATGTGGCTGGCGAAGCAGGCCACGACCACCAGACCGCGCGCGTCGCGGATGAGGTCGTACAGGACGGGGCCGACTTCCCGCTCGCTCCCCGAGGACCCGCGGTCCTCGGCATTGGTCGAGTCGGCCAGCAACACGTGGACGCCGCGCTCCGCCTCGGCGCCGATGCCCTGGAGGTCGGTCACCCGCCCGTCGATCGGCGTGGGATCCAGCTTGAAGTCGCCGGTGTGCAGCAGGACGCCGGCGGGCAGGTCGACCGCCACCGCCACCCCGTCCGGGATCGAGTGCGTGACGCGATGGAAGCGCATGGTGAACGGACCGCTGGTGACCGAGTCCCCGGGCGTGATCTCGTGCAGCTCGGCCTTGTCGGTCACGCCGTGCTCCTCGAGCTTGCCCGCGATCAGGGCGAGGGTCAGGCGCGTGGCGTAGACCTTGAGGTCGAACTCACGCAGCAGGTACGGGAGCGTGCCGACGTGGTCCTCGTGACCGTGCGTGAGGACGACGGCCTCGATCTGGTCGGCGTGCTGGCGCAGGTACTCGAAGTCGGGCAGCACCAGGTCGACGCCCGGCATCTCCGCCTCGGGGAACGACAGGCCGGCGTCCAGGACCAGGATGCGGCCACCCATCTCGAGGGCGGCCATGTTGCGGCCGACCTCGCCCACGCCGCCCAGGAAGACGAGGCGAGGATCGCTCGGGGAAGGGGGCGTTGGTGTCATGGATGGTTGGGCGGCAAGCCTATCGCTCAGCGGTCGATGACCCCCGCGTCGATCATCGCCTGCCGGATGCGGGCGCGTTCGTCGTCGGTCGCGGGCACCAGCGGCAGGCGCGGCGGCCCGACGGGGCGGCCTGCCATCTCGAGGGCGGCCTTCAGCGGGATCGGGTTCGACACGATGAACAGGCCGCGGTACAGGGGCATCAGCTCGTCGTGGATCTTGCGGGCGGCCGCGGCGTCGCCGGCAACGGTCAGCTCGACCATGTCGCGCATGCGCTCGCCGGCCAGGTGCGAGGCCACCGAGATGACGCCCTTCGCGCCGAGCGCGACCATCGGGAACGTGGCCCAGTCGTCGCCCGAGTACAGCTCGAAGTCGGGCGGGCTCTCCGCCATGATGCGCGACGCGGTCTGGAAGTCGGCCGTGGCGTCCTTGACGGCCACGATGTTGGGGACGTCGGCGGCCAGACGCAACAGAGTGTCGGGCTCGATCGTGCAGGCCGACCGCCCGGGGATGTTGTAGAGGATGACGGGGAGGGTCGTGGACGTCGCGATGGCGGTGAAGTGCGCGGTCAGGCCGCGCTGGGGGGGCCGGTTGTAGTAGGGAGTCACCGTCAGGACGGCGTCGGCGCCGTTCTCCTGCGCCATGTGCGTCAGCTCGATCGAGTGCGCGGTGTCGTACGTGCCGGTGCCGGCGATGATCTGGCCGCGGCCGGCCGCCGCCTCCTTCACCGCCCGCAGCAGGTCGCGCTTCTCGGCGTCGGTCTGGGTCGCGGCCTCGCCGGTCGAGCCGAAGACGACCAGGGAATCCGAGCCGTGGTCGAGCAGCCACGAGGCGAGCTCCTGGGCCCGGTCCAGGTCGAGCGAGAAGTCGTCCCGGAACGGGGTGGCCATGGCGGTGATGACGGATCCGAACCTTCCGGCCATACGGGCCTCCCTTCAGGTGGGCGGTTCGAACCGGAGACGGTCCCCACGAGTCGCCGGTTCCGCACGATCGTACCGCCCTCAGGGCCCCGCACGCCGGAAGGGCGCCGGAATCGGACGGATCGGGCGCAATCCTGACGCCCGCCCGAGGGCGAGGTGGAGGTCCTCGGTCGTCCCCCGCCACCTGCCGAAACAGCGCCGCACAAAATGAGACTCATTTTGTGCAGGCGGCATCCGCGGTGCGTGTCTATTCTGGCGCCCGATGCGCATCTACACGAAGACCGGCGACGACGGGACGACCGGGCTGCTGTACGGCGGGCGGATCTCCAAGGCGGACGCGGTCACCGAGGCCTACGGAAGCGTCGACGAGACCGTCGCCGCGCTGGGGCTCGCCCGAGCCCTCGCCGGCCGGGGCGACCTCCACGATCTGATCCTGCGGCTCCAACGCGAGCTGTTCGTCGTGGCTGCCGACCTGGCCACCAACCCCGACGAGCGGCACAAGTTGCAGGTCGGTGTCTCGCTGGCCACGCCGGAGATGGTCGTCGAGCTCGAGCGGCTGATCGACGCCGAGGTCGAGGCTCGGCCGCTCGGCAACGACTTCCTGGTCCCCGGGGCCAACCCCCCGTCGGCGGCGCTCGACGTGGCCCGGACCTTCGCGCGTCGGGCAGAACGGCGCGCCGTCCAACTCCGCGAGAGCGGCGGCCAGGTCAACCCCGACGCGCTGCGCTACCTGAACCGGCTCTCGGACCTGTTGTGGACCCTGGCACGGCGTGCCGCCGACGGTCCGGAGGCCACCAGCAAGGACTCCTAGGCGGTCTTCGTCTTTCCCCGGCCGAACAACCGGCGCCACCACGGCACCCGGCCGGATTCCCGAGCCACCCGATCGGCCGCCTTCGCCTCGTGAACGCGCTCCTCCTCCGCCCGCAGCATCTCCTGCTGGGCCATCCGGGTCTCCGGAAGATCGTTTCGCCCGCTCCACGCCATGTCCGGTTCCTCTCGCTCGCGACCTTCCGCCAAGAGTACGCCCGGACCCATGGGGTTGCTAGGCTCGGCCACGACGGCACCCCATTGGAGGCGACATGTATCGCATGCACATCTGGCTGAGGCGCAAGGAAGGCATGAGCGCCGAGGAGTTCCACGACTACTGGCTCACCACGCACGCGCCGATCGTGCGCGACGGCTACGCCAACCTCCGCGGCTACGAGCTGCACACGGTCACCCGGGTCGCCGGCGATGGCGAGGCTCCCTACGACGGGGTCGCCGTGATGGCCTGGGACTCGCGCGACGACTTCAAGGCCGACATCGCGAGCGACGCCGCCAAGGCCGCGACCGAGGACATGGCCACCTTCACCGGCGGCTCGGGCGTGCTGTTCGTCGACGTCGATATCGTCAAGTAGCCTGACCAATGGCGGACTGGGACGAAGAGCTGGCCTTCGCCCACGAGCTGGCCGATCGCGCGGCCCTGATCGGGCTCGAGGTCTTCCACCACGAGTTCGAGGTGCGCCGCAAGGACGACGACTCGCCCGTCACCGAGGCCGACACGCGCATCGAGACGATGCTCCGCGACGCCATCGCCGAGCGGTACCCCGGCGACGCGATCCTCGGCGAGGAGGAAGGACACCAGGGTTCCGGGGACCGAATGTGGATCGTGGACCCGATCGACGGTACGAAGAACTTCGCCGCGCAGATTCCCATCTGGGCCACGCTCATCGCGCTCTCGGTCGAGGGCAAGACGCGCGTCGGCCTGGCCTCGGCGCCGATGCTCGCCGAGCGGTACAGCGCCGCCCGAGGCCACGGCGCCACGATGAACGGCCGGCCCATCCATGTCTCGGAAACCCAGGACCTGCCCCAGGCGGTGGTGGCGATCGCAGGCGTGGGCTCGTGGCTCGAGCGCCCCGACCGCGACGCGTTCCTGAAGCTCTGCGAGGAGGCGGATCGTGTCCGGGGCTTCGGCGACTTCTGGGGTCACTGTCTGGTCGCGCGCGGCGCGTGCGACGCGATGATGGAGACGTCGCTTCGCACGTGGGACTACGCCGCGCTCGAGGTCATTCTGGAGGAATCGGGAGGCCGCATCGGCCAGATCGACGGCTCACCGCTCGCCGACGGCAAGAGCGTCCTGTCGGCCAATGCCGCGATGCACGAACAGATCACGCACCGCTTCGCCTGAGTACCGGGTTTCGGAGCCTGAGCATGCGCCTGTTGACCGCGATCGTCGAGCCGTCCGCAAAGATCACCAGGGCCGTCCCGCGTCTGACGAGGCACCGGCCGTCGGTCCGGCGAACCGGGTCGCACTCCTGACCGCGCCACCGGGGCGCCGTCATTCGATCGCCCAGATAGACGTATCGCACCCGCGATTCCCTACAGACCGTCGAAGAGGCTTCCGGCGGTCGGGCCGTCGGGGTCGGTCACGGGCGGCCAGGCCTGCACGAAACGCTCCGTCGCCAGCATCAGCTCGCGATCCACGTCCGTGAACGCGTGGATCTCGTCCTCCTGGGTCCCGTGCCGCATCAGGGACTCGTACTTCCCGTCGGCGACGCTCGACGTGTTCACCCGAACGGTGAGCGCGTTGTCCGGAACCGCGCGCGGCATGAACGGCGCGTCCGGATCGACCTCCTGGCCGGCCGCGCGCATCGCCGCATACAGGCGCTCCAGGTCCGTCTGGTTCACGGCCGAGTAAAACAGGCGCCGCAACGGTTCTCCCGCCGCGTCCACGGGCCCGCCCGCTCCCAGATCGTCGCGCGCCTTGTAGAACGCCTCGGTCGTGGCCTGGCTCACCGCGATGTGGTCCTCGTGCTGGGTGATCCCCTCGGGGCCGAACGTCGCCACCACGTCCGGCCGCGCCTCCTTCAGGATCCCGACGAGGCGGTCCACCAGCTCTGCGCGGTCGGCTTCCGCCACGCCTCCATCGGGATACCGCAGGAAGTGCACCGCGGCGTCCGCCTGACCCGCCGTCGCCAGCGAGGCGCGTTCCTCCGCCTCACGGACCTCGGCAAGGTTCTCGCGCGTTGCCAGCGACGGATCGGCGATCATGCCGGCCTCGCCGCTGGACACCACCACGACCGTCAGGTCCAGATCGTGGCCGTGCAGCAGGTACGTCCCGGCCAGCATCCACGTGTCGTCGTCCGGATGGGCGTAGATCGCGGCAAGCCGGTGGCGCTTCGGCATCCCGCGAAGCTTATCCGTCGCCTTCCACGAGCGGCGGCAGGTCGAGCAGCGGCTCGAGCCCGACCGTCAGCCCCTTCCGGGTGGCGACCTCCTTGATGGCCAGCAGCACGCCGGGCATGAACGACTCGCGGTCCATGGAGTCGTGGCGGATCGTGAGCGTCTGCCCGGGACCGCCGAAGATGATCTCCTGGTGCGCGACCAGCCCGGGGAGCCGCACCGAGTGGATCCGGACGCCGTCCGAGTCGCCGCCGCGCACGCCGTCGATGTTCTCCCCCTCGGGGCCCACCCAGCCCTCGCGTCGCGCCTTGGCCAGGCGCTCGGCCGTGGACAGCGCGGTCCCGGACGGCGCGTCGACCTTGCGGTCGTGGTGGAGCTCGATGATCTCGGCCGCCGGCAGGTAGCGGGCCGCCTCGGCGGCGAAGCGCTGCATCAGCACGGCGCCGATCGCGAAGTTCGGCGCGACGATCACGTGCGAGTCGTTCTCCTCGTCCTCGAGCAGCCGGCGGATCTCGTCCAGCTGGGCGGGGCCGATACCGCTCGTCCCCACGACGATGTGCATCCCGTGGTCGATTGCCCAGCGGACGTTGTCCATGACGACGTCCGGGCGAGTGAAGTCCACCGCCACCTCGGTCTCGGCCTGCAGCAGGGTGTCGGTGACGGCCGAGATCGTGACGTCCACGTCGGGACGGGAGATCAGCGGACCCAGCGGCTCGCCGGCCCCCGTGGGGCTGATCGCCGCGACCAACGCCAGATCCGGGTCGTCGGCCACCGCGGCGCAGACCATCCGGCCCATGCGGCCGGTCGCCCCGATGACGCCGACGCGGATCATGTGCCGAACTGGCGCGGGCCGAACGGCCCGACCACCGTCAGGGTCATGGGCTGGGCGAGCACGTCCGCCGCCACGCGGGCCGCGTCCTCGGCGGTCACGGCGTCGATGCGCTGGAGCGTCTCGTCCACGGACAGGATCTCGCCGTGGCCGATCTCGGACTTGCCGATCCGCGACATGCGCCCGGACGTGTCCTCGAGCGACAGCACCAGCGAGCCCTTCATGTGGCCCTTGGCCCGCTCGAGCTCGTCGGGGAGCAGGCCCTTCTCGGCCACGTCCTCGATCTGCCCCTTGATCACCGTCAGCGTCTCGTTCGCGCGCGAGGGCGTCGTGCCGGCGTACGCGCAGAACAGCCCGGTCTCGGCGAACGACGAGTGGTAGCTCCCGACCGCGTAGGCCAGCGCGCGCTTCTCGCGGACCTCCTGGAACAGCCGCGACGACATCCCGCCGCCCAGGGCCGTGTTGACCACGCCGAAGGCGAACCGGTCGGGATCTCGTCGCGAGTAGCCGTTGGTACCCAGGCAGATGTGCGCCTGCTCGGTCTTGCGCCGGTGCACCAGCGTCTCGCCCGAGGCCACGGGGACGTCGCCCCCGTCGCGGGTCTTCGGGGTCGTCTTGCGCGTGACGCGACGGCCGGTGTCCATGTGCTTCTGGAGCTGCGCGCACAGGTCGTCGTGCTCGAGGTTCCCGGCGGCTGCCACGACGAAGCGCGGCGGGCCGTATCGTCCAGAGTAGAAGCGCTTCACCTGGTCGCGGGAGACCGCGCCGATCGTCTGGCGCGTTCCCAGCACGGGCCGCCCCAGAGGGTGGTTCTTCCACAGCGTCTCGGCGAACAGGTCGTGGATCAGGTCGCCGGGGTCGTCGTCCCGCATGTTGATCTCTTCGAGAATGACGCCCCGCTCGGTCTCGACGTCGTCCTTCGCGATCGTGGAGTGCTGGATCATGTCCGACATGAACTCCACGGCCATCGGGAGGTCGCGGTCGAGCACCCGGCAGTAGTAGCACGTGTACTCCTTGGCGCTGAACGCGTTGAGGTCACCCCCCACCGCGTCGAACGCCTCGGCGATGTCGCGCGCCGAGAGCTGCTTCGTTCCCTTGAACAGCAGGTGCTCGAGGAAGTGCGACGTGCCGGCGATGTCGGGCCGCTCGTCGCGCGACCCGACGTTCACCCAGATGCCGAGCGCGATCGACCGGACCTCGGGCATGCGCTCGGTGATGACGCGCAGGCCCGAGGAGTACTCGGTCCGTTCGAGCTCGGCCCCCCGTGTGCGCCGCGCCGGGCTCACGACTCGTGCCGCTCGCCGCCGCCCTCACGCCGGCCACGGCCGCCCCTGTCGCGGTCGCGGGGACGGCGGTCGCGGTCGCTCCGGGGACGACGTTCGCCCCGGTCACCGTCGTCGCCCTCCACGCGGGGCCAGCCGCCTTCCGGCGGGTCCCAGCCCTCGCCGACGGGCTTGAGCGCGATGCGTCCGCGCTCGAGGTCGATGCTCTCCACCTCGACCGTCAGCTTGTCGCCCGTCTTCACGGCCTCCTCGACGCTCGAGAGGCGCTTGCCCCGTCCGAGCTTCGAGATGTGCACCAGGCCGTCACGGACCGGGGTGATGCTCACGAACGCGCCGAACTCGGTGGTCTTGACCACCGTGCCCTCGAAGCGCTCGCCCACCTCGGGCAGCCGCGGGTTCACGATCTGCTCGATCATGTCGATGGCCTCCTCGGCCCCCGCGCCCTCGCGCGAGCCGACGAACACGCGGCCGTCGTCCTCGATGTTGATGTCGGCGCCGGTCATCGCGCTGATCTCGTTGATCCGCTTGCCCTTGGGGCCGATGACCTCGCCGATCTTGTCCACCGGGATCTGGATCATGACCACGCGCGGCGCCTTGGCCGACAGCGCGGCGCGCGGGCCGGGGAGGGTCTTCGCGATCGTGTCCAGGATGAACAGCCGGGCGTCCTTCGCCTGCTTCAGCGCGCCGGCGAGGACCTCCTGTGGGAGGCCGGTGACCTTCATGTCCAGCTGGATGGCCGTCACGAAGTCGGTCGTGCCGGCGACCTTGAAGTCCATGTCGCCCAGCGCGTCCTCGGCGCCCAGGATGTCGGTCAGCGTCACGAACTGCCCGCGGTCGGCGATCAGGCCCATCGCGATCCCGGCCACCGGCGCCTTGATCGGCACGCCGGCGTCCATCAGCGACAGGGTCGACGCGCAGACGCTCGCCATGGACGTCGAGCCGTTCGACGACAGCACGTCCGACACCAGCCGGAGCGTGTACGGGAACTCGTCCTCGTCGGGGATGACGGGCACGAGCGCCCGCTCGGCGAGCGCCCCGTGGCCGATCTCGCGGCGGCGCGGCGAGCCGATGCGGCCCGTCTCACCCGTGGAGAACGGCGGGAAGTTGTAGTGATGGATGTACCGCTTGGACTCCTCGGGGTCGAGCGTGTCGATCATCTGCGTCATGCGGAGCATGCCGAGCGTCGCCACGTTCAGGACCTGCGTCTCGCCCCGCTGGAACAGGCCGGAGCCGTGCGCCCGCGGGATCAGGTCCGACCTCGGCAGACAGCGGCCGGATCTCGTCGCTGCGTGCGGCCGTCCAGCCGGACGCCGTCCTCGACGATCTTCTTGCGCATGGCCTTCTTCTGGAGGTCCTTGAAGGCCGGGCCGATCTCGCTCGCGCGCTCGGCGTAGGTCTCCTCGCCCCACGCCGACAGCGCGTGCTCCTTGAGGTCGCTCTTCAGCGCGTCCAGGTTCGCCACGCGCTCCTGCTGCTCGGGGACCAGCGCGTCGGCGAGCTTCGGGCCGGCGAAGTACTCGACCGCCGACCACGTCTCCTCGGAATACAGCGGACGGGGCGTGAACTCGTTCCGCGTCGCGCCGGCCTGCGCCGCGATGTCGCGCTGGAACGACGATGATCTCGCCGATCGCCGCCTTGGCGACCTCGAGGCCCTCGGCCACGATCTCCTCGGTGGGGGCCGAACCGTCGCCGGACTGCAGGCGCTCCCACGTTCCCTCGGGCGCCTCGCCCTCGACCATCAGGATGTCGATCTGGCCCAGGTCGTTCATGCGCCCGGCCACGACGACGTCGAACGTCGCCAGCTCGAGGTCCTGGTACGTCGGGTTGATCTTCCACTGGCCGCCGATCAGTCCGGCGCGCACGCCGGCCACCGGGCCGTCGAACGGCAGCCCCGCCAGCGTCACGGCGAGCCCGGCGGCGTTGATGCCGGGGATGTCGTACGGGTTGGCCAGGTCCGCCGACAGCACGGTGATGACGACCTGGACCTCGTCGCGATAGCCGTCGGCGAACGTCGGCCGCAGCGGCCGGTCGATCAGCCGCGCGGTCAGGATCGCGGTCTCGGACGGGCGGCCCTCGCGGCGGAAGAACCCGCCGGGGATCTTGCCCGCCGCGTACATGCGCTCTTCGACGTCCACCGTCAGCGGGAAGAAGTCGATGCCCTCGCGGGGATTGGAACTGGTGCACGTGGCCAGCACCTGGGTCTCGCCCAGTGTGAGCACGCACGCGCCCTCTGCCTGCAGGGCGAGCTTGCCGACCTCGACGGACATCTCGGCGCCGCCGATGGTCTTGGATTGCGTGATGATCATGAAAATCCTCCTCGAAAGGACCGGTCGTTGTCGGGTCCCGGCCGGTCTCGTTGGTCAGTCGAGGAGCGTGGCGGACGGCCGATTCTCAGTGGTGGGCCTCGGCCGGACACCGGATGGTTCCCGGTCCCTCCGAAGTCCGCAACTGACAACCGACCGCTTCCCGAGCCGGTCGCCCCTCAGTGGTTCTTCGCTTCTGGCGTCACCCCCTATGAAAAGAGGCGGCTCTCGCCGCCTCCCGTTGATCTCAGCGCCGCAGACCCAGGCGCGCGATGAGCGCACGGTATCGTTCGATGTCCTCGCGCCGCAGGTAGTCGAGCAGACGCCGGCGCGTGCCGACCATCTGGAGCAGGCCGCGCCGCGAGGCGTGGTCCTTGGTGTGGGTCTTGAGGTGCTCCGTCAGGTCCGCGATGCGCCTGCTGAGAATGGCGACCTGCACCTCGGGCGAGCCTGTATCGGTCTCTCCCCGCCGGTGGTCGGTGACGATCTCGGACTTCTGCTGCGTGGTAAGCGACATGGAATCGGGGTCAAGGCTACCACATGGCCTGGTCACCGCTCCGGCGGCCGGATCGCCCCCGACGAGGCGAACCGGGCCGCGCGGCGGCCGAAATCGGCCCGGGACAGCCCCGCCACCAGCGTGAGCGAGGCGTGGGACGGATCGGGCACCGGTCTGCCGTCGCCGTCCAGGCGGAGGGACAGGAAGCGCCCCGCCCGGAAGGTCCCGTCCTCGGCGAGGGTGACGCGCAGGACGCCCGACAGGGACAGGTTCCCGCCCCCCGTGAAGTTGTGGTAGCCGGCGAAGTTCCCCAGGCTGTAGGCGATCAGGCGGTGGTGGTAGAACTCCATGCCCCGAAGCACGTGGGGGCCGCTGGCGACGACCAGGTCGGCGCCGGCGTCCACGGCGGCATGGGCGAAGGCCTGCGGATTGCCCCGGTCCTCGCCGGCGAACACCTCCTCCGCGCCGGTGACGTGGACGGCGTCGCTGCCCTCCGCGCCCGCGTGCATGTACGCCACGACCACGTCGGCCTTCTTGCCGGCCTGCCGGATCAGCGCCCGCGCGCCGGGGACGTCGAGCAGCGACGCCGTGAAGCTGTACGGCGCGAACCCGACGAACGCCACGCGGACGCCGTGACGGCGCACGACCGCGATCTGGCCGGGGAGCCCCTCGTGCTCGATGTGGACCCCGTCGAGCGCCCGCAGCGTCTGCTCGAGCCCCGCCGGACCGAAGTCGTACGAGTGGTTGTTCGCGTCGTTCAGGACGTGGAACCCGGCCGCGCGCAGGTATGCGGCATACGAGGGGGGCGTGCGGAACGCGTAGCACAGCTGGGTGGGCGGCGGCGTCGGCGAGTGCGGCGAGGCCGACCCGGTCGGCGACGGCGTGGGGCACTTCGACACGGACGCGTCGGTGAGCGTCCCCTCCAGGTTGCCGAACGCGATGGAACGGCGCAGCGCCGATCGGACGGCGTCCAGGTACGTCGAGGGGTCGGGCGGGAGCGTCGGCGTGTGGCCGAGCATCGTGTCGCCGACCGCCGAGATCGTGACCGACCGGAGCGGCGAGGGCGAGGCGCTCGGCGACGAGGGACCGATCGAGACCGAGGGCGACGGGCTCGCGGCCGGCGCCGCCCCCCGATGCCGCGTCGCGGCCCATCCGATGGACGCCGCGACGACCGCGACCACCACCACACCGCTGGCGACGGCGAGCGCGCGGGTCCCCGCGGGCGGCGGGTCCCGGTGCCGGCCGTGGTACCCGTCCGTCACAGCGGGTCCCCGGTCTCCCCCATCTCCTCCGCGGCGACGATCTCGCGGGTTCGCCGGACGTCGTCGGCGATCTTCTCGGTCAGGGCCTCGATCGAGTCGAACCGCTCCTCGCCCGACACGCGGGCCCAGAACTCGACCGACATCTCCTCGCCCCGGATGTCGCCGTCGAAGTCGAGCAGGAACGCCTCGAGGTGCAGCGGCTCGACCCCGAACGTGGGATTGGTCCCGACGTTGCTCGCGGCGGTCCAGCGTCCACTCGGCAGCTCGGCCTTGCCCGCGTAGACGCCCTTGCCGGGCAGGAGCATCTTCGGCGGGAGGTCGAGGTTGGCCGTGGGCCACCCCAGCGTCGCGCCGCGGCCCGCCCCCTCGCCCACCCTGCCGTCCACCGAGTACCGCCGCCCTAGGGCTGCCCGCGGCCAGGCCACGTCGCCGTCCGCCAGGGCCTGCCGGATGGCGGTCGACGAGACCGTTCGTCCGTCCACCTCGAGCAGGGGGACGCCCTCCGCCTCGAACCCGAGGGTCTCTCCGAGATCCATCAGGGCCGCCACGTCCCCCAGGGCGCGGTAGCCGAAGGTGAAGTTGGCCCCGACCACCACGTGGCGAGCCCGCAGCGCGTCGACCAGGATCCGCTTCGCGAACTCGTCCCGCGGGATCCGGCTGAACTCCTCCGTGAACTCCAGCACGAGCAGCGTGTCCACACCCAGGGCGGCGATCAGCTCGGCCTTCCGGGCGGGCGATGTCAGCTGCCGTGGCTCCGTTCCCGGCGCGAACACCTCACGGGGATGCCGATCGAACGTGACGGCCACGGACGGGAGCCGTCGCTCGCGCGCGAGCGCGACGGTGCGCCCGATGACGGCCTGATGTCCCAGGTGGACGCCGTCGAAGAACCCGACCGTGACGATCGTCACGCCCCCGGGCGGTGGAAACGACTCGATTCCCCGAACGACGTCCATGCCGGTCAGGGTACAGACACCGCCAGGATGATCTCGGGGACGGCCTTGGCGCCGTCGTCGTGGTACACGCCGACCAGCGTCCCGTCCGGGCGCGTGGACCCGGTAGGGCCCCTCGACGCCGGCCGGCCCGAGGATCCGGCCGTGCGACGCGGCGACCGCCTCCTCGTCGGTCAGGTCCACCGAAGGCAGGTGCTCGACGGCCGATACCGGGTCGCGCGGCGTCCCCGGGTCCTCGGGCGAGCGCGCGTCCTCCACGCGAAAGTGGCCGATCGCCGTCCGGCGCAGCCGTGACAGGTGCGCTCCGCAGCCGAGCGTCGCGCCCACGTCGCGCGACCATCGACCGGATGTAGGTCCCGCCGGAGCACCGCACGACGAACGAGAACTCGGGTGGCGCGAACGACCGGAGATCGAACGCGTCGACGCGGACCCGCCGGGTCGGGACCTCGGGCGTCTCGCCGCGGCGCGCGGCCCGGTACAGCCGCTCGCCCTCGACCTTGACGGCCGAGTACGCCGGCGGCGTCTGCTCGATCTCGCCGACGAGATCCGCCATGGCCGCCCGCAACGCCGGCTCGGTGACGTTCGCCGCCGCGGCGACATCCTCCCGCGTCACCTGCCCGTCCGCGTCCAGCGTGTCGGTCTCGATCCCGAGCACGCCCGTGCCCGTCGTACTCCTTGGGGAGGTCGCCCAGGAATCGGAGCAGCCGCGTGGCCCGGCCGACGCCCATCAGCAGCAGCCCGGTGGCCATGGGGTCGAGCGTTCCCGCGTGGCCGACCTTCCTGACGCCCAGCGCGCGGCGGACCCGGGCAACGGCGTCGTGCGAGGTGATGCCGGACGGCTTGTCGATCAGCAGCACGCCGTCCGGGCCGGGGTCATCCCCCGGGCCGGCGCGAAGCGCGGCCACGATCGCCTCGATCGTCCCCGCCACGTCCCGGTCGGACGTGTACCCGGCGGCCAGGCGGTGTCCCCCGCCCCCGTGGGCCGCCGCGATGGCGCCGACGTCGGTCGCCCCACGGGATCGCAGGCTCACCTTGAACAGCCCGTCCTCCTGCTGCTTCACCACGCAGGCCACGTCGGCCTCGGCCGCCGTGCGGATCACGTCGATCAGGTCGTCGGTCTCGGCGAGGCTCGCGCCGGCCCGGGCGAGGTCCTCCTTCGTGATGAACGTCCACACGAGCCCGCGACCCGCGTCGGGCACCAGCTCGACGCGCTCGAGCGCGGCCGCCAGCACGCGGAGGAAGGCGAACGAGCCGTCCTCGTAGAGCGCCTGCGCGAGCTTCGCGTGGTCGAACCCGGTACTCGCGGAGGTCGGCCGCGACGCGCAGCGTCTCGGCGGTCGCCGCCTGGTACTGGAACCGCCCGGTGTCGGTCACGATGCCGGCGTACAGGGCGGCCGCCGCGCCGTCCGAGAGCGACACGCCCATCCGGCGGATCAGCCGGTAGGCGACCTCGGCCGACGACGAGGCGTGGCCGTCGATCACGTTGATGGTCCCGAAGCCCGGGTTGGTGACGTGGTGGTCGATGACGACCACCTCGCCGGCGCGCGCGACCCGATCGGCGAGCGACCCCAGCCGGTCCAGCGACGCCGTGTCCAGGGTGACGAGGACCTCCGGCGCCTCGGGGAACGCCGCGGGCTCGACCACCGGCGCCACGTCGCCCACCAGCGCCATCCACCGCGGCCGCTCCATCGGGTCGTTGGCCCACGAGCAGACGACCTCGGCTCCGCGCGAGCGCAGGGCGCCCGCCATCCCGAGCATCGAGCCGATCGCGTCGGGATCCGGGTTGAGGTGACAGGCGAGCGCGACCGAGGGCGCCGCCGACAGCAGCGCCGCCGCGCGCTCCATCGCGGAGTCGAGCGTCTCGCGAACGCGAGGCCGGCTGCGCCGAGCGCGGGGCCGGTCATTCGGCCTCCTCCTTCTTCGACTCGGACTCGATCTGGCTCAGCAGCTCGGAGACCCGTTCGACCTGGGTGAGACCCACGTCCTCCTGGAACTCGACCTCGGGCATGTACCGCATCCGGACCTGGTGGCCCAGGGTCGTGCGCAGGTGCACGGTGGCCGAGATCAGGCCGGCCCGCGTCCGGCGCCGCGGTCGCGTCGTCGCCGAGGGCCGTGTAGAAGACAGTGGCGTGGCGCAGGTCGTTGGTGACGTCCACGTGGGTCACGGTCACGAACCCGATCCGCGGATCCTTGAGCCGGGGGATCTCCTCGGCCAGGATCTCGCGGAACTCCTCCGCGACGCGGTGGGGCCTGGTCCCTTCGCCCATCGTCGGCTCCTCACTCGTCGTCCGGCGCGTGCAGCGACATCGCGGTGTCGATCAGCTCGACGCCGGGGAAGCGCTCCACGTGGCGCTCGACCTCGTGGATGACCTTGGTCAGGTGGTACCGCTCGCTCGCGACGGCGGACACGCCGATGGCCGTCCGCTGCCACAGATCCTGATGATCGACCTCCGCCACGGCGACGTTGAACGTCCCGCGGAGCGAGGCGATGAGCGTCTTGACCACGTGCCGCTTCTCCTTCAGCGACGTGCACCCGGGAATCGCGGAGGTCGAACCGGGCCGCGGCGACCAGCATCCGTCCCTCCCGGCGCGTCGAGCGCGTCACAGCGTCCGGGCGACCTCCCGGACCTCGTACGTCTCGATCACGTCGTCCTCGTGCACGTCCTGGTAGCCCTCCAGGCCGATCCCGCACTCGAACCCCTCGCCCACCTCGCGGACGTCGTCCTTGAAGCGGCGGAGCGACCCGAGCCGTCCCGCGAACACGATCGCGCCGTCGCGAACCAGGCGCGCCAGCGAGTCCCGCGTGATCGTTCCGTGCGTCACCCGGCAGCCCGCGATCACACCGCGCGGCGTGCGGAACAGGTCGCCGGACCTCGGCGCGGCCCAGCTCGACCTCCTGCTCGTCGGGGGACAGCATCCCCGCGAGCGCGGCGCGGATGTCGTCGAGCGCCTGGTAGATGACGCGGTACAGACGAAGGTCGACGCCCTCCTTGGCGGCGAGCTCGCGCGCGTTCGGGTCGGGCCGGACGTTGAAGCCGATCACGATGGCGCCCGACGCCGCCGCCAGCGAGATGTCGTTCTCGTTGATGCCGCCCACGCCGCGGTGCAGGACCTGCACCCGCACCTCGTCCTGGGGAAGCTTGTCCAGGGATTCGACGATCGCCTCGAGCGTCCCCTGCACGTCCGCCTTGATGACCAGGTTCAGCGTCGGCAGCTCGCCCTCGCGGGCCAGCCGGAGCAGCTCGGTCAGCGACGCCGCCGCCGGGACGGGCGGCCGCGAACTCGGCCGCGCGCAGCTTCGTCCCGCGCTCCTCGCCCCAGGTGACGGGCTTCCTTCTCGTCCGAGACTGCCCGGAAGTCATCGCCCGCCTCCGGGACTTGCGACCACCCCAGCACCTGGACGGGCTTCGCCGGCCCGGCCTCCTGTCACCGCGGCCATGTTCTCGTCGAACATCGCCCGCACGCGGCACCAGGCCGCGCCGCAGACGAGCGCGTCGCCGACGCGGAGCGTCCCGCGCAGGACCAGCAGCGTGGCGATCGGGCCCCGCCCCTTGTCCAGGTGCGCCTCGACCGCGACGCCGCGCGCGGGGGCCGTGCGGGTCCGCCTTCAGCTCCTGGAGGTCGGCGACCAACAGGATGCGTCTCGATGAGCGTCTCGAGGTTCTGTCCGGTCTTCGCCGAGACGTCGACGAACTCGGTACTCGCCACCCCACTCGACGGGGATCAGCCCCTGCTCGACAGCTGCTGGCGGACGCGCTGCGGGTCGGCCTCTTCCTTGTCGACCTTGTTGACGGCGACGATGATCGGCACGCCCGCGGCCTTCGCGTGGTTGAGCGCCTCGATCGTCTGCGGCATCACGCCGTCGTCGGCGGCCACCACCAGCACGACGATGTCGGTCATGCGGCGCCCCGGGCCCGCATCGCCGTGAAGGCCTCGTGGCCCGGGGTGTCGATGAACGTCACCGTCCGGCCGGCCGGTGCACCTGGTACGCCCCGATGTGCTGCGTGATCCCGCCGAACTCGCCGCGCGACCACGTCGGTCTTGCGGATCGCGTCGAGCAACAGTGTCTTGCCGTGGTCGACGTGACCCATGACCGTGACCACCGGAGGACGGGGACCAGGCGGGACTCATCGACCGCCTCCTCGTCGTCGGCGCGCTCCTCGGCGGCGGTCGAGCCGACGATCTCGCACCGGCGTGACCGGTCTCGGACGCGACCAGCTCGATGGCCGCGTCGGACAGCGACTGCGTGACCGTCACCATCTCGCCGGCCATCAGGAGGATCTTGACGACCTCGGCCGTGGCCTCGACCCCGAGCTTGTCTGCCAGCTCGCTCGGCGTCGCGCCGTGGGCAACGTGCACGCGCCGCGGCGGGCGCGGCGGCGAACCGGGCCGGTGCCTCGGGAATCTCGACCAGGGCTCGGGAGCCGCGATCGGGCTCCATCCACCTTGGCGGCGACCTCGGGCTCGACCTGCGCTCGTTTCCCTCGGGCTCCTTCGCCTTCGGGGGCGCGGCCTTCGTCTTGGCCGGGCCGCGCCTGGCGAGCGCTCCTCCGTCGCGACCTTCGGCTTGCTGCCGGGCTTGACCTTGCCGCCGGCGGCCCGAACGCGGGGACGGCTTCGTCGGGCACCGTGGAGGAGGCCGTCCGCCCCTCGTAGCCCATGACCTCGAGCGAGTCGAGGATGTCCCGGCTCGCGACTCCCAGCTCCGTCGCCAGCTCGTGAACCCTCACGCCTGCTCTTCCTCCTCGATGGCTCGCCCTGAGCACTAGCGGCCCCGCGGCCTGCCGGTCCAGCGCCGTTCCGCAAGACTAGCGGCCCGCGCCAGGTCCGCCCCGAGGCCGGACACGCGCCGCCCTGAGCACGCGCAGTGCCGGGTCCCGGTGCACGTACGCTCCGCGGCCCGGGGCCCGTCCGCTCGGATCGACCTCGGCCCGGTCCGCCCGGCGCCCTCGTCACGCGCAGGAGCTCGGCCTTCGGCCCGGACCGTCGGCACCCCACGCAGGTGCGCTGAGGCGAGCTCCCGCCCGGACCCCATGCGACTCCGCCTCAGGCCGTCGGCGGGCTCCTCCGCCGTGTCGGCGGCGTCGGCCGTCGCGTCCGCGGTGGGCTCCTCGGTCGGGCCGTCCACGTGGGCTCCTCGGGCGACTCCGCCGGAGCCGGCTTCCGGCTCGGGCTCGGCCGCCGCGGCCGGCGCGGGCGCCGCAGCCGGTCCGCAGCGGCGTCGGGGGCGGCAGGCCGCGGGCTCCGCTCCTCCTCGCTCGCCTGCGTCTCGCTGCGGATGTCCACCCGGCAGCCGGTCAGCTTCGCCGCCAGGCGGGCGTTCTGGCCCTCCTTGCCGATCGCCAGCGACAGCTGGTAGTCGGGCACGATGACCGGGGCCGTCACCGGTCTCCGGGTCGACCCGGACCTCCTTGACCTTGGCCGGGCGCAGCGCGTTGGCCACGAACTTCGGCAGGTCGTCCGTCCACTCCACGACGTCGATCTTCTCGCCGCGCAGCTCGTTGACGACCATCCGCACGCGCGAGCCCTTGGCGCCGACGCACGCGCCCACGGGGTCGACGCCCGGCTCGTTGCGACGTCACGGCGATCTTCGAACGGTGGCCGGGCTCGCGGGCAACGGCCTTGATCTCGACGATGCCCTCGGCGACCTCCGGCACCTCCAGCTCGAACAGAGCGCGCAGCAGTCCCGGGTGGGTCCGCGACACGACGATCTGCGGACCCTTCGTGGTCTTGCGCACCTCGACGATGTAGGCCTTGAGCCGCTCGCCGTGGTCGGTACGGCTCGGACGGAACCTGCTCGGCCTGCGGCAGGAGGGCCTCGACCTTGCCCGAGGTCGAGCAGCGTGTACTTCCGTGGGATCCTGCTGGATGATGCCGGTGACGATGTCGCCCTCGCGGCCGGCGAACTCCTCGTACGTCATCTCGCGCTCGGCGTCGCGGAGCTTCTGGTAGATGACCTGCTTCGCGGTCTGCGCGGCGATGCGGCCCATGAACTCGTCGGGGACGGTCTCCTCCTTCTCGGAGATGACCTCCTCGGTGTCGGCGTCGAGCTCCTGCACCCACGCCCGCATCTCGCCGGTCTCCGGGTCGAGCTGCACGCGCGCGCCGTCGGCTCCTCGTCAGCTCGGGGTCGTGCTCGCGCTTCCAGGTCTTGTAGGCGGACGGCGAGGGCCTCCTCGAGGCCGGCCAGGATCGTCTCGAACGCGATTCCCTTCTCGCGCTCCAGCTCTTTCAATGCCTGGATCAGGTCCTGATTCATCTCACGCCACCCCACTCGAACACGGTCCGGGCCGAAGCGATGTCCTCGAAGGGGATCGTCGCCTCGTCCTCGTCCGTCGCGATCTTCAGTTGTTGCTCGTCCGCCGCCAGGATCGTTCCAACGAGCGTCCGAGCCCCGTCCACGGGACGGGTCGTCTTCACCTTCACCCGCTCGCCGACACGACGAGCGAACTCCTCGGGGGAACGAAGCGGCCGCTCGATCCCCGGGGAGCCCGACTTCCAACGTGTACGGCCCCGGGTCGAAGCCTTCCAGGTCCAGCCGTCGCGCGATCCGCCGGTTGACGTCGGCGATCGCGTCGAGGTCGACGCCGCCTTCGCGGTCGACCGAGACGTTCAGGACCCTTCGCCCCTGCCTCGCTTACCGAACGAGACCTCGACCAGCTCGAGCCCGGCATCTTCCACCACCGTCCGCACGAGCCCGTCGAGGTCCATAACACGCTCCCTCGAAAAGAAAGGTGGGCGCGAGCCCACCTTCGGGAACTGCCCTTCGTCTTCGGAAAAAAGTATAGCACCGGGCCTTGTTTGCCCAGGTCACGAGCTCACACGCTGCGATCAGGGCGCGTATGTGACCAGCGCGCCGCGCGCGCGAACTAGAGAGCGCGGTGCTGGCCGTTCGGGTCTGCCCAGCGGATCGCTGTCGTTCACGCGGCGCGAGAGCGTGTCGGTCCAGTCGTCGTGGAGCGGGACGCCGGCGGCGTTCGGCAAGTGCCGCGGCGGCGTCGGTCGACTCGACGACCCAGTGCGTCCACTCCCCCGCGCCGTCCACGAAGACGACGTCGTACGTCTGGTGCCCGACCCGCTGCACAACCGCCTCGACGTTCGCACGGCCATCGAGGAATCGGCGAAGGTCCTTCGGCACGCCCGCCATGGTCACCCCGCGGCAGACAGCCGTTCCCGTACGGCCGCGACGACCTGATCGAGTGGCACCTGGTCGCGGGCGTCCGTCGCGCGCACCTTGACGTCCACGGCGCCGGCCTCGACCCCGCGCTTGCCGACGACGACCTGCACCGGGTACCCGATCAGCTCGGCGTCCGCGAACTTTACCCCTGCGGTGACGGCGCGGTCGTCGAAGACGACCTCGACCCCCGCTTCGGCGAGCGCCTCGTAGATGCGCTCGGCGGTCTCCACGACCGGCGGCTGATCCATGTTCGTGGCGATCACGATCGACTCGTACGGCGCGAGCGCGGGCGGCAGCTTCAGGCCGACGTCGTCGTGGTACTGCTCGGCCACGGCGGGGAGGATGCGCGAGATCCCGATGCCGTAGCACCCCATCACGTACGGCTGCTCGGTGCCGTCCTCATCCAGGAACGTCGCCTTCAGCGGCTCCGAGTACTTCGTGCCCAGCTGATAGATGTGTCCGACGACGATGCCGCGGCCGGCGCGCAGCGAGCCGCCGTCCACGGGACACGGGTCGCCCTCGACCGCCTGCACGACGTCCTCCCACCGGTCCACGCGGAAGTCCCGCCCCTCGTTCGCGCCGGTGACGTGGTGGTCGGGCCGGTTCGCGCCCGTCACCCAGTTGGCGCCCAGGCGAACCGATTGGTCGGCGAGGACCACCGCGTCGTCGGGCATCGCTTGCGGCCCGACGTAGCCCTTGGCGAACCCACGCTCGGCGAAGTCCTTCTCCTCGAACGCGCGCACCAGCGTGGGGAAGAACAGCCGCGCCACCTTCTCCTCGTTCACCTCGTGGTCGCCGGGGAGCAGGACCGCGACCGTCTGGCCGCCCGCGTCGAACAGCATCGTCTTGAGCATCTCGGACGCGGGCCGGCCGGTGAACTCGGCGACCGCCTGGATCGTGGCCGCGTCGGGCGTGTGGATCTCGGTCAGGGCCTCTGCCTCGGTGGCGGCGAGGTCTCCGGCCGCCGGCCAGCCCGGCGTGGCCGCCTCGAGGTCGGCGGCGTAGTCGCACGTCTCGCAGTAGAGGAACGTGTCCTCGCCGGCCCGCGTGATCGCGAGGTACTCGTGGTTGATCCCGCCGCCGATCTGGCCCGGGTCGGCCTCGACGATGCGGTACTCCAGTCCGCAGCGATCGAAGATGCGCTTGTACGCCTCGAACATGACGTCGTAGGAGGCCCGCAAGCCTTCCTCGTCGCGGTCGAACGAGTAGGCGTCCTTCATCAGGAACTCGCGCCCGCGCAGCAGTCCGTAGCGCGGGCGGAACTCGTCGCGGTACTTCCACTCGACCTGATACAGGTTGATGGGCAGGTCGCGGTAGCTGGGGAGCTCGGCCGCGACCAGCGGCGTGACGACCTCCTCCTCGGTCGGGCCCAGGCCCATCTCGCGCCCGTGACGGTCCTTCAGCTTGAACATCAGGTCGCCGTAGGCCTGCCAGCGTCCGGTCACCTTCCACGGCTCGGCCGGCAGCACGATGGGCATCCGGATCTCCTGAGCGCCGGTTGCGTCCATCTCCTCTCGGATGATGTCCTCGATCTTCCGCATGGACTTCACGCCGAAGGGGAGGTTGATGTAGATGCCGGCCGCCACCTTCCGGATGAAGGCGGCCCGCAGCAGCAGGACGTGCGAGGCGGCCTCGGCCTCGGCGGGAGCCTCCCGGAGGGTGGGCGCGAAGAGCTTGGACGCACGCATGGTTCGGGGAAGGATACGGGATCGCTCCGGCCGCCGGTTGACGGTCGGCCCGGCCTGCCCGCACAATCACGGGCACGATGGCGATGACGAGCCGCACCTGGCGCTGGTCCTGGGGTTCCCGGAGCCCGGCGTCGTCGCGCGTCTAGCCAGCACCACCGCTCACGACAACGAGGCCCCGGGGCACGGAACCCGGGGCTTTTGACGTTCCTGGCCCGAGCGTGCTCAAGGAGAGAGACATGGATCTGCCGATTCGTCCGTCGGAGGACGAGTTCCGGGCATTGACGGCCGACTGGCCGATGGTGCCGGTCTGGACGGAGCTGCTGGCCGACGTCTCGACCCCCGTCGGGATCTTCCCGGCCCTGGCGGCCGACGGGCCGGGGATCCTCCTGGAGAGCGTCGAGCGCTCGGAGCGCTGGGGACGCTACTCGTTCGTGGCCGGCGATCCGGCGGCGACCATCGTGGTGGACGACGAGGGGCTCCGCGTGCAGGACCAGGCACGCGACGTCGCGTTTCCGGCGGTGACGCGGGGTGCGGCGCCGCTGGATCAGCTCAAGGAGCTCGCGGCGGCCCTGCGGGGGCCGCGGCTTCCCGACCTCCCGACCCTGATCGGCGGCCTGATGGGCTACCTGGGCTACGAAGCCGCCGAGCTCCTCGATGGGCACCCCGCGCCGGCGCCCGGCGACGCGCCGTGCCCACCCATCGGGCTCCTGCTGGTGGACCGCGCGGTGGTGTTCGACCACTGGCGGCAACGCCTGATCCTGGTGGCCCACGCGCCCGCCGACGGCTACGCGGACGCCGTGGCCGCGCTGCACGAGATGGCAGCCCGCGTCGCCGGCGCGGTGGCTCCTCCCCCGGCGCGCCTGCCCGAGCCGGTCGCACCCGGTGTCGCCGGTACGCCCAACATGGCCGACGAGCGGTACCGCGAGATCGTCTCGTCCTTCAAGGAACACATCCTGGCCGGCGACATCTTTCAGGGCGTGCCGTCGCGGCGACTCTCGTTCCAGGCGCCGTCGGGCGGGTACCCGGTGTACCGGCGGTTGCGCGTCACGAATCCGGCGCCGTACATGTTCTTCCTGCGGATGCTGGGGGTGGAGCTCGCGGGATCGTCTCCCGAGCCGCTGGTCCGGGTGGAGGGTCGCCGGGTCTCGACCCGGCCCATCGCCGGGACCCGGCCGCGCGGACAGACCGAGGTGCGCGACCGCCTGCTCGAGCACGAGCTGCTGGCCGACCCCAAGGAGCAGGCCGAGCACGCGATGCTCGTCGACCTCGCACGCAACGACCTCGGCCGGGTGTGCGTCGCCGGGACCGTCCGGCCGAGCGAGCTCATGGAGGTCGAGCGTTTCACCCGGGTCATGCACATCGTCTCGACGGTCGAAGGCGAGCTGCGCCCCGACCGGACCGCGCTGGACGCGCTGGCCGTCGCCTTTCCCGCCGGCACGGTCACGGGCGCACCGAAGCGCCGCGCGATGGAGCTGATCGCCGAGCACGAGCCGACGGCGCGCGGACCGTACGCCGGCGCCGTCGGCTACCTGACGTTCTCGGGGGACCTCGACTTCTGCATCACGATCCGGACCGTGACGGTGCACGACGGGACGGCCACCATCCAGATGGGCGCGGGCGTGGTCGCCGACTCGGATCCACACCGCGAGCTCGAGGAGACCAACGACAAGGCGGCGGGCCTGCTGCCCGCGGTGCTGGCCGAGGAGGACACGCAATGATCCTGGTGATCGATCACTACGACAGCTTCGTCTACAACCTGGTCCAGCTTGTGGAGAGCTTCGGGCACGAGACGACCGTGGTGCGGTCCGACGCCGCCGGGGCGGCCGAGCTCGCCGGGCAGGGGCCGGAGGCGGTCATCCTGTCGCCCGGGCCCGGCCGGCCCGAGTCGGCCGGCTGCTTCCTCCAGATGGTCGACGCGGTGGACGACGGCACACCGGTCGCTGGGCGTGTGCCTGGGACACCAGGCGATCGGAGCGGCGTTCGGCGGCCCCGTCGTGCGCGCCCCCGAGCCCGTGCACGGGAAGGCGTCGCTCGTCTACCACGAGGGCCGTGGAATCCTGGCCGGGCTCCCCAGCCCGTTCGAGGCCGGACGCTACCACTCGCTGGTCGTGGACCGGGGGGCGCTGCCGGCCGAGCTGGTCGTGACGGCCGAGACCGAGGACGGACTGGTCATGGCCGTCGAACACCGGTCGCTGCCGCGCTTCGGCGTCCAGTTCCACCCCGAGTCGATCCTCACGCCCTACGGGCCGCAGATCGTCGAGAACTTCCTGGGTCTGGTCGCGGTCGCCTGACCGGTCCGACCGTCGCCGGACCCGCTGGGATGGGCCTCAGGGGCAGGCGGCCTCGGCCGAGTCGGCGCTGACACGGCAGGCGCCTTCGGACACCGCCTGGAACTGCGAGGCTGGGATCGTCTTCAGCTGGTCCAGCAGCGAGTCGGACCAGTTGGCGTCCTCGGTCCCCTGGAAGTACCAGTCGGATCCGTTGTCGGCCACGATCAGGCCGTAGTGCTTCATCGCGTTGATGATGACCCGCACGTCGGGGCCGAACTTCCGCCCGTCGAAGTTCCACTTCAGCCGGAACCGCGCCCCCATGGGCGGGCAGTTCTGATTGGCGCTGCCGGCCTGGTGGCGCGCCGGCCACAGGAAGTGCCGGCTGGTGCAGTCGACCGTGAAGCGGATGGCGTGGTGGATGGCGCCGGCCTGCACCTCGTCCCAGCGCACGAGCCCGGGGAAGATCGGCAGCCCGGCCGCGTCCGCGGACGTCCATCCCGCGGGCCGCAGGTCGTTCGAGCCGAGGTCGAAGACGGCGCCGCTCCCGGCGGTGGGGCTCCCGTCGTTCCACTTCGCGTTGTACAGCTCGTAGAGCACGCACGTGTCGGAGTTGATCATGAACGCGTGCCGGTCCGACCCGCCCTCGATCGGCGTCCCGGAGGTGAAGGGGTAGGGTCCGGCGTCGCTCTCGTCGTCGTACTGGAAGTCGACCTCGGTCGTGGGCGTCGTATCGCCACGACGATCCACGGCATGCCGTACGGCGGCCGCCCGAAGTCGGGGTGGAGCTTCGTCGAGCCGGCGTGCATCGCCTTCATCCACTTGGCGCTGCTCGGGTTGACGGGGAGCTGCGAGATGTCGGTGTTCCAGATGTTGTTCGTGGGAAAGATGTCGCACGAGGTGCCGGGGACCGGCGCCGCCCCCGCGGTGCCCGGTACGCCCAGCAGCGCCAGGACGAGCGCGAGGACCGGGAGCAGGAAGCATGGCTTCACCGTCTTCCTATCGGCAGCGCAGGACCCGCGGGAACAGCCCCGCGGAGGAATCGGATCGCCTCAGGCCCCGGCGTCGACGGTCTCGGCGGCCTTCTCCTCGGCCAGCCGGCGCGCCTCGGCCACCAGGACCTCGACGATCTGGTCCTCGGGGATGCGGTTGCGCACGACCTCGCCGCCGACGATGAGCTGCCCGTAGCCGTTCCCGCTGGCGATCCCCAGGTCGGCCTCGCGCGCCTCGCCCGGACCGTTCACGACGCACCCCATGACCGCGACGCGGATCGGGCGCGTTCAGCTTGCGCGGCCTCCAGGGCCTCGTTCACTTCCTTCGTCAGCTTGAGCACGTTGACCTCGGCGCGTCCGCACGACGGGCAGGCGACCAGGTCGAGCCCGCGCTTGCGGAGTCCCAGCGACTGCAGGATCCACGTTCCGGCCTTGACCTCCTCGACCGGGTCGTCGGTAAGGGACACGCGGATGGTGTCACCGATCCCCTCGGCCAACAGCGTGCCGATCCCGACGGCCGACTTGATCCCGCCGGCCGGCATCGGACCGGCCTCGGTCACACCGAGGTGCAGCGGGTAGTCGCACTTCTGCGCCAGCAGCCGGTACGCCTGGATCATCACCGAGGGCGTGGCGTGCTTGACCGAGATCTTCATGTCGAAGAAGTCCTCGTCCTCCAGGATGCGCGCCTCGTTCAGCGCGCTCTCCACCAGCGCCTCGGGGGTGGGCCGCCCGTACTTCGCCAGCAGGTCCTTCTCGAGCGAGCCGGCGTTCACCCCGATGCGGATCGGGACGCCGCGCGCCTTCGCCTCGCGGGCGATCAGGCGGACCTTGTCGTGGTACTTGATGTTCCCCGGGTTGATGCGCAGGCCGTGCACGCCGGCCTCGAGGGCGGCCATCGCGTACTTCCACTGGAAGTGGATGTCGGCGATCACCGGAACGGTGGCGTGCTCGGCGATGACCTTGAGGGCCTCGGCGTCCTCCCAGTGAGGAACGGCGACCCGCACGAGGTCGACCCCCGCGGCGACCAGCGACGCCATCTGCTGCAGCGTGGCGTTGACGTCCGAGGTCTTGGTGGTCGTCATCGACTGGATGCTGATCGGGGCGTCGCCCCCGACCTCGACCGAGCCGACCGTGAGCTTTCGCGACGTGCGGCGTTCGGTGAGCATGGCTGCGGTCAGTATCCCACGGGGCCGTGCGGCACTCCGGCGGTGGCGGGCGCCGTCATTCGCCGAAGACGTGGAAGACCACGCTGCGGCCGACCGGCTTCGGCTCGTCCAGCTCGATGAGCATCAGGCGCTGCCAGCGACCCAGCATCGGCTCGCCCTGCGCGACGGGGATCGCGTGGGACGTCTGACCGAGGAGCATCTGGCCGACGTGCGAGCGGCCGTTCGGACGCTCGTGCGTCTCCTCCAGGTTCTGGGTCCTGCGCGTCAGGTCGTCGTGCGCGTAGTCGACGTCGCCGGGCACCAGCGTCTCGAGGCGCGTCCGGAAGTCGGCCATCGCGCCCTCCTCCCACTCGTTGATCAGGAGGGCGGCGGTGGTGTGGGCGCAGAACACGACGGCGCAGCCGTCCGTCACGCCGGCGTCCTTGATGGCCCGCTGCAGCTCGTCGGTGAGGTCCACATACGCTCCCCGCTCGGCGGGGCGGACGACGACCGTGGCGGTTCGCGACTTCACGATGCCTCCATCACGGGCGCGCGCTCACGGGCGGGCCGCACGGCGGGCGCGGCCGGTTTCTCCGGCGGGCCCGCCACGGGCTCGGGACCATCGACCGGCAGGACGAAGCGGAACCGGGAGCCGCCACCTTCGCGGCGCTCCACCCAGATGCGTCCGCCGTGCGCCTCGACGACGGTCCGCGCGATCGTCAGCCCGATGCCGGTGCCGCCGTCGCCACGAGACCGGGAGCTGTCCACGCGGTAGAACCGCTCGAACACGAACGGAAGCTGGTCCTCTGGGATGCCGGGACCGGTGTCGTCGACGGTGATCTCGCACGAACCGTCCACGCGGGACGCCCACACCGTCACGGTGCCGCCGGCGGGGGTGAACCGGAAGGCGTTGTCGAGCAGGTTGAACAGCACCTGGTGGAGTCGCTCCGGGTCGGCCTGGACGGGAGGCAGGTCGGTGTCGACCTCGTTCCGGAACGCCACGGACGGTCCGCGTGCGACCTGGATCTCGCGAGCGACCTGGCGCACCAGCGGCGCCAGCCGTACGGGCTCCATCGTGAGGGTCACGCCGCCGGACTCGAGGCGGGACAGGTCGAGCAGCTCCTCCACCAGCCGCGTCAGGCGCTCGCTCTGCTCCAGCATCACCTGCAGCGTGTCCCGGTTCGGCTCCTCCACCCCGTCGAGCAGGTTCTCCAGATGGGCGCGCAGCGCCGAGATGGGCGTCTTCAGCTCGTGGGAGACGTTGGCGACCAGGTCTCGGCGGAGCCGCTCGAGGCTTTCGAGCTCGGTGGCCATCCGGTTGAACGTCTCGGCCAGCCGACCGATCTCGTCTCGGCTGTCGACGGCCACGCGTTCGCCGTACTCGCCGCGCGACAGACGGTTCGCCGCGGCGGCCATGTCGCGGATGGGCTGGGTCATGCCCCGCGCCATCAGGCGCGCGAGGCCCAGCGCGATCGCGGCCGAGATGGCTCCGGCCAGCAGCAGCTGCCACCACACGGACTTCAGCAGGCTCGCGGTCGCGCGGACGGCGCCGACCGGACCACCGCCGACGACCGGACGCGACAGGTAGACCGCCGCGACGATCCCGTGGCCCTCGCGATACACGGGGTAGCCGTAGTACTGGTAGCTGCCGATGGTGCCCGCGTCGGTCTGGCCCTGGAGCACGAGGGACACCGTCGCCGGCGCGGGGAACTCCTCACGCAGCACGGTGCCGCCGGCGGTCACGATCACGGCGTCGCGGTTGTACTTGTCGAGCACGCGGTTCAGCGCCCCGGTGGCATTGCCGGACTCGGAGAACCCGGCCGCCACGACCGTCTGCGTCTGCTGCTGGAGGATCAGGAACTGCTGGCCCTGTTCCTTCTTCCGCAGGGCGAACCCCACGGTGAGGTACATGATCAGGATGGTGACGGCGACCGCGAAGACGATGACCGAGCCGAGCTTCGCTCGGATCGAGGGAAGCCGGTCGAGCGGCCGCATCCATCGGCGGACGAGGTCGTCGCGATCGGTGCTCACGCGTCGCCTTCGCGAAACGCGTAGCCGACGCCGTGGACGGTCCGGATGTAGCTCGGCTCGGCCGCGTCGTCACCCAGCTTGCGACGGATGCGAGCGACGTGCGAGTCGACCACGCGGCCGCCCGCGTAGTCACGGTATCCCCAGACGCGGTCCATCAGATCGTCGCGGCCCAAGACGACCCCTGGCTGGCGTGCGAGCGTCGCGAGGATCTCGAACTCGAGCGGCGTGAGGACCACCTCGGCGTCGTTCTTCGTCACCCGCCGGCGGGCGGTGTCGATGAGGAGGTCGAAGCGCTCGAGGGGCTCGCCGTCCGCGGCCTGGCGCATCCGTTCCATGCGTCGCAGGATCGCCCGCACGCGCGCTGCCAGCTCGCGCAGGCTGAAGGGCTTGGTCATGTAGTCGTCGGCCCCGACCGCCAGACCGGCCACCTTGTCGGCCTCGTCGGCCCGGGCGGTGAGCATCAGCACGGGGACCCACGACTCCCGCTGCAGCTCCCGGCAGACCTCCAGACCGTCCATGCCGGGGAGCATCAGGTCCAGGACGACCAGGTCGGGCCGTTCGTCGCCGGCCAGGCGCAGCGCCTCGGGACCGTCGCCGGCCACACGGACCTCATAGCCCTCGCTCGCCAAGCGCACGCGAACCGCCTCGGCGATGGCCTCTTCGTCCTCGACCACCAAGATCGACCGTCCCGACATCGTCACATGGTAGCCCGCCGGGGAGGCGGGGCTCGCCGGCCGCGCTGTGAAGAAGGTGTGGTGGAGGCGCCGCTGTGCTCAGCGGAAGGGGTTCGGGATGGGGTTCACGATGTCCAGATAGAAGACCGAGACCGAGAACAGGATGAGGAAGCCCAGGACCACCGCCGCCACGGGCATCAGCTTCCGCATGTCCACCCGGCGCCGGGTCACCTTCTCCCAGATGGCGATGGCCACGTGCCCGCCGTCGAAGGGCGGGAACGGCAGGAGGTTCAGGATGCCCACGAAGATGTTCACGGTGGCGAACAGGACCAGCAGGTCGGCCCAGTCCTCCTGCGCCGCAGCCTGCCCCGCCAGGCGGGCGGTGCCGACGACGGTTCCGACGTCCGTGGTCTTGCGGGGCGCGCCCCCGAGCAGGTCGATGATCCGGTGGATGCCCGCCGGACCGAACACCTGCCCCATCCGCTGGATCACCGCGACGGAGATGTCCCACGTCAGACCCGCGCCGCGGCACGATGCCGACGAGCGGATTCGTCCTCGCGTAGCCGAGCGTCTTCGGCAGGTGGATGCCGATCAGCGCGACCTGCTTCCCGTCGAGCGTCGTGAGCACAGGCGTGACGGTCACGGTGGTTCGGACCCCGTCGCGGACGTAGCCGACGGCGACGGGCGTCCCCGGGCTCGCGCGCAGGATCGCCACCAGATCGTCCGCGGACGACACGGGCCGGCCGTTGACCGAGACGATCGCGTCGCCCGGCCGAAGGCCGGCGGCCGCGGCCGGCGACTGCGAGCCGCCCAGCGTCGCCGAGACCGAGTCGATCACGGGGTGTGGACCGAAGATCGGCCGTCCGTAGAACGTCAGCACCGCGCCCAGGATCAGGATCGCGATCACGAAGTGCGTCACCGGACCGCACGCCACCACGACGATGCGCTGCCACGTCGACTTGTCAGAGTACGTGCGCCCCGCATCCTCGGCCGGCGGCGGCTGGAGCGGGTTCATGCCGGCGATCTTCACGTATCCGCCGAGCACGATGGCCTTGACGCCGTACTCCGTCTCGCCGCGCCGGAACGACCACAGCCGCGGCCCGAACCCGACGAAGAACTCCTCGACCTTCATCTTGCACGCCTTCGCCGCGACGAAGTGGCCGGCCTCGTGGATGACGATGACGCCGATGATGGCGACGAAGAAGAGGATCGCGTACAGGGTTTCGGACATCAGTGCGCGGCGAGACGGACCGGCGTCGCCGTTCTCACCTCTGGAGGTTCTCGATCGCCTCGGAAGCCTGGCGTCTGGCCCAGGTGTCGGCGCGATTCAGCGTGACGACCGAGACGACGTCTGCCGGCTGGTGGTCGGCGAGCGTCGACTCCACGATCTCGGGAATGGCCGTCAGCCGGATCTTGCCCTCGAGGAACGCCATGACGGCGACCTCGTTGGCGGCGTTCAGCACGGCGGGGAACGTGCTGCCCTTCTCGCCCGCGCTGTAGGCGAGACCCACGGACGGGAACGATTCGCGATTCAGGTCCTCGAAGGTGAGGCGGCCGAGCCGGGCGAGATCGAGTCCCTTGATGCCGGTCGGCAGACGGTCCGGGAACCCCAGGGCCAGCTGGATCGGCAGGCGCATGTCGGGCTGCGACAGCTGGGCCATCATGCTGCCGTCGGTGAACTCGGCGATGCCGTGGATGATCGACTCGGGATGCACGACGACGTCGATGTCGCGGTACTCGAGCCCGAAGAGGTAGTGCGCCTCGATCACCTCGAGGCCCTTGTTCATCAGCGTGGCGGAGTCGACCGTGATCTTGGGACCCATCGTCCACGTGGGGTGGGCGAGCGCCTCCTTGACGGAGGCCTTGGACAGCTCCTCGCGGCTCCACTCGCGGAACGGACCGCCCGACGCGGTGATGACCACGCGCTTGAGGTCCTCCTTCCGCTCGCCGCGAAGGCACTGCGCCAGCGCCGCGTGCTCGGAGTCGACGGGGACCAGGCGGTCGGGTTCGCCCTTGACGAGATCCATGACGAGCTCGCCGCCGACGATCAGCGACTCCTTGTTGGCGAGCGCGAGTGACTTCCCCGATTGGAGCGCGGCGAGCGACGGCGCCAGCCCGACGGCGCCAACCATCGCGTTCAACACGATGTCGGCTTCGGACTCACGCGCGATGGTCTCTGCGGCCTCGGTCCCCGCGAGGATCTCCATCCCGCGGATGGGGCCGAGCCCGGCCTTGATCTCGAGGGCCGCTTCCTCGTCGGCGATCGCGACGAGCGGTGGCAGGAATTCGCGGATCTGTCCCACGAGGAGCTCGTGGCTGGTGGCCGCGGCGAGCGCCACCACCTTGAACCGATCGGGGTTGCGCCGGACGACGTCCAGCGCCTGAGTCCCGATCGATCCGGTGGAGCCGAGGATCGCAACAGCTCGCATAGCTCTCCTAGAGGGTACCCCGCTCCGCCGTCATTTGGCGGACCCGGCCTCTCCCTACCTGTTGGGATCGGCTCCCGAGCCCGCTTCTATGAGCCTTCGGTCGGACATCCTTTCGCAGAGGACCCCTCCCCCTGGGGGGTCCCCGGAGCCGTTTTCGCAGGTCAGGACGCCACGAGGCGCAGGAAATACCAGGCTGCGGGAAGAACGAAGAGTGCGGAATCGATCCGGTCGAGGACGCCCCCGTGCCCCGGTAGAAGCGTTCCCATGTCCTTCACCCTCAGGTCGCGCTTGATGAGCGACTCGGACAGGTCCCCCAGCGGCGCGAAGATCACGATGATCAGCGCCATCCCCATCGCGGTCGGAAGCGACGGCTCGATCGGACGGATGTTCGGCAGCACCGCGGCCCCGACGAGGATCGTCACCGCCGTCGCGCCGAGCAATCCCTCCCACGACTTCTTGGGGCTGATCGTCGGCGCGAGCGGGCGCTTGCCGTAGAACGACCCGACGGCGAAGGCCGTCATGTCGTAGAGGAACGTGAGGCCGAGGACGGCCAACAGCAGTCCCGTCCCCATTCCCTTCTGCGAAAGCAGGATCAGCGCGTACCCACCGAGGAACGGGACGTACACGATGCCGAGCAACGTCGAGCCGATGTTGCGCAGCGTGCCTTCGCGCGCCTTGGGCGGCGCGGCCATGTACCAGAGGAACGACAACACCGCGCCGAGCGCGACGAACATCAGCATGGCCTGCTCGCCGCGCAGGTACGCGCCGGCCAGCATCATGGCGCCGATCACCAGACCCAGCGCCGTCGCCGGCTGGTAGCCGCGGCGGTGCATGGTCGCGTACAGCTCCGCCTGGGCGAGGAGAATGACGATGCTCGCGACGACCGCGAAGGCGGCGGTGCTGATCCAGATGGATACCAGGGCGGCGACGACGAGCACCCCGGCCGTGATCACCGCGGCGGGGAGATCCCGCTCGGACGGCCCCGGCGACGTCGGATCGCCCAGGACCGAGTGCGAGGTGGGCTCCTCCCAGGCCGGGCCTCCCACGGCCCCGATGCCGAGCGGATCGGCGCCCTCGGGCTCGCCGGGGGCGGGCTCCTCGAGGATCGGACGGACGTCGTCGGCGTCGTCCGCGCCCTCCTCCCAGAGGAGGTCGGTGCCGGATACCTCGGCGGGCGGTGCGACCGGCTCCTCCTCGCGCGCCACCGGATGCTCGCCGGTCTGCCGGATGCTCTCGGCCATGCGATCCGCCGCCGCCTCGACCTCGGACGGATGCGGCTGGTCGGCCGCCGTCTCGGCCACGACGACGACTTCCTCCCCTGGGGCAGGGGGCAGGTCGACGTACTCCGGCGGCGCCTTCTTCAGGTCGTCGAGCGTCAGGTTGCTGGGAGGCTCGTCCGCCGGCTCGGCGGGCACGTCCTCGTCCGGGCCCCACGCGGCCCTGGCGTCGGCCTCCATCTCCTCCGCCGGGAACGGGTCGGACTCCTGGGGCGGCTCGCCGAGAACGACGTCGTCCGTCGACGGTGGGATGGGGCTCGCCGGCGCATCGTCGTCGTCGCCGAGCACCTCGCGGAGGCGTCGCCAATCCTCTCCCGACATCTCCGTGGTTGGTTCCTCGCGGCCCTGCGACCCGCCGGCGTCGCCCGCGTCGCCGCCCGAGGCGAGGGCCACGACGTCGGCCGTGCCGGACGGGCCGGCGGCGACCTGGCTCAGGCTCGACTCCGCGGCCGGTGGCTGCACCGACTCGGGCACCGGTTCGCGGAGATCGATGACGACGTCCTCCTCCGCGCTCTCCGGGAGCGTGATGGTCTCCTCCGCGCCCTCCGGGAGCGTGGCGCTCTCGCCGCCCTCCGGCCAGTCGACCTCGTCGATGGGAGCGAAGTACTTGTCGAGATCCTCGAAGAGGTCTTCCCCTCCCCGGTCGCGATCATCCGGTGGCGTCATCTAGACCTCCCCGAGTTCCTTTTCCTTGTGGGCGAGCGCCTGGTCGACCTCGGTCACGAATTGGTCCGTCAGGCGCTGCAGCTCCTTCTCGGACCGCTTCAGGTCATCTTCCGAAATCTCGTGCTCATGCTCAAGCCGCTCCAGCGCGTCCTTCGCGTGACGCCGGACGTTCCTGACCGCCACCCGGGCCTCCTCGGCCCGTTCGTGCGCGATCCTGATCAGCTCCTTGCGGCGCTCCTCGGTGAGCGTGGGGAACGCCAGCCGGATGACGTTGCCGTCGTTGGAGGGGGTGAGACCCAGGTCGGACTGCATGATGGCCTTCTCCATCGCGCCCATCGCGTTCTTGTCGAACGGCTGGATCACCAGGAGTCGCGGCTCGGGCACCGAGAAGGATGCCAGCTGGTTGAGCGCGGTCTTGGTCCCGTAGTAGTCCACAGAGATCCGGTCGAGGATCTTCGCGTTCGCGCGGCCCGTGCGGATGCCCCCGAGCTCGTCGCGGACGACCGAGACGGCACCCCGCATCTTCTGATCGGCGTCCTGCAACGTGTCCTCGACCGTCATCTCCGGGAGCCTCCTCGCCGGCGGGCCCATCCGGGCACGCGGCTTCCCCTCCGGCGGGGACGGCCCCGCCGACCCTGAAGCCTACCCACATGGCCCCCTCGGGGGCCAGTGGCATGTTTCGGAGCCCGCGGAACGGTCCGCGTCAGTGGACGAGTGTGCCGATCCGCTCCCCCAGCAGCGCACGCTCGATGTTGCCCTGCTGCCAGAGGTCGAAGACCAGGATGGGCAGGTGGTTCTCCATGCAGAGCGAGATGGCCGTGGCGTCCATGACCGCCAGGCCCCGGCGCAGGACGTCCATGTACTCGAGATCCTCGAACCGGACGGCCTCGGGGTTGGTCACGGGATCGGAGTCGTACACGCCGTCGACCTTGGTGCCCTTCAGGATGGCCTCGGCCTTGACCTCGAGCGCCCGCTGGGCGGCGGTGGTGTCGGTGGAGAAATACGGAGCGCCCATGCCGGCGGCGAAGATCACAACCCGCCCCTTCTCGAGATGACGTATCGCGCGAAGGGGGATGTAGGGCTCGGCGATCTGGGCCATCTGGATGGCCGTCTGCACGCGCGTCACGACGCCCATGCGCTCGAGTGCGTCCTGGAGGGCCACGGCGTTCATGACGGTGGCCAGCATCCCGATGTAGTCGGCGCGGCTGCGGTCCATGTCGGGGGCCTGCCGGCCGCGCCAGATGTTGCCGCCGCCGACGACCACCGCCACCTGGACGCCCAGCCCGACCACGTGCTTCAGCTGATCGGCCACCTGCAGGGTGGCGTCGCTGGAGATCCCGAACCCCTGATCGCGCCCGACGAACGCCTCGCCCGAGAGCTTCAGCAGGACCCGGCGGTAGACGGGAACGCCGGTCGGACCGTCCTCGACCCGCACGCCCGCGGTCTCGAGGGCCGCCCCACCCGGCCCGTTCCCCTGGTCGGCCACGCTCGGGTCAGGCCTCCTCGCCCAGCTGATAGCGGACGAACCGGCGGATCACCACGTTCTCGCCCACCTTCGTCGCCACGTCCTTCACGAGGTCGTCGATGCGCTTGGCGTCGTCCCTGATGTAGGGCTGATCCAGGAGCACGGTCTCCTTGTAGAACGCCTGGAGCATGCCGTCGACGATCTTGTCCAGGACGTTCTCCGGCTTGCCCAGCTGACGGGCGCGCTCGGCGTAGACCTTGCGCTCGCTCTCGACGACGTCGTCGGGAACCTCGTCACGCGACACCCAGCGCGGGGACTGCGCGGCCACCTGCATCGCGACCTCGCGGGCCAGCTCGCGGAACTCCTGCGTGCGGGCGACGAAGTCGGTCTCGCAGTTGACCTCGACCAGGACGCCGAGACGACCCTCTCCGTGGATGTAGGACTCGACCACTCCATCGCCGGCGACGCGGGCCTTGCGCTTCTCGACCCCGGCCAGGCCGCGCTCGCGGAGGATCTCCTGGGCGCGATCGAAGTCGCCGCCGGCCTCCTGCAGCGCCTTCTTGCACTCCATCATTCCCGCGCCCGTCATGTCGCGCAGTCGCTTGACGTCGGCCGCGGAGATCTCCTTGTCGCTCATTCGTCGCCGCCTTCCGCCGTCCCCGCTGCCGCGGCCTCGGCCTGGGGCTCGGGCTCGATCTCGACCACGTCGTCCGCCGTCTTCGCCGACTCGTCGACGTCCGCGCCCATCCACTGGGCTTCCTCTTCGGAGAGCTGCACGGGCCGCTCGGGCTCGGCCGCGACCTCGGGCACCTCCTCTTCCTCCTCGATCTCGGGCTCGGCGAGCTGGTCCTGCATGCCCTGGTAGGCGAGGTACTGCCCCTCCTGGATGGCGTCGGCCACGACGCGCGCCACCAGCGTGCACGAGCGGATCGCGTCGTCGTTGCCCGGGATGACGTAGTCGACCTCGTCCGGGTCGCAGTTCGTGTCCACGATCGCAACGATCGGGATGCCCAGCTTGCGCGCCTCGGTGACCGCGATGTGTTCCTTCTTCGTGTCGATGACGAACAGCGCGTCGGGGAGCCGCTCCATGTCGATGATGCCGGAGAGGTTGCGTTCCAGCTTCCCCTGCTCGTGGCGAAGGCGCAGGGCCTCCTTCTTCGGGAGGTATTCCATGACGCCTCCGCGGTCCATCTCGCGCAGCTCCTTCAGACGCCGCAGACGCCCGTGGATGGTCTGGAAGTTGGTGAGCATGCCGCCCAGCCACCGCGTGTTGACGTAGGGCTGGCCGACGCGCTTGGCCTGCTCGGCAACGACCTCCTGCGCCTGCTTCTTGGTGCCGACGAACAGCACGGACCCGTGGCGTTTGCCGATGTCCTGCAGGAACGCGTGGGCGTGCTCGACCCCCAGAAGCGACTTCTCGAGGTCGATGATGTAGATCCCGGAACGCTCCCCGAAGATGTAGCGGCGCATTTTCGGATTCCAGCGTCTGGTCTGGTGCCCGAAATGCACGCCCGCTTCGAGAAGCTCCCGCCTGGTGACGACGGGCAACGTGGTTCCCTCCTGTGTTCGGTTGTCTCCTCCGCCCGCGTCTTCCTCGAATGCGGCCCACATGGGGACCCCGCGCCGAGTCGGCGAGCGTGCGTTCTGACCTGCTCGGCAGGCCGAAGGGGCAGTGTAACAGGCCGTTCGCCCTGGTCTAGGCCTCGGCCGCGTGGACCACCCGGGCGTCCGCGTCCGGGGCGGGCGACAGGAAGGCCGGCGAGAGGACGCGCCACCGGTGGACGAAGATCGACACCATGGACACGTGGAGCAGGCCCGCGATCAGCGCGTAGACCCAGACCCCGATCGTCGGGGTCACGACGCCGGTGACGCCCGGCCCGATGAAGGCCACCAGGACGAAGACCACGTAGCACCCGACGAGGACGCCGTGGTTCGTCCGGACCATGCGCGCCCCCTCGAACGCGGCCCGGAGCGCCTCTCGGCCCGTCATCCCGTTCAGCACCACCGCGGGCGGGACGTAGACGGTGAAGTAGATCACCGCCATCAGGCCGATCGGGTACGCGAAACCTCCCAGGAGCAGCGGCAGGAACACCAGGAGGAGCGCGATCGAGACGAAGCCCAGCTCGACCACGATCATCCACAGGACGCGGGCCTTCAGGACGATCCACGCCGTCGCGAGCGCCACCGCCGCCGGCTCGCCCGTCCTGCGCGCTCCTCGCCAGCGAGATCGCCACGGTCATGAACGAGGCGTAGAAGAGGATCTGGAAGCCGAACGCCGCCAGCGACGCAAGCTGGCCGCCCGTGATCTGCGCGCCAAACAGCAGCGAGACGACCTCGAGGGTGGAGCGGACCGGCGCGAGGCCGAGGGCCTCGTTCATCGCCTGAGGTGTGGGCGGGGCGTTCAGCAGGGCCAGCACGGACCAGAGCAGGAGGGGCCCGAGGAGGCACAACCCCACCAGAGGAACCGACGAGATCGTCGTCCGCAGCCCGATCCTGGCCGACGCCCCCGCGCTCGGCGCGCCCTCGGGCGGGAAGAACCGTTCCCGGGCCGGGCGGCGGCCCGCGCCGCGCCCGCGCGGAGCGCTTTTCCCGGCGGCGCTGCTTCCGGCCTTCGGTCGCTTGGTCGTCGACGAGCCCCGGCCGTCCTGGACGCGGCGCGAGCTCGAGCCGGAGGATCGCGAACCGGACTTCGAACCCCCTCTGGAACCCGAGGCGCTTCGGTTTCCCGACGGGCGCCGGCGTTTGTTGCTCATGTCCCCACCGCCTTCCGGCGGAGGCGCAGGCGGCCGTCGCCGAACGCGAAGGCCGCCGCGAGGAGCGCGACGATCAGGGCGGCGACCAGGAAGCCCAGGAGCGCCCGGCCGAGGTTCAGCCGCGACGGCGACACGATGTCCGTCAGCGCGCCGCCCGTGTGGCCGAGAGCCACCAGGCTGCCCCCGCGGCCGAGGTGCGGTGCCAGCAGGAGGTCACCGGCGGGCGCGAAGGGACCGACGGGGCCGTGCTCGGGCTTCGACCGCCAGACCTGGTTCCCGCTCTCGATGGCGACTGCGCCGATCGTCCCGTCGTCGAGCCCCGCGTAGACGGCACCGCCCGCGACGAGGGCCGAGGAGCGGTTCGCGGTCGCGTCGAACAGGAAGTCCCACACGCGGTGACCGCTGGAGGCCGCGAACCGGCTCAGGTGGCCACCGGCGTCGAGCACGTAGACGCTTCCGTCCACGACCGCCGGAGCGGAGGCGGGGCTGAACGTGGAACCCCCCGAGGGCGACCCCGACCGGCTCCACGACAGCTCCCCGTTCGAGGCGTCCAGGGCCTGCACCACGCCCCCCATGCCGACGTACACGCGACCACCGGTCGCCGTCACCGCGGAGGTTCCCACCGACCCCTGGCGCTGCGCCAGGTCCCAGGCCGCCTTGCCCGACTGCGCATCCCACGCGTAGAGGTGGCTCGCCGAATCCTTTCCGAGGACCGACGCCGCGAAGACCCGCCCTCCGGACACCGCCGGCGGCGCGAGCACGGCTCCATCCGTCCGCGCCCGCCAGCGCTGGCCGCCGCTCTCCTCGTCGATCGCGAACACCGACCCGTCGCTCGTTCCCACGAAGACGGTGCCGTCGGCGATGGTCGGCCCGCCGGCCGAGGCACGGGGAAGCGTGAACGCCCACCGGATCTGCCGGTCCGAGAGCGCCACGGCGACGACCGTCGCGGACCCGCCGATGCCGCCCTCCGTGTACACGATCAGGCCGCCGTCCGTCGCCGGGTCCACCGCGACGGGGGCCACCGGCCCCGGCACCCGGCTCGTGGACCACAGGCGGCGACCGGTCGTCGGATCGACCGCGACGACCTCGCCGCTCGTCTCGAACACCGCCGCCCCGGGCGCCAGCACGGCCGGTGACAGCGCCCCGTTCTTCCCGGCCGCGTACCGCCAGCCGGCCGAGAGCGGCGGCCCGGGCGCGTCCGGCGCCGATCCGAGGTGCTCGGGCCCGCCCTGGAACGAGGGCCACGGGGTCGAGGGCTGCGTGAGGGCCGCGGCCGAGCCGGCCGTCGCCAGCACGAATGCGGCCGCGCAGACCCCCATTCGAAGTCGCGGGCGGGCTGGCGGGCGGATGCGTCGCTCTGTCGGGTGGCGCAAGGCCCGCACATTCTATGGGGCGCGGTTGGGGTTTCCGCCCGGCGCCCACGCCGGAGCTCAGACCGGGGCCGCCGGCAGCGGGGCCAGATGGATCAGCGGCACGACCGTGATCGGAACGAGGAGCGGCAGCGGATCGATGTACCCGCCGTCGACGCGGGCCCCGAGGTGCAGATGCGGGGGCGTCTTGCCGGGATGACCGAACCCCGGACGCGGCGATCACCTGCCCCCGGCTCACCACGTCCCCGCGGGACACCCCGATCGAGGACAGATATCCGTACGAGGTCCGCACCCCGTCGGGATGGTCGATGGAGACGAAGAGCGAGCCGGCGACCGAGCCCGCGAAGGCGACCACACCGCCCGAGGCCGCGCGCACCGGCGTTCCCACCGCAGCGGCGATGTCGATGCCGCGATGCCCCGGGCCGAACGGACCGGCCGAAAGGCGGAACGGATCGACGATGCGCCCGAACACCGGCCACGCGTACGTCCCGTAGGCGGGGACGTCCGGCGATGCGACCAGTGTGGCGCGGTGCGGCGGCGCGTTCCGTTCGACGAACGCCGTCGCCGGCGCGCGGGGACCGATCAGGATCGCGAGCACCGCGATCCCGACGAGAATGGTTCTCCGAGGCGACATGGTGCTTCCGTCCTTCCCGCTCGTCGCCCGGAGGTCAGCGGTCCGACGCTACCCGACGTCGCGATCGCCGCGCTATGACGCGGCGCACGGAATGGGCGATGCGTTCGGAGAAAAAGGACGTACGCGTGCGGCGCGGGTCCGGACGGGCCGGGTCAGTCGTCTTCCGACGTGTCCGTCAACCGGATGCGCAACTGGCCGACGGCCTTCGTGTGGATCTGGCACACGCGGGACTCGGTGACGCCCAGGACGTCACCGATCTCCGAGAGGGTCAGGCCCTCGAAGTAGTAGAGCGTGACGACGATCTTCTCGCGGTCTGACAGCTGATTGATCGCCGCGGACAGCATCGCCCGCATCTCGTCGCCCTCGAGTCCCTCGATGAGATCGCCGTGGGCGACGTCGGTGAGGGTGTCCATGAGCGAGATCGTCTCGCCGCGGTCGGACCCGACGGACACCGGCTCGTCCAGGGCCAGGATCGACACGGACGAGATCTGCGTCACGATGTCGTGCAGCTCGCCGAGGCTGATGCCGAGGTGCTCGGCGATCTCGCGGTCGCTCGGCGCGCGCTTCAGCCGCGACTCGACCTCCGCGTACGCCTTCTCGAACTCGCGGTGCTTGAAGCGCACCGACCGGGGCACCCAGTCGAGCGAGCGCAGCTCGTCGATGATGGCGCCGCGGATGCGCGGGATCGCGTACGTCTCGAACTTGATGCCGCGGTCCAGCTCGAACTTCTCCAGCGCGTCGATGAGACCGAACATGCCGTACGACACCAGGTCGGCCTGTTCGACGCTCGCCGGCAGACCGGTGGCCACGCGGCTGGCGACGTACTTCACGAGCGGCGCGTAGTGCAGGATGAGCCGCTCGCGCGCCTCGCCCGAGCCCGTGCTCTTGAAGTCGGCCCAGATGCGAAGGAGCTCTTCGGGAACGCCGGCGGGCGGGGTCCCCGGCACGGGCACACGGCGCCCGGTGTCGGCACGGCCACCCTTGGTGGCGACCTTGCCGTTGCGCGTCGCCACGCCGGCCGCCGCCTTCCGCGGTGTGACCTTCTTCACCGGCGCCTTGCGCTCGGCGAGGCCCGTGCGCGATCGTCCGCTCTGGCCCGAGGCGGCCGCCTTGGTCTGCTTGGGCTTGGGGGAGGTTTGTCTGGCCATGGCCTCAGGCTCTGGGGTGGCTCGACCGGTACGCATCGAACAGCCTACGCCTTGAGACATGCGTGTAGCGCTGGGTGGTGGCCAGCGAGGTGTGTCCCAAGAGTTCCTGCACCACCCGGATCTCGGCCCCGCCCTCCAGGAGGTGCGTGGCGAACGAGTGCCGCAGCGTGTGCGGGGACACGCGCCGTCCATCCAGGGCCTCGGGCCGGTAGTGGTCCAGCATGGCCCGGACGTCCCGGGCCCCCAGGCGCTTACGCCGGCGGTTGAAGAACAGCGCCGGATGACTGCCGTCCCAGGGCTCCATGGCGGGCCTCCCCTCCTCCAGATAACGCGTCAGGGCCTCGGTGGCATAGTCCCCCACCGGGACCTGGCGCTCCTTGCCGCCCTTCCCGTGCACACGCACCCTCTGGGCATCGACCTCCAAGTCCTCGGTGTTGAGCGCGCAGAGCTCAGCAACTCGAAGACCGGACCCGTAGAGGAGCTCGAGCACGGCCCGATCGCGAAGGGTGACGGGATCCGAGCCTGCCGGGGCGCCCGCCAGCTCCTCGGCCTCCGAGCGGCTCAGCACGGCCGGAAGCCGGTTGACGGGCCGGGGCGAGCCCAGGAGGGCCGCGGGGTTCGCCCCCACACGGCCCACGCCCGCCGCCCAGGCGTAGAACGTCCGAACCGCGGCCGCCCGGCGGGCGATCGTGCTGCGGGCGTAGCCCAGCGTGGTCAGTTTCGCGAGCCAGCGTCGCAGCAGGGGATGCGTGGCCTCGCCGAGCGAGCTGCCGTCGCGGGCCAGGAACTCGGCCAGCGAGCGCACGTCCCGCCCGTAGGCGCGGACGGTGTGCTCCGAGAGGCGTCTGCCCAGCAGGAGATGGCCCTCGAACTCCTGCACGAGGACCTCGTCCTTGGCGGGCATGCCGCCGTCGGCGTCTGCACGGGAATGCGTCGGGGAACCTCCGTTGCCGGCGGTACCGGAGCACCGGTATGGACTTGTAGCACACCCTTCGGCCGGTATCAGGGAGGTGCGGAGCTCGCGAGGAGCCTTTCGTAGCGCCCGCCGATCCCCCGCACGAGCCGGCGCACCTCCAAGACGGTCAGGGCGCCCAGCACGCGCGGAAGTGCCAGCCCCGTCCTGTTCGCCAGGAGCTCCGGCGTGCAGGGTCCGGTCAGCTCGCAGAGCACCGCCCGTTGGTCGCTCTCCAGGCCCGGGATGGCCCCCACGGCCTCGGCGAGCCGTTGCGGGGACGCCGGGCCCACCGGCGGCCCGAGGCCGAGATCCTCCAGCAGGTCGGCGGCCCCGCGGATCATGGTGGCGCCGTCGCGGATCAGGGCCAGCGGAACGTGGGACAGCTCGCTCGTGACGGGACCGGGGACGGCGAAGACCTCACGCCCGAGATCGATCGCGTGGTCGGCCGTGATCATGGATCCGCTGCCCGCCGCGCCCTCAACGATCACGACGGCGCGCGACAGCCCGGCCACGATCCGATTGCGCGCCGGGAACCGGAACGGCTCGGCGCGCGTGCCGGGCGGGTACTCGCTCACCACCGCGCCCGCATCGGCGATGCGGTCCAGGAGCGCCGCGTTGGCCCGCGGATAGGCGACGTCGACGCCGGACCCGAGCACCGCCACGGTCCGGCCGCCGGCCGCGAGCGCGCCCCGGTGTCCGCACGTGTCGATCCCGCGCGCCGCGCCACTCACGACGCAGACCCCGCCCGCGGCCAGGCCCCGTCCGATGTCGGTCGCCACGTCGCATCCGTCCGGCGATGCGTTGCGTGCCCCCACCATCCCGACGGAGGGCGGCATGTCGCGGAGGTCGCCCCCGCGCACGAAGAGGCCCGCCGGCGGGTCGGACAGGTCGCGCAGGGCCGGCGGGTACTCGGGTTCCCCCGTGGCCACGAGGCGCGCGCCCGCCGCGCCGGCCGCCGACAGGATCTCGTGACCGTCGACCTCGCGAGCGCGTTCGCCGTCGTTCGCGCTGGAGCCCCGCCCGCGACGAACGGCCGCCAGCACGGCTTCGGCCCGGCGATGGCGGTCGGCGAGGTCCAGCAGGCGGCGGGGCGTCACGGACGGCAGGCTCAGCAGAACGGCGATCGCGGCACGGTTCGCCGCGCCGGCCGCGAAGCCCTCCGGCCAGGACGTCGGCCGCGGCGGCGGCTCCTCGCTCATCCGCCGAGGGCGGCCGGCCGGTCCTCGATGGCCGACCCCGCGGGAAAGCGGTAGCCGAGCGCCTCGGACATGTGCTCGGGCTCGACCCGGTCCGCGCCGGCGATGTCGGCGATCGTCCGGGCGACGCGGATGGCGCGGTCGAAGCCGCGTCCCGACAGCGCGAGGCTCTCGACCGCCGCCGACAGCAGCTCGGTCGCCGCCTCGGTGAGTCCGGCGCTGCGCCGAGCCATGCCGCCGGGCATCTGTGCGTTGCACGTCCACGTCGTGGATGTCAGCCGGTGACGCTGCCGCTCGCGCGCCGCCTCGACACGCGCACGGACGTGTTCCGACCGCTCACCCGTCTCCGCGCCCATCAGCTCACCGCGCGTGAGCCGCGGAACGAACAGCTGGATGTCGACGCGGTCGAGCAACGGCCCCGACAACCGCTGCCGGTATTGCAGCGACCTGTTCGGCAGGCACGTGCATCGGCGCCGGCCGTCCCCATCGAACCCGCAGGGGCAGGGGTTCGACGCGGCCATCAGCGTGAAGCGCGCCGGGAAGTCGACGACGCCGCCGCTGCGGGCCACGACCACCCGCCCGTCCTCCAGCGGCTGGCGCAATCCCTCCACGGCGTCGCGCCGGAACTCGGTGAACTCGTCCAGGAACAGCACGCCGTTGTGCGCCAGCGACACCTCGCCTGGACGCGCGAGGCCGGACCCGCCCCCAAGGAGCGCCGCCGGCGACACGGTGTGGTGCGGCGTCCGGAACGGCCGCACCGCGACCAGGCCGCCCTGCAGAACGCCGGCGACGGAGTGCAGGCGGGTCACCTCGAGCGCCTCCTGGCGCGTCATCGTGGGAAGGATGGTGGGAAGCCGGCGCGCGAGCATCGTCTTTCCCGCGCCCGGCGGGCCGACGAAGCAGCACGTTGTGGCCGCCGGCCGCCGCGATCTCGAGCGCGCGGCGCGCCACCGCCTGACCGCGCACCTCGGAGAGGTCGACGGCGTTCGGAGGGGGCCGGTGCGGTCACGACGACGGGGGCCGCCCGACGCGTCCGGCTGCCACGTTCCGCGCAGGAAGCCGACCACCGCCGCGAGTGATGGGCGCCGCGACGACCCGCAGGCCCTCCACCAGCGCGGCCTCCGTCGCGTTGGCCTCGGGCACCGACGACGCCCTCCAAACCCGCCGCTGCCGCCGCCATCGCCACCGCGAGCACGCCCGGCGTCGCGATCAGCTCGCCCTTCAGCGACAGCTCGCCGCAGAACGCGTACCGGTCCAGTCGCTCGGCGGGAACCTGCGCCGAGGCGGCCAGCACGCCGAGCGCCATCGGCAGGTCGAAGCCCGACCCGTCCTTCCGGACGTCCGCCGGCGAGAGGTTCACCACCACGCGTCGCAGCGGCCACATCAGGCCGGACGCTCTCCACCGCGGGACGCACGCGTTCGCGAGCATCCTGCACGCCGGCGCCCGGCAGTCCGGTCACCACGAGCGCGGGCAGCCCCCGGCCGACGTGGGCCTCGACCGATCACGATCCGTCCCTGGATGCCGACGACCGCGACGCCGAGAACACGCCCGTACATCGTGACACTAGCGCCGGCACCGACTAGCGGTCGCCACCGAGCGCGCGCGCGTCAGAACGCGTCTTCGAACACGTGGACGACGACCCGTCGCCGGCCACGGTCACGCTGGCCACGTCGAAGCGAACGTCGCCGACACCGATGTGCGCGAGCGATCGCGACTCGGCCAGCAGGTACGCCTCCGCCAGACGACGCAGCTTCTCGCTGCTTGCGCCGCCGTCACCGCCTCGAACGGTCCGCCGAGTCCCGAGCCGCGGCGGGCCTTCACCTCGCAGACGACGAGCAGCTGACCGCGCGCGACGCACCAGGTCGATCTCGCCGAGGCGGCAGCGCCAGTTCCGCGCGACGCACCCGATACCCCGCGCGCGAGATACCGATCGAGCGCGGCGTCCTCACCGCCGCGCGCCGATCGACATTCGGGCATCGCCGGCATCCACTCGTGCAGGATGCCGCGGCACACCGACGCGGCGGCCGCGCAGCGTCGGAGTGGAGCCGAGCCCCGGTCAGAATTCGTCGACGGGCCCGGCCGACGCCGCGTCGTCCGGCCGGATGTCCTTCTGGGCCAGCTCCTCGACGTTCACGTCGCCGGTGGTGACCACCTTGACCTTGCTCACGAAACGCGCGCGGCCGGTACATGTCCCAGACCCATGCGTCGGTCAGCTCGACCTCGAACCACGGTCCGCCGGGCCCGTCGTGCTCGGTGACACGTCGACCTTGTTGGCAGAGGTAGAAGCGGCGTTCGGTCTCCACGACGTAGGCGAACATGGGCAGCACGTCGCGGTACTCGCGCCACAGGCGGAGCTCCATGTCGTCCTCGTACCGTTCGATGTCCTCGTCGCTCACGATTCCGTCTCCTCATCCGGACGCGCGTCCGCGGCGGCGGGCGGCCGACCGTACATTCGCCACGTAGGCCTCGTGTTGCGTCTCGTACAGGATCCATCCCCTTGAACGACCGCCGATGGATCGGGCGAGGGGCCGTACCGGGCGATCGCCGCGCGGTGCGACGGCGTGCCGTAGCCGCTGTGGCGGTCGAACCCGTACAGCGGGTACCGCCGATGGTACCGGTCCATCATCCCGTCCCGGCTCACCTTGGCCACGATCGAAGCGGCCGCCACCGACGCGCACGTCGCGTCGCCCTTCTTCACCGACAGTTGCGGCACCCCGAGTCGAGCGGAGCGCGAACCCGTCGGTCAGGACGAAGTCGGGCCGGAGCGGCAGCGCCCGCACCGCCTGTCGCAGCAGGCCAGACGTTCGTCACGTGCAGGCCGTGGCGGTCGATCCGGCTCGGGTAGGCGCGGCACACGGACCAGGCCACGGCCGCGCGCGTCGATCCGCTCGTACCAGTCCGTCGCGCTGCTCGGGCGTCAGCTCCTTCGAGTCCTTGAGGCCGTCGCAGTCGAACCCCTTCGGGCAGGATCACGGCGGCGGCGACCAGCGGCCCGGCCAGCGCGCCGCGGCCGGCCTCGTCCACGCCCGGCGACCAGCGGAAGCCCTGCCGCGCAGGAGGCGCTCGTTGTGGTCGATGAGCGGTCCGTCAGAGGCCCGGGTAGTGGATCCCCGGACAACCATCGGAACCGGGACGGCGGCCAGATGATGACGAACGCCCTGCCCACCACCTTGTCGCATCGGGATGAACCCGAGGCCGTACCGCGAGTCGTTCGAGTTGGTGCGGTTGTCGCCCATCACGAACAGCTGGTCGGGCGGAACGGTCCAGCTCGGACCCGTACGAGCAGCTGTCTCCGGATCGTCGTTGAGGTACGGCTCGGCCAGCGGCTCGCCGTTGACGAACGACCTTGCCGTCGACCGGACCTCGACCATGTCGCCGGGCAGCCCGATCACCCGCTTGATGAAGTCCTTGTCGGGGCTGGTCGGACAGGCCCGAGCCCTCGGTCACCCAGTGCAAGAACCCCGAGACCGGGTTGCGGTGGACGTCGGTGGCGCGTTCGGGTTCCTCGAACACGATGATGTCGCCCCGGCCGCGGCGGGTGGAAGTGGTACATCGAGCTTGTTCACCAGCACGCGGTCGCCGACCTTGAGCGTCGGGACCATCGACTCGGACGGGATGTAGAACGCCTGGACCAGGAACGTCTTGATCAGCAGGGCCAGGACGAACGCGATCAGCAGCAGGAACGGCAGCTCCCGGAGGAACGACAGCCGCCCGCCCGTCTTCGGCGCTTCGCGGCGTGCCGGCGCCGGGTGTGGACGTCCGTGGTCGTGCGAGCCGGCGGTGGCGTCTTCGGTGGTCGAGTCGCCTTCGTCGGTCACCGGTCCGGCCGGCGGGTCGACGGCACCGAGCACCGGGCCAACGGGTTCGGTCGTGGACGGCGTCCCGGGACGTCCTCGGGTCGGCCGACGCGGATGGCCATCCCCGCTAGTCCTGCTCTCTCCGGTTCGGCGTCGGTCTCCGTCGCGGCGCCGGCGGCCGCGGCGGCCGGGACCGGCTCCCGGCAGCTCCCGGATCCGGGCGCGCTTTCCGCGGCGCTCGCGCAGGTAGTACAGCTTCGCGCGGCGCACGCGGCCCCGGGTGACGACCTCGATCTTCGAGATGGTCGGCGAGTGCAGCGGGAAGGTGCGCTCGACGCCGACGCCGAACGAGATCTTGCGGACCGTGAAGGTCTCGCGCAGCCCGCCGTTCTCGGCGCCGGATGACGACGCCCTGGAACACCTGGATGCGCTCCCGGCCGGCCTCGGCCACGCGCACGTGGACGCGCACCGTGTCGCCCGGCGCGAAAGTCCGGCAGGTCGTCGCGCAGGCGCGGCTTCTCGACGAGATCGATCTGTTCATGCGATAACGGTCCCGGAAGCTGTGGGAGATTGGCGCGGCTGCGAATGATAGCACCGAGGGTGGAGCACCCCGCGGCGGCCGACGCCTCACGACCCGGTGCCGGACTCCTCCGCGCCGCCGGCCGGCAGATCGGGACGGTTCCGGCGGGTCTTCTCCAGGCGGCCGCGTCCCGCCGCCACGCGGCGATCGCGGCGTGGTCGCCCGACAGCAGCACCTCCGGGACCTCCATCCCCCGGTACTCGCGCGGCCGCGTGTAGTGCGGGTGGTCCAGCAGGCCCTCGGCCTCGAACGACTCCGCCGGCGAGCGACTCCGCGTTGCCGACCACGCCGGGGACGAGCCGCGTAGACCGCCTCCACCACCACCAGCGCGGCCGACCTCGCCGCCGGACAGCACGTAGTCGCCGATCGAGACCTCCTCGGCGGGGAGCCCTTCGACGACCCGCTCGTCCACCCCCTCGTACCGCCCGCAGATGAGCACGAGCCACGGCTCGGCGGACAGCTCCCGAGCCAGCGCCTGGTCGAGCCGCCGGCCGGCCGGCGACAGCAGGATCACCCGCTTGGCCTCCGGGCCCAGCGACTCGACCGCCTCGAAGATCGGCTCGGCTTCATGACCATGCCGGGGCCGCCGCCGAACGCGCGTGTCGTCGGCCGTCCGGTGCGGATCGTGCGTGTGATCGCGGATGTCGTGCACGCGCACGTCGAGCAGGCCGGCCTCGATCGCCTTGCCCAGCAGGCTCTCGCCGGAGCGGGCTGTCGAACAGACCGGGGAACAGCGTCAGGATGTCGATGCGCACGATCCGGAGGCTACCAGCGGGACCGTGAGCGCTCAGGACTGCTCCGGCACCGTCAGGCCGGGCACCTCGCGCACGATGATCCGCCCGGCGGACAGGTCCACCGACACCACCACGTCCCGCAGCGCGGGGACCAGCGCCTCGCCGTCCGTCGCCGCCTCGCGACCCATACGTCGTTGGCCTGCGTCCGGACGATCTCGGCGAGGGTGCCGAGCGACCGCCCCGACTCGGTGCGCACCTCGGCGCCCAGGATCTGGTGCGGCCAGAACTCGCCCTCGGGCAGCGTCGGGCGACGAGTCGGCGGGCACGAACAGGTAGGTCCCCGACGAGCGCCTCGGCCGCGGTGCGGTCCGCGATCCCCTCGAAGCGCACCAGCAGCCGGTCGCGATGGGGACGGCGACGAGCGCACCGTCAGACGGCCGCGGTTCCGTCCTCGCCGGCGAAGACCCGCGAGCCGGCCGTCGAAGCGCTCGGCGACCTCGGAGAGCGGACAGGACCGAGACCTCGCCCTGCACGCCGTGGGCGCGGGTGACCGCGCCCGACGGCCACCCAGGCGATGGCGGGCTCCGCTCACCCCACGATCTCGACCATGACGTGCGTGCCGGACCGGATCGCGGCGGCCCGCACGACCGTCCGGATGGCCCGGGCGGTGCGCCCGCCCCGGCCGATGACCTTGCCGATGTCGTCGGGTCGGCCACCGTGAGGTGCAGGATCAGCCGCCCCGCGTCCGCGCTCTTCCTCGACCCGAACCGCATCGGGGTCGTCCACGAGGTTCCGGGCGATGAACTCGAGGAATCTCCTTCACGGCGCCACCGACGAACCGGTCGTCGCCGACCTCGGCGTCCGCGGGCTCGGGTGGCGACCCGTTCGCCGTGTCGGTGGCCGCGGCCTTCTTCGACGTCGGTTCGGACGTGGCCTTCGGCTTCGACGTCGCCTTCGGCTTCGGCTTGGCCTTCGCCGGGTGCGAGGCCTCGAACCGTCCCAGACGCCCTGGATCTTCAGCAGGTTCCGCACCTGCTCGGTCGGCTGGGCGCCCTCGGCCAGCCAGTACAGCGCGCGGTCGGCGTCGATCTCGATGAACGACGGGTCGTCGATCGGGTGGTACTTCCCGATGTGTCTCGATGAACCGTCCGTCGCGCGGGCTGCGGGAGTCGGCCACGACGACCCGGTAGAAGGGGCGCTTCGTGGCCCCCAGACGCATCAACCTGATCTTGACCATTCGGTCCTCCTCCTCCGGCGCGGCCGGACCCGCGCGTCGCTCCGGGGCCGGTGCGCCTCGAGCGTCCGGGCACGTTCGGCATCCCTGGCAGGCCGTTTCCCGGCATCTGCATGCCCTTGGGCACTTGCGCCCCGTTGCCGCCCTGCCCGCCGAACCCGGCCATCGCCCATCATCGACTTCATCATCTTCTTGCGCCTGCGCGAACTCCTTCAGCAGCGCGTTGACCTGCTGTGTGGTGGTGCCCGATCCGCGGGCGATCCGGAGGCGCCGGCTGCCGTCGATGATAGCGGGGTTGCGCGCGCTCCTCCCGCGTCATCGACTAGATGATGGCCTCGGTGCGGGCGAACTCCCGCTCGTCCACCTGGAGGTCCTTCAGCTGCTGCTTCGCCCCCGGGATGCCCGGCAGCATCGCCAGGAGGTCCTGCATGGACCCGAGCTTCTTGCACCTCGCGCATCTGCGTCGAGGAAGTCGTCCAGCGTGAACTGGGCCGTCGGCCATCTTCTCCGCGGCCTCGCGCGCCTTGTCCTGGTCGAGCTCCTTCTCGGCCTTCTCGATCAGGCGACAGCACGTCGCCCATGCCCGAGGATCCGCGAGGCCATCCGGTCGGGATAGAAGGGCTCCAGGTCCTTCAGCTGCTCGCCGGTGCCGGCGAAGTAGATGGGCCGTGCCGGTCTCGTGGGTGATCGACAGCGCGGCGCCGCCGCGGGAGTCGCCGTCGAGCTTCGTCAGCACGAACCCGGTCAGGTCGACGTCCTTCATGAACGCCCGCGCCTGCAGGACGGCGTCCTGACCGGTCATCGCGTCGCAGGCCATCAGGACGTGGTGCGGGCGGATCGCGTCGCGCACCCGGCGGGCCTCGCTTCATCATCTCGGGGTCGACGTGCAGGCGGCCGGCGGTGTCGACGATCACCACGTTGCGGCCCTCGCGCTCCGCCTGCTTCACGGCGTTCTTCGCCACCTTCACCGGGTCGCGTGCCGTCGGAGACCACCGGCACGCCGATCTCCCCGCCGAGCGTGATCAGCTGCTCGACGGCGGCCGGGCGCTGGAGGTCGGCCGCGACCAGCAGCGGATGGCGGCCCTTCTCCTTCAGGTGCAGGGCGAGCTTGGCCGAGTGCGTCGTCTTCCCGGAGCCCTGGACCCCGGCCATCATGATCACGACCGGGTTCGCCCCGGGGAGCGTGAAGGGCCGGTGCTCGCCGCCCGAGCGTGGTCAGCAGCTCGTCGCGGACGACCTTGATCACCTGCTGGGCGGGGGTCAGCGATCCGCATCACCTCGTCGGAGAGCGCCCGGTCGCGGACGCGGCCGAGGAAGTCGTCGACGACCTCGAGCGAGACGTCGCGCGTCGAGCAGGGCCGTGCGGATGTCGGCCAGGGCGGCGTCGACCTGCTTGGGATGCAGCTTGCCCCGCTGCCGGAGCTTGCGGAAGACGGCGTCGAGGCGGTCGGTGAGTGCGTCGAACATCGTCCCAGGCTACGACACGCGACGCCGGCCGGGGGTCAGGGGATGCTCGTCAGCAGCATCGTCAGGCTGACGATCATGAGCAGGACGGTGAGGACGGCCGCGCCGGCAACGGTCAGCGCCCCCAGCACGCCCAGCCCGAGGAGCGCCCCTCGCCAGCGCAGGAAGAAGCCCGGCCGCTCCTCTCGGTCCACCCGACCACTGTACCGATCTGCCCTGATTTGGAACAGGGTACGATCCGGCCGTGGACGTGACCGTCGGAAGCATCGTGATCGACTGCGGCGATCCGCAGGCGCTCGCGCCGTTCTGGACGGCGGCCATCGGATACCGGCAGATCGACGGCGACGAGGACTGGGTCCAGCTGGAGGACCCGGCCGGACACGGGCCCAGGATCGGGCTGCAGCACGTCCCCGAGGCGAAGGTGGGAAAGAACCGCGTCCACATCGATCTGTACGCGAAGGACGAGGTCGGCGAGGCGGCCCGCATCGAGGCGCTCGGAGCCACGCGACTGTGGGCGTCCGAGGACCCGGACGACGTCTTCATCGTCCTGGCGGATCCCGAAGGAAACGAATTCTGCGTCTGCCGCAACTCATGACGTGAGCTGGGTGCGGATCCGCGCCGCGGCGATGGTGGTCGCCGCCTGCCTGACGGCCTGCTCGAGCCCGTCGCCGTCGGCGCTTCCGTCGCCGGTCGCCACGGGCGCGCGCTCGTCACCGGAAGCAGGCTCGCCGGCCCCGTCGCCCTCGACGAAGCCGGTGCGGTGGCACGTGACGATCCGGGAGCTGCCCCCAACGATCCGCGACGGAATGATTGCCACCGACACGTGGCATGAGGGGTGTCCGGTCCCGTCTGGACGACCTCCGCTCGGTGACGGTGTCCTACTGGGGCTTCGACGGCACGGGGCACGTCGGCCGGCTGGTCGCGCACCAGGATGCCGCGCGCGCGATCGCCGACGTCATGCACGCGTTGTTCACGTCCCGCTACCCGATCCGGCGCATGATCCCGGTCCAGGCGTTCGGCGGCAGCGACGCGCGCTCGATGGCCGTGGACAACACGTCGGCGTTCAATTGCCGTGACGTCCGAGGTTCCAGCGTCTGGTCACAGCACGCGTACGGGCGCGCGATCGACGTCAATCCACGCGAGAACCCGGAGGTCGTCGGCACGATCGTGCGGCCGAAGCACGCGAGGAGGTACGCCGACCGGTCGCTGCACGCCGAGGGCATGATCTACCCGGGCGACATCGTGGTGCGGGCGTTCTCGGCCGTGGGGTGGGGCTGGGGCGGCAACTGGCGCTCGCTGAAGGACTGGCAGCACTTCTCGGCGAACGGCCTGTGACGAGCGTCGTTGCTGCGACCGGCCGGAGTCAGCTGAGTGCTTCGAGTTCGCCGACCACGGTCGCTATCGGAGCGGAAGCGTCGATCTCGATCGTTGCCGTGGCGCGCAGCAGGGGTTCGACTTCGGCGAGATCGCGCAGGATGTTCGCCCGTTCCTGTGGGAGCTGTCCGTACGGGTTGTTGGTCCGCGCCGCGATCCTGGCCAGCAGCACGTCGGCCGGGGCGCTCAGGAGAGCGACGTGGTCGAACTGGGCGTAGAACCTGCCCTGGTTCGTCTTGCAGCCGGCGACGAACAGACGGCCCTCGCGGTGACCGGCGAGCAGACCGGCGATGGCCTCCTCGCGCCACACCCAGTCGGCGGACCCGTCGGGCAATGTGACCCAGCGACTCCATTCATCGGTATCGGTATCCACGACGCGGTGGCCACGCTCCGCGAGCACCTTCAACGCGGTCGACTTGCCGGTCCCAGACATCCCGGTGACCAAGATCCGCGCCACCGGACGCGCGATCACGACACGAGGCCGCGCGCGAACGACGAGGGGTCGAAGGGAGCCAGGTCGTCCGCGCCTTCGCCCGTTCCCACCAACACGACCGGAACGCCGAGCTCGGTCCGCACCGCGAGGACGATCCCGCCGCGTGCCGTCCCGTCCAGCTTCGTGAGAACGACGCCCGTGATGTCCACCGCCTCGGTGAACGACTCGGCCTGCGCGACGCCGTTCTGCCCCGTGGTCGCGTCAACGACCAGCAGGACGTCGTCGGGCGGGCGGCCGGCCGCCTTCTCGATGACGCGACGGACTTTCTTCAGCTCCTCCATGAGCGGGGTGCGCGTGTGCAGCCGTCCGGCCGTGTCCACGATCAGCACGTCGCACGCCGCGCGCCTCGGCCGCCTTCACCGCGTCGAAGGCGACCGCTCCGGGATCGGCGCCGCGCTCCTGTGAAACGAGCGTGGCGCCGGTCCGCTCGGCCCACACGCCCAGCTGCTCGCCGGCCGCGGCTCGGAACGTGTCGCTGGCGGCCATGCCCACCGACCGACCCTGCGCCTGGAGGCGCGCCGCGATCTTTCCGATCGTCGTCGTCTTCCCGGTGCCGTTGACGCCGACCACCATCACGATGCCGGGGCGGCCCTCCGGTCCGGACGGTGCCTCCCACGGAGCGTCGCCGGCGAACGTCGCCGCGATCTCCTGCACCACGAGGTCGGCCGGATCCATCGACGGCCGGTAGCCGGCGCGGACCCGGGTCACCACGGCGGAGGCGGCCGCCGGCCCGACGTCGGCGCGAATCAGCGCCTCCTCCAGGCCCTTCCACGTGTCCTCGGTGGCGCCGCCGCCCGGGAACAGCGCCCGGATGCGCTCGGCGAGCCCACCTGCCTTTGCGGTGGAACGGCGGGCGCCTCGGCCTGCGGTGCCGGCGACTGCTTCGCCGGGACCGGTGGTGGCGGGACGGCCGCTTCCTCGGGAGCCGCCGGAGCGGCCGGGCGCCGGCCGCGTGCCAGCACGAGCCCGACGGCGATGGCGACCAGAAGGACGGCCAGGAAGACGAACAGCTCGATCACTGCGTCAGACTACGAGGGCCCGCCCGCCGCGGCGGGCTCGGCGGCCTGGGACTCGGCCGGGCGCTCGTCCTTGGAGTCCTGCCCCAGGCGCTGCGCGACGACCTTCGTGGTCCCGTCCTTCGACATCGACATCCCGTAGAGCACCTCGGCGAGCTCCATCGTGCGCTTCTGGTGCGTCACGATGATCACCTGTGACTGCCGGGAGAGGTGTCCCAGCGCCTCGAGGAAGCGCAACAGGTTCACGTCGTCCAGCGCAGGCTCGACCTCGTCCATGAGATAGAACGGGCTCGGCCGCGCCTTGAAGATCGCGAACAGGAAAGCGATGGCGGCCATCGACCGCTCGCCGCCCGACAGCAGGGACAGGCGCTTCACGCGCTTGCGGCCGGGCCGCGCCTCGATCTCGATACCGGTGTTCAGCAGGTCGGCGGGGTCGTCGAGGATCAGCCGTCCCTCGCCGCCGGGGAACAGCGTGCCGAACAGCGCCGTGAACTCTCGGGAGACGTCCTGGAACGCCGTGTCGAACAGCTCGGACATCTGCCGGTCGACGTCGCGGATGACCTCCATGAGGTCGCGGCGCGCCGCCTTCACGTCGTCCAGCTCGCGGGTCATGAACTCGAAGCGCTCGCGGAGCGTTCCCAGCTCGTCGACCGCGAGCAGGTTCACCCGGCCGACCATCTCGAGGCGACGCGCGACCAGGTCGGCACGACGCTGCAGAGACTCGACCGTGGCGTCGTCGTCGAGCGCCCCCACGGCCTCCCCGGGGTCGGTGCCGTGTCCGTCGCGGAGCAGTCGTTCCACCTCGACGATGCGCCGCTCGAGGTCGAGGCGCACGCGCTCCTCGTCCTCGTGCGATTCGCGGATCCGGTCGACCTCGGCGGCCTGCTCGCGCCAGCCGCGATTCACCTCGGCGTCGCGCTCGCGCACCTCGCGCACGGCCTCCACCGCGACGCGGTGCGCCTCGGCGTCCGCCGTCAGCTTGCCCTCGGCCGTTCCCAGCCGCTCTTCGCGCGCCGCCCGCTCCGCCTCGAGCTCGGCCAGCGTGCCGCGCAACGCGATGGGGTCGTCGGCCTGCAGGGTCTCGACCTCGCGGCGCATGCGGACCACCGCCGCTTCCAACCGGGCCCGCTCGCGACGGAGCGACTCGACCTCGACCCGCAGGTGGATCGGGGGCTCCGGCCGGGGCGGCATGGCCGGCGCCTCCGCCTCCGGCTCGTCGACCAGCTCGGAACGCGCGTTGGACGCGGTGGAGAGCAGCGTTCGCAGCCGCTCGCCGACGAGCTCCTTCTCCTTCGCGAGCGACGCGACCTCGGCCTTGATCTCGGCGGCCTCCTCCGCGGCGGAGGTGATCCCCTCGTCGACCTGTTCCAGCTCGGCGGCGCACCAGGTCGAGCCGGCCGGTCACCTGGACGAGCTCGTGCCGTGTCTCGCGGAGCCGTCGCCGCACGTCGCCGAGCTCGCGCTCGAGGGACGCCGATTCGCGCAGGAGCTTCTCGACGCGGGCCTCGTGGCGGGCCGGTGTGCGCACGAAGGTGGCACCGACCACGACGCCGTCCCGCGTCACGAACTGCGCGTGCGGGTGCTTCGTCTGCGCGTCCGCGGCCTCGGCCGTGTCGTCCACCAGATAGCAGTCCGCGAGCAGGGTGCCGGCCAGGCCGCGGACGCGCCGGTCCGGCTTCACCAGGTCGAGCAGGCACGTCCGGCCCGGGATCGAGAAGTGGGCCGACCCGCCGTCGGCCACGGCCAGCAGAACGCCGCCGCCGCGATCCTCGGCCGCCTCGGCCACCGCCTCGGCGTGCGATCCGTACACGACGGCGTCCGCGAACGGGCCGAGCGCCGCCAGCACCGCGCGCTGCAGGTCCTCCGGCGCCCCGATCAGCTCCCGAAGCAGGCCCAGCGGCCGGCTGCCGCGCGCGCGGGCGAAGGCGGCGCCGGGAGATCACCCGGGCCTCCTCCATGCGCGCGTCCACGGCTTCCTGCCGCGCCAGCAGCGTCTGTTCGGCCGCCTCCAGCTCGGCGCCGGCCGTGGCCAGCTCCTGACGGCGGTCGTCCAGCGCCCTCTGTTCCTCCGCGAGCGGCGTCCCCTCGGCGTCGAGCCGTTCGATCTGCACCGCGCGGTTCTCGGCGCGCAGCTCCGCGGCCTCCATGCGGACCGGCCACGTCCTGCAGCGTCTCGGCCAGATGCTGCTGCTCGGCCTGCTGGAGCGACAGCGACCGGCGCAGCGCGTCCGCCTGGGCCAGCCGGGCCGCGCGCTCGCCCTCCGCCACGTGACGCGCGTCCTCCGCGTCGCGCCGCGCCTGGTCGAGCTGCCGATACTCCTGCTCGGCTACCCCGAGGGCGGTCTCCCGCTCGGCGAGGGAGGTGACGACCTCGGTCACCGCCTCCTCGGAGCGGGCGAGCTCGTCCTGGAGCGTGAACAGGCGCCCGGCGCCGTTCGACGCCGCAGCCAGGCGCTCGCGCGCCTGCGCCTCGTCCCGGATGGCTTCGCGGAGCTCGGCCTCGGCCACCGACTTCGTGGCCAGGGCACCGGAGTGCGCCGACTCGGCCTCGCGCTCGGCGGCCTCGCGGTCGGCGAGCATCTTCTCGACGTCCTCGATCTCCCGTCCCAGCCGGTCGAGGTGCTCGCGCGCCGCGATCTGCCGCGCCTCGGCCTCGGCCCACGTGGGACGGCGGCGGTCGCGGTCGCGGTACAGCTCGCGCAGCCGCACCGCGGCCAGGCCGGCGGCCAGTCCGGCCGCTTCCTTCGTCAGCTCCTCGTGCTTGGCGGCCAGCTCGGCCTGCTTCTCCAGCGGCTTCAGCTGGCGGCGCAGCTCGCCCACGACGTCGCTCGAGCCGCAGCACGTCCTGCTCGATGCCGGCGAGCTTCCGCTCGCTGCGCTCGCGGCGGCGCCGGTGCTTGGCGATGCCCGCGGCCTCCTCGATGAACTGCCGGCGGTCCTCGGGGCGGGCCTGGAGGATCTCGTCCAGGCGCCCCTGGCCGACGATCGCGTGCAGCGCACGGCCGATGCCGGCATCCGAGAGCACCTCCTGGATGTCCAGCAGCCGGCAGGGCCGGCCGCCCAGGCGGTACTCGCTCTCGCCCGAGCGGAAGATGGTGCGGCTGATCTCGATCTCGGCGGCCGGGACCTGGATCAGACCGGCCGAGTTGTCGATGACGAGCTTGACCTCGGCCATCCCGAGCTGCGGCCGGCTGGGGCTCCCGGCGAAGATGACATCCGTCATCTGGCCGCCGCGGAGGCTCCGCGGGCCCTGCTCGCCGAGCACCCACGAGATCGCGTCCACCACGTTGGACTTGCCCGACCCGTTTGGGCCCACCACGACGGCCACGCCGGGGGTGAACTCGAGGACGGTCTTGTCCGCGAAGGACTTGAATCCACGAAGGGTCAGTTGGCGCAAGAACACTTCGGGACCGGATGTTACCCGTGCCGACGCCGGGCGTCGGCCGTTCGACAGGCCAAAATCCCATGCATGTGATTCAACCTGCGGTTTCGGATCGCAAAATCACCCGTTGCGCCGACCGCGCGACCCCCCATTCGGGGGGCTCTCAATGCCCGATCCGGAAGCCGGGCTCGCCGGTCGGGTCCTCCTCGACGGCGTCCACGCCGGTCACGGAGGCCCAGCGCGGGCCGGTTCGACACCAGGCGACGAGCGCGTCGACGTCCTCTTCGGGTCCCTCGAACACGGCCTCGACACGGCCGTCGCGCAGGTTGCGGACCCACCCGGCCACCCCGCGTCCGTCGGCCTCGGCCCGGGTCGACCACCGGAATCCGACACCCTGGACGTCGCCGGAGACGAGCACGCGCACCCGCTTGATCGTCATGGAGGGTGCAGTCTTGCCGGGGGAGGGGGCGCGGACAACCCGGGCCCGGCGTCATCGCTCGAGACGCACCCGCCACACGATGCGCTCACCGTTCGCGCCCAGCCGCTTCGCCCACGACGAGTGCACCGCGGCGATCTCGGCCGCCGTCGCACGGCTCGCACCAGCCAGTCGGAACGCATGTGGCTCGAAGTTCGCCGCCACCGCCGCCACGGTAGAGGCCTCCACGGCCTCCAACCACGGGAGCCGGTCCGCCGGCCGCGCCGACAGCAGCACCTCCACGCGGGCAGCGTCCGTGGCCACCGCGGCGATCTGACCGGCCACGTTGGGTTCGCCGCGGGCCAGACCGCGCAGGAGCGAGCCCCACGGAAAGTGGACCGTCACGCGCTCGGCACAGCCCGACAGCTCCGGCGGGAGCGCCTCGGCCGCCGCGACGGCGAACAGCGCGTTGGGAAGGGCGTCGCGACGGGCCGCGCGGCGCGAGGAGTCTGCCATGGACGCCGCGTCGGCGTCGATGCCGACTGCGAGCGTCGAGGAATCGTGGCGCGCGAGTGCCAAGACAGATCGGCCGTCGCCCGTTCCCACGTCCACGACCACGCGATCGTGGCGTTTGATCAGCCTGGCGATCTACCCGACGTCTATGTCGACGATTGTGCGACCGCGAACGACTCGCATGAAATCAGTCTAAGGCGGAAGGAGCAGTCGTGCGCTCAGCTCTGGCACTGCGGGCAGTAGTAGCTGCTCCGCCCGGAGATCTTGACCATCTCGATCGGGGTGCGGCACCGGCGGCACGGCCAGGCCCTTGCGGCCGTAGACCTTCAGCTCGGTCTGGAACTCCCCCGGCTTGCCGAACAGGTCCACGTACGCCTCGTCCTCGAGCGTGGTGCCCCGGAACCGGATCGCGTCCTGCACGACCTCGCGCATCGCCCGGTACAGCCGGCGGACCTCCTGCGACGACAGCGTGTCGCGACATCCGGTCGCAGCGGAGGCCGGCCGCGAACAGCACCTCGTCCGAGTAGATGTTGCCCGAGCCCGGAGATGAACTTCTGGTCCATCAGCAGCGGCTTCAGCTTGGCCGCGCGGCGGGTGAGCTCGGCGGAGAACTGCTGCCAGGTGAACGTGTCCTCGAGCGGGTCGATGGCGATGTGGTCGAGCTCCCTGACTTTCCCCAGCTCGTCGGCCGCCGTCACGAACATCTCGCCGAACGTCCGCGGGTCCACGTAGCGGAGGTCGCCGCCCTGGGTGAACTCGATGCACGACGTGCGTGTGCGGCGGCAGCGTCTGGCGCTTGGTCCCGCGCAGCAGCTGGCCCGACATGCCGAAGTGCACGACCAGCACGTCGCCGGCGTCGAGGTACAGCAGGACGTACTTGCCCCGGCGGTCGACCTTGCGTGATCTTCCTGCCCGCCAGCCGGTCCGAGAACTCCTTGCGCCGGGCGTGCCGGCGGATGACGCGCATGGCGTTGCGCTGGGGGCGGACGTCGACGTCCTTGATGCGCTTGCCGACGACCTCCTTCTCGAGGTCCCGGCGGACGACCTCGACCTCGGGCAGCTCCACCGGCCGCCCTCACCGCCCCCGTCATCGCGGTCGCTCGCCCTCGGCTCCCGGCGCCCGGCCTTCCAGCAGCCGGTCGTAGGCCTCCCGGGCCGCCTGCTGCTCGGCCTCCTTCTTCGACCGCCCCCGCCCGACCCCGAACTGCCCGCCCGGCCAGGTACACGGTGGCCGTGAACTCCTTCTGGTGGTCGGGGCCGCGCTCGCGCACCCGGTACTCGGGCAGCCGGCCCAGGTCCTGCGCGGACAGCTCCTGGAGGACTCGTCTTGTAGTCGCGGTCGCCCTCGCCGCGGACGTAGGCCGCCATCCGCGGCCAGAACAGCCGCTCGATCAGACCGCGCGACGACCCGCAGCCCCTGGTCCAGGTAGATCGCGCCGAGCACCGCCTCCAGCGCGTCGGCCAGGATGCTCGCCTTGTCCCGCCCGCCCGACAGCTCCTCGCCCCTGCCCAGCAGGATCTGCCTCGCCCAGGCCGAGCTCCCGGGCCACGTCGGCGAGCGTCGCCATGTTCACGATCGCCGCGCGGAGCTTGGCCAGCTCGCCCTCCGGACAGGTCGGGGAACGCCCGGAACGCGAGGTCGGTCACGACCAGCCCGAGCACCGCGTCGCCGAGGAACTCGAGTCGCTCGTTGGTCATGCAGGGCAGCCCCTGCTCGAACGCGAACGAGCGGTGCGTGAGGGCGTGTCCGGAGCAGCGCCGGTCGCTGAACCGGACCCTCAGGGCCTGCTCGAGCGGCGTCGGTCGTTCGCGGCACGCGGCGGCCCTGCCGCCTACTCGACCTCGACCGCCTGCCGGCCGCGCGTAGTAGCCGCAGTTGGCGCAGACGCGATGCGGAAGCTTGGGCTGGTGGCACTGCGGGCACTCGGCGTACGTCGGCGGGGTCGGCCTTCCACGTGCGCCGCCCGCGAGTGCGGTCTTCTTTGCTTCTTCGGTGGTGTCGCGCTTCGGGGTTGCCACTGTCGGTCTTCCTCGCTGCGCGTTCACGCTCTCTTCGGGAAGCTCGAGGTGCGGGACAGCGCGTCCCATCGATCGTCGACCTCCGGCTCGCAGCGTGCACTCGCCGAGGTTGCGGTCGCCGCCGCACCGCGCGCACAGGCCCTGGCAGTCCGGCCGGCACAGGGGCGAGAACGGCATCGCCAGGACGACGGCGTCGCGGAGCATCGGCTCGAGGTCGATCGCGCCCGTCGCCGACGGGTACTCGTCGTCGGCCTCGGCGCGTCCGGGCGGCGAACAGCTCGCGCACCCGACCTCGAACGGCTGTTCGATGGGCGCAGGCACCGCGCGCACGACCGGTCCATCTCACCCGACACGGGGCCGGTGACCAGGATCCCCTCGACCACGCTCTCGCAGGAGCAGGTCCGCCGCGCACCGGGCGGTCCGCGGGCACGGCCGCCAGCTCGGTGGCCATGCCCGTCGACCGGTTCCTCGACCCGCATCGTACGCGAGGTGCCGGGCCGACCATCAGGTCGCGGACGTCGACTTCCACCGTCACCGTCACGCCTCCTCCTCGCCGTCGAACGGGGCCGTCGTCGGCGTCGTCTCCGCCGCCGAACTCCTCCTCGGCCGGCGTCACGCCGCGCAGCCTGCTCCCGCCCCCGCTGGACCTGGCCGATCGGACCGCTCCAGCTGCGTCGGCCGTCTTCTCCAGCGCGATCTCGAACTGGGCGAGCTTGGCGTCGACGTAGTCCTCGGCCTCGAGGCGGATCTGGCGCGACTGCTCGTCGGCCTCGGACAGGATGCGCTCGGCCTCCTCCTTGGCGGCGCGGACCACCTCCTGCTCGGACACGAGGCGGGCCCGCTCCGGCTGCGCCCGCGTCCACCAGGGCCTCGGCGTCGTGCCGCGCCTTCCGAGCAGCTCCTCGCGGTCCTTCACGACCCACCGGGCCTGCTTGATCTCCTCGGGCAGCTCGTTCCGCGCCGCCTCGAGGACCTCGAGCATCTCCTCACGGTTGACGAGCACGCTCGAGGACAGCGGGCATCGACTTGCGCCTCCGCACCAGCTCTCGATCTGCTGCAGGCGCGCCGACGATGTCCACCGCTCAGCTCGTCCTCCCGACGGAGCTTGTCGGGCATGCGGACGCTGAACGAACCCCGGGACCATTCCCGACACGTCGCCCCCGAACCGCACGATCTCCTTGATCAGCGACGAGGACAGGTACGACCACTGCGGGCTGGTCGGGACGAAGAACGTCTCCAGGCCGGTCATCTGGTGATTCATCTGTGCCATCTGCAACTCGTAGTCGAAGTCCGTCACGGCCCGAAGGCCCTTCACGATCACCCGGATGCCCCGCTGCGCCGCGAAGTCCACCAGCAGTCCCGAGAAGCTCGTCACCTCGAGGCCGTCCACGTCCGCCAGGGCCTCCTTGAGCATCGAGGCCGCTCCTCGAGGGAGAACAGCGGCTCCTTGCCGGGGTTCTCCAGGACGGCGACCACCACGTGGTCGAAGACCCCGGCGGCCCGCGGATGATGTCGAGATGGCCGTTGGTGACCGGATCGAACGTCCCCGGACACAGGGCCGCAAGCCCCATCTCGCGCGCCTCCTGGTGGTGTCCGTTCAAGCCCGGTAGACGAAGACGGCGGCCCCTCCGTACGAAAGCCGCCGGTCGGAGCGCCAGTGTATCGGAATGACAGGCGTGTAACTCTTGATTTCCCGGGTGAGGACGACCAGGCCGCCGGGCTCGACGACGCCGATGAGGCGAGGTCGGCCAGCACGGCGTCGAGGGCCGGGCCCTCGAGCGCGTAGGGCGGGTCCAGCAAGACCAGGTCGAACTGGCCCAGGTCCGACCGCAGGGCGCGGGCCACGTCCTGCCGCACGACGCCGGCCCGTTCGGTCAGCTTCGTCCGTTCCAGGTTCTCGCGGATGGCCCGGACGGCGTCGGGCGAGGAGTCGACGAAGACCGCCCGCCCCGCCCCCCGGGACAGGGCCTCGATCCCGATCGCCCCGGTGCCGGCGAACAGGTCGAGGACGGCTGCTCCGGCGACCGCCTCGCCCAGGGTCGAGAAGAGACCCTCGCGGGCCCGGTCGGACAGCGGACGGGTCCCGCCGGGCACCGGGGCCAGACGGACGCCGCTGCGCCGAACCGGCGATGACCCTCACGGACGGCCCTCCGGGTCAGCTGTGGAACAGCCAGTCGATCGCCTCGCCCGAGAAGGCGTCGCGCAGCAGGGCCAGCAGCTCGGGGTGCGCCGTCGAGCTCCTGGGTCGTCGTCGATCACGGCGAAGGCCCGGGCCCGGGCCCGCTTCACCAGCTCGACGTCCTCGGCCAGCCGGGCCAGCTTGAGGTCGGGCATGCCCGACTGCTGGACGTCGAACAGCGTCCCCTCGCCGCGCAGGCGCAGGTCCTCGTCGGCCAGCTCGAAGCCGTCCGTCGTCCGCACCATCGCGTCCAGCCGGGCTCGGGCGTCGCCGTTGTCCGGGTCCGCTCTCGTCGAACAGCACGCAGTACGAGCGGAACGCGCCGCGGCCGATGCGGCCGCGCAGCTGGTGCAGCTGGGCCAGGCCGAACCGCTCGGCGTTCTCGACCAGCATCACGGTGGCGTTGGGGACGTCGACGCCGACCTCGATGACGGTCGTGGCGATGAGCACGTCGGCCTCGCCCTGGCGGAACGTCTCCATGCGCGCTTCCTTGTCGGCCGGGCGCATCCGTCCGTGCAGCAGCGCGATGCGCAGGTCGGGAAAGACCTGCGTCGCAAGCCGCTCGGCCTCCGCCTCGGCGGCCTTGACCTGCGGCCGGTTCGCCTCGTCGATCGCCGCGCACACCACGAACGCCTGGCGGCCGTCGGCGACCTCGTCGCGCACCAGGCGGTACGCGTCCGCCGCGTTCGTCGGCCGAACGCGCGACGAACGTCTCGACCGGCTGCCGGCCGGCGGGAAGCTCGTCGAGGACGGACACGTCGAGGTCGCCGTAGTACGTGAGCGCGAGCGTCCGCGGGATCGGCGTCGCGGTCATGATCAGCACGTCCGGCGCCGCGCCCTTCTCCTTCAGCATCATGCGCTGGTGGACGCCGAACCGGTGCTGCTCGTCGATCACGGCCAGCGACAGGTCGGCGAACTCGACCCCTTCCTGGACCAGGGCATGGGTGCCGACCACGACAGGTCGACGTCGCCGTCGCGGACGCCCTCCAGCACGCGCTGCCGGTCCTTGCCCGTCACGGATCCCGTGAGCAGCGCGTACGTCAGAGGGGCGGCGTTCGACTGCGGGGCGTCTGCGGCGTCGCCGGCGAACAGGCTCGTCTGGTCGTCGCGGCACCTGGGTCCGCGTGCGGCGGCCCGTGGTTCCCTCCAGGATGTTGCGGGCGCCCAGCGGGGCGAGCAGCGCCTGCGCCGTTCGGAGATGCTGCGCCGCAAGCACTTCGGTGGGAGCCATGATCGTGGCCTGGTGGCCCGACTGGACGGCCACCATGGCGGCGTACAGAGCGCGACCGCCGTCTTCCCCGAGCCGACGTCGCCCTGCAGCAGCCGGTGCATCGGGCGGCGGTCGGCCATGTCGTGCGCCGATCTCCTTGGCTGCCCGGGACTGCGCTTCGGTCAGGGCGAACGGCAGCCCGCGGACGAACGTCGTCGGCGAGCCCGCCGCTCAGGTCGTGCTCGACGCCGACGGCGTGGCGCTCGAGGCGGCGCTTCCGGTACGCGACGCCCAGCTCCAGGGTGAACAGCTCGTCGAACTTCAGCCGGTCGATGGCCGCGCGCTAGCTGCGGCGGTCGGTCGGGAAGTGGATCCAGCGGAGCGCGGAGTCCTCGTCGGTCAGCTCCTCGCCGGCCAGGACGTCCGCCGGCATCGGCTCGGCGATCGGCCCGAGCTGCTGGAGCGCCCGGTAGACCAGCTCGCGGATGGTCCGCGACGTGACGCCCTCGGTCGCGCGGTGCACGGGGGTGATCCGGCCGGTGTGGACCGTCTCGGCCTCGTCGCCGCGGAGGACCTCGACCTCCTGGTTGCTGCAGCTGCAGCCGGCCCGCGGTACATGCCGACCCGGCCGGACACCGCCACCTCCAGGCCCTGCTCGAACTGGTCGCGCCAGCCACGGCTGGTTGAAGAAGGTCAGGTCGAGCTTGCCGGTCCCGTCGTACAGGGTGACCGTGACCATCGGCTGCCGGTTTCGCGTCCAGCGCTTGCGCGTGGCGTGGACGGTGGCGATCACCGTCACCCATTGGCCGATGGAGATGCGCCGCCGGTCCGCCTCCGATCCCGCGACGGCCAGCGTGGGCTGCGTCGCCTTGACGGTCCGTACGGCGCGGATCGAGACGGTGTTCGACCGGTCGATGTACCGGCGCGGGTAGTGGCGGAGCAGCTGCCCGACGGTCTCGATGCCGAACTGGTCGGCGAGCACGTCGTGAGCGGGCCGACCGCCCTTCCTCCCCATCGTTCGGCCGGCGACCCGGCGGTCGATGTCGGCGACCGGGCTCTCGAGCGAGAGGCGGCCGGAGGTCATTCCAGCCCAACCTGATAGGCGGAAGACGACCGCGGGCCGCGGAGGGTCTCGATGCGGAGCTCCGGGAATCGGCGCGTGAGTGCCGAGGTGACCGCCGCGAGCTGTTCCTCGGGCACGTCGGCGCCGGCGACGAGCGTGAGCATTTCGGCATCGGGCGTCTGCGAAACCAGCGCGGTCGACGAGCGCCGTCGCTTCCGCGGCGGCCGTCCCGACCTCGGTCGGGGCGATCGGGATTTCGGCGCTCCGGCACCGCGCGGCCGCCGCGGCCATGGCGGCGGCGTTCACCGCGGGCGATGCGTCGGGGTGGTACTCGGCGGCCGCGGAGATCGCGGCCGGGAAGTTCTTCGCGGCCACGACGTGCCCGTCCGAGGGCATGGTGGGCAGCATCCGGCGCACGTCGTCGGCGAGAGGAAGGCTGCAGAGCACGACGGCGCCGTCCGCCGCGGTGGACGCCACCGCCGTCTCGAGCCGGCGCCGTCCGGCGGCACCGTCGCCGGACGGTTCCACGACCACTGCTCCGAACGACCGGAGCGCGTCCGCCACCCCGGATTCCTGGACGATGGCGACCAGCGCGCAGGCCGCGCGACCGGCCTGGACGCCGCGGGCCGCCCCGCCCAGGCAGTCGGCCACCTGGTCGTCGAGGGACGTCACGGCCGGGTCGCCCACGGTTCCCGCGGCGCGCCCCGCATCCAGCACGTCGTCGGGCCGGTCCGTGTGCACGTGGACCCGATACAGCCCGTCACCGCCGACGACCGCCAGCGAATCGCCCAGCGCGCTCAGCTGCCGGCGCAGGTCGGCCACGGCTCCCCCGGAGGCCTCGAGGAGGAACTCCACCTCAGACGAAAAGGATGGGCGCGCCGCGTCGGCGGCCGCGGAGGCCGCCCGGCCCACCGGCCCGGCCGGTCCCGATGGCTCGGAGAGCTCGTCCCCGGAGACGGCGGCGCGCAGGGCGTCGAGCAGCAAGACCGCGCCTTTTCCCCCGCGTCCACGACCCCCGCCGCCCGCAATTCGGGGAGGAGGTCGGTGGTGCGCTCGAGAGCCCGGCGGGCGCCGCTCAGCGCTGCCTCCAGGGCCGCGCCGGCGGACGGGGAGGTGGTCGCGGACTCCTGAGCGGCCGCGGCGGCGCCGTCGAGGACCGTCAGCACTGTGCCCTCCTTCGGCTCGGCGACGGCCCGGCGCGCGGCGGCGGCCGCTTCGGCGATCGCCTTCGCCAGCGCGGGGCCGTCCGCGCCGTCGTCGGGCACCACAGCGCAGAGGGTCCGCAGCACCTGCGACAGGATCACCCCCGAGTTCCCCCGGGCACCCGCCAGCGCGGCAGTGGCGACCGTCTCGCGCACGCCGCGCATGCCGGCGTCGTTCCCGGATGCTTCGAGCGCCGCGACGACGGCGCGCTGCGTGTGCAGCAGGTTCGACCCGGTGTCGCCGTCCGCGACGGGAAACACGTTCAACGAATCGAGCTCGGGGCGGAATCGCTCCAGGGCCCGCGCGTACAGCGCCATGGCCCGGACGATCGAGGGGGCGTCGAGGATCTGTGCCACCGAAGCCGCAGGTTAGCATCGCGCTCGGACCCGGCCCTGGACACCCCCGGCGATTCGGCCTTCGGCATGCCACCATGGCGGCATGCGCCGAACCGCCCTGCTCCGCCTCGTGGTCGCCGTGGTCGTCCTCGGTCTGCTCGCCGGGGTCATCTTCGTCGTGATCGGAGGCGGCTCCTCCGGGACGTCGGGGTCGGCCACGCTCCCGACCAGCCCGACGGCGCTGCCCGCGTTCTCCAACGACCAGTTCAAGACCATGCTCGCCGACCTCGAGGGCAAGGTCGTCGTCGTGAACATCTGGGCCTCGTGGTGCGGACCGTGCATCGAGGAGGCGCCGGGCCTTGCGCAGCTCTCCAAGCGGTACGGCGACTCGGTGCAGTTCGTCGGCGTGGACATCGCCGACCAGCCGGCGCCCGCCGCGGCATTCATCCGCCGGTTCGGTTGGACGTATCCGAGCGTCGTCCGACCCGGACGAGGAGATCAAACGCGGGTACGGGTTCCTCGGACAGCCCGACACCGTCGTCTACGCCAAGGACGGCACGATCCTGTGGCAGGGCTCGGGCGCTGTCGACACGGCCAACCTCCAGTCCCAGATCGAGAAGGCGTCTGGGCTGACGCACCCGTGGGAACTCCGCGCCGCGACCCGGAAATCGGAACGAAGCACTTGACAACCCGAACATATGTTCGGTAGAATCAGTGTCCTCCCCCGAGACCGTGAGAGGTCCCGGGATGCACGTTGAACACGACGGCGACACGGCGCTCATCAGCGACGCGGATGCGACGCATGGCTCCGTGTCGCGAGGACAGCGCCGGTTGTTCGCCCTCATTGCACAGATCGACTCCCGACAGCTGTGGCGGGACTCGGGTGCGCGCGACATGGCGCATTGGCTGTCCATGCGCTACGGCATCTCCTGTTGGAAGGCCAATCGCTGGATCGCGGCCGGTCATGCGCTGGAGCAGTTGCCGGCCCTGGCCGAGGCCTTCGCGTGCGGAGCGCTGAGCGTCGACAAGGTCGTCGAGCTGACTCGATTCGCCACGCCCGACTCGGAGGAACGTCTCGTGGACTGGGCGACGGACGTATCGGTCGCGAGCATCCGTCGCAAGGCCGACCTCGCCGCTCGCAGGGAGATCGAACGAACGCGCGATGCGGAAGAGACGCGGTTCCTCTCCCACTCCTACTTCGACGACGGCAACCGGTTCGGCCTGCATGCCGAGCTCCCCGCGGCCCAGGGTGCGATTGTGGCCGCCGCTCTGGAACGCGTGGCCGGCACCCTTCCGGCCATGCCGGGCGAGGGACACGAGTGGTCGGCCGAGGCGCGCCGGGCGGACGCCCTGGTCGCCCTGTGCTCGGCCCGGATCGCGGCCGATCCGGATCCCGACCGCGCCACGGTGGTCGTCCATGCCCCCCTCGAGGCACTCGTGGGCGAGGACGGCAGCTGTGAGATCGAGGGAGGCCCGGCGATTCACGCCGAGACGGCGCGGCGCCTGCTCTGCAACGCACGATCGCAGGTGGTGATCGAGGATCGCCTTGGTCGGGCGTTGGGCGTCGGTCGCCTGACCAGCGAGCCGCCGCCTGGATGATTCGGCAGCTGCGCTTCCGGGACCATGGGTGCACGTTCCCGGGGTGCGGGTCGCGCCGGTTCACGCAGGCCCACCACGTCGTGTGGTGGAGCCGGGGCGGGCGCACCGATCTGGACAATCTGATTCTGGTCTGTTCGTTCCACCACAAGCTGGTGCACGAGCTCGGCTGGTCGCTCCGCCTCCTCGGCGGCCGAACCCGGTGGTACCGGCCGAACGGGCGGCGCCACCGCGCCGGGCCCGGTCCGCCGGGCGGTCTCGTCGCTGTCTGAACGGAGGGCCCTGCTACCATCGTGCGGTCATGTCAGCCGTATGCGACGTCTGTGGGCGCGGTCCCGGGTTCGGTCACCGGGTGTCGCACTCGCACAAGCTCTCCAACCGGCGCTGGAACCCAAACATCCAGCGGGTTCGCGCGCTCGTGGGCGGCACGCCCAAGCGCCTGAACGTCTGCACGCGCTGTCTGAAGGCCGGCCGGGTGGTTCGCGCCGGCTAGACCGGCGTCTCGGCTATCGCCAGCCCGGGTCGACCGGGGCGATCCCTCCGCCGATGGCCACCGCGTGGCGGATCGCCTCGGTGACGAAGACCTTCCCCAGCCCGACCGCTGCCGCGAGATCCTGCCCGCGCGCCAGGTAGGCGGCGATCGCCGCCGACAGGACGCAGCCGGTGCCGTGGGTGTGGGGAGTGTCGATGCGGACCCCCTCCAGCCACTCCGATCGCTCGCCGTCGGTGAAGTAGTCGTCCGCGCGGTCGCCGGCCAGGTGGCCGCCCTTCACGAGCACCGCGCCGGCCCCCATCGCGAGGATCTCGTCCGCCGCCTTCCGCATCTCGTCGGTCGTCGTGACGTCGAACCCGACCAACCCGCCCGCCTCGGGGAGGTTCGGCGTGACGAGCGACGCAAGAGGCACGATGCGCCTGCGCAGCGCCGCGACGGCGTCCTCGCTCAGCAGCGAATGCCCGTGCTTGGAAAGGAACACCGGGTCGACAACCACGTTCGGGACGCCGCCCGCCTCGATCGCCCCGGCGACCGCCTCCACGATCTGCGCGGTCGACAGCATCCCGGTCTTGGCCGCGTCAAGCCCGATGTCGTCGGCCACGGCGCGAATCTGGGCGGCAACCGTCTCGGGCGGGACGTCGGACACGCCGGTGACGCCACGGGTGTTCTGGACGGTGATCGACGTGATCGCGCTCGTCCCCCACACGCCGAGCGCGGCGAACGTCTTCAGGTCCGCCTGGATGCCCGCGCCGCCGCCCGAATCCGACCCGGCAATCGTGAGCGCCCGCGGCGGCGGCGCGGCCGCGGGCTCCCCCGTCTCAGGGGGCAAGGTGATCCCATCCGCGCGGGGTGAGCGGCCGCTCGGTTCCGTCGGCGCGCCGGGCAACCAGGCCGGGCGCGTCGCGGATCTCGCCGATGTCGGTAAGCGGCGTCCCGTACCGCTCCTCGAGCTCGGCCGCGGCCTCCTTGACGACCTCGGCGGGCAGCGTGGCCACCAGCTCGAAGTCCTCGCCGCCCTCCAGCGCCAGCTGCAACGCCTCGACGGGGATCACGCGCTCCAGTTCGCGAAGCGACGGCGCGATCGGGATGTGGGACAGCACCAGCTCCCCGCCGACCCCGCTGGCGCGGCACAGGCGCGACAGGTCCAGGGACAGGCCGTCCGAGACGTCGATCATCGCGGTGGCTCCGGCACGGGCGAGCGTCCGGCCCTCGCCGACGCGCGGCACCGGCCGCTCGAGCGCGGCGATCAGCTCGCGAACCCACGGCGCGCCCATCGAGCGCGCGACCGACCTCGCAGGGGCGCGTTGCAGCCGAAGCGCGCCGGACGCGGCGCCGAGCACACCCGTCACGACGATCCGGTCCCCCGCACGGGCGCCCGAGCGCGACACCGCCCCCGACGACGGGACCTCGCCCGTGAGGCTCACCGACAGCACGACCTGCGTGGCCCGTGACAGATCCCCGCCCACGATGGCCAGGGCGAATTCCTCCGCGGCCTCGCGCATGCCCGCCGCGAGCTCGACCACCCAGGCGACGTCCAGGTCCTCGGGCAGCCCCAGCGCCACCAGCGCGTACCGGGGGCTCCCGCCCATGGCCGCCACGTCGCTCACGTTCACGGCGATGGCGCGGTAGCCCAGATCGCGGGGCGCGATCCCCGGGCGCAGGAAGTCGACACCCTCGACCAGCATGTCCACGGTCAGCACGCCCAGGTGGGCGCCCGGCTCGACCAACGCCGCGTCGTCACCCGGTCCCAGGCGCACGCCCGGCGCGTCGCCGGACAGCACCTTCCTGATCACCTCGATCAGGGCGTCTTCACGGGTGGCCACGGGTCCATGGTAGCGACCGCGGGTCGGTGTGCGCTCTGCGCCCGGCCGGCCCTCCTCCGACCCTCCGTATGAAGGGGAGCCCGAACCTCTGCCAACCCGTCCGGGGACGCCGGGGCAGGTCCAAGCCCTAGAATTGCTCCCCCCTGAGGAACCTGCGGCTCTGCCCGCGTGAGGAGATACATGAACGCCAAGAAGATCCACGACAATCCGACCGCCGACGAACTGCGGGCCTTCACCGAGGAGATGCCCGCCTGCCGCGTCACCGAGTTCGACAACGTGAACGTCCAGACCAGAGTGGTGTCGCGTTCGACCGGGTCCACCTACGTGGTGACCGAGGATCCCGCCGCCACCAGCCAGAAGGCCATGCCCCGCGAGGAGTTCGATCGCATCGCGAAGATGCAGGACGAGTTCATCGCCCAGCAGGAGATGGTGGTGGTCGACGGCTACATCGGCAACGACGAGAGCTTCCGCACGCGGGCACGACTCTCCATCGAGCGCGCCAACGCCAACGTGGCCGGGATGCAGCAGCGCCTGTACTTCGACCGCAGCGACGGAGCGGAGCCCGAGGTCGAGGTCGTCTACACGCCGAACCTCGCCGCGCCGGGCTATCCGGACGAGCGCTGCATCGCCGTGGACCTCGAGCACGGGGTCACCCGCGTCATCGGGTCGGACTACTTCGGAGAGTCGAAGAAGGGCGGCCTGCGCATGTGGAACACGATCGTCTACGACCGCGGCGGTCTGTCGCTGCACGCGGGGTGCAAGTCGATCCCGGTGAACGGCGAGGAGAAGGTGTTCCTGATCATCGGCCTGTCGGGCACCGGCAAGACCACGACGACGTTCACCACGCAGAACGATTCGCTGCCGGTGCAGGACGACTTCATCGCGCTCATGCCGGGCGGCAAGGTGTACGGGTCCGAGAACGGCTGTTTCGCCAAGACGTTCTCGCTCGACCCCGACTTCGAGCCCAACATCTTCAACGCGGTGGTCAAGCCGACGTCCTACCTGGAGAACGTCTACCAGGACGCGACGGGCAAGGTGAACTTCTTCGAGACCTCCTGGACGCAGAACGGGCGCGCCGTGTTCGGCATGAGCGACCTGGGCCGTTTCGAGGACGCGCGCGACCTGCCGAGCGTGGACTACCTGCTGATCCTCAACCGGAACGAGAACATCATCCCCGCGGTCGCGCGGCTGACGCAGGCGCAGGCCGCCGCGTACTTCATGCTCGGCGAGACGACGGGCACATCGGCGGGCGGCGCCGCCGAAGAGGGCAAGTTCCTCCGGGTCCCGGGGACCAATCCGTTCTTCCCGCTCCCCCACGGGCTGCAGGGCAACCGGTTCCTCGAGCTGCTCGACACGCACCCGATGGAGGTCTACCTGATGAACACCGGGTCGGTGGGGGGCAAGGAGGGCGCGGACGGCGCCAAGAAGGTGAAGATCCCGCACTCCTCGGCCGTCGTGAAGAGCATCGCCGAGCAGACGATCAAGTGGACCGGCGACGACGATTTCGGGTACGAGGTTGCCGAGGACGTGCCCGGCATCGACGACCCGGAGCTGCTCCAGCCGCGCCGTCTGTACGAGCGCGAGGGCCGGCTCGACGCGTACAACGCCACGGTGCAGCGACTGAAGGCAGAGCGCGCCGAGGCGCTCGCCACGTACCCGCACCTCACCGGCGAGATCGCCGCCGCCGTCGGCTAACCAGCGCCGGGGGCCCCAGCGCGCCCGCCGGGGCGGGCTCTACAGTGATCGCATGCGGGCGTTTCTGACGGGCGGCACCGGGTTCATCGGCGCTCGCGTGGCGGGCGTCGTGCGGAGCCGCGGCGACGACGTGGTGGCCCTCGTTCGGTCGGAGGCCCGGGCGGGCGCGCTGCGCGACCTCGGCTGCACGCTCGTCGAAGGCGGCGTGACCTCCACCGAGGCGCTCGAGCGCGGCATGGAGGGCTGCGACGGTGTCCTCCACGTGGCCGGGGTCTACAAGGTCGGCATCCCGGCGTCCGAGCGCCCGGCGATGTACGAGGCCAACGTGACGGGTACCGAGCGGGTGATCGACGCGGCGGTCCGGACCGGGATCGGGCGCATCGTCTACGTGTCGACCGTCAACGTGTTCGGCAACACGCGGGGTGTCGTGGTGGACGAGACGTACCGCCGGCCGGGCGACGACTTCGTCTCCTACTACGACGAGACCAAGTACCGGGCGCACATGGTGGCCGAGGAGCGCATCGCCGGCGGCGCCCCGGTCGTGATCGCGATGCCGGGCGGCGTGTACGGGCCGGGCGACCACTCCGAGATCGGCTCGCTCATCGAACAGCTCCGGACGGGGAAGCTCCGGATGCGCACGTTCCCCGAGACGGGATTGAACATGGCGCACGTGGACGACATCGCGGCGGGGATCGTCCTGGTCCAGGACTCGGGCCGCCCGGGCGAGTCGTACGTAATCGGCGGCGAGATCACGCGCATCGGGGACGTGCTCGAGGTGGCCGGGCGCGTCACCGGGCGGCGGGTGCCCAGGTTCACGATGCCCGTCTGGATGATGAAGGCGGCCATCCCCGCCGGGCCCTTGATCGGCAGGGTCATGGGCACCGGCCCGAACCTTCGCGAGCTGATCACCTCCGGAGCCGGCGTGACCTACTGGGCGACCGACGCGAAGGCGCGAAAGGAGCTCGGCTACACGTCGCGGGACTTGGAGACGGGGCTGCGCCAGACGCTCACGCGGCGGTAGCGTTCTTCGGTCGCCACCGGGCGAGCGGCGTTCCCCGCTAGGGTTCCATGCCCGACTGCATCCAGGTGCGGAACGTCGCGACGTGCTCGTCCGCCCACGCGCCGTCGCAGGGCATATCGCCCTCCTCGAGCCGCTCCAGGATCCCGTCGGCATTCTCCTTAACGTCCTCGTAGCTCCACAGGTCGAAGGCAAAGGACATGCGCTGCTGGTCCTTCTCGCGGAACAGCGGCTTGATGTCGTTCTCGTAGCCGAGGGTGGTCTCGGCGTCGCCCATCGCTCCCCCTTTCAGCCTTCGGATCGCATGACGGCGGCCCCACGGCCGCCGGTCACCATGGTTCTTACCACGCGGGCCGCGGTGAGCCCACTTTCGATCGCGCCGTCGATGAAGCCGGACCAGCCGTCCGCGATGTCGGCGCCGGCCAGGACGACCCGGCCCTCCGGGCGCTGGAGCTCGGCCAGGTACCGGCTGATCTGGCGCGGCCGGTGCGAGGCCCACGTCCCCAGCGAGAACTCGTCCCGCGTCCAGTCGTGCGCGAACACGTCCACCACGTCGGCGTCGGGCACGAGCTCGCGGAACGCGTCGCCGACCGCCGCCTGATCGGTCGGGTCGAGGGCGTGCGCGTCGTTGCCGAACGCCACGAAGAGCGTGTCGCCGCCGATCCGCTCGGCAGGGTGCACATAGGTGAGGCGACTGCTCGCGGGCGCCGACGCGAACTCCATGGGATGCTCGCCGCGCACGCGGACCCAGGCCTTGAGCCCCCGCGAGGCCTGGCCCTCCTTCGCCGCGGCGCGCTTCCCGTTGGCCAGCGCCGGTCCGAACGCGATGCGGTCCAGAGCGTTCAACGGCACGGCGACGACGGCGGCCGCGGCCGCGATCACCGACCCGTCGCGCAGGACCGCCTCGACGCCGGCCTCGTCCTGATGCACGGCGTCCACCGGTGCCGACAGCCGGACGTCGAAGCCACCGTCCGCGCGGATCGCGTCCGCGAGCGCGATCGTCCCTCCCACGATGCTGCTTCCCGTGGCGGTCTCGACCATCAGCTCGGGGTCGTGACCCGCGAGGGCACACCAGCGGAGCGCCGAGACGATCCCCACGTCATGGGCCGGCGCGCTCGAGAGCCCGGACCAGAAGCCCTCCGCCACGGCGCGGCGGTCCTCGTCCATCTCCAGGTCGAGGATCCGGTCCTGGAGCGAGAAGCGATCGACGTCGTCGATGTCGCCCAGCAGGGGCTCGTGCGGCAGCGGGAACAGCGTCCGCGCGTCCCGGCACATCGCCGTCGTCGCCTCGACGATGGTGGCCCACTGCGACTCGACGGTGACGGGATGCGCCACCCCGTCGGTCACCCACGACCCCTCGCGGGCCTCGCCCTCGTCCTCGGTCGCGATGCCGTAGCGGCGCAGCTCGGTCAGCATGTACGGCTGGAGCCAGTGCACCCACGCGCCGCCCATCTCCACGGGGAGGCCCTGGTAGTCGGCCGTCCACGTCCGTCCCCCGATGCGGTTCCGCGCTTCGAGGACGACGACGTCCAGCCCCGCCTTGCGCAGCTCGCGCGCCGCCACGAGGCCGGCGAAGCCGGCGCCCACCACCAGGACGTCGTGCCTGCCGTTCGTCACGAGGGTTCCTCCGGCGGCTCCTGCCCGTTCAGCTCGGGGGCGGAGGACCCGCCGGGGCGCCGGTCCTCGCCGTGGGCGAGACCGAGGCCAGAGAGCAGCTGCAAGCCGGCGAGCACGATGGGCACGAGCAGGAACCATCGCAGGTCCTGCGGCTCCTCGACCAGTGCGTACGCCAGGAAGAAGAACCCGAGGGTCACCCACCAGCCGGTCCGCGCGGTGAGATAGAGGGCGTACAGCACGCGGTCACGGGCGTCCACGGGCTCGAACGGGCGGCGCAGCGCGAGCACGAGCGAGCGCACGCCCGCCGCCCCGCAGAGGCCGGCGATGACCAGCTCGACGACGCTCACGGGGATCCCGCCGCCCCCAGCAGCTCGATCACGCGCTCGTCGCTCACCTGCGGAAAGTCGCCGAACCACTGCCCCACGGCCAGGAAGTGCGTCGGAGCGATCAGCACGACGACGTCGTCCGCGTCCGGGCGGAGCCGGCGAACCGTCTCGGCGGGAGCCACCGGGACCGCGAGGACCACCCGCCCCGCGCCCCGGGCCCGCGCCCAACGCAGCGCCGCCAGTGCGGTGCCGCCGGTGGCGACGCCGTCGTCCACGACGACCGCGACCTTTCCGTTCACGTCCGGCGGCGGGCGCCCGGCCCGGTAGGCCGCGGTCCGGCGGCGGATCTCCTCCTGCTGTGCCGCGACCTCCCGCCGAACGTAGTCCTCGGGCACGGCCAGCGCGGCGATCAGATCGGCGTCCAGGACCTCCACGCCCTCCGCGACGGCGCCGAGGCCGAGCTCGGCGTTTCGCGGCGCCCCCACCTTGCGCGGGATGACGACGTCGAGCGGCGCGTCGAGCTCCCGCGCGACCTCCGCCCCGACCTCGACACCCCCTCGGGGGATCGCGAGCACGATCGTGTCACGTCCGGGGGGAACGAGATCGCGGAGCGCGCGCGCGAGCAGCGCGCCCGCCTCCCGCCGGTTCGCGAATCCCCCCGCCCGGTACGTCGGCGCCGGATCGACGGGTGCGGGGTGCCCGAGGGAGGACCGCATCTCCTCCTCGGCCTCGCGTTCCAGCTCCTCCTGCCGGCGGTCGGGGTCCACGCGCTCGGGCGGCGGCATGGGCTTTCGGAGCTTCCGGTAGGCCGCGAGCGGGTCGTCGGATTCGCGGCGTCGAGAGTCGCGAGGTGCCACCGGCCGAGGATATGCGACCCGGGGCGAAGGCCGCTACGATAGCCGCTCGCCAGAGGCCCGGCGTCTCCGGCGGGAGCACCCACTCGCGGAAGGAGGGGGAGGTGGACGTGGTCAACGCGTACATCCTGATCCAGACCGAGGTCGGGAAGGCCGCCCAGGTGGCCAAGGAGGTTTCCGCGATCAAGGGCGTCGCCGCGGCCGAGGACGTGACCGGTCCCTACGACGTGATCGTTCGCGCCGAGGCCCGCAACGTCGACGAGCTCGGCAAGCTCGTCGTGGCGAAGATCCAGGCCGTCGAGGGCATCACCCGGACCCTGACCTGTCCGGTCGTCCACCTCTAACTACAGCCCGCGCCCCCGTTTGCGCTCCTTGTCGTGGCGTTCGACCGCCAGGTCGATCAGACGCTCGATCAGATCGGCGTACGCGAGCCCCGATGCCTCCCACATCTGGGGGTACATCGATACGGGCGTGAACCCCGGAATGGTGTTGATCTCGTTCACCACGACGTCGTCGGGCTCGCCGGTAGAAGAAGTCCACCCGCGCCATGCCCGCCGCGTCGACCGCGCGGAACGCCGCGACCGCCATCGCCTGCACCCGTCCCACGATCGCGTCCGGGAGGTCTGCCGGGATCCGCAGTCGCGTCGAGTCGTCGAGGTACTTGGCCCGGTAGTCGTAGAACTCTGCCCCCGCGGCCGGGAGGATCTCGCCGGGGAGCGAGGCCACCGGGTCGTCGTTGCCCAGGACGGCGCACTCGATCTCGCGCGCGCCCTCCGCCGAGCGCTCCACCACGGCCTTGGTGCCGTACGACAGGGCCTCCTCCATCGCGGGAGCGAACTCGTCAAGCTGCTTTACCTTTGAGATGCCGACGGACGAGCCGAGCGCCGCAGGCTTGACGAACACCGGCAGGCCGAGGGCGGCGGCGCGCGCCTCGACGGTCTCGCGGTCCTCCTCCCACTCGCGGTCGCGGACGACCTCGTGCGCCACCACGGGCAGGCCGGCGGCCGCGAACAGCGTCTTCTGTACCGCCTTGTCCATCCCGACGGCCGACGCGAGCACGCCGGCGCCCACGTAGGGAACGCCGGCCAGCTCGAGCATGCCCTGGATGGTCCCGTCCTCGCCGAACGGGCCGTGCAGGATCGGGAAGACGACGTCGACGTCGGTCCGGGTGCCGTCGTCGGCCACGATGGCGCGCTCCCCCGGCTCGCGCGCCAGCGCGACGCCGGGACCGCTGTCGGCCTCCACGGCGGGGAGGGCGCCGCCCGCGGTGCCCGCCGCCGGCAGGGCCGCCACCCGGTGCCAGCGCCCGGCCTTGTCGATGCCGACGGTGATCACGTCGAACCGCTGGGGGTCGAGGGCCTCGAGCACCGACCGGGCCGAGATGACCGAGACCTCGTGCTCGGCGGAGCGCCCGCCGAAGATCACGAGCACCCGGCGGCGCGGGGCGGGCGCTCCGCCGCCGGCGCCGTCGGTCACGCGTCCTCCAGCGCCCGGACGAAGTCCCCGACCAGGTCGGCCGGATCCTCCGCGCCGACCGCCACGCGGATCAGCCCGTCGCCGATACCGGCCGCCTCCCGTTCCTCGGCCGACAGCTGCCGGTGCGAGGTCGTTCCCGGATGGGTCACCTCGGTCCACAGGCCGCCGAACGACGAGCCGACGATCGCGACGCGCAGGGACTTGGCCCAGCGCGACGCCGCGTCGTAGCCGTCGCGGAGCGAGAACGACAGCGTGGCGCCGTACAGGCCCCGTTCGAAGAGGTCCGACGCCAGCGCGTGGTCGGGGTGGGACGGCAGGCCGCTGTACCCGACCTCCGAGACCTTGGGGTGCGCGGCCAGCGCCTCGGCCAGCGCCATCGCGTTCGCGCACTGGCGTTCCATGCGCAGCGGCAGCGTCTGCACCCCGCGCAGGACGAGCCACGCATCGAACGCGCCGGCCGTGGTTCCCTGCTCGATCGCCATGTGACGGATGCGGTCGATCAGCTCGCGCGAGCCGGCGACCGAGCCGCCGATCACGTCGGCGTGCCCGGCGATGTACTTCGACGTCGAGTGCACGACCAGAGTGACGCCCGGGATCGTGAGCGGCCGGAGCAGGTACGGCGACGCCACCGAGTTGTCCACGATCAGCGGCACGCCGCGCTCGGCGCACACGGCGGCGATGCCCCGGACGTCGGTGACCCGGAACGTCGGGTTGGCGAGCGGCTCGACGCCGACCAACGCGGTGTCGTCGCGCAGCGCGGCCGCGACCGACTCGCGGGTGGGGTCGACGAACGTCGCCTCGATCCCGTAGCGGGGAAAGACCTGCGCGAGCAGCGCGAACGTCCCCCCGTAGACCGCCTTCTGGCTGACGACATGGCCGCCGTTCTCGACCAGGGTCGTGAGGACGGTGTGCATCGCCGCCATGCCGCTCGCGAACGACCAGGCCGCCTCGGCCTCGTCGAGCGACGCGAGCACGTCGTGGAGCGCGGAATGGGTCGGACTTCCATAGCGGCCGTAGACGTAGCCGGGCCGGCGCTCGTTCATCAGGTCGGCGTAGTGCTCGAGCGAGTCGTAGCCGTAGTGCGCGGTCAGCCAGATCGGCGGCGCGACCGGCCGCTCGGCCTCGCGCGGCACCTCACCCGCATGGATGGCCCGCGTCGCGAACCCCTGCTCGTCCCCGTCGTCCCGCTCCCCGTCCACGGGCCAAGCCTACCCGACGCCTGCCGACCTGTTCTCGGTCGAGTTCGAGGTCGCCCAGATCGGCGACCGCTGGGTCGTGACCCACGTGTTCCACTGCACGCAGTACGGTTCCGAGGTGATCTGCCGAACGTTCGGCCCGTGAGTCAGCCGGAGAACGGTCCACTGAACCTTCCGAGGGAACCGGCGAGCGCGTCCGTTCAGACCCGTGGGTTCCGTTTCGGAAGTCTCGTCGCGGTCATCGTCCTCGCCACCGCCCTGCTGGCGGTCGGCCTCGCCACACGCGACCGCTCGCAGCCGGCCGCCCCAAAGGCCCTCAACGTGTCGCCGAGCGTCGAACCATCGAGCTTCGCCCTGCCCCGGATCGCGGCTCCCCGGACGTTCGATGACCGAGGCGCCTTCTTTCACTATCCCGCCTCATGGCGCCCCGCTCCAGCGGCGGATGGTACGGGACTCCTCCCCGGTGGTTCGAGCTGGTCGGTCGTGTTTCAGGACGACACCGGCGATCGCATCGCCGTGGCGGCCTATCCATCGGGAGATCCGGGAACCCCGTCCGGCCGAACGAGAGTGGCGAACAGAATCGGTCGCGCGATGGCCGGGCCGCCTTCCAGCAAGGTGACCGTCGTGCCGGCGACCTACCCGTCGTTCGGGTATCCGCTCCGCCCGTCGTCGGACTCGACGGATGCTTCGGCTTCGGGCGTCGGCTACGTGGTGTTCGCTCCACGGACCCGGTACGCGATCGGATGTCGGTCGGCCGCCTCGGCCTCAGCCACCGGCACCAGATGCAACTATGTCCTCGAATCGTTCCGCGACACCTCGGCCGGAGTCTCTCCCGCCACACCTACCGTCCGCAGCGCCGCGGACGACGTGTACGAAGCGTGGAAGTCAGGCCGCCTTTCGGAGGCGGGCGACGTCGCGGCGCAGGGCGTCCTCCGTTACCTGATCGAGGCTCCCTGGACGCCCGAATCGGCACTGGCCTCCTGCGACACCGTTCCGGGGAGCGACGACACGTTCGCCTGCACCGTGACGCAGGCGGGAACGGCGGGGAAGCTCCTCGTGGTGACCCCGATCCGCGGTCGCTTCGTGGTCGTCGCCGTCGGCGAATGCAGCGGCGACATCACCCACGGCACCTGCGCAACGCTGCGAACGCGCGGCGGCGCGTTCCCGTAGATGGCCTTCCGGCGCACGGACCTCGGGTGATCTGCCGGACGTTCGGCCCGTCCTCAGGCAGCGACCAGCTTGAAGATGCCAGTCTTGTCGCTGAAGTACAGGGATCCGTCCACCGGATCGCGCTCCATCGACAGGATCCCCTCATCGCGGGTAAGGACGCTGAAAACGGAGTCCACGCCGAGCCGGTCGGAGGTCAACGTCACCTCGTGAATGACGTGGTCGTTCCAGTCGCCGAAGAAGAGGTGTCCCGCCGAACCGGGCAGGCCGCACCCGGTGGAGGGGCAGAACACCATCCCCGTCGGCGCAATCGTCGGCTGCGTCCACCACACGGGCAGGGTTCGAGGCCTCGGGCCGCTGTTGTTCGTGTCGTTCGGAGAGGTGCCCGTACAGTTCTCCCGAGGTCCCCAACCTCCGTTGGCGCCGTTGTCGAATCGGTTCAGCTCGTCGTTGCACTCGGGACCGTTTTCCGTCTCCCAGAGCCCTCCACCGTCCGGATCGATTGCTATGCCGAGGGAGTTCCGGACGCCGCGGACGAAGATCCTGTGACCCAGCACGTTCGTGCCCGGCGCCTTCCCGGCGGGGGTCATCCGGAGGATCTTTCCGGCGGGTGTCGTCAGGTCCTGAGCGTCCGACGACATGTGGCCGTCGCCCACGAAGGCAAAGAGCAACCCACCGGAGCCGAACACCATCGGCCCGCCGTAGTGAAACCGGTTGAGCGCAGTCGCGCTGGAGAAGATGACCGCCTGGCTCATCCCCACACCGCGCTCGTACCGGATGCGAAGGATCTGGTTGTAGATCTTTCCGCCGAGCCTGCGAGTGGCATAGGCGTAGACGTACGGCTGCGCCGGGAAATTCGGGTGCAGGGTCAGCCCCAAGAGGCCCATGCCACCGGTGGCCACGACGTCGGGGATTCGGTAGAAGACGTGCGTGTCCTTCGTGCTCGCGTTGTACAGACGGATGACACCCGTGGTGCGGTTGCCGAAAAAGATCGAGCCGTCGGATCGGAAGGCGAACGCCGCCGGCCACGTGAGGCCGGTGAGCACGGGCTCCACCGCTACGGCGCCGGCGCCCGCGGCCCGGACCGTCGTCCCCGGCACGACGCCCGTGGCGATCGCGAGCACGATCAAGGCCAGCCGACTGAGTCGTCTCATGTTCGAACCGTCCCGTCTGTCCGCGACTCGCGACAGGGTATCCGGTGGCCTTGATGAAGGCCAAGGCGCCCTATGCGTGCTGCCCGCCCCACGCCGGCCGAGCGGCGCTCGGTATCCTGTTGCCGTGAGTGACCCGCCGACGATGCGGGCGCTCCGGAAGGTCGAGGCCGGCCCCGGAGCGCGCTTGGAGGAGATTCCCGTCCCCGCCCCCGGCCCGGGTGAGGTGCTCATCGAGGTCCACGCGGCGTCGATCTGCGGCTCGGACCTGCACATCTTCGACTGGAACCCCTGGGCCGCCGGGCGGCATCCACCGCTTCCCGATGACGTTCGGGCACGAGGTCGCGGGGCGGATCGCCGCCGTCGGCCCCGAGGTACACCACCCCGACGTCGGCGCGTTCGTCGCCGCCGAGACCCACTTCTTCTGCGGCCACTGCCGGATGTGCCGGACCGGGCGCGCGCACATCTGCGAGAACCTCCGCATCCTGGGCGTCGAGGTCGACGGCGCGTTCGCCGACTACGTGGTCATCCCGGCGGTCAACGCCTGGGAGGTCGACCCGCGCATTCCCGCCGAGTCGGCGTCGATCATGGAACCCTTCGGCAACGCCGTGCACACGGTCTTCTCCGGGCGGCGGGGAGGACGTCGAGCTGGCCACCGTCGTCGTCCTGGGGTGCGGGCCGATCGGGCTGTTCGCGCTCGGCGTCGCGCGCGCGGCCGGCGCCCGGCAGGTCATCGCCGTCGAGCCGAACGAGTACCGCCTGGACCTGGCCAAGAAGATGGGCGCCGACGTCCTGATCGATCCGTCGAAGGACGATCCCGTGGAGGCGGTGCGCGCCGCGACCGACGGCCGCGGCGCCGAGGTCGTCCTGGAGATGTCGGGCGTCTCGAAGGTCATCGACCAGGGCACGCGGATGCTCGACCACGGCGGCCGGCTGTCGCTGCTCGGTCTGCCGACCGAGCCGGTGGCGCTGGATCTGACCGACCAGGTCATCTTCAAGGAGGCGCGGATCTTCGGCGTCACCGGCCGCGAGCTGTTCCGGACCTGGGAGCAGACCACGACGCTGCTCGCGACCGGCCTGGTGGACGTGACGCCGATCCTCACCCACCGATTCCCGCTGGACCGGTGGGAGGAGGGGTTCGAGGCGGTCGCGTCGGGCCAGTCGGGCAAGGTCATCCTGCTCCCCCACGGCTGAGAGGGACCATGGCGAACGGAAGCCTCGACTACCTGAAGGAACAGCTCGACGAGCTCGACGCAGCAGGGGCTGCGGCAGCACCCGCGGACGCTGGAGGGCGAGCAGGGCGCCCGCGCGCGGTTCGACGGCCGCGACGTCATCAACCTGGCGTCGAACAACTACCTGGGCCTGGCCGCGCACCCGAAGCTGAAGGAAGCGGCGGCGAAAGCGGCGATGGAGGTCGGCGCCGGCTCGGGGGCGGTCCGGACGATCGCCGGGACGATGACGCTGCACCGCGAGCTCGAGCGGCGGTTCGCCGCGTTCAAGGGCGCCGAGGCCGCCCTGATGTTCCAGTCGGGCTTCACGTCCAACGCCGGCACGGTCGCGGCGATCCTGTCCCCCGAGGACGTCATCGTGTCGGACCAGCTGAACCACGCGTCGATCATCGACGGCGCCCGGCTGTCGCGGGCCGAGATCAAGGTGTTCCCGCACAAGGACGTCGAGGCGGCCGACCGCATCCTGGACGGAGACGGCGAAGGACGGCCGGCGGCAGCTGCTGATCACCGACGGCGTGTTCTCGATGGACGGCGACATCGCGCCGCTCGCCGGCCTGGTGGACGTGGCCGACCGGCACGGCGCGATCATGATGGTCGACGACGCGCACGCCTCCGGCGTCCTCGGCCCCGGCGGCAAGGGCACCGTCGCGCACTTCGGCATCGACCCGGCGCGCGTCGACATCCAGGTCGGCACGCTGTCGAAGGCGATCGGCGTCCTGGGCGGGTTCATCGCCGGGCCGCCGCACCTGATCGACTGGCTGGTGAACCGGGGCCGGCCCTACCTGTTCTCGACGTCGGCGCCGCCGCCGGTCGCCGCGGCCTGCATCGCCGCGCTCGACGTGATCGAGGACGAGCCCGAGCGCATCGATCGCCTGTGGGAGAACACCGGGTTCCTCAAGCAGGGCCTGCAGTCGCTCGGGTTCGACACCGGCACGAGCGAGACACCGATCACCCCGGTCATCGCCGGCGAGGCCCAGACCGCTCAGGACCTGTCGCGGCTGCTGTTCGAGGACGGCGTCTTCACGCCGGCGATCGTGTTCCCGACGGTGCCGAAGGGGCAGTCGCGGGTGCGCACGATCGTCACGGCCGAGCACACCCAGGACGACCTGCAGCAGGCGCTGGACGCGTTCGAGCGCGTCGGGCGCAAGCTCGGCCTGATCTAGAAAGGGGACCCGTGCACGGACGAGCCCTCGCCGCATCGATCGGGCGCGTCGGCGCGTGGACCTTCGCGCTGGACGAGCTGTCGTCGTCCGATGGGCGCGACGTCGCCCGGACGGTCGAGGATCTCGGGTTCGGAGCGCTGTGGTTCCCCGAGACGCAGGGCAGCAAGGAGGCGCTCAGCCAGGCGGCGGTGCTGCTGGCGGCGACCGAACGCCTGCCGATCGCGACGGGCATCGCCAACGTCTGGGGACGCGACGCCGTGGCCGATGGCGAACGGCGCCCGCGCGACTGTGGGACGCGTTCCCGGGGCGGTTCCTGCTGGGGATCGGCATCAGCCACGCGCCGTCGGTGAAGGCGCGTGGCCACGACTACGAGCGGCCGCTGGCGACCATGCGCGGGTACCTGGACGCGATGGACGCGGCGCGCTACGACGCGCCGGGCGAGCGCCGGCCGCCGCGGGTCCTGGCCGCGCTGGGCGACGGGATGCTGCGGCTGGCGGCCGAGCGGGCCGACGGCGCGCACTCGTACTTCGTTCCGGTGTCGCACACCGCCCGCGCCCGCGAGGTCCTCGGTCCCGACCCGCTGTTGGCCGTCGAGCAGACGGTCGTGCTGGAGACGGACCCGTCGAAGGCCCGGGAGGTCGGGCGAGCGTTCGCCACCCACTACCTCGAGCTCACGAACTACGCGAACAACCTGCTCCGCCTCGGCTTCGACGAAGACGACGTCGCCGGGGACGGGAGCGACCGCGTGATCGACGCCGTCATCGCCTGGGGCGACGAGGACGCGATCGCGCGGCGCGTGCGCGAGCACCTGGACGCCGGCGCCGACCACGTCTGTCTGCAGGTGCGCGGTCTGGATTCCTCGGATCCGCGACTCGACGACCTCCGCCGTCTGGCGGCCGTCCTGCTCGACTGACGCTAGCCTCGCTCGCCGAGGTGACGGCGCAGGGCCTCCAGGCGTCGGTCCCACCGCGCGCCGACGTCCCCGAGCCAGGAGGCCGCGTCGGCCATCGGTCCCGGCGTCAGGTGATAGCGGACCTCGCGGCCGGCGCGCTCCGCGCTCACCAGCCCGGCCTCGTCCAGCGCCGCGAGGTGCTTGGCAACGGCCTGCCGCGACACGGGCAGGGCGCCCGACAGCTCCGTCGCGGTCGAGGGACCCTCCGACAGAAGACGAATCACGTCCCGCCGGGTCGGATCGCCCAGTGCCGAGAACACCGCGTCCGCGCGATCGTCGCGCGTCATGCGGACGCCAGCGCGGGCACGGGGCCTCCGCCTCCGAACACCGGGTTCGAGGCCGGTGACTCGGTGACGGTGAGCGACGTCCCGTCCGCGTGCTCGAGGAGCACGAACTCGACGCGCGTCCCCTCCTCGTCGTCGTCCTCGGGCGCCCACCAGAACGTGAGGCGGAACGGTCGGTCGGCGCTCAGGACGAAGCCGGTACGCCGCGATCCGTCGGGCGCCCGGTGCTCCACCCTGCCGCGCGGCACGGGCTCGAGGTCGACCGCTCCGCCGAACCACTCGGCCAGGCGTTCGGGTCGCGTGAGCGCGTCCCACACCTCGTCCCGGCCCGCCGGGAGCACGACCTCCCGCACCACTCGATCCGGCACGCTCACCCGGTTTGCCTCCTCGTCACAATGAGCAACTCTGCGGTTGCGGGTTCCCCAGAACCGTCGTACCCTCATACGCAACCGTAGGGTTGCAGTCTACACCGAAGGAGGCAGACCGTGAGCGACCGCCACCAGCTGCTCGTCCCCACCGTCGTCGAGACCACCGACCGCGGCGAGCGTTCGTTCGACCTCTACTCCCGGCTGCTCAAGGACCGCATCGTGTTCCTGGGGACGGCCATCGAGGACGACGTGGCCAACCTCCTCGTCGCGCAGCTGCTGCATCTGGAATCGGAGAGCGCCGACCGCGAGATCGCGCTCTACGTCAACTCGCCCGGCGGCTCGGCCATCGCGATGTTCGCCATCTACGACGCGATGCAGTACGTGAAGCCCGACGTGGCGACCTACTGCGTGGGTCAGGCCGCGTCGGCCGCCGCCGTGATCCTGTCCGGCGGCGCGCCCGGCAAGCGGTTCGCGCTCACGAACGCGCGCGTGCTGCTGCACCAGCCGCACGGGCAGCTCGGCGGGCAGTCGACCGACATGCAGATCCACGCCGAGGAGTTCCTGCGGCAGCGCCGGCGCATGGAGGAGATCGTGGCCGAGCACACCGGCCAGACCGTCGAGAAGATCCACGCGGACCTCGATCGCGACTTCATCCTGACGGCCGACGCGGCGAAGGACTACGGCGTCGTCGACCAGGTGATCACGCGCCGCGAGCTCGCGCCCTTTGCGGGCCGAGACGCCACCGGCGTCGAACGGGCAATCCGCGCCCTGACCGCGTCGCTCCGTAGCTCCCGGAGCGCGTCGGCCGCGATCCACCGAGCGGTGCGCGAGTCGATCGTGGCGATGCGCTCGGCGGTGGCGATCGCCTTCACGCGCAGCGGCTCGCTCCGCTTGCCGATCTGCCGCAGCGCCCAGTTGACTGCCTTCTTCACGAAGTTGCGCTCGTCGGTGGCCTCGCGCCGGATGACGGGCAGGAACCGCGCGAGCGTCGCGTCGGTTGCACCGCCGTGGTGCGCCAACGACGCCATGAGCGCGAAGCCGGCCCGCTTGACGAACTCGGGCTCACGGCCCGACCACTCCAGCGCCTTGGCGACCGCGAACGGCGTCCGGTCCAGGAGGTTGCCGCACAGCTGATCGCAGATGTCCCACGAGTCGAGCGTCCGTACCCACCGCTCGGCCTGGGCCTCGGTCACCCTCGCCGGATCGTCCACCATCGTCGCCAGCAGCCTGGCCTCGTGGATCCCGCTGCGCCACAAGGCGCCCGCCAGCGCGTGATCGCGGCCGAGCCGACGTGCCATCTTCCGCAGCTCGACCGACCGAGATGCCGAGCACCCGGGTTCGTGGCCGGATGCCGAACCGCGCCATCCCCGCCACGTTCGCCGGGTCGCTCATCGCCTCGAGTGCCCGGATGACGTCGGCGGCTCGGTTCGTCGGCATCGACCGGATGCTACCGGGCGGGCACCTCGAACGAGTACAGGATCCCGCTGGCGGCGCTCACGACGAAAACCGCTCGGTCGGTAACGGTCGGTGGAGAGAGGCTCGTCCCAGCTCCAGCGGGCACGCGCCGGCTCCACACCGGAGCGCAGATCGCTCCCCCCGTCCCGCAATCCGCCGGCACCGCGTAGACCCGATCGCCTGCTGTGAAGAAGACGAGTCCGTGGGCCACCGTGGGAACGGACGGGTCGCTCGGGAGAGCGCGCGTCCGCCAGAGCGCGGGGCAGCCCGCCCTGTTCGAGCAGGTCGTATCGAACGCGAGGACGGCATCGCTCGTCGTGACGTACAAGTGCCCATCCGACGCCGCGATGCCGACCGCATCGGGTACCTGCCAGACCGTCTCCGGGCGGCACTCGCCCGCTCGGTCACATCGGGCCCGGTAGGCCACCACATCGTCGAGGCCACGCGTGAAGTAGACGCGACCGTCGGAGTAGACGGGGCGTGACCCGAAGGACGAATTCGCCACTTCCCAGATCGGATGACAGGGCCCGCCGTCAGACCGGCACGAGGAGCGGAACACTTTCACGACGTTTTCATCCTGCAGGAAGACCAGGCCACCTCCCGCCGACATGAGGCGACCACCGTATGCCGTCACGTGGGCGTGCCAGAGCGCGCGGCAGGACAGGGAGCAGCGCTCCGGGAACGCCCAGAGCCCCTGATGCGCCTGCGCGTACACGATGCCGTCGGCCACCCAGACGGAGCAGAAGCCGAGCGAGTGATGGCTCGAGTTCCACGTCGGCTCGCAGGACGCTCCCCTCGCGCGCAGTCCTTGGCGAAACGCCTCCACGTCTTCCTGCGCGATGAAGACGAGATCCTCCCCGACAGCCACATCCGCGACTTCATGCGTTCCTCCGCGATCCCCCACCCAACGCGGACCGCACGTCACGGCCGCGCACGTTCGTCGGATACGCGCGCACGGTCGATCCCACGACGTACACCTCATCGCCCGACGTGGGCGGTGTGATCGGGAGCGGCCCCCGTCGACGGCGTCGACCACGCCAGCTGGAGCCGTGAGACGTTCTTGCGATTGATGGGCAGGTTGCCGGGGATGGGGCTTGGCCGGGTGAACGCGTGGCCCAGCTCCCACGCGGCGACCGCGGCCAGGAGGAGCGCGATCGCCGCGGTCACGGCGCGCTGGGCCTGACGGCGGCGGTCGCGACGGCGGACCAACCGTTCGAAGGCGCCGGCCTCAGGGCGCGACTCCTCACGACGCCGACGAAGGACCTCTGCCAGGTCAGCCATCGTCGTCTCCCAGCCCGGCGCGAGCCCGATCCCGCCCACGGGCCAGCTGCACCCGCAGGGTCGAAGGCGCCATTCCCAGCAGGCGCGCCGCCTCGTCGGCGGGAAATTGCAGCACGTCCACCAGGACCACTGCCTGGCGCTGACGCGGCGTGAGGGTGGCCAGAGCTCGATCGACCTCGTCCCGGTGTTCGACCTGGTCCAGCGACTCGCCTTCGCGAACGGTTAGCTGTTTGATCGCCCGCCGTGCTGCGACCAGTGCCCGGCGTCGCTGCGAGCGAAACGCGTTGAGGGCCGTGCGATACAGGTACCCGGATGGGTTGTCCATGTCCCGCACGACGCTCCAGCGCTCCCAGACCTTCAGGAACGCGAGCTGCATCAGGTCCTCTGCGTCCGATCGGTTCCCGGTGAGGAGGTAGATCGCCCCGAACAGCGCGGCGTTCTCGAGCTCGAAGAAGTCCTCGAAGCTCGTGCCGACGTCGACCCGAGCCGCTACTGGGCGCGCGAAGGGATCGCATCCTTCGGCAACGATCGCTCTGGAAATCCGCCCACCCGGCCCATCTCTTCCAATGAACGCGCGAACGCCCTCCGGCGCTTACCTCCGCGCTTGGCCGAATTCTTCCTCCTTTTCCCCTCGATCCGGTAAGCGCGTCGCTGCCCGGCCGCGTTCATGCCGCGGTACGACCACCTGGAGGGGGGAAGGCCATGGGCACGATGAGAGCGCGGACAGGCTCGCCGGCGGAGGCGGCCCGGACGCGGCGGAACGGGATGAAACGACTCATTGCTCTTGTGACGGCTCAAACGCTCACTGCCTTGTGGCTCGCGACGTTGGTGGCTGGCCCTGCCCAAGCCTCCTCGACCACAGCGACGTGCGAGGGGCAGACCGCGACCATCGTCGGGACCCAAGGAGGGGACACCATCGATGGAACGTCCGCCCGCGACGTCATCGTCGGTCTCGGCGGGGACGATGTGATTCGCGGCCTCGGGGGCGACGATCTCGTTTGCGGCGGGCGCGGAAACGACGTCCTGTACGGGGGTCCGGGCGTAGATGGCCTGGACGGCGGAGCCGGAGACGATGTCCTGCGGTGTGGTCCGGGGCATGACGGAGGAGCCACCGGCGGAACGGGAAATGACCAGCTCTTCGGCGAGAAGGATGGGCCCAACGACCTCTACCCCGGCCCGGGAACGATCTCGTCGTGGGAAGTGCTTCGGGACCCGACTATTTGCATTTCGAGGATGCGACAGGCCCGATCGATGCAAACCTGATGACGGGGGTTGCTACCGGGCAGGGAAACGACCATCTCTCAAACATCGACTCCCTGTTCTCGGGTGCCTATGACGACACGCTGATCGGCGACAACCAGGACAACGCGCTCGTTGGACGAGCCGGCAATGACACGTTGGTCGGGAACCGTGGGAACGACTCCCTCTCGGGGCAGCAGGGCAACGACGTGTACCGGGGCGGCCCCGGCTTCGACCTGGCCGAGTACTACGACCAGAACCACGCGGACGAGCTCCCCTACGGGCCCATGAATGTGAACCTGCGAACCGGCATCGCTACGGGGGACGGAATCGACACGCTGCGCAGCATGTGGGCGGCAACGGGCAGTGACGGACCCGACACGATGATCGGGAACAGCGAAGCCAACCTCTTCTTCTTGTTGCTGGGAGGCCGTGACACTGTCGATGCCGGCGGTGGTAACGACTACGTATACGCGGGCGCCGGCGCCGACCACCTGATGGGCGGGCCGGGCCGCGACTTGGTCGGATTCTGGGACTTCAAGAATCAAGGCAAACCTCGTCCCACCGGTGTGACGGTCGATCTGTCCACCGGCACCGACTCCGACGAGGACACACTCGCCGGCTTCGAACACATCGACGGCAGCTTCCACGACGACACGCTGATTGGAAACAACGCCCCCAACAAGATGTTCGGCGATCCCGGCAACGACCTATTGGTAGGTCGAGGCGGTGCCGACAGGCTTCTCGGAGGCTCCGACCGGGACACGGCGAACGGCGGGGCGGGAACCGATTGGTGTGGTGCTGAAGTCGAGCACAGCTGCGAGTTCCCCCGGGCTCCGTTGACGCCGAGCACAGCTCGTTTGGCGACGACCCCTGGATCGCGACAGTGGCGCTCTTGACCTCCGGCGTGGGAACCCACTGATCGAAGGAACGACATCGTGAAGGAGAAAACACCATGAGGCATCTTCGGAGTCTCGTTCTGCTCGCCGCGGTGACCTGCGGCGTGTGGCTTGGCCCCGCAACGCAAGCCAACGCTGCCTTCCCCGGGACGAACGGCCGGATCGCCTTCCTGTTGAACCACAACGGGACGGACATCTATTCGATGAATCCCGACGGCAGCGATGTCCGGCGCCTCACGCATTTCGCGCCGGAGCACAGCGCCGGCAACGAGAACTGGTCCCCGGACGGTTCGCTGATCGTCTTCGAACGAACGAACGGGGGCCACCAGCACAAGGTCTGGCTCATGGAGGCGGACGGATCGGATCAGCATCTGCTCTTCCCCGATCCGTGGTTCGAGGACCACACGCCGAGCTTCTCGCCGGACGGAATCCAGGGTGCTCTTCTCGCGGTGCCAGCCTGAGGGCCGGGACCACCGATGCGCCCTCACCACCATCAACCTCGACGGAACCGACATGCAGACGCTCACGACGCCGGACGCGGAGGAGAAGGAGTTCTGGCCCGTGTACTCCCCGGACGGTTCCCAGATCGCGTTCTCGGTCTTCTACGGCCGCGGCGTCATCGGCGGAACCTTCGTGATGGACGCGGACGGTTCCAATGTCCACCTCGTCACACCGCCCAAGCTCGGAGGCTTTCTCGCGAGCTGGGCCCCGGACGGCTCACGCCTTGCCTTCACGACCCATTGCTGCGACCCGAGGAACTCAACGACGATGACGGTGCGACCCGACGGGACGGGCCTCAAACACGTCACCGACCCGGGGCGCAGGCACGACTATCAACCCGTCTTCTCGCCCGACGGCACCAAGATCGTCTTCGAGCGGGACAACGCGGATTACTCCAAGTGGGGCCTCTACACGATGAACGCCGACGGCTCCGACATCGCCCGCATCCCGGGCACGACCTTCGCCGGTGGGGCTGCATGGCAGCCGGTCCCCTAATCGACCGAGAGCGAAGAGGAGCAGACATGCGCCGCGCACTGGCACTCGGAGCAACGCTGGCCGCCGTTCTATCGACGCTCTGGGGCGTGATGCCGGCCGAGGCGGCCCATCACGCCGCGAACGGGCGGATCGCGTACGTCACACAGCGGCACCACATCTGGCAGGTCTTCACGATGGACCCAGACGGAACCCACATCACACAGGTCACGTCCTTCACGAAGCCGTCCAGCTTCGTTGGGGACGTGGACTGGTCCCCCGACGGTACGAAGCTCGCATTCACGAGGGCTCTGCACGGCGACGGCGACGTGTGGACCGTCGACGCGGACGGAAGCGACCTGTTCAACGTGACCAACGATCCGAAGGCGGGCGAGGATGGACCCCATTGGTCGCCGGACGGGACGCAGCTCTTCTTCTCGCATTCGTCGCCGCGAACGGGCACCAAGGCCGTGTACCGAATCAATGCCGACGGGACGAACATGGTGCGGCTGACCGGGGGGAGCTTTCGAGACACCGAGAATCCGAGGCTGACTCCGGACAGCTCCAAGGTCGTCTTCGTGGCGTTCGGCGCACGAGGCGGCATCTGCGAGATCTGGAGCATGGATCCAGACGGGAGCGACAAGACCCCCCTCGTCGATCCCGCGGCCAGGCTCTACCTGTGGGACTTCACGCCCGACGGTGGGGGCCTTCTGGTGGGAGACAACTGCGCGGGCCCGATGCCTCAGTCCATCGACACGATGGATGCCGGCGGGACCTTCACGCGGCTCACCGACCCGGGCTGCTGCTCGCAGGATGTCGCGGCGACGTACTCGCCGGACGGGAAGCACATCGTGTTCATGAGCAACCGGATACACCCGGGATTCAGCGATGGGCTCCCCCGAGAGATCTACGAGATCGACGCGGATGGCGGCAACCTGGTGCAGATCTCCTCGAGCGGACTGTTCTCCGGTCTCGATTGGGGGCCCCCTTCATGACGTTATGTGCCGCAGTTCTCGCCCCATTGAATCGGAGGTGACCGTGAAGCACATTCGAACCCTCATCGTGGCCGCTGCGCTGACCACGTGGATCATCCCGGCAACGCAGGCCAACGCCGCATTTCCGGGCGCCAATGGCCGGATCGCGTTCGCCACCGACTTCAGCCGACACCCGCAGATCTTCACCGTGCTGCCGGACGGCGCGGGTCTTCGTCAACTCACGCACGTTCCCAAGGGGCACGCCGCGTCGTCGCCCGACTGGTCTCCCGACGGGACCAGGATCCTCTTCACCATCGACAACGAGATCTGGGTCATGAACGCGGACGGGAGCCACCAGACGCCGGCTGACCCATGATCGTGATCTCGTCAATCAGACACCGAGTTGGTCGCCCGACGGGACCAGGATCGTCTTCTCCCGATGCACCTTTCCCTTCGGCGCACAGCGGTGCTCCATCGACGTGATGAACGCCGACGGAACCGGATTGACCAAGCTTCTCGGAGGTGACTGGGTCAGCCTGAGTCCCGAGTTCTCGCCGGACGGCGGGACCATCGCCTTCGCGAGCAACCGGGGCGGCTACGTCTCGAACGTGTGGGTGATGAACAGCGATGGCACCGGCCTCAAGCGTCTCACCGAGCCGAAGCTCCAGGCCTGGGCGCCCGATTGGTCACCCGACGGAAGCCACATCCTCTTCTCCTCCGACTCGGACCTGCCGTTTCCGAGCGTGTGGGTCATGCGCAGCGACGGAACCGACCTGCTGGAGCTGACGCACTTCACCGACGGCATCAGGGCGCCTTCGCGAGGTACTCCCCCGACGGCACGATGATCACCCTGGTCAGCGACCTCGCGCACCCGGACCACTGTTGCCTCGACCTGTACGTCATGAACGCCGACGGGTCGCACCTGCACTCCATCGTGACCGACCAGCCGGCGATGTTCTCCATCCGACTGGGGTCCGGCGGTGACGCCATGAGGCCGGGCCACCGCGCGAAGGCAGACTCAATCCTCGAAGGGAGCCCTCGAATGAGGCGCATATCGAGACTGACCGCTCCGCTCCTTGCTCTGTCGCTGATGGTCGGGCTCTTCTTGGTCCCCGGCACCGCCGCACAGGCGACGTTTCCAGGAGCGAACGGACGGATCGTGTTCGACGACTTCGTCACCGGCCAGACCTACGCGGTCAACCCGGACGGCACCGGCCTGGTGCAGCTCACCCACGTCGCGCGCGGCCAATTCGCCGGAGATCCCAGCTGGTCGCCCGACGCGACCCACATCGCCTACGAGAGCACCCACGGTGGTGTGATTCGTCTCTGGATCATGGACGCCGACGGGCGTCATCAGCACATGGTGGCGGACGACCTCCCGAACGCCGCCGACGTGGGTCCCGCGTACACCCCGGACGGCACCCGGCTCGTCTACTACCGGTGTCTGGGGAGAGCGTGCGCCATCTACTCGATCGGCGTCGACGGAACCCATCGCCGGGCGCTCACACCTTTCGTACGGCCGCCCTTCGAGGTGTTCGACGTCTACCCCTCGGTGGCACCGGACGGAACGATCGCCTTCAGCCGATTCAACCAGAACGTGGAGGGCATCATCAGTCAGGTCTACGTGATGGACGCCGACGGCTCGAATCCCCACCCGTCACGGCCGAGGTACGAAGCGTGGTCGGCGGGCTGGTCCCACAGCGAGCGAATCTCGTTCAGCAGCAACTGCTGCCGACTGGGAACGAATCGTAGCGCTGGTGCAGGAGCACGGCCGGCAGGCGCATGGAGTCGAATCCACCCGGAGAGATCTTGGCGATCGCAGTCGAGGTGTAACGAGTGCACGACGCACGGATCCAGCTGGATCCTCCGGTCTCACAGGTGGCATGGTCCGAAGAGTTCGCCGCCCGCTCACTCGAGACGTTCTTCGTCTTCCTGCGCGACGCTGAACCGATCATGCTGCGGCCGATCCACGCCGACTCACTCCTGGTCGGGTGGGGGGCCCGCGAGCAGCCTGGCGCGGTGGTGGTAGAGGCAGCGGCGCGATACGACCTGCATCCCGTGGTGGTGCACTCGACGTCGTGGCGTACGGTCGAGGACCGCCTGATCCTGACCTACCTGGCCGTTGTCGATGCACCGGAAAAGCCCGGGGCCGCACCTGACCGAGGAGCCAGTAAATCGAGGCAACCTCGCGCGCGGGGAGAGGCTCGCCGCTCCGACGAACATCGACGTCGACGCCGTGGTCGAGCATGCGCTCCGCCACCTGCGGTGGCTGCTAGACGATGATGAGGTCGTGCGGGACGCGCTGCCCGATTGGCCGGCCGCGCTGGAAGACTATCGGCCCGAACCGTTCCGCGCGTTCGTGACGGGTCCCGAAGGTCGGGCGAGCGAGTGACCGTTGTTAGGTCGGAGCTCGCAGAAGGCGACATCTACCTCCCGCTCGTCTCGGCACGTCCGTACGCTTCACGCGGACCAGCGAGCGGAGGATATCCCCGAGCAGACCGTCAGCGACACCGAGGCCGACGAGATGGAAGAGCACCTCCGTGGCCTGGGCTACCTGGAGTAGCTGGGCGGGGTTTCTCGTCTCCGGTTGTCGTCTTGGCGTCCGGCCGTTCGTAGCAGGGGTGAGGGGCGGGATCTCGAGCCTGCCGATGCCGAGCCATAGGAGGAGCGCCATGGCCAAGTACCTGTTCTCCCATTACAGCGTCGAAGGTGAGCCTCGGCCCGCGATGAGCGACGAGGACATGCAAGGCTTCATGCAGCGCATCGTCGAGCTCGAGGCGCAGATGAAGGCAGAGGGCGCGCTGGTGTTCGGCGGCGCGCTCCATGGGTCGGACATCGCGACGGTCGTCCGCGCGTCGGAAGGAGACGTGATGACGACCGACGGTCCGTTCGCCGAGTCGAAGGAACACCTGGGCGGCTTCTACATCATCGAGGCGGACGACCTCGATCGCGCGCTCGTGTGGGCCTCGAAGACCTCGGCCGCGGTCGGGCATCCGATCGAGGTGCGTCCGTTCGCGCACGAATCAGCCCTCTAACCGTCGATCCCGACGCTTACTGATTCGAACGCCCTACAGGGCCGAGGATGGAGGTAGCTCATCGGGTCCCGATCCTCTGCCTTGACAGGCTCATGGCTCTCACGATTCTCTGAGATCAGAGAAAACAGTTCCCGCAGCTGGGACAGGTCTCCCTCGCGGGTCCACTAATCCGCTCACATCGTCAGCCTGACGACGCGCCGGAAGAAGCTCGCCTCCCTAGCCGTTCGAGGGGGAGGATCGGCCATCTATGTTCTCGCCGCGATCCACGAGCAGGCCGCCGTGACAGGAGGATCGGAGATGGCCGACGCGCCGAACACGAACATCGGCTTATCGATGGTGTCGAGGCTCCGGCACCTGGAGATTGGGCCTTCGATGCGGCGCACACGAACATCATGTTCGTCGCCCGGTACGCGATGCTGACGAAGGTTCGAGGTCGCTTCAACGCGTTCGACCGGACCATCCACGTGGCTGAACGGCCGGAGGACTCCTCGGTGGAGGTGAGGATCGACGCGTCGAGCATCTCGACCGACAACGAGCAGCGGGACGCGCATCTGCGTTCGGGAGACTTCCTCGATCTCGAGAACGAGCCCGACATCACGTTCCGGTCGACGTCGGTCGAACGGGCCGAGGGGAACAGGTTCCGACTCACCGGGGCCCTTTCGATCCGGGCGTCACGAAGGAAGCATCCTTCGACGTCGACTACGCCGGGGTGGCCGTCGGTATCGACCACAAGACCAGGGTCGCGTTCGCCGCAGCGCTCGAGATCGATAGGGACGACTTCAACGTCAGTTGGAACATGCCGATCGAGACCGGGGGGGTCCTCGTCGGAAAGCACGTGCAGATCGAGCTTGAGGTCCAAGCCGTCGATGAGGGGCAGTAGAGATGGACCGCGCGCCTGGCCGACAGGCGTTGGCGTGATGGACGGCGGACTTGGACCTGACCTCTGCCGTCGCCGCGTGGCACACGCGTAGGCCAACGAGAACACAAGCCGATTAGAAGAAGAGCGCCGTCCGGCGATCCGATTCGCGGCACCCAGTCTGAACCTTCCGAAGACGGCGCTCGTATCGGAGGCCGGCAAGACTCTGATGGGACCCGCTCGATCGCGGCGGGTTCGAGTGAGTAATCTCGACAACGCGTGAATTCACCCCATGTGATGCCGCGGTGACGCCGACTCATGTTGACGGAGCCGAACCTGGTACGCCACGATGCTCCAAAATCGCCGAAGGGTTCGTGCTTGGAGCAGCGACGGGTTGGATCGACCGACGTGTGGCTGTCCGTCGTGGGACTCGGGGGTGCCTGGCTCGGACACGACGTCGACGACACATCAGAGGTGTCTCAGGCACTCGACGTCCTGCGCGCAGTGGCTGAGACCGGCGTCAACTGGGTCGATACCTCCGAGAACTACTTCGACACCGGGAATGAAACGGTCATCGGCATCGCGCTGCGGGAGATGCCTGAGCTCCTTCCTCGTCTGCTCGAAGGCGGCTCCCGGGGCTCTCCGTAGCGGCGGCGGCACAGGGTTCCGCCCGGAGCAGATCCGCCGCGCCTGTGAAGCGAGCCTCCATCGCGCTCGGCCGCGACCGACTCGACCTGTACCTGTTGCATTGGCCGGATGAATCGGGAGTGCCGCTTGCGGATACCTGGAGCGCGATGGCCGCTCTGGTCACCGACGGACTGGTGCGAAGCATCGGGTTGTCGAACTACGAACTCGAGGACATCGCCCGATGCCACGAACAGCGCCCCGTCGATGTCATACAGACGGGGCTCAGTGTCGTCGACTACTTGGACGATCGAGACATGATCGCCTGGTGCGGGGAGCAAGGGATCGCCGCCACGATCTACGAGCCCCTCGCCGGCGGCATCCTCACTGACACACCGTTCAAACGGGCCCGCGACAGGTGGATCGACACGCCGTGGGAGACTCGGCACAGTTCCGACGGCTCTTCTCGCTCGAGAAGGCGGACCGAACGAAGCAGGTGGTCGACGGCCTTCAACTGATCGCCCAACAGGTCGGCGCTACCGTCGCTCAGGTCGCGATCGCGTGGGTGCTGCGTCAACCAGGCGTCACATCCGCGATCGCGGGCTCCGGAAACCCCGACCGGGCTCGTGACAACGCCCGCGCCGCCGAAGTCGAACTCCCCGAGGCCGTGCTGCGGGCGGTCGAGGACCTGATTCCACTTGGGCCGGCAGTCGCCGACAACACTCAACCGACCAGCTGATGCCAGATCTCGCCGCTGCGAGCGGCGGACCTGCATGTTCGACTCGCTGGATGCAAGGCGAATGTCGAGGGGTTCGACGCCGTCCGGTACCGGACACCAGTCTGAGCATCTCCGTAGGCAGCGGTCGGTATCGGAGGCCAACAACGCTTTGATGGGACCCGCGGTTGCGGCGGGAAGGCACCCGCTACCGAAGTCCCTCCCAGGTCCACTCGACGTAAGCCCAGGCTTCGCCGGTGTGGGAGTTGCGACCGATCCGGTACAGCGGCTTGCTCTCGCTGTTCGGGACACCCAACTTCTCTGCGGCCTTGCGTGCGAGCGCGATCTGCTCGTCCATCGTCGGCGGCGTCTCCGGGTCGTCGCGTGCGAAGCGCACCTCGAACTTCTGCTGCATCCGTGAACGTTACGACGCGCTCCGCCGCGACTCGGGGTTCTGGAACTGCCTTGAGGGACCGGGCGCGGGCACCCCGGTCCCCCAGAGCCGGGGGAGCGACAGGGCTGTGGCGGACAGGGAACAACCCTCAGGGGTTCCGCCTCAGATTCAGTTTGGCTGTTCATACGCGACGCGACCGCAGGCGAAACCGGACCCCTTAGGGACGTTCAGATGTTGAGCGATTGGCAGATGTTCGGGGACACTCGCCCGACCCCCCGAGGAAGGGCGCATCGGGTCGCGGACAGGCAGCTACCCGAATGAGTAGAGCTGCCGCTTCTCCCGCGCGTCTGACATCCCTTGTTGCCGGCGTCGAGGCTCAAGGCGGCGCCGACGTAAGCTCGCCGCACCGCTCCGTGGCGGAGGAGGTCTGAGGTCGAGTCTCGGGAGAAGAAGGACGAGCGTATGGGCGTCTGGAAGTTCGCGCTCATGGCGTTCCTCCTGCTCTTCGTCGTCGCGGCGGTCGTCCTTGGCCTCGCGCTCTGGATCTGGTCCGGGATCGTCGGCGGATGAGGAAGAAGCCGACCACTGACCCAACAACCTCCCGCCGGCTCCCTGGACGATCGAGGGTGAGCTGGAAGACATCGAACACGACCCAAACCTCTCTGACCTCGTACCTCGCTATGCCC
>CAVOSS010000017.1:0-103927 GCA_963698955.1 uncultured Actinomycetota bacterium | reverse complement strand
GGAGATGTCTACGTCGACGAAGGAACCCCGGAAGGTCGAGCGGTTCGATCGATTCCGGGACCGGAAGCAACGGAACCGGCGGGTCGGCGCGATCCTCGTCGCCGCGATGATCGCCATCGCGACGATCGTCGTGGTGACGAACGCATTCGAACGCCGAGACGCGACGGTCCCCGTGACGCCCCCTTCCCCGAAAGACAGGATCGTGTTCGGGGAGCAAGGCAGGACCGATTCGAACCATCTGTTCACGATGAACCCGGATGGCACCGACGTGCGCGATCTCTGCGGAGGGCAGGTGCATGTCATGGGCGCCCGACGGCAGCAAGATCCTCATCGGGGGACCATCGCGCGGAGGAGAGACCTCTCCGCTGGCCACCCTCAACCCCGATGGGACCGGGTACGAGCGTTTCGTGTCACGACAGGCGACTCCTGACCTTTGGGTGCGGAGCTCTCTCACCCGACGGGACCCGATTCGTTCTCCCATGACTCACCTCGCTGGTGACGGCTGGTACCCCGAGGTGGACGGGATCATGGACACGGTGCGAGCGTCGGACGGTGGCGACGTCATCCGGCTCTCGAACCGCCGCGGAATGTACGCGAGCTACTCGCCCGACGGCTGGCAGATCGGTGTTCGCAGGGGTCCAGGGGACCTCGGGCGCGTGTGCACCCCCCTTCCCCTCCCAGCAGAGGCGAGAAGGCCTCCCGATGGTTCTCTGGGTGATGAACGCCGACGGCACCGGTCTGCATCCGATCGCGCACCCATGGCCCTGCCGCACCTCCCCGAGCTGGTCTCCGACGGACGGTGGATCCTGTTCTCGGACGCGCGCGGTAATCGACGTCGTTCGCCCCGACCGGACCGGCCTTCGGCGGATCACGCTGGCGGCTCCGGGGCTGCGAGAGGCGATCTACCCGTCATGGTCTCTCGACGGACGCGCTTCGTGTTCGTTGGAGGGACGGGCTCGGTTCTGGGAGCAACCTCTTCACGGCGCGAAGAGACGGCACCTGATGTCGAGCAGATCACCCACACCCACGACATCAACTACCGCACGCCAGATTGGGGAACGACCGCCGGTTGAGAAGCACTTGGAGGGCGGTTCATCAGCCCGATTCGGAGGTGTTTCAATGAGGTCCGCGACCAGATCGTCGCTCGGCGTCACGTGCGCTATCGGACTCCTCCTGATGGCGTGCGCCGCCTGTACCTCCAACTCTTCTCATCCCGGAGGAACCATAGTTCGTTCAAGCGATTCCACCCCCCCAGAGAGCCCTCTAGGCGCGGGACAAGGCGGTGCGACGCCCGAACCTACACCGGCCGCATCGTATTCACGTCGAACATCGACCCGGCCGGAAGGTGGGGCCTGTTCACCATGCGCTCCGACGGCACGGGAGTGAAGCGACTGACCATCCTCCCAGACCCAAAGTCGCCGTTCTCCGCTCCTGACTGGTCGCCGGACGGCACCCAGATCGTGTTCACATCCCCGAGCCCCTCGTCCCAACTTGGGCAGGTCTACCGGATCAATGCGGACGGGTCCGGCCTCACTCAACTAACGCACGGCACCGGCATCGACGCCGACAGTGCCAGCTGGTCGCCGGACGGCTCGAGATCGTGCTGAAACGTGCGGGGAGCGCTGAGTACGCGATCTGGGTGATGAACGCCGACGGGTCGGGGTCAGGAGGCTCACGAGCCAGATCCACGACAACTCCGATCCCACGTTCACCCCGGACGGCGGGCACATTGTTTTTGCTAGCCGCAGCGCGGACTGTCTCGGCGATCTGGATCATGAACCTAGACGGTTCGAATCAGCGCCGGCTCACCCCGCCGGGGCTGGAGGCAGCCAGCCCCGACGTCTCACCGGACGGCTCGCACGTCGTGTTCGGACAGGGCGGCGATCCATTCGAGCCCGCGTCCATCTACACGATGAGGATCGATGGGTCGGGGATAACCAGGCTCACCAACGCCGGATGCTGCCATCACGACGGCCTTCCCAAGTACTCACCCGACGGCAAGCAGATCGTCTATCTCACGGACCGCAACTACCCCTCCCTCGACGGGATGGACATTTACGAGATGAACGCCGATGGTACCAATCAGCACCGGGTCACCTCGAACCTGACGGTGGGAGGCTGGCCCGACTCCCCATACTTCAATGCCGTATACCCGGACTGGGGGCTCCGCCGGATGGGTGGCTAGCGCATCTGCAATCCCGCCGCCTAGTCGTCGTCCCCCTGTCCCGGTTCGCGGCCGCTCGTGAGAGTCAGAGTGTCCAACGAGCGATCCCGTGGTGCTTGTCTCCACTGATCTTGCCGAACTTGCCGCCCAGCCACAGATGGCCGTTCACGACTTCCGAAACCCAACCGCCCGTGTAGTTGTTGGTGTCGGGAATCAGATGGGGGTCCCAGGAGCAGTCGATGGCTCCGGTGGCCGGGTCGGCCTTGAGCACGCCATGCAGATACGTGGATCCGCACGGCATGGATGTGGGGGATCGCGTTCCGAAGTGGCCGCCCACGAACAGCGTCTGATTCCCACCCACCGATGTGAGCGCGATCGATGAACCGTTCCCCCCCAATCCCTTCCGCCAGAGCTTGGCCCCCGTGGACGCGTTGAATGCCGCCATGAAGTTGTGGCTCTGGCCGCAGGCGGCGTAGATGACGGAAGACGTGGGAGCGGTGTCGAAGCACGTCATCGCGCCGACCTCGGGTATGTCGGCCGAGAAACCCGCGTGCACCGTGCCATCCGGGTCGATCTCCGCGATGGACTGGTCGAAATGTCCCCCGACGGACTCGAAGGAGCCGGACGCCACGATGTATCCATCGGGCGACCACCGGAGCCGCCGGACCGTGCCGTCGGCGCCGGGATCCCAAGCACCGAGGGCACCGTCGGTGCCGACAAAGGCGAGGCTGGCTCGCTTGATTCCGTTCACGCGCTGGAAGGCACCGCCGATGTACACGCCCGATCCGTCCGGAGCAGCCAGCACCGTGTGGACGACGTTGCCGACGTTGGGCGTGAACCCCGGATCGACGGTTCCCGTCGAGGTGCTCACGCGAAGCAGGCCGAAGTCCCCGCCCACGTAGGCGTAGCCACCCATCACCGCGATCCCGTGGACGTAAGCGCCCGGCAATGTCGGCGTGAACGAGCAGTCGCCCACGCCGGTCGACTCCCCGAACCGGACCAGGTTGTCGGCCGGACACCTGTCCACATTGTTCAGGTCCCGGATCGCCGAGACCTTCCCGCCGGCGTACATCCAACCTCCATCGGCGTCGAGGGCGTAGACGTTTCCCGCCACCATGTCGGTGCCCGTGTCCGCGCTCACGTTGAGCGCGAAAGCCGGACCCGCCGTGAACGCGACCAGTCCCGCCGCGATCAGAACTACACCCGTGGTTCTTCGCATCAGCCCCACCTCCGCCTTTCCGGGCCACATGCGGCGACCGCCGCCCTAGGATTCATTCCCCATGAGGTAAAGGGTATGCGAGGTTGGGCTCCTCAGCAGACGTGCTCCACGTCCCGCCCCGCATCCGTGGCGATGAACGCGTCCTTCGTCGACCCCAGGTCCCTGTCGTCCCAAGTCCCCGTGCAAGTGGCCCGACGCAACTTCCCCTTGATGGTGGTGGTGGTGTGGGTGCATCCGATGTCGGCCCTGTGGGGTTTCTCCATGATTGCTTGAGGATTCACCCCGAGTCATGGGCATCTCGACTGAACCTCGCACCCCCCTTCGGGCGAGTAGCCAGGTGGAGCGAAGATGACTGGTCGGCCACGGGAAGAGACGATTGGTGAGAGGGACCTCATCACCGGACGAAGAGACAGCACCGATGTCGACCAGATCACTCACACGCGCGGCAATCAACTATGTCAGCCCAGCTTGGGGAAGGGGCGCCGGTTGAGAAGCCATCGAAGGGCATTCGGGAGGACGGTTCACGAGCTTGATTCGGAGGTATCTCCATGAAGTCCGCGACCAGATCGTCACTCGGGGTTACGTGGGCCGTCGCTCTCCTCCTGATGGCTTGCGCCGCTTGTTCCCCCAATTCTTCTCATCCCGCGGGAACCATAGTTCCTTCAAGCGATTCCTCACCCCCAGAGAGCTCTCTCGGCGCGGGACAAAGCGGCGCGGCGCCCGAAACCGACGCCGGCAGCATCGTGTTCACGTCGAACATCGATCCTGCCGGAAGGTGGGAATCTGTTCACCATGCGCCCCAACGGCACGGGACTAAGCGACTGACCATCCTCCCAGACCCTAGGTCGCCGTTCTCCGCTCCTGACTGGTCGCCGGACGGTTCCCAGATCGCGTTCACATCCCCGAGCCCCTCGTCCCGACTTGGGCAGGTCTATCGGATCAATGCGGATGGCTCCGACCTCACACAACTCACGCACGGCACCGGCATCGACGCCGACAGTGCCAGCTGGTCGCCGGACGGTTCGAAGATCGTGCTGAAACGTGCGGGGAGCGCTGAGTATGCGATCTGGGTGATGAACGCCGATGGGTCGGGTCTCAGGAGGCTCACGAGCCAGGTCTACGACAGCTCCGATCCCACGTTCACCCCGGACGGGAGGCACATTGTCTTTGCAAGCCAGCGGGTCGCCCGCCGGCCTCTCGGCGATCTGGATCATGAACGTGGACGGTTCGAATCAGCGCAGGCTCACCCCGGCGGCGCTAAGGGCAGCCAGCCCCGATGTCTCACCGGACGGCTCGCACGTCGTGTTCGGACAGGGCGGCGATCCATCCGAGCCCGCGTCCATCTACACGATGAGGATCGACGGCTCCGCGATAACCAGGCTCACCGACCCGGGCGGAGATCGTTGCAATCATGACGGCCTCCCCAAGTACTCGCCCGACGGCAAGCACATTGTCCTATCTCACTGACCGCAACTATCCCTCCCTGGATGGGATGGACATGTACGAGATGAACGTCGATGGCACCAATCAGCACCGGGTCACGTCGAACCTGACGTTGGGAGGTTGGCCCGATTCCCCCCCGCGCGATCCGTCAACGGCGTGTACCCGGACTGGGGGCCACGCCCGGTGGCGAGGCTAGAATCTGTGCGGGCGCTCAGGAGGTGGCTCGACGAACCCACCTTCGGGTGGTGGGGCTCCATCGCGGCTTCTTCCCGAAGGTTGGCAACCCGGCCACGTCCTCCTAAGCCGAGACCAATACAGAGGAGGCATTCGGCACACCACTCACGCGTCCTTGCGCAACTTCGATCGGGTGACTCTCATCCTGCCGGTGGGATGTTCTGGTTCAACCGGAACAGGTTCGTCGGGTCGTACGTCGCCTTCACCTCCGTAAGCCGTTCCCAGGTGGTTCCCGGGTACGCCTGGCGCACGCGGTCGGGTCCCTCGTCGAGCAAGAAGCCCACGTAGGCGCGCCTCGGGCCCTCGCTGGATGGAGGAGGCGAGCGCTTCCACCCACTCCGCGCGCATCGGCAGCTCGCTCGGGTCGGCGGCCATCGAGGCCACGTTGACCATCAGCCGCCGGTCGCGATGTGCGAAGGCCGTCGCGTCGTTCGGGACGCGCGCCATGGCCCCGCCGAGGACGCGGAGCTGGACGGCGCGCATCGGCGCATCGGACGCCTCGAGGCGTTCGAGGATCGTGCGCGCGGCCGCGTCGTCGACCTCGTCGACGAACATCGTGCGCGATGCCGCGATCGGGTGGTAGTCCTCCTGCTCCGGGGGATAGACCTCCGGATACGGCATCGGACGGAGCATGTCCGCGAGCGGCGTCGCGATGGCGCGGAACGGCGCGAGCGCCTTCTGCCCGGACTCGGCGTCGCCGGCGAAGCACATGAGCGCGAGGATCGCGAGCCGTCCGTGCACCTCCTCGGGGAGGAACGGCATCGGCGGCACGGGCATGACGTTGGCGATCGTCGAGAGCTCCTCGGGAGCGGCCTGGGCCTCGGCGAGGAACGCCTGGATCGTCTCGGGCGTCGCCGGCAATAGCAGCATGCCTCCCACGACCGTCGGAAGCTCGTGGAGCCGGAAGTGGAACCGGGTGGCGACCCCGAAGTTGCCGCCTCCGCCGCGGATCGCCCAGAACAGGTCGGGATGCGTCTCCGCGTCGACGTGGAGCACCTCCCCGTCGGCCGTGACGATCTCGGCGGCGAGGAGATCGTCGATCGTGAGCCCGTGCTTGCGCACCAGGTAACCGACGCCGCCACCCAGCGTGATGCCGCCGATCCCCACCGAGCCGGTGTCGCCGAACCCGGTCGCCAGACCGTGCTCGGCCGCGGCGTTCGCGTACTCGATCGCCGTGAGCCCCGTCTGCGCCCACGCCGTGCGCTCCTCGTCGTCGATCTCGATCGCGCGCATGCCGCGGAGGTCGATCGTGATGCCGCCATCCGAGACGCCGTGGCCGGCGCCGCTGTGGCCGCCGCTTCGGACGGCGAGCTCGGCGCCGCTCGAGCGCCCGAACGCGACGACCTTCGCGACGTCGGTCGCGTCGGCGACCCGCACGATCGCGGCCGGCCGGTGGTCGATCCCACCGGGGAACACGGCTCGGGCCTCGTCGTAGCCATCGTCGTCGGGACCGATCACGGGACCGGTCACGATGGCTCGCAGGTCGCGAAGCGAGATGTCGGCTGCGGAAGTGGTCATCGAATGGACCTCCAGTCTGTTTGCAGTTGGACCTGTGGCGGCGTCCGAACGTTGATCCCTCATCGCTCCGATCGAGCGAGATGTTGGAGCTTCTCGGGGTTGGCGACCGCGCGGATCGTCTGGACCTGGTCGTCGGCGATGTCCAGCGCGACCACGCGATCGGCTCGACCGTCGCGGTCGTCGAACACGCAGCCCGGCTCGCCGTTGATCTCGACCTGGCGCATCCCGACCACGCCGAGCTTCCGGCCGATGCGCGCGGCGCCGAGCAGCAGGTTCGCCACCTTCTTCCCTCCGTGGACCGGATGCCGGGAGGCGGGCGCCTTCCCTCCCCCGTCGGCGTACGCGACCGCATCGGCGGCGAGCATCTCGACGAGGCCATCCAGGTCGCCGTCGCTCGCCGCCGCGAAGAACCGGCGCGCGAGCTCCTCCTTCCGCGCGCGTGACGCCTCGAAGCGCGGCTTCGCGTCGTCGGACGTGCCTGCGGGCTCGCACGGAGATCTGGCGGCAGTTCTCCTCGGTCTTGCCGACGATCCGCGCGATCTCATCGAAGCCGTAGTCGAACACCTCGCGCAGCAGGAAGACCGCGCGTTCGACCGGCGTGAGGCTCTCCAGGAGCACCAGGAACCCCATCGAGAGCGAGTCGGCGGTCTCGGCGTGGAGGGCGACGTCGTCCTCCTCCTCGGTCAGGATCGGCTCGGGGAGCCACGTGCCGACGTAGCGCTCGCGCCGCACGCGCGCGGACCGCAGGTGGTCGATGCTCAGCCGCGTGGTGACGGCCGACAGGTAGGCCTTGGCCGAGTCCACCTCGGTGCCGCCGCTCGTCTCCTGTGGAAGCGCAGGAACGCCTCCTGGACGATGTCCTCGGCCTCGGTCGCGCTCCCGAGCATCCGGTACGCGATCGAGAACATCAGCGGCTTGAGCTCTTGGTACACGTCGTCCACGCCGGCCTCCGGATGCGAGCGTTCCCTCTCCTAGACGGAACAGCATGCTCCTTCGTGACACCTCGTGACGTGTCACTTCACCGAGCGCTGCCTCGTCTCAGGTTACAGAGGACGGAGAGAAGGAGGTCGCTGATGGCCCAATGTCAGGTGACGCAGGAGACGGCAGCAGACGTGCTTCGGCGGTGTCACATGCCGCCGGACGAGATCCGCTGGGTCCTCATAGCAGAGGACCCTGGAATCGTGCACATGATCCTGGAGCTTCACCGGGAACGCCTGGATGAGCAACTCGCCGAGTGCCGGAAGGCGCTCGGCGAGGTGGAGCTACGTTTGGTCGCACGCCCGTGGGCCAGGGCGCTCCCTGGCGTCGAATCTCCCACGGCGACGAGCTCGTAGGTCGTTTCCGGCTAGCCGCCCCCGCGTATCGGCGGGTCGCCGAGGGAACTGTCGTCCAGCGTCGTCATCGTGACGTTCCCGGACTTGTTGTTCCGCTGGATTTGCAGGATGCACCCATGGATCGACGGCTTGCCCGGCTTTGCGACCGGGATCGAGCGGGTTCCATCGCCGTTTCGGACACACTGTTTCTCGGGCGTGCAGCCGCGGAGCACCTGGATGCGCCCGACCGGCTCCTGGATCGGCACACCCAGCGCCGGGTCATTGTTCGATTCGATCGTCAGGGTGAACTTGTACGGGTTGGCCGGCGTGGTGGGCGGGGAGATCACCAGGAAGACCCTTCCGTACTGCTCGAACCCCGGACAGTCGGGGACCACATCGCTCCCGACGTTGTTGGACGTGGCCGGGCCGCTGACGTTCGGCGGTACTGCGAGCGTCGCGCTCTGCTTCACACTGCCCCGGTCGATGGGAGGGCCGTTGAGCGTTCCTCCGTTCGTCACGAATCCACCAGTGCAGTCGACACAGATTGTCTCGTTGACGGTCGCGGAGTCGTTGGACGAGTTGAAGTCGGACTGATCGGTGGTGACGGAGGCCGTATCGCTGAAGCTGCTCGATGGCGCTGTGACGAGGACGTCGCGGGTCTGGCTGGCTCCCGGCGCGAGCGTTCCGATGTCGCACGACATCTGCTGGGCGGTGGCAAGACTGCAGTTGGCCGGGAGCGAGGAGGAAATGAACGACCCGGCGCTCAGCTGCTCCTTCAACAAGGCCGCCGTCGCGGTGTCGGGTCCGTTGTTCGTCACGACGGCTTCGAACTGGGCCTTCGCGCCCGCGCTGACGTGATTCGGACTGGCGGTCAGGGTGACCCCGATGTCGGCCGTGACACCGACCCAGACGTGGGATTCGTTCGACCCCACGGGACAGTTGGCTGCATCCACACCGGCGGTGTTGAGCACCTGGCCCCCGTCCGTGAGATCGGTCGTGCTTCCCGCGATGGTGATCTGGACGAGAGGCTTGATCGCGTTCGGTGTGCCACACAACCCCGGGGGACCGACATCGGACGTGTCGAAGTCGTAGTCGGACGTCTGGGTCAGGATCAGGTGACCAGGCTCGGAGCCGATGGCGGCGGGAACCGTGAGGCCGCTCCACAGGTCGGCCGCTCCATTGAAGAACGTGTCGCCGATGTCGACCGTCAAACTGTCGACCGAGACGGGCGATGCCGACGCGTTGTCGATGCGAATCGCCCCCGCGTCGAACTCGCCCGACTCGGATCCCCCGACGAAGACCACGTTCGGATCGCCTTCCCAAGGGGCAGGGAAATCGGGCGAGGAGCCGCGCAGCCCATCCGCATACCCCACGTAGACGTGAAGGGGCGAGCCAACGGCGGCCCCGGCCGGGAGCGTCAGAGCTCCCACCGCACCTAGTAACAGGGCAAACCCAGCCGCAACTCGAACAACCGTATTCGCGGCAGGTGCGACCAATCTCAGCGGCGTGTTCGTGCGCCGTCGTCCAACAAGCATTGAGCATCCCCCGATCCGACTGCGGTTTGTAGCATCGCAGGTCTTGGCCGCACATAGCCAGGAGTTGCGACCCTGAGTGTGTGTGGTTTTGTGGAGTTGGGAGGCGATGCCACCGTCGCATGCCCCCGTCGACCGCTGGATGAAGGCATGCGATATCGAGATCAGCCAGCCATCGGCAGACCTCAAAGAACTCGCTGCTGCGGGTTTCGCGCGTCGGGTGGAGCGTCCGCCGCTACTACAATTGGTCGCCCCGGGTCGCGAAAGGAGCTCCACCATGAGCAAGGTGGTCGCACTCATGTCGATGTCTCTGGACGGATACGTCGCCGACGCGAACGACGGGGTCGCCGAAGTTTTCGACTGGTACTTCTCGGGCGACGTCGACGTCTCGACGGCGAGCGCGACAATGGGCATGACGTTCCACGTCTCGCCGCCCAGCGCCGGCCACCTGAGGAGCTTGCAGGCTGAGGTCGGCGCAATGCTCACCGGTCGGCGCACATTCGAGGTCGCCGACGGCTGGGGCGGTCAGCACCCGTGGAATGTGCCCGCTTTCATCGTCACCCACCACGTGCCCGACGGCTGGCCACGGCCCGGCTCGACGGTCCAGTTCGTCACCGACGGCATCGAAAGCGCCGTTGCTCGAGCGAAATCGGCTGCCGGCCCGAAGTCCGTGGGAGTGCACGGCGCCCAAACGATCCAGCAGTGCCTGGACGCCGGGCTGCTCGACGAGATCGACATCGATCTGGCTGCCGTGTTGCTGGGCGCAGGAGTGCGGCTGTTCGACCACCTCGCCAACACACCGGTCGTCCTCGGGAATCCGACAGTCGTCGCGGGTGTGGGCGTCACGCATCTCCGCTATCCCGTGCACACGTCGTAGACGACGTTCGTTGAAGGGGCGATGAGCAACATGCTGACCTTTCGGCACGCCGCACCGTTTCCGAGGATCAGGATCAACTCAGTCGACCCCGGCTTCACCGCGACGGACTTCAACCAGCACCGAGGGACGCAGACCGTCGAGGAGGGCGCAGAGGTGATCGTCCGCTATGCACTGATCGCTGGAGACGGGCTACCGGGGGCTTCCTCGACGGAACGGCGCCGAACCGTGGTGCACCGACGCGATCGATCCTCTTCGCGAGAGGTCTCTTACTGCCTCAACCTGTGGCGGTCTTCCGCGGCAGTGGCGGTCTCCCCCGTCACGAAGGTTGCGGAGTAGGCCCCTCCGTCATGGGTACAACCCTCGTAAGACGAGTACAACCCTTCTCAGATGGGCGGAGACGATGGCGACCATCGAACGTGAACGCAAGTTCGACGTACCCGATGACGTTGCGATCGGGGATCTGGGTGGCGTCCTGGCGTTGGACGGACCGACCGTCACGCTCACCGCCACGTACTGGGATACGCCCGACCGCCGATTGCTCCGTTGGGGTCATACGCTTCGTCACCGCCGGGCGTCCGACGGCACGGAAGACGGGTGGACGCTGAAGCTCGCGGTGCCAGAGAAGAGCTCGAAGGGCGGCCTCGATCGTGAGGAGATCAATGCTTCGGGCTCGCCGCAATTCCCGCCAGCCGAGTTGCGCTCGCTCGTCGCAGGGATCATCCGCAACGGGCCTCTTGGGGCCGTCGCGACGATCACAACGGAGCGCGCCGAGGCCGAAGTCGCCGGTCAGGGATCGGGCTCCCCAGTCGAGGTGAGCGACGACCGGGTGTCGTCCACGGTCGATCGCGCGCCGGGGGCCGCCTTTCGCCAGCTCGAGGTCGAGGCAAAAGGGCCGGGCGCCGAACCGGTCCTCGATGCCCTGTCAGACGCCCTCACCAAGGCCGGGGCCAGACCAACTACCGCTTCGAAGCTTGCGATGGTTCTGGGGGGTTCCCCGGATGCGGAGATCGTCGTCCCAGCCGCTCGGCCGAGGATGTCCATCGAGGCTCTCGTTCGGGTCGCCATCGGATCCAGCGCCCGCCGACTCATCGAGAACGATCCCGCGGCACGGCTGGGCTCGGACCCGGAAGCCATTCATCAAGCCAGGGTTGCCACACGACGGCTGCGGTCGGACCTGAAGACGCTCGAGCCGTTGCTGAAGGCGGCGCAGGTCGACTGGCTGCGAGGGGAGCTCGCATGGATCGGCATGCTGCTGGGGGCGGTGCGTGACCTCGATGTCTTGATCCAGCGAGTCGATGCGCTGGCGGACCGGCTTCCCGAGGACCGGGACGGCGACCGGGAAATCGTGCGTGCCCTCGAGGAGGAACGTCGCATCCGTCACCTCGAGCTGGTCGATGGGCTTGGCTCCCGACGCTACGTGCATCTCCTCGACGAGCTCATCGAGGCGAGCGCCACTCCGCCTCTCGCGAAGGGAGTGCATGGGCGCCGGCGGGTGCGAGGCCGCCTTCGCAAGCTCGACAGGAAGACGTTGCGACGCCTCGAACGCGCCGTCGACCGGCTGGACGCCGATCCCTCCGACGAAGACCTGCACGAGATTCGCAAGCGGGGCAAGCGTGCGCGGTACGCCGCGGAGCTCTCAGCCGGTGTTCTGGGCAAAGACGCGAAGAAGCTGGCAACGCGCCTCGAGGACCTGCAGGAGGTGCTGGGAGACCTCCAGGACACGGTGGTGGCCGAGCAGCACCTGGGGCGGATGGCGAGAACCAGCCTGACCAACCGCGCCGCGTTCGCGGCGGGAACCCTCGCGTGTGTGGAGCGTCAGGCACGCCGGAAGGCTCGCAAGAGGTGGCCGGCCGTGTGGAAATCCGCTCGAACGAAGCGTCTTCGGCAATGGCTCCGCTGAGGGTGGGAGGAACTCTCTCCGGCGAACGAGTCGCTCAGCCTTTCGTGACGTGCTGTCAGGAGCCGGGCTCAGACGAATCGGGCGCCGGATCGAGGGCGGCCTCGAAACCCTTGACGAGACCGGCGGCGCCCCCCACGACCACGCCGCCGACCACCCCCACGGTGCCGCCGACGACGGTGATCGGGTTCGGAAGGGCCTTCGAGAAACCTTCTCCGAGTGCGATTCCCTTGGCCGCGCCGGAGAGGGCGCCCAGGATGCCGCCGGACGCCATGTAGGCCAGGGTCCGAAGGGGGTACGTCGCCGACCGGGGAGAGAGCGGTTGGATCAAGGCAGACCCTCCAATTTCCTCTCGGATACGAGCGGCGCGAGTCTCTCCTCAGCCTACATGGCGATCAGAGAAGCCGGTTAGCCGCGGCGCCGCGCCAGAAGTACCAGGAGTGCGACGACGATGAGCGCTCCGGCGATGAAGAGGACGGCTTTGGATAAGGAGCGAGCGTGCCCCGCTGCCTCGCGGACGGTCTGGTCAGCCTTGTCCGCGTCATCGACCACCCGTTTGGCATGGTCCAGCAGGTCCTGCATCTCGTCCAGGCCTTCCTCCGTCTTGGCGATCCGTTCGCTACGCGAGTCCACGTGCGCCTCCTTCAACGAGCAGTCTCACTCCTGGGCAGTCGTTCTCACCCGACTGCGACTTCGTCCGCTTCCTTCCTCGCAAGGATGGCGTCCAGTACGGCGTACTCCGCCTCGTCCAGGGCCGCAGACGCAAAGCGGACCGCTGCCTCGGCGTCCGCCTCAGCGAGCTCGGCGTCCATCTCCGACGCCTCAGCGTCGGCCTTCGCCCTCCTGGTTGCGATGTTGTCCCGAACCTTCGCGACGTGCTTCGCCCAATCGGCCTGGACCTGGCCCCACCAATCCGATGCCTGCTCTTTGCCGGCCTGCGCCCGCGCGGTGAGCTCCTCCGCCGTCTTGCTCGCCGACTCGGAGGCCTGCTTCACGTGCGACTCGAGCTCGGCGAGTGCCTCGTTCGTCGCTGCGTCGGCCTTGTCCTCGGCTTCCTTTGCCTTCTTCGCCAGCTTGCTCAACTGGTCCGACAGCGCCATCACTGCCTCCCCTCCTTGGGGGACGACCCCTACGGCCGTCCTCGGGGACCTGCGTTCACAGATGCCAACCGAGCACTCGAATCATCACCCCCCTCCGCCGCGACCGACGGTCCGGCGAACCGGGCGCGAGAAGTGATGGCGGCCCAATGCCAGGTCGAGGGAAACCCTCGGAGCGCGCGGCTCATGAAGCCTGTCTGTGCGCTCCCGGACTTCGTATCTGCTCCGCAGCATCGACCACCACCTGCTGCGCGGTCTCTCTCAAGCAGTGCCTGGGACGATCAAACGCCCAGACCCGGGGGCGCGTCAAGATAACGTTCGATGAACGGGTCGTACGCTCTTCGGTGATCCCGGGCCCGACAAAGCATGCGGCGCGACAACGGAGACCAGATGAAGGCGTTTGTCCAGGAACGGTTCGGCCCGCCGGAAAGTCTGCAGCTCGTGGACATGGACCTGCCCGAGGTCGGGGCCGACGATGTGCTGGTCCGGGTGCACGCCGCCGCCCTCAACCCGGCCGACTGGCACATCCTTCGAGGAGACCCGCTCGTCGCGCGGCTCATCGGGGTGGGGCTGACCAAGCCCAAGATCCGGGTGGCCGGAACCGACGCAGCGGGCGTGGTCGAGGCGGTCGGTACGAACGTGCGCGAGGTGAGGCCCGGCGACGAGGTGCTCGGCTTCTGGCGAGGCGCCTTCGCCGAGTATGCGTGCGCCAAGGCGGACATGGTGGCACCGAAGCCCGCGGGCCTGACCTTCGAGCAGGCGGCTGCACTCCCCATAGCCGCGACGACCGCGCTGCGTGGAATCCGCGACGTTGGCGAGGTGAAGTCCGGTCAGCGGGTGCTCGTCAACGGAGCGGGCGGAGGGGTGGGCACCTTTGCCGTCCAGATCGCGGCGGCGCTGGGCGCCGAGGTCACCGGGGTGTGCAGCACGGGCAACCTCGAGCTGGTGAGCTCGATCGGTGCCCAACACGTCATCGACTACACGAACGAGGACTTCACCGACGGTCGTACGCGGTACGACGTGATCCTGGACAACGTGAGCAGCCTCCCGCTCAATCGGCTGCGCGGTGCGCTCACACCGAAGGGAACCCTCGTGCTCAACGGTGGCGGTTCACCCGGCCACGTGTTCGGGCCCGTCGGCACGCTCCTTCGGGCGGTCGTGGCCAACGCGTTCGTCCGTCAGCGGCTGCGACCGCTCCCGTCGCGACAGGACCGGGGTGAGCTGCTTGCCGTGACCGGGCTCATCGAAGAGGGGGCGCTCACGCCGGTCGTAGACCGGACCTACCCGCTGCACGACGTGGTCGAGGGTTTGCGCTACATGGAGAAGGGTCACGCCCGCGGCAAGGTCGTCGTGACCGTGGCGTGAAGCGCCGAAGAACGTGGATGGGATACGGACGGCTCGACTTCGTCTACGCGCCTTGCCCCGTTTGCCGACAGGTTCGATTGGGATGTTCCCATGTCGCCGGGAAGACCCTTCTGCCAGGCCCACATGGCATCCCTCTCCGTCATTCGCGTTCGATGACCACGCGGTGGATGGATCCCTCCTCCACCAACCCGACATGTCCTGACGTCTGGGCGAGGACGGTGAGTACGGAGCCGAGGGCCGCTTGGGGATTCGGGGCGTCGATCCTGGCCGTGATGCGACACTCATCATCGCCGTTTTCGAGGGTCGCCTCGACGGTCTCGACGATCGCGTACGTGTTGGCCAGCATCACGAGTTCGCGCAGGGCCTCGTCCTCAACCTTCGCCCGAAGCAGCAGGTCAACCCGATACCGCATGGCACATGCACCGTAGCCGAGCGCATTCGGTTCGTGCAAGGGGCCGGGCCGCTTGTGACCCGTGCCGGCGGTTGCGGTAGGTTCGGCTGAGACCCCAGATGAGAGGAGGCTTCGGTGTCTGAGCCCCTAGCCGAGCTGGACCAACGGTTCAGCGACAAGAGCGCAGCGGCAACGCCCTGGTCGGTCGCCCGCTCGGTCCTGGAGACCGCGCAACTGTCGTGGATCACGACGGTTCGCGCCGACGGCCGCCCTCACGTCACACCACTCGTGACGGTGTGGGTCGACGACGCGGTGTTCTTCGCCACCGGCCCGAGTGAGCAGAAGGCGGTGAACATCGCCCGCAACCCCAAGGTGGTCATGCTCACCGGCTGCAACAGCTGGAACGAGGGCCTGGACGTCATGGTCGAGGGTGAGGCCCGGCAGGTCACCGACCGCGGGATGCTCGAGCGCCTCGCCGCCGCCTGGGCGACCAAATGGAACGGCGAATGGCAATACCGCGTGGTGGAAGGCGGATTCGCAGACACCAACGACGTCGAGCCCGGCGGCGTCGTTCTCGTGTTCGAGGTGAAGGCCTCCAAGGTCCTGGCGTTCGGCAAGGGGGCGTTCAGTCACACCCGCTACCGGTTGACCTGATCCCCGTCGAGGAAGTCGAGGATGACCGCGGCAAAGAGGGGCGACACGCCGAGGTCGTAGTGGGTCAGGCCGGGCAGGACCGCGAGCGCGTGTCCGCCCTTCGGCCGGCCCTCGCCCATCCAGCCGCCGTCGCGCAGGCCGCCGTCGAGCAGCTTGAAGGCCTCGACGTAGTGGCTCGGTGGCGCCATCTCGGCATCGGCGCAGACGATCATCGTCGGGACCTGGAGGCCGCGCATCTCCGCGCTGTAGTCGAAGTCCTTGCTCATCGACTCGCCGATCTTGTCCAGCAACCGTCCGAAGTCCTCGGGGCGCGGAGCGACCCGCTCGTAGTTCTGGTACATCGGCGTGTCCTTCATGAACTCGACCGCCGCCGAGTTGACCTGGTCCTGCTGGGCGCGCATCTCGGCCGGCATCGCGTCCGAGTTGATGTGCGCCGACGCCATCACGAGCTTGCGGACCTTCTCCGGGTACTTCGACGCGGTGAAGAACGCGACCCCGCCGCCGAGCGAGTAGCCGACGAGGTCCGGCTTCTCGAGCCCGAGGTGGTCGATGAGGGCCGCGATGTCGTCGGCCATGAGTCGGACGTCGATCGGCCGATCGATGTCGGCGGTGCGGCCGTGCCCCTGGAGGTCGGGCGTGATGACCTGGTGGTCGCTGGGTGAGGGCGGGCATGATCGGTTCGAACATCTCGCCCGAGCCGAGCCCGCCGTGGAGCAGGATGATTGGTCGCCCGGTCCCGTGGGTCTCGTAGTAGAGCTCGATGCCGTTGACGTCGGCGTATTGGCCGGTGGGCTTCGCCTCTGTTGTTTCGTTCGGAGTCACCGTTGTCCTCCCGCAGATCGATGGTGTGCAGCCCCAGGATCTCACCTCGACTGGGCCACAGGAGTTCGCGCGGGAACCCCGCCCGCGAGTGAGGTTTGCCGGCTCGATGCATTCGAGGATCGCATTCATCGATTGACTTCCAATAAACCCGCAGCTAGGGTCAAGCGGCTCAATTGGTAGGAAACGGGGACTCGTGGGCAGGCGCGGGTCGGGGGAGGGGTGATTCCTGGTGCCGCCTGTTTATCGCCGCCGCGTTGCGACCGGAAAGAACGTGTTGGCGGTTGCGTGCGCGATCGCCCTGCTTCTCGCCGGCATGGGCTCAATCGTCGTCGCCCAAGCGGCGTGGGCCGAGAGCCCTCCGACCGACTATCCGCCGATCGGCCTGCCGTATGCGCAGGGAACCAAGGCAGTGCTCCTCGCCGGACCGCACCAGAACAATGTCCACGGGTGCGACTCGTCCGCCCCGTGCAACGCCCTCGACTTCGGGCCGATCGCGCCGGCAACCAACTTTCACGTCACGGCAGCGGGTCCCGGCGTCGTTCAGGGTGGCCTCGGACGCTGCACTCCCGGGCTGGTCTTCATTCGAATGACGACGGGCGGATCGTTCAATGGCTGGTGGACGGGCTACTACCACCTCACCAACATCCAGGTCACGGCCGGCCACACTGTTGCCGCGGGGACGTGGATCGGCGACCTCGCGCAAACAGAGGGTGCGGGCCTTCCCTGCGGAGGCTCGTGGGACTCGGCACACGTCCACTTCTTTGCGAAGTACGCGTCCCCGGCGTGCGACAGGTCCTGCATCGGGGATGCATTCATCCAAACTGCGTACGACGTCGACCTGGGCGGTGTGGTCCTCGGCGGTTGGCGAATCGCTTCCACCAGCATCACGGCTTGCATGAAGTATCTGGCGACCTCCGAGCGGAAGTGCCCACCGTCGGGACAGGTCACGAACTACGCGGGCACGCCTCTCCCCAACCACGGGCTGTCCGTTTTCAACGGGGGCTCGACCAGGGGTCTGTCGTCCTGCGTCGCGACGGGCGCCGGGTTCACCAACTGCTTCCCGACGGGGTGGGCGGTGGCCTCCGGGAACCCGGCGGCGGCGGTGCTTCCAAGCGGCGCAGCGCTGGCGTTCTTCAACGGAGGTTCGCCACGGGGCTTGTCGGCCTGTCTGGGGACGAGCGGCGGATTCTCCGACTGCTTCCTGACGGGGTGGAAGGTAGCCGGAAGCCCGGCGGCGGCGGCGCTTCCAAGTGGTGAAGCGTTGGCGTTCTTCAACGGCGGCTCGACGAGAGGTCTGTCGTCGTGCGTCGCGACGAGCGGGTTCTCCAACTGCTTCTCGACGGGGTGGGCGGTGGCATCCGGGAATCCGGCGGCCGCGGCACTTCCGGCGGGTACGCGTTGGCGTTCTTCAACGGAGGTTCGACCCGCGGGCTGTCCGCCTGCGGCGCGAACGGAGGTGGCTTCTTCAACTGCTACCCGACGGGGTGGCCGGTGGCCTCTGGGAGCCCGGCGGCGGCGGCGCTTCCGGATGGTCACGCGTTGGCGTTCTTCAACGGCGGCTCGACGACGAGGTCTGTCGTCCTGCGTCGCGACCAGCGGCGGGGTCTCCAACTGCTTCTCGACGGGGTGGAAGGTCACCGGAACCCCGTCCGCGTCGGTGCTGCCCGACGGGAACGCATTGGTGTTCTTCAACGGAGGGTCGACGCGAGGTCTGTCCGCGTGTCTGGGAACGAGCGCCGGATTCTCCAACTGCTTCTCGACCGGGTGGAAGGTCACCGGAACGCCTTCCGCGTCGGTGCTTCCCGATGGGAACGCACTGGCGTTCTTCAACGGAGGGTCGACCCGCGGGCTGTCCACGTGCGGCGCGAACGCGGGCGGGATCTTCAACTGCTTCGATACGGGCTGGGATGTGGCATCGGGCAGTCCGTCGAGCCTGGTTCTGGCGGACGCGAGCGCGTTGGCCTTCTTCAACGGGGGGTCACCCCGCGGGCTGTCGGCGTGCGGCGCGACCGCGGCGGGTTCTTCAACTGCGCATCGACGGGGTGGAGCGTGGACTCGGGAAGCCCGGTGGCGGTCGGAGTCCCCTAGGCAGCTCGGCGAGCCTCTCAGCGTTCAGAAGGGGACGTGTCCGCCGGCAGCGGCGAGGGAAGTGGACTACGCACACTCTCTTGCCATGTTCAGTGTATGACGCACCGGGGCGGTTGCCGCAAGACCCGGGTCGTGCCGCAGAATGTCCGGCCGAAACCAGAACCGACGGATAGGAGTGGCGCATGGCCGAACATGCGGTGGTGATCGCCGGAGGCGGCCCGACGGGGATGATGCTGGCGGGCGAGCTGGCGTTGGCGGGGGTCGACGTCGCCATCGTCGAGCGGCGCCCCAGCCAGGATCTCCCCGGCTCGCGCGCAGGCGGTCTGCACGCACGCACCATCGAGGTCCTCGATCAGCGTGGCATCGCCGATCGGTTCCTTTCGGAAGGGCAGGTGGCCCAGGTCGCGGGGTTCGCCGGGACCCCTTTGGACATCAGCGACTTTCCCACCCGGCATCCCTACGGGCTCGGGCTGTGGCAGAAGCACATCGAGCGCATCCTCGCCGGCTGGGTCGCCGAGCTGAAGGTCCCGTTCCACTACGGCACCGAGGTGACCGGATTCGCGCAGGACGACACCGGCGTGGACGTCGCGCTGTCCGACGGCCAACGCTTGCGGGCGCAGTATCTCGTCGGGTGCGACGGAGGACGCAGCCTGGTCCGCAAGACGGCCGGCATCGAGTTCCCCGGCTGGGATCCGTCGACGAGCGCCCTGCTCGCCGAGGTCGAGATGACCGAGGAGCCGGAACTGGGCATTCGCCGCACTCCCTCGGGCATGCACGCCCTGGGCAAGGTCGAGTACGAGATCAAGGACGGCGAGGTGGTCTACAAGCCAGGGGGGACGGTCGGGGTCATGCTGACCGAGTCGCAGATCGGCACGAGCGAGCCCACCCTGCGCGATCTCAGCGAGGGCCTCATCGCCGTCTACGGGACCGACTACGGGATCCACAATCTCACCTGGATCACCAGGTTCACCGACATGACCCGGCAGGCCGCGGCCTACCGCGCGGGACGGGTGCTGCTGGCCGGCGACGCCGCGCACGTGCATTCCCCGGTGGGTGGACAGGGTCTCAACATCGGTGTGCAGGATGCGGTGAATCTGGGATGGAAGCTGGCCCAGGTGGTCAAGGAAATCATCGCCGGACAGCCTCCTCGATACCTATCACGCCGAGCGCCACCCGATCGCGGCTCGCGTACTGCGCACACACGATGGCGCAAGTCGCGCTCATGCGCCCCGACGATCGCATCGAGGCGGCTGCGCGACACCGTGTCCGAGCTGCTCAGCATGGACGAGCCGCGCAAGCGGTTCGCCGGGATGATGTCCGGCCTGGACATTCACTACGACCTCGGCGAGGGACACCCGCTGCTCGGACGCCGCATGCCCGATCTCGACCTGGTCACCGCCAACGGCCCGCTGCGGGTCTTCACCCTGCTGCACGACGCCCGGCCGGTGCTCCTCAACCTCGGTGAGCCCTGGGGCTTCGACATCTCCCCTTGGGCCGAGCGGGTTCAGATGATCGACGCCACCTATGCCGGCGACTGGGAGCTTCCGGTCCTGGGCCGGGTCGCAGCCCCCGCTGCCGTGCTGATCAGACCCGACGGATACGTCGCCTGGGTGGGCGACGGCACGGATGCCGGACTGCGCGACGCGCTGACTGCCTGGTTCGGATCACCTTGATCGACGTGGGGGGATCACCTGCGGCTCGGCTTCGCTCACCATCGCGGAAGGCGATAGGCTCCACGGACAGGCGGCGAGCGCCGCTGGAGAGGGGGGCCGGATGCACACGGGACTCTTGGCATGGACGGGCGGCACGCTGATCGCGGTCGCCTGCGTCGCGATCGCGGTGTTGGCTATCTATGCGATCTGGTTCCTGTTCTTCAAAGCGGGGAAGGAGTGATCCTCTTTCGAGCGGTCGTCTCTGAGACACGCTGACTACGACCGGACACGTCTGTCGGTGACGTCGACCCTGCGGCCGTCCGGCTGAACTCCTGCTCCTTACCCTCGTGGTGGTGGGTGCTCGTGCTCGCTACCAGCCTCCGCTCGAACACGTCTTGACGTCACTCTGCGGGTCTACTAGTCTTCTAGTACAATGACGGTCGCAGAGAGGAGTCCCTGTGTTCCGACTGGAGGCTGGGTCTGGTGTTCCGATCTACCGGCAGCTCGTGGAGCAGGTCCGCCGTGAGGTGATGCTCGGCCGCCTTCGCCCCGGCGAACGCCTGCCGACCGTGAAGGACGTCGTGGACTCACTGTCGATCAACCCGAACACGGTGGTGAAGGCGTACGGAGAACTCGAGCACGAGGGGCTCATCGTCCGGCGCCAAGGGGTTGGGACCTTCGTGGCCCCCTCCCCTCCGACCATCCTTCTGCAGGCACCGCCTTCACTGCGGCAGTCACTGCTTCGTTGGGTGGCTCGGGCGAAGGATGCCGGACTGTCGCCGGAGCAGATCCGCGCATTGCTCGCCGTGGCACTCGATGAGGGTACGGACGAAGAGTCCCCCGAAGCGAGAGCCGGCGGCATCGCATGATTGCCGCCCTTCGCACCCAGGGACTTGGCCACAGATATGGCACGCGCACCTGGGGATTGCAGGAGGCCACCCTCGAGGTCCCGCCGGGCCGGATCGTGGCCCTCGTGGGCCCCAACGGCGCGGGCAAGACGACGTTGCTGCACATGGCGGCCGGACTCCTGCCGCCCACCACCGGGACGGTGGAAGTCATCGGCGCCTTGCCGGCGAAGCGTCTGGACCGGATCGGGTTCGTGGCTCAGGACGCGCCCCTCTGGCCCCGTTTGCGGGTTGATGACGTTCTGGAGATCGGGCGTTGCCTCAACCCTCGCTTCGACAGCGCCCTGGCGGACCGCCGCATCGCTCACCTGGAGATCCCGAAGCGAGCCCGCATCGCCACCCTGTCCGGCGGCCAACGTGCCCAGGTCGCCCTCACCCTGGTCCTTGCCAAGCGGCCCGAGCTGCTCCTGCTGGATGAGCCTCTCTCCAACCTCGACCCGCTGGCTCGGCGAGAGTTCCTCGGCTCGATGTTCGAGACGTGCGCGGAGTCCGGCACCGCCGTTCTGTTCTCCTCGCACGTCGTGGCAGAGCTCGAGCGAATCTGCGACTTCCTCATTCTTCTGCGCGGGCGGCCGGGTGCGCCTGGTGGGAGACATCGACGAGCTGCGGCAGTCCCACCGGGTGCTCTCCGGGCCGGACGGTTGGATGGATGGGGGCGCGTGGCAGGTGATCAGCTCCCGCAGCATGGCGGGGCGCACCACGGCGCTCACGCGGTCCGAATCAGCCGTGGCCCCCGGGCCGGGCATGGAACAGGCGCCCCCGACGTTCGACGAACTGGTCCTCGGCTACCTCGAGGAAGAATGTCCCGAGCCGCGAGCAGGTGCCGGCATGAACTGCCTGATCTGGCGTCAGCACCGGGGGCAGCTGCTCTGGACCGGCCTGTTCCTCGTCGCCCTGTGTGTGCTCGTCGCGTTGGTCGGGTTGCATGCGAACCACTGGCTCACGAGCTACGACGCGTGGCTCAAGGCCCTGCGGGCGGGCGGATGCCCTCTCCCAGGTCAACACGGCAGCTCCACCGTGCACGCGAGCTGCCACGCGCTCATGCAGCGGTATCCGAACGGCCTCACAGGACGGCCTTCGTGAACGCATACAACTTCGCGATCCCCGCATTCGAAGAGGGCGTCCCTGCTCGCTCTGGCCGTCATCGGCGCGCTGATCGGCGCGCCTGCTGGTCGCCAGGGAGATCGAGCAGCGGACCCAGCTCGTGTCGTGGACCCAGTCGGCCTCTCGGCGACGCTGGTACGTGACGAAGGTGGTGGTCCTCGGCCGCGGCCCTTGCCGCCGTCGGGCTGCTTGCGGGGATCGCCAACGGCCGGCTGCAACATCCGCTCACGCGGGGCGGGCTGACGAGCTCCCGCTGGGTGTGGTTCTACTCGATCGACCTGGCGCTCGCGGGTGAGATCGTGTTGGCCTTCGCTCTGGCGGTCGCCCTCGGGGCATGGCTTCGGCGGACGCTGCCCGCAGTGGGCGCCGCGCTGATCGCTCTTCCTCCCACTGCTGTTGGCTTCCGGGTGGGCGGTGCGGAACCTCACCCCGACGCTGCGGACGGACGTCTCCGTCACATATCAGCAGCGCAGGTGGCGGCTGGGGCATCCAAGCAGGCAACGGGGTCCTCTATCACTCGGCAGGTCAATACTGGCCGCTGCAGGCCCTGTTCCTGGTCATCCTCCTCGCTCTCTCCTCTTTGCTTCTTGCCGCGGGCTGGCACGCTACCCGGACCCGGGCCGTCTGACGCAGCCCCCGAGAGGTTGCTGGTGGGAACGGTCGCTGCCATAGTCGCGGGCGTGACCGCGTCGGACCCGAAAAGCGACCTCCATCGCTATCTCCAGGAAGGCCGAGACGCCTTGCTCTGGAAGCTGGATGGGCTCTCGGAGTACGACGTCCGCCGCCCGGTGGTGCCCACCGGCACCAACCTGCTGGGACTGGTCAAGCACGTGGCCAGCGTCGAGGCGGGGTACTTCGGCGCGACGTTCGACCGGCCGTTCGATGAGCCGCTGCCCTGGTTCGACGAGGGCGCCGAGCCCAACGCCGACATGTGGGCCACGGCCGAGGAGTCGAGGGAGTCGATCGTCGGCCTGTATCGCCGCGTCTGGTCGCACTCGGACGCCACCATCGAGGCACTGCCGCTGGATGCGATCGGCCACGTTCCGTGGTGGCCCCCGAACACGAGGAGGTCACGCTCCACCTGATCCTGGTGCACATGATCGCCGAGACCCACCGGCACGCCGGCCACGCCGACATCGTGCGGGAGCTGATCGACGGGGCCGTCGGGCTGGGAGAGCGCGACGACAACATGGCGCCTGGGGACAACGCTTGGTGGGAGAACTATCGCGACCGCGTGGAGCGCGCTGCCCGGGAGGCTGGGTCCCGCTAGCTCACCCGTGCGCGTGCGCCTGGATCCAGCGCAGCACGGTCGGGCCGACGGACGTCGGCGTCCCGTCCGCCTCGGTGACGATGTTCCAGCCGTGGCCGAACGGAACCGGCAGGACGATGAGCTTCTTGTCGCGCGAACCCGCCCGCTGTTCGAGCTTCCGAGCATCGGCGACGCTCACGGCCGGGTCGCCCCTCGCCATGATCTGGAGGAACGGCGCGCGCAGTCCGGGGGCGCTCGATAGCGCATCCAGACGCGTGGAGCCACCCGCCAGGTAGCCGAGGTCGGCCTCGCCCGAGAGGCTCACCACGCCGGCCGGCGGCGGCGAGAGCCGGGGCCCCGCCATCATCGCGACCGTGCCGCCCAGGGAGGCCCCCATCAGGACGACCCGCTTCGCCCCTTGACTCCGCAGCCCCGCCGCGGCGGCGAGCATGTCGTCGACGTCGGACCCATGGGCGTCCGCAGGGCAGGTCGACTCGCCCTGACAGCGGAAGTCGAACAGCAGCACGCGCACTCCGTGGCGGGCGAGGTAGACGGCGAACGGCCACCAGCCGCAGAGCTCCGCCGGGTATTGGTGTCCGAGCACGACGCCGACCGGTCCCGAACCGAGCACGGCGCCGTCGAGCTGGGTCCCGTCCCGGGAGGCGAACCACATCTCCGACGACGGTGCCTCGGGGATGCCGCACCGCTCCGCGAGCGGCTCGAGGTGCGCGAGGGTGGGCGAGGGCGACGGCTGTGTCGAGGTCGTGGGGGTCGCAGGCGCCGAGGTAGGCGACCCGGACGAGCACGCGCTCGCCAGCACCAGGACCACCACGACCGCGACGCGGGATCGCGTTCCCACTGCTCGAATCACGACATCAAGGGATACGTCGGGTCCGGTCCCGCCGGACGGAATCCAGCGATGCCGTCAGGTCTCGTGGCGCAGCATCCGACGTTCCGCCCAGATTGGGGTATGACAGGGACCATGAAGCACACCAAGCTAGGGATCCTGGAGGTCGGCCGGATCGGCCTGGGCACCATGGGCATGTCCCATGCCTACGGGCGCGGGCACCGACGAGGACGAGTCCATCCGCACCATTCATCGGGCGCTCGACCTCGGGGTCACCCTCATCGACACCGCAGAGGCCTACGGGCCGTACACGAATGAAGAGCTCGTCGGTCGGGCCGTGAAGGCCCGCCGCGACGAGGTGGTGCTGGCGACGAAGTTCGGCTGGATCTCCCACGTGCCGGGCGGCGGCGGTGCCCTCGATAGCCGTCCGGACAACGTCCGGGCGGCGGTCGAAGGCTCGTTGGGCCGGCTCGCCACCGACCGCATCGACCTCCTGTACCAGCATCGGGTCGATCCGAACACGCCGATCGAAGACACCGTCGGCGCGATGGCGGAGCTCGTGGCCGAGGGCAAGGTTGGTCACATCGGACTCTCCGAGGCGTGGACCGACACCATCCGTCGCGCCCATGCCGTCCACGCGGTCACCGCCCTGCAATCCGAGTACTCCCTGTGGACCCGCGACCCGGAGGACGAGGTGCTGCCGCTCCTGCGAGAGCTGGGTATCGGATTCGTTCCGTACTCCCCGCTGGGCCACGGCTTCCTCACCGGAAGGGATCCGCTCCACGGACAATTTCGCCGACGACGACTGGCGCAAGACCAATCCGCGGTTCACCGGCGAGAACTTCCAACGCAACCTGCGACTTGCCGACCAGGTCGAGGCGGTCGCCGCCGAGGTCTGCGCCACGCCGGCGCAGGTGGCCCTGGCCTGGCTGCTGGCGAAAGGCGACGGCATCGTGCCGATCCCCGGCATCAAGCGGGTCTCGCGTCTCGAGGAGAACGTTGCCGCGGACGGGGTGCACCTGAGCGCCGAGCAGATGGATACGCTCGACAACCTCACCCCGGCCGCCGGAGGCCATCACAACGAGGAGCAGATGCGGCTGCTCGAGCGCTGAACCCGGTTACGGAGTCCCGAAGAATGTGTCCAGTTGCTGCTCGTCCTCGAACGTGAGGATGGAGCGCACGATCTGTCCCTCGTCGTTGAACCAGAGGCGCTGCCGGAATCGGATGGCCATCGAGCGGCCCTTCGAGTGGACGGTCGTCGTGAACGTCGCGAGCAGCGCGTCCCCGTCCGGGACGAGCTCGGTCAACTCCGGCGAAGCGATGCCCAGGCGATCGCTGGCATGGGCCAAGAGGGCCAGTATCTCCGCCAACCCTCGGTACGTCCCCGAGTACGGAGTCCGTCCGGGCACCACCAGGACCGCGTCCGGTGCGAACCACCTCTGCATCGCGCCCAGGTCGCCCCGCTGGAACGCGTCGTAGCCGGTATGAAAGACGGACTCTTGCTTCTCCTGGATCGCAGGCGGGAACGACGCCACGAGCGCCGACCAGCTCCTCCGGATCCCGTCGTGGAGCTTCGGCACCCGAGCCGCCATGCGGCCGTTCTCTCCTGGAGCATGGGACCGGCTCTCGACGGCCGTGGACGGATCGGTCCGGTCGAGAAAGGGAAGTGCCTCCGCGAACACCCGCGGCTCGGCGAGGAGGCGCGGACGCACCGACGATGCGCCGACACGCTCGGCCTGGATCGCCTGCTCCCGAATGCTCGGCACCGCGACGGTCACCAGGAACCCTCCCACCCAGGATTTGCGGGGCGCGCCGCTCCCGGGGGCACCGCCCCCCACGGGTGTGGCCGCGAGCCACGACGCCGCCCACGCCAGGTAGACAGCGGGCGGCGCGCCGGGAAGGACCAACTCGGCGTCAGGGGCCACGACGGACCCGTTTCATGCTGCCGGTCGCTCTGTCTTCCATGGCATCCGCTTCGCCCACGCGAGTCTGTACCCGGTGCGGGCCGCGTCGCCATCCCCCGATTGGGCACCCCACGAAGGTCGGACGTAGCATGACCATCGCGCAGACCGTCCGAATCCAGAGGAGGCGAAGATGACCACGACCGGAGCCGATCCAGCGTCCGGGACCATCGACGTGCCCGGAGCAACGCTCTACTACGAGACGCTCGGGTCGGGGCCGGTTCTCCTGTGCATCTGCGGGGGGCCGACCGACGCGGGGGTGTTCGCCGACCTCGCCGGGCCGACTGGCCGACGGGTTCACGGTCGTCACGTACGACGAGCGCGGCCACTCGCGCAGCACGCTCGACGGCGAGCCGGCGGACGTTCCGGTCGCTCTCCACGCCGACGATGCCGCGGCGATCCTGGCCGCGATGGGCACCGAGCCGGCGTACGTGTACGGCAACAGCGGGGGCGGCACCATCGGTCTCGAGCTGGTCGCCCGGCACGCCGATCAGGTCGGCACGTTCGTCGCGCACGAGGCGCCGGTCATGGAGCTCCTTCCCGATGCCGACCACTGGCGGGCCGGCTTCGAGGACGTCACCAAGGCCTACGAGGCCGACGGCGTGTTCGCCGCGATGGGCGCGTTCGGTGCGATGGTCGAGGAGGGCGGACCGAAGTACAGCGAGGAGATGCAGCAGTCGCAGGAGCCGCCCACGCCGGAGGCGCAGGAGATGATGGCGAGGATGGCGGGCAACTTCGACCACTTCATCGCCCACGAGATCCGGCCGATCGGCGGATACGCCCCCGACATCGACGCCCTTCGGAGCGCTCCGACCCGGATCGTCAGCGCAGCCGGCGAGACCTCGGGCGAGCAAGGTGCCCGCCGGTCGGCGATCGCCCTGGCGGAACGCCTCGGAATCCCGGTGACCTACCTCCCGGGCGGCCACGGCGGCTGGGGGTCCGACCCGCAGGAGTTCGCCGACCGGCTGCGCGCGGCCCTGGTGGAAGGCTAGGTCAGCGCCCCGGGGCCGGCCCGCCGATTACATAATTACGGATCGGTGCTAGATTCGCTCGCGTGGGCATCGATGCGCTGAGGCCGCCATCCGGGCCGGACGACGCGAGGACCGAGGAGCCGCTGGACGCGTACTCCCGAGTGGTCATCTCGGTGGCCGAGCGGCTCAGCCCGTCGGTCGCGAACCTGCGAGTCATGCGCCGGGCCCCGGGCGGTCGCTCGGCCGAGGGCGGTGGCAGCGGCGTGGTGATCACGCCCGACGGCTACCTCCTGACGTCGGCGCACGTCATGGCCCAGAGCGACCGGGCCTCGGCGACGTTCGTCGATGGACGCGAGCTGAGCGTGGACGTGGTCGGCGGCGATCCGCTCTCGGATCTGGCCGTCGTGCGCGCCGCCGGATCCGACCTGGAACCGGCCGAGATGGGCGACGCCGATCGCCTGCGCGTGGGCCAGCTGGTGGTTGCCATCGGGAGCCCGCTGGGATTCGGCGGCTCCGTCACCGCCGGCGTGGTCTCGGCCCTGGGCCGGAGCCTTCCCGCCGCCACCGGCGGCGTCACCCGGCTGGTCGAGAACGTCATTCAGACCGACGCTGCCCTGCACCCGGGCAACTCGGGCGGAGCGCTGGCGGACGCCGAAGGCCGCGTGGTCGGGATCAACACGGCCGTCGTCGGGCCCGGCCTCGGACAGGGTCTGGGGCTGGCCGTCCCCATCAATCAGGCGACCCGGAGGATCATCGCCGCGCTGATACGTGAGGGCCGGGTTCGCCGCGCGTACCTCGGCATCGTCGGCGGTCCCCGACCACTGCCTCCACGCGTGGCCCGGCAGACGGGCCGGGAGCGCGGCATCGAGGTCGTGGAGGTGATCCCGGGGAGCCCCGCCGCCCGCGGAGGGCTGCACGGCGAGGACCTGATCCTGGAGGTGGACGGGCTCCCGGTGTCGGGGATGGGCGACCTGCAACGGTTGATGGACGAGGGGACGATCGGCCGGCCGCTCACCGTCCTGGTGCACCGTGACGGGCGGACGTTCGATGTGGCGATCGTCCCTGACGAGCTCGGCGCCTGACGCGACCTCGAGTCGTCGCACTGCTACGCTCCGGGCGTCGGGCGAGCGTTCGCCGGAATGGAGCGGGCAGATGCATCTTGCGTTGCTGGCGTGGATGACCGGGACCCTTGTGATCGCCGCGGTCGTCGTGGGAATCGGCTTGGCCGCCTACTCCGTCTGGTACATCTTCTTCAAGCTCGGAAAGTGATCGCCGATCGGACGAATTCGGCCTGATGCTCGCGGCCCCCGCCTTGCCTCCGCGTCACCGCGTCGTCACCGCGGCCCAACGAGTTGGGTTTGCGCCCGCCGGACCTCGGGTCTACCGTCGATCGCAGAAGCCTCGAAAGGGGGAGCCATGCGAAGGACTCTCGTCGCGCTCGTGGCGGTGGCCGGACTTGCCACGCTCGCGCTTGCCGGAGGCGCCGTTGCGGCGTCCTCATCCACTTCGGTGACGAAGATCCACGTCATCGAACACGCCACCACCGACGCCGTGATCGACGTCGGCGATCCGGGTGACAGCACGGGCGACCTGCTGACGTTCCACAACAAGCTCTTCGACGCCACCGACACGAACGTGGTGGGCCGCGACCAAGGTGACTGCGTGCGGATCGACCCGGCCAAGGGCACCTGGGAGTGCCGCTGGACGAACATCCTCGAGGGCGGACAGATCACCGTGGAGGGAGCGTTCTCCGACCTGCACGACACCGTCATCGCGATCACGGGCGGCACCGGTGCCTACGCGACGGCGCAAGGTGACGCGAAGCTTCACGCCCTGATGGGCGGCGCCGAATACGACATCACCCTTCGTCTGCACTGAGTCCAGCCAAGCTCTCCCGGTCACCGCCACCGGCACGGTCGCCACCCAGCGTTTCATCCGACCCCCGGCGAAGATACGACCCCGGGGAGGGGCAGCCGTTCAGGCGTCCCGGGTAGCGGTCCGCCATCCCCCTGCCCCCAGGGCGGCGGCGGTCCAGCCCAGCAGCACGACGACGGCGACCCCGATGCTGTGGATGACGACCCCGCCCTGGTCCGTGAAGAGCGCATGCGGCAGGAGCCGATCGAGCGCGGGCTGGAACAGTGCCTGCCGGGACGCGCCGAGGAGCGTGATCTGGGCGATCAGCGGGGCCGCGAGGAACTGCCAGCCGAGCAACACGCCGATCGTCGTGCCTCGCGAGCCGATCAGCGACGCCAGCCCGAGCGCGAGGATCAGGTCGAAACACGTGACGAGCAGGATCCACCCGTAGCCGCGGAGGATCAGACCCGCATCCGGGGTCACCAGGTTGCCGGCAAGGCCGAGGCTGCACGCCGCGATGACGATGTAGCCGAGCGTGATGATCGGCAGATAGAAGAGAAGCGCGCCCGGCACCCGGGCGAAGAAGAGCGACCACCGCGAACGCCCGGTCGCGACCAGGTCGCGGAACACGCCGGTCGACACGTCGGCCGTGCCGGCCGCGGATCCCACCAGGATCGCGGCCACCGACCCGGCCAGCGACAGACCGATGATCGATCCCTGAAGGCCACCGATCCCGCCCGGCGGGTCGTAGTGCGCCGGATTGTTCAGGTGCAGGATCTCGAGAATGGTGAACACCACGCTGACGACGCCGACCGACAGCGCCAGGCACCACCAGAAGAGCCCACGCCGCTTGCGGAGCTTCAGCCACTCCGCGTTCACGAGTCGAAGGTTCATGTCTCGTCCTCCAGCCTGGACGTCATCTCCAGGAAGCGAGCCTCCAGCGAGACGCGCTCGGGCTCGATCGAGTACACCGGCACCGACGCGCCGACCAGCCGGCGGTTCAGCTCGGCGACGACGGCGTCGACCGCGTCGCCGGGCTCGGCGCCCAGGACGACCACGAGCGAGCCGTCCTCGCGCGACAGCTGCTCGACGTCGGGCACGAGCGGGATGAGGGTCGCGGCCGCGTCGAGGTCGCCGCACCGGATGCGCACGGTCGGCTTCCCCGTCCGCGCGATGTCGGTGACCGCGCCCTGCATGAGGATCCGGCCCCGGTCGATGATCGCGACCTGCTCGCACGTCTTCTCGACCTCGTCCAGCAGGTGGGAGGAGAGGAAGACCGTGCGGCCCTCGTCCACGAGGTTGGCCACCATCTCGCGGAATTCCTGGATGCCCGCCGGGTCGAGCCCGTTCATGGGCTCGTCGAGGATCAGGAGCTGCGGATCGGCCAGGAGGCATCGCGCCACGCCGAGGCGCTGCCGCATGCCCATCGAGTACCGCGCGACCCGCTCGTCGGCGCGAGCCGTCAGCCCGACGCGCGCGAGCGCTCCGGGGATCCGATCGTCCGCCTCGCGCTCTCTCGCCGCGGCGACGACGCGGAGGTTCTCACGTCCGGTGAGGTGCGGGTGGAACCGCGGCTCCTCGACGATGGCTCCGACCCGGCGCAGGGCGATCGCGCGCTCCTCGGGCATCGGCCGGCCGAGCATGCTCCAGGTTCCGCTCGACGGACGGGTGAGCCCCAGCAGCGCGCGGATGAGCGTCGTCTTCCCCGCGCCGTTGGGACCCAGGAATCCGAAGGCCGTCGCAGCGTGGGCACCCGAAGATCGACGTTGTCGACCGCGACGCGGGCCCCGAAGCGCTTGGTGAGCCCCTTCGTCTCGACGGCGAGCGATCCGTTCCTGGATTCGATCATGCACCGAGTCTAGGAACCGCGCCGGATGCCGTCATCGGGGATGTCCCTGAAATCGCCCCTGAGGCCCTCGTGAACGGAACAGGGATCTTCCGCCCTCAGTCAGTCCTGGTCGCGCCGGCGCTCCTGCTTCGCAGCGGCCTGGACTCGCAGGCGCTCGTTCCGCGCCCCCTCGGCATCGTCCTGAAGGTCGCGAGTGGGAAACCGGACACCTCGTATGGCGCTGCTGGCACCACGAGTGACCGTGATGAAGCCCGCACCCACCTTGGCATGCATGTAGCACCGTGCTCCGTCGGAGGCCTCAGCGTCGCAGCCAGGCCAATTGCACGTGGGTGCCATGTATCTCCATGGTCTCACGTCTGGGTGGGGCAGGAGCCTCCAGCGCCTTTCGGAACCAACCGATATTCAAGGCGTGAACGTCGCTCGCCTCTCAGAACCTGCTCCTGAGGAGGAGACCGCCCGCGACTGCTCTCGAAGATCGGGTCGAGCGCGCGGAGGCGATGTACCGCTCGCTGGTCGAGTCGCTGCCGGGAATCACCTACGCGGAGTCGCTCGACGACGCTCGGACGCTCTCCATCAGCCCTCAGATCGTGGAGATGCTCGGGTACACCGAGGGGGAATGGATGGCCGACTCGCTCCTGTGGACGCAGCTCGTGCATCCGGAGGACCGGGAGAGGGTGATCGAGTCCTGCGACCGGGCGAACGAGGCGGGCGAACCATCATGGCAAGCCGAGTACCGAATGATCGCTCGCGACGGGCGCGTCGTGTGGGTCCGCGATCAAGCCATGCTCGTTCGAGGATCCCAGGGACAGCCTCTCTGCTGGCAGGGAATCATGTGGGACATCACCGCCCAGAAGACGGCCGGCGAGACCGCGGGCGACTCGTAGATTCCCCTACCTTGGTAGGCATGGAGATGCCGGAGGTCTCCGCCGCGCGTGGGGTCGTGCTCGTCGAGGGGGTGAGCGACCAGCTCGCGGTCGAAGCGCTCGCAAGGCGTCGCGGCCGTGACCTCGCGGCCGAGCGCATCGCCGTCGTGCCGATGGGGGGCTCGAAGAACATCGGAACCTTCCTGGATCGCTACGGCCCACAGGGACTCAACCTCGGATTGGCGGGCCTGTGCGACGCGGGCGAGGAACGCGACTTCGAGCGCGGCCTCGAGCGCGCGGGTCTCGGCTCGGACCTCTCCCGCGCCGGCATGGAACGGCTCGGTTTCTACGTCTGCGAGGCGGATCTGGAGGACGAGCTGATCCGCGCCCTCGGTCCGGCTGCGGTGGAGCGTGTTCTGGACGCCATGGGCGACCTCGTGCCGTTCCGCACGTTCCAGAAGCAACCCGAGTGGCAGGGGCAACCGATCGAACGGCAGCTGCGCCGATTCCTCGGCGCGGGCTCGGGCCGGAAAGCGGAGTCGGCGCCACTCCTCATCGCGGCACTCGATCTCGGCAACGTCCCCCGGCCGCTCGACGGAGTGCTCGCCCACGTCTGATGCACAGCAGTCTCGGCCGGACCGCGACTACCCGTTCGGGGCGAATCCGAGATCCGAGCGCGCAGCTTCCTGGAATCGGTCGACGGCGTCCCGGGCGGCCTGCCGCAGTCGCTGCGTGTCCTCCGACTGCCCCGTCGGAGACACGTGCCCTTGGTCGTCGAACACGACGTTCACATAGTCGAGCGTCTTCCTGCGGACGTCGTCCGCGCGGGACGCGATCGCAGTCGAGCTGATGAGCGCGATCTCATAGTTCACCGTCGACAGCTCGGTGCGGAGCGAATCGATCTCCTCGGCGTCCAGCGTCGCACTCGGACGAGGCAGGTAGCGGAGCCGCCGCGCAGCCGTCAACAGCCGGAGATAGGCCAGCTTCCGCTCGCCCCTCGCCTGCTCCGCCGCCTGTGCCCGGTCGCGATCCCTGCGATCGAACATGTCCACCAGTCGCAGGACGAGGTTGCCGACCATCGCGAGGACGGCGCCGATCACCGTTCCGAAGAGCCCCCATCCGGCGGCGCTCATGGAGGAAACTCAAGCACGAAGCCGCGCGCTTGTCACCATCGGTCCCTCGACGCCCGCTCACGGGAACCTTGGCTAGGCTGGGATGCCAGAGGAAAGGAGGCATGTTGAAGCTCGGAATCCACTTCATCAACTTCACGCTTCCCGGCGAGCCGGAGACGCTCGGCCCGACCCTGGCGGCGGCCGCGAAAACGGCGGACGAGGCCGGGTGCGACGTGTTCACGATGATGGACCACTGGTTCCAGATGGAGCACTTCGCGACGGCGCACGACCCGATGATGGAGGGGTACACGTCGCTGGGGTTCGTTGCGGGACAGACGCAGCGGATCAGGCTCGGCCTGCTGGTCACGGGCGTCACGTACCGCCGCCCCGGCCTGCTGGCGAAGATCGTCACGACGCTCGACGTGCTGTCGGGCGGGCGCGCGCAGCTGGGAATCGGTGCGGCCTGGTACGAGCGGGAGCACCGAGCCCTGGGCGTGCCGTTCCCGCCCGTCGCCGAACGGTTCGAGCGCCTGGAGGAGACGCTCCAGATCTGCCGTCAGATGTGGAGCGACGACGACGGGCCGTTCAACGGAACGCACTACCAGCTCGCCGAGACCATCTGCCGGCCGCGGCCGATCCAGCAGCCGCGTCCGCGGATCCTGGTCGGCGGCAGCGGTGAGCGAAAGACACTCCGGCTGGTCGCCAAGTACGCGGACGCGTGCAACCTGATCGCCGCCGATCCCGACGTGGTCAAGCACAAGCTCGAGGTCTTGCGCGAACACTGCGACGCCGAAGGACGCGACCCCGCCGAGATCCAGAAGACGATCCTGGCGCGCGGCGCGACCGATCCCCTCGGCGCTCCCGAGGCCTTCCTGCAGACGATGGAGGCGTACGCGGGCATGGGCGTCGATCTCGTCGAGATCGTGCCGGCCGGGCCCGATCCGGCGGGGTTCGTCGGCGACGTCTGCGAGAAGCTCCTGCCTCGCCTGGCCGAGATCGGCTGACGCCGGGGGGATCGACAGGCCACGGTTCCGGGCGCATACTGACTGTGGCAGCGATCCCATCATCGAGGGGAGAACACTTCGGGATCGCGCCGTCCGATCCCCGTCCTACCGCCCCTTCCAGGTTCACCGGGCCGACATTCGGAGCGCCCGCTCTCGATCCGGCCCGACGCTCGGCTCCGGCGCAGGGACCCAGCCACAGGAGACCCCGTCATGGCCGAGATGGTCACGCTCGATGGGCAGCAATACATGAAGCGCAACCCGCTTGGAGTCCTCGGACTCTCGATCATCACGCTCGGGATCTACTTCGTGGTCTGGTACTACAAGATCAACGTCGAGATCAAGCGCTTCGAGAAGGACGAGACGATGGATCCGATGCGGTCGCTGATGGCCATGACCTTCGGATGGCTGATCATCGTGCCGCCGTTCATCGCCATGTACAACACGGCGAAGCACGTCCAGAACATGGAGACCCGGCTCGGCATCCAGCTGACGCTGGAGCCCGCACTGACCGTCATCCTGATGGTGCTCTTCTCGGTCGGGAACGGCATCTACATCCAGGAGCACCTGAACCGAGGATGGGACGCTGCCGCAGCCCGCGTGTCGACCGGCCCGTCGCCCAGCTCGCTCACACCGACGTCCGCGTAGCCGCGACGTGAAACCGGAAGCGACGTTGCCTCTCGACGTCCTCGTGATCGGTGGCGGCCAGGCGGGCCTGGCGATGGGCTACCACCTGTCGCGCCTCGGCAAGCGGTTTCGGATCGTGGACGCCCGGGCGGAGGCGGGGGACGCGTGGCGCTCACGGTGGGACTCATTGCGGCTGTTCACTCCCGCTCAGTACGACAACCTGCCCGGGCTCCCCTTTCCGGCGGCGCGCGACACGTACCCCGGCAAGGACGCGGTCGCGGACTACCTGGGGACGTACGCGAAGACGTTCGAGTTGCCCGTGCAGCAGACCACCGCGGTGACGTCGCTCACGAGGGAAGACGATGTGTACGTCGCACGGGCGGAAGCGGAAACGCTCGAGGCCGAGCAGGTGGTCGTGGCGACCGGCTCCTTCCAGGTGCCGCTGACTCCGCCGATCGCAGCGGAGCTCGACTCCGATGTCCATCAGATCCACAGCGCGCAGTACCGCAACCCAGAGGCGATCCCGCCGGGGAATGCACTCGTGGTGGGCGCGTCGAACTCCGGTTGCCAGATCGCTCTGGAGCTCTCGGCGACCCGCCATGTCGAACTGTCGACCGGAGGGAAAATCCCGACCGTCCCCCAGCGCCCCTTTGGCAAGGACGTGTGGTGGTGGGCGAACGGGCTGGGGCTCGGGCGGGTCACCGCCGAATCGCGATTGGGAAAGCGTCTCGCCACGCGGGACCAGGTGATCGGAATCGGACCGCGGCAGCTGGCCCGCCGGCACGGCGTCGTGCTCCGTCCCCGTGTGACGCAGGCGGCCGGTCGCACCATCACGTTCGCCGACGGCAGAAGCCGCGGACTTCGACGTCATCGTATGGGCCACCGGGTTCCGGACGGGCCACTCATGGGTCGACGTCTCCGGCCTGAAGGACCGCGTGGGACGCATTCCGCATACGCGCGGCGTGACGCGGTCGCCGGGCCTCTACCTGCTCGGGCTCTCGTGGCAACACACGCGCCGCTCCGCACTCCTCGGGTGGGTTGGCAGGGACGCCGCCTACCTCGCCGATCGGATCGAGTCGCGCTGGTGAGCGGCACGAGAAGACCGTACGACGTGCTGCGTCGTTCGGACGAGGAGCTGCGACGCCTCACGCTGCAGGACGAGCTTCTTCGTGACTCGACCGTCGCGCTCTTCGGGCGCGCCGGCATCGCCGAGGGCATGCGGGTGCTGGACGTCGGGAGCGGCGCCGGCGACGTCGCCCTCACCCTGGCACGCATGGTCGGCCCGACCGGCACCGTCGTCGGCGTCGAGCTGGATCCGCCCAGCGCGGACGTGGCGCGACGCCGGGCGGCAGACGCCGGCGCCACGAACCTGGAGTTCCTGGTCGGCGACGTGGCCACCCTCGAACTCCCCGGGCCGTTCGACGCCGTGGTCGGGCGCTTCGTGCTGATGCACATTCAGGATCCCGCCGCGGTCCTGGCCCGCCTGCGCGGGACGCTTCGCCCCGGCGGGCTCGTCGTCTTCCAGGAACCACACCTCGCCGGGCCATGGCTCTCGTTTCCGATATCCCCCACGCTCGAACACCTGCAGCGCGTCCGCGAGCACGCGCTGGCCAAGAGCCTGGCGGTCTACTCGCTGATGGGCCTGGCGCTCCGCGGCACCTTCCTGGAGGCCGGCCTGCCCGACCCCGACCTGACGGCCGACGCGATGGTCGGCGGAGGTCCCGGATGGGCCGGCTACCGCTACATCGAGCAGACGGTCCGAGGGTTGCTCCCGATGTGGACGCGCGTCGGGGCCGAGGGAGTGGAGGAGGTCATGGTGGACGGCATGGCCGCGCGCATCGAGGCGGAGGTCGGCGAGACCGGTTCGATGTTGATCCACACGCTGGTCGGAGCCTGGGCAGCCAATCCAGGCGCGACCGCCTAGCCGTCGGGCTCGGCTGCGCTGCCACGAACGAGATCGTGAACGGCGGGAGGCCGAGAGCGGTCCAGGCGCTGGTGGCTGCGTCTCGCAACGCGTGCTCGGCGGCCGACCGTGCCTCCATGTCGCTCCGGCCGTCGACCGTCAGCCGGACGAGGAGGTCACCCGGTCCCGACTGATTGAGCACGGGCTGCAGACCGGCGTTGCATCAACAGGCCGGTCAACGCGGCGAGGCCGCGCTCGTCCAGAGGTTGGTCGTCGTCCCGCGCAACCTCCAGCGACACGACCCACTTCTTCAGCATCCGCGGCGATTGTAGCCTCAACGGCCGGGCTGGATCGCGTCGTCGACGAGAACGCGCTGCCCCCCAACCCGTTGACCAGTCACGGACACGGCGACACAGCCTATAATCGCGGACCGTCTGGGGGGAAAGAGCATGGTGGAAGCCTCGCCCGTTGACCACGGGAAGCTCGACCGCACAGGGAACCGCTTCGGCGACGTCGCCTGGATTCTGGGCCTCCTGATTCCCCTCACGCTCGCGGGCTGCGCGTCGAACCCGCCCACGGAGTCGGGCGGCGCCGACCCGGCGGCGCTGACCGGCGCGGTGTGGCGTCTCGACGCGACCTCGGTCGACGCGCTCGCCACCAACGTGCCGCAGGACGTGGCGGTGACGATCCAGTTCGCCCAGGGAGAGGCCAGCGGCTACTCGGGCTGCAACTCGTACGGGGGCAGCTACCAGGCGAAGGACGACGGCTCCATCAGCTTCGGCGAGTTCCGTTCGACGCTCATGGCGTGCGAGGAGCCGCTGTCCTCGCTGGAGAGCGGATACATGGCGGCGCTCGGCAAGGCAACGACGTTCTCCGTCGGAACCACGCTCACCCTGAAGGGCGACGTCACCCTGACGTTCGACAAGGAGGCGGCGCCGACCCCTTTGGCGCTCGTCGGGACGCCGTGGACCCTGACGGCGCTCGAATCCGGTGACACGACATCCAGCGCCACGACCGATCACCCCGCGCAGCTGCTGTTCGGCGCCGACGGCACGGTCTCGGGCTCGACCGGTTGCAACACCTTCCACGGCACGTACACGCTCTCGGGCGACTCGCTTTCGTTCGGGCCGCTCGCCACCACCCGGAAAGCCTGCGAACAGGAGGTCATGACCCAGGAACAAGCCTTTGTCCAAGCGATGGAGCAGGTCACGGGGTTCTCGATCGAGGGGCCGCAGTTGACGCTCGTCGACGCCGGGGACTCGGCACTGTTGATCTTCGCGGGGTCATCCACGTGAGGCGCAGTGCACCACACAAGTGAGGGGGACGCATGCTAGCAACAACCACGTTCGGCGAGATCCTCTGGTCGATGCTCATCTTCTTCTTCTGGTTCATGGCCATCTGGATCTTCATCACCGTCTTCGCCGACATCTTCCGCCGCAACGACCTGTCCGGCTGGGCGAAGGCCGGGTGGATCGTCCTGATCTTCATCGTTCCGTTCCTCGGAGCGCTGATCTACCTGATCGCGCGGCCGAAGATGACCGAGCAGGACAAGCAGATGATCGACCAGGCGCAGGAGGCCCAGCGCCGCATCGAGGGCTACTCGAGCGCCGACGAGATCGCCAAGCTCGCGAAGCTGCGGGACGAGGGCAAGATCACGCCCGAGGAGTACGAGGACCTGAAGAAGAAGGCGATGATCCAGGTCTGACGGGGAGCGCGTGCGGGTGAGCGACGGCGACGAAACCGCTCCGAGTGACCGAGGGAGTCGCTCACCCGCGCCCCGACGGACCCGATTTCAAACGGGGCTCGTCGGGGTGATCGTGGCAGCGGTGCTCGGAGGGCTCGTGGGCGGGCTGCTGGTCCGGCTCACCGTGAAGTCGACCTCCTCGGCAGCGGGGAGCCGTGGGTCATCGGTCTGCGAGGGAACGACCGTCGCCGACGACGTCCTTCCGTCGGTCGTCACCGTCCTCACGACGGCGGCGACCGGCGGATCGGGCAACGGGTCGGGCGAGATCATCCGCAGCGGCGGGTACATCCTCACCAACGACCACGTCATCTCCAGCGCCGCCGACGGTGGCGAGGTGTCGGCCCGGTACAGCGACGGCACCACGCTCCCCGGCGACGATCGTCGGACGGGACCCGCTCACCGACCTCGCGGTCATCAAGGCCGAGGACGCGGGCCGAAGGCCGCCCCCTGATCGCGGTCGGCTCGTCCTCGTCTCTTCGGGTGGGGCAGCCGGTGGTCGCGCTGGGCGCGCCGCTCGGGTTGTTCAGCACCGTGACCACGGGCGTCGTCAGCGCGCTCGACCGCTACGTGCCCGTGCCCGCCGGCGACGGCGTGACCGCGCACCTGCTGGATGCCGTCCAGACCGATGCGTCGATCAACCCCGGCAACAGCGGCGGCGCGCTGGTCGACTGCGCCGGGGACCTGGTCGGCGTCAACACGGCCATCGCCACGGTGCCGAACGCAGCCGGTCACAGCGGTGGCGGCAGCGTGGGCCTCGGCTTCGCAATCCCCGTCGACCTGGCCGAACCGCTTGCGGAGCAACTGATCAGCACGGGGCACGTCAACCATCCGACGTTCGGATTGCAGGCGCAGTCGATCCCGCAGGTCGAGGGAGCACCGGCCGGCCTCTTCGTCACGGTCGTGGACCCCGGCGGACCCGCCGACAGCGCGGGCATCCAGGCCGGCGACGTCATCAGCGAGGTGGAGGGTCAGCCCGCGGCCACCGTGGCCGTCCTGGAGAAGGCGGCACTCACCCGCCAGGCGGGCGACACGGTCGAGATCACCTACGTTCGAGACGGGAAGACGACGACGACGAACGTCGCGCTGGGCGACGGCCCGCCGACGTAGCCGCGTCAGGCGGGGCGCTTTCCCGCGGAGACACCAGGGCGGAGCTCCTTCTCCCAGAACTCCCAGCTGTAGGCGACCTCCATGCCGGCGCGCTCGTAGAGACGCGTCGCGCCGGTGGGGCTCTCGGCGTCGACGCCGAGCTCGGCCCTCGTGATCCCCCGGCGTTGAAACTCACGGAACGCCGTCAGCAGCAGCGCGATCCCGATCCCACGGCGTCGATACGCCCGTCGGACGCCGAGCATCGCGACCTCGGCCGTGCCGGCGTCACGCGCCGTTCCGGCGCGACACTCGACGGCGCCGACGACCTGATCACCGTCGAGCGCGACGAACCACAGTCCCGGATCGAAACGGGCCCCCTCGGCATCGATCGCGCTGTAGCGCCACCGTTCGAACGAGGGAAACGCGTGGCCCCAGTGATCCGCGAACGCCTCCGCCAGTGCGTCGTACACGCCGCGCGTATCCGTCGCCGGATCCACCGGGCGAAGCGTGATTCCCTCCACGTCGCTCGGCGGCGGGGCCGCATCGCCGAGGTCGATCCGCATCGTCCAGAACGTCCGGACGCACGAGAACCCCAGCGACTCGAACAGCGCGGCGGCCGCGGTGACGGTCGCGAAGCGAGCGACCTGGAACACGACCCGCGAGCCGGCCGGCGCGCGATGGATGTCCGCGCGAGCGCGCTCCTCACCCAGCCCCAGCAGGAACGAGCTGATGCCCCTCCCCCACCAGCGAGGATTCGTGTACACGAGAGCGAAGGCCTGTTCGAACGGCTCGTCGGTCACGTAGAGCCGGAGGTAGGCGGCCGGTGCGCCGTCCGCGTCCAGCACGATCACGTCGTGGTCCTCCGGCTTGCGGACCGGATCGCTGAAGTCCGACCGCGTCTCCTCCAGTGTCGTCCAGGGGAACCCCGCCTCGGCCGTCGTGACGACGTTGATCAGGTCGGTGATGGCCTCGGAGTCATCGACCGTCACCGGCCGCATCGAGAACCCGGATGGAAGTGACGGACCCACGCCGGCATCGTACGCCGCTCTGTCTGGGCTGGATCCCGAGGTCCGGCGCACGAACCGTTCGACTCCCGTAGCGCCCGCGATAGGTCCGCGTAACACCTCCTCCGTAGCGTTGCCGTCGTCCATCCAACGAAGGGGAGGTGGTGAGGGCGTGTTCAGCTCGTCGACCGGCAACCAGCAGGACTCGACAGGAGGTTCTCGATGACACACATGATGCAACGAGTGACATTTGCCGTGGCCACGGCGATGTTCCTCGCCGTGATCGGCATCGGCGGATCCGCCGTCGCGGCGCCGAGGATCGCAGGCGCGGTCTACAGCCTGACCAACGCCACGAGTGGCAACCGGGTCCAGGTGTTCCTGCGCGACGCGGGCGGGAATCTGCATCCCGCCGGCACCGTCGCAACCGGTGGCACGGGAACGGGTGCCGGGTTGGGGAGCCAGGGTGCGCTCGCCCTGGCCGACGGCGGACGCTGGCTGCTCGCGGTGAATGCGGGCAGCGACTCGGTCTCGGCGCTTCGCGTCACCTCCAGCCTGGGCGTGCAGCTGGCGAACACCGTTCGCTCGGGTGGCTCGCAGCCGATCAGCGTCACGGTGCACGGACATCTCGTGTACGTCGTCAACGCGGGTAGCGACAGCATCCGGGGCTTCCGCCTGGGAACGAACGGCCTGACCCCGATCAGGCACTCGACGCGTCCGTTGAGCGGCACCGGCGTCGGACCCGCGCAGATCGAGTTCGGCCTGACGGGCCGGGTCCTGGTCGTGACGGAGAAGAACACGAACGCCATCGACACGTATCGCGTGCGGCCGAGCGGACGAACCCAGGGCCCGAACACGCACCCCTCAGCCGGTCAGACCCCGTTCGGCTTCGTCTTCGCCGGTCCGTACCTGGTCCCGACCGAGGCGTTCGGCGGTGCCGCCGGAGCGAGCGCCGTGTCCTCGTATCGGGTGACGACCTCCGGCTGGATCAAGGTCCTCTCGGCCTCGGTCCCGAACGGCCAGTCGGCCGCCTGCTGGGCGGCGATCAGCCCGACGACGCACGACATCTACGTGGCCAACACCGGAAGCAACACCGTCTCGCGGTACTCGATCGACGCGGCGGGGCTGGTGCGCCTTCGTGAGGCTGTGGCCGGGACGACGGGCGCAGCCCCGGCGGACGAGACGATCACGCCCGACGGCAGGTTCCTGTACGTCCTGAACGGCGCGGACGGCACCATCAGCGCGTTCCATGCCCACGGCACCCTCGCGCCGATGGACGGCGCCGGCGGCCTTCCCGCGGGGGCCGCCGCCGGGCTCGTCTCGATCTGAGACGGCGCGACGAGGGAGGTCCGGCGTTCGCCGGGCCTCCCTCGAGCCGGCCCTCGCCAGATGGGTAAGGCTTTGGAAAGACATTCGTCGCACAATGGAGCGGACATGTCCGAGGGCACCGTCCTGATCGTCGACGACGAGCCACTGGTGCGGGAGATCCTCTCCCGCTATCTCACTCGGGACGGCTTCGTGGTCGACACGGCCGAGGACGGCGAGCAGGCCTTGGAGCGGTGGCGGGATGGACGACCCGACCTGATCCTCCTCGACTTGATGCTACCGAAGGTCGGCGGACTCGAGGTCTTCCGACGTGTTCGCGAGACCGACGCGGCTCCGGTGATCATGCTGACGGCCAAGGGCGAAGAGACCGATCGGTTGGTCGGGTTGGAGCTGGGCGCGGACGACTACGTCACCAAGCCGTTCTCGCCGAGAGAGGTCGTGGCGCGCGTCCGGGCCGTCCTTCGGCGGGGCGCCGCGCGGCGGCTCGGGGCAGTCGATCCTGCGATACGGCAACCTGACGGTGGACGGACGACGCCGCGAGGTGTCCCGGGCGGACCGCCCGGTCGCGCTCACGCGCCGCGAGTTCGACCTGCTCCTGCTGTTGGCATCCCATCCGGGGACCGCGTTCTCGCGCGCGGAGCTGCTCGAGCGCGTCTGGGACTTCGCGTGGGCCGGGGACTCCGCCACCGTGACCGTCCACATCAGACGCCTGCGAGAGAAGATCGAGTCCGATCCCTCCGCGCCCCGGCACCTCGTGACCGTCTGGGGTGTCGGCTACCGGTTCGACCCTTGACGCCATGAAGACCTGGCGGCCGCTCGCTCTTCTCCTCGTTCCGGCAGCTGCCGGCGCGTTGGGCACCCTGCTGGCCGCGGCCGCCGCGGGGATGCATGCCGACGACCTGCGCCACATCCTCTGGCTCATCGTCCCGGCGCTGCTCGCCACCGTGGCGGCGATCGCTGTGGTGCGTCTGATCCTTGCCCATGTCTCGGTTCGGCAGGGCATGGCCACGGTCTCGTTCGTCGGTGCGGCCGTCGCCCTCGCGAATCTCGCAGTGCTCAGTGCCGGCATGTTCGTCAGCAGCCACGACGCGACGATCGTCGCGGTGTTCGTCGTCTATTCGGCCGGCGCGGGCCTGGGAGCGGCGCTTGCGCTGGCCGGGGCGCAGGCCAGAGCGATCGATCGCCTGTCGGCGACCGCGAGGCAGCTCGCGGCCGGGGATCTGACGGCGCGCGTCGGCCGGCTCGACGCCGGAAGGAGCTCGCCGCGCTGGGCGAGGTCGTGGACGACATGGCCTCCCGGCTCGCGCGGTCCACCGCCCGGGAGCGCGAGCTCGACGGCCGCAGGCGCGACCTGATGACGGCGGTGTCGCACGATCTGCGCACGCCGCTCGCCAGGCTGCGCGCGATGACCGAGGCGATCGACGACGGTGTCGTCGAGGACGCGGACACCTTCCGCCGCTATGCCGTCGAGATGCGTCGCTCGGTCGACCAGTTCGTCGGATTGGTCGACGATCTGTTCGAGCTGGCGCAGGTCGAGGCGGGGGCGATCGAGGCCGAGGTGGCGCGAGCGCGGCTCGCCGACGTGGTCACGTCCGCGATGGCGGCCGTCCGGCCGGCTGCGGACGAGAAGCATCTGGCGCTCGAGTCGACGCTGAACGGCGCGGGCGATGCCCACTGCTCGCCGCGCATGGTGCGCGTTCTCCAGACCCTGCTGTCGAACGCCGTCCGCCACACGCCCGCGGACGGAACGATCCGCATCGAGGCCCACCGTTCTCGAGCAGGTCTCGAGATCGGCGTCGAGGACACAGGCGAGGGCATCGCTCCGGCGGACCTCCCCAGGATCTTCGAACCCTTCTACCGCGCCGATCCCGCGCGCGGCGGCCTGGGATCCGGCCTGGGACTGACGCTCGCTCGGCGCATCGTGGAAGCCATGGGAGGGACGATCGATGCCGCGAACAGAGAACCGTGCGGCGCTCGTTTCTCAGTGATGGTCCCTGCCCCCGCGATCGGACCCGCAGTCTCGCTGTGAACCGACCCGACACGCCCTTGCCTGCAACCGAGGTCGCTGCTACCGTGGATCCCGGCGCCGTCCTGCGCCGAACCTCCGATTCCGGCGCTCACGCCGCCGGCAGAAGCGGGGGCAAAGGGGGCCTCGAGCCCTCGGGACGCCGGTCGAGTGCTGCTCTTGCCGGCGGGGCGCCGCGAGCGTGAGTCGCGGGGCCGCCGCCACGAGAGGAGCACGGGATGACCAGGCAGCGATCCTTCAAGCGCCTCGTTCGGGCCCGCATGGAGAAGACCGGCGAGAGCTACTCGGCGGCGCGCGCGATGCTGCTCGCCCCCGACGGGAAGGCCTCGGACGGCGTCACCCTGACCATGTCGGACGAGGCGATCCGCAAGCGCACCGGCCGCGGGTGGGAGGAGTGGTTCGATCTCCTGGACGAATGGGGCGCGGCGGAGCGAACGCACACCGAGATCGCCCGCTGGGTGGTCAAGGAGCAGGGCCTCGACGGGTGGTCGTCGCAAGCCGTGACCGTCAGCTACGAGCGTGCGCGCGTCGGGCGGGCGCTCGGCGAGCACGCCGACGGGTTCTCGATCACCGCCTCGAAGACGGTGGCCGTGCCGGTCGACCGCCTCTACGAAGCCTTCGTGAACGGGACGAAGCGCAAGCGCTGGCTCCCGGACGGGAAGCTTCGCGTTCGGACGTCCATCAAGCCGAGGTCCGTCAGGTTCGACTGGGGCGACGGAACGACACGCGTCGCCGTCGGCTTCACGGCGAAGGGGCCGGAGAAGAGTCAGGTGGCGCTCGAGCACTCGCGGCTCGCGGACGGCGAAGAGGCGGAGCGCATGAAGGCCTACTGGCGCGATCGCGTCGCGACGTTGAAAGAGCAACTGGAACGGTAGCCCACGACCACGCCATCTGAAGACGGGAGGCTCGTGATGGCAGAGACGATGAACATCACCGGTATCACGACCGTGATCGTCCCCGTGAGCGACCAGGACAAGGCCCTGGAGTTCTACACGGGCACGCTCGGGTTCGAGAAGGTGCGCGACATGCCGTTCGGACAGGGAGATCGGTGGGTCGAGGTGGCCCCCGCGGGCGCCGCGACGACGATCGCCCTCGTGCAAGCCCAGAACGAAGGGCAACCCATCGAGGTCAGCTTCATGACCGGGAAGGTGGATGAGGCCCACGCGGGTCTGCGGGAGCAGGGAGTGGACAGCGATCCGGAGGTGCTGCGCTTCGGCGGTGGCGTGCCCCCGATGTTCACGTTCCGCGACCCGGACGGCAATCGCTTCCGGATGGTCGAAGGCGCATGAGCCAATCGGGGTGGGGAGCCTTCATGACGGCGCCCCCGGCCCCAAAGTGCAGCAATTCCTCCCTTTCGTGGCCGGGAGGCGACTCGTAGCCTCAGGGTTGGGTGCGATCTCGTCCGAGACGAGAAAGGAGGAGCGCGGAATCGCAGCCGAACCGTGCCGAGCGCTGGACCTCAGCGGGACCAGCTGCCACGGCACCCACCGTGGGGGCACGGGATGGAGCACAGCGATGACACGCAGGTTGATCGCTTTGATACTTGGGCTCTTCATGGCCACACTGCTCCTCGGCGCAGCGACCGCGCAGGCGCGCGTACGGCAACCGGGATTCCAGGCCCTGATCGTCAAACAGTCTTGTCTGGACAACACCGGGGGCACACGGGTGAAGCTGTCCGCGATCGCCCCCTGGTCCTATGTGGGCACGTTTTTCACCTGGGATCTGACCACCGACGGCAGGTACGACACGGAACTGAGCGCGAGCCCGGACGTGACGCACACCTACCGCCTGACGCCGACCTCCCACGCAACCGCCACCGTCACCGCAGCTACCTTTGACCTCGTGGTCGGGAGTGCCAGCGTCACCATCGATCCGTGCCTCTGGGCACAGCCGGGCGGGTAGATGCACATGGGGAGGCGGGCGATCGTGCCCGCCTCCCCTCTCGGCGGCGATACTTGGAGTGTGTCCACAAGCGAGGAGCGATTCACCGAGCTGGCGATCGAAGCGATGGACGACCTGCCCGAGTGGGTCCGCGAGACCATGGACAACGTCGAGGTCCTCGTCGAGGACCGTCCGCCGCCGGAAGAGCCGACCCTGCTCGGGCTCTACCAGGGCGTGCCGCTCTCGCAGCGGGGATTCCACTACGCCGGCGCCCTCCCCGATCGCATCACCTTGTACCGCTCCACGATCGAGCGCCTTTCGCGCGGGGACGCCGACCGGCTACGGAGCATCATCGTGCACACGATCGCCCACGAGGTGGCACACCACTTCGGGATCAGCGACGACCGCCTCCGGGAGATCGACGCGTACTGACGCGGCGGGGCGGAACAGAAGAAGCCCACCGAAGTGGGCTCCATTCTGATCTGCCACCGGCAGCCTTCCCCTTGCTGCTGGTGGCCGACAAACACGCGCGCGATTAGACGCCGACCGGAACGTCCTTGAAGAAGACCAGATCCCCGATCGCACTCGACACCAACCGCACCCGGTCGCTCAGGTTCTCGCGAACCCACATCGCGGCAACGGGCACCGCGCCCTCGGCCTGCTCACGCGTCTCCCACAGGCTGATCGAGAGGCACTGGTTGTCGCCCATGTCGGCCAGTCCGTATCGGACGAACCCGGGCTGCTCTTCGAAGGTCTCGAGCAAACCGTCCTTGGCCAGGTCCGCGATCTCCTGGAACGAACCGGTCTTGATTTCGTAGGCCGCGACGCGAACGTGTCCCATGACAGCTCTTCCCTGATGCTCGGAACTACGTGAGCCCGAATGCGGCGCCGGATCAGAGGGCCATCGCTTGGGCGGAATCGCGTGCGGTCCCGTGGGTACTTCCTCTCCCGTCACTGACGGGGTCGCATCTCACTGACTGTACGACTTTCCCTCACGTCCACGACGGCTCGGAACTCGCGCCTGGAGGCCGTGTGGATCAGCGGTCGTCGGCGTCGCGAGCGGAGAGACGGTCCGACCCGGGGAGCAATCTGTGGCTGGCCACCACGGCTTCGGCGACATCGATGATCTTGCGATTGGTTCGGCGCGACTCCTCGCGAAGGAACCTGAACGCCTCCTGTTCATCGACCCCATGGCGCTCCATGAGGATCCCCTTCGCCCGTTCGGTCACTGCGCGGCGGGAGAACGCCCCCTCGAGGTCGTGGTACTCGGCGAATCGTCTGAGCACGATGTCGATGGAGCTCTGGAGCTCCTCCAGGTCGTCGCCTCCCGCGATGTACGCGAACAGTCCGCGCTTCGCCGCCTCGCGGATGAACATCCGATCCTGAACGTCGAGGATCGCGATCACCGGACAGGACGCCTCGTGCACGATCCTCCCGATGAGCTTGAGCGCCTGGTCGGACTCGTCCCCGACGATCACGATCGCGACGTCGGGTCGCTCGGCTGCCGTGATCGAGCCGATCGCGTTGAGATCCCCCTGACGGGGGATGGCCTCATGGCCCAGAGACGCCACCGCTCGGGTGATCTCTTCGAGACGCGCAGGCAGCCCGTCGGCGACGAGGACGCGCAGGGGAGTTTGCGGTTCGGCTTCCATGGATCTCCGTGCTCTGAAGGACCAAGGGTATCGCAGGCCCGAGGCTCACGCCACGCCGGAAGAACCGATTCGTCACCGGGCCCGGGCCGGACGTATACTTCGAGGTGCGGCGGACCGAAGCAACGTTCCGGCCGCAGCCCCGACCCCAATTCCCCGGTCGACCGCTCAAGCGACGCCGCCCGACCGTCGCTCTGGATCGAGGAGGACCTTTGCGGGTCGTCAATGGATCGGCGATTCCGGATGCAACGCGCTCGCGCGACGACCCATCGGGCGAGGATGTCTTCGTACTTGCCGTCGCACCGCCTCCTCGGAGGCTCCGAGCCGTCGAGGAACATCCGAGCGCGATGGCCAAGCTCGAGACCGGGAGTGTTCCCAACGGCTTCTCGATTCGCGGCAGTTCGAGGGCAGGAGTGTCCCGGCTCCAGCTCAGCGGACACCTTGGCCTGGCCGCGGAACCGCTTATCACCGTGTGGCTGAACCAGGCCGAGCTCGCTTCGCGGGATGTCGTTCTCCTCGATCTTCGCCATGTGAACTCCATGGACGAGGCCGGGTTCCTGATCTGTCTCCGCGCATGGGGGCACGCGAAGCTGCGTGGCCTCCACCTGAGACTCGCCAATTGCCGCGGCGACGCCGAGCGTCTCCTCGACGAGACGGGGACCGGCGAGCTGTTCGGAGCGTCTCCGCGTGAAGCGGGACGATCCCCGGTGCCCGAGAGTGTGGGCGCCGGATGGTCGCCGATCCTGATCCCCCAGGTGTCCCATGATCAATGAGTGGCAGCGAGAAGAGGTCAAGAACGAGACTCGCGCTCGCGACGTGAACGAGTCGATCGAGGCGGCCACCGACGTCCTCGGCGAGTTGGCCGCCACCGACGCCGACGTCTTCCGTTGCGAGTGCGGCGATGCCACGTGCGAGGCAGTGATCGGCCTGAACCGCGCGGAGTACGAGGCCGTGCGGGCCGAGGCAACCTGGTTCGCGATCGCCATCGACCACGAGAACCCCGAGCTGGACCGTGTGGTCACGGAGAACGACCGGTTCACCGTGGTCGAGAAATGGCTCAGAGAGGCCGCCGGGATCGCGCGACGAACCAACCCCCGAACCGTCGACTCACAGACCGGGCCCGCCGATCGTCTCGATCTGTCGTGATGAGCCAGTGGTCGGTCGTCAGGTCCGACTCCTTCCGAAAGGTCAGCCTCACCAGGGTCGTGGGCTCCGAGATCAGGCCGTCGCGGTCCAGTCCCGGCATGTACGAACTTCCCTTCGAGATCTCGACGCTGCCGGAGGCCGGCTGGGCGCGTGTATTTCGGCAAGCCTGTGACGAGGATGCGGACACACCATCTCGAGCCGTCCGTCTGGCGGGGATCCGGATCACGGTGACGCTCCAGGTCGGGGACGATCAGCAGCGGATCGCCGACCACCTCAAGGACATCGTCGAAGAAGCGAACATCCGCTGCTGGGCGGCGCACCAGCGCCGTGGGGAGGACGAGGCCGACGAGCTCCACGAGAGGCGGGCCCTCGACGCCCGCCTCCATCGTCTCCAGTCGGAGGCCAAAGCCATCGAGCTCTGAGGTACTGAGCATCGGTGGAGGGTGTTGGCACCACCTCCCGCACGGCTGAGCCTCACCCAAGGTCCTCGCATCCCCACCCTTTTGTTTGCGGCCGGCCGGAGACAGAATTGCCACGATGAGCGTGAAGACCGCCTCCCGGCTTGCGTGGTCCGCGGGGATCGCCGCCATCCTCCTGACCGCAGGGCAGGTGTTCTTCATGTTCATCGACCGGCACATCCCCCCGCCGGCGGGAATCAGCGACGTCGTCAACCTCACCTGGAACTACGCGAACGTCCTCAACGCCGCCAGCAATGCCGCCGCCGCCGCCGTCGGGATCGTCCTCGCGTCGCGACGGCCCAGGAACCCGATCGGCTGGCTGTTCCTGGTGGCGGGGCTCACCCTGGGCCTCTCGGGTTTCGCTGCCGCCTACGGCGTCCACGCCCTGTGGGCGGACCCGGGCTCCCTGCCCGCGGGCCGTCTGGCGGTGTGGGCCGCAAGCTGGATCGGGTTCTCCCGCTCGCGACTCTCACGTTCCTGCTGATCCTCTTTCCCGACGGGGCAGCCGCGCACTCCTCGCTGGCGCCACGGCCGCGAGGTCGTCGGGGTGGGCTGGGCGGTCACGATCGGTCGCGTCGGCGCTCTTCTCGACGGCCTGTCGTGGAACGATCCGTTCCGACGAGCAGCAGGGCGATCCCGGGCCCGTCGGGACGATCCTGGTGCTGCTGGTCTTCATCGTCCCCATCATCGGGTCGTTCGCGCATCGCTCGCCGCGGTGATCAACCGGTTCCGGCGACCGGCGGGAGACGAGCGCCTGCAGCTCAAGTGGTTCGCGGTGGGAACCGCGATGGTCATCGTCACGATCCTTGCGACGATCCCGAAGAACACGCCCGTGACCGTCGCGCTCCAGGACGCCGCCTTCATCTTCTGGTTCGTTGCGATCGCCATCGCCATCCTGAAGTATCGCCTGTACGAGATCGACGTCGTGCTCAACAAGGCGGTCGTCTACGGCACCCTCGCCGTCTTCATCACGCTGGTGTACGTCGGGCTCGTCGTCGGTGTGGGAACGCTGGTGGGCAACAACCGGAGCCCGCTGCTGTCGGCGGTCGCCGCAGCCGTCGTGGCCGTCGCCTTCCAGCCGGTCCGCCAGTGGGCCGGCCGGCTCGCGAACCGGGTCGTCTACGGTTCGCGAGCCACGCCGTACGAGGTGCTGTCGGACTTCGCGGAACGGATCGCCGGCACCTACGCGGCGCAGGACGTGCTGCCGCGGATGGCCGAGATCGTGGCCGCGGGCACCGGCGCCGATCGCGCGGTCGTGTGGCTGCGGGTCGGGGACCGGCTCCAGGCCGAGGCCTCGTCGGACGGCGTTCCCGAGATGCCTCGCGCTGCGAATCGACGGCGGCGTTCCGGCCATGCCAGAGGGCGAGACGGCAGCGCCGGTCAGCCATCAGGGCGAGCTGCTGGGAGCGATCTCGGTCCGCATGCCCCGTGGCGAGACCCTGTCCGAGTCGGGGGAACGCCTGGTCGCGGACGTGGCATCGCAGGCCGGACTGGTGCTGTCCAACGCCCGGCTGATCGAGGAGCTTCGTGCCTCGCGGCAGCGCATCGTGAGCGCACAGGACCAGGCGCGTCGCAGGCTCGAGCGCAACATCCACGACGGCGCGCAGCAGCAGCTGGTCGCGCTGGCCGTGAAGCTCCGTCTATTGGGGTCGATGGTCGGGAAGGACGAGACGAAGGAACGGGCGCTCGCCGACCAGCTGGTCGGGGACACACAGGATGCGCTGGAGAACCTGCGCGATCTGGCCCGCGGCATCTACCCGCCGCTCCTTCAGGACGCGGGACTCGTCGCCGCCCTCCAGGCCCAGGCGCGCAAGAGCGCGGTGCCCCCGTCGTGGCCGACGGCATCGCCCGCTACCCCCAGGACCTGGAGGCCGCCGTGTACTTCTGCACGCTGGAGGCGCTGCAGAACACCGCCAAGTACGCGGACGCGACCAGCGTGACCGTCCGCCTGGCGGAGCGCGACGGGCAGCTGACGTTCGACGTGACCGACGACGGCTCGGGCTTCGATCCCACCGTCAACGGACACGGATCGGGGCTGCAGGGCATGGCCGACCGGCTGGAGGCGCTCGGTGGACGGCTCGACGTCAGTTCCGGCGAGGGACACGGAACAACGATCAGCGGCGTCCTCCCCGTGTCCGCGGAGGGGTAACGGTCCCCGGAGCAGCCCACAACGCATCTTGCCCCTCTGGATAGGGTGTGTGTGACGGCGTTCGAAGCGCGGATGCTTCAGAGGGAGGACGGCATGGGCACACTGGCCGAGCACGAAGCCGAGCAGATCGAGAAGGCGAACGCCTCGGGAAGCACGCCGGTGGTGTTCATCCACGGACTCTGGCTGCTGCCGAGCAGTTGGGATCGGTGGGCCGATGTCTTCCAGCAGCAGGGATACGCCCCACTGACGCCGGGATGGCCCGACGACCCTGAGACGGTCGAGGAGGCCAAGGCGAAGCCCGAGGCCTTCGCCGGCAAGGGCATCGGCCAGGTCGCCGACCACTACAGCGACGTCATCGGCCGGCTCGCGAAGAAGCCGGCGGTCATCGGCCACTCGTTCGGAGGGCTGCTCACGCAGATCGTCGCCGGCCGCGGCCTGGCCAAGGTGTCGGTGGCGATCGACCCCGCGCCGTTCCGCGGCGTGCTGCCCCTGCCGATCTCGGCCCTGCGGTCCGCGTCGCCGGTTCTGCGCAACCCGGCCAACCGCAACCGCGCGGTCCCGCTGACGTACGAGCAGTTCCGCTACGCGTTCGCCAACGCCGTCGACGAGGACGAAGCGAAGGCGCTGTACGACACCTATGCCGTGCCCGCACCGGGCGAGCCGCTGTTCCAGGACGCGACCGCGAACTTCAACCCGTGGACCGAGGCGAAGGTCGACAGGAAGAACCCGAAGCGTGGACCGATGCTGATCATCTCCGGCGAGCAGGACCACACGGTGCCGCCCGCGATCGCGAAGGCCTCGTACAAGAAACAGCGGAAGAACAAGGCCGTGACCGAGATCGCGACGATCAAGGGGCGCGGACACGCCCTCACCATCGACAGCGGCTGGCAAGAGGTCGCCGACACGGCGCTCGCCTTCGTGCAGAAGTACACGTAGGCCTCCAGACCGGCCTCCCTGGGCCGGATTCAGCCGGCGGCCGGATCGTGCCGATATCCGCGGCATGGCCCTCGAACGTCTGTTTCGCCTTCGGATCACCGGCGCCGTGGTCGTGCTGCTCGCCCTCGCGGGGTGCGCACGCCCCAGCGGGACGGCCGCGGGCAGCCTCTCCCCGACGCCCTCCCGGACCCCCGAGGTCGCGTCGGCAAACTGCGACAAGACACCGCCCAATGATCGCTGCGCGGAGCGGCTCGCGTCGCACCTGGGGTTCCCCGTCCTCTGGATGCCGCTGCCCTCGGGCTGGACCCTGCGGCAGGGCCTCATCGGCCACCCCGGCAGCACGGTCGCGTCCGAGGACGTGGCCAACGGCGGGCTCGACGTCGGCATGGTGTCGCACGACAGCAGCGGGATGCCGCCGGGGATGCATCACGCCGGCACGACCGAGTGGCAGGGCAGCCGGGTCGTCCTGTGGAGCGGGACCCCCGATCCCAGCTCGTACCCGTCCGGCTACCCGACGCCCGCGTGGATGGTGAGCGCGCGGTGGACGTATCAGGGCCTGCCCTACACCCTGGGCATCCTGGCGAACCCCGAGCTGGGGGCGACCGGCACCGCACAGGACGGGCTGAAGCTGCTGCTGCGCATCCTTCGCCACGGCGTCCGCTACGCGAACCCGTAGGAACCCGTCAGCTCGCCGATCCCACCGATCGGATGCCCTCGACGCCTCCGACCGCGATCGTCCGGATGGAACGTCCGGATGAGGCGTCCATCATCCGCACCTCGCCGGGCGTGGCCAGGAAGAGACGATGCCCGTCCGTGCTCACGCCCAGCCCGGAGACGGGCTGCGGCACAATCCACTTGGCGATCGCCACCAGGCTGTTGGCGTCGAGGACGACGACGGCCGACCCCGTCGACACATAGAGCCGGTCGCCGTCGGGGGACATGGCGGCCTCCGTCTGCGTACCGATGGCGGGGAGGCCGAAGTCGACCCGCGCCCGCTGGGCCACCTGGAGCTCGTCCGAGCGCATGACGGCGATCACGCCGCGCGACGTGTCCACCACGAACAGCCGCGAGTCGGTAGGTGAAGCGGCCATCGCCTCGTAGGCCGGGTTGCCTCCCCAGAACGATCGCGGCAGCCCGACGCACACGGCCTGTCCAGCGTCGAGGTTGAGCGTGTGCACGAACGCGACCGGGCGGCCGGCGCTCGCCTGCGCCTCGTCGTATCCCCGCGCCAGATGCGGGGGCTGGTTCGAGTACAACGTGAACAGAAATCCGCTGTTCGTCCCAGGCACCTGCATCAGACGGGTGCCGGTCATCGCTCCGGTCCACTGCTTCTCGCGACCGACGACGGGATCGACGTGGCCGTTTGCGAGATCCAGGCTCACGACCCGGTAGCTCCAGGGATCGGTGGGCGGCAGGTAACTGATGAGGAACACCCGCTGGGCGTCCATCGAGAACGCTTCGGGCTCGAAGTTGCCCTTCAGGTGGAAGCGCATCGGCCTTCCGGCTCCCGTGGGATCCGCGATGACCATGTCGGTCCACTCGCGCGGGCCGGGCGACCACGGCGCCGAACCGGCGGGCAGCGGAGCCATGAGCGCCACGCGGGAGCCGTCGGCCGACGCGACACGGACGTCCAGATCGCCGCGCATCGTCGCGCTGGACACATCCCGGCCGGTCCCTGCCTGGATCGTCCTGAGCGTGGTCATGCCGTCCTGGTTGCTGGCCGTGAACACCGTCGACCAGTCGCCGAACGACGGGATGGCCTCCCCGCTGTACGGAACCGAGTCGTCGGCCGTGTCCAGCGACATCACGCCGGTGGCCGAGCCCAGCACCAGCAGATCCGCGGGCCGGTGAACCGGATTCGACGCGGCGGAGGGGTGTGAGGGGGAGCGTGTGCAGGCGGTCAGCGCGAAGACAAGCACGATCGGCAGGGCCACCAGGGATTCTCGCTCGCATCTCCGCCTCCTCCGAGCGAGCGATCGCCCGAGTGGAACCACCCGCTCGCCCCGTATACGCCCGGGAGGCCGGATCGGTTCCGGAGGCTGGCTACCGCACGACGACGCGGCCGCACATGCCGTGGCACACGCCGGCGGACATGTACGAGTGGAGCGTGCACCGGAACTTGAACGTGCCGGCCGAGTTGAACGTCCGGCTCACGCTCCCGCCGTGCGACAGCGATTTGCTGAACGACCAGTTGCCGCCGTAGGCGACGATCGGATGGTCCTGATACGTGGGGTTGCTCCACGTGACCTTGCCACCGCGCGTCACCGTGGTCTTGGCGGGGTTCCACGCGTTCCCGGAGGTCGCCTTGACGGTGTGGCCGCCCGCGATGGCGGTCCCGCCGGCCAGGGCGAACAGGCCGACGACGGCGAGCGACAGCAGCAGGCGGACGAGCCGGGGACGGCGCATGCCTTTGAGATCGGCCGCGGGCGGCCTCGCCCTTGAGCGCCATTCGCACCGGCAGGCCCTTTCGGCGAGACTGACGCCGGTACCGGGGAGGTGGACACATGGCGAGCGGCTCCGTGCGAGGTGTCTGGGATCTGGGCGACCTGATCACACCCATGGCGGTGCGCGTGGCGGCGACGCTCCGGGTCGCCGACCACATCGCCGCCGGGAAGCGGACGGCGGCCGAGATGGCCGGTGCCTCGGACGTGGACGTGGACGCGGACGCGCTCGACCGTGTGCTCCGGCACCTCGTCTCGGCCGGCGTCCTCACGCGAGGCGACGACGGAACCTACGGCCTGACCCCCACGGGCGAGGAGCTCCGCGACGACCACCCGGACGGCGAGCGCAGGCGCCTGGACGTCACCGAGGCGGTCGGCCGGGCCGACCTGTCGATCGTCCATCTGCTGCACTGCCTCCGCACGGGCGAGCCCGCCCATCCGCTGCAGTTCGGGTCTTCCTTCTGGGACGACCTTTCGGAGCACCCCGCACTGGCCACGTCGTTCGCGCGCCAGATGGCCGTGGACGTCTCGGAGGACGCCCTGCAGATCGTCCCGGCGTACGACTGGGGATCGCTGTCGCGCCTCGTGGACGTGGGCGGGGGAAGCGGCGCGCTCGTCGTCGCGCTGCTGACGGCCTTTCCCGATCTGCGTGGAACGGTTGTCGACTTGCCCGGGCCCGCTGCGGAGGCTCGGGCCGCATTGGCCGCGGCGGGCCTCTCCGGCCGCGGGGACGCGGTCGGAGGGAGCTTCTTCGACCCGCTGCCGGCGGGCGCGGACGGCTATCTGCTGAGCGCGATCGTCCACGACTGGCCTGACGATCCCGCCCGCGCCATCCTGCGGCGCTGCGCAGAGGCCGCGGGCTCGGAGGGACGGGTGTTCGTGATCGAGAAGATCGGCGGGGACGGCGAGACGATCCGCACCGGGATGGACCTACGCGTTCTCGCCTACATGGCGGGGAAGGAGCGCGGCGTCGCGGAGCTGACCGAGTTGGCCGCGCAGGCGGGTTTGGAGCTCGCCGCCGTGCATCCCGCGCGAACGCTCTCGATCGTCGAGCTCGCCGTCGCCTGACGACCGCGGCCGGCTCGGGCCGATCGACTACGATCGGCCGGTGGCAAAGGGCCTGACGCTGCTGGTCGACACCTCCAGCCTGGTGTACCGGGCGCTGTTCTCGAACCCCGATTCGATCTCGCGACAGGACGGCACGCCGATCAACGCCGCGTACGGGTTCCTCAGCATGCTCGCCCGGCTGGTGCAGGATCACGACCCGGCGTTCCTTGCCTGCGCGACCGACGAGGCGTGGCGGCCGGAGTGGCGCGTTGCCTTGCTCCCCGAATACAAGTCGGCCCGTGCCCTCCCGGGGAGCGCTCAGGAGGAAGCGGAGGATCGTCTCGAGCCCCAGATGCCGATCATGTTCGAGCTGCTCGACAGGGTCGGTGTTCCCGTCGTCGGCCATGAGGGAAGCGAGGCCGAGGACGTCATCGGAACCCTCGCGAAGCGATCGAAGGGGCCGACCGCAATCGTGTCCGGCGATCGCGACCTCTTCCAGCTGGTCCGCGACCCGAACGTCTGGGTGCTGTATCCGAAGAAGGGCGTGTCGGACCTCGCCGTGGTGAACGAGGCGTTCATCGCGGAGCGCTTCGGCATCCCAGGTCGCCGGTACCTGGACTACGCGGTGCTGCGCGGCGACCCCTCCGACGGGCTGCCGGGCGTCCGCGGCATCGGTGAGAAGACGGCCAGCTCGCTCATCTCGACGTACGGCAGCCTGCAGAAGGTCGTCGCGGCGGCGAAGAAGGCACCCGGCGCGCCGGCGCTTGGGAAGGTTGCGCGCGACCTCGACTACGTCCAGCGCGCGGCACAGGTGGCCAGCATCCCCACCGAACTTCCGATCCCCGACGTGGATCTGACGCGACCGCGCCCGGAGCTGGACAAGAAGACCGAGGCGCTCGCGAAGCGGAACGGTCTGTCGGGCCCGGTCGGACGCCTGGCCGCCGCGCTCAACCGAGAGCGCTGAGCGGGGCCGCTAGCCGACGGCGCGCTTGACCTTGCCCTTCGTCTCCTGGACCTTGCCCTTCGCCTGGTTGGCCGCACCCTTGGCCTTGAGCTTGTTGTTGCCGGTCGCCTTCCCGACTGCCTTCTGGGTCTTTCCCTTTGCCTGGTTCAGCTTTCCCTTGGCGGTGTCGGTCGCGCTCTTCGTGGGCATGTCGCGCTCCTTTCGTGAACGGTAACGAGTCTTGGTTCTTCCCGCTCGGCGGCGGCCGAAACCGGCGAGCGCCAATCGTTAGGATGACCGCGGGATGGAGGAGCTCGAGGACGGATGGATCGCCGCGATCGCGGCGATCGAGTTGATCGACGACAAGGCCATGCGGGTCATGGTCGGCGACCAGGCGGTCCTGCTCTACCGCCGTGGCGACGACCTGTTCGCGATCGGCGATCGCTGCACGCACGTCGGCGCGCCGTTGCACCGGGGACACGTCAAGTCACTGGGGGCGATCACGACCGTGACCTGCCCGGCGCACGGGAGCATGTTCTCGCTGAACGACGGCCGGGTCATGCGCGGCCCCGCGCGGCGGCGTGAGCCCGCATTCGACGCCCGTATCCGCGACGAGAAGATCGAGATCAGGCCCCGACCCTGAGGTCGGCGACCTGACCGGGGCTCAAGCACTCGAGTCCCGGGCTCTCCCCGAACACGGCCGAGCAGGACGGAAGCGGTGTCCCATCGCGGGTCGCCGCGATGATCGCGCCGGCGGCGCGCACCACGGTGTCGGGGTCGTTCTCGGGGATGAAGTGGCCCTGGTCGCGGTCCAGGACGTGGATCGAGTCCGACGAAAGACCGGCGAGGCGCGTCTGCGCGCGAGACGCCAGCTTCGGAACGGTGCTGAGCCACTGATCCTCGATCACCTCCGCGGTGACAACGATGAGAGGCGTGTCGCCGAGTGAGGGCGACCGGAGCAGCTCCTTGATCGTGGCGTGCATGTCCAGCCGCTGGTTGTGAGCGGGCTCGACCGTCCCGTCGATCCAGGGGCCCGCGTCGAGGCGTTCATAGACGGGAATCTCCGGCTCGCTCGAAGCGTCGAGCAGCACGAGCCCCGCCAGATCGTCCGGATACAGGCGCGCGAACTCGCGCGCGACCATCCCGCCGTACGAGTGGCCGACCACGACGTATGGAGGGGCGATGCCCGCGGACGTGAGCAGCGCACGCAGCTCGTGGGCCTGGGTCCCGCCGGTGAGGGGTTGGACGCTCTCGGGTCGGGCGTCGCTGAGCCCGTCGCCGGCCCGGTCGTACGTGCAGGTGGTCGTCTGGCGCGCGAGCTCGGGCAGGATCGTCTGGCCATACGTGTCGATGCCGGAAGCCGTGTAGCCGGCCTCGAGGATCACGGTGGGGCTTCCCGTACCGGCGCACTCGTAGGCGAGCCGATAACCGCCCACGTCGGCCAGCTGGATCTCGGGCGTTGGGACCACGCTCTGCCTCGGCGGCGCCGGGGTGTGGGTCGGCGAGCTCGAGCACCCCGCGGTCAGTACCAAGGCCGCCAGACCCGCCAAGCACCAGATTCCTGTGCGCCCGCTCACTCCTCTGTCTACGCGGGCGCGGGTCCTCCGAGTTCGCTCGGGGGCTTGCACAAAATGAGACTCATTTTGTGCAAGGGCAGGAGGCGCCTGGCCCCAGGGCCCCAGACATAGACTTCGGCCGTCGTGGCTGCTCCGAGCCGACGAGCCTTCGTCGCCCTCTTCATTGCCGAGGTCATCTCCACCACCGGGTCGGAGATGGCCGGGATCGCGCTGCCCCTGGTTCGTCCTGACGACCACGGGATCGCCGGCGCAGATGGGCGCCGTGATGGCCGCCGAGTTCCTGGGCATGGCGCTGCTCGGGATCCCGAGCGGCCGCCCGGCCGCCGCGCTCGGCCCTCGCCGCACGATGCTGGCGTCGGACCTCCTGCGGGCCCCCCTGGTCGCGCTGATCCCGATCCTCGACTGGGCCGGCGCCCTGAACCTGCCCATCCTGCTGGTCATCGGGCTCGCGGTGGGCGCGTTCTTCCCCGCGTACGCTTCGTCGCAGCAGCTGGTCCTGGCCTCGCTCGTGCGCGACGACGAGACCCGCCTGACCCGCGTCGGGGGGCTCCTCGGCTCGGTGAACGAGACCGCGAGCTTCGTCGGTCCGGCGCTCGGCGGTCTGCTGATCGCGCTCATGGGGCCGGCCACCGTGCTGCTCATCGACGCGGGCACGTTCCTCGTCGCGTTCGTGCTGGTCGCCCTCTTCGTGCCGCCCACACCGCCCTCGGCCGTCACCGAGGAGGACCGAAGCCCCCTTCGCGGCCTCCGCTACCTCGCGCGCGAAGCCCCGCTGCGCCGGAGGGTGATCGGCGTGGGAATCATCGAGATCGGCTTCACGGCCATGATGGCGACGCTGCCCGTGCTGGCGTTCCGGCGGTACGGGGAGGGCGCGAGCCTGGCGGGGTGGTTCCTGGCCTCGTACGGCGCCGGGTCGGTCGTCGGCGGGCTGATTTCCTCACGGGCAAGGGAGACGAGCGATCGGGCGGCGTCGCTCGCCGTGCTCGGCATGGCCGCCGCGACGCTGCCGTTGCTGTTCTCCCTGCCCGCATGGGCCGTGGCGTTGTGCGTTGCCGCGAACGGCGTCTGCTCGGGGCTGTTCTTCCCGCGCTTCTTCGCAGCGGTCACCATCCGGACGCCGCCCGAGCTCAGGCCCACCGTCATGACGTCCACGATGACGGCGATCTCGTCCACGGGTCCGATCGGGTTCCTGTGCGCGGGCCTGCTGCTGCAGAACGCCGCCTCGCCCACCGCCGGCTTCATCCTGGTATCCGCGGCGGCCGTTGTCGGGGCGCTGATCGTCGCCTCTGCGCCCACGCAGGCCAGGGCCTCCACGTCCCCCTAGAGGCCCCCGTCTCTTCACGCGCCCGTCAGATTTCGGTCTTCTCACAGTCGCGCGGCGGGGGTAGCGTGCAAGGACACCAGCGAGCCCGCAGACCTGGAGGGAGGCCACCATGACCAGGGAGCACACGGCGGGGGGCTCGGACCGCACGATGCGGCCTCGGGGCGAAGACCGGCCGATCAGCAGGCGAGCGTTCACGAAGCGCGCCGGCCTGGTCGGAGCGGCCGGCCTGGCGGCGCCGGCGGTGCTCTCATCGCTCGCGTGGGCCGATACGAAGAAGCGCCGCGCGCGAAAGTCCGGCCCGACGCCACTCGAGCACGTGATCATCTCCTGTCAGGAGAACCGCTCGTTCGACCACTACTTCGGCTACGCGAAGTGGGTCGGCGAGTACGGCCCGCCGCCTGGGTACTTTCAGCCGGACGGCCACGGCGGCAAGGTCTTCCCCCACCACTTCACGCACCTCGAGCACGCGGGACGTCGACCATTCGTGGGTCGGCACGCACGCCGAGTGGAACCACGGCCTGATGGACGGCTTCTACACCACCGACGGCAACCACTGCATGGGCTACTACACCGCCGATGAGTTGCCCTTCTACTACAGCCTGTTCGAGGACTCGACGCTCTGCGCGAACTACTTCTGTTCGGTCATGGGTCCGACGTGGCCCAACCGCTTCTACCTGGCGTCCGGCACGTCGGGCGGGATCACGACGAACGGCGTCTGGGGGTTCGGCGTCTTCGACTACCCGATCATCCTCGACCTGCTGGAGGACGCCGGCGTCACGTGGAAGGTCTACAACATCGGGTGGGACAACGTCCCCTCCGGCAACAGCGACAACGTGTTCGTCTTCTGGAAGCGGTGGGCGCAAGATCCCCGGACGCGTGGGAAGAAACAGGACTACTACGCCGACCTGGCGAACGGCGCGCTGCCGCAGGTGTCGTTCGTGATCCCCAGCTACACCAAGGGACACGACGAGCACCCGCCGGCCAAGGTCTCGGTCGGCATGAAGATCCAGCGCCGGCTCATCACCGCCCTGCGCGATTCGTCCGCGTGGGACACGTCGGCCTTCGTCCTCACGTACGACGAGGGCGGCGGGTACTTCGATCACGTCAGCCCGCCGCAGATCGACGCCTACGGCCTGGGGATCCGCGTCCCGACGTGGGTTATCTCCCCGTATGCGAAACCCGCGCACCTCGAGCCCCGGCTGTACGACCACACCTCGACCCTGAAGTTCATCGAGCGGGTCTTCGATCTGCCCACACTGGCATCCGTGAACCACCTCTTCGACACCGAAACGCCGGGGGGGCCGAACAACGAGGCCGCGGAGGGCGCGCCGACGGGCCCGCCCGCGCCGCCTCGCGACGGCTACTCGGTCCTCGGCGACCTCACGGAGTGCCTCGAGTTCTGAACCGGCGCTCGTGCCGCATACGACGCCGCGATTGACAATCAGGCGATCGCGGCCGAGTCTCCTTCCCGTCGATGACCGACTGGGCAACCATCTCGGCGCTCGCCACGGCGGGCGGCACGCTGGTGCTGGCGCTCGCGACGTTCGCATCTGTGCGCTCGGCCAACCGCGCGTCCCGTACCGCTGAGCGAGCGCTGATGACCAACCTCCGGCCGCTGCTCACCACCTCGCGCCTGGATGACCCGGTCCAGAAGATCGGGTTCGCCGACGACCACTGGCTGCGTCCGCCCGGAGGGGGCGCCGCGGCGGACGTCACGGACGACGCCGTCTACCTGGCGATCTCGCTGCGCAACGCCGGCAGCGGTCTCGCCTTGCTGCACGGCTGGGTCTTTCATCCCGAGCGGGTGCTCACGGACGCCCACCCGAACCCGGAGGAGTTCCGCCGGCTCACGCGGGACATCTACATCGCTCCCGGCGAGATCGGGTTCTGGCAGGGCGCCTTTCGCGACTCGTCCGAACCCGGCCACACGGAAGCACACGCTGCCATCCAGAGCCGCCAGACGATGACCATCGACATCCTGTACGGCGACCAGGAGGGCGGACAACGCATGATCAGCCGCTTCGCGCTTCTGCCCCGGGACGACGGCCAGTGGCTCGCCGCCATCGGCCGGCACTGGAACGTCGATCGCTCCGACCCCCGCTAGCCGGCCCGCTCGATCGCGCGTCCCCTAGGCGCCCGCTTGCGCCTCGCCGCCACCGGCCGGGCTCATCGCGCGCGGGCCCGTTCCCGGGAGCAGCCAGTAGACGGCCAGCGCCGCGTAGATCGCCAGGCTGATGAACGCGTTGAAGGGGGCGACCAGGACGGCGATCCCGTACACCACGGGCCCGATGAGGTAGCTCCGCCCCGCGCGCGCGATGGCCTCGGGGTCGATGCCCGGGACGAGCAGCCGGCCCCCGCGGGCGGCGTACTGCCACACAACGTTGAACATGACCGCGATGGCCACCATCGTGAGCCCGTACACGGCGGCGGCCACGTGACGGCCCGAGGGATCGCGGATGTACCTGGCCACCAGGGCGGTGGGCCACGGCAGGAACGCGATCGTCATCAGGAACAGCACGTTCAACATCAGGAACGCGTGCGTCGTCCTCTGGATGAGCCGGAACATGTGGTGGTGGTTGACCCAGATGACGCCGATCGTCAGGAAGCTCACCACGTAGCCCGCGTAGGAGGGCCACGAATGCAGGAGGTCCTCCGCGAGGCGCGATCCCCGCACCTCGGGGACCTTGACCTCCAGGATCAGAAGCGTGATGGCGATGGCGATCACGCCGTCGGCGAAGGTCTCGAGCCGGCCGGTCTCGGAGTCCACATCCCAGAAGCTACACGGGTCCAGCCGGTCAGCCCTTGCCGTAGCTGGTCAACAGGCGCTCGCGGTCGAACATCGCCGACACGACCCGCCAGGCCAACGCATCGACGAGTAGCAGGGCGACGGCGCCGACGATCGCCACTGTCAAGCTCGGGGAGATGACCCGGAACGAAAAGAGGGCGAGGACGCCGAGCATCGGCAGCACAGCGAGTCCGGACAGCTGTTGGGCGACACGGACGTCGGATGAACGGGCAGAGAACGCCAAGCCGACCCAGATGGAGAACAGGGAGAGCAGCGGCACGAAGAGCAACACCGCAACGAACTGGGACGGCTCCAGGACCAGATTCGCGACCGCCGGGAGGGCGGTCGCCCACACCAGCCACACATAGAGGGCGAAAATGGCGTACGCGATGGACACGGTCGGGACTGTCGCGGCCAGCGCCTTGCCGATCAGCAGCTCCGATTCGCGAACGGGCGTGGTGAGCACCGGCTCGAGCGTCGCCTGCTCCCGCTCACCGATCACCCCGTATCCCGCGATGATGGTGGGAAGGATCAGGGGCACCAGGAAGAACGTCAGGTTCGCCCCGCCCACGGTGGCTCGCATCGCGGCCCTCGTCGTCCCAGCCTTGAGCCCCAGGACGCTGAGGATTGGAAGGAGCACGACGAACAGCGGCAGCGCAACCATCGATCCGATCACGAACTTGTTGCGGCGGAGGTCGCGCAGCTCCTTCCGGAAGACGGCGCGGATACGCGGGTTCACCGCTGCACCTCCACGTCCTCGTTCACCAGCTGGAGGTAGACGTCCTCCAGCGATCGCTCCACCTCGGCCACGCGCAGCACGTCCGCGCCGGCGCCGACCAGCGCCCGGGTGAGATTCGGCGTCACGGCCGACAGGTCGGGAGCCGTCACCCGGTAGGCGCCCTCGCCCTCCTGGCTCCATGCCTCCACGCCGGGCACCCCGCCCAGGACGGCGGCGGGGTCGGTCAGCGGCTGTGCGGTGCGCACCTGGATCGCCGACTCGAACAGCTGGCGGCGCAGGTCGTCCGGCCTCCCGATCACCCGCAGCGTCGTGTTGACGATCGCGATGCGATCGCAGAGCCGCTCGGCTTCCTCCAGCCGGTGCGTCGTGAGAAACACCGTCACGCCGTGCGTCCGGAGACCCTCGATCAACTCGCGGACCTCGCGGCTGGCCACGGGGTCCAGGCCGGAGGTGGGTTCGTCCAGGAACAGCACCTGCGGAGCCGACAGCAAGGTGCGCGCGAGGCCGGCGCGCTGCCGCAGTCCCTTCGACAGCCCGCCCGCGAAATCGCCTGCGCGAGAAGCCATCCCGACGGTGTCGAGGGCCTGCATGATGCGCGTTCTGGTCTCGGGGCGGGGCACGCCGTAGAGGCCGGCGAAGTACTCGAGGTTGTCGTACACGGTGAGCCGCAGGTAGAGGCCGGGCGTCTCGGGCATGACGGCGATCCGTCCTCTGAGCTCCGGTCCGGTGCCGTCGGACACGGGAACACCGGCGACCTCGGCCGTGCCGGACGTCGGCCTGATCAGCGTCCCCAGCACGCGCACGGTCGTCGTCTTGCCGGCCCCGTTCGGACCCAGGAACCCGAAGACCTCGCCCATCCCGACGTCGAACGTGAGGTCACGGAATGCGGTGCGGCTCCCGTAGTTCTTGGTCAGGCCGGCGACGCGGATGGCGGCATCCAAGGTCGCTGCATAGTAGACGCTGTCTTTCGAGAAGTTCTGCTTCTTGAAGGAGCACCCGTCCGACGACCTGCCCCCGTCCGACGAGGGCGTCTATCCTCCACACGCCGTGACCGAGATGGACCTCACCGCCGACTGGGCCCGGCGCTTCACCGCGCCGCGCCTCGGCCTTCCCCGGTGGAGCGCCGCTCGGCCCGAGCGCCGGGCACTGATCTCCAGCGAGTCGGGCCTGGCGCAGGCGTGGGCGGCGGACGCAGCCACCGGAACCCGATGGCAGCTGTCCGAAGAACGCATCGGCGTGGAGGACGTGTTCATCACGCCGGACGGGGAGCGCGTCGTCTGGTGGCACGACGCGACCGGCGACGAACGGGGGCGCTGGCTCGCCGTTCCCTTCGGCGGCGGCGACGTTCGCCCTCTGGTGCCCGACGTGCCCGATGGGTGGGCCATGGGCATCGGCCTGGCGGGCGACGTCGTGGCCCTGGGACTGTCCGACGACGACGGCTACGCCGCATACGTCACCGCCGGCGGCGAGCCCGCCCGGCGCGTCTACCTGCACGACCAGCCCGCCGGGGTGGGAAGCGAATGGCCGCAGGGCGTCGGCGGTCTGTCGGCGGACGGCTCGCTGGTGTGCGTCCGACACGCCGAGCACGGCGACATCCTGCACCACGCGATGCGCGTCCTCGACGTTCGAACAGCCGACACCGTCGGCGACCAGCAGGACGACGGTCGCCGCCTGGACCCCGTCTCGTGGTCCCCGGTGCCCGGTGATCAGCGGCTGGCGTTCCTGCACGAACGCGGGCCCCACGAACGGCCGGCGATCTGGGACCTCGCGTCCGGCGCGCGGCGGGACCTGGAGGTGCCGGACCTCCCCGGCGACGTGTTCCCGGTGGACTGGTATCCGGACGGCGCCGCGCTGCTGGTCCGTCACGAGCACGAGGGCGTCGACGAGCTCCACCGGCTGGACCTGGCCACGGGGCGGACGACGCCGGCGGCCACGCACCGCGGCCAGATCCTCGAGTCCGCGGTCGGGTCCCGACGGACGAGCGTGGCTCGTCGGCGACGACTCGACGCACCCGCCGCGGCCGATGGACGCGGACGGGGCCCCGCTGCTTCCACTCCCCGACGAGCAGGCCCCCGACGGAACCCCGTTCCGTTCGCTCTGGTTCGAGAACCCCGCCGGCGAGCGCATCCAGGCGTGGATCGCGACGCCGCCCGGCGACGGCCCGCACCCGATCGTGATCTACGCGCACGGCGGTCCCGAATGGCACTTCCGGGACGGCTACGAGGACGAGATCCAGGCGTACGTCGACCACGGGTTGGCGGTGGCGATGGTGAACTACCGCGGCTCGACCGGCTACGGCATCGCCTTCCGCGAAGCGCTCCTGCGCAACATCGGGTTCCCCGAGAGCGAGGACCTGCTCGCCTGCCTGGACGCGCTGATCGCCGAGGGGTCGGCCGACGGCGATCGCGCCTTCTTCGCCGGATGGTCGTGGGGCGGATACCTCGCCTGCCTCAACGTGGGCATCAACGCCGACCGATACCGGGCGGTCTTCGCGGGTATCCCCGTGGGCGACTACGTCGAGTGCCACCGGACCTGTTCGCCGCCCCAGCAGGCGTGGGACGTGGCCACGCTGGGCGGGCACCCCGAGGACGCTCCCGAGCTGTACCGCAGGATCGACCCGATGACCTACGTCCACCAGGGCAGGGCGCCCGTGTTCATCATCGCGGGCCGAAACGACAGCAGGTGCTCGCTCAGCTCGGCGGTGAACTGGGCCGACGCGTACCGTGCCCAGGGCGGACAGGTCGAGATGCACGTCGACGACGCCGGCCATCACACCGGCGACGTCCGGGAGCGCGCCCGGCACGCGGGCATGATCGCCGAGTTCTTCCGCTCGCACTGCTGACGGTCCCGTTCGGGGCAGACGCTCTACGCTGAGCCCGATGCCCACCGCCTACGACCTGACGCACGAGCAGCTCGCCGAACGGCTCTCGACGTGGGGCGAACCCGGTTTCCGCGCCAAGCAGGTGTGGACGCAGCTGTGGAAGCGCGCCGCCACGTACGAGCAGATGTCGGACATATCGCCGGGCCTGCGGGAACGGCTCGCCGCGGAGCTCCCCCTGGGCGTGGAGGTCCTCGACGAGCGGACCGCCGACCGTGGATCGACGCGCAAGGCGCTCCTTCGCCTGGGCGGGACGCACGTGATCGAGACGGTGCTCATGGGATACCGGGACCGCGTCACCGTGTGCGTCTCGTCGCAGTCCGGGTGCGCGATGGGGTGCACCTTCTGCGCAACCGGCCAGATGGGGCTGCAGAACAACCTGACGATGGGCGAGATCGCCGCCCAGGTGGTGTGGGCGCGGCGAGAAGCGTCACGCCTCCCGGAGACCACGCCGAGGCGGCTCGGCAACGTCGTCCTGATGGGGATGGGCGAGCCGCTGGCAAACGAACGCCACGTGTTCGCGGCCATCGCTCGGCTCACGGATCCGGCCGCCTTCGGCATGGGCGCGCGCCACGTCACCCTGTCGACCGTCGGGCTCGTTCCGGGCATCAGGCGGCTGGGCCGGCGGCACCCGCAGGTCGGGCTCGCCGTGTCGTTCCACGCGGCGGACGACGAGCTGCGGTCCCAACTCGTGCCGCCCAACGACCGCTATCCCCTCGCCGCCCTCGAGGAAGCGATCGCCGAGTGGCGTCGGGGAACGCGGCGCCGCCCGTCGATCGAGTGGGCCATGATCGACCGCGTCAACGACACCGAGGAGCAGGCCGCGCTGCTGGCGCCGATCGCGAAGCGCCTGGGCGCGCACGTGAACCTGATCCCGCTGAACCCCACGCCCGGGTACCCGATGGTGGGATCGTCGCCGGCGCGCGTCCGTCGCTTCGTCGACGTGCTGGAGTCGCGCCCGAGTCAACGTCACGGTGCGGGACACGCGGGGCCGGACCATCGACGCCGCGTGCGGGCAACTGGCCCTGGCGACCGTCGGCGGCTGATCCTCTCTTGCCTGGGCAGGAACGCCCGATTCAATCGATGCGCCCCGATAGCACCATTCGAGCCGGATTCCCCTTCAGAAGGGGCCCGGCTGCTTGCAGTGCCCCTCACGGCCCCCCACAATTGAGCACGAGGCCGCGGCTGAAGCGGCCTCGAAGCGTATTGGGAGTCGGAGCGGGCCCAAGAGGCCCGAAGGGGAAGGAGAACGGGATGGCCCAGTACGAGGCCTACTGCGTGAAGTGCAAGGCCAAGCGCGAGTTCGAGGGCGAGGAGACCACGCTCAAGAACGGTCGCAGGGCCGCCAAGGGCAAGTGCCCGGTGTGCGGAACGACCGTGATGCGGATCCTCGGAAAGGCCGGGTAGGCAGGCCGGAAGCTCAGGAACGCGGCCGGATCAGCTCGCTCGGCGCGAATATCTGAACACGGCGTCTGTGCCGTTCGGCCAGATCGGCGACGGTCATGCGCTCGAACACGGCCCGGATGGCCACGTGCACGTCCCCCCACAGCTCCTGCAGCCCGCACTGGGCGTCCTGGAAGCACGTGTGATCCGCCTCGTCCAGGCAGGTCATGGGGTACATGGGGCCCTCGATGGCGTCGACCACGTCCGCCACGCGAATGGCCGCCGGGTCCCGGGAGAGCCGGCACCCGCCGCCGGCCCCGCGGAAGCTCTCCACCAGCCCCGCCTTGTGGAGGGCGCCCAGCTGCTGCTCGAGGAAGCGGAGGGGGATCTGCTGGCGGTCCGCGATGGAGCGCGCGGGGACCAGGGCCGCTTCGTCCTCCTTGCGCCTGATGGCCAGCTCGATCATGGCCCTCATGGCGTACTCGGTTTTCTGGGAAACCTTCAGCATCGGCTCTGACCTCGAAGAACAAGGTAACGGCGGGTCTGGGCCCCGTCAATCGCCCCCCGCCGAGGCCCGGCCGGCGGGATCGGCCTCCGGGTCCGTCTCCGTGGCCGGGACGGGGACCATCCGGGGAGGCCACTGGGACCGTGTGTCCCACACGTGCAGCAGGATCACCTTCAGCGAAGCGGCCACCGGCACCGCCAGGATCATCCCCCAGATCCCCAGGAGCGTCCCCCCGACCAGCAGCGAGAGGAGAACGGTCACCGGGTGCAGACGCACCGCCTCGGTGTGCAGGCGCCGGGACAGCACCCGCTGATCGAGCTGCTGCACGAGGATCAACACGACCACCGCGGCGACGGCCAGCGGCCACCCCCCACGGATCGGCAGGCCGTAGGGGGTCACGTCGGGGGCGGCGAGCGCCACCAGCAGGGCCGGCACCGCCGCCAGCAGCGTCCCGATCAGGGGCACGAGCGCCAGGAATCCCGTCAGCGCTCCCAGCAGCGCGAAGTAGGGGAGCCCGATGATCCAGAAGCCCAGCGCCGACGCCAGGCCGATCAGCACGGCGACCACGAGCTGGCCCCGGAAGAAGCTGCCCACCGTGGCGTTGACGCGCCGGCCGACGCCCAGGATCTCGTCCCGGCGCGCCATCGGGAACGAGGGCCACCGCGCCTCGGCGCACCTTGGGGAGATCCGTCAGCAGGTAGAACGCGATCAGCGGACCCAGCACCAGCGTCAGCGCGACGCGGACGACGCCGGACGTGAACGACGTCAGGCGGCCGAGGAACGACGACGCGGGGCCGCCCGACTCGAAGGCGCTCGCCAGATCCTTGGTGCTCACGTGCAGGCCCAGGCGGCTCCCGAGATTGCCCGCGCCCTCCTGCGCCCGCTTGAGGAGGTTCGGAACGCCGGCGGCGAACTCGGTCGCCTGGTGACCCACCACCTGGATCAGGTACGCGATCACCCCACCGACCACCAGCAGGAACACCGCGTAGACGAGCAGCGCACCCCACACCCGCCGCATCCGCCACCGCCGCTCGAGCATCGAGACGAGCGGATCGAGCATGTACACGATGACGACCGCGACGAGGAGCGGCGGAAAGATCACGCGGATGGGATAGAGCGCGAAGCGGAAGATCCCGAGGGCCAGGATCAGGATCCCGATCAGCGACCAGGCGACCAGCCCCCAGCGCCCGGCACGGGCGACGAAAGCGTTGGAGAAGAACGGTGCGCGGTCGGTCGACACTCGAGACCCCTGAAGAGCGAGGCTACGCGGGAGCCTCCGTGCGGCCCATTATAGTTGGGCCCGTGCTGCCTCCCGTTCCGGTTCCACCCCGGCATGTCGACGAGTTGATCGAGCCCGCCGGCCAGGAGGCGATCGATCGTCTCCGCGACGCGGCGGAGGCGCTGGCCGGCGCCCGCATCCTCCATCTGAACTCCACCAACTTCGGCGGCGGCGTGGCCGAACTCCTGTTCTCCCAGGTCGGGCTGATGTGGGACCTCGGGCTCCAGACCGACTGGCGGGTCATCAACGGCCACGAGGACTTCTACGGCGTGACCAAGGCGGTGCACAACGCGCTCCAGGGCGCCGAGATCGCGTGGACTCCCGAGATGGAGGAGGTGTACCTCGCCCAGAACCGGGAGAACGCCGCCGCCTGGTCCGACGACTACGACTTCGTCATCGTGCACGACCCCCAGCCGGCGGCGATGCTGGCGCTGCTGGAGGACGAGGGCCGGCGCAAGGGAACGTGGGTGTGGCGCTGTCACATCGACCTCTCCAACTCGTACCAGCCGGTGTGGGACTACTACGCGCAGTGGGTGTCGCGGTACGACGGGGCCGTCTTCACGATGCAGGACTTCGTGCGTCGGGGCTTCGAGGGACCCGAGGTGTTCCTGATCCCGCCGTCCATCGACCCGCTCTCCACCAAGAACTGCTGGATCGGCGACCGGACGAGCCACGAGGTCTTGGTCCGGTACGGCATCGACGCGCGGCGCCCGATCGTCACCCAGGTCTCGCGGTTCGACCCGTGGAAGGACCCGCTCGGCGTCATCGACGCCTACCGGATCGTCAAGGAATCAGTCCCCAACGTCCAGCTGGTCATGGTGGCGTCGATGGCGCAGGACGACCCGGAGGGCCTGCACTACCTGGAGCTCACCGAGGAACACCGGGCCGGCGACCCCGACGTGTTCCTCCTCTCCAACCTCCAGGGCGTGGGCAACCTCGAGGTGAACGCCATCCAGCGCGAGTCCGACGTGATCGTGCAGAAGTCGCTGCGGGAAGGGTTCGGCCTGGTCGTCGCCGAGGGGATGTGGAAGGACAAGGCGGTGGTGGCCGGCAACGTCGGCGGCATCCGTCTGCAGATCGAGGACGGGGAGAGCGGCTTCCTGGTGGATTCGGTCGAACAGTGCGCCGCGCGCGTCATCGAGCTGTTGGGCGATCCGGCGCTCCGCACCGCGATGGGAACGGCTGCGCGCGAGCGTGTCCGCGGCGCCTACCTGACCCCGCGCGAGATCGAGGACCAGCTCCGCATGCTCGCCGCGCTCTGAGGCTCATGGCGCGCGGCGTCGTCGTCGCCTCGAACCGGGGCCCGGTCACGTTCGTCCGAGACGACGACGGCACGATCACCGCGAAGCGCGGCGCGGGAGGTCTGGTGACCGCGCTGTCGGGCGCGCTGGCCGCCGCCGGCGGACGCTGGATCGCCAGCGCGCTCACCGAGGAGGACCGCAGCCAGGCGGCGCGCGGCGCGTTCGAGGTCGACGCGGCCGGCGCGGCGTACCGGCTCCGCTACCTGGCGTTCGACCCGGAGACGTTCGATCGGTACTACAACGGCTGGACCAACCGGGTCCTGTGGTTCCTGCATCACTACCTGTGGGACACCCCGCGCACGCCCGTCTTCGGGCGCGAGACCGAGGCCGCGTGGGATGCCTTCGTCGAGGTGAACCGCGCGTTCGCCGCCGCGCTGGCCGAGGAGGCCGACGCACTGGGCGGCGACGCCGCGTTCCTGGTGCAGGACTACCACCTGTCGCTGGTCCCCGCGATGCTGAAGGAGCTCCGCCCGGGGGCGCGCATCGCGCATTTCTCGCACATCCCCTTCGCCGGTCCGAGCTACCTGCGGATCCTGCCCGCGCGCCAGCGGTCGGCGCTGCTGTCGGGTCTGCTGGGCGCCGACGTGGTCGGGTTCCACGCGCCGGAGTGGGCCGAGCGGTTCCTGCTGTCGTGCCGGCTGTTGCCGGGCGCACGGGTGGACCTGCGCCGGCGGGTGGTTCGCGTCGGAGGGCGCGAGGTGCGCGTACGTGTGTACCCGATCGGGCTGGACGTCGCGGCGCTGGAGGAGGAGGCCGCGCGGGACGAGGTGCGCGAGGCGGAGCGACGCATCGCGGCGTGGCGGGGCGACGCGAAGCTCCTGCTGCGCGTGGACCGGGCCGAGCTCACCAAGAACGTGCTTCGCGGCTTCCTGGCCTACGACCGGTTCCTCGAAGCCAACCCGGCGTGGCGCGGCAAGGTGAAGTTCCTGGCGCTGCTGAACCCGTCCCGGGAGGGCCTCCCCGAGTACGCCGCCTACGTGCGCGAGTGCGTGGAGGCGGCCGAGGCGGTCAACGTGAGGTGGGGCACGCCCGGGTGGCAGCCCGTCGACGCACGGGTCCGCGACGAGTACGCGGAGACGCTCGCGTCGTATCGGCTGTACGACGCCCTGCTGGTCAACCCGACCCTGGACGGGATGAATCTGGTGGCGAAGGAGGGGCCGATGCTCAACCGGAACGACGGCGCGGTCATCCTGTCCGAGACGGCGGGGGCGTTCCAGGAGCTGGGCCGTTGGGTCCTGGGCGTGGATCCGTTCGACCTCGACCAAACGGCCGGCGCGATCGCCGCGGCGCTGGACATGCCGGCCCCCGAGCGGGCAGCCCGCCGGCGCGGGCTGCGCGGAGCCGTGCGCCGAAACCCGCCCGAGCGGTGGGTTGGGGCCCAGCTCCGCGACCTGGGCGAGTAGCCTCGCGTCCGATCAGCCCGTCGGACGAAGGTCGCGGAGCAGCGCGATGAGTCCCGCCGGGCCGTCGACGACGACGTCGGCGGCGGCGAGGAGCGCGTCGGGGGACTCCGGGCCGCCGACGGCGACCTTCACTCCCTCGGGCCCCTCGCCCCACAGGCGATCGACCGCCGCGAACGCGTCCAGGTCCGCGACGTCGTCACCCGCGTACAGGACGGCGGTGAGGCCGCGCGACCGTGCCTCCCGGAGGACGACCGCCCCCTTGCCGGGCGTGGCCGCGGGCGCGAGCTCGAGCACCATCTTGCCGGGCAGGACGACCATCCCGTAGGTTCGCGCCACGGTACGCAGCGTCTGCTCGAGCCGGCGCATCGCCTCGTCAGGGTCCGTCACGCCCCGAACGTGCACCGCGAGCGACGATCCTTTGTCCTCCAGCCGCGCGCCCGGGACGTCGTCCATGCATCGCAGGACGTCGACGAGCAGCGCCTCCCGGTCGTCCTCCGGGACCGCGGCCCGCCCGCCCAGGTGCTCGAGCCCGTAGAGCCCGAAGACCGCGACGTCGGGAACGCCGAGCCGGGCGCGTACCTCCTCCGACGGGCGACCGGACACGACGGCGACCACCGCGTAGGTGTCGGCGAGAGCGCTCAGGGTCTCGGCGGCGCCGTCGACCGCCACCGCGAGCTCGGGCCGGGCGACGATCTCGGAGAGCGTGCCGTCGAAGTCCAGAAAGATGCCCGTGGTGCCGGGGGATCCGCTGATGATGTCGGGGACGTTCACGGGGCGAGACGGTCGCCGCTCGGGATGGGTCCCGTCAATGCCTCACGACGACTGGTCGGATCCGACCAGCACCGTCATCTTGACCGGCGCGTCGAACAGGTTCTTAGCCGGCTTCACCAGAGCGTCGGGCAAGTAGTGCTCCTTCATGTACTGGCCCAGATCCTTGGCCCCTGGTTCGTAGTAGATCGTGGTGGTCGCCGTCTGCGCACCAGCGGTCTCGACCGCGACGATCTTGTAGCCCTTGCTCTTCAGCGTCTCGGCAACCGTCGCCCCCAGGCCGTCGACGCCCGAGCCGTTGAGCACCTGGATGGGAACGCCCTTGACGGCGGTCGCGTGCGTCAGCGGCGGTTTAGTGCTCTCGGACGGTGAGGGGCTCGGCGAAGGACTGGGGCTGGCGCTGGGCGACGGGGTTGCCGCGTGGAGCGTCGGCGACGAGTTGGAGCCGAATGCCTGGCCGATCATGAGGACGCCGATGATGACGGCCGCGACCAGGATGACCCCCCGGATCGTTGACGTGCCTATCGACATCTCGCGCACTCACCCCCTGGCCGGTTCGTGCTCATCGCCCTCTCCGTCGAACCACGGTCACCGGCCCCTCGGCCCCGACCGGGGACCGAAGCGGGCCCGCCGCCGCCCCTCGCGGAGCCGGCGAAGGCGTCTGACCAGCACTGGATCGTACTCCAACGCGGCCGGAAGATCGATGGCCCGATTGAGCACCTGGTAGTACCGAACGGACGAAAGGCGCAGCTGCTCCCGGATCGCCGATTCCTTGGGCGTGCCGGAGGCGCGCCAAGACCGTTCGAAATCCAGGATCTCGCGCCACCCACCCGTGGCCTCGACCGTCTTCCCCATCCCCACAGAGAACACTCACCCTCTGGGGCCGCGCCGAGCAGCGTAACAGGCGGCAGCGACAGTCCCGCGGAGCAGAACTACGGGTACAGGCCGCGCGTCTTGTGGGCCTCGGCAACGCGGGTCACGCCGAGGACGGTGGCCGCCTCGCGCATGGTGACCTTCCGCTCCTCGGACAGCGAGAGGACGTCCACGTAGGCGCGCTCCATGATCTTGCGGAGGCGCTCGTTCACCTCGTCCTCGTCCCAGTAGTACGACTGGATGTCCTGCACCCACTCGAAGTACGAGACGGTGACCCCGCCCGAGTTGGCGAGGATGTCGGGGACCACCAGGAGGTCGCGATCCCTGAAGATCGCGTCGGCCTGCGGCGTGGTCGGCCCGTTGGCCGCCTCCACCACGACCGTCGCCTTGACCGCGTCCGCGTTCTCCGTCCGTGAGCTGGTTCTCGATGGCGGCGGGGATCAGCACGTCGCAGTCGAGCTCGAGCAGCTCCTCGTTGGAGACGTGCTCGCCGCCCTCGTAGCCGGCGAGCGACCCGGCCTGACGCACGTGCGTGGTCAGACCCAGGTGGGAGAGCCCGGTCGGGTTGTACACACCGCCCTGGACGTCGGAGACACCGACCACGATGCACGCCCATCTCCTCGAGCAGCTGGACGGCGTGGCTGCCCACGTTGCCGAAGCCCTGGACCACGACCCGCGCGTCCTCCACGGCCATCCCCAGGTGCTTCAGGGTCGCGAGCGTCACGTAGCTCACGCCGCGACCGGTCGCGCTGACTCGCCCCTTCGACCCGCCGATGGCGACGGGCTTGCCGGTGACGACGCCCGGAACCGAGTAGCCCTCGCGTGTGGAGTACGTGTCCATGATCCACGCCATGACTGCCTCGTTCGTCCCGATGTCGGGCGCGGGGATGTCGCGCTCGGGGCCGATCAGCGGAAGGATCTCCGACGCGTAGCGGCGCGTCATCCGCTCGCAGCTCGCTGCGGGACAGAGCTTTCGGGTCGACGATCACGCCGCCCTTCGCGCCGCCGTACGGGATGTTCACGACCGCGCACTTCCACGTCATCCACATCGCGAGGGCCTTCACCTCGTCGAGCGTCACCGCCGGGTGGTAGCGGAGGCCGCCCTTGGACGGGCCGCGAGACGTGTTGTGGTGCACGCGGTACCCGGTGAAGACGCGGATCGAGCCGTCGTCCATCCGGGTGGGGACGGCGACCTCCAGGGTGCGGCGCGGGTTGCGCAGCACCTCGTGGACGCCGGGGTCGAGATCGATGATCCTCGCGGCGTCGTCCAGCTGCTGAAGGGCGGATTCCCAGGCGGACCCGGAGCTCACAGCGGACTAATCTAGCCGTCCCCCGGTGCCGACAGCACGCGCCGTAGCGGCCCGAAACCGTGTCGCGGAAACGCCGTCCGGTCGACCCCGGCCGCTCTCGCCCAGGAGCCGCTCGATCGAACCGACCAGGCCCGGCCCGCCCACATCTTCGGCGCCGGAGCCGTCGAGGAACTGCACGCCCTCCTCGCTTCCCAGGCTCCCGAGCGCCTCGTCTGCGCCCACCACGAGCACGGGACGGCCGAGCGTGCGATACAGCATCAGCAGGTCGTAGGGCGAGGTTCCGTCGGGAACCTCGCCGCTCTCGAGCCGGCCCCCCAGCACCACGACATCAGCCATCTCGGCCAGCGGACACCGCCCCGTCCGCTCACCCACACAGACGTAGCCGGGGCCGACCGGTCCCGAACACGCGATCACGTCGAACCCGCTCGCCTCGAGCCACGACTCCATCAGGTTGCGATCCGGGTCGTCGCTCTGCACCAGCAGAACGGTCGCGTTGCTCCGCATGACATCCCCCCTGACATTCGACAGCCGCGTACGGATACAGCTTGCACCCACGCGGAGTGGGTGTCCGGGTCAGACGTCCCTCCACCTGCATGACCTTTGGACCTGATCGGGCGTGATCTCGAGAGCTGGCGGTGGATTCGAACCCACGACCTAGCGATTACAAATCGCTTGCGCTACCGGGCTGCGCCACGCCAGCGTCAGGGCATGGTACCCCGCGGCCGGGCCGGCCTCGGGGCGCGCGGAAGACCGCCACGTAGAGTCCGCGCACCTGCACGCCCTCCTCGGCCAGGCGCCGGGCCTGCTCGACCTCGTGGCCGGGGACCAGGCGCCCCTGGGACGTCACGACCCGCCACCAGGGCAGGCCGTCGCTCGAGGCCATGACGCCGCCCACCGCCCTCGCCGCGCCGGGATGGCCGGCCTCGACGGCGACCTCGCCGTACGTGACGACGTCGCCCGGCCGGAGCGAGGACACGACGCGGCGCACGCTGTCCTCGAACGCGGTCATCGCGGCCGCAGCACGTAGCCGAAGAGCCCGACCGCTAGCGCGGCCGCCGCGTTGAGCGACCCCGTGTCGCCCCGGAAGCGGGATCGCCACCAGCTCGTCGCACGCCTCCCGCACCAGACGCGAGAGCCCCGCTCCCTCCGACACCCGTCACGAGGGCGACCGGCCGCGGCGGCGGCGGCCCGTCGTGGATGCCGATCGTCGCGTCCTGGTCCAGGCCGACGACGTGGAACCCACCACCTTTGAGGCGCTCGATCGCGCGCGTGATGTTGGCGACGCGCGCCACCGGCAGATGGAGCAGTGCGCCCGCCGAGGCGCGCACGGCCGAGGCCGAGGACGGTGCCGCGCGATGCCGGCGCGTCACCAACATCGCCGCTCCCGCCGCCTCGGCCGCGCGCGCCGCCGCGCCCAGGTTCTGCGGGTCGGTCACGCCGTCGAGGACGACGACCACGGCGTCGGGTTCGAACGGGAACCCCGCCATCGATCGCTCGTCCAGGTCGCCGCCCGGCCGCGACCGGACCAGGGCGGCGACGCCCTGGTGGTTTCCGAGGCCGAGCTCGTCCAGCCGCGCCCGGGGAACCATCTCGAACGCGATCCCCGCGTCGGCAGCGGCTTCGCGGAGCTCACGCATGCCCTGGGTGTCGCGCGAGCCCTCGGCGACGAGCAGGCGGCGGGCCGCTCCGGCGCGGACTGCCTCGAGCGCCGGCCGGCGGCCGCCGACGACCTCCTCCGGGCGCGGGGGCGGGCCGCCTCCGCGGGTCACGTCGAGCCGGCTGACGGCCGGACCGCGGCGAGCGCCAGGCACCCGGCGCCGTCCCCCGTCAGTCCGAGACCCTCGGGTCGCGTTGCCTTGACCGACACGCGATCCTCGGACACTCCGAGCGTGGCCGACAGGTTCCGGCGGATCGCGTCGCGGTGCGGCGCGATCGCGGGCCGCTCGGCGACGACGGTCAGGTCGCAGTGGTCCGGCGCGAGACCGCGCTCGCCCAGCATGGCCACGACGCGGCCCAGCAGGTCGAGGCCGCCCACGCCGGCGGTCTCCGGGTCGGTGTCGGGAAAGTGCGTGCCCAGGTCCCCCAGGCCCGCCGCGCCCAGCAGCGCGTCGGCCAGCGCGTGGCAGACCACGTCGCCGTCGGAGTGCCCCTCCAGGCCGGGCTCGTCGTCGAACAGCTCGCCACCCAGGTACAGGCGTCGCGCACCCGAGCGACGGTGCAGGTCGAAGCCCAGGCCGAATCGGATGCCCGCCATGACGGGGAGAGGGTATCCGTCAGAGCTCGCTGGAGGCCACCAGCGACTCCGCGCGGCGCAGGTCTGCCTCGGTGGTGATCTTGAAGTTCAGCTCCTCGCCGGGGACGACGGCAACCCGAAGGCCGGCACGCTCCAGGAGCATCGCGTCGTCGGTCGCCTCCCAGCCTTCCGTCGCGGCCCGTTCGTGCGTCTCGCGGAGGGCCGACCCGTCGAACGCCTGCGGCGTCTGCACCAGGATCAGCTCGTCGCGGGACAGCGTCTCCGCGACCCGGCCCGACGCCACGCGCTTCACGGTGTCCGGGATGCGGATCCCCGGCACCGCGCCCGGGACCTCACCGGAGACAGCGCGGACCACACCGTCGTAGAGCGTCGGCGACGCAAACGGGCGCGCGGCGTCGTGACACACCACCAGTGCCGCGTCGTCGGGAATCACGGCCAGGCCTCGCCGAACGGATTCCTGCCGCGTGGCGCCGCCCGCGACGACCGCCGTCACCTCGACGATGTCCTTGAGGTCCGACACCATGCGGCTTGCGACCCCGAGGTCGGACTCGGGGAAGACGACCACGGCCGTGTCGATCGATTGCGAGAGGGCGGCGACGCGGAGCGAGTGCGCGAACAGCGGTATCCCACCCAGCGCGACCAGCGACTTCGCGACCCCGTGTCCCAGGCGATCGCCGGATCCGGCCGCCAGGAGGATCAGCGTCGCGGTCAGGAAGCTGCGCCTCCCGCGGCGGGCAGCTCCTCGTCGGGAGGCTCGTCGGCGAGCTGTCCGAAGATGAGCTGACCGTTGGAGGTCTGCAGCACGTTCGTCACCGTCACCTCGACCGTCTCGCCGACGTGCGCGCTCGCCCGTTCGACGACCACCATCGTCCCGTCGTCCAGGTAGCCTACGCCCTGGCCCGCAGTGCGTCCCTCGCGAATCAGGCGGATGTCCACGTGCTCTCCCGCCATCACCGCCGGGCGCATCGCGTCGGCCAGCGCGTGGATGGACCGGACCGGTACATCGAGCGCCTGCGCCACCTTGGCGAGGTTCGAGTCGTTGGTGACCAGGGCCGCGCCCCGGTCCCGGGCGAGGCGGACGAGCGTCGCGTCGACGTCCGCGTTGGGGTCGCGCAACGGCCCGTCCTCGACCAGCTGCACGTCCACCGCCGGATCCCGGCGCAAGGCGACGAGGAGGTCGAGCGCCCGGCGGCCCCGGCTGCGGCGGGCCGGGTCCGACGAGTCGGCAACCAGCTGCAGCTCCTCGAGCACGCCGTTGGAGATCAGGAGGGTCCCCGCCAGGAATCCCATGCGCAGGAGCGATTCGATCCGGCCGTCCAGGATCGCGCTGGTGTCCAGGACGAGCACCTCGCCGCCCTTCGTCCCGGCGGCGCGTCGGCTTCACCCCGAAGATCGCGAACAGCTCGTCGCTCTTGGAGCGGCCCACGTGGTACCCGAGGTACCCGCAGACGTAGTAGAGCAGGCCGACGGTGGGAAACGCCGCGGTGGGCGGAAGGTGGAAGATCGGGATCGACAGCAGCGCCGCCGGCAACAGCGCCACGACCATCCCCACCGCCCCGGCGAGGATCTCGGGCGCGGGGATGCGCCGGAACTCCCGCTCGACCTTGGAGGCGGCGGTGGCGGTGCTCCGGCCGAAGATCCCGCCGACGACGAAGCCGATGGCGGACCCCAGGAAGATGCCGAGCGCGAGCCGGCTCGCCGTGACCTCGCCGGTGCGCGTCGCCACGGTCCATCCGGCCATGGCGAAGAGGGCGACCCAGATCAAGCGGACGAACTCGACCAGCAGCCCGCCCCGGCGCGGCCGCGGGCCGCCCGAATCGCCCTTGTTCTCCTCGTCCGTCTCCACGAGCGCGTTCCTCTCCCACGGGCGCCCCGGAAGCTGGTCGAGTCGAGCGCAGGCCAGCAGAGGGCGCGCCACGCGTCCTTCCTTGAGGTATCGGGACATCGGGAATGGCGCTTGAGCAGGCCAATCGGAGCCGGAGGGCTCCTGGGGACTCGGAATGGGCTGGCGGAGCGGGTGCTAGTGGGCTTCTTCGAGCACCTGGTCGAGCATCCCCTCGACCTCGACCTCGGGCTGGTCGAACGCGAAGGTCAGCTCGGAGATGAGGATACTGGCGGGCTCGGGAGAGCATCCGCTTCTCGCCGGCGGAGAGGCCCTTGGCCTTCTCGCGGATGGACAGGTTCCGAACGACCTCGGCGACCTGGTAGATGTCGCCGGACTTGATCTTCTCGACGTTGGTCTTGAACCGGCGGCTCCAGTTCGTCGGCATCTGGCTCTCCTCCTCGCGGAGGACGTCGAAGACCTTCTTGACCTCGCGCTTCGAGACGACGCCCCGAAGACCGACTTCGGCGGTGTTGTCCACCGGAACCATCAGCGTCAGGTCGCCCTGGGCCAGCTTCAGCTTGAAGTAGGTGCGCTTTTCGCCCTGCAGCTCGCGCTCCACAAGGTCTTCGATAACGGCCGCCCCGTGGTGGGGATATACCACTTTGTCGCCTTTGTGGAACACGAGACCCCCTCGCCTCAGAAGCCGCTGGGTTCTGCCAACCTGAGTAAGGATAACACGCGCCCTCGCCCTCCCGCAAGTCAAAAGTGCTGGTCAGCGGCCATATTGGGCGCTGCTCGCCCTTCGGAAAGGCTCATTTCCACTGCCCACGAGGGTTGTGAAGGCGTTTCGGACGTGTCGGACCGCGCATTGCGCGAATGCCGTCCCGAAAGGGCCCCGCATCGCGTTCGGACTCAGCGCAGACGATGGTGCGGACCCCCGCCGCGGCGGCGGCCGAGACCCGTTGCTCCATGCCCCCGACGGGCCGGACGGCCCCGGTCAGCGACACCTCGCCGACGAACATGGTCCCCGGCTCAGGGGACCTCCCCGTCGCCGCCGAGGCGAGGGCGACGGCCATGGCAAGGTCGGCGCCCGGATCCTCCAGGCGGAGCCCTCCGCCGACGCTCCCGTAGAGCTCGGCGCGGCCGAGGCCCAGGTCGGCGGCCCGATCGGTCACCGCCGCCACGATGTCGAAGCGGCGCCCGTTCAGGCCGTCCACGTGCCGCCGCGCGGGCCCCTGCGTCGGGACCACGAGGGCCTGTACCTCGACGGCGAGGGCTCGGCGCCCCGCCATGACGACGGTGGTCGCGCAGCCCGGCTCGGCGTCCGCCACGAGCGCCGGGCCCGTCTCGGTCTCGACCAGGCCGGCCCGCTCCATCTCGAACCAGGTGACCTCACCCTCGGACCCGAACCGGTTCTTGCCTCCCGCCAGCACGCGCAGGCCGGAGCGTGGGTCGCCCTCGAAGCTGAGCACCACGTCGACCGCGTGCTCCATGGTCCGCGGACCGGCCAGGTCGCCGGCCTTGGTGACGTGCCCGACGAGGATGACGGCGATGCCGTGCTCCTTGGCCAGACCGGTCAGCGCGTCGACGCAGAGCCGCACCTGTCCGGGCCCCCCGGCCAGCGTCTCGGACGACGAGCTCCGGAGCGTGTGCACCGAGTCGACGGCGAGGACCGCCGGGCGGTCGCGGATCGCGGCGGCCACCACCTCGTCGAGGTCGCGGCCGGCACAGAACGACAGCGACGCCCCGTCGATGCCCAGCCGCCGTGCCCGGCTCGCGACCTGCCCGCGGGACTCTTCGCCCGACGCGATCAGGCAGGGGCGGCCCGGCAGCGGTCAAGCGCGACACGAGCTGGAGGAGGAGGGTCGACTTGCCGATGCCGGGCGCCCCTGCGAGCAGCACGACCGAGCCGGGGACCAACCCGCCGCCCAGGACCCGGTCGACCCCCGTGAACCCCGTCGAGATGCGTCTCTCGTCGGCCTCGCCCGACAGATCCAGCGAGAGGCGGGGCGAGATGCGGCGGGCCCGATGCGCGGCCGGCGGGATGCTCACTCACGCTTCCCCATTCACCGCACGCGGAGCACCGGCCGGTCCACTGCGCCGGACGGACGGCCGCACCCGGAGCACACGAACAGCTGCTTGAGCTTGCCCATCGCCGAACAGTAATCGGGGGGTGTGACACTCCCCCGAGGGACGGCGCCTTCGCTAGAATGCGCGGATTCACCGATCCGGCAGGAGTGACGGCGCGCCACGAGGGCTCGGGGGACGGCCGAGGCTGCTGATCGGTGTCGCCGTCCTGACCGTCGTCGTCGTCGCGGGACGGCCATCACCGTCGCGAACCGGAACGGCCCGGCGACGAGCACCGGGCGCGTACACCATCCGGCCTGAAGCCACCCGCGGCGATCGTGATCATCGTGAGCGACGACCAGCCGTGGAACTCGCTCCACGTGATGCCCAACACCGAGGCGCTGCTCGCGCGGCGCGGCGTCACGTTCACGAACATGTTCGTCAGCAACTCTATGTGCTGCCCGTCGCGCTCGACGATCCTGACGGGCCGCTACTCGGACTCGACCGGCGTCTGGCGGAACTTCCCGCCCCACGGAGGGTTCGACGCGTTCGACGACCGCTCGACCGTCGCGACGTGGCTCGCGCCGACGTATCGCACGGCCCTGGTGGGCAAGTACCTGAACGGCTACGGCGCGCACATGTCGCTACGTGCCTCCCGGCTGGAATCGTTGGTACGCAGCCGGATCCGAGGCCTACTACAACTACTCGATCTCGGACGACGGCCACGTCGACGCACTTCGGGAACGCTCCCGCTGACTACTCGACCACCGTGCTGACCGACGCAGCCGTCCGCTTCATCGACGACACGACGGGTCCGCTGTTCCTGTACTTCGCACCCATGCCACCCCACCTGCCGAGCACCGCCGATCCGCGAGACCGCGGATCGTTCACGAACCTGGCGCCCTTCCGGCCGCCGTCGTACGCCGAGGCCGACGTCTCCGACAAGCCCCCGTACATCCAGGCCCAACGGTGGACGCCCGAACGGGCGGCGGCGACCGATGCGATCCGGAAGCGCATGTTCCGGTCACTGCAATCGGTGGACCGCGCGGTGCGCGACATCGTGCAGGCGTTGCAGCGGACGGGCAGGCTGGACGACTCACTGATCATCTACACGTCGGACAACGGCTTCTCGCTGGGCGAGAACCGCTGGCGCGGCAAGTCGGTCCCCTACGACCCGTCCATCCGCGTTCCGTTGGTCATTCGCGACGACGCGCTCGGCCTGCACGGCGGAACGGTCGACACGCACCTCGTCACCAACGCCGACTTCGCGCCGACGATCGCGAACGCCGCGCGCACGAGCGCTCCCGGCGTCGAGGGCCGGACGCTGCTTCCGCTGCTGCGCGGCGAAACGGGCGCGTGGCGGACGTCGTTCCCCCTCGAGCACCTGCTGGGCGTGCACGGACAGACCCACCCGCCGCCGTCGTACTGCGGCGTCCGCACGACCCGGTACACGTACGTCCGGTACCAGGACGGGTTCCAGGAGGTCTACGACCTGCGACTCCGATCCGTGGCAGCTCACCAACGTCGCCGGAGAGCGGCCGGATCTGACCGCGTCGCTTCGCGAGCTCGCGCGGCGGGAGTGCGACCCGCCGCCGCCCGGCTACCGCTGGGGGCCGTGACGGCCCGATCAGGAGCCGGCTTCCCCCGGCGCCTCCCTCCGCCGACGGAGGGCCAGGACCAGGGCGGCGCCCAGCAGCAGCGTCAGCGCGACGACGGAGACCGCCAGCCCGGCGCCGATCGCCGGATCGCGGTACGTCAGCAGGATCGTGTGCCTGCCGGCCGTCACCGGGACGCCCTGGAGGAAGTAGTCCGTGCGCAGCACCTGCGCGGGGTCCCCGTCCACCGTGGCGCGCCAGCCTGCATCGAACGTATTGCGCACCAGTACGATCCCGTTGCCTGACGCGGTCACGTCGATCCGGGCCGACTGCGGGCTCAGCCACCGGAACGACGCCGACCCCGGGCTGTCCCCCGTTGCGGCCGCCGCCGGGATCTCCGGGCTCCTCCTCGAGGATCGCTCCCGCGCCGGGTTGGAAGCCCGGATCGGTCACGGCCTTCAGCGCGCCGGCCTCGTCCGTCACCGTCCACGCGTCCACGACCGAGGCTCGCGGCGACGGCGTGGCCCGATACAGGACCCACCTCCCGTCGCGCTCGACGGCCGTGAACCCGGGCGACGCCGTCGCGCCCTGCGGGGCGATCTCCCAGCCGACCTGCAGCAGATCCAGCGCACTCGGTGGTGGGTCGAACACGACGGAGTGGTTGTAGGGGTACGGCGCCCCCGACACGGCCCGCATGTACGTCCAGTAGCGAATCGGCTCGATCGAGTTGTATCCCTGCGCATCCTCGACCCCGAGCAGCACGGCCCGCTGGCTGGTCAGGTACGGCCAGTCGTCCCGAGCCGTGTACGCCAGGTAGGAGTCCGCGGGGTTCAGGCTGAGGAATCGCGCCAGGGGACCGTCGCGGATGGTGCTGGCGAACGGCTCCCCCCGCACGTACGCGGCGACGTTCACCGCGAGCGGTCCAAGCGCGTTGAGGGGTGGCTGGCGCGTGTCCAGATGGGCGATGCCGGTGGAGCGCGCGACGGCGTCGGTCGTCTGGCCGAGCAGGCCGCTCACCACCAGTTCGACCGCCAGCACGACCGGGATGATCGCCGCGACCGCCGGACGGTGCGCCACGACCGCGAGCACGGCCAGCCCCACAACGGCGCCGACGACCAGGAACGACAGCTGGGCCGCCGGCCCGAAGAACCAGGGAAGAACCCCCCAGACGACGAGCCCGGGCACCACCATCCGGATCCGCTCCCGCCTGCCGGGCGCCTCCCGCCACGCCTCGACACCCAGGCCCGCCAGCACGGCGAGCGCCAGGAGCGCCCCGTACCGGAACCGCCAGGGGCTCTGGAGGTAGACGTCGCCGAACGGCAGCGCGCGGATGAACCCCTCCAGCGGCCCGGCCACCGCATCCAGCGAGGCCGTGTAGCAGATCACCAGGGCCACCGTGAACGCGGTGACCATCGCCCGGAGGCGCCGGGACCACCACCCCGCGAAGGCGAGCGCGAGCGCGGCCGCCCCCAGGTACGCACCCGGCGAGAACGCGAACGTCAGGATCCAGGTAGGCGGCGACGTCGGGCCGGGGAGCCTCGGACCGATGTTGTGCCCCGCGTACTGAGCGCCGACGGACTGGATTCGCGCGTAGCCGGCGCCGAGCGTCGTGCTGGGGAAGTAGAAGAGCCGCGGCAGGAAGTAGGCCATGTTGACGAGCGGCAGGGCCGCGACGAGGAGCAGCAGCAACCACCCGCGATCGCCCAGCGTTCGCCGGCCCGACCGCACGTCGGCGACCGTCCGCGCGGCCACGTAGCAGACGAAGATCAACGTCCCGATGACCAGCCCGTGGGACAGGTGCGTCGCCGCGAGCTGGCCCCAGCAGAGCGCGGTCAGGGCGACCCAGCCCAGACGGGCGGGCCACGCGTCCGCGCGCAGGCATCGGGCGCCGGCCGCGAGCAGCAGCGCGGCCCACGCCAGCGTGGCCGGGAACGGAAGGTCGACCACCAGCCGCGAGCCGGCGATGCCCAACGCGAGGACCAGACCGCCGGCCGTGGCGGCCGCTCGCGAGACGTGTTCGGCGCGCAGGAACCAGTAGACGCCGAGCCCGGCAAGGATCGGGTTGAGCACCAGGTACCAGCGGAGGGCCGCGCCGCACGGCAGCGACGAGAACAGCAGCGACGGCAGCAGGTACATCCACCCGGACTGCGGGTCCGCGGCGAACGGGAGTCCGCCCATGACGAAGGGGTTCCAGAGGGGGATCGACCCGTGCGCGAGGCTGGTCCCCAGATGGCAGAAGTTGGGAAGCCACAGGGAGGGCACGTCGGGCTGGGTGAACGTGACCAATCCGCCGAACACCATGGAGTGCAGGACGATCAGCACCGCGGCGACGATCAGGGTAGGGCCGGCCAGCGCACGACCCGCCCGGTGGATCACCGCGCTCCGAGGTGAGCCGTCCCGTGGACCCCGTGAGGGGTCCTCAGCCATCCGTCGGAGACGGGTGGGCGCGGTCGCCGCGCGCGCCGACGAACGCCGCCGCCGCACTGGCGACGATGGCGGCGACGACCGACCCGATGCCGGCGGAGCCCTCCATGTGGTGCAGGGCGTGCGCAGCGACCAGGGTCGTGCAGGTGAGCGCGACGGCTCCGAACGCGGGAGCGATCGCCGCGCGCACCGCGACCGGCGCCGCCGGCATGGCGATGCGGGCCCACCCCGCCCCGCAGAGCCACAGCACGGCGATGAAGAACGCTGCCAGCCCGACCTGGATCCACCAGTGCGGCAGTGGGAAATACGTGGCGGGCGAGAACGTCTTCGGCCGCGGTGGCGGACCACGCAGGACCGCGAGCGTGTCTCCGACCACCGGCCGGTGGCGTGACACGGCCGAGGCGAACCCGGGAGCGTCGAGCGTGCTCCCTGCCAGGATCGGCGCTCCCTGCCGGTAAGCCTCCAGCACCGGCTGGAACAGTGTGCGCGCCAGCTGGTCGTACGGTGCCGATCCCCACGACGTCGGGCGGCCCTTCAGGACGTCCCCGGCGTGCCCGACGAAGATCAGCACGCGCTGGCCCCCGCCGCCTCCGGTCGCGGCCACCACGGCGCGCTGGAGGAAGTACGTCGTGATCGGGCTCCCGCGCTCCACGACCAGGATCACGGGAACGCCGCCGATCCCCAGCGAGTAGTCGGACGCCGCCCGGATCTCTCCCAGCTGCCACGGGTTGGTCGGTGGCCGGAAGTCGCGGAACCACATCGTGAACGCCGGGACCACGGCGAGCACGGCGAGCGCCGCGGCGGCGGCCCGCAAGCCGATTCGTCGCCCGCGACTCGTGGATCGCGCGGCCATGACGGCCGGCAGGAACACTGCCGAGGCGACCCCCAGGCCGATCGGCACGTCGAACGTGAGCGCCCGGAACGCCGGCAGCGCGACCCCGGTCAGGCCGACCAGGATCGTCACGGCGACGATCGCGGCCCAGACGGTCAGCACCCACCGCACGGGCTCGACGCTCCGGTTGCGGAACTGCCGCCCCGCCCACCACCCGATCAGGAACAGCACCGCCGTGAGCAGCGGCCACTCGAACCGGAGCTGGGCCTTGAGCCCGATGAGGTACTGCTCTGCCGGCTGCGGCGTCAGCTCGACAGCATCGTGTGGTCCCGTCCCGTTCCACGCGCCGACCACGAGTGCGACCAGGGCGCAGGCGGCGACGGTCGCCCCCACGATCGTCCAGAGGTTGAGGTGGTCCGCCGACGATCGGAGCCACACCTTGACCCTGGAGCCGTTGCCTTCGTGCGCCGCCCGGAGGGCGCGGCGCTCCCGAACGGCCGGAGACCACGGCACGCACTCCCACACCACGAGCGACAGGAGCAGGATCAGCAGGAAGGCGGCCAGGAACGGCCACTCGGCCAGGCCGGCGCCGAACGCCAGCACCGTCGCCGCGATCGCGGTCCGTCGACGGCCACCCCACACCGCCAGCGCGAGCATGGCCGTCAGCAGCCAGACGTTCATCAGGTTCTCGCTCTTGCCGGCCAGCAGCCGCGCGCCGGTGACCGACGCGCCGATCAGGAAGATCGACAGCGCGAGACCCCAGCCGCGCACCCGCCAGCGCGCCAGCAGCGCGGCGCCCGCCGTGCCGAGGCAGGCGGTCATGGCCATCGTCAACGCGATCGTCGCCGCCCAGGGGTTCACCCCGGCGGTGTGCCCCAGCGCGGAACCGATCAGCGGATAGGCGGGCCTGGCCAGCAGATGCGTCGAGCCGAGTCCGTACTTCCCCGTGATCCGCAGAGCCTGGACGTAGAAGTAGCTGTCGGCGCCGAGGGGAACGCGAATGTGGCGCACGCCGCCCGCCAGCCCGTAGAAGGCGAGGATGGCGGCCACGCCGAGGACCAGGGGCCCGATCGCCAGGATCCAGCCGAACAGCGAACGACCATCGGGGGGCGTCTCGTCGGCCGGCCCCAGGCGTGGAGCAGGCTCAGCCGTGGTCACGGCCCCCGTTGCGCGCTGCGAATCGATCTCCAACTCCGACATGAGAAAAGCCGGCACAGGTGTGGCGCCGGGAACGCGCGCCCGCGCCGAGGCGGGCAGTCGCGCTCGATCAACCTATCACCGGGGGGTCGGAACTGCCGGGGCCCTTCCGCCGAGGCCCACCCGGCGATCGCGCTGGCCCCGAAGGCTATCGCCGCCTCTCCCCAGGCGCCGCCGGCTCGTGGGCCGAACCCCCACGTGAACGAGGACGAACGCGACGGCGGACAGGGCCCGGCGCCGAAGGCCGGCGCGAGCAGCACGCGAATCCCGGGCGAACACGACGGGAGCGACAACCGGCTCCAGCCCAGCCCCATGAGGGTCAGCACGGCCAGGCAGAGGAGCGACACGGCCGACAAGCGTGGCCAGGCCGAGACGGCCTCGACACGGATGGCCGCCGCCTGGGCGGTCGTCGGTGCCGGCCCACGCGCGATTGCCACGACTCACCACCAATCGTGGCAGCTCCGTCGGCGACGGCCGACTCGAAGCCGGTCCGGATCGAGCGCGCGGCCCGACAGCACCGGGCTCCCCGCGGCGAGCGCCGGCCCGACCCGCCGGAACAGGTCGCGGAGCACCGCGTCCTCGCCCGGCCCGATGCCGGTGGACGGCCGGCCCGCCAGGGCGTCCTTGGCCCGACCGACGAAGATCAGCACAGCGGGTGGGGTGCCGGCGACGAGACGCTCTGCACCATGCGCCCGTAGAGCAGCGACTCGGCGAACGGCAGCTGCACGCGACTCACGACCAGCACGGCCGGGTCGTCACCCGGCAGACCTCGGGCGTAGCGCGCGGCCGCGGCGACCTCCGCCAGCTGCTCCACGGTGGTCGGCGTGCCGAGGCTCGCCCTCCACCAGAACAGCACCGGAGGAACGAGGGTCGCAGCGACGATGAGGGCGGCCACGATCCAGTGCCACGGGGTTCGATCCAACCGTCGCCGGGGTTCGCGAGCCCACCCCACCAACGGCAACAGCCACGCCGCGGAGACGCGGCGAGGGCGATCGGGAGGCGCGACCAACAGGACGCGGTAGGTGGGGCCTGGAACGCCCATCATCCCGCCAATCAAGACGACGATCGTCCCGCCCAGCCATGCCCCCAGGACCACTGTGAGCAGCGGCGGGATGGCGCTCGCGCCTCCATGCCACGAGGAGACCCACCACGAGGAGCGGTGCCGTCCAGAACGGGCGAGCCAGGGACAGCTCGTCGCGCAGCCGGGCACCGTAGCGATAGCCGGGCGGCAGGTTCTGGATGCCCGCGCCGGGACCGGCGCCGTTCCACACGAACGCGACCAGCAGGCCGAGCGCCACGCCGGCGAGCGAGGCGAGCACCAGCAGCCGCAAGAGCAGCTCGCTCGACTCGATGCCCCCGCCCGCGGCATCGCGCCGCCGGCCCACCAGCCAGGACCACGTCCACGCCGCGGCGACGATCGCTGCGAACGTGACCGCGAGCGGCCACTCGACCAGCGTCATCGCACCGACCAGGGCGGTCACCGGCGCGCCGCGGAGCACCCACTGCCTCCGGATCGAACTGCCGGCCGGGGAACGGCGGACGCGATCGCCGGTTGTCCAGGGAAGGACGTTCCCCGACGGTCGACCGCCCCAGACGGTCACGGCCAGGACCGCAGCCATGAGCCACAGCGCCATGCCGTTCTCCACCTTGCCGGCGACGAGCCGCGCCACGACGCCCGAAACCGCCGCCAGGAACGCGAACGCTGCGAGCCCCGCACCTCGCAGCCGCCAGCGGGCGGCGATCGCGGCCGCGGCCAGGCCGGTGCCGGCGGCGAACGCGATCGGCGCGGCGGCCGCCATCGTCCAGGCGCTCGACCCGGTCACCGTCGCGAGGACCGAGCCGGCCAGCGGGAACGCCGGGCGCACCGCGAGCTGGGGATCCTGGAGGCCGAGCCGCGCGACGCTGCGCAGACCAACCACGTAGAAGAGCGCGTCGTCGCCGGCCGGCATCCGAAGGTGTCGGTGCGCGTACGCGACCGCGTAGAAGAGCACGACGGCGACGCAGACCGCGACGACCCAAGCGATCGGCAGTCCCTGCCGACGCACCGGGTCGTCCGCCGGATCAACCTCGATCACGCCGTACCGGTACTCCATGCGCCGCACTATAGGCAGCGGGCATTCGTCATGGGGGGTGGCCTGCGCGGCGGACTCCGGAATGACGAAGGCCCAGCGACCCCGAAGGGTCGCTGGGCCGTTCGCCCTTACGGCCGGTCGGCGTCCCGACCGGTCGCTTCGTCCCGCTCCAGGGGACGCGAACGCCAACCTTCGGGAGCGGGGAAGCCCGTCTGCTTATCGGTCCGGAGAGGAGGTGTTCTTTAGGACTCCTGACCGGCCAGCTCGACCGGTGGGATGTCCGGTGACACCGGGGCGGACTCGAACACGATCTCGTCGTCTGCGACGTCCACGATGATGGTCTGCCCCGCCTTGAACTCCTTCCAGAGAAGCTTCTCCGACAGCGGGTCCTCGACGAGACGCTGGATCGTGCGGCGCAGCGGCCGCGCCCCCAGGGAGGGGTCGTAGCCCCGCTCCGCCAGCAGCTCCTTGGCCGCGTCGGTCAGCTCGATGTCCACGTCCTTGGCCTTGAGCTGCTCGCGAACCCGCCGCAGCAGCAGGTCCACGATGGCCTTGACGTTCTCGCGGGTCAGCGAGTGGAAGACGATGACCTCGTCGATCCGGTTGAGGAACTCGGGCCGGAAGGAGCGCTTGAGCTCCTCCATGACCTTGTCCTTCATCCGGTCGTGCGTGACCTCTTCGCTGCCGGAGGCGAACCCGACGCCCGGTCCCTTCTGGATGTCGCGGGTGCCCAGGTTCGAGGTCATGATGATGACCGTGTTCTTGAAGTCGACCTGGTGTCCCTGGGCGTCCGTCAGGTGCCCGTCCTCGAGGATCTGGAGCAACACGTTGAACACGTCCGGGTGCGCCTTCTCGATCTCGTCGAACAGCACGACCGAGAACGGCTTCCGGCGGACCGCTTCGGTGAGCTGGCCGCCCTCCTCGTAACCCACGTAGCCGGGAGGCGAGCCGATCAGGCGGCTGACCGTGTGCTTCTCCATGTACTCCGACATGTCGATCTGGATCAGCGAGTCCTCGTCGCCGAACAGGAACTCGGCGAGCGTCTTGGACAGCTCGGTCTTCCCGACGCCCGATGGCCCGAGGAAGATGAACGACCCCGAAGGGCGCTTCGGGTCCTTGAGGCCGGCGCGGGTGCGACGGATCGACTTCGACACGGCCGTGACCGCCTCGGACTGGTCGACGATGCGCTTGTGCAGCTCGTCCTCCATGCGGAGGAGCTTCTCGGTCTCCTCCTCGGTGAGCTTGTAGACGGGGATGCCCGTCCACGCGGCGAGCACCTCGGCGATCTCCTCCTCGTCCACCTCGGAGAGCACATCCATCTCGCCGGCCTTCCACTCCCGCTCGCGCTGGCCCTTCTCCTCGAGCAGCTGGCGCTCCTCGTCGCGGAGCGACGCCGCCCGCTCGAAGTCCTGCGCGTCGATGGAGGACTCCTTGCGCATGCGGACCTCGGCGATGCGCTCGTCGACCTCGCGAACGTTCGGCGGCGCGGTCATGCGGCGGATGCGCATGCGGCTGCCGGCCTCGTCGATGAGATCGATGGCCTTGTCGGGCAGGAACCGGTCGCTGATGTAACGGTCGGCCAGGTTCGCGGCCGCGACCAGCGCGTCGTCGGTGAAGTTGACCCGGTGATGCGCCTCATAGCGGTCGCGAAGGCCCTTCAGGATCTCGATGGTGTGCGCCACCGTCGGCTGGTCGACGTAGATCGGCTGGAACCGGCGCTCGAGGGCAGCGTCCTTCTCGAGGTACTTGCGGTACTCGTCGCGCGTGGTGGCGCCGATCGTCTGCAACTCACCGCGGGCGAGCATCGGCTTCAGGATCGAGGCCGCGTCGATCGCGCCCTCGGCCGCGCCGGCGCCCACCAGCGTGTGCAGCTCGTCGATGAACAGAATGATGTCGCCGCGCGTCTTGATCTCCTTGAGCACCTTCTTCAGGCGCTCCTCGAAGTCGCCGCGGTAGCGGGAGCCGGCCACGAGCGCGCCGAGGTCGAGCGTGTAGATCTGCTTGCCCTTGATGGTCTCGGGGACGTCGCCCTTCACGATCTTGGAGGCGAGGCCCTCGACGATGGCGGTCTTGCCGACGCCGGGCTCGCCGATCAGCACCGGGTTGTTCTTGGTCCGGCGCGACAGCACCTGCATGACCCGCTCGATCTCCTTGTCGCGGCCGATGACCGGGTCGAGCTTGGCCTCGCGCGCGAGCTGGGTCAGGTTGCGGCCGAACTGGTCGAGCACCATCGACCCCTGCGGGATTCTGCTCGCCGGGCTGGCCCTCGCCCTTCGCGGTGTAGCCGGAGAGGAGCTGGATGACCTGCTGGCGAACGCGGTTGAGGTCGGCGCCGAGCTTCTGCAGCACCTGCGCGGCGACGCCCTCGCCCTCGCGGATCAGCCCGAGCAGGATGTGCTCGGTGCCGATGTAGTTGTGACCGAGCTGGAGCGCCTCGCGGAGCGACAGCTCGAGGACCTTCTTGGCGCGCGGAGTGAAGGGGATGTGTCCGGTCGGGGCCGCCTGGCCCGTCCCGATGATCTCCTCGACCTGCTGGCGCACGCCCTCGAGCGAGATGTTCATCGACTCGAGCGCCTTGGCCGCGACGCCCTCTCCTTCGTGGATCAGCCCGAGGAGGAGGTGCTCGGTCCCGATGTAATTGTGGTTGAGCATCCTCGCCTCTTCCTGCGCGAGGACGACCACCCTTCTGGCCCGGTCGGTGAATCGTTCAAACATGAGGTTCCCCCCGGAGCCATCGTGCGCTCCGTTCGTCGACGCGTGCCCCCGGGATCACCGGACCCCGTCCTACCCCAGAGGCAGTACGGGCGCTCCGTGAGCGCACATCGCGCTCCGAGCGCCCCGAAAGGCGATTATACGCGGGGGGTGTGATGTTCAGTGGAATACCACCCGTCATGACCGCTCCATTCCGACAAACCGGGGAGCCGTTTCCCCCCGCGTTCGTTCCTCCTCAACAAGTTATTCGGGCGCTGGCATCCCGAAGATTACCCCCGCGGCGGAACTCGTACGTTGCAATCGGACGATATGGCCCAACGCAGCAGGTCACAGGGCCTGGGGGATGACCGTACGACCTACGACAAAGATGGATTGCCGCCCTCGCCCGTTCCGGCGAGACTGCGTTCGGAGGGGATAGGAAACACACACATGGCTCGCGATCGGATCAGCTACGCGCGGAGCGGCGACGTCAGCATCGCCTACCAGGTCGTCGGCGACGGCCCTCGCGACATCGTCCTGGTCCCGGGCTGGGTCTCCAATCTCGAGGCCGCCTGGGAGGACCCCGACCTGGCGCGGGCCCAGGAGCGCCTGGCCTCGTTCTCCCGGCTCATCCTGTTCGACAAGCGGGGAACGGGGCTCTCGGACCGGGTACCGGCATCCGACCTCCCCTCGCTGGAGACCCGCATGGACGACGTCCGCGCCGTGATGGACGTGGTCGGCTCGGAGCGGGCGGCGCTGTTCGGCTCGTCCGAGGGCGGGTCGATGGCGGTGCTGTTCGCCGCCACCTACCCCGAGCGGACCACGGCGCTGATGGGCTTCGGCATGTTCGCCAGCCGGCGCTGGTCGCCCGAGTATCCGTGGGCGCCGACGACGGAGCAGCGCGAGGCCTGGCTCTCGACCATCGAGAACGACTGGGGCGGCGTCGCCGACCTCGGGGGCATCGCCCCGAGTCGGGCGGACGACGAGCGGTACCGCGCATGGTTCGGGAGCTACATCCGGCGCAGCGCGAGCCCGGGGTCCGCGGTGGCCCTCGGCCGCATGAACACCGACATCGACGTCCGGGCCGTGCTCCCGACGATCCGCGTTCCGACGCTCGTGATGCACCGGGTCGGCGACCGCGACGCCAACATCGAGGAAGCCCGCTACATCGCCGCGCGGATTCCCGGGGCGAAGCTCGTCGAGTTCCCGGGAGAGGATCACGTCTTCTGGACGCAGGACGTCGACGCCATCGTGGACGAGATCGAGGAGTTCCTGACCGGCGTGCGGCGCGGCCCCGAGCCCGACCGGGTGCTGGCGACGGTGCTGTTCACCGACATCGTGGGCTCGACCGCCCGCGCGGTGAAGATGGGCGACCGGCAGTGGATGGACGCGCTCGAGGCGCACCGGACGATGGTGCGCTGGTTCCTGGAGCGCTTCCGCGGCCACGAGGTGGACACAGCGGGCGACGGGTTCTTCGCCACGTTCGACGGACCGGCCCGAGCCATCCGCTGCGCGCTGGCCGTCGCGCGACGCCGCGCGCGAACGTGACATCGACATCCGCGCGGGGCTGCACACCGGCGAGGTGGAGATGGGCGAGAAGCCCGCCGGCGTCGCGGTGCACATCGGCGCCCGCGTCATGAGCCAGGCCGGCGCCGGCGAGGTGCTCGTGTCGCAGACCGTCAAGGACCTGGTCGCCGGCTCCGGGCTCTCGCTGCGAGGAGCGCGGCCCGCGCGCCCTGAAGGGCGTGCCCGGCGTCTGGGACCTCTTCCGCGTGGTGGCGTCCTGACATGGCCGCGCCCGAGACCCGCTATACCTTGACGGAAGACGGGTTCCACATCGCCTATCAGGTGGCAGGCGATGGGCCGGTCGACATCGTCTACATACCCGGCTGGTTCTCGAACATCGATCTGATGTGGGACGAGCCGGACATCGCGCCGTTCCTCCGCCGGTTGACGCGCTCGGCGCGGCTGATCGTGTTCGACCGTCGGGGCACCGGGATCTCGGACGAGGTATCGGGGGCGCCGCACCTGGACACCATGCTCGACGACATCCGCGCCGTGATGGAAGCCGTCGGCTCGGAGCGCGCCGTCCTGGTCGGCGTCACGGTCGGCGCGGCGATCGCGTGCCTGTTCGCGGCCACCTATCCGGAGCGCACGCTCGGAGTCGCGCTGATCCACGCCGACGCGCGCACCGCGTGGGCGCCGGACCACCCGTGGGGCGACACCCCGGAACAACACCGTGAGGAGACCGAGCTCATCGACCGCGGGTGGGGGACCGGCGAGTTCGAGCGCTGGTTTCTGAGCGACACCGGACAGCCGGACGACCCCGCGTCCATCGCACGCACGGCCCGGTACCTCCGCAACAGTCTTCGGCCGCGCAGCGCTGTGCTGACGAACGAGACGTGGATCCAGACCGACGTCCGGGACGTGCTCCCGGCGGTGCACGTGCCGGCACTCGTGTTCGAGAAGACGCGGTCCCCCGAGGTTTCGCGCTTTCTCACCGACCGCCTGCCGCTCGCCGAGCTGGTCAGCCTGCCGGGGGAGTTCCGGACGCCGTGGGTCCCCGGCGGAGAACGGACCGCCGACGAGCTGACCCGCTTCGCTCGCGATCTGCACGCACAGGCGGCGAGCCTGGAGCGCGTGCTCGCCACCGTGCTGTTCACCGACATCGTCGACTCGACCGCGAAGTCCGCGGAGCTGGGCGATGCCCGGTGGCGGGAGACCCGCGAAGCCCACGATCGCGCCGTGCGTGCGAACCTCGCGCGGTTCCGCGGCCGGGAGATCAAGACCCTCGGGGACGGATTCCTGGCCACCTTCGACGGACCGGCCAGAGCCGTCCGGTGCGCGATGAACATCGCGCAGGCGGTGCGGGGCGTCGGCGTGGAGGTCCGCGCCGGCGTGCACACGGGCGAGATCGAGCTGGAGGGCGACGACGTCGCCGGGCTGGCCGTCGCGATCGCAGCGCGCGTCTCAGCGCTTGCCGGGTCGGGCGAGGTGTGGACGTCCCAGACCGTGAAGGACCTGACCGCGGGGTCGGGCCTGGTGTTCGAGGACGCGGGCGAGCACGAGCTGAAGGGCGTTCCCGACCGGTGGCATCTGTACCGGGTGGTGAGCTGACGTGGACGTTCCCGAGGTTCAGTACGCCCGCAACGGCAGCATCGCGCTCGCGTACCAGGTGCTCGGCGATGGACCCATCGACGTGGTGTTCCAGCCGGGGTTCATCGGGAACCTGGATTCGATGTGGGAGTTTCCGCCGTTCGCGCGATTCCTGCGACGCCTGGCCTCGTTCTCCCGGTTGATCGTCACCGATCGACGTGGGATCGGGACTGTCGGACCGCCTCTCTCCCGACGACCTCCCCCCGCTCGAGGTGCTCATGGACGACCTGCTCGTCGTCCTCGACAAGGTGGGATCCGAGCGAGCCTCGCTCCTCGGTTTCTCGGATGCCGGCTGCCTGTGCGCCGTCTTCGCCGCGACCTATCCCGAACGGACGAACGCGCTCGCGCTCTACGGCACCGCGGTCGCGGGTGCCGCGAAGAACGACTTCCCCTGGCAGTGGTCCGAAGAGAAATGGTCCTCCTACATGGATGAGGTGACCAACGGGTGGGGGACCCTCGCCTATGCCGAGAAGGTCGTGCCATGGTTCAACCCCTCGCTCGCCGGAGACGAGCGAGCGGTGCGGTGGTGGGCGAGGTTCATGCGCCAGGCAGCAAGCCCGAACGCGGCCGTCGCCATCGAGCGCGTGTGGCACCAGACCGACGTCCGGCCGGTGCTGCCGACGATCCGCGTGCCGACGCTCGTCCTGCACCGGGTCGATGACGCCGTCGAGAGCGTGGAGGCCGGGCGCGACATGGCGCGCCGGATCCCCTCGGCTCGATTCGTCGAGCTCCCGGGCGGCGACAACGCCCCCTGGGCCGGAGATCAGGATCAGGTCCTCGACGAAATCGAGGAGTTCTTCACAGGCGCGCGTCGCGGTGCAACGGCGGACCGCGTGCTGGCCACGGTCCTGTTCACCGACATCGTCGGCTCCACTGAACGCGCCGCCGCGCTTGGCGACGCAGCCTGGAACGATCTGCTCGAAGAGCACCACGACGTGATCCGCCGGCCAACTCGGAGCGTTCCGTGGCGAGGAGGTCGACACCGCTGGAGACGGATTCCTCGCGACCTTCGATGGCCCGGCGCGAGCCGTGGAGTGCGGGCGGGCGATCGCCTCGTCGGTGCGTGAGCTCGGCATCGAGGTTCGGGCAGGCGTGCACACGGGCGAGATCGAGCGTGCGGCCGCGACCTGGTTCGAGGGATCGCCGTCCACATCGGCGCGCGTGTCATGTCGCTCGCTTCCCCGTCGGAGGTGCTGGTCTCGCAGACCGTGAAGGACCTCGTGGCCGGTTCGGGCCTCGTCGTTCGAGGAAGCGGGCGAGCACGAGCTGAAGGGCGTCCCCGACCGTTGGCACCTGTACCGCGTGGTGGGTTGACGTGGACGTGCCTGCGATCCGCTATGCACGAACCGTCGATGGCGTGAACATCGCCTATCAGGTGCGGGGTCAGGGACCCGTCGACCTGGTGTATACGCTCGGGATGGCGGGAAATTTCGAAATCGAGTTCGAGCCGCCGTGGGGCGTCCGGTTCCTCGAGCGCCTGGCCTCGTTCTCCCGAGTGATCCTGTTCGACAAGCGCGGAACCGGCCTGTCCGATCGCGTCCACGGGGCCCCGGACTTCGACATGCGAGCCGACGACCTGCGCGCCGTCCTGGACGCTGCCGAGTCCGATCGAGCGGTGTTGGTGGGGAACCGAGGCGGAGGGAGCCTCGCCGCGTTCTACGCCGCGATGCATCCCGACCGCGTCCTTGCGCTCGTCCTCTACAACTCATGGGCTCGGACCGAGTGGGCCCCCGACTACCCGGTCGGAAGCTCAAAAGACGAATTGGAGAAGTGGCGGGTGGAGATACAGGAGCATTGGGGGACCGACGAGATGGCGAGGCGGTTCCTCGAGAACGTAGCCCCATCGCGTGCAGGCGACCCGGAATGGGTCAGGTGGGAGGCGAAGGCTCTTCGACACGGGGCGTCTCCCGCCGCGGCGCTCGCCTTCGATGAGTTCGAGCAAGCGATCGATGTGCGGAGCGTGTTGCACACCGTGCAAGCCCCAACCCTCGTGCTCTCGCGATCGGAGGTGGCTCACGCGAGGTCCGCCGATCTCGCTGGACGCATCCCCGGCGCACGGCACGTCCGCGTGCCAGGGGACGACTGGATGCCCTACGAAGGGGATGTCAACGCCCTCCTTGGCGAAGTCGAGCGTTTCGTACGCTCGGTGAGTGCCGAGGAGGCGACGTTCGAGCGCCTCCTAGCGACCGTGCTCTTCACAGATGTCGTCGGCTCCACGGAGAAGGCGGCCGAATTCGGCGACACCGCGTGGAAGGTTCTGGTCGAACGACACCACGCCGCTGTTCGCGCGATGATCGGTCGGTACCGGGGCACCGAACGACAATTTGCGCGTGGTCCGCCAGGAACAGCGTGATGTGCGGCGTCTTCGGGTTGTCTTGCAGAAAGCGGGCGAGCAAGGGCTCGAGCAGCGATCCCTGCTCGGCCAGGCTGACGGGCGGTGTGCGGCCTTCAATGCGTAGCGTGAGGGCCAGACTGGTTGAGTACATAGCTGAGAATGGCACTGGCTTCCGCGCGAACCAAGCTGTATCGCACTTCGCCGCGAAGTCCGATGCTGCCTGGTGGAGGGTCGGCCAATTGCTGCACCCGCACGTCTTCTTGCGCGGGCCCAGCGGCGGCAAGGGCCAGCACAAGGCAGAGAATACAGGCGACAAGCACGATCCTGCTGGCGATACGCCACCCATCCGTTGTCATTGCGAGGAGCGAAGCGACGAGGCAATCTCCATCCAGTTGTGCGCGCACATGATGGAGATTGCCGCGTCGCTTCGCTCCTCGCAATGACAGCTTTGGTAAGCCGGCTGTCAACCCAACATAAGAATGTCCCCTGGTTCCCCAACGTAGAAATGTCCCCTCGTTGCGCAAGTGACAGAGTTCGGCGTCGACGGCATCAATGCCCGCCTGCCGCTGGCGTGGCGGGGTCAAGCCCCGAAGCCGCGCAGCGGGGCGCCGCAGGCGCCGGGCTTGAGGCCGCCACGCCAGCGGGAGACACTTGATCCAGCCGTCTTCTGAGCCGCGACGATCGCGTCAACCCGGGCATCCAGCGTTTTCTCGTCCACCGCCGGATCCGGGACCGGATAGGTCCCGTAGGCGGTCAGGGCGAGAACCCGGTCTTTATACGTTACCCGCAACCGGCCATCGGCGAAGTGATGCACCAGTACCCTTCGCGCCCCGCATCGCTGTGCCCGGCCCGCTGGTCTTCACGCAATATTTCGTCCCGCCATAGCTGAATGTCAGTGCTTTCGAAAGTGTCCGCTCCTCCCGGCGGGCCAGCGCGAGATCCAGTTCGTCCATCGTCTTCGTCCACGGCCGGTGCGCCGGGGCCTTGTCGCGCGGCTCGACCGCGAATCTCGCGTTCCACGTCAGCATGAATGCCGGCAGAAATGCCTGTGCCGCATCGATCGAGTTGATGTTTCGTAGCCGCATCTCTTTGATCAGGCGGTCCTGCAGGGTCTGGTTCGCCCGTTCCACACGCCCCTTCGCCTGAGGTGTCAACGCATTGATCAGTCCGATCTCCAGCCGCTCCATCACCCGGCGAAACTCGGTCTTGCCGTCACCACCTTCCGCGTCCTTGGCGTTGACCCGGGAAATGCCATGCCGGTCCGAGTAGAATGCCAGTGGGCAGCCATGTGTCAGGACCTGGTCGCGCAATGTGTCCAAATACGCCTTGCCCGACTCCACCGGCGCGAAACGCAGCGCGGTCAGCCGGCTCGTCGCCATCATCAATGAACACGATCAACGTGCAACGCGGACCACGACCCTCGAACCAGTCGTGCGGACTGCCGTCGATCTGGATCAGTTCGCCAAACCGCGGCCGCCGTTCGCGCAACTGGAACACCCGGCGCGCCCGGCGGGTCTTCGGCCGCCACAGGCCAAGGCCGATCTGTATCCGCCGCACCGTCTCGGCCGACACCTTGATCGATCCAGCTCCAACAGCTTCTCCGCCGCCAGGGTCGCCCCGAAATCCACATACTTCGCCTTCAGCAAGCCACCAATCCGGTCCCGCACCGCCTCGCTCATGCGTCGGTGCGATGGCCGGCCTCGTTGCCGAGACACCAGCCCCGCATCGCCGTCACATCGCCAGCAACGCACAAGTCGTTTGAACTGGCGCACACCGATCCCGAGACGCTCCGAGGCCTCCCGCTGGCCCAGCTCGCCCGCCACCGCCTGACGCACCAGGCAGGCACGCTCCCGCTCCGATCCACTCATACAAAGAACTCCTCCAGCCATCCGTCCCCCGCCTCGAGCCAGGCTCGAAAGGGGACATTCTATCGTTGGGCGGAGGGGACATTCTTATGTTGGGCTAACACTTTGGTAAGCCGGCTTTCTTCGTTGGCCATGCCGCGTCATAATCGGGGGGATGGTTCCGCTCTCCGTTCTCGATCTCGCGCCCGATCGCCGAAGGCAGCGACGCCGGCCAGGCGCTGCGCAACTCGCTCGACCTCGCGCGCCATGTCGAGGCGCTGGGCTATCGGCGCTACTGGATGGCCGAGCACCACAACCTGCCGGGCATCGCCAGCGCGGCGACCGCGGTCGCGCTGGCGCATGTCGCGGCCGGCACCAGCACCATCCGCATCGGCGCCGGCGGCATCATGCTGCCGAACCACGCGCCGCTGCTGATCGCCGAGCAGTTCGGCACGCTCGCGGCGCTGTATCCCGGGCGGGTCGACCTGGGCCTGGGCCGCGCGCCGGGCTCCGACCAGGTCACCGCGCGCGCGATGCGCCGCACGCTGCACGTGCCGGCGATGAGTTCCCGCAGGACGTGGTCGAGCTGATGGGCTACTTCCAGCCGGCCGAGCCGGGCCAGGCGGTGCAGGCGGTGCCCGGCGCCGGGCTCGAGGTGCCGATCTGGATCCTGGGTTCGAGCACCTATGGCGCGCAGCTGGCCGCGATCCTCGGGCTGCCGTTCGCCTTCGCCTCGCATTTCGCGCCGGCGATGATGATGCAGGCGATCGCGATCTACCGCGCGCGCTTCCGGCCGTCCGCGCAGCTCGCCGCGCCGCTACGTGATGCTCGGCGTCAACGTCGTCGCCGCGGACACCGACGAGGAGGCGCGGTTCCTGTTCTCGTCGTTGCAGCAGTCGTTCCTGAACACGCGCAGCGGCCGGCCGCGGCCGAGCTGCCGCCGCCGGTCGAGGATTTCGAGGCGCGCTCGATCCCTATGCGCGCGCGATGCTCGACGACGTGCTGGCCTGCGCCATCGTCGGCGGCGCCGACGACGGTGCGCGGCGGCCTCGAGGCGTTCGTCGGCGCACCGGCGCCGACGAGCTGATGGTCACGGCGAACATCTTCGACCACGACAAGCGCAAGCGCTCGTTCGAGATCGTCGCCGAAGTGGCGATCGGCAGGTAGCGGCTCCCCTCCCCCCAACCCCCTCCCGCAAGGGGAGGGGGAGTATTTCGGTTCGAGTTCTCCCCCTCCCCTTGCGGGAGGGGGCTGGGGGAGGCGGCCGATCGTGGCTCAGAGTTTCGCCGCCAACGCGGCAAGCTGGTCAGCGCACTGACCCCAGCCCTGATGGAACCCCATCTTCTCGTGTGCCTCGCGGTCGGCGACCGTCCAATGCCGCACACGGGCGGTATAGCGCGTCTTCCCGCCCGCATCCTCGAACGTCAGGATCACGGTCATGAACGGCTTCTCCGAGGGCTGCCAGGCGCTCGTATAGGCATCCGTGAATACCAGCCGCTGGTTCGGAACGACTTCAAGAAAGACGCCCGGGCACGGCATGTCGTTGCCCTCGGGGCTCCGCATCACGATGTTGCTCGCCCCACCTGGCCGCACATCGAGTTCCGCGTGCGGCGTCGTCCACGGCAGCGGTGCGAACCACTGCTTCAGTAATGCGGCATCGGTCCATGCCCGATAAAGTTTCTCGCGAGGCGCGTCGATCAGACGGGTCAGCACCAGCTCGCGGTCGGAGGTCTCGTTTGTCATGTCGGTTCTCCTGCATATGACTGTTGCAAGGTTTCGATGTCGAGTTTGATCATCTTCATCATCGCCTCCGTGACCCGACACGTGTAGAACCGCGGCGGCCTGCTCGGCCTTGTCGTCGAACCACAAGAAAGGCGTGATCATCCGCAGGCGATCTCGCCGCACTACGATTGGGTCGGCTGGTTCATCGCCCATACCACCCCGAACGGATCGCGAAGCTGGCCATACCGCGCGCCCCAGAACATCTGTTCAACCGGCATGACGATCGCGGCGCCGGCATCGACTGCGCGTCGCCACCAGGCACCGATGTCGTCCACCATCAGCGTCAGGTTAAACGCCTGCGGCTTCTCCGACGGATGTCCGGACTCCGGATAGCTGTCGCACAGCATGACCGAACTGCCGTTGACATGCAGGTGCACATGCATGGTGCGGCCCTTGTCGTCCAGCGGATGGGCTGCCACCACCCGTGCGCCGAACGCGCGACTGTAGAACCCCGCGGCCTTCGTCGCGCCGTCCACCTGCAGATAGGCAACGACCCCGCCCTTCACATCGGCTGTACCTATCCATGGCTTGGTTCTCCTCTTGTTGCTCAACGCCCCGAGGACGCAGCAGTGGGTCGCTCGCCGACACCGTCGGATCACAAATTTCGTCAGCGGGCGTTCTCGCGCGTCAGGCGGTCGAGGTGCTGACGGATATGCGTCGCCTGCGCCGGCGTGTTCGCCAGCGCGATCGCCTGGTCGAACGCGATGCGTGCTTCATCCGTGCGGCCGAGTTGCAGCAGAAATGCGCCTTTGGCGCCGAAGAAGTGGAAATAACCCGCCAGCTGGTCGGCCAGCGGTTCGATCATTGCCAGCGCCGCCTCCGGGCCACTGACCTTGCTCACCGCGACTGCGCGATTGAGCGTCACAACCGGTGATGGTTGCAGCCGCTCCAGCGCTACATAGAGCGCGTCGATCTGCACCCAGTCGGTCTCCGCCGGCTGCCTGGCACGTGCATGAGTCGCGGCGATGGCCGCCTGGATCTGGTACGGCCCCGGCACGCCGTGCCGTACCGCCTTGTCGATCAGCGCGAGGCCCTCGGCGATCAGCTTGGCATCCCATAGCGCGCGGTCCTGATCGTCGAGCAGGACGATCTCTCCGGCCGCGTCGAAGCGGGCCGCGGTGCGCGCATGCTGCAGAAGCATCAGCGCGGTGAGACCCATGATCTCCGGCTCGGTCTGGAACAACCGCAGCAGCAGGCGCGCCAGGCGGATCGCCTCGTCGCACAGCGGCGCCCGGGCCGAACCGTTGGCCGCGGAATAGCCTTCGTTGAACACCAGATAGATCATGGCGGCCACCGCGGCGAGGCGTTCCGCGCGCTCCACGGCACCCGGCGTCTCAAACGGCACATCGGCGCGCGCGATCCGGGCCTTGGCGCGGGTGATGCGTTGCTCCATCGCCGCCTCGCTCACCAGGAACGCGCGCGCGATCTGCGCCACCGTCAGCCCGGAGACGATGCGCAGCGCCAGCGCGATCTGCTGCGTCGCGGGCAGCTCCGAATGGCAGCAGATGAACAGCAGACGCAGCACGTCGTCGCGGTACTGCGAGCCATCGAGCCGCTCCGCCAGCGGCGTCTCCACGTCGTCGAGATCCGAGATCGCTTCGTCCGGCGGCAGCGGATCCAGCCTCCCGCGCCGTCGCACCCCATCCAGCGCGGCGTTGCGGCCCACCAGGATCAGCCACGATGTCGGATCTCGCGGCGGCCCGTTGCGCGGCCAGTGGCTGAGCGCGCGGAGACAGGCTTCCTGAAACGCCTCCTCGGCGGTATCGAGGTCACGGAAATAGCGCAGCAGCGCGCCGATCGCCTGCGGCCGAGCGGCGGTGAGCGACGCGTTGATCCAGGTGACGTCGCTCATCCGGCCCGCGGGTCGGGGCAGGACAGCGCGACCGGGCGGATCTCGTAGGCGCCGCCGGGATTGGCCGCGGCGAGTTCGCGCGCCACATCGAGCGCCTCATCCAGATTGGACACGTCGACCACATAAAAGCCGAGCAGCTGCTCCTTCGTCTCGGCGAACGGGCCGTCGATCACCAGCGGGGGATCCTGCGTCTTGCGCAGCGTGGTGGCCGAGGTGGTGGGCAGCAGGCGCAGCGACGGCCCGAGCCTGCCCGCCTTGGTCAGCCGCTCCTGCACGACACCGAGCTTCGCCATGACGGCGGCGTCCTCCTCCTTGCTCCAGGACCAGACGACGTCCTCATCGTTGTAGCAGAGGATAGTGTAGAGCATTCGGATGGTTCTCCTGGTGTTCCGAAGGACGCCTGAGTGTGCCCGCAGCCGACAGGCCGGCGCAAAAAAGTTCTGCCAGCCCGGCCGGTGCGGTAATGAAGTAGCGGTCGCAATGGCTGCAGGCGGGGGATGCGATGTCGTTCAAGGCCGAAAACCGTGCCTATGAGAAGTGGCTGCGGACGCAATGCGACGTGGTCGATAAGGACCTCTGCCGCAAGCACGTCCGCATGAAGAAGAGCCCCTTCATCTTTCTGCGCGCGACCTTTTTCCGTTGGGCGCAGCGGATCGAGAAGGTCTGCCCGGACCTGGCCGAGGCCCCCGCCGTGCTGTCCGTCGGCGATGTGCATGTGGAGAACTTCGGCACCTGGCGCGATGCCGAGGGCCGGCTGGTCTGGGGCATCAATGACTACGACGAAGCAGCGGACATTCCGTATCCGTTCGATCTGGTGCGCCTCGCGACGAGCGCCTTCCTGGTTCCCAAATCGCCGCTTCCGCCACGCGAAGCGGCGAACGCGATCCTCGCCGGCTACCGCGATGGCCTTGCGGATCCGCGACCCACGCTGCTTGCCGAAACCCCGTTGCGTAAGCTGATTATCGGCATGCAAGACGATCCGCTTGAGTTCTGGCGCAAGGTTAAGAACTACGATCGTGCTGTACCGCCGAATACTGCGGCGGATGAGCTGCGTCGCAGCCTGCCGCAAGGCGCCACGATGATTCGCTTCGCGATACATGCGAAGGGCGGTGGCAGTCTGGGGCGTCCTCGCTACTTCGCCTTGGCGGAGTGGCGCGGCGGAAAAGTGCTGCGCGAGGCCAAGGCACTGGTGCCGTCCGGATGGGAGTGGGCGCATGACAGCGTCGCCGGATTTTCCCGTATCCTTGACCTCGCGCGCGGCACGTTCCGGTCGCCGGATCCGTTTCTCGATGTGCGGCACAGGTTCATCGTCCGCCGCATCGCCGCGGATTCGGACAAGATCGAGTTCGGCAAGGATCCGTCGGTGTCGATCGAACTTCTGACCGCGATGGGGTTCGATCTCGGCGCCATTCATGCCGCGGACCGGCGGCGCGACAAGGTGCACAAGGATCTGCAACGGCGCCCCGGCAATTGGCTGCACGATGCTGCCACGGCGGCGATGCGGACGGTGCAGGAGGACTTCGCCAAGTGG
>CAVOSS010000016.1:0-22578 GCA_963698955.1 uncultured Actinomycetota bacterium | reverse complement strand
CCCGTATCCGTACCGGGAGCGCGCCCGGTATGATGCGGTCTCGGCCGATACGTCCTCTCACGCCGTGAGCGGGCGACGGCCGGAAGGGGGTCGGTCCGCGCCGGCGGGCCGCAGAAGAGAAGGGGGTGTTCCATGCGCAGAGGCGACGCCTCACGTTCCCGGACGCGACTGGCAGTACCGCTGGCCGTCGTCCTTGTGACGGGGCTGCTCATCGCGACGGCTCATTCGGCATCCACGGCCCCGAGATCGCTCGGGAACGTCGACGCGCGAGTGATCACGCCAGATGACGAACCCAGGGATCGGCGAGCTTCTGGGTCCTGCTGCGCCAGAAGGCCGACCTGTCGGCCGCGCCGTCGATCACGAAGTGGGGAGCGCGCGGCGCGTTCGTCGTCCGGCAGCTGAAGTCGGTGGCGAACTCGAGTCAGCGAGCACTTCGTGCCTACCTGGACGCGAACCACGTCTCCTATCAACCGTTCTGGATCGTCAACGGCATCCGCGTCGTGGGGGCCACAGCACCAGTGCTGAGCGAGGTGGCAGGGCGCGCGGAGGTGCAGCGAATCGTTCCGACGTGGCGGGTTCCCCTCGAGAGGGGCATCCCCTCGGCCGAGCCGAACGTGCGCGTCCAGGCCGTGGAGTGGGGCATCAAGAACATCGGCGCCAACAGGGTGTGGAAGCGGTTCGGCGACCGAGGCGCAGGCGCCGTGGTGGCGAACATCGACACGGGCGTCCAGTTCGATCACCCGGCGCTGGTGAACCAGTACCGCGGCAACCTTGGCGGCGGGAGCTTCAACCACAACTACAACTGGTGGGACCCGGCGCACGTCTGCTCGGGACGGGGGCCACGGTGCCGTGCGACAACGTGGGTCACGGCACGCACACCATGGGAACGATGGTCGGAGGTGACGGCGTCAACAAGATCGGCGTGGCGCCCGAGGCGAAGTGGATCACGGCCAAGGGATGCGAGAGCACCGGCTGCTCGGACGCCTCGCTGCTGTCGTCCGGGCAGTTCATCCTGGCCCCGACGACGCACGGACGGGACCGGGCCGAAGCCGTCGAAGCGACCGGACGTCGTGAACAACTCGTGGGGCGCCCACCGGAAGCGACACGTTCTACCAGGCGACCGTGGACGCCTGGGTGGCCTCGGGGATCTTCCCGCAGTTCTCGAACGGCAACAGCGGCCCGTCCTGCGGCACCGTCGGTGCGCCCGGCAGCTACCTCAATAGCTACGCGGCCGGTGCGTACGACATCAACAACAACATCGCGTCGTTCTCCAGCAGGGGCCCGTCGCCGTTCAGCAGCGAGATCAAGCCGAACATCGCCGCGCCGGGGGTGAACATCCGCAGCAGCGTGCCGACCGAAGGGCTACGGGGTGTTCACCGGAACGTCGATGGCGACCCCCACGTGGCAGGGACCGTGGCGCTGCTGATCAGCGCGAACCCAGCGCTCCGCGGTGACATCAACGGCATGCGATCGCATCCTGGACGACACCGCCACCGACGCGGGCACCCTGACGTGCGGCGGCACGGCCGATGACAACAACGTGTTCGGCGAGGGACGGCTGAACGCGTTCGCGGCGGTCGGAGCGGCGAAGGCGGCTCGAGAGGGCTAGCCCGCGCCACGTACAGAACCGCAAACCACAGAGCCCCCCGGCCTCGTCGGGGGGCTCTGTTCGTGTCGCTCCTCCCGTCGCTACGACACCGAGACCGAGTAGGCCTTCCCGGTCGAGAACGTCAGCGTGTAGGTGCCGGGTGACGCGTTCCAGAACACCGAGTAGATGCCGTCGCCAGCCTGCAGGTCGGCCTTCCTGCCGTTGTCGGCGAGCGTCAGGTTCACGGCCCCCGGCTTGATCTTGACGGTGACCCCGCCGGCCGGGGCGTCGCAGTTGATGTTCAGCGCGGCGATGGTGAGCTTGCCGGCCGACTCGTTCTGCAGCGGACGGAGCATCCCGAACACCTTCGAGCCCGAGCACGCCAGCGCGTCCCCTGCGTTGATCCGCTTGCCCGACATCGTCTTCGTGGCCAGCGACGAGATGCTGTCGCCGCTCGACACGATCAGGTTGCGGATCTGGTAGATGTCCAGGCCCGCGTCGGATGCGTGGATCAGCGCGGCCAGGGCCGCCACGTGCGGCGTGGCCATGGACGTCCCGCTGAACGAGGCGTACCCGTTGTTCCGGACGGTGCTCAGCACGCTCGCCCCGGGTGCACCCACCAACACGGTCCGCGCTCCGAAGTCGGAGAACCCTGCCAGCCCGTCCGTGCTCGTGGTCGCCGCCACCGAGATCACGTTGGGCAGGAAGTAGTTCGCGGGGTAGACCGGCGTCAGGTCGTTGTCACTGCTGTTGTTGGCGGCCGCGACCGCGAAGAGGATCCCCGCGTCGTTCATCGCCGCGATGCCGTCCATGGTCGCCTGGTCGAAGCCGCAGGCCTCGGGGCAGCCGCCGTACGAGTTGTTGGTCGAGATGATGTCGGACCCGGCGGCCTTCTCGGTGACCATGTACTGGTAGCACTCGATGATGCTGGCGATGGAACCGTTGCCCGTCGAGTCGTGCGACTTGCACGGCAGGACCTTGACCTTCCAGTTGAGCCCCGTGACGCCGATGCCGTTGTTCCCCACGGCGCCGATCGTCCCGGCCGTGTGCGTCCCGTGGTTGTTGTCGTCCATCGGATTCGAGTCGCCGTTGATCGTGTCGATGCCGTGGCAGTCGTCCACGTAGCCGTTGTGGTCGTCGTCCACGCCTGCCGTGCCGTTGCACTCGGCCGTGTTCAGCCAGGCGTTCTTCTTCAGGTCCACGTGGTTGTAGTCGAGCCCGGTGTCGATGTCGCCGACCACGACATTCTTGTTCCCGGTGGTGAGGTCCCACGCGGCTGGCGCGTCGATCTTGGGCCAATCCCACTGGCTCGGGTAGCTGGGGTCGTCTGGAGTCCTGTCGGTGTGCGCGGGCGAGTCAGCGTCGATGTGCGACACCCAGTTGGGCTGGGCGTAGCGCACCTGCGAGAGCGTGGAGAAGGCCGCGGCCGAGGCCGGGACGTTCGCGCCGGGCGACAGCTCGACGAGCTCCAGGCCCGGGACGAACGGGAAGACCTTCAGCGTCCGCGCGCCCAGCGCTGCGTTCAGACGCGAAGCGGTGGCCCGGTCCACACCGGATGCGAAGCGCACCAGCAACTGGTGGGCAACGTACGAGGACGGCGCCGGCTTCGCCGGGTGGGTGGCCGCGGTGGACGCCGGTGCCACGGCGAGGGCCCCCACCAGCAACGCCGATACGATTAAGGGTGCGCCCGAGCGCGCCCATCGCCGCTGGCGACTGCGGGCAGCCTCGACGGCGTCTGTCTGAACGGTCATAACGAATCCCCCTTGGCCCGTCGCCGGGAACTCGCCGGACGCAGAGCCCCCCGGATCGGCACGGAAACTGCACGCTATCGTCCGGCACTGCATGCTGCAACGGCCGAAGGGCGGATTCTGGCGCCGGCTGTCGCCCCGGCGACGTGAGTTGCGGCCGAGGCGGTGACCGGAGTGAGGGACCCGCCCGGACGGCCGTTACCGAGGATGAGCCCCCTTGCCTCGGATCGACTCCCAGATCGCCCTGCCCAGCATGTCCTCGTTGGGGCCGTCCGGCGCGGAGAAGTCCTGCCGAGCGGACCAGGCCGCCATGGGTGTGTGCTTCGTGTTCCGCGGATAGCCGGGATCGCCGAACGGGATTACGGTCGGCTGGATCGCGCTGTAGGGCTGTAGGTTCGGCCACGATCCGAACGCCTTCCACATCGGGGTGGCGCGCTGGTCGAACGAGCTCATCGGCGACAGACCGAGGATGCCCTCGATCGTGGCCAGCATCGCCGCCGTGTCGTAGTGCGTCGAGTCGACCGTGGCGTGCTGCGTATAGGGCGAGATGACGAGGGCCACCGATCGGTGCGGGTCGACGTGGTCCGGGCCATCCTGCGAGTCGTCCTCCAGCACGAAGATCGCGGTGCTCCGCCAGTAGGTACTGTGGGATACGGTCTGGACGAGCTTCCCGAGCGCCCGGTCGTTGTCGGCCATGTAGGACTCCGCCGTCGCCTCGCGCGGGACCGACCCCTGGGTGTGGTCGCTCGGGAGGTACACGATCGACAACCCTGGCAGGTTGCCATTCCGCTCGTACTGATGGAACTCGCGAGCCCATTCGGGCTCGCGTGTCGTGTGGTCGGGGCATCGCATGTTCCACCCGACGTAGTTCGGGTCGACGTGCTCGCCGAACCTCGCCTGGAGGTGCGTGAGACTCGATTGCTGGTTCGTGGGATTGCACGTCTTCGGCCCGTTCGTCGATTCTCCGTAGTTGCGGAACGACACGCCGTGGTTCCACGCGTCGTCCCAGATGTAGCCGGCGGTGGCCGCTGCGGCGGAGCGGCGGACGGATGGATCGGATGCGAGCGGCTCACTCGGGAACTGCTGCCGGAAGGGGACGTACTCGCTGTCGTAGGCCCGGTAGTACGCCCACGCATAGTCGAAGGGCCATACCTTGCGCGTGTAGTCCGTGGCGACCCCTTGGGTCGACCATGGATGCCCGTCCTGCGACACCTGCGCGTCCACGTAGAAGTTGTCGAGCAGGACGAAGTTGCTGGCCAGCGCGCGATGGTTCGGCGCCGACGAATTCCCGAACAGGTTCAGGGCCGGGTCCCCGTTGCCCTTGGGCAGGTTGCCGAAGACCTCGTCGTACGTCCGATTCTCCTTGATCACGTAGATGACGTGCTTGATCCCATGGAGCCACGGCGGCTCCGGCCAGTGGCGGGCGTCGACCCGGTTGTTGGAGCGCACCTTCGCCGTCCAGCGGCCGAGCGCGTCGAGCAGTCCCTGCCGCGTCTGCGGGATGTCGATGACCTCCACCGAGCCCTTGATCATCGTCCCGACGTACTGGTCCTCCGGGAGCGGGGGGTCGTACCACGTGCCCGGGTAGTAGTGGGGCGTGTGGTCGGGGCATTTGATCGGGCCGAGCGGCGTGAACGGTCCGCACGGATTCGGCTCCGCTCCGGACCCGTAAGTGTTGACGACGACCAGATGCCGGCCGTCGGGGGTGACCCTCACGTCCGACGGGTACCAGGCCGTCGGAATGAACCCGAGGACGTTCCCGCTCCCGGTGTCGACGACCACGACGGCGTTCTCGCCCGCGTCCGCAACGAACAAGAGTCGTCCGTCGGGGCTCACCGTGAGCCGGACAGGCGTCGATCCCTTGGGTCCGCCGGGATCGAGCCCCACGGGGATGGTCGCCGCGAGCGTGTCGGTCCGCGAGTCGATCACCGAGACCGTGTCGCTGTTGGCATTGGCCACGTACAGCTCGTCGCTCACCGGGTTCGCCGCGATGCCGGTCGGATGGTCGGCCTGCAGCGGGTCCGTCTGGGGCGAGAGCAGGATGTCGCCGACCTTCAGCTGCGTCGCCGTGTCGATGACGGAGACCGAGCGCCCCACCCAGTTGGTGACGTAGGCCTTCGTCCCCTCGTTGTTGAACACCACGTCCATCGGGTCCAGCGGCAGGCCCAGGTCGATCTTCCGCGTGATCTTTCCCGTGGCCGGGTCGATCACCATGACGGTGTGGCCGGGCGGATCCTCGTCGGTGACGTTGGGGTGCGACTTCCCACCCAGATTGTTGGCCACGTACAGGCGGTCACCGCGAGGAGTGTGCCCGTAGGCGATGCCCGCGGGGAAGAAGCCGGCGGGGATGTCCCCGGCCGGGGTGAGGCGCCCGGTCGCCGACACGTTGTACGAGTGGACGACGCCCTGGCCCCCACCGGACGCCCACGCACGCTTCCCGTCGGGCGAGAACGTCACGCCGTAGAAGACGGACTCGCCCTGGACGCCGTTGTTCATCCGCAGGGACGTCCGCCGTCCGCTCGCCAGGTCGAACATCTCGACCGTCTCGTTCTTGACTGCCGCGCCGCTCGACGTCACGAGCGCCCTCCGTCCGTCCGGTGTGACGGCCACGCCCCAGGGGCCGGTGAGCCCGGGTCCGTCATTCGGCACCGTGATCACGCGTCCCGCTGGCGTGATGCGCCACCCGCTGGGGAGCGAGGATCGGACCTGCTGGTGCGACGCCAGGCTCCATGCACCCGAAAGGGCCGTCTGCGCGACGGCGGCCGCGAGCAGCACGATGATCACTGTCCCGCGCTTGAGCGCTGTTGGCACGTCTCCCCCTTCGAAATGGCCAACTTTGAACGATAGTTCAACCCGCGTCGGCGAATCAATGGCCGCCAGCCGCGATCCGGTGTTCACCGAGCGGCCGCTCCGCCGGTCGCCGACCACGGATGGCAGCTTCCTCGAGACGAGCCCCGACGAGCTGATCACCCGCGCCCGCGTCGAGTCGGCGGAATCCGATCCTGGCTACCTCAGGGTGAGCGTGGTGGACGCGGCCGGCCCCAAGGCCTGGACCAATCCGCTGCAGTGCCGCGCGACCGGATTCAATAAACCATCAACGTGAACGATACAATCGTGCACATGGAGCCCGACGACATCGAGCTGGTGGCCCTGCTGGACGAGCCCCCCCGGCGCGCGCTCTACGACTTCGTCTGCTCACGAGACGAGTCCGTCGGCCGCGACCAGGCCGCCGCCGCGACCGGGATGTCGCGGGGGCTCGCGGCGTTCCACCTGGATCGGCTCGCCGATGCGGGTCTGCTGGACGTGGAGTTCCGCCGGCTGACGGGACGAACGGGCCCCGGCGCCGGAAGACCGTCGAAGCTGTACCGGCGCGCCGAGCGCAGGGTGTCGATCAGCCTGCCCGCCGCCCAGTCGGACCTGGCCGGCGATCTGCTCGCGACGGCCCTGGAGAAGCGGGGGCCGGACGAGACGGCCGAGCACGCCGTCCGCCGGGTGGCGGGTTCTACCGGCCGCGCGCTCGCGCGCACGCGGGGTTCGGCATCACTGACACGGCTCCTGGACGACCTGGGCTACGAGCCCGAGGAGGCCCGCGGCGCGGTACGCCTCCGCAACTGCCCGTTCCACTCGCTGGCGACGGGTCACCGCGAGCTCATCTGCTCGATGAACCAGGCGTTCCTCCAGGGCGTGCTCGCCGGCCTGCCCACCACGGAGCTCAAGGCACGACTGCAGCCGGAGCCCGGCTCGTGCTGCGTCAGGATCACGCCGAAACGCTGACGCGGCTCGCCTAGCGGTTCGAGAACAGCGGAATGTTGGCCCCGCTCGCCGCCGGGAGCAGGTCGTTCAGCACCGTGACGATCAGACGACCGACGTCCTCGGGGCCGAGCCCCGGCTTCAGGTCCGGATTCGCCGCCCGGAGCATGTCGGTGTCCACGGCACCGGGGCTGACGCACGCGACGGCGATGCCGTGGGCCCGGCCGTCCGCCGCCGCGCCCTCGGCCAGTCCCACCAGGCCGCTCTTCGACGCGTTGTAGGCGGTCAGGCCCGGGAACTTCTCGGTCGCGTAGACGCCGGAGAGCGAGGACAGGAGCACGATCCTTCCCCCACCCTCCCGGCGCATCGGCGCGAACGCGCGCCGGATGCAGAAGAACGCGCCGCTGAGGTTGGCGCCCAGCGTGGCGCACCAGTCCTCGTCGGTCAGCTCGTCCAGGGGCGCCTTGGCCAGGACGCCCGCCGCGCAGACGACCGCGGCCGGCGGGCCGAGGCGCTCGGCCGCCCCGAACAGCTCGTCCACCTGCTCGGGTCGCGACACGTCGCACGGGACGGCCGCGGCACGTCCGCCGTCCCGGCCGATGCGCTCGACGAGACGAGCCAGGGGCTCGGGCCGCCGCCCCGCGAGGACGGCCGTCGCTCCGGCCGCGGCCACGGCCCGGGCGGTCGCCGCGCCGATGCCGCTGCCGGCGCCCGTGATCACGGCGACCCGCCCGGTGAGCCATGACTCACCCATGGGCCACCCCGATGTCATGGACCGCCGTGCGATACAGCTCCTCGACTCCGCGCACCATCTGGTCCAGGTCGAGGTCTGCCCGCGCATGCCGGCGGCAGGCCGTGCGATCCAACAGGAGCGCCCTGCCCACCGCGGCGACCGCCCCGTCCACGTCGCCCTCGTCGACGATGTACCCGGTCTCGCCCTCGGCGATCACTTCTGGGAGGGCCCCGCGCCGATACGCGACGACGGGCGTCCCGGCCGCCTGCGACTCGGCCGCAACCAGTCCGAAGGGCTCGTCCCAGCGCGATGGGCACAGGACGACGGCGGCAGCGGCCATCCAGAGCCAGAGGCGCGCCCGATCGAGCGCGCCGAGGATGGTCGACTGCGACCCGGCCAGCGCCGGGTACAGCTCGCGCTCGGCGAACGCTGCGTCGTAGGGCCACCCGGCCAGGGACAGCGGCAGCTGCGCGCCCTCGGCGATCCGGATCGCGTCCAGCACGCCCTTCTCGGACGTGAACCGGCCGGCGAACAGCGCGCCCCTTCCGCGCTGCTTCGACCAGGGGATCCGTGCGGTCGGCACGCCGTTCGGGATCGCGACGTTCGGGACCTCGGCGGCCCGCCAGGCGCGCTCCTGCGCGTGCGACACGGACACGACCCGGACCGCCCCGCGGTCCGGGCGCACGACACGCTTGAGCGCGGCGGCCATCTCCGCGGTGGGAGGCAGGTGGACGGTGTGGACCACGGGCGCGGCCGAGCTCGCCAGCGCCCGTACGGCCGGGACGTCGAACGCGTGGTTGTGCACCACGTCGAACGATCTCGCCGCGATCGCACCCGCCACCCGCTCGAAGGCGGCGTCGGCCGCGGCGGAGTCCGGCGTTCGCGCCCCCGTCCGGAAGAACGTGTCCGAGAGGTCGGCCGCGTCGACGACCTCGTGCACCTCGACCCCCGGAACACTCGAGCCGTTCGCGGCGAAGATCTCCACGTCGTGCCCGCGCTCGGCGAGCGCCGTCGCCAGGTCGGCGACGACCGCCTGCGACCCTCCGAGCTGCGGCTCGGCGATCGGGGTCACCAGCGGCGCGACCAGGGCCACCCTCACGATGTCCGCTTCCAGGAGAGGTCCTGGGGGCCGGGACGACCGAGGACGTCGTACGGGACGGCCGCTACACCGGCGGCCCGGATCGCGGAGACGGCTTCCGGGTAGAAAACGCGCGCCACCGCGACCGCCTCGTCGACCGACTCGAACACCACCTCGCGGCCGCCCTCAAACTCGACGTGGTCGAAGCCCCTCTCCCGCAACCATTCCGGATCGTCCGGCCAGACAATGGCCACGATGCCGCCGGGTGCACACACACGTTCCATCTCCGCGAGACCAGCGTCGCCGCCGTGCTCGGACTCGACGGTGAACGCGGAGCACGCCACGACCAGGCCGGCGGACGCGTCCGGGACCGGCAGCTCGTCGAAGAACCCGTCCTCGACGCGCACATTGTCGAGCAACTCGTCGCGCAGCCGTGCTCGAAGCCGCTCGCGGAGTGCATCGGCCGGCTCGACGGCCACGACGAATCCTGCCCGTCGCGCCAGATCGACCGTGAACCGGCCCGAGCCGGCGCCCGCCTCGACGGCCCGTTCCACCGGGGGCATCCAGTCGAGGATCGACCGATGGATGTGCTCGCCGGCGACGAGCCGCGCGTACAGGTCGGGCTCGAGCCGGTACAGGAGCTCCCAGGCCAGCTCGGGGCCCACGCGGGGCCATTGCCGGATCGCGTCCTCGGGACCGGCGATGCCGAGCGGCCGCAGGAAGCGGTCGCGCTCGCGTGGGGTGAAGACCTCCAGGTCTCCCGGCCCGTATCGCCGCACCAGGCTCTCGGGCGGAGGGGGCCTCCGGGACCGGACCGGACCGGCCGTCTCGTTCACGGATCCCGGCGGCGCGTTGCCCAGTTCTTCTCGGTCTCGCGGAGCACGACCTCCCACAGGAGGCCCGGCGGCAGGCGGCGGTCCAGCCGGTCCCAGATCGCGTCGGCCAGCACCTCGGTGGTGGGAATGCATCCCTCGAGCCAGGACACCTCGAGGTTCAGGTTCCGGTGGTCGACGTCGTCGAGGACCTCCTCACGGATCACGTCCGACAGCTCGCCGAGGTCGAACAGGTAGCCGGTCGCCGCGTCGGGCTCCCCGCGCAGGGTGACCTCGATGACATAGTTGTGCCCGTGGCCGTGCGGATTGCTGCACAGCCCGAACACGTGCCGGTTCTTCTCCTCGGAGAACGCAGGGTTGAAGAGCCGGTGCGCCGCGCTGAACGTCTCCCTCCGCGTGACCATGATCACGACGACGAGGCCCCATGGGTGTGCGCCAGCGAGAGGAACTCCTGCCGCGTCCGAGGATCGTTCCGGACCGACCCAAGCAGCGCCGACGTGACCGTCGTCGCGCCCGGCTGCTGCACGCCGCGGATGCTCATGCACAGGTGCTCCGCCTCCAGCAGCACGCCGACCCCTTTGGGACTGAGGTGTTCCTGGAGCCACTCCGCGATCTGGGCGGTCAGTCGCTCCTGGAGCTGGAGCCCGTGGGCAAAGCTCTCCACGACACGCGCCAGCTTCGACAGCCCGAGGATGCGGTCCCTGGGGAGGTACGCGACGGTGGCGACACCCGTGAAGGGCAACAGGTGGTGCGCGCAGAGACTCGTGAAGCGGATCTGCCGCGCGATGATGAGCTGGTCGTAGCCCTCCTCGTTGGGGAACGTCGTGAGGTTGAACGGCTTGGGCGTCAGCAGCTCGCGATACGCGGCGGCCACACGCCTCGGCGTGTCGCGAAGGTTGGCCTCGCCCGGATCCTGACCCAGCGCCGCCAGCAGCTCGGCCACCGCCCGCTCGGCCCGGGCGACGTCGATGCCGCCATCGTCATCGTGCGGCACGTCCGGAAGCCACGTGCTCCCAGCCGTCCGCAGCGTGTCGTCCTGACCGGCCGTGATCGTCGTGTGCACTGCGCCTCCTCTTACCCGCGGTGGATCGCCTTCACTCCGGCGAGTGTAAAACTAATCCGATTATATGGTACAGCTGGCGGGTACCGAGAACCACGCACCCCGACAAGGAGGCGACGATGGCCCGACTGTTCTCGACGAAGCCGGCCCTGACGTTCACCGGGAGAGTGTTCCTGGGGATCCGTGGCTGGAGCGGGAAGCCCACGCACCCGCCGCTGACCGACTTCCCGATCGCCGCCTACGTCCTGGCCGCGGTGTTCGACGTGATCTCGTTCGCCGCCAAGGGCTCGCACCCTGGCGCGGCGCGGGATGCGTTCGTGGCGGCCACCTACGTGATGATCGCGGGCGGCATCGTGTCGCTGGGCGCCGCCCTCACCGGATTCTGGGACTGGTGGAAGAGCATCGAGCGCCGTCCCGATACCGGTCCGATCGGGAAAGCGGCGCACACGCAGGTCTGGCGGACGGCGAACTGGCACGCGACCGTCATGGTCACGGTCACCGTGATCGTGGCGGTGAACATCATCCTGCGACTGGCGCAGTTCCATGAGGACGTGACCGGCCTCTCGGTCATGCTGCTGTCGGTGCTGGCCGCCGTCCTGGTGATCTACGGAGCAGCCTTCGGCGGCTCGCTCGTCTTCGACGACGCCTTCAACGTGGAATCGCAGGACGGGTCGTCGGTCTGGGACGAGACGGAACGCGACGAGTTCCCCGCGGACAGGCCGCCGACGGACAAGTCCTAAAGGTCTCCCACCAGGAGCCGTTCCAGGGCGTCCGCGTACCAGCGCTCGAACCGCGCCGCCGACCAGCTCCGGTCGGCGACGAGCATTCGGTAGACCTCGGGGCTCCCGATCGCGAAGAGCACGTCGGCCGCCGAATCCCCGGTCAGGCCGTCCCGCAGCGGCGCCCCCTGGGTCACGATGCGGAGCAGCGCCCGCTGGCCGGCGAGACGCTGCTGCTTGTTGCGCTCCCAGAGCGTCGCGATCTTCGGATCCGCCGCGGCCGCGGCCCGCAGCACGTCGGCGACGTCGGCCCATCGCTCGAGCATCAGGCGGCCGTTCCGCGCCAGGATCCGCACGCGCCGCCGGACGTCCGGCTCGTCGCGCATCTCGCGGACCCAGGGCCGCTCCAGGACCGGCACGGGTGCGTCGTCGCCCGCGATCGAGACGTCGATCAGGTCGGAGAGCAGCGATCGCTTGTTGCGGAACGTGGCGTAGACGGTCTCGGGCGAGACGTCCGCCCGCGCCGCGACTGCTTCGATGGTGGTCGCCGCGTATCCGCGGGAGACGAACAGCGCTCTCGCCGCCTCGAGCACGGCGCGCCGGGTGACCTGCGCCTGCTCGGCGCGTCGCGGCGAGTGATAGGTCCTGGGCTTGACGTCGCTCGGCACTCTGCTACAGTACCCCCTGAATGACTACAGTACTACTGTAGCGAATATCCACCGCAGAAGGGAGCAGCCATGGCGATCCTTCGGATCGAGCACGCCGTCGCCGACTATGCCGCGTGGAAGGAGGCCTTCGACGGCGACCCGGCGGGACGGGAGCGCTCGGGCGTCCGGAGCTACCGGATCATGCGGCCGGCGGACGACGATCGGTTCGTGCTGATCGACCTCGAGTTCGACACGGCTCAGGAGGCCGAAGGCCTGCTCACGGCGATGCGCGCGGTCTGGTCGCGCGTCGCGGGCACGCTGATCAACGACCCCCGAACGCGGATCGTGGAGAGCGTGGAGACGAGAACGTACGGGGGTCTCGAGAATTCGGGGCAGGGTCGGTCGATTTCGTGACGGCCTCTTCGTCGCTCGGGTAAGGCGCGGAACCGCCGCGCGCGAGACGAGGAGGCACCGGCATGGCCAAGTACATGTTGCTGATCTACGGCGACGAGGCGGCCGCGTCCAACATGGACGACGTCCAGATGAAGGAGGTGGGCGACGCCTACGAGGTGTTCACACAGTCGATCAAGGGCACGGGGAACTACCTGGACGGCGACCCGTTCCTACCCACCGGGACCGCCACGACCGTGCAGGTCCGCGACGGCAAGACCCAGACGGGTAGCGGTCCGGCCGACGTCAGTAAGGAGCAGCTGACGGCGTACTACAAGGTCGAGGCCGACAGCCCCGACCAGGCGATCGAGATGGCCTCGCGCATCCCCGGCGCCAACTGGGGAACGATCGAGGTCCGCCCGGTCTGGCAGTTCGACTGATTCGAACCACGGAGGTCACCCGACGAGGAGGGGCCGTGCGCACGCCGGCCCCTCTTCGTCATGAGGGGGATGACGGCCTGCTGCTACTGAGACAGCGAGCCGGAGAACGTGTCGCAGGAGGACCTGCTGCCGCCCCGGTACCCGGCGGTGAACCAGTGCTGGCGCTCGGCCGAGGACCCGTGTGTCCAGGTCTCCGGGTCGACCTGGCCTTCCGTCATACGCTGGATCCGGTCGTCCCCCACCGAGGCGGCGGCGTTCAGGGCGTCCGCGATGTCGGTGTCGGAGACGTCCGTCAGGAAGCCCGTGGACACCGCGTGGCTGGCCCACACGCCCGCGAGGCAATCGGCCTGGAGCTCTGATCGGACCGCCTTGCTCTGCGGCCCCTCCGTGTCGCCCCCGATCCTCTTCAGGATCCCGAGCTGGTCCTGGACGTGGTGGCCGTACTCGTGCGCCAGGACGTACGCCTGCGCGAAGGGACCTCCCCGCGCGCCGAACCGGTCGCGAAGCTCCTGGAAGAACCCGAGGTCGATGTACACCTTCCGGTCGGCGGGGCAGTAGAACGGACCGACGTCCGTCGTGGCGGTGCCGCATCCACTGTCGGTGGAGCCGGTGAAGAACACCGTCGGGACCACGGTGTACCCGGGAAGCGCTCCGTTCCAATAGGTCTGGATGCTGTTCACGTAGCCCACGATCCGGCAGTCCTCCGTCCGCTCGGCATCCGCGCCGGTCCGGCACTGCGCCAGGTCGCCCGAGGCGCCGCCCGTCGTCTCGACCTGGTTGAGGCGGTTCAGCTGGTTCAGGACATCGTCGACCGAGCCGCCGCCCGGCCCGGATCCCCCACCCGCCAGCTGCAGCACGAGCACGATGACGAGCCCGATCAGACCGAGCCCCCCTCCGCCGATGGCCGCGGTCCGGCCGCGGCCGCGGCGGTCTTCGATCATCGAGGGATCGAGGCGGGCGTTCTTTCGAAACGACATGGCTCCTAGCTATACCCACCCAGGGGTGACCTCTCCCCCGCCGGCCCGGAGCGGAGGAAATTCCAGAAGACCGCAACCAACCGAGTCCCTCTCTGGCGCGTCCTTGGGTCGAGAATGCGGAGACACCGATCTCCGAGACTCCAGGAGCCACCTGAATGGATTCGGGCACCACGAGACCGCGGGGCGGGCATGCAGACGATCCAGCGCACGTCATCGGAGGCTGAGACAAGGGTGACCTCGCGAGCGGGAGGTGACGAGGCCGCCATCCGGGCGTTCGTGATCCACGACTACCCGCGCATCGTCACGGGCCTGTCCGTGCTCTGCGGCAGCCGGCCGGCCGCCGAGGACGCGGTCCAGGACGCGCTCGCGAAGGCGTGGGAGCGCTCGGAGCGCGGGGAGCACGTCGACGACCTGGCCGCGTGGGTGACCGTCGTCGCGCGGAACGGTCTTCGAAGCTGGTTCCGCCGGCGCGGCGCCGAGCGACGAGCGCGGGAAGCCCTGGAGGAGCCGGCGGCACCCCCGGGAAGCGGCGCGGCCGAAGATCGCGTGGACGTGCTACGGGCGCTCGGCCGACTGACCGAGACCCAGCGGGAGACGACGGTCCTCCACTATTACCTGGGGTTGACGGTCGCCGAGATCGCGCGAACGCAGGGTGTCAGCGAGGGCACGGTGAAGTCCACGCTGCACCGCTCCCGGCAGATCCTGGCGCCCAGCCTGGGCATCGAGGACGCGGTGGAAGGGGTGACGGACGATGCCCGACCTTGAGCGGCGCATCACGGAGGAGCTGGACCGCCTCGGCGAGCACCCGGACCCCGACCAGGTCATGGACCGGGTCGGCATAAGAAAGCGGCGCGCCCGGACGACGCGCCGGCTGCAGCAGGCGGCGCTGGTGGTGCTGGTTCTGGCAGGGATCGGCGCGGGCCTGTACGGCCTGGGGCACGCGTTCGGACTCGGGTCCCAGCCCGAGTCGGTCGGCGGCAATCCGACGAGCCCCATTCCGCCCACCCACCACCACCACTCGTCGGCTCCCCCGGTGCATCAGACACCGACAGTGAACCCCTCGCCCAGCTCGCAGCCCGCCTCGCCGCAGACCGCGCTGTGTTCCGCCCAGACGTCGACCGTGACGCAGCGGGGGCAGCAGGGGGCGGCGGGGACGATCCGCACCGTGTGGAAGGTGACCAACACATCCGCCGCGCCGTGCCACTCGTTCGGCTACCCGGGCATGGACTTCCATGCGTCGAGCGGTTGGCTGAACGAGCAGGTGCACCGCGGCGGGTTCCCGGACATCAACGGGGCGCCCACGACAGTCGTGATCCAGCCGGGGCAGTCCCTCTTCTTCTTCAGCTACTGGAGCGACGTCACGACCGCCGGCGGCTCGTGCCGGTCGTTCGATCGCGTCAAGGTGACGCTGCCCGACAACACGGTCTCGTCACAGGTGGCGACCACTGGGTGCGTGACCCCAGGCTCGGTGGACGTCGGCCCCGTGAAATAAGCGCTCACTTGCTCCGAGGGACTGACGCGTGTCGACCTGGCGAGATGCCGGGCTATCCTTCCGGATCATGGCCGAGATGCCGAATGCCGTGATCCTGTGGCCCACGGAGTGGTGGGACGGGCCTGGGCGCGGCACCGCCGCCCTCAACGAGCAACGCTTCTGGTTCGCGGCCGCCTTCGATGAGGCCTCGGACGAGTACGAGAACCCGCGACGCCTGATCCTCTACGAGCTGAGCGACGACGAGTTCCGGCACGAGACGGATCGACATCGCAGATTCGAGGAGACGGTCGGCAGCACTCGGTATTGCTTTCACCTGCCCCCGGAGCAGCGACACGGCCCAACCACCCCTCGCGAAAGCTGGGCGACCTTCTACGAGGCCGAGGGGGAACGCGACGTGCGAAGCTACGAGGATCGGCCCTCTGCCGGTTGGTTCTCGCCTTCTGCCTGAGAGTCCTTGTTCGCCCACGGACCCACATGGTCAAGAAGCCCTCGCTTCCTCCGTGGCACCCTCGGAATAGGGACTGGACGGCTACACGCTCAGACAGCAGTAGCGATGCTCCTGGCGCTTGTCCCTCGACGCACAAGCAACGCCATCCGCCGGATACCGTCGGCAGGACAACAACAACCCCGGAGGAACGAACCGGTCCTGCTGCGATCCTTACCCGGCCGTCGCTTCGGCTCCGAAGGCCTCATCGACTTTGATGATCACGTCGCTCGACTTCTTCAGCGCGAGCACGAGTGCGGCCACGGCGACCAGGACGGAGAGGCCCACATCGGCCTTCCATCCACGACGGTGGACCTCTTTGGCGGCGTTCTCCGCCTGGCGGGTCGCCCGAAAAAGGCCGTACCCTGCGGCAAGGACGCCGAGCACGGCAAAGACTCGCTGCCTTGTCATACGTGGAACCTACGCCTGATTTCCGCAGCCCGCTACACGAGGGACTGCAACCCGCGCCCTCCTGAGGTGGCTCTGAGGGACCCAATTGGTCAAAAAGCCCTCGCTTGCTCCGAGGTACTGTCGGTCCTCCCGTCGGGAAGTGACCGGTGAGCAGCGTGGCTCCGCGAAAAATCCGAACCCCGCGAGCGGACTACGGTGACGACTAGGGTGCCGGTGGAGGCCTGTACAACTCCTGCACCCGCAGCCTGGATGTCCCCACCATCGGCCTCGACGGGTTCCATGTATAAGCGCCCTTCGGCGACGAGGCCGTCGCGCACCACGAAGATCGTGACTCCCCTCATCGCGAACTGGGAGCCATCCGTGTGGTGACCTTGCCAGTTCCACTCGCCCCACTCAGTCTCGCCGTTCAGCGATGAGGCGATCAACTCCGACCGGAAGTCCGGGACGCCCAGGAAGACCCACGACCAGTTCTCGAGTACCTGAGCGCTCCCACCAAACCCCCGACTTGGGTGAACCGGTTGCGCACTTCGATAGCTCTGGGCCAACAGCGATGCCAGTTGGCCGGCGTCGTGCGCGTTCATAGCATCTCGGAGCCTCTCCATCATGGTGGCCATATCAGAACTATAGCCACGCTGGTCATAGCGGAACTGTGGCGGCGAGCGGAAGCAACGCTCCGGACCCAGGGACCCACATGGTCAAGAAGCCCTCACTTGGTCTGGGGTACTGTCAGACCTGATCCGGGGGCGTTCCTCGGAGGCGCCTTCGGTGCGGCAAGATGCTAGGTGAGCACAGATACCAAGTCAGCGATCGGAGGAACTCGAGTGAGCGAGGCAGAGACTCCAGCAGTGGCCGCGGGGAACCGGGTGTTCACGACGCGAATCGTCGGCGGCGCCGGGGTCGCCTTAGCCGCGTCGGTGGTCGTTCAGAACGCGGTGTTTGTGGCTCCTAGAGCGCCCGGCTACGGCGATCCTCTTGGTGAGGTCCTCGCCTACCACGCCGAGAACCGGGGCGCCGTGGCCGTCTCCGTGGGTCTGGAGGCCGTGATCCTGCCGCTGCTCCTGTTGTTCGTCACGGGACTGCACGGGCTCGTGCAGCGCCGTGGCGGCGCAGGGGCGGACTGGTCGCGGCTCGCGGTGGCAGCCGGAGCGACACTCGCGGCGGTACTCGCCCTCGTCATGGCCACGCACATCGCGGTCGTGCTCGCCGCGGATGGCCTGGCCGAGCCGACCCCCGCCTTCGAGCTGGCCTGGCAGCTCCATGCCGCGGCCTTCGCGCTCTCGCTGCCCGCGCTCGGGGCGACCTTCATCGGCGCGGCGTTGGCCACCCACGCCAGCGGTTTGACGCGGCCGTGGCAGCGGCTGCTAGGCGTGGCGGGCGGCAGCTTGCTCATCTTGGCCGGAGCCGGAAGCCTCGCCATCGCGGATGGCTCGCCACTGCTGTTCCTCGGGCTTCTGGGCTTAGCTGCGTGGCTCGTCTGGCTCGTTGTCACCGGCCTACGGCTCATCCGTGGACAGGGCTGACGTGGGTTCGTCCTGTCGCTTTCCCTCGGGAACAACGCTATTTCGGCCACCTGACCCACTTGGTCAAGAAGCCCTCACTTGCTCCGGGGTACTGTCGCTCTCCCACGCCAGCCCTGCCTTCCACGGGGAAGGGGAACCGCATATACTCCGCCCTCGCGAAACGCCCGGGGCCCTAGCCGAACCTTCGAAGGAGGCACGGCGTGGCAGACGTATCACGGATGCGGATGGGCGAAGAATACGCCGATGTCCGCATCGCCCCGCAGGACGAAGGCGAGCGGTTCGTGGTCGCTGAAGCAATCCAAGTCGGTGGGCCGCGTGACGGTGATTCAAAGGGCTGGCTGGTCATCGACCAGGAACCCGAAGACCCCGAGGGAGGAACCGCGTTCCATTTCACCGGGCCAGATGGCACCAGGGCCGACGCGGAAGCGATAGCGGAACGCCTGCGGGCCGAAGCGACCTGAAGCACACTGAGTCCAAGTGGGTCCTCCTGATCGACGACCGAGGAGTGCGGCACCAGTCCGAGGACGCCTGAGAGCCTCTAGGTACATTCGCGAACCCTCGGGCAGGCGAGCGGATTACGGCCACGAGGGCTTCAACCTCTTCGTCGATCCCAGACGTCTCGACGAAGCTCGTACACCTTCATCGGTTCGCCGAAGCGACCGTGGCCCTGGCTGCGCACGGTGAACCCGAGATTGGCCGCGAGACGGCGCGACGGTTCGGCCTCCCCCTCCTCGATGTACGCGGTCACGCTCTCGACGCCGGCACGACCCCAGACGTCACCGATGGCCACGCGCATCGCCTCCGTCGCGATTCCCTGGTTGCGCCGGTTCTCCGTCACCCACCAGCCCGCTTCGACTTCGTCGGGGGCAATTCCCTCGATGCCATCGCCCGCAAATCGCAGCTCAGCGCCACCGAGGAAGCTATTGTCCGCGAGGTCCCGGATCGCCCATGGGCCGAAGCCGTGCTCTCGCCATTGCAGCTCAGCGGCGCGGGTGTCACGCACGGCATCCTCCGAGTCCCCCGACGCTCGTGCGTGCTCGGTTTCGTCGAGCAGTGAAAGAGGGGTCAGGATCAGCCGTGCTGTGCGGAGTTCCATCGCCTGCTCGGCCGAGTTTCCCGCGGAGCGTCGCTGCACACCTCGTAGTATGGCCGACCGGCTCCGGCGACATTCGCCAACGCTGGCCCATCCGAGCCCTTCGTTCCGGGCCCAGGCTCTCATCCAACCTCCTTCACCCACGGACCCGCATGGTCAAGAAGCCCTCACTTCCTGCTCCGGGGCACCGCCAGGTGGTAGGCGAAATCATTCACCTGCCCTTCATGATGGCAATCGGCGAGATGCTCGAGCAGTTGCTGGACGAGACGGAGGCGGTTTCCAGCGGCATGTCCACGGAGAGGATCACAGGTGACGGATGCTGAGCCGCCCGTCGACCTCGTCGAGGTCTTGTTGGCAGCGGATGAGATTCTGAGGCAGTCTAGGGTCCCCTCCACCTCCTGAGGACGGAGCGATATGACAACTCAGTCCAGTGTGATTGTCCTGATCAACGGGTTTGGGGTGCTCTTCGTGATATTCAACTCGTTCGGGTTGGGCCTCAGGCTTTCGGTCGGCAAGCTGCTGGCACAGGCATTTGCCTATTGGAGGTTTGCCGTGTGGGCGTTGGCGATCAATTTCGTCATCATCCCGCTCCTGTTCGTCGGGTACTTGCTAACGATAGCGTCGTCCATCCCTCAGGAGATCAAGGTCGGGTTCTGTGTCGCAGCCCTGTCTGCAGGTATGCCCTTCGCTCCCCTCCTCGCCCGGTTGGCCAAGGCGGATGTCAGCAGAGCCACCACACTGTTAGTGATCTTGACTGGCGCGACCATTATCGCCCTCCCGCTAGGGTTGCCCCTCGCCATCGATGCGGTTGACGCGCAACTCAAGGTCTCTGCCTGGGATGTTGCGTGGCCGCTGCTGCTCTTCTTGCTCCTGCCGGTGGTTCTCGGGTGCGGCTTCAGGCTCTGGTGGCCCGACATGACACCGCCATTGACACCGTGGGTTGTCCGAGTCGCGATCCTGTGTCTGCTCTTCAATCTCAACTTCACGCTGGCTGCGTACTGGAATCAGTTCGTGCAGACCTGGGGCACCGAGAGCTACATCGCGGCCCTTGCCGGCCCATTCATCGGCCTCGGGTGTGGCTACCTTATCGTTTCCATTCTTCGAGAAAAGGACGTGGGAATCAGGCATGCGACCGAGGTGACCACGGCGGTACGCAACATCTCTCCGATGCTCCTGATGATGATTTTTCCATTTGCAGCCGACCCGCTGGTCACGGTGTCGATCACGATCCTCAACTCTGTCGGCATCGTGACCGTTCTCCTCTTCGTCCTGATGTGGAGGCGCACTGTTTCACCATCGGACACCCACGCAACAACCAACCAGCCAGCAAGCGAAGGCCCGCCCCCGCTAACTTCGACGTGACGAGTGATCCACCACCGGCGAGTCGGGCCCGGCGCAAGCGACTCCGGGTCGATCCAGGGACCCACTTGGTCGAGATGCCCTCGCTTGCTCCGGGGTACTGTCGCCTCCCGACGTTGGTGACAGTCGGCTTGGCGGTAGGTCACCCGCGAAGAGTCGACTCCACGAACGGGGGCGTGCCTGCCGCACCCTGGGGGACCTGCTGAGATCGGCCGGGGTGGGGCCTTCGGCGTACTCAGACTTCGTCCGGTGGCGATAGCCTTGCTAGGAGTGCCGGTGCCAGCCTGGTACTGCATTCACCGCAGCGATGGCCATGGGAGGTAGAGCCTCCTCGATGGGCACCGACACGTCCCTGATGGCGAGCGCGGTTGCGATCGGCACATCAGCGCCGATTCCGATCCTCTCGCGGATGCGGTCCACTTTTTCAACCAGCACGTTGACCATGTCGCTCAGCGTGTCTCCTGGGATGACACCCACGACCCGCCACATCCGCTTCTCCCCGCCGTTCGACGTCCAACTGTCGATGACGATGTTCGCCGGCATGAAGAGGCGGACGCTCTCTTCGAAGATGTCCTCCTGGCGCTCACTCAACTCCGCCGTGCTGGCAGTGATGTCGAACACGTAGTTCCTCATTCCGCCAGCCTATCCCGCCTCTCACCCCGGCAACAGAAGGGCCTCCGGAGGGCCGCTTCCCGTCGGAAACGGCAGTTCCCTCCACCCACGGACCCATATGGTCAAGAAGCGCTCCCTTGATTTGCGGGACCGTCGTTTCCCGTCGCGAGCGACAGTCCGCTTGGACTCTCCCCCGAGGCTTGGCAGACAAGTTGGCCCGGCGAATGTCGCCCGGCGCGGGTTAGCTGCGAACTGTCGAGCGGGCGTACTCGACGTCGATCGGATAGGGCGGGTACGGCACTACGCGCGTGCGGCCGGTGAGACCCCACCCACGTTTCTCGTAGAAGGTGCGCGCCCGATGATTCTCGGTGAGTGTCCAGAGGCTCGCCTCCTCGATATTCGCTTCCCGAAGCCGATCCAGAGCGAGGTCGTGAAGCCGACTTCCGACGCCGCGGTTCCAGAACTCTGGCAATACATACAGGGTCTCAAGCACCCCCTGGCTCACGGAGACCACTCCGACCACCTCGTCGTCCTCGAATGCAATGTAGGTCTCTGCGTCTGGATTGGTGAGGGCGGAGATCCAGTCCGCGCGAATCGCGTCAGCAGGGAACTCATAGAGGTCTGATGGGAAGACGTTCTGGAAACCCGTGACCGCGGCGGCACGCGCGATCCCAAAACACAGCTCCGCGTCCTCCGCCGTCGCGCGCACAACTCGCACGGCCGAAGAAGCTACTGCCGTCAAGGAAGCGGCACAAGGTCTCGCCCACAAAAGGGAGATGGTTTCTCGGCGAAAGCGACAGTCCCCCAGGGACCCGTATGGTCAAGAAGCCCTCGCTTGCTCCGGGGGACCGTCGCTTCCCACCCGGAAACGAGATCAAGGCAGCTAGAGTGACGACGTGGCGTAGGGGAGCATCCACCGGATGCTCTGCACATCGAGCCCGGGGGAAACGCGAACGAGGGAGCATCAGATGACCAGCAACGGACCTGGAGATGGCCGCATCCTGGGCAGCCTGCGATCAGCTGATGGCAAGGGTGTCGTGCGCATGGAGGACCGCTTCCACACGGGTATCGACGACGTGTGGTCGGCGCTCACCGATCCCGGTCGCCTAGCCCGCTGGATTGGCGAGGTAGAGGGCGACCTGCGACTCGGCGGTGCATACCGGTTCCGCTTCTTTGCCAGCGGATCGGAAGGCACGGGCCGCGTGGAGGCGTGCGAGCCCCCACAGCGGCTGCTGGTTCTGATCAAGGACGCGGACGCGCCGTACGAGGAAGTCATCGAGGCCACGCTGGCTGCCGAGGGCGACCAGACGATCCTTGTTTTGGAGGAACGGGGCATGCCCCTGGACCTCCTCGCCGCCTACGGGGCCGGGGTGCAGATCCATGTCGAAGACCTCGGCGCCCACATCGGCGGGCGTGACCGCCGAGACGACGACTCGCGGTGGAACGAGCTCCTCCCTGCCTACCAAGCTTTGGCGGCCAACGTCGCCAGCTAGTACGGCGGCAACCTGCCGCCTCCGCAGCGGCTTAGACCGGCAGACGGCGACTCGATTCGTTCGAGCACCGCGCTCCAAGGAATCGCAGGCCCCAGGGACCCGCCTGGTCAATAACCCCTCGCTTGCTCCGGGTACCGTCCCTTCCCACCGA
>CAVOSS010000015.1:0-43920 GCA_963698955.1 uncultured Actinomycetota bacterium | reverse complement strand
GCAACCTGTTCGGGGAGACGACGTCGACCGAGCAGCGTCTGCGCATCGCCCGGGTGCAGGCGTTCGTCGTGGCGGCGGAGGGGTACGCGGATCACGTCACCGAGGCGGTCGGCCGGACCATGCTCTCGTCGTTCGACAAGATCGACGAGGCGGTGCGGCGCTTCCGCGAGGGACGTCCCGGGGACCAGGCCCTCGAGCAGCTGCTGGGCCTGCAGATGACCGACGAGCAGCATCGCCTGGGCCGTGCGTTCGCCGACACGGTGGCCGAGCAGACCCAGGAGGCCACGCTGGCCCGGATGTGGGGCTCGGCCGACTCGCTGCCGTCCATGCCCGAGCTGGAGGAGCCGACCCTCTGGCTGGCGCGAATGGCCTGACCCGGCCGTCGTTTTCCTCTATCCTGCGGACCGTGCCGATCGGAGACCTGGTCTTCGCCAACGTGATCGACGCCTCGCAGCGCGCGGCGCAGGGGGACCTGGGCCAGAGCGTCGTGTACGCCCGCACACTCCCCGGCCGCACGCTTCCCTTCGACGTGGTGCGCGCCTGGAAGGCCCCCACCGGCTACGTCACCGAGGAGATCGAGCTCATCTCGCCCAAGGGCATGGTGGCGCACCGCGTGGGGCCCGCGCCGCAGTACATGCTGGGCAGCATGGACCTCACACACCTGTCGACCAGGGTGGAGGACGCGACGTTGTCCGAGTCCGGCGGGTATCTGGCCTCGTTCCTGATCGAGGGCGAGGTCGCCGCGCAGGTCGAGTTCGAGGTCGTGCTGCAGGCGATCCCCGCCAAGCTTCCCGCCGCGTTCGAGGACGGGCTCAAGAAGTCGGACGTCATCTGGGTCGGGCTGCCGGCCGCGAAGAAGGCGCGGGACCAGACCGTGCCCGCGTGGTTCGCGTACCGCGGCGGCAAGATCTACGTGCTGTCCCTTCGCGAGCCGGGCCCCCAAGAACAGACCGTCCCTGGAGTGCCGGGAGCGGGAGAGCTGGTGGTGATCACCCGGCGCAAGGGGACGAACACGGCGGCCGAGCGCTTCATCGCGAGCGCGCGCGACCTGGAGGGCGAGGAGTGGGAGGACGCGGCGAAGGTCCTGGTGGATCGCCGCCGGTCGCGCGTGGGACCCCCCGAGGAGTCGTTGGAACGATGGCGCGGCGCGGCCGACATCGTCGAGCTGACGCCGGTGGTATCGGCCTGAGCGAGCCGCCCGGCGCCGTTCCGGACGGCGTCGCGGACCTGGTCACGGGCAGCGCCGTCCTGCTGTCCCCCGCCATGGACGTGCTCCGGCGTCTTCCCGACGGCGCCGTCGACCTCATCTACGTCGATCCTCCGTTCGGCACGGGCCAGACGCGGCGGCTGCGGTCGATCCGGACAGGCGCGGGCGCCAGGACACGGCGCGGCTTCGGCGAACGCACGTACCGGTACGAGGTCACCTCGACCCACACGTACCGGGACGACATGCCGCTGGATGAGTACCTCGCGTTCCTGGAGGCGCACCTGCGCGAGGGTCGGCGCGTGCTCCGCGAGGACGGCTCGCTGTACCTGCACCTCGACTTCCACAGCGCGCACCACGCGAGATTGCTGCTGGACGACGTGTTCGGCGAGGCGCGCTTTCTGAACGAGATCGTGTGGGCGTACGACTACGGAGGACGCGCGCGGGACCGGTGGCCCCGGAAGCACGACACGATCCTGTGGTACGCGAAGGGCGAGCGGTGGACGTTCAATCGCGACGACGTCGACCGGCTGCCGTACATGGCGCCCGGACTGGTGGGTCCGGAAAAGGCTGCGCGGGGGAAGCTGCCCACCGACGTGTGGTGGATGACGATCGTGCCGACCAACTCGCGCGAGCGAACCGGCTACCCGACGCAGAAGCCCGAGGCCCTGCTGACGCGCATCGTCCTCGCGTCCAGCGACCCGGGCGACCTGGTGCTGGACTTCTTCTGCGGCAGCGGGACGACGGGCGCCGTGGCCAAACGACTCGGCCGGCGGTACCTGCTGGTGGACGAGAACCCCGAGGCGATCGCGATCGCAACGCGGCGCCTGGCGGACGCGGACCCGGGCTAGTCCTGTTCCAAGGCCGCGAGGTCGGTCAGGCGGCGCTGGGCCTGCGCGACGAGCCCGTCGTTGTCGATCGCCCGCGCGGCCTCGATCGCCTGCTGCAGCATCGCCTTGGCCTGCTCACGGCGAGCGGCGCCCCGCTCGTCCGTCGCGTACTTCAGCCGCTCGTCGGCCTTGATGATCAGCTGGAAGATCTCGTCCGGCGTCATGCTCATGCCCGCAGCCCACCTCTCGGCGCTCGGCGTCGTCGGCCGATCCTACGGCAGCGGGGTGAAGGACGGACGCACCGTGCCGGACACAGGTACTTCAGCTGGCGCCGCGAGCACCCGAGTCGGTAGTCTCCGCTCGTGGGCGAACCGCCGCAGGAGTTCGTTGATCTGTTCGCCGTCATCCGTGGCTATCAGCAGTCCCGCGCGCTGACGGTCGTCGCCGAGCTGGGCATCGCCGACCTCCTGCGTGACGGTCCGCGATCGATCGGAGAACTCGCCACAGAGAGCGAGACGCACGAACCCACGCTGTACAGGGCTTCTGCGTGCCCTCTCGTCCATCGGTGTCTTTCACGAAGACGACGAGCGGCGCTTCGCTCTGACGACTAGGGGCGAGTACCTACGGATGGACCACCCCCTCACGCTCGCACCGGTGGCACGCCTGCTGGCCGGCGGCTACGAGTGGAACGCATGGGGCGAGCTCATGCACAGTGTCCGGACCGGAGAGAACGCCGCCCGCCACATCCTCGGAACGGATGTGTGGGAGTACCGGCGCCGACACCCCGATGACAGCGACGTCTTCGACGCGGCGATGCGGACGCTGTCCTCCGCCGACACGACGGCGTTGATCGCCGCCTACGACTTCGGCCGCCACTCGATCATCGCCGACATCGGCGGCGGCACCGGCGCCGTTCTGGCCTCGATCATGCACGCGTTCCCACGCGCCAGCGGCATTCTGTTCGACCAGCCTCACGTTGTGGCGAACGCGCCGACGCTGCTTCTGCAGGCCGGAGTGTCCGATCGCGTGACGCTTGAGGGAGGCAGCTTCTTCGAGGCGGTCCCGACGGGCGCGGACGCGTATCTTCTGCGTCGCGTGCTGCACGACTGGATGGACGAAGAAGCGACCGAGATCCTCCGATGCGTCCGCCGGGCGATGAATGGTGAAGCGCGCCTCCTCATCGTGGACGCCGTCGTCGGCCCACCGAACGAGGACGCGCAAACAAAGTTCGCAGATCTGCTGATGCTGGTGTCGGTTGATGGTCGTGAGCGCACCGAGCGGGAGTGGCGGACGCTCCTGACCGCCGGAGGCTTCCGGTTCGACCGAGCGACACGTGTGACGGCGCGTAGTCACGTCATCGAGGGTCTTCCAGAGTGAGGTGTCGCAGTTCCAGACCGGCTGTCGGGTGGCAGAACTCGCCGGGGTAGACTCCGGCGCATGTCCGATGGGTCGGCGGCGCCGTCGCGCGACGAGGACCTCCAAGCCGCGATGGCACGACTGCGGCACCATGTGGAGTCCTCCGCCTTCCACGGCTGGGTCGGGCTCGAGCTCGTGCGCGTCGAGGTCGGCGACGTCGAGGTCGCACTCGATCTCCAGTCACATCACCTGAACCCCGGAGGCATCCTGCACGGCGGCCTGATCGCGACGCTCGCCGACACGGCGATCGGGCTGGCCGTCCGTTCCGCGCTGCCCGCGGACCGCACGCACGTCACCGCGCAGCTCGACGTCCACTTCCTGGAGCGGGTGGATCACGGAACCGTCCGAGCCACCGGGAAGGCGGTCCGCATCGGCGCCCGGATGGCATACGGCGAAGGAGACGTGCGGGACGGGGACGATCGTTTGCTGGCGCGCGCCAGCGGCACGTTCATCGTGCTGCCGGTGAACCGCTGACGGCACCGGAGACGCCGGTCAGCCGTCGACGGGGGCGACCTCCATCAGGAACTCGCGAACGCGCGGCAGCACCAGGTCCGACCGGACGAACGCCATGACGTGCCCGAGGCCGGGCAGGACCGCGTGGCGACCGGAGGGCAACGCGGCCGCAGCCTGTTTCGCGTGCTCCCCCGCCAAGCCGTCGTCTCCTTCTTCATGCTCGCCGACGACGATCAGGGTCGGCGCGCCGATGTTCGGGAACTCCGCCCACGGCCCCGCCCAGGACCGGGCCGCGTCGAGAAAGAGCGCGAACATTTCGGGGTCCGTGCCGCGCATCTGATCGGCGAACCAGTCGGGTAGATCGGGCTCCTGCGCTCGCAGGAGCGACACGAGCACCCCCGAACCCTCGCGACGGATACTGTCGGCGAGTTCCGCGTCGCCCGCGTGGTCCTCGCGCCAGTCCGACTCCGGGCCAACGGCCCCCAGTCCCACGAGCGCCTCCACCCGGTCGGGGTAGCGGGCCGCCAGGCGGTAGCCGACGGCGGATTCCGCCGAGTACCCGAAGAAGCTGAACCGCCGAACGCCGAGCGCATCGGCCACGGCCAGGACGTCGTCCGCGTACCGGTCGATGTGATGCTGCTCGATCCCGGCCGGGCGTCCGCTCAGTCCGTGGCCCCGGTGATCGATCAGGATGAGGCGGCGTCCGGGGAACCCCTCCGCGTAGCCGGCGAGGATCCACATCCGGAGGTCGCCGCCGCCGCCGGTGTGCAGGACGAGCGCAGGCCCCGCGCCCTCCACCTCGAAGTGGATCGCAACGCCCGAGCGATCGACCGTTCCCATCGCGGTTCCGCGCGCCGCGGCAGACGCCGGTCTAGTACTCGACGTCGAGGGACTTCAGCGCGTTTGGGAGCTGGGTCAGCACGCCCTGCATGGTCATCAGCTTCATCAGGTCGCCCTGGACGCGGAGCTTGCCGCTCATGTACGCGGCCACCGCGGAGAGCTCGCCCGTCGAGATTCCCTTCGCGGTGTCGTAATCCTGCGTGATGGTGGCGTCGGGGTTGTCCACGTCGCCCATGGCGACCTCGGCCTTGCCGTCTTCGAGCTTGACGTAGTAGCGCTTTTCACCGTCGGGCGCCGTCACGACCTGCTGCAGCCTCGCAGTGTGCTTGCCCATGGCGGTCACGAAGCCCTCGTCGGCGTTCATCGCCGCCTGCGCCGCGCTGGTCCATTCGTCCGTCAGGAACCGCACACCCATCGTCGCCCTCCTCGTTTGCCGGTCGCGCCGCGCGAAGTATAAGCGTCGACTACGAGGCCTTGCGCGCCGTCCACGCTTCGACGCTCGGCCAGCGGCGCGCCCACTCCAGCGGGACGTCGTCCTCCACCTGGGCCGTTCCGCCCTCGGGCGCCTGCAGCTCGCGCAGCGCCTCGACCTCGAACCCACAGGAGCGCAGCAGCCGGATCATGTCGCCGTGTCCGAGGTGGAACTCGACGCCGTCGACCGTGCCGTGCTCGTCGTGCCACTCGAAGCGGTGCATGCCGAAGTAGTCGCGGTGCAGGGTCGGCTCGGCGGGCGCCGCGTCGTCGTCCGGCGGGTAGCACAGCATCAGCAGACTCGCCCCCGTGACGAACGCGAGGCGGCCGCCCGGGCGCAGGATCCGCGCGGCCTCCGGGATCCACCGGTACGGGTCGCACCAGAGCGCAACGCCGTACTCCGAGATGGCGAAGTCGAAGGTCGCGTCCGCGAACGGCGGGCGTTCGCCATCCGCGTGGACGAGGGGAAAACGGACGCCGAACTCCGCCTGCAGCATCCGGGCCGTCGCGAGCTGCTCCTTGGAGATGTCGAACGCGACCGGACGGGCGCCGCGGCGCTCCAACCAGGCAGAGACGTACCCGGTGCCGCAGCCCAGCTCGATCGTGTCGAGGCCGGCGACGTCGGGCAGGAGCCGCACCCCGGACTCGGGATTGCCCCAGAGACCCCAGACCGGTTCCTCGAGCGACCAGGAGTGGCGGCCTCGCTGGACCCAGTTGGGGGCGTCCCGGTCCCACCCGTCGCGGTTCACGACGATATGGTCGATCGTCACGAAGGCACCCTATCGTGAGCGCCATGGAGCTCACGATACTGACCGGCGCTCCCGGCTCGGGGAAGACCGCGACGCTCGACCACGTCGGCGACGGCATCGTTCGTGTCGGCGAGCCGGCACGGGAGATCCTCGCCGAGCAACGCGCAGCCGGCGGTGCGGGCGTACCCGACCGCGACCCCGCCCTGTTCGTGGACCTGCTGCTGCGGCGTTCCATCGAGAAGCACCGGGCCGCCGAGGATGCCACGTCACCCGTGGTCTTCGACCGGGGCGTGCCCGACTGCATCGCGTACGCGGTCATGCTCGACGTCGATCCCTCGGCGGGCATCGAGGCGTCCCGCGAGTTCCGATACCTGAACGAGGTGCTCATCCTTCCGCCGTGGGAGGAGATCTACGACACCGACGACGAGCGCACGATGTCGTTCGCGGACACGCTTGACTTCCACGATGCGGTCGTCGATGCGTACGGGCGCGCCGGCTACACGCTAATCGAGGTCCCGCGCCGGCCGGCCGACCAACGCGGTCGGTTCGTACGCGACTTCGTCACCCGTCGATAGCGGGTGACGACTCCCACAGCGACGGGAAGAACAGGTGCGCCGCGTCGCCGAGGAACCGCACCACGCGCTCGTCGCCGTCGGCCCGGACGACGGTGAGCGATGCGTTCTCGGGCAGGAAGAACATGTCCTGATCGATGCCCAGGACGTGGCCGACGTAGGCGTTGATCACGCCGCCGTGCACCACCGCCAGGACGTCGCCGTCGTCCACATCCGCGAGCATGCGCTCGATCGCAGGCACGACGCGCGCGCGGAGCTCCGAGCCGCGTTCTGCCCCGGGCGCCTGCGCGAAGATCGCCTCGTGCTCGTGGAGCCGCCGGCGGATGAAGTCCTCGTTCTCGGCCACGAGCACGTCGAAGGGGACGCCCTCCCAGTCGCCGACGTTCACCTCGCCCAGGTCGTCGACGACGGTCGCGCCGAGACCGGTGCGATCGGCGATGGGGGCCATCGTCTGGGCGCAGCGGCGAAACGGCGACACGAACGCGGCCACCGGCGGGGCGGTGGTCGCCAGCCGCGCCGCGAGGTGACCGGCCTGCTCGCGTCCCACGTCGTCGAGCGGCGGGTCCCACTGCCGCCCACGCGGCGTCTGGAGGAAGTCGCGCGACGAGGCGTCGACGCGCCCGTGGCGGGCCAGGACGAGCCGCCGGGTCACGAGCCGGAGACCCCCGTCACCGACGGGGCTTCCGTCGTGGGTGCCGCGCGCGCCAATCGGCCGCGTAGGCCTCGACGTCGTCGCGCAGCCAGACGCGCCCCGAGGCCAGGGACTGCACGGGCTCGGGAAAGCTGCCCCGGTCGATGTAGGTGACGACGCGGCGCTTGTCCCAGCCGAGGAGGTCCGCCGCCTCCGCCACGCCGGCGAGCATCGGAAGGGTCTCGACCACGATGGTGACGGGCTCGCGCGGGGCCTTGGCCGGCAGGGTTCGCTCGAGGGCCCGGCGAAGCCCCGCGAGGCACCGCGCCTTTGTCGCGCCCGTGGCCGTGACGGCCGGATCGCCGTCCACCACCGCCGTCCAGCGGCCGCTCTCGGACTGGATCATCTCCGCTCGGAACTCCACACGGTCCTCTCGCGCTCGGCCGGCCGATCATACGGCCGGGGTTTCTCGGGATCGGGGGTTGCGCCCGATCGAACATATGTTCTATCCTGTTCGCCCCTCCCTCTGGAGATCCGACCGGGAAGGCCGCGAATGCGCTGGGACAACCTCGCTCTCTCCGAAGCCAGCGGCGACACCGAAGCGCGCGCCCGGATCACGGTGCCGCTGTTCGACCAGGGTGCCGTGGTGCGGACGTTCGACACACCCGAGTTTCGCGGGATCACGTTCTACGAGGTCCAGGCGAAGTCAATCATCAACAAGGTCCCCGAGGCCTCCCACATGCCGTTTCGCTGGACCATCAACCCGTATCGAGGATGCAGTCATGCCTGTTTTTATTGCTTTGCCCGAAAGACGCACACCTACCTCGACCTGGACGCGGGCGAGGACTTCAACTCGCAAATCGTGGTCAAGGTGAACGCACGCGAGCTCCTGCGCAAGGAACTGGCGAAGAAGTCATGGCACGGCGAGCACATCGCGATGGGGACGAACGTCGATCCGTACCAGCGGGCGGAGGGCCGGTACCGGCTGATGCGCGGCATCCTCGAGGAGCTTCGTGACGCGGCCAACCCCTTCTCGATACTCACCAAGGGCTCGCTGATCCTGCGCGACGTCGACCTGCTGGAGGAGTGCGCCGAACGCGTCGACGTGGGCGCCAACGTCTCGGTGGGTTTCGTCGACCGCGACGTATGGCGCTCGCTCGAGCCCGGGACGCCGGCGCCGCAGAAACGGCTCGAAGTGTGCCGCAGGCTGACCGACGCCGGCGTGGGATGCGGCGTGCTGATGGCGCCGATCATCCCGTTCCTGACCGACTCGCCCGACCAGCTGTCGGCGACGGTGAAGGCCATCGCCGAGGCGGGGGCGCGCTACCTGTCGCCGATCGTGCTCCACCTGCGTCCCGGCGCGCGGGAGTGGTTCATGGCATGGCTGCGCGAACACCATCCCGACCTGGTCCCGAAGTACGGACGGCTGTACGGCGGCGGCTCGTACGCGCCCAAGGCGTATCAGCAGGAGATCTCGGGACGCGTGCACGAGCTGGCACGCCGGTTCGGGATCGGCCGCGCCGGGCCGCGCGATGCCCGCAACGTCGGTCACCGGCTCCCCGCCCCCAGGCCCGCACCGCCCGAGCAGATGGCGCTGCTCTAGCCACTTCCGGCGGGTCGCGGTAGGGTCGCCCGGACGGCATCCGAAGGAGGCTGGGATGGACCAGGCGCGCTACGACGAGCTGATCGCGAAGCGGGACGGGGAAGAGGGGCTCTCCGACGACGAGGCGAACGAGCTCGGGCACCTTCTGGCCGAGCGTGAGGGCGTGCCCTACGAGGGACACGGGCCGGACGCGGCGGAAGCGGATGCGGAGGCGGACATCCAAGGCCGCCACAAGGAGGGCAGCCCCGACCCGGTCGAGGAAGAGGGCGAGACCTACCAGTACGACGAACGCACGAAAGACATCGACAACGAAGAGGGGATGCTGCCCTACGTCTAGACGCGGTGACCGCGGCGGCGGAGCTCCCGCCGCCAGCACTCCGTGTGCCAGTGACGCCGGCCCTCCACGTCGTCCTCCTCCACCACCACCAGGTGCTGTACCCCGGCGCGGATCGGGTGCATGCATCCGGGGCAGGTGTAAGACTTCTGCCCTCCCACCATCCGGACGGTCGCGCCGTCGGCGGTCGCCCACTCGGGCGCGGCCAGCGAGCGCACTCCCTCGGACAGCGGGCGCGCCTCGGGCTCGGGCGCGCGGCGGTGGCGGCGGGGCACGGCGCTCAGTCCTTCCCCACGACGCCGCGGATGAACTCGGCGGCGATGCCGCCCAGCTCGCGGCCGATCTCGTCGTCGGGCCGCTTGCGTCCCCGTACGCGGAACGAGTGATCTCCGCCCTCGATGGCATGCAGCGTCGCGCGCTTCTTCAGCGATCGCACCGTCTCCTCCACGAGGTCGAAGCGACCGAGCGCGTCCGCCGTGCCCTGGATGAACAGCATCGGGACCGTGACACGGGGCAGGTGCTCGACCCTTGGCGCATCGGGCCGCCCGGGGGCGTGCAGCGGGTAGCCGAAGAACACGATCGCCCGAGCGGGGAACGCGTCGCCCTCCTCAGCCGCCAGCAGCGAGGCCATCCGACCCCCCAGCGACTTGCCCGACGCGATCAGCGGAAGCCCCTTTGCCCGTTTCGCGGCGACGTCCAGGGCCTCCCGCCACGCCTCCAGCAGCACAGGCGGCCGGTCGGGCGACCGCTTCCCCACCCGGGTGTACGGGAAGTCGAAGCGCAGGCAGGAGACCCCGCCCGCGACCAGGCCGCCCGCCACGCCCTCGAAGAACGGGCTCCTGGTGCCGGCGCCCGCGCCCTGGGCGGCCACGCACACGGCGACCGCCCCTCGCGCGGGGTTCCAGGTGGTCCACTCCTCAGCCATGCCTCGATTATCGCCGCGGTGCGAGAATGCGGGCATGGCGGGGCACCTCTACGTCGGCACGTCCGGGTTCGCCTTCCCCGAGTGGAAGCACGGCGTCTTCTACCCGGAGGGGACCCGCGACAAGGACATGCTGACGTACTACGCGAGCCGGCTTCCCTCGGTCGAGATCAACTACACCTTCCGCCGCAGCCCCGCGGAGAAGACCCTGCTCACGTGGCGCGAGATCACGCCGGAAGGCTTCGTCTTCACCCTGAAAGCGCACCAGCGCATCACGCACACGCTGAGGCTGCGCGACGCCGGCGAGGCGGTGGAGATCTTCCTCGAGAAGGCGCGCCTGCTGGGGAACCGGCTGGGCTGCACGCTGTTCCAGTGTCCGCCGACCCTCAAGTACGACCCCGGCCTCCTCGACGGGTTCCTGCGAACCCTGCCGCCCGAGCTGCACGCAGCGCTCGAGTTCCGCCACGAGTCCTGGACCGAGGCGCGCCCGGCGCTCGCGGAACGCGGCGTCGCGTGGTGCGTCTCGGACACCGACGAGCACCCGTTCAGCGAGCCGTCGCTCGGGGCCACCGGCTCGCTGGTCTACCTGCGGTTGCGCCGCGAGGCGTACGAGGACGACGACCTGAAGGTCTGGGCGGGGCGGATCGGCGAGGCCCTGGCCGGCGGCGGCGACGTCTTCTGCTACCTGAAGCACGAGGACGGCGGGGCCGGCCCCCGCTGGGCCGAGCGCCTGGCCGAGCTGGTGGACGACCTGAGCCCCCCGGCTCAGGTCGAAAGCGTCTCCGACGACCCGCCGCGCCTTCGTGACGCGAACCGGTAGAAGAGGACGGCGCACACGACCGCCAGCGTCGACGTGACCAGCATGATCGTCCCCACCGCGTTGGTCGCCGGCGTGGGCTGCGTTCGCGCGGCGCCGTAGATGGCCATCGCTACCGTCTGGGTGGACGAGTCGCGGGACAGCTGGTTCACGATCACGAAGTCGTCCAGTGAGAAGACGAACACCACCGCGGCGCTGGCGAAGATCGACGGACCCAGCAGCGGCAGCGTGACCCTGTAGAGGGTCCGCACCGGCGACGCGCCCAGGTCCATGGCGGCCTCCTCGAACGAGTCGCCCAGCGACAGCATCCGGGCGCGCACGATCACCACGGGGTAGGCCAGCGCCAGCACCACCAGGCCGACCAGCTGAGCGTTCGTCCCCAGCCCGATCACCCGGAACGCGTTGAGGAACAAGCAGGAAGAGCGAAACCGCAAGGATCAGCTCGGGCGTGACGAACGACAGCATCATCAGGAAGTTGGACGTGCCCGACGCGGGTCCGCGCCACCGGCGAAGGGCCAGCGCGAAGGCGACGCCCAGCGGCACCGTCACCACCGCGGTCAGGAACGCGAGCTTGAGGCTCTGCACGATCGCGTGGCGGAGGTTCGGGATCGTGCCAGCACCGAGCTGTTCGGGTCGCCCGTGTACCAGCGAAGCGAGAATCCGGCCCATTGCGTGATCGATCGGGCGCTGTTGAACGAGAAAAACACCGCGATCACGACCGGCACGAGCGACCAGACCACGTAGCCGATCGCGAGCACCCACAGGAACCGGGTCTGGCCCCACGGGTTCGAGATCGCCCGCAGTACACGGCTCCCTCCCCCGAGCGAGTGCCGGCGGCCGGGGCGGCGCTCATCGTCCCGCCTGCGCGGCCGCGCGATTCGTGCTCCGCAGGTAGTACAGGATGGGGACCACCAGCAGCGCCAGCAGCACCAGGATCAGCGCGGCGCCCCGCGCGATGAAGATCGGCTGCGACAGCGCGTCGACGATCGCGTTGCCGATCATGCGCGTGTTGGCCGTATTGGCCAGGAGCTGCTGCGTGAAGTAGTCGCCGAACATCGGCAGCGCGCAGATCACCAGACCGGCCAGGATTCCCTGCGTCGACAGCGGCAGCGTGACCCGCCAGAACGTCCGCGCGGGACTCGCCCCGAGGTCCCGTCCCGCCTCCAGCAGCGACGGGTGGATCCGATCGAGCGTCGCGTACAGCGGCAGGATCATGAACGGTACGTAGCCGTAGACCAGCCCGATGATCAGGGTGAGCGGCTTGCCCGACAGCCACGAGTACGGCTCGTTGATGAGCCCGAGCTTCTCGAGGATCCGGTTGACGTACCCGTCGTCCTGCAACAGCGAGATCCAGGCCAGCATGCGCAGCATGTAGGAGATCCAGAAGGGCGCGAAGAACAACGCCAGGAAGATGCCGCGCCACCGGCCCGCTCGCCGCGCCAGAAAGTACGCGAACGGGTACCCGATCAGGAGGCACAGGAGCGTCGCCACACCGACGAACACGAACGGTGTGGACGAACGCCGCCTGGTACAGCCCGTCGCTGTGGGTGATGTTCGAGAACGTGAAGGACAGCACGCCCGTGTGCCACGTGAGCGGGTTCCACGCCGGGACCGGCTGCCGGAGGATGGGGTCGACGCTGCCGAACGTGATCGCCAGGACGACGTAGAAGGGGAAGAGGAAGAACACCAGCAGGAAGAGCGTCGCGGGCAACGAGAACGACGGCCAGAACCAGCGGGGGAACCACGGACCCCGGTCACCCGCGAGATCGGCTTGCCGTCGAAGCCCTCGCGTCGCCACCGTGTCCGCGCGCTAGACGCCCGACTGCAGCTCGAGGAAGGCCTGCTGCCAGAGCGCGTCGACGTCCGGCGCCAGCTCGAGCTCGCGCGACCCCTTGGCGAAGTCCGTCTCGGCGACGATCACCGACGACAGGTGATCGGGGACGATGCCGCTGCTCACCATCGCGTCGGGCGACATCGCCTTCAGCGGCATCTGGTACCCGGTCGTGTTCGTGAAGTTGGCCAGCGAGTTGTCGTTGTCCAGGAGCCAGTTCGCCAGCTGGTGGGCGAGCACCGGCGACTTGCCGCTCGTCAGCAGGACGATCGTGTCGTTGTCGACGTTGGCGGGGTGCCCGTCCGTGCCCGGCCAGTAGTACGAGAGGTTGTCGGCCTGTTTCAGGTCCGGCAGGAAGACCACGGCGTCGCTGACGTTGCCCGACCACGACTGGTGCAGCAGCGTCTTGCCCGCCGGGACGTCGGTGTAGTCGACGTGGTCGAACCGCAGCCCGCCCACCGCCGTCGCGATCTCGGCGACGTCGTCCTTGGCCTTCGTGATCACGGCCGGGTCGGTGACGTTCACGTCCGTCAGCCCGTCCCGGAACATCGGCATCGCGAGCACGTCCTGCGCGTTCGCCAGGAGCGCGGTCTTGCCCTTCGGCGCGCTGTCCCAGAACACGTCGTACGGGTTGGTCATGCTCGCGGGGTCGATGTCCAGCTTGTCGTTTCGCCAGAAGATGCCGGTCGACCACACGGAGTACGGGAGCGTGAACTGCGACCCGACGTCGTAGAACGGGCTCTGGAACGAATCCCAGGCGTTCGCCGCGAGATTGGGGACGTAGTCGAGGTTGAACGGGCGCAGCTGCCCCGCCGCGATCGAGCGGCCCACGGCCCAGACGTTCATCCCGAAGAGCATGTCGAAGGGCGCCTGGCCCGAGGACATCTTCTGGATGCCCTTGTCCATGTCGGTGAACTCGGTGACCCGGACCTTGCAGTCGAACTGCTTCTCGAACGCCTTCAGCACGCCGTCGTCGAGGTAGTAGGGCCAGCGGAGCACCTCGAGGGTGGCTCCGGTCTCCGGCGACATGCCGCTCGCGATGGGCTTGTTGTCCGGCTGGATCGTCCAGGTCACCGGCGCCTCGGGCCTGGCCAGGGGGTACGGAGCGCCGGAGACCCCGCCCGTCCCGTACTTGTTGGACCCACCCCCGCCCGAGGCCGACGGCGAGCTGCCGACGCTCGTCTGCGCCCCCGAGCCGCAGGCGGCCAGCACGGCGGCAAGGGTCGGCATGGCGATCCCCGCCGCTCCCGCCCGCTTGAGCAGCTCCCGACGGCTGAGGCCTGGACGTGGGAATGGATCGTCGTCGATGTGGCGGGCCATACGGTCTCCTCCTGTTCGCGGCCGTGCGGGTCGCTCCCCCGGTCCTCACACTTCCTACACCGAGGGGTCCCGCTCGTCCAGCCGGACGGCTCGGGGGCCCTGCCGACCGGGGCGCGCCGCCAGGCCGCCTACCCGAAGAACGGCATGGACACGATCTGGCGGGCGGCGTTCAGCGCGTTCGGCGAGCTGTCGAGCCGGTAGCTGTCGAGGCTGGTGAAGTACCAGGCCACGACGGATCCGGGGCCGGCGGTGCCCCACGAGCGGATCAGCTCGGCCGTCTCCAGGAGGAACTTCGCCTTCGCGATGTGGGAAGGCGCCGCGGGGCCGTCCTCCACTCCGAATTCGGCGATGAGGAGCCGCTTTCCCCGCTTCTTCGCGTACCGCTGGGCCGCACCGATCAGCTCGTCCGGATGGCGGAAGAGCAGCTCGCTGTGCCACCGCCGGTTGTAGGCATCCACGCCGACGTAGTCGTAGTACGCGGGACCGGGGTCGACGCTCGGCGCGCCGAAGTCATTGTCGGGGACGCGGAACTGGGACGCCGCGGGGGTCCACACGAACTTGACGTTCCCGCCGTGGGACACCGTCGCCCCGAGGTTGTCGAACAGCCGGCGCACGTGCCGGTACGCCGCCACGTAGTCGGCCGGCGTGCCGCACGCGTGCGCACCGCACTGGTGGCGATCGTTGACCACCTGCTCGTGGTGGAACGAGAACAGGTAGGGCCTGGCCTTTGTGAAACGCTTGTTCGCCATGAGGTTTCGGGCCCCGGTGGTGAAGTACAGGTCGTGCCCGCCGCGCGCGATGCCACCCCACGAGAAGCACACCTGGCCACCGCCGGAACCAAGGGTCTCGGCGTTCGCGTTCCTGTAGATCAGCCAGTGCCCTTGGTCGTGCCACTCCAGCTCGCGCTCGGCCGGCAGCGGGGTCTGCATCCCCTGGTTGTGACGGATGCCGTGGAACGTGAACCCCAGCTTGTGTTGCAGATCCCCGATCTCGTGCGTCCACACGCCGAGGGTGCACGCGCCGGCCGCCCACGCGGGACGGGATCCGAGCAGCGGCACGCCGGACGCGGCGGCAAGCGCCGCGGCCCTCCCCGCCCGTGCGAGGAACTGCCGTCTCGTGACCGTCACTGCCCAACCTCCCCCCGCGGCTCGCCTCCCCCATCGAGACCGGTTCGGGGCATACGGGCAATGCGGAGCCAAGCCCGAGCCGAGAGAGGGGGTGTGCGGTGACGTGCCGCCTGAGGCTTCAGGCCACCACAACCGGCGCGAAGAGTCAAACACCCCTTCCCGACACCGACCGTTTCGCCCAGGTCAGGGAGCCGAAAGAGCCCGCTCGATTCCCGCCCGAACGCGGTCGTCCCGGCCGGGCGGAAGCGTCTTACCCTCCAGATCGGTCACGTAGAAGACGTCCACGACGCGGTGTCCGTAGGTGGCGACCCGGGCCAGGTGGACGTCGAGCGACAGCGACGCGAGTGCGCTCGCCAGGTCGAACAGGAGGCCGGGGCGGTCGGCCGCGCCGACCTCGATCACGGTGTGGAAGTCGGAAGCCTCGTGGTCGAGCCGCACGGTGAGCGGAACCTCCGCGGCCGGCGTCCGTGCATGCCGGCGAAGGACCTCGACGGCCGCGGACACGTCCGTCTCGCCGGCCGCGGCGGCCAGCAGGATCGCCCGCAGGCGTTCCCAACGCTCCGGCGGGACCTCCTCCTCGAAGTTCCCTCGGGCGGTGAACACGTCCAGCGCCACCCCGTCGGTGGTGGTGAAGATCTGGGCGGAGAGGATGGAGAGCCCCGCGACCGTGCAGGCTCCGGCGATTCCCGCGAGAAGGCCCGGGCGGTCCCGGGCCGCGACGGCCAGCCGGTGCATCCCGGCGCCCAGGTCGCTCGCCGCGCGTACGGCGACCCGCACCTCACCCTCGGGCGGTCGGGGATGGACCAGGCCCAGGTCGCCCGCCGCGTCCGCGGGATCGGCCCACCGCAGATACCCCGAGGGCACCGACCGCAGGAAGGCGTCGACCGTCCCCGGCTTGGCCACCCCCTCGAGCGCCAACCGTATCGCGCGCTCGGCGCGGGCCAGCTGGTCGACGTCCTCCTCCCGGACCAGGCCGTGGTCGAGCGCGCGCCCCACGCGCTCGACGAGGCTGCGGACCAGGCCGAGGCGCCAGGCGGACGATGCTGCCGGCCCCGTCGCGACAGCGTCGGCCGTGGTCAGCACCGACAGCATCGCAAGGCGACGGCGATCCCCCACCGCCCGCGCAACCCGGAGCACCACCTCCTCCTCGGAGATGTCGCGGCGTGTAGCGGTGTCCGCCAGCAGCAGGTGCTCGCGCACGAGGAACGCGACGTCACCCCGAAGCTCCAGCGGGGCATCCAGACCCGCGAGCGTTTGTTCCGCGACCTCCTCACCCATTTCGACGTGCGAGCCCCGGCCGACCTTGCCGGCGTCGTGCAGGAAGGCGCCGAGCAGCAGCGCGGAAGGGTCGCCGATCGTCCGGGCATCGCCGGCGAGATCACCATCGGCGTCGCGGGCGGCCGGTGCGACGGCGGCGGACGCCTCCGCGGCCGTCTGCAACAGGTGCACCTCGACGGGGAACCGGTGGTACGGGTCGCGCTGGACGCGGCCGCACAGCAGGCCCCACGCCGGGACCACCGCGTCCAGCGCTCCGTGGGCTGCCGCGATCTCCATGGCCCGCGCGCCCGCCTGTCCCGCCGCGAGCACGTCGACCAGCAGGGCCAGCCGCCCGTCGGCGGGGGCCGACTCGAGCGTGGCGGCGAGCTCGGCGGGGCGGTCCGCTGCCGGTCGCCTCGGACTGCCCGCCCCGGCCGCGGCCGCCCGCAGCGCCTCGCCGACGGTCACGTCGATCGTTCGTCCCGCGCGAAGGACGTCGCGGAGCAGCGCGTCGCGCGCCTCCCACTCGGGGTCGTCGGCCACACCCAGCGCTCCGGCAACCGCTCCGTGCTCCTGCGCCTCGAGGCGGTTCGAGCGCGTCCCCGTGCACAGGTGCAGGGCGACGCGGGCCCGCCGGAGGACCTCCATCGGCGCTTCGAGTGACTCGGCTTCTCCGACCGCGAGCCCGGCCCGGACCAGCCACGAGAGCACCGGAGCGTCGCGCAGGCCCCCCAGCGACTCCTTCAAGTCGGGCTCGGTCGCATGTGCCAGGAACCCGTGGCGTCGCCGGCGACCCTCTCGCAGCTCCTCCAGCACGGCCACGAACCGGCGGGCGTCACCGCAGAGGCCGTCGACCGCCGCGCCGAGCTGGTCGACGAGGTCGTGCGACCCGGCGATCAGCCGGGCGTCCAGAAGGGCCGCGAGGGCGCGTGGATCGGCACCTCCTGCGACCCGGCATTCGTCGACGGTTCGCACGGCGTTGCCGGTGGCCAGGCCCTGGTCCCACAGCGGATACAGCACGGCCTCGGCCATGCGCTCGGCGAGATGGTCGTTCCCGGCAGTGTGCAGGATCACGAGGTCGACGTCGGACCCCGGGAAGAGCTCGCCGCGCCCGTAGCCGCCCACCGCCACCACCGCCACGGCATCGTCCGTGACGCCGGGCACGGCCGCCGCCCACGCGGCCACGGCCCGGTCGACGAGCGCCGCCCGCGTCCCGCACGTAGCCGAGTCCCCCGGACGCGCGGAGGATCGCCGGGTCCATCGATCGCAGGGCCGAACGGAGCCGGCTCGCGTCGTCCCACCCGGCCGCCTGCGCGGCCCGCGTCTCGTCAGAGGGCGTCGGGACCCGTCTCCCCGGTGCGGATGCGGTGGGCCTGCTCGAGCGGGAGAACGAAGACCTTGCCGTCGCCGATCTTCCCCGTCCGGGCGTTTCGCAGGATCACGTCGATCACCTCGTCGACGCGGTCGTCGTCGACGGCGATCTCGAGCTGCACCTTGGGGACGAAATCGACCTGGTACTCGGCGCCGCGGTAGATCTCCGTGTGGCCCCGCTGCCGGCCGAAGCCCTGCGCCTCCACGGAGGTGACGCCCGACACGCCGGCCTCGCGGAGTGCCTCGGTGACGTCGTCCAGGACGTGTGGCTTGACCACCGCGATCACGAGTTTCATGGACCCGGTCGCGTCGTCCACCCGGCGCGGCTCATGAGGGAGGTGGACGGCCGGCTACGAGGCGGCGGCCTTCTTGCGCCGCGTACTCGAGGCCGCCGACGCACGCTTCGGTGCCGCCGGCTTCTTGGTCTTGGTGGCGGCGACGGAGGCCTTCAGCGCCTCCATGAGGTCCACCACCTTCGGCGGCTTCCGCCTCGGGGATGACCTCGATCTCCTCGCCGGCGATCTTCTTCTCGACGACCTGCAGGAGCGCCTCGCGGTAGCTCGTCCTTGTATTCGGTGGGGTCGAACGACGAGGTGAGGTTCTCGATCAGGCTCTGGGCCATCTGGACTTCCTGGCTCCGGACCTTGAGCTTGCTCGACTCGCCGATCTCGTCGAAGTCGGAGGCGCGGATCTCGTCCGGCCAGAACATGGTCTCGAGGAGGAATACGTCGTCGCGGAACCGCAGCGTCGCCAGGTGCTCCTTGTCGCGGAACGAGACCTTGGCGATCCCGACACGCCCGGTCTCGGTCATCGCCTCGCGCAGGAGCGTGTACGCCTTGACGCCCATCTCCTCGGGGATCAGGTAGTACGTCTTCTTGTAGTAGATGGGGTCGATCTCCTCGAGGTCCACGAACTGGAGGATCTCGATGGCGCGGCTCGACTCGACCGGCACGGCGTCGAAGTCCTCGTCGGTGAGCACGACGTACTTGTCCTTCTCGTACTCGTAGCCCTTGACGATGTGCTCGAACGTGACCTCGTCGCCGTCGATCGCGCACGTGCGCTGGTACTTGATGCGTCCGTGGTCCTCGTCGTGCAGCTGGTTGAACTTCAGGCCCTTCTCCTCGGTCGCCGGATACAGACGAATCGGGATCGACACGAGGCCGAACGAGATGGCTCCCTTCCACATCGTTCTCGGCATGTGATTGCACCTCCAGGGAAAGTCGTATCCCCAGCCCAGGAGCGGGGAACGCCAATTCTACCCCCAGGTGGTGACAGCTTCGGAACCCTTCGGGAACCGCCCAATCGACGGAACTCGGTCGCGCCAACGGGACTGCAACAGGGCGTCCTATGATCCGCCCATGACCGATCCGATCGAAGACCGGGAAGCCATCGACAAGGTCGTGGCGCTCGTCGCCGACGAGTCCGTCCGCTTCCTGGCCGAGCTGGATGCGTCCCCCGCGCTCCCGGCCGGGGCGGCGGAGGCGGCCGAGCGCTTCGGCGGGCCGCTGCCCGAGCAGGGCGAGGGCGCCGTGGCGACGCTCACCGAGCTGCTGCGCGACGGCCTCCCCGCCGCCGTGCGCTCGTCGGGCCCGCGGATGTTCCACTTCGTGACCGGCGGCGTGACCCCTGCCGCGCTCGGCGCCGACTGGCTGACGAGCGTGCTGGACCAGAACGCGTTCGCGTGGGTGAACACCCCGCTCGCCTCCCGGCTGGAGACCGTGGCGCTCGACTGGCTGAAGGATCTGTTCGGACTGCCGGCGTCCTGGGGCGGGATCCTCACGTCCGGCGCCACGATGGCGAACTTCTCGGCGCTGGCGGCCGCGCGGCACTGGTACGGCGAGCGCCACGGCGTCGACGTCGAGGAGGCGGGCCTGGCGGCGCTGCCTCCCATCCCGGTGCTGACCGGCGGGCACCTGCACCCCAGCGCCGCGAAGTCCCTCACCATGCTGGGCATCGGCCGCGCGCAGGTTCGGACGTTCGTTCGTGACGGCGCCGGGAGGATGGACGTCGACGCGCTCGGCCGAGCGCTGGCCGACCTGCACGGCGCGCCGGCGATCGTGGCGGTGACGGCCGGCGAGCCGAATGCCGCGGACGTCGATCCGATCGCGCGCGTCGCCGACCTGGCCGAGGAGCACGGCGCCTGGCTGCACGTCGACGGCGCGTTCGGCCTGTTCGGTCGCGTGACGCCCGAGTCGGGCGACCTGCTGGAAGGGGTGGATCGTGCGCACTCCGTCATCGCCGACGGTCACAAGTGGCTGAACGTGCCGTACGACTGCGGGTTCGCCTTCGTCAGCGATCCGATGCTGCTGCCCAAGGCGTTCGCTGCAGGGGCCGCGTATCTGCCGGCGCTGGACGACCCGCGCCCGAACCTCGGCTACCACAGTCCCGAGATGTCCCGGCGCGCGCGCTCCCTGGCGGTGTGGGCGACGCTTCGCGCGTACGGACGCGCCGGGCATCGCGCGATGATCGAGCGCCACCTCGCGCTGGCGCGGACGCTCGGCGCGGTCGTGGAGGCGGCGCCCGACTTCGAGCTGCTGGCGCCCGTCTCGCTGAACATCGTGTGCTTCCGCTACGTGCCCCCGTCGCTCGCCGGTGACGAGGCCGCGCTCGACCGGCTCAACCAGGAGCTGGGCCAGGCCGTCCTGGACGACGGCCGCGTCTACGTCGGGACGACGACGTACGACGGCCGGGTCGCGTTCCGGCCGGCGATCGTGAACTGGCGGACGACCGAGCCCGACGTCCGGCTGGTCGTCGACGTCATCCGCGAGCTCGGCGAGCGCGCCGTCGCGGGCTGAGGCCCTTCCGCCGGCCCGGCTACGATGGCCGGGTGCCCAGCAAGCGCGCCACGGGACCCGCGTTCACGGTCGACTTCCCAACGCCGCTGCCGGCGGAGCGCCGCGGCGAGCACTGGTGGATGGAGGCGGAGGGCCGCGAGCTCCGGCTGTCGAACCTGAACAAGGTCTTCTGGCCCGACGAGGGGTACACCAAGGGCGACCTGATCGCCTTCTACTTCAACGTCGCCGACCTCATCCTGCCGTACCTGCGCGGGCGGCCGCTCACCATGAAGCGGATGCCGAACGGCGTGAAGGAGAGCTTCTTCTACGAGAAGGACGCGCCGTCGCACACGCCGGACTGGATGTCGCGCTGCGCCGTCCCGACCTCGGGTGAGACCAGCCGGTGGGGCGCGACCAAGCACGACGTCATCAACTATCTGATGGTGGACGACGCGGCCGGCCTGCTGTTCATGGCAAACCTCGCGTGCATCGAGTTCCATCCGCTGCACTCCCGGTGCGCCACGATCGACCAGCCCGACTACGTGTTCTTCGACCTGGATCCCTTCGAGCCGGCCGGCTACGAGGAGGTCCTGTCGGTCGCGCGCATGGTGAACGTCTCGTGCGAGCGCCTCGGCCTGACCGCGTACCCGAAGACGTCGGGCGCGACGGGCATGCAGATCTACGTACCGATCGAGCCCGGCCATTCGTACGAGGAGACCCGGGCGCTGGTCGGCGCGCTCGGCCAGCTGATGCGCGCCGCCGACCCCCATCACGTCACCATGGAGTGGGAGGTCCGCAAGCGGACCGGGAAGGTGTTCGTGGACCACAACATGAACCGCGTCGGCGCGAACATCTCCGCCGCATGGTCGATGCGTCCTGAGCCGGGAGCCACGGTCTCGACGCCGGTGACGTGGGACGAGGTCGAGGAGGGAGCCATCCGCGCGAGCGACTTCACGATCCGCACGATCTGGGAACGGATCGCCTCGGTCGGCGACCCGTTCCGCCCGGTCGTGGACGGGCCGTACCAGGACCTGGCGCCGGCGCTGGAGACCATCGGCATCGAGCGCGTACCGCCGGGGACCGGCGGGGAACCACCGGCACCGGCGCCCGCGAAGGGATCGCGGACCACGCGACCGTCGAAGGACGACGAGACGATCGCGCGCTCGAAGGACCCGAACCTGCGCACGTACCTGAAGAAGCGGACGTTCGGCGACGAGGGAACGCCCGAGCCCGAGGGCGGCGGCCCGTCGGCGGGCGGCAACTCGTTCGTCATCCAGTGGCACGACGCGACCCGGCTGCACCACGACTACCGGCTCGAGCGCAACGGCGTCCTCGTCTCGTGGGCCGTCCCGAAGGGCCTGCCGTGGGAGCCCGGCGAGAAGCACCTGGCCGTCCAGACCGAGGATCACCCGATGGAGTACGGAACGTTCTCCGGGTCGATCCCGTCGGGTCACTACGGCGCGGGCGAGGTACGCATCTGGGACAACGGCACCTACGACCTCTTGGAGTGGACGGAATCGAAGGTCAGCGTCCGGTTGCACGGCCGGCGCCACACGGGCGAGTACCACCTGATCAAGACGCGGACCGACTGGCTGGTCTTCCTGGCGAAGTCCTCCGAGATCCGGCCGCCGGAGCTTCCGGCATCGCTGACGCCCATGCTCGCGGAGGCCGGGCACCAGCCGTTCGACCGTGCCGGCTGGCGGTTCGAGCCGAAGCTCGACGGCATCCGGACGCTGCTTCGCTTCGACCGGCAGAACGTCCGCCTGATCTCCCGGACCGGCCGGGACATGACCGGCTCGTACCCGGACCTGAAGGAGCTGTTCCGCCGCGTCGTCGCGATCAACGCGCTGATCGACGCCGAGATCGTGGCGACCGACGAGCACGGGTACCCGTCGTTCGAGCGGCTCCAGCAGCGGATGAACCTGGCATCGCCGTCGGAGATCGAGCGAACCGCGAAGCAGATCCCGGTCGAGCTGTACGCGTTCGACCTGCTGTGGTTCGACGGGCGCGACGTGATGTCGCGGCCGCTGTCGCAGCGGATGGAGCTCCTCGACGAGGTGATCGTCGAAGGCAAGCGGATGCACCGCATGTTCGGCGTGGAGGAGAAGGGCGTCGCGTTCGCGAAGCAGGTGCGCGAGCTCCACTTCGAGGGAACGGTCGCCAAGCGGCTGAACAGCCGCTACCTGGCCGGGCGGCGCTCGCCGGACTGGCAGAAGATCAAGTTCCTGAACCGGCAGGAGTGCGTCGTGCTGGGGTGGACGCCGGGACAGGGTGGCCGGACGAACTCGTTCGGCGCGCTGCTCGTCGGCGCGCACGTCGACGGCGAGCTCCGGTGGGTCGGGCAGGTCGGCACGGGGTTCACCGAGCAGATGATCGCCTCCCTCATGAAGCGGCTCCGCGACATGGTGACCGACGCGCCGCCGATCGACGATCCCGAGCTGTCGAAGGTGAAGGGCGCGCGCTGGGTGCGGCCCGAGCTGGTCGTGGACATCGAGTACCTGCAGATGACGCGCGTCGGCAAGATGCGGGCGCCGTCGTTCAAGGGCATCCGGATCGACAAGCTCCCCGAGGACACGGTCATGGAGCCGCAGGCGGTCGGGACCACGGCGGACGACGACGAGGAGAGGAGCCGCCGCGACCCGCGACCAAGAAGCCAGCCGCGAAGAAAGGCGCACCGGCGAAGAAACCCCCGGTCAAGAAGGCCGCGCCGGCACGGAAGCCGGCTGCGGCGAAGAAGGCTACGCCGGCGGCTCGAACCCGGCGCGGGTCAGCATGACCCGCACGTCGCGTTCGTCGAGACCGCGCTCGACCAGCTCGACGTAGAGCCGGGCCACGGCGAGCGTCCGGCCGCAGCGGGGGCAGAACGAGTAGTCGGGCTCGAGCTTGGTGCTGCACCACGGACAGGCCCGCACGTCGAATCGCGACTCGGGCCCCAGGCCCGCGTCGCCGAGCGCGTCCAGGTACCCCTTGGCGTAATCCCAGGCGATGTAGTCCTCTTCGTTGGGCGCGAACGCGGGCTCGTGCATGCGGGGCTCACCCGTCTGCAGCATGTGCTCGAGGCTCTCCTTCAGCAGCTCCCAGCCGAAGTAGTGGTTCATGCCACAGTCCGTGCAGTTGATGACCACGCCCTTGGCACCCTGCGACTCGAACACGACGCGCATGCCCTTCAGGTCCTGCAGGTCGGCCTCGACGCTCTCCCGCTCGTCGGCGGGCAGGGGCCGCGTGGTCTCGCCCAGCGCGTCCTCGTCGAGACCATCCTCGCCCAGCGTCTCGCCATCCAGGCCGTCGTCGGGCAGGGCGTCGTCGCCCGGGGACTCCCGTCCCTGGTCGTCGTCCATGCCGTCGTCTTCAAGTGGGTGGCCAGCGCCCATCGCTCTTCCTTCGGCAGTCGCTCAGTCGTCCTTCAGCCGGAAGGTCCGGAAGGTCTCTGCGTACTCGTACCCGTGAGGGGCGCCGCGGTCCTTGGCCCGGGCCTTGACCCACTCGTCCACCGGCCAGTCGTGGATCTGGCTCTTGTGGCAGCGCAAGGCCTCGATCTTGGCCTCGATGGTCTCGCTGACGTCCACGGCCGTGTCCGCCTCGTCGCCCATCACGGGCATCCACGCGTTCGGGATCTCGAAGGGCTCGTGGCCCTCGTCCAGCAGCTCGGGGAACATCGGGCGGCTCGGCGAGTCGGGGTTGATCACGGCCAGACACGCCATCCCGACGGTCCGGTGGTCGGTGTGGTTGACGTAGCCGCGCTCGCGGTCCCACAGGCGCGACGGGTCGGGGACGACCAGCACGTCCGGCCGGAAGCGCCGCACGTGACGGGTGATGTCACGGCGAAGCTCCGCCGTGACCTCGACGTGGCCGTCGACGTAGCCGAGGAAGTCGCACCGCTGGACGCCGAGCGACTCGCACGCCGCCAGCTGCTCCTCCTTCCGGATGCCCGCGAGCCGCTCCCGGGTCATGTCGGGGCCGTTCCAGCCGGCGGAGCCGTCGGTGACGCACACGTACTCCACGGCGGCGCCCTCTCGAATCCATTTGGCCACGGTTGCGGAGGATCCCCACTCGGCGTCGTCGGGGTGCGCGAAGACGACCATCGCACGTTCCCAGCTCACCGGGTCAGCCTAGTCGACCACCCCGGAACTGACGAACGATCCCGTCGCGCCTGTGCTACACAGGGACGATGGGCGGTCGCGCGTTCCGCTGGACCCTGGTGATGGTCTGTGCCGTATGGGGGTTCGTCTCCTATCTGGTGCTCTGGGGCTACACCCCGATCGTGGTGACCGAGCGGTTCGTGGTGAGCGTCCCCGGACTGCTCCTGCTGCTGCCCGCGCGCGTGGTCCTGGAGTCCATCCACCTGATCGAGCAGCGGGTCGTGCACCACCCCTTCGACTTCTCGAACACCAACGGCTGGATCGGCTACGCGGCGGCGTTGGCCGGCGCCCTGATCGGGTGGCTCGCGTGGCTGGTCCTGTCGGTTCCCGCTCGCCTCGGACGGCGCTCGCGGGAGCCCGAGCCGACGCCCGGCGGAAACGTGGCCGAGGCCGAGGACACGCCCGCCACCGAACCGGCTCCCTGAGCAGCCCTACGAGACCAGAGCCTCCACGTCGAGAGCCGGGAGGTCGTCGCCCGCCGCGACCAGCTGGGCTTCGTCTGTGAGCCCCGCACCGCTGGACGCGGCCAGCAGCCCACGGGCGCGGCCGATCTGACCGCGCAGCTCGTCGGTCCCGTTGGCGAGCATCGTCGCGGCGCGCGCGAACTTGTTCTCGAGCGTCGCCTCGAGACCGTCGAGGACGCCGACCAGGTCCGCCAGACACGCCTCGAGGTCCGCCGCGCCGCCCAGGCGGGCCACGATCCCATAGAGGAACAGCAGGACGGGCAGCGCCATGGAGTAGGGCACGACGATCACGCCGTGCCGGTACGCGTCGGCATGCGCCCGGCGAAGGACCTCGTACGCGGCGTCGGGGATGGCCGCCACGCCGAAGGGCGCCGTGACCGCGGGATCGCGATACGCCGACACCTCGCGTGCCCGCTCGACGACCGCGCGTTCGACGACCTTGCAGAGCCGATCCCGCTCGGCCTGGTCATCGCAGTCGGCCAGCGCCTGGAGCTCGCGATCGGCCGTCCACTTGGAGTCCACGGGGAGGCGGCGCCCGTCGGGCAGGACGAGGCCGAACTCGACGACCCGCCCTCCGACGCGGAAGTCGGTCACCACCATCGTGGGCGGAAGCGCCGACAGCGACTCGCGCAACACGTTCTCGCCTGCACGACCCGTGCGCTGGCCGCCGGCGAGGACGGACGAGACGCGGTGCAGGGTCTCCCACCCCCGCTCCTCACGCGCGCGACGTTCCTGCTCGCGCGTCCGGAGGTCGGTCAGGGCCTCGCGGAACGCCAGGACCTCACCGCGGAGCTGCTCGCCGCCGAGGTCGCGGCGCGCCTCGGCATCGGAGAGCCTGCGAAGCTCGGCCGACTGCGCCTCGATGGTCAGCCGCAGGCGGTCGTCGACCGCGTCTGCGCGCTCAGCCCCATCCCGGCCCCACCCCAGGGCCCGCGCCAGGACGAGGGTCGCGCACACCCCAATCGCCAAAGCCGCCATCGCGGTGATCGCCTGCTGCATGGGCTCCTCCTTCCGGTGACCGAAGTGTAGGAAGGGGGTCTGACACGAATCCGAGCAACCCGGCGGCGCACAGCGCCGTGCCGGCGAGCCACAGCACCAGCCCGAACCCTTTCACGTACGACGCGATCAGCCCCGCGCGGTGCAGCACGTCGAAGTGCTCCGGCCCCAGGACGAAAGCCCAGTCGTGCTCGCCGCCGATCAGCGGCAGCGCCTGGTACGGAGCATCGGCGATGTAGACGCTCGCCGCCTGGGCGCAGGTCCCCGCCCACGCGAAGCAGAGTCCCGCGGCCAGGCGGTCGCGACGCCACAGGAAGTAGCCGGCGAGCGCCGCGGGGACCAGCACCTGGTTGATCGAGCCCATCATCGCGGTGACGACGTCGGGGAGCCAGTACGTGAGCAGATGGCCCAGCTCGTGGAAGCCCAGGTCGACCAGGGACAGCAGCGGCACCCTGACGCCCCGCACGAACGCCCACCAGCCCAGAGCGCCGCAGGCGGCGAGCCCCACCAGCCACCGCCACGTGTTGCGCCACGTCGCCCGCTCCGCCCCGGAAATGCCCATGTGCTAGGACGTATCGGCATCGGGCGCCCGCCGGCAAACCCACCGCGACCCGAGGGGGCCTCGGTGGGACTTGTGTCGCACTTTCCAGTTTGACCGCTCTGAGAATCGGTGCCAAGATCCTCTGGCCTGTGCCGATCGCTCCCTGGGGGGGGAGAAGGGGGAACCCATGAGCCGAGGTATTCGAGTCTTCGTGGCGGCGGCGGTCCTCGCCTCCGCTTTCGCTATCTCCGCGGTGAACGCATCCGCGGCCACGCCGACCCCGAGGTGGATCAAGCACATCCGCACGTACCCGGGCGGCATCTCCACCGGCGTGCGGGCGATGGCCAGCCCGGCCGCCGTGGCCGCCCAGGCCAGGCACCTGCAGGCCAGCGGCCGCGTCCGCGCAGCGCTGGACCGAACGTGCAGATGAACGACGACTCCAACCCGCCGCTGCCCCAGAACGAGACCTCGGTCGCCTACAACACCCGCAACCCGCTGATCGCGGTGGCCGCCTCCAACGACTATGTCAGCGGCGGGGTGGCGATCATGCGCACCGCCAACGGCGGCCAGCAGCTGGCGCACCACCCGGGTCACCCCACAGTTCCGGGGAACCGGCGACTTCTGCAGCGGCGGTGACCCGGCGGTCGCCTACAGCCACCGCGACCGCGCCTTCTACATCTCCCAGCTCTGCTTCTTCCGGGCCCTGCCGTTCTCGGAGGTCCACGTCATCAAGTCGGTCGACAACGGCACAGACCTGGACACCGGGCCGCCAGGCAGCCCGGGCGGCCAGCAACTTCGACTACACCACCGGGACCGTCGATGACGTCGATCTTCAACGACAAGGAGTACATCGCCGTCGACAACACCCCGACCAGCCCGCACTACGGGCGGCTGTATGTCACCTACACCAAGTTCCACCTGCTGGCCGACGGGTCCAGCGACTACTGCCCGATCCAGCTCGCCTACACCGACACCATCCCCACCTCCAACCCGTCGCTGACGGTGTTCGAGCACACCCCGGTCGTCCCCGACGCCCCCGGCGCCGGCGGGGTGGGTGAGTCGGCCAACCAGTTCAGCGTGCCCCAGGTCGAGACGCAACGGGGCGTTGGACATCGGCTACGTGCCCTGGAGGAATGCAACACCTCGTTGGACCACGGGTTCCGCTTCCAGAAGTCGACCAACGGCGGGGCCAGCTTCCTGGCCGCTCCGGTCCAGGTCGACAAGCCGGGCCAGTTCGTCGACAACCCCGACCCGGGCGACCTGCTGCCCCCAACGGTGTTCCGGGCCCCCAACACGCTGTCGATCGACTACAGCCAGACGACCGGCACGCTGACCTACCTCTACCAGAACTACATCAACGGCGCCGTCTCGGGCGCCGACATCTCGGTCCAGCAGTCCCACGACGGCGGCCTGCACTGGACCGACGCCCGCTTCCTGAGCACCCAGGCCGATGGCGGCCCGGCCGGCAACGACCAGTTCTTCCCCTGGGTCGACTCCAGCCCCGACGGCAACCTGTACGCCATCTGGTTCGACCGCCGCCGCGACCCGGCCAACCGCAACATCGACACCTGGCAGGCGACCTCGACCAACGACGGCCGCAGCTGGCCGCCAGCGTCGGATCAGCACCCGGTCGTGGAACCCGGACCTGGGGTTCTTCACCTCCGGGGCGTTCATCGGCGACTACAACGGCATCGCCGCCTCCAACCGGGCCGTCTACCCGGTCTGGACCGACGGCCGCAACAACGCCATCGAACAAACCGGCATCGGCGAGACCGACATCTTCACCAACGTCGAGCTCCGCTAGCCAACAGCGCGAGCGGGCGACCCGTTCGACGGGTCGCCCGCTTCGCTCCCGTATCGCTAGAGGCCGCCGGCCACCAGGTTCCCGGCCCGGAAGACCGCGGCCGGCGACAGGAGTCCGTCGATGTCGTCCAGCGGGTTGACGCCGTACAGCACCAGGTCGGCCGACTTCCCGGGCTCGATCGCCCCGGTCTCGTCTCCGACCCGCAGGAGCTGGGCGCCGTGCACGGTCGCGGCCTGCATGGCCCGGTCGACCGGGAGCCCCCACTCGACCATGCGGATGACCTCGAGCGGCGCGCTGCCGTGCGGATTGTGCGGCGTGCCCGCGTCGGTTCCGCATGCGTGGCGGGCCCCGGCGCGAACCACCCGGCCGAACGACTCGCGGGCCTGGTCCAGGATTCTGCCGGCCCTTGGCGACCGTGTACGCGGGCACGCTCCTCGGGGTGGTCCACGATCCCGCGGAGCGCGCAGATGGTCGGGACCTGCACCGTTCCCTTCGTCTTCATCTGGCGCGCCACCTCGGCGCTGATCTGCGCCCCGTGCTCGATCGAGTCGATGCCGGCACGGACGCAGCGCGCGATCCCCGTCGCGCCGATGGCGTGCGCGGCGATCGGCACGCCCCAGGTGTGCGCCTCGTCGACGGCGGCCTCGATCTCCTCGACCGTGAACGCCGTGAAATCGACCTGGATGCCGGGCGTCAGCACGCCGCCCGTTGCGACGATCTTGATCGAGCGGGCGCCGGCGCGCATCTGCTCGCGCACGGCGAGCCGAACGCCGTCTGCGCCGTCGCACTGCCTCGCGAACGAGTTCCAACCGTGGCCCCCCGTGATCGTGAGCGCGCGGCCGGACGCCACGACGCGCGGACCCGGGATGCGGCCGCCCTCGATGGCCCGCGCCACGTCGCAGACGACCGCGCCGAAGCCGCCGAGGTCGCGCACCGTCGTCGTGCCGGCCCGCAGGTGTCGCACGGCGTTTCCCGCGCACTTGATCGCGGCGAACGGCTCGGAGACGTCGGCCTCACCCACGAAGTTCGGCTCGCCGTCGAAGCACAGGTGCACATGGCAGTCGATGAGGCCGGGCGTGAGCGTGCGGCCGTCCCCGGAGAGGTCGCGCGCCGCCTTCGCCTCGCGGGGCGCGCGCGTGTGCGAGCCCACCCACTGGATGACGCCATCCTCGAACAGGACGCCGGCTCGCTCGCGCGCGCGCCGGCCGTCGAACACCGTCACGTCGTGGATGTACGTCCCGGTCATTCGGCGCCCTCGGCCCCGCCGCCCAGGCCCGCCAGCTGCCGCAGCGCGGAGCGCTCGGGCGAGTAGACCCGCGGCCGGCCTCCGAACAGCTCGTCCATCCTCCCGGCCAGCTCGGCAGGCTCCCAGCGGCCGCCCTTGCGCACCTCGCCGACCGGCGTCCATCCCTGGTACAGCTGGACGAGGCCGCCGGTGACGCCGAAGACCTGCCCCGTGATGTCCCTCGCGGCGTCGCCCGCCAGGAACGCCACCATCGGCGCGACGTTCTCGGGAGCGAGGTCGTCGAACTGACCCTCGGGGACCTTCAGCTCGCCGAACGTCCCCTCGGTCATGCGCGTGCGCGCGCCGGGCGCGATCGCGTTGCACGTGACCCCATAGCGGCCCATGTCCATCGCGGTGATCTGGGTCAGCGCGGCGATGCCCGCCTTGGCGGCGCCGTAGTTCGCCTGGCCGACCATGCCGAGGATGCCGGACGTCGACGTCGTGTTCACGATGCGGCCGCTCACCTGCTCGCCGGCCTTGGACCGCTCGCGCCAGTGCGCGCACGCCGCGCGCGTGACCAAGAAGTGCCCGCGCAGGTGCACGCGGATGACCGCGTCCCACTCCTCGACGGACATGTTGAAGATCATCCGGTCGCGCAGGATGCCCGCGTTGTTCACGACGACGTCGAGCCGATCCCACGTGTCGAGGGCGAGCCGGATCAGGGACGCCGCACCCTGTTCGTCGGCGATGTCGTCGTGGTGCGCCGCTGCCTCGCCACCCGCGGACCGGATCTCGTCGGCCACCTGCGTGGCGGGGCGATCATCGGCGCCGCTGCCGTCCCACGCCGCGCCGACGTCGTTGACCACGACGCGTGCGCCCTCGCGCGCGAACAGCAGCGCCTCGCCGCGTCCGATCCCGCGGCCGGCTCCGGTGATCACGGCGACCTTCCCGTCGAGCGTTCCCATCGCCGCGGCGGCCTCCTTCACGCGGGTGGCGGACGTACGGAGAACCGGCATGATACCCGCGTGGCGCCGCGTCGGACTCCTCCTGTAGGCTTCGTCCCTCACCGTCGCCTCGGGGGGAGGAGAGAGGTGCACGCGCAGTGATCGACGTCGCTCGACAGGCGGTCGAGGCCGCCCGTGCCGCCGGAGCGTCCTACGCCGACGCCCGCGTCGTCTCCGAGGAGAGCGAGTCGCTCACCGTCCGCAACCAGGAGATGGAGGGCGTCGACCGCGCCCTCTCGCAGGGACTCGGCATTCGCGTCCTGGTCGACGGCTACTGGGGCTTCGCCGCCACCGCCCGCACCGAGGACGGCGAGATCACCCGCACGGCCCGGCTGGCGGTCGACATCGCCCGCGCCGCATCGCGCCTGCCGATGGAGCCGGTCCGGCTGGCCGAGACCCAGCCGGTGACCGCGACGTGGGAGACCCCGCTTCGGGAGGACCCGTTCCTGGTCGACCTGGACGAGAAGGTCGCGCTGCTGATGGAGGCGAGCCGGCGCGCGCAGTCGGTGCAGGGCGTGACCTTCGCCGAGGCGACGATCGACCTCTACCGGCGCCGGACGCAGTTCGCGTCCAGCGAGGGCTCGGCGATCGAGCAGACGATCGTCCACTCCGGCGGCGGCCTCGAGGCCACCGCGATCGGCGACGGCGAGATGCAGCGGCGGTCGTTCCCCAACTCGTTCCGCGGCCACATTCTCGCGGCGGGGTACGAGCACATCCGTTCGCTGGGCCTGACGCAGGAGGCCGAGCGCATCGGCGGCGAGGCCGTCGCGTTGCTGCGCGCCCCCGAGTGCCCGAGCGAGGTCACGACCCTGGTGCTCGACGCATCGCAGGTGATCCTCCAGATGCACGAGTCGATCGGCCATCCGACCGAGCTCGACCGGGTCCTCGGGATGGAGGAGGCGTACGCGGGCACGTCGTTCCTCTCCCCCGGCGATCGCGGGAAGCTCCGCTACGGCAGCGACAAGGTAACGGTCGTCGCCGACGCGACGCTCGCCGGCGGCCTGGGCACGTTCGCCGTACGACGACGAGGGCGTGGCCGCCCAGCGGACGGTGCTGATCGAGAACGGCATCTTCCAGAACTTCACGTCGGGCCGCGACACGGCGACGACCCTCGGCCTGCCGTCGTCCGGAGCCATGCGGGCCGACGGCTGGCAGAACCTGCCGATCATCCGGATGACCAACATCAACCTCGAACCGGGCGAGGGCACGCCTCGCGGAGATCATCGGCGACACCCAGGACGGCGTCTACATGAACACCAACCAGTCCTGGTCGATCGACGACAAGCGCGTGAACTTCCAGTTCGGCTGCGAGATCGCCTACCGGATCGAGAAGGGGAAGCTGACCCAGATGTACCGCAACCCCAACTACACGGGCATCACCACCGAGTTCTGGGGGTCGTGCGACGCGGTCGGGCGGCCACGAGGAGTGGACCGTCTACGGCACGCCCAACTGCGGCAAGGGCCAGCCGGGACAGGTCGCCCGTGTCGGGCACGCCGCCTCGCCGGCCCGGTTCCGGAACGTGCGCGTCGGGGTGCGGTGATGGCGGCGCCCTGATCGGTCCCGACGACATCCGCGACGTCGTCCAGCGAGCGCTGGACCTGGACGGCGCCGACGGGGTCGAGGTACTGCTGACGCACGAGTGGGGGGGCCTCACCCGCTTCGCCAACTCGTCGATCCACCAGAGCACGTGGCGCGAGGACACGGGGTTCCGCGTCCGCGTCGTGCGCGAGGGCAGGCTCGGCATCGCCTCGACGAACGACTTCTCCAAGGACGGCGCGGCGCGCGCGGCCGCGAGCGCGCTCGAGCTCGCCCGCGTCGCGGTGCCAGACCCGCAGTTCCCCGGCCTGGCTCCCGCGGCGGACGCACCGGCGATTCCCGGGGCCTACGACGAGGCGACCGCCGACATGTCGCCCGGCGGACGGGCCGAGGCGGTGGCAGAGCTCGTCGGGCAGGCCGCATCCGGATTTCGCGCCGCCGGCGCCTACGAGACGACCGCGGCCGAGGTGGCGCTCGCCAACACCGAGGGCCAGTTCTGCTATGCGGCGTCCACGCAGGCGACCATCACCGCGGTCGTGTCCGGCGGCGAGGGCGGGGCGGGCACCGCCGAGGAGACCCATCGCCGGGCTGGCGACTTCGACTCGGCCGGCATCGGCGCCCGGGCCTCTCGCAAGGCGCGCGACAGCCAGCGTCCCGGATCGACGTCGAGCCGGGAACGTACCCGGTCGTCCTCGAGCCGCTCGCCGTCTCCACGCTCGTCGGGTTCCTCTCCTTCCTGTCCTTCGGGGGGCGCGCCATCGAGGAGGGCCGCTCGGCGCTCAGCGGGAAGGCGGGGCACCAGGTCTGCGCGCCCGCGGTGACGATCGTGGACGACGTGCACTCCGACGGCGCGATCGGGCTTCCCTTCGACTTCGAGGGAACGCCGCGGCAACGGGTCGAGCTGATCGAACGGGGCGTGTTCCGGTCGGGCGTGTACGACCGCAGGAGCGCCGCCCTTGCCGGCCGGCAGTCGACGGGCCACGCGCTCCCGCCGCCCAACCCCGAGGGCCCGTTCCCGCTGAACCTGTCCTTGGAGGGCGGCGACGCGTCGCTCGAGGACATGATCGCGGCGACCGACCGCGGCCTGCTGGTGTCGCGCTTCCACTACTCGAACGTGGTGCATCCCATCGAGACCGTGCTCACGGGCATGACGCGCGACGGCACCTGGCTCATCGAGGACGGCCGCGTCGCGAGCCCGGTGAAGAACCTCCGTTTCACGCAGTCGATCCTCGGGGCGCTCTCCGACGTCGAGCAGGTCGGCGAGGAACCCGCGCTCGTGAGCGAGTTCTTCTTCTCGGCCTCGCGCGTCCCCGCGCTGAAGATCGGCGCGTTCAACTTCAGCGGCCGAAGCGACCACTGACGCGACGGCCGGGCCGGACCGTCCGCTGCGTCAATTCCCGTTAGAGTCCCCCAACCGTGGTCCTCGCCGTCCTCCTCCTGCTCGCCGGCGCGGCCGTGCTGACAGTGGGGGCGAGCGCGCTCACCCGCGGGGTGGCGCGCATGCTGCTGGCCGGCGGCGCCTCGCCCCGGACGGTCGGCCTCTCCCTGATCGGCGTCCAGGCGGGGCCGGTGATCGTTGCGCTCCTGGCCGCGGCGCGCCAGACACCCTCGTTCGCCGTGGGCGTCTGCCTCGGCTCAGCCGCGTACCTGGTTGCGGGGGGACTGGGGGCCGGGCTGCCTGCTGGGCGCGCGGCCCACGCCGTCGCCCTCGCTCGTTGCCGTGCTGCTTCCCGCCCTCCCGCTCGTCTCGGCCGCGCTGGTGGTCTCGGACGGCGTCGTCCTGCGCACCGAGGGTGCCGGGCTGCTGATCATGTTCGGGATCTTCCAGTTCGTGGTTGCCGTCGACGAGGGCCTGATCACCACGCGGGGCGAGGAGCTTCGCCGGGCGGCGGCACGAGGGCTGCGCATCCCCCCGGCCGTGTTGACCGCGATCGGCGTGGCCGCGGCGGCCGTGGGGGCCGAGACGCTTCTGTGGGGAGGGCGCGGGCTCGTCGGGCACTCGGGACTGGCGGCGGGCTTCGCCGCCGCCGCGGTGCTGGGGCCGCTGTCGTCGCTGGGCGGCCTGCGCGCCTGCCTGCCCACTGCGGATCCGGACGACCCGGAAGGACGGCGCGCCAGCGCGGCCGCGGGCCAGGCGTTCGCCGCCGTGGCGTCGATGGCGGCGGGCACGCTCGGCCTGGCTGCGCTCATCCACCCGCTGTCCGCGGACGGGTCGGCGTCGTTCGCCGCGGTCGGGTTGGCCGGGGTCTACGCGCCGATCGCCGCCGTCTTCATCGCCCGGGGCCGGGCCGGGCGCGTCGCCGGGCTCGTCGCGGTGGCGGTCGCGGCCGTCTGGGTGCTCGTGGCGGTGCGCTTCAGCCGCGTTCCCGCCTGTTCGACGCCATGGGCACCGGCGTGTCCGGAGCGGTACCCTACCCCTCCCGACCAGGAGCTGGGAACCATGCAGGTCTCCGACATCATGCACCGGGACGTGGTCACGGTCTCGTCGCAGGACACGTTCGCGGACGCGGCCCGAATCCTCCACGAGCACCGCATCTCCTCCGTCGTGGTCATGGAGGGCGACCGTCCCGCGGGCATCGTCACCGAACGCGACGTGGTGGACGTCGTCGCCGCCGGCTCGGACCCGACGACCCTCACGGTGGCCCGGCAGCTGACCGCGGACCTCGCCACCGCGGACCCGAAGACCGACATCGTCGACGCGGCCAAGACGATGGCGGGGCGGCGCATCCGCCATCTGCCCGTCATGGACCGGGGGAAGCTGGTGGGGATCATCTCGATCCGGGACCTGATGACCTGGGCCGTCGGGGAGCTCACCGGCGGACACGAGCTGGCCGACATCGAACGAGGATCGGCGGCGCTCCACGCGGCCGTAAGGGCCGATCCGGTCGCCTAGACCTCTTTGAGGCCGTTTCGCTCGTTGCTGCGAACCTCATTCGTTGGGCTGATGGCGCACGGCCGAATGGTCCCGTACACTCCTGGACGCCAGCCCGGCCTGGGGCAGGGTATTGGCAAGGCGCGTGCCCCACTCGAACAACCGAGTTGCTTCGCGCCTTTCGGGGAAGAAGGGGGAGTACATGCTTCGACGGTTCGTCATCGCCCTGAGCGTGGTCGCCATGCTCGGGGCCCTTACGGCGACGCAGGCCGGCGCCAAGCCGAGTCCTGTGCGCTCGAAGGCGGTCTGCGGCGTATCCCAATTCGGCCACGTACGCGCAATGTTTCGCGCGGGTGCGTGACCGACAGCAGTGGCAGCGCAGAGGTCAGCCCGAACGTCTCCGGTTACGGTCCGCTCGACTGGCACACGGGCTACAACCTGCCCAACACGGTCGCCGGCAACCACACCATCGCGATCGTGGACGCGTTCGCCAACCCGAACGTGTTCGCGGACCTGAAGGTCTACAACGCGACGATGGGTCTGCCGAAGTTCCCCAAGTGCACGAAGCTCGTCAAGACATCGTGCCTGGCGATCCGCAACCAGTTCGGCAAGAAGACGCCCCTGCCGGCCGGTGACACGGGCTGGGGCCTCGAGATCGCGCTGGACGTCCAGACGGCCGCACGCCGTCTGCCAGAACTGCCGCATCAACCTGTACGAGGCCAACACCAACTCGTTCGCCAACCTGGGCACGGCCGTCAACACGGCGGCGACACAGGGCGCGGACGCGATCTCGAACAGCTACGGCGCCTTCGGCACGACTGCGGGACGATGCCCGCCTACAACCACACGAAGATCGCCGTGACGGTCTCGACGGGTGACAGCGGCTTCGGCATCGCCTGCCCGGCCAACCAGAACACGGTCGTGGCGGTCGGCGGCACGACGCTCAACCTGAACGGGAGCCACGGCTACGTCTCCGAGAGCGCGTGGAGCGGCGGCAGGTTCCGCGTGCTCGACGGTCATCAGCGCACAGTCGTGGCAGCTGTCGGCCACCAACTGGGCGGCCATCGGGTGCGGCACCAAGCGCGGCATGGCCGACGTCTCGGCCGACGCCAACCCCTCCACGGGAGCGGCCGTGTACGACACGTTCGGGTTCGGCGGCTGGCTGGTGGTCGGGGGACGAGCCTCTCGGCTCCGCTGATCGCCGGCGTGTACGCCCTGGCCGGCAACGTGACCATGCGCGGAACTACCCGGCGCAGAGCGTCTACCTCTCCCCGGGGAGCCTCCATGACGTGACCACGGGCAGCAACGGGAGCGGTGGTCTGCACCGCGCACCCGCTGCAGTGCCACGCGGGCGTCGGCGACGCTGCCGACGGCATCGGAACGCCGAACGGTCTGGGCGGCTTCTAAGCAGCCCGTTCCGTTCGATTCAGACTAGGGGAGGGGGCTTCGGCTCCTCCCTTCGTCGTCCCCCGTTCGGGGAGAAGGTCGGGACCGAAGCCCCTGATGGTCGCGCGCCGTGACCGCCGATGATCGTGGGAGCAGTCCGTTCGGAGGCTGCTGGACGTACGGACGTGGAGAGGAACGGCTCGATGACGCGTCGCGTGATCGTGTGTGTCGGTGTGTTGGCGGCGCTGGGGAGCCTTCCCGGCCGTCTCGGCATCGGCCTCCAAGCCGACGGCGCACGTCAAGCCCGTGCTCGGTCTCCACCTCTCCGGAGTACGCTTCCTGCATGTCGTGGGTGAAGGTCGACGCCAACGGAACCTCCTGGTGAGCCCGAACCTCCCGGCGGGCCTGAGCCCGGCCAAGTTCCACTCGGCCTACAACCTCCCGACCACCGTCTCGACACACCACAAGATCGCCATCGTGGACGCGTTCAGCAACCCGAATATCTACGGAGACCTGCACCACTACAACGAGACGTACGGCCTGCCGAGGTTCCGCCGATGCACGTCCGCGACGCAGGGGAACTGCTTCCTGGTGCTGAACCAGAGCGGCAAGACCTCACCCCTGCCAGCGCCCCACCCCCGGCTGGGCGACCGAGATCGCTCTCGACGTGGAGGTCGCGCACGCGATCTGCCAGAACTGCCGGATCGAGCTATTCGAGGCCAAGAGCAACTCGTTCGCCAACCTCAAGGCGGCCGTGAACACAGCGGCCGCGCGCGGCGCCGAGGTCATCTCGAACAGCTACGGCGCGTACGGGTTCGACTGCGCACCCATGGCCGCATACAACAAGGTCCACGTCGCGATCACGGTCTCGGCCGGTGACTCTGGATTCGCCGTCGCCTGCCCGGCCAACCAGAGCACGGTTGTGGCCGTGGGCGGCACGACGCTCAACCTGAACGGCGACGGCTCGTACAACTCCGAGTCGGTGTGGAGCGGTACCGGGATCGGCCTGCAGCTCCACGAACTCGGCGCAGGCGTGGCAGACCGCCACCGCCAACTGGGGCGCGATCGGATGCAGCGGTCGCGGTATGAACGACGTCTCGGCGGTCGCCGACCGACATGGGCGCCGCCGTCTACGACTGTACGGCGCGGCGGCTGGGTGCAGGTCGGCGGCACGAGCCTCTCGGCGCCGCTCATCGGGGCCGTCTACGCCCTGGCCGGCAACGCGCCGAGCTTCGCCTATCCAGCGCAGAGCGTGTACGCCTCGCTGGGCAGCCTGCACGACGTGACGACCGGGACGAACGGCTCATGCGGCGGCCACCCGCTGCAGTGCGGCGCAGGCGCGGGGTACGACCTGCCGACGGGCATCGGCACGCCGAACGGGCTGGGCGGCTTCGAGCCCCCCCGCGCACCGCCGGGGCGCTCGTTCGCCTGGAACGCTTCCTCGACGGTGCCCGGCGTCCGTAGCGAACCCAGCTGCACCACGTCCCGGCGGAAGAACAGGGCCACGGTCCAGTCGGCGACGATCCGCGCCTTCCGGTTCATCGTGGGCACGCGAAGCACGCGGTAGCTGCGGTGCAGGAACCAGGCGGGGAAGCCCCGCACCGGAATTCCCATGACGCGCGCCACGCCCTTGTACAGGCCGAGCGAGGCGAGCCGCCGAGCGACCGGTAGCGGAACGCGGCCGGCGCGCCGCCCTGCACGGTCGCGGCCACGTTGGCGGCCAGCCGCTTCGCCTCGCGGAGGGCGTGTTGCGCGGTCGGCGGCGCCAGGCCGCCGCCGAGCAGGTCCGGGACGGCCGCGCAGTCGCCGGCGGCCCAGGCCCCCACCACGCCCCGGACCCGCAGGAACTCGTCCACCTCGATCCGCCCGCGCTCGTCCACCGGCAGGCCGAGCCGGGCCACGACCGGGAGGGGCGGACGCCGCGGTCCACACCAGCGTGTCGGTGGCGAACCGTTCGCCCGAGGAGAGCGTCACCACACCGTCCTCCGCAGACTCGAGCGTGGTCGACAGGTGCACCTCGATGTCGCGGCCCCGCAGTTCTCCAGCGTGTAGTCGCCCAGGCTCGAGCCGATCTCGGGCAGGATGCCCGGCGCCGCCTCGACCAGCACCCACCGCATGTCCTGCCGGTGGACCCGCGGGTAGTACCGGCAGGCGAACCGCGCCAGGTCCTCCAGTTCGGCCATCGCCTCGACGCCGGCGTAGCCTCCGCCCACGAAGACGTAGAGGTGAGCGCCCGCGTGCGCATCTCGGGGTCCTTGGATTCGTCGGCGGCGTCCATGCGCGAGAGCAGCTGGTTCCGGAGGTAGATCGCCTCGCTCACGGTCTTGAACCCGACCGCCTGGTCCTCGAGGCCCGGATCGGGAGCACACGCGACACCGAACCGAGCGCCAGGACGACGTGGTCGTAGGGGAGCTCGAAAGGCCCGCCCTCCGTCGGGGCGATCGTGGCCATCCGTCGCTCGGCGTCGAGCGCCGGTGACCTCGCCGGTGATCAGGCGAGCTTTCTTCAGGACGGTCCGCAACGGGACCACGACGTGGCGCGGTTCGATGCTCCCCGAGGCGGCCTCGGGAAGGAACGACTGGTAGACGATGAAGCTCTCGGGGTTGACCAGGACCACGTCGGCGGGGCGCCCGCGCAGGTGTCGCCGGAGCCCCATCGCCACGAACAGGCCGACGCTGCCCGCCCCCCACGATCAGGATGCGCGGACCCCTGGTTGCCATGTGTCCGAGCCTACGCGCCGCGCGCCCGACCGGGTCGTGCGGGCCCGGTCTCGACGCTTTCCGGGCGGCCGGTCACACTCGATGGGCCGTGGAGAACGACCCGATCCGTCCGATTCGCGTAGCGTCCTGACGGACTGGAACCTGCAGGGACCGCCGCAGGGGACCGGCTGGTCGTGCACCGGCCCGCGGGTGGACGGTTCCGAGGAGATCCTCACCCCCGACGCCCTCGCCTTCCTGGCCGAGCTGCACGGGCGCTTCGAGCCGGCTCGTCGGGCCCTGCTCGGCGCGCGGGCGGAGCGGCAGGCCACGTTCAACGGGGCGAGCTGCCCGACTTCCCCTGCCGGGCACCGCCGAGGTGCGCGATGGCGATTGGCGTGTCTCCCCGCGCCGGCGGACCTACCGACCGCCGCGTCGAGATCATGGGCCCGGTCGACCGCAAGATGATGATCAACGTGCTCAACTCGGGCGCGCGCGATGTTCATGGCCGACTTCGAGGACTGGGGCTCGCCGACGTGGTCGACCTGGTCGACGGCGAGCGCAACGTGCGGGACGCGGCGGCGAACGATCTGCTGTCCACGCCCACAAGGAGACCGGATGGGCGACCGGGTGGCGACGCGGCGGCCGGCCGCGCGGCTGGCACCTGGTCGAGCGCCACGTGGAGGTCAGCGCGAGCCGAACTCCGGGTCGCTGTTCGACGTGGGGCCGCTCCTGTTCCACAACTGGCGGCCGAGCTGATCGCCCGGCAGCGGCCCCTACCTCTACCTCCCGAAGCTCGAGGGCGCGGCCGAGGCGGCGATCTGGCACGACGTCCTGGCCGCGTCCGAGGACCTGCTCGCGCTGCCCCGCGGGCACGGTGCGGGCGACGGTCCGATCGCAGACGATCCTGGCCGGCGCTCGAGATGGACGAGATTCGCTTGCCCGCGCTCGGCGAGCACGCCACCGGCTCGAACGCCGGCCGCTGGCACTACATCTCCAGTGTGATCAAGAAGTTCCGGGACTGGCATCAAGTTCGTCCTTCCTGACCCCGTGCGCAGACACCATGGCCGGCGCCGTTCATGCGCGCGTACAGCCAGAGACTGGGCGCGTCTCGTCACCGGCGCGGGGCGCACGCGATCGGTGGCATGGCCGTGTCCACCCCATCCGCCGCGATCCCGAGGTGACCGAGCGCGCGCTGGCCAAGGTCCGTGAGGACAAGGAACGCGAGGCCGGCGACGGCTTCGACGGCAACCTGGGTCTGGTGCGATCCCGACCCGGTGCCGGTCGCGACCGAGATCTTCGACCGGGGTGCTCGGCGAGCGGCCCAACCAGCTCGACGTCACGGCGCGAGGAGGTCGAGACCACGGTCGCGGACCTGCTCGACGTGGCCTCGACCGGTGGGGGCCGTCACCGAGGCCGGCATCCGCACCAACGTCAGCGTGGAGCTCGGCTACATCGCCCTGGGCTGACGGGGACCGGCGTGGCGGTGATCGACAACCTGATGGAGGACGCCGCCACCGTGCAGTATCTCGCGGCGCAGATCCGGCAGTGGGAAACCCCCGCCACGGCATCCGCCTGGACGACGGGCGCGAGGTGACGTCCGCGCTCGCGCCGTCATCCTGAGCGACGAGATGAACCGATCTCGCGACTCTGGCGACGACCTCGAGGCCGCCCGCATTCGCGAGGCCCGGCCGCGCTCTTCGAGTGGGTCGCCCTGGCCGACGAGTTCGTGGATTCCGCACCATCCCCGCACTGGAGTAGATCGACTGAAGGGAGCACCACCCGACGGCGACGACCGACGATACGGACCGAGAACGCACGATGCAGTGCGAGCCTCTGCGCGCAAGACGAACGAAGACCGACCGCTGGACCGGCGTGACGCGCGACGACGCCGCCGACCGAGGTGTCCGGCTGCGCGGCTCCGGGTGAGGGTCGAGCACATGCTCGCCGCGCGTGGCGCCAACGCCGGCGAGCCTGCTGTACCGGAGCCGTACGTCGCCGCGCGCTGGGCGCCCGGACCGGTGGCGAGGCCGTCGAGATGGTGAAGGCCGGCCTCAAGGCCATCTACCTCTCCGGCTGGCAGGTGGCCGCCACGCCGACCTGTCGGGCAACGTGTACCCCGACCGAGAGCCTGTACCCGGCCAACAGCGTCCCGGCCCTGGCGCGCCGCCTGAAACGCCGCGCTCCAAGTGCGCCGACCGAGATCGACGCTACCGAGGCCGTTCGGATACCGCAGTGGCTGGCGCCGACCGTGGCCGACGCCGAGGCGGGCTTCGGCGGGAACCTGAACGAGGTGCTCGAGCTGATGCGCGGGACGATCGAGTCCGGCGCGGCGTCGACTTCGAGGACAGTCTGCGAGCGAGAAGAAGCGCGGCCGACCTGGGCGGCAAGGTCCGGTCCGCGTCGCAACTTCGTCGAACGCTCACCGCGGCCGCTGCGGCCGACGTGAGCGGCGTGACGACCGTCCTGGTGGCCCGGACCGACGCGCTCTCCGCCGAGCTGCTGACGGCCGACATCGACTACATCGGCGACCGCCCGTTCCTGACGGGCGAGCGCACGAGCGAAGGGTTCTTCCGGGTTCGGCCCGGCCTCGACCAGGCGATCGCGCGCGGGCTCGCCGCCGCCCGACCTGCTCGTGGTTCGAGACGTCCACGCCCGAGATGGCCGACGCCCGCAAGTTCGCCGACGCGATCCACGCCGAGCACCCCGGGCAAGCTGCTGGCGTACAACTGCTCACCGTCGTTCAACTGGAAGCGGCACCTGGACGACGACGCCATCGCGCGTTTCCAGCGCGAGCTGGGCGAGACGGGCTACGCGTTCCAGTTCATCACGCTGGCCGGGTTCCACGCGCTCAACGAGTCGATGTTCGAGCTCTGGCGCACGGCTACGCGGGAGCGGGGCATGCCCGCCTACGTCGAACTGCAGGAGCGCGAGTTCGGGATGGAGGCGTACGGGTACACCGCGACGCGGCATCAGCGGGAGGTCGGCACGGGCTATTTCGACCTGGTCGCGGAGACGATCTCGGCGGCGAGGCGTCACGCTCGCGCTGGAGGGGTCGACCGAGTCGGCGCAGTTCGAACGGGACGAGATGTAGGCGCTGGCGGCGGCCCGGAGCTCCATCGCGCGGGCCCGCAGGCCGTTCAACTGCTCCGGAGCGGTGGTTCGCATCCCGAGGCGGACCGGGTCGTACCGATCGCCGGGCAGTCCGACGAGCCGGTCCAGATCAGGTTCAGTCGGTGCGCCGCCTGCATGTACTCGGCCGACCTTGGGCGCGTGCTCGGGGTGGGACACCTCGATGCCGTCGAGCCCGGCCGCGGCCAGCTCGTCGATCAGCGCCGGCGGCACCGGCTTCGTCTCGCGGAACGTCCTGGGTGGGCCAGCACGCACGCGCCGCCGGCCTCGTGGATCAGCGCGACCGGCGTCCAGCGCGTGCAGCGCGGTCTTCTCGACGTACGCGCGGCCGTTCTACTCGATGATCTTCGTAACCAGGGTTCCTTCCAGCGTCGGGACGACACCCGCCTCGACCAGCGCCTGGGCGACGTGCGGACGGACGATGTTGCCGCCCTCGGCGATCTCGCGGACCCGCTCGACGTGATCGGGTACCGAGCTCCGCGAGTTGGCGACCATGCGCTCACCGCGGCGATAGCGGTCGTCCTGGAGATGCTGGAGCTCGGCGGCCAGCTCGGGGTTCTCGGTCGATGAAGTAGCACAGGACGTGGACGCCGTTGCCCTCGTAGATGGTCGAGAACTCGATCCCCGGCACGATCTCGACGCCCAGCTCCTCGCCGGCCGACATGGCCTCGTCCAGCCCGTTCACCGTGTCGTGGTCGGTCAGGGCGATAGTGGACAGCTCCCGTCTGCGCGCCAGCGCGACGATCTGACGGGGCGTGAAGGTCCCGTCGGAGAACATGGAATGGACGCGGAGATCATCTGGGCACGGCTGGTGATGTTGCCAGAATGGACCCCCGGCCCATCGGTCAAACGGCCCATTCGGAGGCCCACCTCTCTTCAGCGCTTCCTGACAATCCTTGAACCACCGCTGACCGCCAGCCGAACGCCCGCAGAGCGCTTTTTCCGACCCTGTGAACGTGGGCGGGGCGGGAGGACGACTGTTGCGTTGCGCGCGAGCCGTTGGGCTCGTCCTGGCCGTCCTGCTCGGTGGCGCCCTGCCGGGCCAGTCCATCGCCGCAGCTCAGGCCAGTCCTTCTCCCCGGAATCCCGTCCAATTGATCCTGGACTCGCAGCTGCCCGACGGCGCCATGACCCAGTGGATCGACCGCTCCCGCATCGACCCCTACCTGGCCAACTACGCGGCCATGGGGCTCGCCTGGCGCCTACCTCGACGGTGGGACGTCCGCGACCTGCAGGCGCAGAGCTGGCGGTGGCTGGCCTGGTACCGCGACCACATGGACGCCTCCGGCGACGTCACCGACTACACCGTGGGGCCGGGGCCGCAAACTCCGGGAGACCTCCAACGGCGACATGGAACGACCTACGTGTACGCCGGCACGTTCCTCCTCGCGCTGGAACGGACGTTCGCCGCCTCGGGCGACACGGCGCGGCTCCGGCGTTCGGGGGAAGCGTGCGCGACGGGCCGTGGCCGCCATCCGGTCGACGCAACAGCCCGACGGGCTGACGTGGGCAACCCCGGACTACCACGCCACCCTCCTGATGGACCAGGCCGAGGCGTACGCGGGGTCCTGCGCCGCCGCGAGCCTGGCGCGGAAGCTGGGC
>CAVOSS010000014.1:0-26870 GCA_963698955.1 uncultured Actinomycetota bacterium | reverse complement strand
GTCATCATCGTTCGACCGTACCCGGGTGATGTGACTACCTCTCCCCGGTGTGGGGGCTGTCGCTGATCTCACCGTCTGACCTCGCCGCCCAGGCGAAACCGACGGCGAGGTCTCCTTCGAGGGTGTCCTCATCGTGTCGAGCGAAGGTTCGACGACCCCGCGCGCATCGAGTCCATCACCGCCGCGGTCGCCGCCAACCCGGTGCTCATCGCCGACGGTCACCGTGACCTCGATCGCTGGCACCTACCGCGACGAGCGACGTTCGGACGGCGACTCCGGCGCCGAGGGCGCCGAGCTGGCGATGACCTACGTCGGTGAACGGGTCGCCGACGAACTGAGCGTCGCCGCCATCCACCGCCTGTACCGCGGCGTCGGGATCCGTTCATCGAATCGGGCACGCTCGATCGTGACGACGGAGGCAGTATGACTACGTCGAGGTGCTGACGATGTGGGAGAAGGACCTGACGAGGATTCCCGCCACGACGGGACCGGCCGGGGAGCCAGCAGATGCGTGAGGCAGCAGACGTTCGTCTTCTTTCCCGAACCGGGGGCGGGGCCCGCCAACAACTGCGTCGCGATCGCGGAGGTCCTGCGTGAGCGCGGACATCGCTCGTGTTCGTCCTCGACGAGTCCTTCGAGGGCGTGCTCGATCAGCGCGGGTTCGAGGACGGACCATGCGCATGGCGCCGCCCGAGGAGAACGCCGACCCGACGGCCGACCCCTGGGCCGAGTTCATCCGGGTCACGGCGCCCCGAGTTCCGCAAGCCCACCATCGAGCAGCAGGCCACGGTGACAAAGCCGATCTGGGAGGCCCTGGTGGCCGGCGCGAAGTACTCGCACGACCGTCTCATGGAGATCTCGGGACGACGTGCGGCCCGACGTCGTGTGCACCGACAATGTGACCGGGTTCCCCTCGGTCGAGCTCGCGGGCGTGCCGTGGGCCCGGTTCGTCTCAGCCAACCCCCTGGAGATGCGCGACGAGCTGCTCCCGCCGCCGTTGTCGGGTCTCCCGGTCGGCGACGACGCCGAGTGGGCGGCGTGGCGCGACGAGTACCACCGGGTCCACGAGGACCTGCTCGGCGAGCACAACGCGTTTCGCGCTCGGTGGGCGTGGGCCGTGCCCGGCCGACGAGTTCAATACGCACTCGCCCTCGCTGAACCTGTATCTGCTACCCGGAGGCGGTCGACTACGCGCGCGCGGTCCCGCTGGACGCGTCATGGCACCGGCTCGAGTCCACCGTGCGGGCCGGCGACGCGCCCTTCGACCTCGCCGAACACCTCCCCGGTGAGGGCAAGGTCGTCTACCTGTCGCTCGGGTCGCTCGGCTGCATGGACGTCTCGGTCTGATGCAGCGCCTCATCGACGCGATGGCCTCGACGGGGCGCAGGACCGTCGTATCGATGGGACCGCTGAGGACGAGATGACGCTCGGACCGAAGATGTACGGGGACCAGTTCCTGCCGCAGCCTTCGATCCTTCCTCAGTGCGATCTGCTGATCACGCACGGCGGCAACAACACCGTCTGCGAGGGGTTTCACTTCGGCCTCCCCATGATCGCGCTGCCGCTCTTCTGGGATCAGTACGACAACGCCCAGCGCCTCCAGGAGACGGGCTTCGGTGCCCGGATGCCCACCTACGACTGGACCGAGGACCAGCTCGTCGGGACCGTCGACCGCCTGCTGGGTGACGACGCGCTCGCTCAGCGGATGCGATCGGCTGCGTCCGAGATTCAGGCCGCGGCCGGGCGGGTCAGGGGAGCGGACCTGCTGGAGCATCTGGCTCTGCAGGGAGCGACCTGAGGAGTGCCGAGAAAGCGTTGGGGGCCGGCCGATCGGCCGACCCCCGATGACGCTGTCGAGCGGTATCGCTACGCGGCGCGGTAAACGCGGTAGGTGATCTGGTAGTTGTCGACGGTCGCGCCGTCTTCCGTGTAGATGAACGTCTGGATCGTATGCGCTCCGTGGGGGATCCCCGACGCACCCTGGGCGAAGGTTCCCGATCCGAACGCGCCATTCGGCACGGTGCCAAGGAACGGGCACGACGGCTGGCTCAAGTCCGCGCCGTCGATCCGCGTGCAGATCGCCCACTGGTTGCCATCAGTGGATCCCTGGACCTGCACGTGCTGCTCCACCTCATAGGCGCAGGTCGTCGTTCCCGGGCAGGCGAAGTTGATCGGCGAATCGATGGCCGCGAAACCAGGGGCGACCGCCCCGCCGAGGCCGTAGCTGAGCTTGGTCTGAAGCAGCTTCTTCGGCCCAGACACGGCGTTCGGGGAAACGCGCTGACCCTTCAGGGGGCTCGCGGACGGTGTGTGCCCTGCCTGCGCCGACGTCAGTGCGACCAACGTGACGACGCTCGACACCACCGCCGTCAGCGTGAACCAAAGGACGACCTTTCGCATTGGCATCCTTCCTTTCTGTCGCGACGCGACGCGACCTTCCAGGGATCGAACGGGGGAACCCGGACGATGGAACTGCTCGGGACAGTAGGTCACGATTCGGGGGGCTTTCAGGGACTTTGCGACATGACTTTTCGGCCCATTGGGAAGTTTCACCCAAACCAGCGGAGTACCAAGTACGGCAGTCGGCGCTCCGAGGAGCTTGCGCGCCTCGCACCCAATCAGACCCGAGCTCGGAACAGCGCAAGGGGACGGCCCACGGGCCGCCCCCCTTGGTGAACGATTGAAACGCGGACGCTTACGCCGGGAGCCGCTCCCGGACGTCTCGACCGTCCCGAGCTCGACGACCATCTCCTGCTCGGTCTTCCCGTGGCGCGCCTGCTGGGAGATCACGTAGATCGCGATGGCCGCAACGACCGACACGACCGTGAAGCCGATCATCCACCAGTTCCAGACGGCGAGCGACGGGAACCCGGCCGGATACCACGAGCCGACGAAGATGAAGACCACCGCGACGATGTTCGTGATGAAGCCGACGACGCCGCACGTGTACAGCCATCCGACGGAGATCCGCCGCTCCCGCTCGAACAGCTCGGGCTCGGCATTCTTCGCGAAGAAGATGTCCAGGAACAGCAGCGCCGTCGAGATGCACCAGATGATCGTCACGCCCGCGTACAGCACGTAGAACGCCTTGTACGGGTCGGCGGCGCCGCGGCCGAACACGAAGAAGATCATCACCGCCAGGATCGTCGAGATGGCCGTCTGCAGGGTGATGGCGTTGGCCGGCACCTTGTTCTTGTTGACCTTGCCGAACTGGTGGGGGAGGCGCTTCTCCAGCCCGGACACGAACAGCAGCCGCCCGAACGAGAAGTTGTAGACGGCCGCCACCGTCAACAGCACGATCACCATGATCGCCGAGACGAGTGATGCCGGCCCACTTGCCGATCGCGAGCGCGACGGTCTCGGCCCCGCCCGTGGTCCCGTTCGCGCCACCGGCCTGGATCACGACCATGTTGCCCCAGGTGGCCCACAGGTAGGCGGCCATGACGATGATGCAGCCCCAGAACAGGTACGTCTTGATCGCCTTCTCACCGCCCTTGACCTCGACGCCCATGTTCAGCGGCGTCTCGATCCCGAGGAGCGCCAGGATGGCGAACGAGAAGAACGTGAGGTTCGCCGGGATGCCGAGCGCGGCCTCCCCGTTGTCGGTCCGGAACGGGTTCCAGCCGGTCCCGAAGTCCGTCGACGCGGGGTGACCCTTCAGCAGCCACACGACGCCCGCGAGGCCGATCAGGAAGATCGCGGTCGCGTACAGGAAGAACTGGATGTTCACCCAGTTCTGGGTGACGCGCATCTTGAGGTAGGAGAGGGTCGCGGCGAACCACATGACCGCCAGGACGACGAGCCCCAGCTGCCAGTTCTGCGTGAGGATGCACGGGAACTCGCACGAGGGCTTGATGAACACGGCGAGCTGCTGGAGGAAGTTCGCGACCAGGATCCCGATGAACACCATCGAGATCGGCCCGGGCCACCAGGCGACGAACCCGGCGAAGAACCCCCAGAAGGGACCGAGCACCTTGTGCGTCCAGACGTACAGCGATCCCTCCTCGGGAAACATCCTCCCGAGTTGGGCGGTGACGAACGCGCCGGTGATCAGGAACGTGGCGAACCCGACGATCCAGAAGATGAAGATCGACGGCCCGGCGAACTGCACGCCGGCCGCGTTGTTGATGAACAGGACGACCGCCACGAAGATGACCACGAGGTCGAACGGTCCGAGCGTCCTGGCGACCAGGGCCGGAGCGATCTTCTCGGAGAGCATTTCCGTGTCGGCCGAGCCACGGCCCGCGACCGAAGGTCCCTGTGCGGCCATCGTCTACCCTCCCACTCGACGGGGCCGCCCCGGCCGTGCAACGAGATCGGCAGGGTCCAGCCCGGATCCACACCGCGATACCCGGGGGAATCTAATCCCGGCCACGCGGCGAAGTCCAGTCTGCAAAGGGCGGATTTCCGCTGCTAGAGGCGTACCGCCTGGAGGAATCCGGGGTGGGCGGCGAGGTAGTCGTCGAGGATCGCCCTGGCGACCGGGTACGACCCGACCAACGGATGGGCCAGCAGCGCCTGGAGCGCCGTGTCGTACGAGCCCTCGATCACCGCCCGAACCGTGAGACGTTCGTAGGCCTTGACCGGCTCGACGATGGCCCGCGCCGCCTCGGGCAGCGCCCCCTGCGCGAGCGGGTGCGCGCCGGACGCGTCCACCAGGCAGGACACCTCCACGACGTCGTCGTCGCGCAGACCGTCGATCGCCCCGCGGTTGGGCGTGTTGAGCACGAGCGGCGTCTCGCGTCCCTGCGCGACGGCCGTCATCACGCCCAGGGCCACGCCCTCGTATCCGTCGCCCTCGAAGGGGTCCGCGTCCCCCTCGTCGTCCTCGGTGAGCTCGTTCCGGACGTCCTCGCCCCGCTCACGGGCGAAGTACGTCGCGCCGCGCGCCTCCATGGCCCTGGCCCAGACATCGCGCGCTCCGGCCGGATCACCGGCGCGGAGGCGCTCGGTCAGAGCGGGCCACAGCGCCGCGTTGATCGCGGCGATCTGCTCTCCGCGCGTGCCCCCGGACTGCCGGATGTGGGCGACCGCCTGGTCCCGGTAGTAGTAGAAGTAGAGGTACTCCATCGGCAGCATCCCGAGCGTCCGCACGAGCGACGGATCGAACATCGCCCAGGAGTGGTCGATCCGTTGCAGCTCCTCGTAGCGCTCGAGGACCTCCGGCAACCGGTCGCGACCGTCGACGAGGACGCGGTGGATCCAGCCGCAGTGGTTGAGCCCGAAGTAGTCCACCTGGACGTCCGACGCGGACCGACCCAGCAGCTCGGCCACGTCGCGGCCCATCCCGATGGGTCCATCGCAGACGCCCACCGCGCGTACGGACGTGTGCTCGGTCAGGGCTTGCAGGATGAGTCCGACCGGGTTCGTGAAGTTGACGACCAGCGCGTCGGGCGCGACCTCGGCGATCAGCGACGCCAGACGGAGCATCTGGGGGATGGTGCGCACCGCCATGGCGAAGCCGCCGGGGCCGGTGGTCTCCTGGCCGAGCACGCCGTGGCGGAGGGGAACCTGCTCGTCGACGGCCCGGGCCGCGTCCTGTCCCACGCGGATGGCGGTGAACACGAAGCGCGCGCCGGCCAGCGCCGCCCTCGGGTCGGCCTCGCCGCGAACGTCGAAGCCGGCGCCCCATTCGCGGCACAGGTACGACCCCAGGACGGACATGACCTCGAGCCGATCGTGGTCCGAGTCGTGCAGGACCACCTCGGTGAGGCCCAGCTCGTCGCGCCGATCGGCCAATCCGTGCAGGAGGTAGGGCGTCCGCACGCCCGTCCCCACCAGGGTCATCTTCATCGGCGGACATCCTGTCAGCTGCGGTCTGCCGCGGCCACGCGCCTGCGGATGTGTGGTTGCCCTTGTCGGACGGCTGCGTTACCTTCCTGGCACGTCTTGCCGAGCAAAGGGGGGGAATTCGATGCGACTCATCAACACGCGGCACGCCTGGCGGAAGGTGCTCGTCGGAGCCACTGCCGCGGGCCTGCTGGCCTTCGTTCCGACGGCGCCGGCGTTCGCCGCGCCGCTCACGTCCGGCCATGCGAGCGACGCACGGCACAACTGTCACGCCGGAAAAATCCACGGGACCACCAGCTCGTCCGCGCGCTCCACGCAGGGCGGCGCGGTCGAGCCGAACACCGACGCGGCCTACCAGCGGGAGCTGGCGCAGTGGAGGGCAGGGACGCTTCCCCACGCCCGCATCAGCGCGGTGGGCGCGAAGATCCCCGTGTACTTCCACGTCATCACCAACGGATCGGGGATCAGCCACGGGGACATCCCCATGTCACAGATCACCGATCAGATCGCGGTGCTGAACGCGGCGAACGCCGCGGGAGCCTGGAAGTTCAGGCTGAAGGCCGTTGACCGGACGAACAACCAGTCGTGGTACACGATGACGCCCGGCTCCGCGGCCGAGACGGCAGCCAAGACGGCTCTGCGGAAGGGCAGCGCGAACGACCTCAACATCTACTCGGCCAACATCGGCGGGGGACTGCTCGGATGGGCGACGTTCCCATCGAGCTACGCGTCCGATCCGACCGACGACGGCGTGGTGATCCTGTACTCCTCGGTCCCCGGCGGCACCGCGGCCCCCTACAACGAGGGCGACACGGCGACGCACGAGGTCGGTCACTGGATGGGGCTGTTCCACACGTTCCAGGGTGGGTGCGCCAAGCCCGGCGACATGGTGAAGGACACCGCGCCCGAGTCCTCGCCGGCATTCGGTTGCCCGGCCGGACGCGACACGTGCCCCAGGCACGGACCCGACCCCATCATCAACTTCATGGACTACTCGGACGACCCGTGCATGAACACGTTCACCACCGGACAGTTCGATCGGATGGAGCAGCAGTACACGCTGTACCGCCGCGACAAGTAGCGGGGCGGGCTTCTCAGGTCTCGGAGAGCAGCAGCACCTGGGACGAGGCGGGGTCGACGCAGCTGAAGTCGACCTCGCCCGCGATGCGCTCGCGTGTCGGGTGGGCCCGCGTCCAGGCGTCGCGCGACTCCCAGATGGTCATCAGGCCGAGGTGTCCGTCCTCCTCCTCGAGGACGGACACCTGCCGCAGTCCATGCTCGGCCTTCAACTGTCGGGCGGTCTCGTGGAGCGCCATTCGAGTGTCCTCGCTCCGCCCCTCGAGGGGCGTGTACAGGTGCAGCTCCACGAACACGGGCGCTACTCCGCCGCGGTGAGTCCGACGGGACAGGACACGCCCGTACTGCCGAGCCCGCAGTAGCCGTTGGGGTTCTTCGCCAGGTACTGCTGGTGATAGTCCTCGGCGTAGTAGAACTCCGGGGCCTCGCGGATCTCGGTCGTGATCTCGCCGCCGTGGCCGGCCTTGGCCAGGGCGCCCTGGAAGGCCGTGCGGGATGCCTCGACCGCCGCGCGCTGCGCGTCGGACGTCGTGTAGACCGTCGACCGGTACTGCGTGCCGACGTCGTTGCCCTGACGCATGCCCTGCGTCGGGTCGTGTCCCTCCCAGAAGGCTCGCAGGAGCTCGTCGTACGACACCACCTTCGGGTCGAACACCACCAGCACCACCTCGGCGTGCCCGGTGCGTCCGGAGCAGACCTCCTCGTAGGTCGGGTTCGGGGTGAACCCGCCCGCGTACCCGACCGCCGTCGTGTAGACGCCGGGGCAGCTGCCAGAAGACGCGCTCGGCTCCCCAGAAGCACCCCATCCCGAACACGGCCGTCTCCAGGCCGTCGGGGAAGGGCGGGCGGAGCGGGTGGCCGTTCACGAAGTGGGTCTCGGGCACCGGCATGGACGCCTCACGTCCGGGCAGGGCCTCCTCGGGCCGGGGCATCTCCTTGGAACGGCCTTTCAGCCACATCACGCGAATCACTCTCCTCGTTCGAGGGAATCCTCGTCGACTACGGTAACGGACCGCGAGGGTGGATGTGTTCCCGTCGAAAGGGTCTCAGCCCGGGTCCGGCTTCACGTGCTCGGCCGTCTCGACCATCGCCCGGAGGTGCTGGACCAGCGGGCGGACCGTCGTCAGCCGGTCGCCCTCCTCCGCGAGGATCGCCCGGAAGGCCTCGGGGGCGTAGCCGACGCCTTCGTCTCCGAGGAGCAGCCGGATGAGCTGCTCGGCGCCGTCAAGCCGCCCCCACAGGTAATCGTTCTCCCGCGCTTCGCGGGAGAAGAAGGCGCCGAAGTGATGCCTCGGCACCCCCATCAGCTTGAGACGGCCCGTGGGTGGGGACAGCTGCGACGGCTCCTTCGGGCTCACCCGCACGATCTCGACGCGATCCAGTTCGCCCAGCCGGGAGAACGTCCGGATGGGGTACGTGAGCCCGTCCCAGTAGGGGAAGCCGGCGAACGCGACCATGAGGTCCCGCCGGGCGTCGTCGCTCCACCCCTCGGTGGCCTGGGCGAGTGTGTCGAATCCCTGTCCCGGCGGGTCCGGCAGCGACTCCTTCAGGTAGTCGCCGATCGCCTCGGCGGCCAGATCCAGGTCCGCCTTCGCGTCGTCCAGGAACGACGTCATGGCAACGTCCGCGTCGACCCGGGCGGCGCGCACCGCATCGGCCACCCGTGCCAAGGGGAAGGCGCGCCGCGTCGCCTGCAGGGCGTTGCCCGCGGGCCCGGACGGAGCCGTCCCCTGCGTGATCGCGTCCTGCGCTTCGCGGATGTCCCGGACCAGGTCGTACAGGTCCTGCTTCGCGGAGTTCAGGTCCGCGCGGTAGGGGGGCGCCGTCCGTCGCTCGACGCCGTGGAACATCCGGTTGAGCCGTTTGATGACGAAGCGAAGCCGTCGCTCGGCGTAGCCCAGGTCGAACGTCTTGAGGAACACGACCTGCTCGCCGGAGAGCTGCGGATCGTCGGTCAGGATGCCCCGGTCGATCGCCCAGCCGCGGACCACGCCGCGGACGAACGCGCCCGCGTCGGAGTCGGGCCGGAAGCCGCACACTCCGGCGGCAACGGACCCCAGGGCGTCGATGACCGACTCCAGCTTCAGCCGGAGGTAGCCGAGGTACGCGGGACCGGCGCCTGCCACGTGCTCGTTGATCTCCGTGTTGGCCCGGCGGAACGCCTCCACGTCGATGCCGGGCCCGGCCATGGGTGGGACCAGCGCGTCCACCGCTCCGTAGGCGATCTGGATGACCGCGTTCACCCGGTCCACGCGCTGGTTGAAGTCGCGCATCTCGTCGAAGGCGCCCGCGATCGGCTGCCTGGCCGGGATGCTCGACACGGCGCCGAGCACGGTGTCGAGGAAGCCGGGCGGCCGGCCGGACAACCGCGCGACGGGCTCCTTCGGGTCCGGCTCGATGTAGATCAGGCGGCGGTCCACCTGCACGTCCGCGGCCTTGCGGACGATCGCTTCGACCGCGTGATCGAAGGGAAAGTTGTCGAGCACGCCGCCGTCGACGAAGTAGCGCCCCTGCATCTCGGCGTCGGCCGCGACGTAGGAACCGAAGAACTCGTCCACGAACCGCTGTCCGCCCGTCCAGTTCGGCACGTTGCGCTCGATGTCCCCGAGGTCGATGGGCGGGAACGCTCCGGGAAAGCACGACGTCGCGCGCGCCGCGAACGCGAGCTCGGGGTTGTACTCGCCGCCGAACCGGTCGTGGGGCAGGGACTGGAACTCCAGGACGTGCCGGTGCGAGAGATCCGAGACGAGCTTCGGCGAGTAGGCCGGGAGCGACCGCACCAACCCCGTGAAGTCGGTCGTCGTCACGAACAGCTCGAGCGCGTGTCCGTCGGGCATGAGCGTCTCCGGCTCGCGCGACCCCGGAGCCGGCCGCGTCTTCTCCATCCCGGTGAGCGCCCGCAGCACGAGCTGGAACATCAGGTCGCCGTCCAGGGGTGGCTTCGCCGACTTCCCGAAGAGACGCTTCATCGGCGCCGACGCGGCCCACGCCGCCGACTTGAGCCACAAGCCGGGGAGCGCGTGCGGACGCATGAGCTTCTTGATGTCCCCGCTGTCCAGCCAGAGGTCCCGCAGGGGCTCCTGCGAGAGGTTCCCCGCGAGCGCCTTCGCCAGGATGATGCCGTTGATCCCCCCCGCGGACGTCCCGCTGATGACGTCGACCACGACCCTCGTGGTCAGGCTGTCTCGTTCGCGCATGCGGCGAAGCGCCTGGAAGTAGGCATGCTGCACCGATTCCTCGCCGAAGGGGTTGTGGCTGGGATCCTGCTCGAAGAGGCGGGAGGTCTCGACCAGCTTCTGCAACTCCTTGGTGATGCCGTGCATGTAGATGGCGAGGGAGACGCCCCCGTAGCAGACGACCGCGAGACGCAGCTCCTTGACGGCGTCGTCCGCCAGGGCGCGTGACGCCGGGGGAATGGGCTGGGGGGCGGTGCCGGTGGTTTCGGATGCCATGGAACGTTCCTCCGACGTGGACGACGTCATCGGCGACGATCGTGGGTCAGGGTGGTGCGACCTTCGGGGATGTGCGACGCCGTTCGAGTGTGACGGCGCCACGTCACCGCAGCGTCACCGCGGAGCGCTTCCGTCCGTTCGGGCCTCGGTCCCCGTGTCCAGCGCGGTCAGCCAGGCCCGAACCGCCCCGACCGTTTCCTCCAGGCTGGTGGTGACGACCTGCGCGGACGGCCCGGGGACGGCCTCGGGTCCCTCGGCCTGGATCAGCCTGGCTCGGAAGCCGTCCGGGCGGTCCTCGACCCAGGCTCGGACGACGAGCACCATGCTCCGGCGGGATGAACGAGCGGGCACCATCCCAGCATGAGGCTGCCGCGTCTCCCGAGCGTCACGGGAGCGTAACCAGCGGCGCCCCGCCGACGAGGGCGGCGATCTCCGGCGACGGCTCGAGCCCGAGGTCGTCCCGCATCAGCCGGCCGTACAGGGCGAACTGTCGCAGGGCCTCCGCGCGGTTCCCCTCGGCCAGGTGGGCCCGGATGAGCGCCCGGTGGGCGCTCTCGCGCAGCGGCTCGGCGGCCACCACGGCCAGGCCGGCTTCGATCGCCTCGGCCGCACGACCCTGTGCCGTCAGGAGGTCGCACCGGCGCTCCAGCGCGTGCAGCCGGATCTGGCGGAACCGCTCGCGCTCGAGCAATGCCCAGTCGTCGTCCCAGTCGGGGAGGACGTCGCAGCCGAGCGCCACCTCCGCCGACACGTCCAGGTCCACTCCCGTCGCCTCCGGATCGAGCAAGCGGCGCGCGGCACCGATGGAGTCGCGCACGTCCACGCGCACCGAGGGTCCGAGACACAGGCAGTGACCCTCGGTGGACACGAGCGGGAACCGGGTGCGTCGAATCCGCCACAGGGTCGAGCGCAGGTTTGCCGCGGCCCGTTCCTCGGCTGCCTCGGGCCACAGGGTGCCCGCCACCGACGACCGCGTCGCCGGCCGCGTGTGCAACGCGAGGTATGCGAGCAGCCGCTGAGGTCCCAGCGACAGTTCCACGGGGCGAGCCCCGATCCGAAGCTCGAAGCCACCAAGGAGCCGAAGGTGCGCATCCGCGGCCGCATCGAGCACGACGACGGTCGGGTCGCTGGAACGCGGCCGGTCGTACACGCGCACTGTCGATCTCCTTCCCCGGCCGGATGGACTTGCTGCATCGTAGGGTCGCGCGCCGCACCGATGGAGTCGGCCGATCGGCTCCACCCGAACAGCCCCCCGTCGCTCGTACCGGGCGAGGCACGCACGATGGGGGCTGTCGTGCACGTGCCGATCGGGGAAGTGCCGTCGCATTCCCCGTTCGGGGCCCCCCCAGACGGGTTCTTGTGGGGACGAGTGCATTGGGCGTACAAGTGAGTGCATGGCCATCAGAGTCGCGCTGGCGGACGATCATCCGCTGGCGCGCGGGGGCCTCCAGCAATACCTGGAAGCGGAGGACGACATCACGGTCGTGGGCGGTGCACCGTCCGGCGAGGATCTCCTCACGCTCATCGACGAGCATCCGGTCGACGTGGCGCTGGTCGACGCCCGCATGCCGTCGATGAGCGGGGTCGAGACGGTCCGCCGGCTCAGCACGTCCCATCCCGAGGTCCACGTCCTCATGTTGAGCGCGTTCGACGACCTCGAGCTGGTGGTCGGCGCCGTGCAGGCCGGTGCGCGCGGCTACCTGTTGAAGTCCCGGGACCCCGCCCACATCGCGCGGGCGGTCAGGCTGGCCGCGGATGGAGACATGGTCTTCGACCCCGACCTCGCACCCGCCATCGCCGCGGGATTGGCCCACGGCGCAGCGGTGCAGAACCCGGTCAAGCTGACCGTTCGCGAAGAGGAGATCCTGCGGATGCTTCCGTCCGGTCGCACGAACCGCGAGATCGCCGTGGCGCTTCGCCGGTCGCCGGACACCGTCAAGGGTCATCTCGAACGGATCTTCCGCAAGCTCGGTGCCCAGGACCGCACCGCCGCGGTCGCCGAGGCGTTCCGGCGCGGGCTGCTGCACTGAGGCTCCCGGCCGCCGGCCGCGCCGGGGCTACGATGCCCGCATGCGCCGGGGTCCCTGGATACCGCCGTCCGGATGGGAGATGCGAATCTTCGAAGTCGTTCCCGGCCTGCTCATCGGGACCAGGCTGGTGCCACCCGCCGACTACGCCGGGCTCGGGGTGGAGGCGATCGTGGACCTGGAGGACTGGGAGGTGGCCTGGGTTCCTCCCGTGCCGACGGGGGCCATGTACCTCAGCTTCCCCATCGAGGATGGCGAGCGGGTCGATCCCGCGGTCAGGGAGGTCGCCGCGTTCGTGGCCGCGCTCGTCCGGTCGGGACGCCGCGTGCTCGTGCACTGCACCGAGGGCCTGAACCGCTCGGGAGTCGTCGTCGCGCGAACCCTGCTCGAGCTCGGGTGGACCGCGCCCGACGCCATCGCGCTGGTGCGCGAACGGCGGGGCCCGACGTCGGACGGCTTCGAGGCGCTCATGAACGAGCGGTTCGAGGAGTGGCTGCTGGCGGAGGACACGGAGCCCTCCGGGTAAGGAGCCTCAGACCGCGACGGCGCGGACCGGGGTCTCCCGCGGCAGGTAGACCTTGAAGGAGGCGCCGCCACCGGGCCGGTCGTCCACCCACGCGCGTCCCGAGTGCAGCGCGGCGAACCGCGCCACCAGCGACAGCCCGATGCCGACTCCCGGCGAGTGCTGCACGACCTCCTTGCCCTGCCGGAACGGCTCGAAGATCGCCTTGCGGAGCTCGTCGGGCACGCCGGGTCCCGCGTCCTCGACGGTGATGAGCGCGCCGCGCTCGTGGCTGGCGACCTTGACCCAGACGGGCGTGCCGGGCGGCGTGTAGCGCACCGCGTTGGTGACCAGGTTCTCCACGATCCGTTCCACCTGCGCGGGGTCAACCTCGGCCGTCAGGTCCTCCGCGTCGATCTCGACCAGGTGATCCTGGAGATCGCATTCGCCGACCACGCGCTGCACCAGCTCGGCCAGGTCGGTGGGCTTGCGGTTGGGGGTCAGGATCCCGCGCGACAGCCGGTCGAGGTCCAGCAGGTCGGAGAGCATCTTGTTCAACTTGCGGGCGTTGGCGGCCAGGCGGTGGGCGAGGTCTTTCCGCTCGTCGGAGGACAGATCCAGCTGGTCGTTCTCCAGTGTCAGGGCGCCGGCCAGGATGCTGGTCAACGGCGTCCGGAGGTCGTGGGACACCGCCTGCAGGAACGAGTTCTTCATCGAGTCCAGCTTGCGAAGGTGCTGGCTCGCCTCGCGCTCGCGGTCGAGAGCCTCGCGCAGCTTGCTCTCCGCGCGCTTCTGCTCCGAGAAGTCGTACATGACGCCCTGTAGCAGCATCATCTCGCCGCTCTCCTCGACCACCTCGGCGTCGTCGCGGATCCACACGACTTCACCGTCGCGGGCGACCATCCGGTACTCGAACAGCATCCGCTGTCCGCCGCGGACGTCGCGGTTCTGCTCGCGCAGGACGCGGTCCCGGTCGACGGGGTGCAGACGCTCCTGCCACAGGCCCGGCGCCTCGAGCCACTCGCTCGGCGGAGAATCCGAGGATCGACTCGATCTGCGGGCTGACGTAACGCCAGCGCCCCTCCTTGGGGAACTCGGCGATGTAGACGATGGCCGGCGTTCCCTCGACCAGGCTGCGGTACTTGGCCTCGGTCTCGCGCAGGAGCGACTCGGTGCGCCGGTACTCCGCGATGTCCACCATCAGGCCGCGCAGCCGGATGAGCACCAGGACGAACAGCACCGCCGACGCGGCCGCGACGATCAGGGCGTCGCTGTCCTTGCCGCGGATCGCCTGGACGGCCAGCACCGCCGGCGCCATCAGCGATGCGCTCGCCAGGATGATCAGCCGCTTCTGCGTGGTGACGCGCTCGCGATCCTCCTTCGACTCCTGGCCCAGCGTGAACATGGACGGGTGCAGCGCGGCCGCGCCCCAGAACAGATAGAAGAGACCCCAACCCGCGTCGAGGATGCTGCCCTGTCCGTTGTAGGTGAACGCGACCCGGATGATGCCGTAGGCGTTGTCCGTCACCAGCAGGCAGATCATCGACACCAGCAGCAGGTAGAAGGCGGGCGGACGGCGTCCGCCGCCGACGGCCAGCCGGACCAGGACGCCCAGCAGCAGCAGGTCGCCCAGCGGGTACGCCACCGACACGAGTTTCTGCGCCAGGGTCAGCGTGGGGTCGTGTGCGTACGGCGCCATCAGGTACACCCACGAGAGCACCCCGACGCCGATCGTGATGATCAGCGAGTCGATCAGCGCGGCGCGGTCGCGGCCCGGAGACCGGCGCCGGACCAGGATCAGCACGCCGGAGATGATCACCGGGTAGAAGAGCAGATACAGGGCGTCGCCGATGGACGGGAACGGTGCCTCGGCGGAGGACGTGTGCAGGAAGAACTGCGTGTTGTACGTGATCAGGTCGCCGCTGGCGAACAGCGCCAGTCCGAACGCCATGACCCCCCAGGCCACGCGTTCCTGGGGCCGGTTCAGCATGACCCCGATCATGATCATGACGACGCCCGACCAGCTGACCCCGTTGTAGATCCAGGAGGCGGCGCGCAGCTGCGGCGGGCCCAGGAAGTAGATCAGTCCGAGGATCCCGCCGCACAGCAGGTAGAGCTCCCAGACGCGCTTGCGGATGGCGTCTTGCCGGTGGTGTTCCAGCAGCTCGGTCATGCCGCATCCCACACTGGCTGGGGGCAGCGTTCACAGGGGTGACGCATGTTCATCGTGGATTGGATATCGGCCGTTTGACCTGGCCTCCTTAGGGAGGCGGCGGGCCTTGGATTCGGACGAACGGGGCGCTTCGGGAGATCAGCCGTTGACCGCGTGCTGCTCGGGCGTGGCGTGGATCGAGAAGCGGTCGCACAGCTCGGCCAGCACGTCGTTCAGCAGGTCGATCTGCTCGTCGGTGTTGGCGGCCGTCAGCTGGACGCGGAACCCGACCTCGTTGCGGGGGACCAACGGGTAGGCGGCGAGCGTGACGTAGACGCCCCGGTCGAACAGGTAGCGCCCGACGTCGTCGATGTCCTCGGGGTTGGCGAGAGGGATCTCGATGATGGGGAAGACGCTGTTGTTCGGCGTCGCGATGCCGAGCGACCCCACCTGGTCCAGGACCCGCTTGGTCTTGCGGAACAGGTCCGCCCGGATCTCGTCGCCGCGCTCGGCGTTGACCTTCAGGCCCATCATGGTCGTGGCCAGCGACGCCACGGGGGAGGGGCCCGAGTACAGGTAGGGCGGGGCGACGACCTTCAGGCCGTCCTTCAGCTTGCGCGAGCAGGACACGAACGCCAGCAGCGACGAGTACGACTTGGAGAGGCCGCTCACGAAGACGATGTCGTCATACGTCTCGCCGTAGTGACGCACCACGCCGTTGCCCCGCATCCCGTAGGGCGAGGTCTCGTCGGGGCTCCGCTCACCGATCACGCCGAATCCGTGCGCGTCGTCGATGTAGAGGAGGGCCTCGTGCTCGCGCGCCAGCCGCGCGAAGTCGCGGACGTCCGGCGTGTTGCCGGTCATGCTGTTGACCCCGTCCATGCAGATCAGGCGCGGGGTCGAGCTGGGCTGCTGCAGGAGCTCGGCGAGGTGATCGGCGTCGTTGTGCTGGAAGCGCTTGATGGCCGCGCCGTGCGCCTTCGCGGTCTGACAGCCGTCGTACAGCGTCTTGTGCGCGCGGCCGTCCAGGTAGATCGTTCCGGCTCCCGCCAGGACGGGGACGATCGCCATGTGGATCAGCGTGATCGTCGGCAGCGCGAGCGTGTCCTCGGCGTCCAACAGCTCGGACAGGTCGGCCTCGATCTGCTCGTACAGGACCGGACTGCCGAGGAGACGCGACCAGCTGGGGTGCGTGCCCCACGCCCGGACGTACTCGTCGATCGAACCCATGATCTCGGGGTCCAGGTCGAAGCCCAGGTAGTTGCACGAGGCGAAGTCGACCAGCCACTTGTCGCCGACGCGGATGTTCCGGCCGTCGATCTCCTCGATGACGGCGTCGAGCATGGGGTGCGAGGTCTTCAGGCGTGCCAGGTCGGCGCACGTCTCCAGCCACCGCTCCAACCAGTTGTCGCCCTCGCGTCGCATCGGCCTTCCCTCCGTCATCGCCGACAGGATCGACTCGTTCTCGTCGCGGGCCCTTCGGCGATTGGCCCTGTTCAGGGCAGGCAGATTCCAGCTGGAAGGCATGCCACCCTATCGGCGGGTTGGCCGGAGCCCTTTACCGATCCCCGAGTGGGGCCTCCAGGAATCCTCTGAGGACCTCTCCCGCGGCTGCCGCGTTCGACTGCTCGACCAGTTCCGACGGCCTGTTCGAGGTCGTCCAGGGCGACGAGCACGTGCGCGCGCAGGGACCGCGCGTCGACGGGGCTCCCCAGCCCGGCCCGGTACTGCGCCAGGGCGTCCTGGACGCGCCCCTCGGCGAGCATGGTCAAGGCGAGGTCGAACAGCGCGGCCGTCCGGCCCGGCTCGAGTCGGAGGCAGCGGCGGAACAGCCGCTCGGCATCCCCGTTCCGCCCCGCCTTGAAGCTGCACCATCCGACGATCTCGAGCAGGTCGGTGTTCTCCTCGTCCGGGGCGAGCCCGCGGCTCGGCGATGGTCCGGTACACGTCGCCGGCCTGGTCCCCCCGTCCCGTCTTGTCGAGGACCGTCGCCAGCCCGACGGCGGCCCAGGGCGAGCCGGCATCGTGGCGGAGGGCCGTCCGGTAGGCCTCCTCGGCCTCCAGCAGGCGCTCCAGATTCTCGAGCGACCAACCCTTGGTGGTCCAGGCGGCGGCGTCGTCCCCGGCCAGGTCGATGGCCCGTTCGGCCGTGCGGAGCCCCTCGGTGTAGGCCCCGCGCTCGTTCAGGGCGTCGGCCTCTTCGATCAGTGCGTGGACGTCGGGGGCCTGCTGATCGGAGGGGTGCATGTGCCTAGACGCCGATCCACGACTCGTGCTCGGCGAGCGTCTTGGTGCTGGGAGCGCTGAGGCGGACCTCCCGCTCGACCTTTCGCATGCCCGGCAGGAACAGGCCCCCGAGGGTGACGAGTCCCCCGAGCACGCCGGCCAGCACCAACGTCGTTCTGGCCCCGATCGCCGCGGCCACGGGGCCGGTGAGGGCGAACGAGACGGGGACGAGGCCGGTGGAGATGAACCAGTCGAAGCTGGCCACCCGCCCCAGCAGAGCCGAGGGCACCAACCGATGCTTCGTGGTGGCCCAGACGATGGTTCCGGCCGTCTCGAGCGCGTTGAAGATCAGGCAGGCAACCATGGCCTGCCACGAGACCGTCGCCAGGCCGTAGCCGGCCACGGCGAACGTCGCCGTGGCCCAGGCGACGTACATGAACGTGACGAAGCGGCGAGGGAGGTCGCGCTGTCCCATGACGACCGCGGCGCCGATGGCGCCGACGCCGCCCATCGCGAAGACCAGGCCGAGCGTGCGTGCGCCTCCGCCCAGCTCGTTCTTCACGACGTAGGGCACCAGCACCTCCGTCGGACCCATGAAGAGCAGGTAGGCGACCGTGGCGGCCAGGAACGTCCCCCACAGCCACACGTGTGAGCGCACGTACCGGAACCCTTCGCGGACCTCCCGCGTCGCGGACTCGCCGGCCTCGTGCTCGATCGGCCGGCTCCGCATCATCAGCAGGGCGACGACCGACACGGCGAACGACGCACCGTCGAGCAGGAAGGCCCACCCCACGCCGACGGCGCCGATCAGCACTCCGCCCAGCGCCGGTCCCATCAGTCGCAGCGCCGTCGGTCGCACGAACTGGTCCAGCGAGTTCGCCTCGCCCAGGAGGTCCTGCGGCACGATGTCGGGCACGATGGCGTCGAAGGCCGGGCCGAAGAACGCCGTGCCGGCCCCGTATGCCGCCGACAGCGCCATCAGGTGCCAGAGCTCGACGCTCCCGGTCACCGACAGGTAGCCCATCCCCCCGATGGCGAGCCCGCGAACGACGTCGGCGGCGAGCATCACGCGCCGGCGGTCTACGCGGTCGGTCACGACGCCACCCACCAGCAGGAACAGAACGTGGGGCACCGTCATCGCAAGCCCGACGACCGCCAGAGCGGTTGGGGCGTTGGTCAGTTCGTAGACCTGCCACGCGATCGCCACCAGGAACACGCCGTCGCCGAGGAGCGACACGGTCATGCCCACCCAGAGCAGGCGAAAGTCGCGCAGCCTGAGTGGAGCAAGCATCCTGAAGCGGCGCGCAGGGCCCACGAAGGTGCTGTCGGCCGTTCGGGCATCCACCTTGAGATGCGCGGGGTGGGGGAGGGGAGGGTGGGGGCGAGTGGGAGGAGGAAAGAGAACCGCCCCGAGGACGTGGCGTCGGCACGTCCCCGGAGCGGCCGTTCGGGTGGTGGTTCTATTGATGTTGCTGTTGTTGCCTGTTGTTACGGCTTCCAGTGCGCGCCCGCCGCGAGCATCAGTGCCGCGAGCCATCCCATCGAAGCCATGAGTCTGCGGAGCCGCACGTTCCCTCCCGATCCTGGATTCCGATTCCGACGGGACAGGTATCGGCATCCTGGGGAAGGATCCTGAAGTCCGGGGGATACCTATATGGCGCGGACGGATACCTAGATGGCGCGCGAGTATGCTCTCCAGGAGTCTCGTGATTCAGCCGATGCCTAGTCCGGTGGTGCGCGCATGAGGCTGATCCTGGCCGCGATCGTCGTCGCGATCGTCATCGGCTACATCCTCCGGGGGTCGCTGCGGAACTTCAGCGGCGCCCGAATCCGCTGGCCTCTTCTCGCGCTCGCCGGCCTGGCGCTGCAGCTCTGGCCGGTCTCGGCAACCAGCTCGGCCCTCGGCTTCGGCCTCCTGATGGCCTCCTTCGGTCTGCTGTTCGCCTTCGGTCTACTGAACATCCGCAACCCGGGCTTCTCCCTCATCGTCGTGGGGCTGTGCATGAACGCGCTCGTCATCGGCGTGAACCACGGCATGCCCGTGCAGCGGGAGGCCCTGATCAGGTCGGGCCAGGGGTCCACCCTGAAGCTCCTCGCCCAGGAGGGAGGCGCGAAACACCACCTGGCGGGTCCGGACGACCACCTGATGTTCCTGGGAGACGTCATCCCGGTGCCGATGCCTATCGGGCAGGTGGTGAGCCTGGGGGACGTGGCGACGTATGCGGGCGTCATGTGGTTCGTCATCGCGTCGATGCAGCCGTCGCGCCGGCCTGAGGAATCGGCCGAGCCCGCAGGGGAGGACGCACCTGGGGGAGCCCCGTCCGAGCCGGAAGTGGACGACCCGCAGGATCGATCCATGGGCACGGAAAAGTCCGCCTAACCCCCCCGAGAACTGGGTCCTGACCAGGGGTTTTGGCGTCTGTATCCCCCAAATGGGCAACCCCCGGTGCCCGACATTTTCTACCCGGACGCCGGATACACACCCCCCCGCACTGGCGGGTACGGTTCGAGCCTCACCCCGTTGGGAGGACGCCCGCTCATGAACCTTCGTCGCATAGCCGCATCGGTGGTCTGGCTGGCCTCGCTGCTCGCCGCCGCCGGAGCGCACTGGAAGCCGTAGGAACCCGAAGGACAGGTTCGGGCGCCGCCCTCGGGCGGCGCCTTTTCTTGCCCCCCTCTCTACCCCTCGACGCCGGTGCGTGGGCGGTCGACTGCCCTCAGCGCTTCTGAGTGTGGGAAGCTACGTCCCCATGACCGTCGGACCGCGTGGCATCGACAGGCTGCTCGACCTCCAAGAGGTCGACACGCGCCTCGATCGTCTCGGGGCACGACGCGCCGAGCTGGAGGGGGGCGAAGAGGCGGCCGCCGCCAGGCTCACGCTCTCCGAAGCCGAGCGCACCTTGGGGGACGTCCGTCTGGCCGCCGACGAGGCGGCCCGCGAGCAGCGCAAGCTCGAGGGGGACGCCGACGGCTTCCAGCAGAAGATCTCCGGTGAGGAGCGCCGGCTGTTCGACGGCACCGTGGCGCACCCGAAGGAGCTCGAGTCGATCCAGCACGAGATCACCAACCTGAAGAACCGCAAGAGCCGGGTCGAAGACGAGCAGTTGGAGGTCATGGAACGCCGCGAGCAACTGGACACCCAGGCCGAGGCCGCCGAGAAGTCCGTCGAGCAGGCACGGACGGCGCTGACCGACCTGCAGGGCAGCGCGGAGCACGAGCTGGACGACGTGGCGAAGGAGATCGCCGCGCTCGAGGACGAACGCCGGTCGCTCGCGCCGTCGTTCGATCCGGACCTGCTGGAGCTCTACGACGACCTGCGTCGGCAGAAGAAGGGCATCGGCGCCGCGGCCATGGTCGACGGCGTGTGCCAGGGGTGCCACCAGCAGCTGTCGGCCGTTCAGCTCGACCGGCTCCGCCGGCAGGACGGCATTCGGAGGTGCGAGCACTGCCGTCGGATCCTGGTGTTCTGACAGCCCACTGCGACGGCGCCGCCCGCGGCAACCCCGGCCCTGCCGGGATCGGTGCGGTGCTCACCGACGACGGCGGCCGCGTGGTCGCCGAGATCGCCGAGGGAATCGGCGTGGCCACCAACAACGTCGCCGAGTACCGCGCCGCGATCGCAGCGCTCGAGCGCGCCGCGGCGCTGGGGGCGCGCCGTCTCCACCTGCGCTCCGACAGCCGCCTGCTGATCGAGCAGCTGAAGGGGAAGTGGCGGGTGAAGAACCCAACGCTCATCAAGCTGCACACGGATGCGCGGAAGCTGATCGGGGCGTTCGACGCCGTGTCGTTCGAACACGTGCCGCGCGAGCTGAACAAGCACGCGGACCGGCTGGCCAACAAGGGCGTGGACGACTGGCTGCGAGCCAACACCTACGACCCGCCGGCGCCCGATCCCGATCTGTTCGACTGAAGGCCCGGTTCTATACTCGGACTCGGAGGAGTCGGCCGGGCGGCCGCGGGCGCGGGAGCGTTCGAGGAAAGTCCGGACTCCACAGGGCAGGGTGCTGGGTAACGCCCAGGCGGGGCGACCCGCGGACAGTGCCACAGAAACAAACCGCCACCGCCGAAGACGGCTCGCCGCCGAGGCGGAGGCAAGGGTGCAACGGTGAGGTAAGAGCTCACCAGCGGCCGGGTGACCGGCCGGCTCGGCAAACCCCACCCGGAGCAAGGCCAAGCAGGGGGCGACGGCCCGTCGGGTGCCCCCGGGTAGGCTGCACGAGGGTCGCGGCGACGCGGCTCCCAGAGAGATGGCCGCCTCCCGAGACTTCGGTCCCGGGAACAGAATCCGGCTTACAGGCCGGCTCCTCCGCTCTTCTATACCTGCCCTCCCGCTGTACGCTGCGGACGTGCGGCGATCGGGGATGCTCGTGGTGGTCGCGGCGCTGGCGTCGCTCGTGACATCCTGCTCGGCTCCGGCTCCGGCCGGCCCGCCGATGGTGGCGCGGATCTCGGGCACCCTTCCCGCGATCTCCGGGGCGACCCTGACCGGTGGCCAGATCACGCCCGCCGACTACAAGGGCAAGGTGGTCGTACTCACGTTCTGGAACCCGGACTGCCCACCGTGCCGGAAGGAGATCCCGGCCCTCCGTTCCGACTGGGCCGCCCTGCGGCCGCTCGGCGTCCAGTTCATCGGGGTGCTGTACGTGGGTGGCGGCTGGCCGAACGATCCCGGGCACGCCAGGGAGTACCTGGCGGGTGAGGACGTGAGCTACCCGAGCATCGTCGACGACGGGTCGACGATTGCCCGCGCGACGCACATTCCCGGGATCCCGGTGACGATCGTGGCGGACACGTCGGGGCACATGCGCTACCAGATCCTGGGAGGCGTGAAGCCGGGAGAGCTGATCGGGCTCGTATCCCGGCTGTCCCAGTCGGACTGACTCAGGCGCTCTCACGCGCGGCCAGCGCCGGCGCGGCGCGCGAGAACTGCTTGCCGGCGTGGTACGAGGAGCGGACCAGCGGTCCCGCTTCGACGTGCGCGAAGCCGAGCTCGTCCATGCCGAAGCGCGCGTGCCGGGCGAACTCATCGGGGGTCACCCAGCGATCGACGGGCAGGTGCTGCGGCGTCGGGCGCAGGTACTGGCCGATGGTCAGCAGGTCGCAGTCGCCGTCCCGCAGGTCGCGCATGGCCTGGGGTACCTCGTCGGGACGCTCGCCCATGCCCAGGATCAGGTTCGACTTGGTGACCTGGCCGGGGCGGAGCCGCTTCGCGATGCGGAGCACGTCGATCGAGCGGTCGTAGCCGAACGCCGGGCGGATCCGGTCGTGCAGGCGCCGCACCGTCTCGAGGTTGTGCGCGAACACGTCGGGCTCGGCGTCGATCACCGTGGCGATGTCGCGCTCGCCGCCCCTGAAGTCCGAGGGGAGGATCTCCACGCCGATTCCGGGAACGGCGTCGCGCACGGCCCGGATGCACGCGGCCCAGATGCGCGCGCCGCCATCGGGCAGATCGTCGCGCGCCACGCCGGTGAGCACCACGTAGCGCAGGCCCATCGCCTTCACCGTGTCGGCGATCTTCGCGGGCTCGTCCTCGTCGACGCCATCGGGCTTCGCCGTCATCACGTCGCAGAACCCGCAGCGTCTGGTGCACTTGTCACCGAGGATCAGGAACGTCGCCTCGCGTTCCTCCCAGCACTCGTAGATGTTGGGACAGCGGGCCTCCTCGCAGACCGTGTGCAGCCCCTCCGTCCGCATGAGCCCCTTGAGCTCGAGGAAGTTCGGGCCCGTCCGGAGCTTGGTCTTCAGCCAGTCGGGCCGGCGGCCGGCGGGCTCGTCCCCGACGGGCGCCGTGGTCTGGACGATGGGGAGGTAGAGGCGCCGTCCGTGCGGGTTGTGGTCCGTCCCGGCCATGGCCACAGTCTAGGGCGACTCGGTTGATGGGGTCGTCCGGTTCACCGAGGCCAGTTCTCCGCGGTCATGGCGTAGATGTTGTGGTCCTCCCAGACGCCGTTGATCTGGAGGTAGTGGGGCGCCAGGCCCTCGAAGCGAAACCCGTTCTTCTCCACCACACGGATCGAGGCGGCGTTGCGCGGCATCACGCCCGCCTGCACGCGATGGAGGCCGGCCTGTATGAGGGCGAACCCGGTTGCCAGGCCGAGAGCCTCGGTCGCGTACCCTCGTCCGTTCCTCGTCTGGTCCACGTAGTAGCCGACGGTGCAGTTCTGCCACGCGCCGCGGACGATGTTCGAGAGCGCCACCCGTCCGGCGAGGGCCCCCGTCTCGACCTCGAAGATCCCGAACGCGTACGCGAGCCCTGCCTGGCGCTGCCGCAGCGACCACTCCAGGTCCGCCCGTTGGCTGGCCGGGGACAGGAACCCCTGGGGCCGGATCGGCTCGAGGGGCCGCAGGAAGTCCTCGTTGCGAACGCGGAGATCGCGCAGCGCCTCGGCGTCGTCGGTGGTCAGCTCTCGAAGCAGGACCAGACGGCCCGCCAGCGGGTCCGGAGCCTCGCCCTCGGCTAGAACTTCGCCAGCTCCTTCATCCGGTCGTAGATCCGCTGGGGATCGGGCATGAACACGTGCTCGAGCTGGCTCGCGAACGGCATCGCCGGGATGTCCGGTCCGCCGATCCGGACCAGCGGTCCGTCGAGGTCGAACAGGAGCTCCTCGGCGATGGTGGCGACGATCTCGGCGCCCGCGCCGTACGTGCGGTTGTCCTCGTAGACGACCATCGCCTTGGCGGTCTTGCGGACCGAGTCGAGGATCGTCTTCTTGTCGAGGGGCGCGATCGTCCGCACGTCGACGACCTCCGCCGAGATGCCCTCTTCCTGCTGGAGCCGCTCGGCGGCCTCCAGGCAGTAGTGCAGCATGAGACCGTACGCCACCACGGTCAGCCGGTCGCCGGTGCGCTTCACCTCTGCGGGGCCGATCGGCACCTCGTACGGCTCGTCGGGCACGTCGCCCTTGATCAGCCGGTACGTCTTCTTGTGTTCCAGGAACAGCACCGGATCGGGATCACGGATCGCGGCGCGAAGCATGCCCTTCACGTCGTACGGCGTAGCGGGAACGACCACCTTCAGACCGGGCACGTGCCCGTAGAACGCCTCGATCGACTGCGAGTGGTACAGCGCGCCGTGGACGCCTCCGCCGTACGGCGTGCGCACGACCATCGGCACGTTCCAGTCGCCGTTCGACCGGTAGCGGATGCGCGCCGCCTCGCTGACCAGCTGGTCGAAAGCCGGGTGGATGAAGTCCGCGAACTGGATCTCGGCCACCGGCAGCATGCCGTTCATCGACATCCCGATCGCGACGCCGACGATCGCCGACTCGGCCAGCGGGGTGTCGATGACGCGGCGCTCGCCGAACTCCTCCAGGAAGTTCGCGGTGGCCCGGAACACGCCGCCCCGGGCGCCGACGTCCTCGCCCATGACCACGACCCGCTCGTCGGCCTTCATCTCGTCCCACAGCGTGTCGTGGATCGTCTGGATGACGTTCTTCTCGGTCATCGCATCCCTCGTGTTGGCGCGTTCATCGTACGGACTTCCCCAGCTCGAACGTCGCCTCGACCGGCACGCCGGTGCGCAGCGTGCTGAGCACGACGCAGTACTTCTCGGCGCGCGCAGCAGCCGCTCGCTGCGGTCGCCCTTCCCGTCGTCTTTGACGACGACCCGAGTGTGGCACCGGACGGCCTTCAGCCCGATGGGCGCGTCGCGCATGGCGAGCGTTCCCCGCGCGTCCCAGTCGGCCTCCGCGGTGACGGTCAGCGACTCCAGCTCGATACCCATGTTCGCCGCGACCATGCGCAGCGTGACCTCCTGGCACGCGGCCAGGGCGCCGAGCAGCAGGTCGGCCGAGCACGGGACGTCGCCGTCGCCGCCCACCGCCGCGTGCGCGCCGGATCGCCACACCACGTCGGGCGCGACCTCGGGCGTGATCGCGCAATGGAGGGGATCGTCGAGCGGGCTGGGGGCGCTGCCGACCCGCACCACGATCTGCGCGGCGGACGGGTCCTCCGTGTAGCGCTCGCGGAGCGGCCCCTGCCGCTCCCGCACGTCGACGGGTGTCACGAGGGCAGGTCGCCGGGAGGGTCGGCGAACACGTTGCGCATGGTGCTGTCCGGGTCGGGGTCGGCGGCGTTCCAGGCCTCCTCCTGCGCCCGTTGGATCTCGGCCTTGACCTCGGCCTCGATGCGCTCGACGGCCTCGTCGTTCAGCAGGCCCGTCTCCTTCATGTACGCGGCGAACCGGAGCAGCGGGTCCTTGGCCTTGGCGTCCTCGACCTCCTCGCGGGAGCGATACGTGCGGTCGTCGTCGTCGGACGTGTGCGGGCGGAAGCGATAGGTCTTGAACTCGACCAGCGTCGGCCCCCCGCCCGAGCGGGCGCGGTCGACCGCGGTCTTCGACGCCTCGTAGCACGACAGGACGTCGTTCCCGTCGGCCACGAGCCCCGGGAACCCGTATCCCTGCGCGCGCATGGCGACGTCCTTGACGGCCATCTGCTTGGAGACCGGGACGCTGATCGCGTACTGGTTGTTCTCGCAGAAGAACACGATGGGCAGTCGGTGCACGCCGGCGAAGTTCAGGGCCTCGTGCCAGTCGCCCTCGCTGGTGGCGCCCTCGCCGAACCAGGTCCCGGTCACGGCGTCCTCGCCCCGGTACATGGACGCGTACGCCGCGCCGACCGCGTGCGGGATCTGCGTCGCGATGGGGGAGGAGTGCGTGATGATGCGCAGGCGGCGCGAGCCCCAGTGGGCCGGCATCTGGCGCCCACCCGTGGACGGGTCGTCGCGCTTTCCGAACACCGCGAGGAACACGTCGCGCGGCGTGAAGCCCATGACGAGGCACAGCGCCATGTCGCGGTAGTAGGGGACGATCCAGTCCTTGGTGCGGTCGAACGCCCACCCCGACCCCACCTGACAGCCCTCGTGTCCGGACACGGGCACGACGAACGGGGCTTTGCCCTGGCGGTTGAGTCGGAACTGCGCTTCGTCGCATTGCCGGGCGGTGACCATGAACCGGTACATCGCCCGCACGTCCTGGTCGCTGAGGCCGAGCGCCCGGTGGCGCACCGCCTCCTGCTGCACCCTTGTGCCCAAGCCGGTTGCCTCCTCGTCGGCGCCGTCCGGCCGACGGGCCGATTGTACTCGGCTGGGTAGAGTGCATACATGGCCTCGCAGGTGCCCGAGGGGCTCGGGCGGCTTCCAGGCGCCGGCGAAAGCCCTCTCCGGATGGGCCTTCACGCTCCTGTTTCGCCTGCGCGTGTCGGGTGCGAGCAACGTCCCGGCCCGTGGACCCGTGATCGTGGCGTCGAACCACCAGTCGATGCTCGACGTCCCGCTGCTCGTGGTGGCCTGCCCTCGTCGGATGACGTTCATGGCGAAGCGCGGCCTGTTCGGGGATCGGTTCCGCCGGTGGTTCTTTCACGGGTTCGGCGGGTTCCCGGTCGAGCCGGGAACCGGGGACGGCGCGGCGCTCCGGACCGGCCTGACGGTCCTTGCGTCGGGCGATCTGCTGGGGATGTTCGCGGAGGGACGACGGAGCCGGGGCGAACCCATGGGTCCGTTCCTTCTCGGGGCGGCATGGCTCTCGCTGCGCTCGGGCGCGCCCATCGTTCCGTGTTCGATCACCGGCACCGAGCCGCCGCCCGGCACGGGGTGGCTGCGCTGGCTTCGGCCGCGCAAGGTCCGGATCGCCTTCGGGGCCCCCA
>CAVOSS010000013.1:0-433095 GCA_963698955.1 uncultured Actinomycetota bacterium | reverse complement strand
GCCAGCCGCCTGCTTCTGAGCGGGCGCGGCCTTCGGCGCCGGCGCAGGATTGACCGCACCCGTGGTCTTCGGCGTCGCCGGCGCAGGTGCCGGAGCTGCGGTTTTGGGCGGAGCGCCAGCTGGCCCCTTCGGCGCACCCTTGGCCATGCTGTTGGCAGGGCTCGATGGAATTGGCGGCCCGACGCGGGTCCAGGTTTCACCGCCGCACAGGAAGCCGAGCACGCAGCCCTGAATCTCGAGCTGGTCGGTGCCGACCGGCTTGATCGTCGAGCTGTAGAGCTGTCCGTCCTTGGCGTTGTAGACTTCGCCTTCCCAGGCATCGACGCCGGGCTTCTTCTTCATGTCGATCAGGATCGGCATGCCCAAGGTCGGCCGGCTCTGCTTGGCGACGTCCGGATTGTTCTTGTCCTTGCCGCCCGGTGTCTTTTCCCAGGCAACGACGCCCCACATGTTGCCGCTACATTGGGCGACGCGAATGTTGGCCACACCATCGGCCACTTTCCAGTCACCGGTGGGGTCGGCGGCCAGCGCCGCGTTAAGACCTGTGGCTAAAAAAACTCCCGAATAAACTATTGTACGCGCGATGGTTCTTGGGCAGTGCAACATGGTTCAAACCTATGTTTAAGTAGATGATCCAAAGCGGGGGTCAAAACGCCGCATTGAGCGTTTTCAGTTGACGAAACGGCCATCAACCGACGTATGTAGCCAATGCCAAGTTCATATCTAGACGTTTCCGGGCTGTTTGTAGAGCGGCAGGCGCAGCGCAGTTCCCTGCATGCGCGCCACCTGAACGAGCAGCTCGTCCGGGTGCTGAAGACCATCGGCTACGATGTGGGCTTTCAGAAGGGTCAAGGTCAATACCTGTTCGATCGTGACGGGGCCCGCTATCTCGATCTACTGAGCGGATTTGGCGTTTTTGCGATTGGCCGCAATCATCCGGCGTTGCGTGAGGCGCTGAAAAGCGTGCTCGACAGCGATTTTCCCAATCTGGTTCAACTTGATGTGTCCACGCTGGCCGGCGTGCTGGCGGAACGCCTGCTTGAACATGTGCCATATCTGGACAAGGTGTTCTTTGCCAATTCCGGCGCCGAGACCGTCGAGGCCGCGATCAAGTTCGCGCGCGGCGCGACCGGCCGCCCCGGCATCGTCTCCTGTTCTCATTCGTTTCACGGCCTGTCCTACGGCGCGCTGTCGCTGATGGACGATGCCAACTTCCGCTCCGGCTTCGAGCCGCTGCTGCCGGGATGCACGCAAATTGCCTTCAACGATCTCGCGGCCCTCGAGCAGGCGTTGTCCTCGCGACAGGTCGCGGCCTTCATCGTCGAGCCGATCCAGGGCAAGGGCGTCAACCTGCCCACGGACGAATTCCTGCCGGGCGCCGCTGCGCTGTGCAAGAAATACGGCACCATCTTCATTGCCGACGAAATCCAGACCGGCATCGGCCGCACCGGAAAATTCCTCGCGGTCGAGCACTGGAACGTCGAGCCCGACATGGTACTGCTGGCGAAGGCGTTGTCCGGCGGTCACATCCCGGTCGGCGCGCTGCTGACGCGCAAGAGTATCTTCGACAAGATCTTCAACCAGATGGACCGGGCGGTCGTGCACGGTTCGACGTTTGCGAAAAACGATCTGGCGATGGCCGCCGGCATCGCAACCCTCGACGTGATCAAAAACGAAAAGCTGGTCGAGCAGGCCGCCAAGCGCGGCGCCGAGCTTCGCCTCGCGCTGACTCGCATGGTGCCCGGCTATGAACTGCTGAAGGAAGTGCGCGGCAAGGGATTGATGATCGGCATCGAGTTCGGTCCGCCGAAATCGCTGCGGCTGAAGGCTTCCTGGAATCTCCTGGAGACCGCCAACAAGGGCCTGTTCTGCCAGCTCATCACCGTACCGCTGTTCAAGGATCACAAGATCCTGACGCAAGTGTCCGGCCACGGCAGCCACACCATCAAGCTGCTGCCGCCGCTCGTGATCACGGAAGAAGACTGCAACTGGATCGAAAAGTCGTTCGACGAGGTCATCGCCGCCAGCCACAAGGTCCCCGGCGCGATCTGGTCGCTCGGCAAGACACTGGTCGACAATGCGGTGCGGAAGTCGGCGTAGTCGAAAATCGAAGCTCCCGCCGCTTCAGTCGTTCTTCGCAAACACCTTGAGAATCTGCATCAGCTGCTTGTGGCCGCGCAATCCGACCCTTTGGATGAGGCGATTCTCGTGTTGTTGCACCAGGGCATCGGCCCGATTCAGCAGCGCATTTCCTTCCGCGGTCAAATAGAGGGCGTGCGAGCGCCGATCCGACGCGGACGCGGTTCGCTTCAGGAGCCTTCTCGAACTCAAGGCCGTCCAGCAGCGGCACCACGCCGGACCGAACGATGCCAAGCACCTGTGACAGCGCCATCTGCGAAAGCCCGGGGTTTTCCCGGATCACCGCCAGGATCGAGTACTGCGCCGGGTGAATATCCAGCGGCGCCAGGGTCTCGTTGAAATCCTGGAATACCCACAGCTGCGCTTGCCGGATCAGATATCCGGCGAGGCCTGTGAGCCGCTCCACGCTGACGGGTGAGCTCCCTTCAGTCGGCTGTTTCAATGGCAGCCGTTTTCGCTTTGCGGTCGCTGTCTTCCTGGAAGGGGGCGCCGCGCGCGGCGCACGAAGCAATTGATCCGACACGCTCATTCTCTCTTCGACCCGGTCTGATGTCCTTCTTCGCCCGCCGGATTGCGCAGTGCAATCATTTGTTGAATTGTTCTTGACAAGAACAGTTCTGAATATGAACAATATCGACAACAAAAGATGCGGAAACGCGGGACTTTAGGGGAGAGACGGCGCCATGGGGAAACGTGACCGCTTGCACAAATATATTTCGCAAAGGCCGATGACGGTCGCCGGCGGAGGGGTGAATTGGCAGGGCGCGCTGTTTTCTGCCGCGGCGGCAATCGTTCTCTTGGGGACTCCCGCGCCGCTGTTGGCGCAGTCCACGCCCTTTACTGGCATCACCGGATTTGGCGACAGCTATGCTGATACGGGCTCGGCACCGGGCGGAGCGTTTCGCCTGCTCGGGTTTCCCTGCCCGGCGGGGCCGCCGACCAATCCGACGTGCCGATTCAGCAACGGCACCAACTTCGTCGAACTCCCTGCAGTCGAACTATAACCTTCCGCTGCTCACCAACTACGCGATCGGGGGTGCGCAGACCGGCAATACCAACGTCATTCCAGGCCTTCCGGGTTTCGCCCAGGAAGTAGCGGCCTTTGTTGCCAGCGGCCGCACGTTCGGTTCGCGCGACCTGGTCGCCTTGTCGATCGGCGGAAACGATCAGGCTCAATTCAACAGCGCCAACAGCATCGCCCAGATCCAGGCGCTGGCAACCACTTCCGCGAGCAATGCGGCCACCGGCGTTCAACAACTGATCGCGCGGGGGGCGCACAACATCGCCTGGGTCAGCCCCGGCAATCCCTTCTATTTCCCGGCGCCATTCGGCGATCCCGCGCTCACGCCCGAGCAGCGCGCCGCGTGGGCGCATACATACTACCAGCAGGTCCAGCAATTGCTGGCGCCGGCGGCGAGGGCAGGGACGCGCATCTTCCTGTTCGACTACGAGACGCTTCAGGCCAGGATCGTCGCCAATCCCGGTCAATATGGCTTCGCCAGCGCCAGCGGTTGCCTGGTCGCCTTGGGCACTCCGGGCTGCCTCGCCAGTTCGACAGCAGTCCAGAACAGCTATTTTTATTGGGACGCCATTCATCCGACCAGCGCGGGATTCGCGCTGATCGCCCGCTACATGGCAAACCAGATGGACGCGCCGCTGACAGTCGCGCCGCAAGCCGACATCGCACTGGCAACGGTTACCAGTTTCGAGAATGCCGTGTTCGGCAGATTGGACGGCTACCGATCGTTTGCGCCGTTTGGAATGGGCAACGCGATGAACGCGATGGCGGCATATCGGGAAGTGCCTGCTAAAGCCCGTCCGCTGCAGCAAGCCGCGGCCAGTCCCTGGTCGGTCTATGGCGAGGCCAGCTACGCCGGCGGCAACCGCGACGCACAGGCATTCCTGTCGAGCTATGACTATCGATCGCCCGGCGGCAGCATCGGGATCGAATACAGGGTCAACCCGAATCTTCGCGTCGGCGCCGTGTTCGGCTATGCGCAGCCGAACGTGAATCTTGCGGTCCAGAACGCCCATTACAAGATCGACGCCTTTCAGTTCGGCGGCTATGCGTCCTATACCGCTGCAAACTGGTTTGCCGACGGTCTGGCCGCCTACGGACGCCAGAACTTTGCGACCGATCGCCAGGGCATCATCGACGTCATCCGCGGCTCGACCAATGCCGACACATTCACGCTGGCGGGCAAGGCCGGCTACCTGTTTGACGCCGGAATGCTGCGGGTCGGACCGATCGCCGGACTCTCCTACATTAACGGGCAAATCGCTGGTTACACCGAAACCGGCGATATTCTGCTCGCCAACGTGGTCGATCGGCAGAAGCTTGAAAACCTGACCGGCAGTGCGGGCGTCCAGTTGCGCGCTCCTTTCGTGATCGGAAACGGCGCCTATAGCCCGTTTGTTAATCTGACGGCCGAGCATGATTTCATCGGCTCGGGCCGCACGCTCATCACCACGCAAGTCACAACGCCGCTACTGCCGGTGCTTACGCCGATCGATAACCGCAGCCGGACTTATGGCAAGGTCGCCGCCGGTTTCGCGGCCGTCATCACCGACAAGGTCAGCGCGACGATCACCGCCGTCAGTACCTTCGCGCGGGCAGACGGCAACGATTTTGGAGTGAGTGGCGGCGTCAAGGTCGCGTTCTGACCGGCGGTCGAAGCGCGAACCGATCGATTTCTGACACGTCGGCTTGGGCTGAGCCGACGAGGGGCGGTTCGTGACGCATCGTTCAAACAGGTGCAGCTGTGGATCAGGGGCAACCGTCGCCGCGATGCGGCGTTTCCGCGAGCGCAGATCGGAGTCACTATCAACGCGGTCAACCGCTACTTTCAGGCCACCCAGGAAAGGGTTAGCTTGCGAGCCCACCGTTTCGCTCTAGCTCCAATCGGTGGACTCTGACGACCCCCGTCAAAAAACTAAGACCGGGAGGAGGAATCATGACACCGGGTTGGAGGCGGGCGGTCGCTGCTGCCGTGATGCTGATGGCCATCGCGAGCAGTGCATCCGCGCAGGAGGGCGCGTTCGATTTCGCCCTGGTCGGCGACATGCCCTACACCAAGGTGCAGGAAATCGAATATCAGCGCGTGCTCGCGGCGCTCAACGCTGCCGAAGTTGCGTTCGTCGCCCACATCGGGGACTTCCAGTTCGACGCGACGCCGTATAACCGCAATCCCGCGATCGCCTCGATGCCTTGCGTCGATGAAAACTACAAGGCGATCTACGACTCGTTCCAGGGGATCCGCCACCCGTTCATCCTGACGCCGGGCGACAACGACTGGTCCGATTGCTGGCCGCTGGAAGCCAGGAAGGTCGATCCGCTCGAGCTGCTTTCGAAGATCCGTACGATGTTCTTTCCGGAAGGCAGAAGTCTCGGGCAGAAACCGATCGCGGTGCGCAATCAGTCTGCCGATCCGAACTTCTCAAAATTCCGCGAGAACCTGCGCTGGTCGATGGCTGGCGTCACCTTCGTCACCGTGCACATCGTCGGCGAGAACGACAATTTCGGCCGCACCCCGGAGATGGACGCCGAGCATCTGGAGCGGAAGGCGGCAAATGTCGCCTGGCTGAAGCAGGCTTTTGCCGAAGCGAAAGCCGCCGGCAGCCGGGGCGTGGTGATCCTGACCCAGGCCAATCCGGGCTTCGAGACTTTCTGGCCGGCGAGCGCCAAGACCCGCTACCTGCTTCGCTTCATTCCGCGTGGGCAGCCCGCGCCGAGCCGGCCGCTGGCATTCGACGACTACATCCAGACGCTGTCCGAAGAACTTGAAACCTACGACAGGCCGGTCGCCTTCCTGCATGGCGACACCCATATCTTTCGCGTCGACAAGCCGCTGTACAGCAAGAAGACCAATCGCCTGTTCGAGAATTTCACGCGCGTGGAAACCTTCGGCTGGCCGGATAGCCATTGGGTCCGTGTCTCGGTCGATCCCGCCGATCCGCAGCTCTTTCGCTTCAAGGCCGAGATCGTGCCGGGGAACGTGGTCAATCGACGCGCCAACTGACCGGTTCGGAAATACGCCACAGTTGCGCGACAGCAAGACGCAACGGCATCGATCGCATCGATTGGAGGAACGCATGGTCAACATCACCGGCGGCTGTCACTGCGGCGCGATCCGCTATCAGGTTGAAGGCGAACCCATCGTTCACGCGTTGTGTCACTGCGTCGATTGCAGGCGTCACGCCGGCGCGCCGATGGTCGGTTGGTCGATGTATGCCGAGGATGCGCTCAAGGTGACGAAGGGCACACCCAAGGTCTACGAATCGTCCGAACATGGCCGGCGACAGTTCTGCGCGAACTGCGGCACGGGTCTGTTCTATATCAATGCGAACGTTTTGCCCGGCATCGTCGATATCCAGAGCGCGACCTACGACGATCCCGACGCCGTGCCGGCGATGGTGCATATCCAGACGGCAGAACGGATTCGCTGGATGGAACGCGCCCACGAACTGCCGACCTTCGAGCGCTATCCGCCGCAGACATAGCGGCGCTCTAGCTTATCGTCGCTGCGTTGGCTGGGACGGCGATCTTGATCGCTAACCCGCCGTCGTGCTCCGCATTGCACTCTCGAACTTCTCACCAAACTCCGCAAGCTCATCCCTGGCGAGGTCGCTGACGGCCCAGTAGTTCAGGCCGTGGTCGCTCCAGTGCCGGATGTTGAATCCTTGCACGGTATCGATCTTCGCGGCGCGGCGCTCGGTGTTGGCCGTCTGCGCCACGAACAGATTGATCACATGCTGGCGCCGCTTGTAGACCACGGCGCCGATAGCGTGGGCATCGATATAATCGAGCCGGCCGCCGATCAGCGTAAAGCCCTGCGCGGTGAGGTCGATCACCGGCGGCGAGACGTCGAGTTTGCCGTTGAACCACGGCTTTACGGTGTGCTGATCGGTGGAGATGACATCGGTAAGATGGCCGGCCTGCAGCGAACGCAAATGCGCCGATACCACCTCCGACTGAATCCGCTCGACATCGTCCTGGCGCAGCACGATCGCGACCAGGCCGGTCGCGGCCAGCGCCGATACCGCGGAGCCCATCGCAAAGCCGCGCAGCACGGCGCGGCGGTTCGGCGCGGCTTTGGGTTGCGGCAGTGCGGCTTCGATGCGCTGACGGAGCGCTGACGGCGCGGTGTAGCCCGCGCCGGCTTGCGAAATTGCCTTGCTCATCTCGCGATAATCTCGAAGCGCCGCCGCGCAGCGCGGGCAGCCGGCGATATGGCTTTCCACCTCGCGCGCGTGCCCGGCGTCGAGCTCGCCGTCGATCAATGCGTGAAGCAGGACTTCAGCCTCGTCGCAGGTCATTTGGGTTGCTCCTCTTCCGCCAGCCACGCCGATCGCAGCATGGCGCGGGCGCGCGCCAGACGTGACATCACGGTGCCGACAGGCACTTCGGCGACTTCGGCAATCTCGCGGTACGACAGGTTTTGAATTTCACGCAGCACAAAGGTCTCGCGGAACGGTTCGGCCAGCGCCGCCACCAGCCGGCGGATGGTGTCGGTGTCCCAGCGGCGCTGCAGCTGTGCTTCCGGCGTTTCCTCGGCCTCATGCCACAGCGGCGCCTGCGCGGCGCTTTCGGGCACGTCCTCGATCGCGCTGGTCGGCGCGGTGGCGCGCCGGGCATATTCGGCGCGGCAGACGTTGCGCAGGATCGCAAACAGCCACGGCTTCATCGCCGGCCCGCGATAGCTGTCGAAATGCCTGAATGCGCGCAAATAACATTCCTGCACCGCGTCCTCGGCGTCGGCGGCGTTGCGAAGCAGGTAGCGCGCCAGCGTATAGGCGTCGTCCAGATAGGGCAGCGCGGCCTCGCGAAACCGCCGCGCCTTGTCGGGATCGTCGTCGGATGCTTTGATCGGCATCGCCTTTCGTCCGGCTGCTGCAGAACAGGATTCCGCCCGGCCGGGTTCGATCCACCGGCCGGGCAGGGTTGTGATGCCTTGGTTTGGCGCGTTACTCAACCTTGACCATCCCCGTCATATGCGGATGCAGCGAACAAAAATACTTGTAGTCGCCCGGTGCCGCGAATGTGAACGAGTAGGTGCCGTCGGTATCCATCGTCTTCGACCTGAACTTTCCGGCGCACACCACGGTGTGTGGGATGTCGTCGCGGTTGGTCCAGGTCACGGTCTGGCCGACCTTCACCGTGAGCTGGGCCGGCTCGAACACGAAATTGTCGATGTGCACGGCCAGGTCTTCGGCGCGGGCGGTACCGACAGGCAGCAGCATGGTCGCGACCACGGCGATGCCGAAGTCGCGGCGATTGATCGAACTCATTGTAGTATTCCCTACATTAGCCCTGCAGCGGCGTGTCGATGATCGCCAAGGGTTGATTGTTCTGCTTGAAGTTGATGCTCGCGACGCCGAGCAGACTGCGCAGCTTGGCGTCCTCGACTTTCATCGGTCCGGGTGAGGGGGCCGTGCCAGGCGCCGGCTGCGGGAACGCGGTCGAGCGCGCGGTGTGGAAGGTGACGTTGCCTTCGACCTTCTGCATCACCTGATGGATATGGCCGTTCAGCACGGTGACCGAACCGAAGCCTTTGACGTATTCCAGCGCACGGGCGCCATCCTCAGTGCCCCAACCCCATTGCGGATACACCGTCCACAGCGGGATATGTGCGAACAGCACGACCGGCGTGGATTTCGAGCGGCCCTTCAGGTCGTTCTCCAGCCACTCGAGCTGCTCGTTGCCGAGATTGCCGAGGCCGCCGCCCTTGAGATCGACCACATTGACGAGGCCGACGAAGTGCACGCCGCCGGCGTCGAACGAATACCAGCCGGCGCCCTTGGTGCCGCGCCCGTAACGCTCCTTGTAGAGCTTGACCTCCTCGTCGATGAAGTCGTGTTCGCCCGGCACGTAATGCACGTCGAGCTTGGCCTGCGAGATGATGCGATCGGCGTCGTCGAATTCCTTGACCTTCGACAGATGTGTGATGTCGCCGGTGTGGATCATGAACGAAGGTTTTGCCGGCATCGCATTGATCTTGTTGATGGCTTCCTCCAGCGTCCCGATCGCATTGGGATTGGCCGGCTTGTCGAAGCCGACATGGCTGTCGCTGATCTGCAGGAACGTCATCCCGGCGGGCTCCGCGGCTAGCGCCGATCCGACAATGCCGAGCGAGCGCGGCACGCCGCCGGTAATGGTCCAGAGCACGCCGGTGCCTGCCCAGGTCATGCATTCCAGCACACGGCGTCGGCTGACACCGTCATCGTGGTGATCGTGATCGCTCATGGCAAATCTCCCTGGGCCCTTGATTGGGCTTGCAGGGACGTGATCGGGCAGGGGCGCGATTTATTCCCGAAATTTTCGGGTAAGGCGAATTGCGGCGACCGCGTCTGATGACGATTGCGTGATCATGGGACGCTATCGCAAATCCTCGAGGATCATCGCGGCGCCTTCTCCGCGATCATCGCCGTCGGCGTATTGGTATTGCCCGAAGTAATCGTCGGCATCACCGATGCGTCGACGACGCGCAAGCCGGCGATGCCGTAGAATCTCAGGCGCTCGTCGACCACGGCCATCGGATCGCTCGCCGTCCCCATCTTCGCGGTGCCGACGGGGTGGAAGATCGTGGTGCCGATATCGCCGGCGGCCTTTGCCAACGACGCGTCGTCGTCGCCGACGGTGGGACCGGGCAGGTATTCCTGCGGGCGATATCGTTCGAGCCGTTTCTGCTTCATCAGCCGCCGCGTGGTGCGGATGGCGTCGGCCGCCACCTGGCGGTCGTCGTCGGTCGAGAGATAATTCGGCGCGATCGATGGCGCCTCGTCAGGCTTCGCCGAGCGGATACGCACCGTGCCGCGTGAGGTCGGCTGCAGATTGCAGGCGCTGACGGTGATCGCGGGAAAACGATGCAGGGGATCGCCGAACTTGTCGAGCGACAGCGGCTGGACGTGAAACTGGATATTGGCGCGCTCGCGATGTGGATCGGAGCGGGTGAAGATGCCGAGCTGTGACGGCGCCATGGTCAGCGGTCCGCGCCGGCGGAAGGCATAATCGAGCCCCATCATGCCGCGCCGGATCAGATTGTAATAGGTCTCGTTCAGGGTGCGTACGCCTTCGACCTTGTAAATCGCGCGCTGCTGCAGATGGTCCTGCAGATTGCGCCCGACGCCTTGCTTGTCGAGCACGACATCGATGCCGAGCGGCGACAGCCATTCGGCGGGGCCGATGCCGGACCGGAGCAACACCTGCGTCGAGCCAATCGATCCCGCACACAGAACGACTTCGCCCTTGGTGCGGGCCTCGATCACTTCATTGCCTTGCATGAAGCGCACGCCCACGGCGCGGCCGTTCTCGATGATGAGCCGGTCGACCAGCACGTTCTTTTCCAGCCGCAGATTGCGGCGGTTCAGCACCGGCTTGAGAAAGCCGCGTGCCGAAGACCAGCGCCGGCCGCGCTTCTGGTTGACGTGGAAATAGCTCGTGCCTTCATTGTCGCCGGTGTTGAAATCGGCAATCCGTTTGATGCCCATTTCCTCGGCGGCGTCGCCGACTGCGTCGAGAACCTCCCAGGACAGCCGCGGCGCCTCGATGCGCCAGCCGCCGCCGGTGCCGTGATGCTCGCTCTCGCCCGAGGAAATGATCTTCGAGCCGCTTGAACAGTGGCTTTACGTCGTCATAGCCCCAGCCGGTCAGGCCGAGCTGCCGCCAGTGATCGTAATCGGCGGCCTGTCCGCGCATCGAGATCATGGCGTTGATGGCGGAAGAGCCGCCGATCACCTTGCCGCGGGGGTAGGCAAGCGCCCGCCCGTTGAGGCCGGGCTCCGGCTCGGTCTTGAACATCCAGTCCGAGCGGGGATTGCCGATCGCAAAGAGGTAGCCGACCGGGATGTGAAACCAGATCCAGTTGTCGTTGCCGCCGGCCTCCAGGATCAGCACGCGGTTTTTCGGGTCGGCCGAGAGCCGGTTGGCCATGATGCAGCCGGCTGTTCCTGCGCCAACCACGATATAGTCGAAATCGCCTTCAAGCCGTTTCGGCATCTCTCAGTTTCCACCCATCGACACCGTCATGTCCGGACAAAAGCGCGAAGCGCGTCTTCGCGCTAGATGTCCCGGGCATCCATGTCTTTTTCGCCTATTAGTCAGACATGGATGGCCGGGACAAGCCCGGTCATGAAGGCCGGGAATGGTCGGCGTCCCCGGACGCTGCTGGGTGGACCGCCACTTGCATGCTACAGGGGCAGAAGCGTTCAACCTGGAAAGCCTGTTATCTCCATGCCCATCGTCAACCGCGTCGCCGAGTTGCAACCCGACATCCAGGCCTGGCGCCGGGATATTCATGAACACCCGGAACTGCTCTACGACGTGCACCGCACTGCGGCATTGGTGGCGGACCGTTTGCGGGAATTCGGCTGCGATGAGGTTATTACCGGTATCGGCCGCACCGGCGTCGTCGGCGTCATCAAGGGCAACAGGCCCGCCGGCAAGGGTGACGTGAAGGTGATCGGGCTGCGGGCGGATATGGACGCGCTGCCGATCGAGGAGGCGACCAATCTGCCTTACGCTTCCAGGACGAAGGGCTTGATGCACGCCTGCGGCCATGACGGCCACACCGCGATGCTTTTGGGTGCGGCGCGCTATCTCGCCGAGACCCGCAATTTTGCTGGCCGAGCGGTCGTGATCTTCCAGCCGGCCGAAGAGGGCGGCGCGGGTGCTGTCGCGATGATCAAGGACGGGCTGATGGACCGTTTCGGTATCGAGCAGGTCTACGGCATGCATAACGGTCCGGGCATTCCGGTCGGCTCGTTCGCGCTTCGGCCCGGTCCGATCATGGCCGGAGGCGATGCCGTCGTCATCAAGATCGAGGGGCTCGGTGGGCACGCCGCGCGTCCGCACAAATGCATCGATTCCGTCCTTGTCGGCGCGCAGTTGATCACGGCGTTGCAGTCGATCGTGTCGCGCAGCGTCGATCCGCTGGAATCGGCGGTCATTTCGATGTGCGAATTTCACGCCGGCAACGCCCGCAATGTGATCCCGCAAACCGCTGAGCTGGCGGGCACCGTCCGTACCCTGAACGGCGAAGTGCGGAAACTGGTGGAAAGGCGGGTCCGCGAGGTCGTCGCCGGCGTAGCGCAGATTACGGGCGCCAGGATCGATCTGACCTACGATCGCGGCTATCCGGTAACGGTCAACCATGCCGAGCAGACGGATGTCGCGACGCGGGCGGCCCGCGAAATCGCCGGCCTTGCCAATGTGCATGAGATGCCACCGCTGATGGCAGGCGAGGATTTCGCCTTCATGCTGGAGCAGCGGCCGGGTGCGCTGATCTTCTGCGGCAATGGCGACAGCGCAGGGCTTCATCACCCCGCCTATAATTTCAACGACGAGGCGATCGTGTTCGGCACCTCGTACTGGATCAAGCTGGTCGAGAACACGCTGGCCGCGTGAGGCCGTTCACCGACATTTCATCGCCGCCCGATGTGAGGTTCTTGACGGCCGCCGGCCGCGCGACCAGCTTCATGCCAAGGCCGCATTGGAGCGTGCATCATGGATGCCATCACCTTTGTCGTTTTTATCGCTTCGATCTATCCTGCCGGTAGAATTGCTGAGCGCCGAGGCCGCAACTTCAAAGTGTGGGCATGGATTGCCGTGTTTATCGGTCCGCTCGCGCTTCCGCTGGTGTTCTTGTTGCCGAACCTGCACGGCGAGAAAGTCGGCCACGCCTAAGGGCGGCAAATGCCGGAAGCGTTGAAACATCATCCAACTTGGTCACTGCCGGACTGTGCAGGACTTCACTTTGGGTTGGTCCAAGGCTTCGCCGGGCTTTCCAGCCCTGGTCGGCCAAGCTTCCGGGCGGATGGAGACTGTGAGGCAGAGTGTTGGGTGGACCGCCGCTTGCATGCTAAGGAAGCACTAGCGTTCCAACCTTTGAGGCCAGAGAATTCCCATGCCCATCGTCAACCGCGTCGCCGATCTGCAACCCGATATTCAGGCCTGGCGCCGCGATATCCATGAAAATCCCGAATTGCTCTACGACGTCCACCGCACTGCGGCATTCGTCGCGGATCGTCTGCGCGAATTCGGCTGCGACGAGGTGGCCACCGGCCTCGGCCGCACCGGCGTCGTCGGTGTCATCAAGGGCAAGCAGCCCGGCAGTGGCGAAATCAAGGTGATCGGGCTTCGCGCCGACATGGACGCGCTGCCGATCGAAGAAGCGACCAATCTGCCCCATGCCTCCAAGACGCCGGGCCTGATGCATGCCTGCGGCCATGACGGTCACACCGCGATGCTTTTGGGTGCAGCGCGGTATCTCGCCGAGACCAGAAATTTCGCAGGCGACGCGGTCGTGATCTTCCAGCCGGCCGAGGAGGGCGGTGCGGGCGCCGCTGCCATGATCAAGGACGGGCTGATGGACCGGTTCGGCATCGAGCAGGTCTACGGCATGCATAATGGCCCGGGGATTCCAGTCGGTTCCTTTGCCATCCGCTCCGGTCCGGTGATGGCCGCCACCGACTCGATCGATATCAAGATCGAAGGGCTCGGCGGCCACGCCGCGCGCCCGAACAAGTGCATCGATTCCGTGCTGGTCGGTTCGCAGGTGATCACTGCCCTGCAGTCGATCGTCTCGCGGACCCTCGATCCCCTGGATTCCGCGGTGATCTCGATCTGCGAGTTCCACGCCGGCAACGCCCGCAACGTGATTCCGCACACCGCCGAGCTCCGCGGCACCGTGCGTACCTTGACGCCGGAAGTGCGCGAATTGGTCGAGAAGCGGGTCCGCGAGGTGTGCGAGGGCGTGGCCAGAATGACGGGCGCCAAGATCGATCTGGTTTACGAGCGCGGTTATCCCGTGACCCAAAACCACGCCGAGCAAACCGAGTTTGCAACGTCGGTGGCCAGGGAAGTGGCTGGCGCCCCGAACGTTCACGACATGCCGCCGCTGATGGGCGCGGAAGACTTTGCCTACATGCTGGAGGCGCGGCCGGGCGCCTTCATCTTCTGCGGCAACGGCGACAGCGCGGGGCTCCATCACCCCGCCTATGATTTCAACGACGAGGCGATCGTGTACGGCACTTCGTACTGGATCAAGCTGGTCGAGAACAAGCTGGCGGCGGCGTAGGGGCTCCTAGTCCTGCAAGGCGCGGCGGCTATTGTGCCGGTGGGCGCTGCTCATCGGCACCTTCTTGTCCGGCCACCACCCGCCACGGAGCGAAGGCGTTGGCGCCACGTGGCATCACGCTGGCAAGTTCAGGGCAATGGCGAAGGATCAAGCTCGTCATTCCGTTCTGGGCGATCCAGTCCATGCCGAATGGCGTATAAATCTCGGGGCGGAAATCGACCGTGAGGAAGCGGTCACTCTGGATCCTGCGAGACGCCATCAGGGTGAAGATCCGGAACGCGGTGTCGGAAAAGCCGAAGCCCGGCGGGCAAGTTTCGGCAAACATGCCGATCATGGTGTCCACGGCATCAATATCGTCGTGATATATATCGCGCATGAGCTCGACCGTCTCGGCGTCCGCGGACATGTTTTCCCAGTGCTTCACCGGCGCCATGTGGAGGCCGGTCCGAAAGGCGTTGTAGCGTGGCACGCCGCGGCGTCGGGTGCGGACGATGTCCACGACCGACAGATCGATCCGCTCTCCGTTTCTGTCGCGCACGAAGCCCTGCAGTGACAGTGACTTTGGATAATTGTGCAGGGTGATCGCACCCGGATGGGCGATGCCGAAGCTGTACAGCACATTGTGCAAGCCAAGCTTGCGCATCTTCTGGTCGGCGAATTCGCCCTGGATGTCGAGGAAGCCGCAGGAACCGAGCGCAGCTCCATTCTTATAGTTGTAGAAGGCATAGTCGTCCGGCAGCAGCGGATGCATGCGGTAGACGGTCGCAAAATCCTCCGTCAGGCAAAACGGCGCGCCATGATGGTCGGGCTTGGTCCCGGGGATGCCGGTTGCGGCATGTACGTCGCTCAGCCAGACGCCAAACCTTGTGGGCCAGGGTGCGTCAGGGGCGAGCCCAAGCCAGGTGCTCTTCATCCCGACGTCCAACGTCCGGGTTGCCAGGATCGCCGGTGTCCATTCGACGGTGTGGATCTTGGCGATGAGGGCCGTCACGATCAGGCGTGCCGTCTCGAAGATCCGATCGTCGCTCCAGGTGCGATAACGGGCGCGAAGCTCGTCGCAGAGCAAATTGTGTTCGCGGACGAAAAGCGTGTGCATGGCGCTCAACCCAAGCCAGAAGCTCTCGTTGAAGCCGGTTATCACCATTCCCAGCTTGTCGACCGGCAGAAAGCCGTCGTCGAGCCGGATCTTCGGCCCTTCGCGAAGCCGAGCGGCGCCTTCAGCGTCACTGCCATAGACCTCCGATCCATCCCACCAGTGCGTCGTGGCATTTCCAAACAGACGACCGGCGCGATCGAGCGATACGTTACCGGCGATCCGCATCTCCCGTTCCCGCTTGCCGCCGACGACGTTGATCCAGTCCGGCTCCCCGTCGGGGAGCGGTACCTTGACGTCGTTCTTGCCGAGCTTCTCACGCGCATGGTGCACCCAATCGTGGACCTGAAACTGGATCCACGCAGCGGCAAGCAGGTTGAGCGAGCGCGCCGGCAGGAACGTCTTGCGGTCGAGCAGCGCGCGCGCCACCAGGATTGGATTGGGCTCTTCCATACTTTGCGTGAAGTCGGGCGTGAGGTTGCGGCCAAAAGCGGCGCCGGCCGCGCCCATTGTGGGGGCCGAGAGATCATTCCACTCACCGTTGAGGGAACGCGCGGTGCGCATCTCTTCCGGCGGGTCCGGCGGGGGCATTGGCCGCGCGGCCGGACGCGCCTCCTCCGGCTCGGTGTCGATCAGGTTGTTTCGCCGCAACACCTGCCGGTTCGCATTTAAATTCAGCAGGCTGGCCCACTGCGGCAGCCGGTACCACGCGAAGCGGCGGTTGATCAGCTTGAAGGCAGCGCGGGCCATGGTGCCGAACACGCGATTGCGCAGTGGCGGCTCTACACGCCAGCGGGTCTGGAGGCGGTGTGCCGCGCTCGCGTCGTAGACGTCCTTGCGCGCACGGTTGAGATTGCCCAGCGGGCGGAATTCATCGGTCGTGTTCCATGGATTGAACGCAAGCGCGTTGATGACGCGAAACATCGCGCGCGCCGCCGGCTGATTGACATCCTGCTGCGGAATAGTGAGCGTGGCGATCGGCGTAGCTTCGGACGTCCATGGGATCGAAGTATCTTCAATGGGCGTGGCCTTGAAGTCGACGAAACGCTGAATGCAAAGTTCAAACTGGATCGGTCCGGCGGCGAGCCGTGCGGCCGCCTCCTTTGACAGGCCCTCGGGATCGGCGACGAATTTCGGGTCGGCGAGTGGGGCATCCGCGGCCGGGCGTAACAGGAAGCGAACCGCCAGGTTCGGTCCCCAGAGCATGGCGCCGCGGCTCCAGTAAGTTTCCAGTGCGACACTTTTGATTTTGCGGCGCGCCGCGGCGACGTTGCGCAGCATCCGGATGGTCTCGGATAGGCCTTCGCTGAAGACCAGCCCCGCGATCCCCACAAGGCGCGATACCGTGCCGCCCGCCGTTGCCACCGCGAAGCGCACGAATTGGCGCGCGTTGCGGGCGTGGCTGACGTGATAATTGGTGGCCAGGAGATCGTGCTGCTCGATGGCTGACACCTTTATCCGCAGTGCAATGCCGCGCATGTCAGGCGCGTTATCGGGGCCCGGACGGTTGGCGGCGTTGGAAATGCGAACGATGACGGGGTATCGGGCGCCGGCCTGGACAAAGCCCGCGGCGAGATCGGCCGGCAGGTCGGGGCGGAAATGAAGCTCGGCGGTATCGACGGCGAGCAGCGGTTTGGCGTGGAACGCCCGGTCGACGGCGACCAGGAGGGCCGCTCCGCCCGCGGCACGGCGCGCCTTGAGCTGAGCGTGCATGATATCATCCGCGAGCCCCTTGAATATGAGGCGCTCTGTCTCCGCCTTGCCTCCTTCATAGGTCTCCCACTTCATTTAAACTCCCCTGGCGCCTTATCCTCCATGCAGCCGCGCCGTCCGCATCTCGACGACGCCGGCGATCGTTCCGCGAGTGACGTGTGGCCGGAGATCGCAAGCAAGCGGGACATCGCCAACGCTAGTCCGGAAGGCCGGTTGAAGGCGTCTGGAACCGCCGTTCTCTGGGGGACGAACACCGTATAGCCGCGGACGGCGAACGAGGCGGCCTGCGCGTTACGCGTGACGACGGATTTGATTTTCCGGGAAGGTTGAAGTGCGATTATCCCGCTGGCAACGGTCTCGCTGGCATCGCCAAAGGCTGCATCTACCCCGGCGCTTTCGAGCCATCGAACGATCGCTTCGTTGATACGCATCGACTCTTCTCCCGACGAGCCGCGGATCAGCCTTCATTGTAGACACGGTCGCCTGCCGAATACAATCTTGAGCCCGCGCGCGTCAGCGCAGCGACGCGCGCCGGCCCCGGCCGTTTGGATGCTTCCTGTTGGAATCCTTGGGGCTTTGCGGGCACGTGCCGTCGATTGTTGGCGCGCCGTCGCGTGTCGTGCGGGGAACCCCGCAAGAAAGTAGGTCGCGCGCTGCACGGCGCCGGGGCTGAAGGGGTACCGCGCAGCGCGTCGACCGTATGGGAGCGTCAGGCGTGACCAGACGTCCCACATTCCCTTGAGAATGCGATTGTGTATTCAATCAATTAATGGTTGCAGACGGGGATTGTCAATTTTTCCCGTTATATTTCACCAGAAATTGCGGCTGCCGCATGGGCGGAATTCAGGCCGCATGTGCTGATTTTCGCAGCACGCCGGCGGCGATTTTGAGGTCCTCGACGAAGCGCCGGTATTCGCGTGCCTTGGCGTCGGCATCGGGCAACCGCAACAGATAGGACGGGTGCACCGTCACCAGCGCCCGGGTGCCGTCGTCGAGATCGATCGGGCGGCCGCGGTTCTTGTTGATCGGCGTGATTTTCCCGAACACGCTTTGCGCCGCGGTGGCGCCCATTGCCACCACCAGGTCGGGTTTGATCGCGGCCAGTTCCCGTTCGTACCATTGCCGGCACGCCTTGATCTCCGGCGTGTTCGGCTTCTGGTGCAGGCGGATCTTGCCGCGCGGCACGAACTTGAAATGCTTGACCGCATTGGTGACGTAGACCTTGCGGCGGTCGATGCCGGCCTCCTCCAGGGCGCGGTCGAGCATCTGGCCGGCCGGCCCGACGAACGGCTTGCCGGCGAGGTCTTCCTTGTCGCCCGGCTGTTCGCCGACCAGCATGATCCGCGCGGTTTGCGGGCCTTCGCCGAACACGGTCTGGGTCGCATTCTCATAGAGAGGACAGGCGCGGCAATCGGCGGCTTCTTCGCGCAGGGTTTCAATATCGTCTGCATCTTTGCGGGCCATTTCGCTTGCCTTGTCGTTTACCTCAAGCGGTTCCGGCCGCTTCTGCGGCTTGTGCGGTTCGGTCGCAGCATTCGCGATCATCGCGCTTGCGGTGCGTCCGGCGCCTTCGATCAGGGGTCTAATCAACGAGGCCTCGGGCAGGTTCCGCCAGTATTTCCGGGGCATCTCCTTGCTCATGGCCTGCACTTTCAGCCGGGCGGGATTGAAGATGCTGGCATAATAACGCCGCCAGGTTTCCTCCAGCCGATCCGCGGTCGGGGCTTCGCTCTTGGCCACACCCGGGGTGATCGAGACCGCATGGCCGTCCCAATGCGCGCAGACATCCGGCGTCAGGATCGACCAGGGCATGTCGGCGAAGCGGCGCGCGAAGAACGGGGCGGCCAGTTCGACGATGTGGTGCTCCGGTTCGAACCAGGCCACGAAATGCGACTTCTGCTCGCGGCCGACTTCGCGGAAGCGGACAAAGGCGTGCATCTTGTGCTCGTCGCGGCGCACCGCCTTCGCCATCGCGGCGACCTCGGCCACATCGGGATCTGTCGCGATATCAAGCAGATCGTGATTTTGCCTCAGCCGCCACAGCAGGCGATAGAGCAGGGCGAACCGCTCGGGGTTGCGGTGCAGGATCGCGACCTCTGCCAGTTCGACGAATCTGGCCGGTACGTTGAAGGTGCCGGATGGCGGCTCCAGCGGCGACGCCGTCGGCTCGAACAGTTCGGGCATGTCGTTCGCTACACGCCAAGTCACGTCGGAGGGTTTCACATCATTCAGCGCCAGCGCCCGTGCAGCTTTGCGCCAGCCGTCGAAATCGGTTTCGCTGTCGAGGGTGATGTGGTGCATCGTTTTTCTCCCCGTCATTGCGAGCGTAGCGAAGCAATCCATGCCTCTGCACGGGGATAGATGGATTGCTTCGCTTCGCTCGCAATGACGCTGGCTGTCAAAACCCAAATCCCAACTGCATCGCCTTCGGCTTGAACCTCTCCTTCAGCCCCGCGCCGTCGAGCAGATGCGGCGAGGGGCGGTGGTCGCTGAGAATGACGAACGGCAGCGCCTTCCTCTGCGGGACATGCAGACGCGCCAGGTCGGCGGTGCGGATCGAGGTCAGGCGGCGCGTCGCGATGATGCGGTCGACGGCCTTGGTGCCGAACCCCGGCACCCGCAACAGTTCTTCCCGGCTGGCGGTCGAAACATCGAGCGGAAAGCGGTCGCGGTGGCGCAACGCCCAGGCCAGTTTCGGATCGATGTCGAGCGGCAGCATGCCTTTGGCCTCCTCGACGATCTCGCCAGCGTCAAAACCGTAAAACCGCATCAGCCAGTCGGCCTGGTAGAGCCGGTGCTCGCGAAGGAGCGGCGGCGGGACCAGCGGCAGCGCGCGGCTGGCGTCGGGGATCGGGCTGAAGGCCGAATAATAGACGCGCTTGAGCCGGTAGGAGCCGTAGAGGTTGGCGCTGGTGTCGAGGATGGTTTTGTCATTGGCGGCGTCCGCGCCGATGATCATCTGCGTGCTCTGGCCGGCAGGCGCAAAGCGCGGCGGTTTTGTCTTTGTGGCTGTCTTGCTGTTCTCCTTGGCTTCATCGAGCTTCAGCCGTAACCGGCCCATGGTGCGGCGGATCGCGCGCACGTCCTTTTCCGGAGCCAGTGCGGCGAGGCTCTTTTCCAGCGGCATCTCGATGTTGATGGAAAGGCGGTCGGCATATTTGCCGGCTTCCGCAATCAGCGCGTCATCGGCCTCAGGGATGGTCTTGAGATGAATGTAGCCGCGGAAGTGATGCTCCTCGCGCAGTTTTCGCGCGACGCTCACCACCTGCTCCATGGTGTAGTCGGCGCTGCGGATGATGCCGGAGGAGAGAAACAATCCCTCGATGTAGTTGCGGCGGTAGAAGTCGATCGTCAGCTTCACCACCTCGTCGACCGTGAAGCGCGCCCGCGGCACGTTCGAAGAAGTGCGGTTGACGCAATATAAGCAATCGTAATTGCAGGCGTTGGTGAGCAGCACCTTCAACAGCGAGATGCAGCGTCCGTCGGGCGCGTAGGAATGGCAGATGCCCATGCCCGGCGCGGTCGAGCCGAGGCCCTTGCCGTCGCTGGAATCCCGCTTCTCTGTCCCCGAGGAAGCGCAGGAAGCATCGTATTTCGCGGCATCCGCCAGGATTTCCAGCTTACGTTGCACGTCCATCGTTGAATCCCTTTGATTCCGTTCATGAATCGCCAAAGCGTCGATCCCGATTGACTCTGCCGGGCCGGTTAGCTTTATATTAGAACATATCATGAACAAATGAGCCAGCCGCGGGTTCACTAGGAAAAAGCGGTAAAGGCCAAAATTCCCAAAAGGAGCGGCGCATGAGCACCGCACGCACAAGCACGCTTGCGAATTTGCGCGGGAGCATCGAGCGGATCGAGACGCATGGCGATGCGCATGACCTCAACAAGGTCGCGCTCGGCCATGCGGCAGCGGATGCAACGCTGCAGGGCGGTCTTGCGCTCGCCGCGTTGCATGAAGTGTTCGCCGAGGGTCATCAGAGCGCGACGGCCACGGGCTTCATCGCGGGGCTCGCGGGAAGGGTATCGCCGCGCCGGCCGCTGGTCTGGGTGCGGCAGGATTTTTCGGAAATCGAATCCGGCGCGCTGTCGCTGAGCGGGCTTTGTGAGCTGGGCCTCGATCCGCGGCTGCTGGTGACCGTGCGCGCGCCCGACACCGACGCCGCGTTGCGGACCGCCGCCGACGCGCTGGCCTGCGATGCGCTCGGCGCCGTCGTGCTGGAAGTCTGGGGGCAGGCCCGCCAGCTCGATCTCGTCGCCAGCCGCAAACTTACATTGGCCGCGGCAGCCTCCGGCGTCACCGCATTGCTGCTGCGGATGGCGGCGGAGCCGCGGCCCTCGACCGCGGAGACAAGATGGATCGTGCGCGCGGCGCATTCGCCGCCGGCCATTCCCTGGCACGCCTGGGGCGCGCCCGTGTTCGACGCGCAACTGGTTCGTAACCGTCATGGCCCGGTCGGCCGCTGGATCATGGAATGGAATTGTGATGAGTGCCTATTCAGTGAACCGTCGGCGTATCCTCAGCCTGTGGCTGCCGCGCCTGCCCATCGAGCGCATCAAGCGCAAGCTTACACAGGACAGCGTCGCGCTGGATAAAACGCCCAGCGTCGTCGTCGCCAAACAAAACAACGCGCTGCAGATCTACGCGCTCGACGATCTGGCCGTGCACGCCGGCCTCTCGATCGGCCTGCCGCTCGCCAATGCCCGCGCGATCTGCCCCGAATTGACGGTGTTCGATGCCGACGAGGTCGCCGACCGCAAGACGCTCGATGACATCGCCGACTGGTGCGACCGCTTCACCCCGCTGGTGGCGCTCGATCCGCCGCATGGGCTGTTTCTCGATATCACCGGCTGCACCCATCTGTTCGGCGGCGAGCGCGCGCTGCTGCAGATCGTATGCGGCGCGCTGGCGCGTCGTGGCTTTGCCGTCAGCGCCGCGATCGCCTCGACCTCGATCTGCGCCCGAACGCTGACGCGCCAGACTTCCGGAAAGATCGTTGCCGAGGGCGAGGAGGCGGAGGCCGTTAGCCCGTTGCCGGTATCCGCGCTCGGCGCCGGTGACGCCATCACCGTCGGCCTGCGCCGCGCCGGCCTGAAGACCATCGGCGACGTCGCCTCGCGCGGACGTCACGAAATCACGGCGCGGTTCGGCGGTCATTTCACGACGCTGTTGGAGCAGGCGCTGGGGCAGGGCGATGCGCCGATCAGCCCGCGCAAACCGTTGCCGGATTACATCGTGGAAAAGCGCTTTCCCGAACCTGTTACCACCGACACCGTGATCGCGATCAACCTGTCCACACTCGCTGCCATGCTGGTCACGGCGATGGACAGACAAGGCAAGGGTGCGCGGCGGCTGGAAGCAAGTTTTTTCCGCACCGACGGCGCGGTGCGCACGATTCCCGTCGACACCGGCCGTCCGGTGACAAAGCCTGATATGATCGACCGCCTGTTTCGCGAGCGGCTCGATGCGCTCAACGATCCCCTCGATCCCGGCTTCGGCTTCGATCTCATCAGGCTCTCCGCCAGCCGCACCGAAATCGTGGTGCAGCAGCAGCGCGATCTCGACGCCAATGTTCATGACAATGACGAACTGGCTGCACTGATCGACCGCATCGCCGCGCGCATCGGGGGAAAGCGCGTGGTCGTGCACCTGCCGCAGGATACCCACATCCCCGAGCGCGCGGTGATGGCCGTGGCCGCACAGCATCATCTGGCAGCCGCCGCGCAGGCGGCATGGCCGGAGCGCATCGAAAGCGAGCCGCCGCTGCGGCCGTTGCGGCTGTTCGACAGGCCCGAGCCCATCAACGTGCCGTTTGCAACCGTGCCCGACGGCCCGCCGCATCAGTTCACCTGGCGGCGCGTGACGCACGCGGTGGTGCGGGTGGAGGGGCCCGAACGCGTCGCCATGGAATGGTGGAAACAGAACGGCGATGGCCCGACGCGGGATTATTTTCGTATCGAGGACGAAGCCGGCTTGCGTTTCTGGATCTTTCGCGACGGACTCTATGAAAGCGAGCAGGCCGATGCGGAAGGCGACCCCGCACCAGTCCGATGGTTCGTGCACGGGCTGTTCGCATGAAAGGCCCCTTTCGGTCCGGGCTTGTGATCCTGGGCGTCGTCTTGGATCGCGTTGAACGGGGTCACAGCCCACGCGTTGAGGCTCCCGTCGGTCGCGCTCACCCGGGCGAGGCAGTTCCGCCAGTTCGCGCTGCTGCCGGTGCCGTTCACGTAGTAGAACTCGCCTCCGATGAAGACGGTCTGGCCATCCAGGGACATGGCCAGGCTTCGCACGGTGCCGTTCCCTCCGTTGCTGCACGTGCTGTAGTTGTAATAGGGGGCTGGGCAGTTGCCGGCCTCGGTCGTCGGCTTCCACACCTCGTTGAGTGTGCCGTCGGGGTTGATGGCGGCCAGGTGCCCGCGGTCCTCGCCGTTCACCTTGCTGAACGCGCCGCCGAAGTAGATCAGGTTGGGTCCGACCAGGATGGCGTTGACCGCGCCGTTCGCCTGGATGTCCACGGAGGGGACAAACGCGCCGGTCGTGGCGTCCACGGCGGCGAAGTTGCTGACTGGCTGGCCATCGACGGTATTGAACTGCCCTCCCAGGTACAGCGTGGTTCCGTCGTTCGAGATGCCGAGCGAGCTGACCTTGACGGCGCCGGCCGTGTTCGTGACGGACGGGGCGAACGTGGAGATCCACACGCCGGTGTTCTCGTTGAACGCGGCGAGGTTCAGGACGGCACCCGTCTGACCGGCCGGGCCGGTGACCTTCTTGAAGGTGCCGCCGGCGTACACCGTGCCATTGAAGTGCGCGAACGAGTAGACCTTCCCGCCCACGCTCCACGTCTGGTCGGGGGTCTGCACGAGTGCCGACGCCGGCAGTGGAGCGAGCATGACGAGCGACCCCGAAACGACGGCAGCCGTCAACAGTGTGCGAAGCATCCTTCGGAGCATTACGGTCCTCCCGCGTTCAGTGCTCTCCCAATCGGACGCAAGTGATACGCGCCCGGCCCTCACCTAGATCGTGCGGCCTACGATAGGCGAGGGATGGGTGAGGCGCCATCGGTCAAATGGTCCATCCCAGCCGGGGGCCGATTGCCGGTGCGCACTAAGCCATGCGCACTACGTACGTAATTGGAGAGACAGGGATGGAAGCACGCAGCCGTCAGTTGTGGGGCACCGTGGGAGCTGCGTCCACAGCGCATCCGCTGGCCACCGAAGCCGCCCTCTCGCTGCTGTCCTCGGGGGGCAACGCGGTGGACGCGGCCATCGCGGGGCAGGCCGCGCTCGCCGTGGTCGCCCCCCAGGCCTGCGGCCTCGGGGGCGACGCCATCGTCCTGGTGCACGAGCCCGGCGGCGCGGTGACGTCCTTCCACGGCGCGGGCAGGTGGTCCGAGGCGGCGGGGTCGATGCGCATCCGCGACGACGCCTCGTCCGTCACCGTTCCCGGCATCGCCCGCGCGTGGGGGCTGCTGTCCTCCCGGTTCGGCAGGCGGTCGCTGGCGGAGAACCTGGCGCCCGCCGTCCGCCTGGCGGACCAGGGATTCGCACCCGACGAGAGCCTGGTCGAGGCAGTGCGGGAAGAGCGGCCGCGCCTGGAACGCGGCGGGGCGGGCGACTGGGCGCTGCTGGCCTCGGCGGCGGCGGGCGCGGTGGCGCCCCAGCCCGAGCTGGCGCGGACACTGCGCGCCATCGGCGGCGATGGGCCTGACGCCATCTACCGGGGGCCGCTGGCCGAGGCGATCGTCCGAGCGGTGCGGAGGGGAGACGGCGCGCTCACGCCGGAGGACCTGTCCTCCCACCGCACCCTGGTCGGTGACCCGGTGGAGACCACCTGGCAGGGCCGCACGCTGCTCATGGCCCGCCCGCCGTCGCAGGCGATCCTCGCCGGCATCGCCCTCCGCGCGCTCGAGCGGTTCGGGCCCATGGCGCCGGACCGCGCCGACCACCTGCGCGTCGAGGCGATCCTGGGCGCGTTCCGGCTCCGGGACCGCGTGGGCGAAGGGGCGGCGCTGCTGGAGGAGCGCCTGGACCTGGATCCCGACCGGACCCGGGGCGGGTCCGGTCCGCGGCCCTTCCTGCACACCGCCGGCGTGTCGGTCGCCGACGCCGATGGGCTCGTCGTGTCGTCCCTGGTGAGCGTCTTCCAGCACTTCGGCTCCGCGACGTTCGTTCCCCAGGGAGGGTTCACGCTCAACAACCGCGCCGCATGCTTCACGGGACCGCCCAACGATCCCGAGCCGGGAAAGCTCCCCGTACACACGCTGTCGCCGATCCTGGTCCGCAGCGGGGAGGGCATCCGGGCGCTGGCCACGCCGGGCGCCGATGGTCAGGTGCAGTCGCTGCTTCAGGTCCTGACGGCCCACGAGGACTCGGGGGACTGGGAGCAGGCCATGGCGGCGCCGCGGTGGCGAAGCGAGTCGGGCCGGCTGCTGATCGAGCGCTCCCACGCTGGCCGCGAGGCACTGCGGGGACGCGGGCACGACATCGAGGTGTGCGACGACGGCGACGGGCCGTTCGGCTCGATGACCAGCGCGGGCGTGACGGACGGTCGCCCGTTCGCGCTCTCGGACTGGCGCGGTTCGACGTCGAGCGGCGTGGTCTGAACCGGCACGCCGGGGGACGTTTCGCCCCTGTTCGGGCCGGGTATCGGCCTCCGGGACGGGACTAGACTGGATCGCAGTCAGGCCGTCTCATCCGGAAAGGACATGCCAATGGACTCGCCCGTCCGCGGGGTCACCGCCATTCCGAAGATGATCGCCACGACGGTGAGCGCCTTCCGGGGCCTGCTGCGCGCCGAGGTCCGACTGCTGATCCAGGAGGCAAGCGCCTTCGCGGGCGCCAAGGCCCGCTCGCTCGGCACACTGCTGTTCGGGGCGGTCCTGGCCTTCATCGCCCTGGTGTTCATGGCACTGGGGGCCGCCGCGGGCCTGGCCAACGTGGTCCCGGCCTGGGCAGCCGCGCTCATCGTCGCGGGCGGTCTGCTGTTGATCGCGGCCGTGCTCGCGTATGTCGGCATCCGCGGCCTGAAGAAGAAGTTCACCGCCCCGGCGCAGATGGCGGATCGGATCAAGGAGGACCTGCGGTGGGCAGCGAACGGCAGTCACTGATCGACGTCGAGCTGGCCCGGACCGAGTTCCGCCTGGACGTGCTGAAGCTGCGCGAGCGGCTCGGCTCGATCGTACCGGCGCTCCGCCCGAAGGCGTCCCCGGCCCTCACGCCACCGCCGCTCCCGGCTCCCGCCGCAGGCGAGAAGGACTCTCGGACGGCAGGGCCGGCGACCTCCGCCCCGGCCTGACCTACCTACCGCGGCAGGATCCGGTTCCCGGCGTCGTCGACGACCATCACGGCCGTCGGCGCATCCGCCAGCGTCTTGTCGTCCAGTCGGTCCCCGCGCAGCCGGTCGAGGACGCCGCCGTCGGCGAGCTCCTCCGGAATCACGATCAGGTCGGCGCCGCGCTTCCGGGCGTCGTCCCACAGGGCCTCCAAGCCGTGCTCGGACGGCAGCCATCCCCAGGCGTCCACGCCGTCCTTTCGGGCCCGGGCGACCCGCTCCGCGATCGCGGGGCGGCCCAGTCGTTCCAGCTCCTCGGGTGACAGCGGGTCGCCGAACTGTTCCTCGACACCTTCCGCGCTCACGGGGCTAGCGATCGGGTCGCTGAACGCGGAGGCGCTGGACGCGTCGTAGAACACCACGCGGCTCCCGTACCGGGAGGCGACGTCCAGTGCCGCCTCGACCACGCGGTCGAAGCTCCCCTCCTCGTCCGTGTACGCGACGACGAGCTTGGGCATCAGGTTCTCGAGTTGGTTGTCCATTCCCGGTTCGTACCCGCAGTCGCTCTGCCCCAAGCGCGCTCGCTTAGCCCGTTTGCCTCTCGCGACGTGGGGTACGTAGTCGGGAAGAGGGGTGCAACTGGTCGCATTCCACGAAACACCGGGAGGTGAGGTCAATGGCGCTCAGCCAGCGACTGAACGAGAAGCGGACGCAGATGAAGGAGAACCGTATGGAGAAGGACCTCGACCGCGCCGAGCAGGAAAGACTGGAGTTGAAGACCGAGAACCGCACCCTGCGGGACGAGGTCGAGCGTGGCGCGGATGAGCGCGATCACCTGGTCGACCTGCTCGAGAGGATGGAACGGGCGGTGGCGAAGAAGGGCAAGAAGCATCACCGCGGGCGCAACGTGACGTTCCTGGGCCTCGGCGGCCTCGCCGCGTGGGCCTTCGGCACGCAGTCGGGCCGTGAGAAGGTCGCACGGCTCAAGGAGCGCGCGATGAGCGACCCGACGATGCGGGGGTACCAGGAGCAGGCGACGGACATCGCCAAGCAGACGAAGGGCGCCGCTTCGGACATCGCGCAGCAGACCAAGGACGCGGCGAAGGACATCGCCCAGCAGACGAAGGGTGCCGCGTCGGACATCGCCCAGCAGACCAAGGACGCCGCACAGCAGGCGACCAACGAGAGGAAGGCATGAGCGCGATGCTGGCAGCAATGGGACTTGGCATCATCGGGACCATCATCATCGTGATCCTGATCATCGCGATCATCCTGTTCTTCCTTCGCAGAGCCTGACGTCGCCAGGGACCGGCCGGGACGGCGGATGTCGTCCCGGCCGGCAGGCGCCCGCCGTTGTAGCCGCCCGCTGGCCTCGACGTCTCCAACGAGAGGCCCCCACTGGATCTCGTGGGGGCCCCGTCGTTCGTGCGAGATGCCGGGAATCAGTGCATCACGTCTGGTTGGATACCTCTTCGCCGGCGCGAACGGTGGTTCGCACGAGCTTCACGAACTGGAGGACCGCCAGCACCAGGAACGTCCATCCGATCAGGGCTTCGACATCGATCTTCCTCAGCGGCGTGTGATCCGATACCGGGTCCGCGACCTTCGAGGCCATCTTGCCCCGCCAGCCCGTCAGTCCCGCCCGGCCCATCGCCCGCACATCGATAGCCATGTCGTCACTTCCTCTCATCTCGTCGGTTCATGGCCACCGGGTGGCCACCCAGTAGATACCCGCCAGGGGTCCGCTCCATACCCGTTGTCACCTTCCGAAGCGGCTGCTCCTACGCTGGTGCGGGGTAAGATGCGGCGCACGCACGTGCTGAGCGGTGGAGCGCCCATGCCCGAGCAGCTGGCCATCGAACCGTTGAGCACCGAACCCGGCTTCCGCGTCTCCGGCGAGCTGGACATCCTCTCTGTCCCGGAATTGCGCGACGCGGTCGCGATCGTGGGGAATCATGGCCGGGACGTCGTGCTCGACTTCGCCGGGGTGACCTTCGTGGACAGCTCCGGCCTCCGCCTTCTGTTGGCGGCCGCCGGGGCAGCCGAAAGGGGCGGAGCCTCCCTCATCCTCCGGGCTCCTTCGCCCGCCGTACGGAGGCTGTTCGGCATCACCATCCCCGAGGGCGTCCCGGGGCTCGTGGTGGAGCCCCCGGAGGGTCGCGCATGAGCGTGGACCCTGCGGAGGGAAAGTCCGGCATTCCTCACTCGCTCGCCCTGAACATCCTCACCCGGGGCGTAACGGATGGGATCACGATCATGGACGCCACGGGCCGCGTGGTATACGCGAACGACGTCGCCGCGAAGAGCGCCGGGTACACGGACGCGGACCAGATGCTGGCGAATCCCGCGGAGTGGCTCGAGCGGCTGGCGTTCCAGGACCCGTCCGGAGCACCGGTCGACCTGAGCCAGTTCCCCGGTCGCAGGCTTCTGCGCGGGGAGACGCCGGAACCGATGGTCGTGAAGGTCGTCGACCGCAGCACGAGCGAAGTGCGTTGGTCCTCCGTGACCGCGGAGCCGTTCCACGGTCCCGACGGCGCCGTCCAGTACGTCGTCGACACCATCCAGGACGTCACCGATCGGGTCGTCGCGGAGAACGAGGCCCGGCGGTTCGCCGAGAACCAGGCCTTCCTGGTCGAGGCCTCGAGGAAGCTGGGCAGATCCTTGGACTTCGAGTCCACGCTCCAGCGAGCCGCCGACCTCCTCGTATCCCGGCTCGCCGACTGGTGCGTCATCGACCTGCTGGCCCCGGATGGCGGTCTCCGGGCCGCGGTGGTCGCCCACAGTGACCCGGCGAAGGTCCGTCAGGCGCGGGAGCTCCGCGAGCGATTCCCTCCGGATCCCCGATCCGGCGGCGGTTCCTACGGCGCCATCCAGTCCGGAGAGACCCAGACCTATGAGGTGACCGACGAGGTCCTGAATCAGGCGGAGATCGACCCGGACCTGGTCGCGGCCGTGCGGTCGCTCCAACTGCGGTCGGCGATCTTCGTGCCCCTCCGGGCACGCGGGCGGGTCCTCGGTGCCCTGACCCTCATCTGGACCGAGCATGGGCGCACCCAGTCGGCGGCCGACGTGGGGCTGGCGGAGGAATTCGCGGCTCAGGCGGCGCTGGCGATCGACAACGCCCGCCTGTTTGCCGAGCGCGACGACGATCTCGCGCGCCCTGCAAACGGCGCTCATGCCTTCGTCGCTGCCCTCCGTCCCAGGCTTCGACCTTGCGGCGGAGTACTGGCCGGCGGGCGGAACGATGGAGGTCGGCGGCGACTTCTACGACGCGTTCGACCGACCGGGCGGCTCGCTCGGGCTCGTCGTGGGGGACGTCTGCGGCAAGGGGGCGGAGGCCGCTGCGGTCATGGGCGTGGCACGGCAGACAGTCCGGGCCGCCGGCGTTCTGGAGACCCGCCCCAGCGCGATCCTGGCGGTGTTGAACGAGGCGCTGATGCGGGACCAGACCGATCTGTTCTGCACCGCCTGCGACATTCGTCTGCAGCCAATGGGCGAGGTCGCTCGCATCGCGGTCTGTCTGGCGGGTCACTTCCCGCCGATCGTCCTCCGGGCCGATGGGAGCACTGAACGGATCGGGAAGCCGGGGAGCCTGCTCGGCGTGCTTCCGAAGGTGAGGCTCCACGATGTCCATGGAGAATTGCGCCCCGGGGATGGCCTGGTTCTGTTCACCGACGGGCTCATCGAGGACCGGGGCGAGACGCTCGAGGACGAGCTGGTCGTCATGCTCTCGGGTCACGCCGGTCGCTCGGCCGCCGAGCTGGTGTCCATCGTGCACGACTGGCATGAGCAGCGACTGTCGGCGTCGCACGGCGACGATGCCGTCGTGCTCGTGGCGCGTTACATCGGATAATCGGTACCTGCTGGCAGATTCGACACGCGTACGGACGGGTACACGAAGGTCGTACTGAACCCGAAGGCGGCCGAGGAGGCTCGATGGCACAGGCTCACGACTGCGACCTGCCGACGTCGTCCGGGAGTGTGTTCCCGCCGCCGTGGCGGTGTCCCGAGTGCGACACCCTCTGGGTGCCCCAGGACGAGGCGGGAACGGCGGAGGTTGTCCCGGAGGGCCGCGAGGTCCGGGAACAGGTGTCCTGGACGTGGCGCAGGTTCGAGGAGCTCACGCCGGGCTAGAGCCCGCGTTCACGCCCATGCCTCTTCAGGCGTCTCCGTCCAACGGACCCATCGAGATGACGCCATCCACGAGAGGGAATCCCGAGACGGTCAGCACCCGTCTCCACGGCCGGGCTGACCGGGCTGAGATCGAGGCGCGTTCCGGGCTTCGCCCGCAGAATCCCAAGCAGCATCCGGATGCCGCTGCTGTCCATGAAGGACACCTCGGACAGGTCCAGCGGGAAGACGCCGTTGGCACCCGCGAGTCCGATCATGAGCTCCGTCGAGAGCGCGTCCGCGCTGGCGAGATCGATTTCCCCCACGACGCGGACCGGTCCTGTGGCCGGATATTCCACCCGGGCCCCACTGACCATCGCCACCTGAACCACCTCCCTTTGTTCGTACGAAAGGCAACCCAGTCGATCTGCTGGACGGGAACTATGCACACGGCCCAACGCGTCGTCAACGCGCTGCGTCAGCTACCTGACACTGTTTTTTTCCGGGCTGGTGGAGCGGGTCAGGCCGTCGTACGGGCGGGCCGGGTGACCAGGCGCTCGTAGGCCGCCACGATGACGCCGTAACACTCGCATGAGGCTGCCTCGAGCCCGGCCCGGTCGAGGATCTCCACCCGGCCGCGCGTGTACCGGATGAGGCCACCCTGCTGCAGCGTCCCGGCGGCCACGGTCACGGACGGCCGCCGGACGCCAAGCATGTGCGACAGGAATTCCTGTGTCAGCTGAAACGTGTCGGACCCGGCCCGGTCCTGGCTCTGGAGCAGCCACCGGGCAAGTCGCTCGTTCAGCGCGTGGCGCCCGTTGCAGGCGACCGACTGCGAGATCTGCGCCATCAACGCGAGCAGGTACGAACGCACGACCCGCCGGAACGCGGTTCGTTCGTCCATCATCATGAGGAAGTGGTCGCTGGGGAGGACGAGCATCTCCCCTTCCATCTGCCCGATCACCCGTCCCTCGGCCGTCTCCGGACCCAGCGAGATCGTGGCGCCCACCACGCCCTCATTGCCGACTGTTGCCGTCTCCATCGAGGAGCCGTTGTTGAGCGAAGCCATCAGCGACAGCATCCCCGTGAGGGGGAACAGGACCCGGGAGACGGGCCTGAGGTTGGCCTGGACCTCTGCCCCGGCCTTGAGCGGCTCGCGTCGCAGCAGTGGGTGAATTCGTTCCTGCTCGCCGCGAGGAAGTGCGTCGAGCAGGCGATTGCCGGTCGGGATTGCTCCGGTCGCCATGTTGGTCCCTCTCGCCTCGGGGAGACTCCGCGAGGTTCGGGGCCGAACCAACGTCCTGGTGAAAGCCCTGTCGTTGGCCGGGAACGGCGAGAAGCGTCCGGGATTGCTGTTCAAAGTGTGGGCTCGTGACGGTCCGAAGTCAAGGTGCGCTGATCGTCGGCGACGATTTCAGAAAAACGGCGGTCTGCGTGGATTGGAAGCGGCCCCCGTGGGGAATCCAAGACGCGCAGCCGCAACGACGCGTCAAGGAAAGGAGAGACGATGCGCTGTCCCGTCTGCTGGTCGCCCGAAACGCTGCTGGTTCTCTCGAAGAAGTCATTGGGTCGGTGCGAATCGTGTGGAGCCACGTGGGTGTGGTCCGGCGGCCAAGTGAGCAAGGTCATGCGGCCCCTGGAAGGCACGCCGGCAGCGCCAGGGCAATCGCCGATGACCGCCGCGTGAGGTCCGAGAAACGAAAGGAGGACGTCGTGCCGGACAAGAGGCCGAGCGTGAAGAACGAGAAGCAGTACGAGGCGCTCAAGGACAAGGGCATGTCGAAGGAGCGCGCCGCGCGCATTGCCAACTCTCCGGGGGCTTCCAAACGGGGAGGCGAGAAGTCGCATTCGAAGTCGAGCTCCAGCAGCTCGAAGCAGGGCGGTACCACGGCCCAGAAGAAGGCCGCGGGCCGCAAGGGCGGGAAGGCTGCCGCACGATCCAGGTGAGGTCGCGAGCGGTACCAACGACAAATGGAGGTTCGACGTGAAAAGGGAACAGGCCGACGAACTGCTGTACCAGGCATTGGAGACGGAGCAGGGCGGTATCAAGGTGTACGAGACCGCCATCCGCTGTGCCCAGATGCCCGACCTTCGCAAGGAGTGGGAGGGCTACCTGGACGAGACCCGGAACCACGAGCGGATTCTGTTGCGGGTCTTCGGGGAGCTCGGCCTTGACCCGGCCAAGGAGACTCCCGGCCGCACGGTGCTGCGTCATGTGGCCGCGAGCCTGGTCAAGGCAATGGAGATGGCGCTCGCGAAGGACCCGATCGGCGCGCAGCTGGTCGCGGCCGAGTCCGTCGTGCAGGCGGAGACCAAGGACCACATGAACTGGGAGCTGATCGGTGAGCTCGCCAAGGAGTTCAAGGGATCGGAGCGGAAGGCCCTGGAAGAGGCGCACGGCGAGGTGGAGGAGCAGGAGGACGAGCACCTGTACCACACGATGGGCTGGGCCAGGGAGCTCTGGATCGACTCGCTCGGGATGCCGGCCGTCCTTCCCCCGCCTGAGGAGGAGAAGCACGTGAAGTCGGCCATCGGCGCCGCCCGCGCGAAGAACGCCCGCGAGGAGATGCTCTAACCGAGGAGGCGAAGACGATGGAGCTCGGCTACACGCTCTCGAGCGAGGAGTGGGGGCCGCGGGATCTCGCGTCGCTGGCGGCGGATGCCGAACGGGCCGGATTCGAGTTCGGCATGATCTCGGACCACTTCCACCCATGGACCGATCGTCAGGGGCAGAGCCCGTTCGTCTGGAGCACGCTCGGAGCGATCGCTGCCACGACGGATCGCCTGCGGGTGGGGACCGGCGTCACCTGCCCCATCATGCGCATCCACCCGGCCGTCATTGCGCAGGCTGCCGCGACGACGGCCGCGCTGTTCGAGGGGCGGTTCTTCCTGGGCGTGGGCACCGGCGAGAACCTCAACGAGCACGTCCTGGGGGAGCACTGGCCGACCCCCGATGCGCGGCTCGAGATGTTGGAAGAGGCCATCGAGCTCATGCGCTCGCTGTGGACGGGCGGCATGACCACGTCTCGCGGCCGGCACTTCACGGTGGAGGAGGCCCGGATCTACACGCTTCCCGATGAGGCTCCCGACATCATGGTCGCGGCCAGGGGCGAGGGCGCAGCCGACCTCGCCGGCCGGCTGGGGGACGGATTGATCGGCGTCGCGCCGGCAAGGGAGACCATCGAACGATTCGAGGAGGCCGGGGGCGAGGGCAAGCCGCGTTACGGGCAGGTCCACGTGTGCTGGGCACCCGACGAGGCGAGCGCACGGCGAACGGCCTTCGAGGTGTGGCCGAACGCGGGCATGGAGGGCCCGCTCGGCTCGGAACTCCGTGTGCCGAAGCACTTCGAGGAGGCGGCCAAGATGCTGACCGAGGACCAGGTGGCCGAGAAGGTCGTGTGCGGCCCCGACCCGGAGCGCCACCTGAACGCCATCCGAGCGTTCGTCGACGCCGGGTACGACCACATCTACGTGCATCAGATCGGACCGGACCAGCGGGGGGCGATCGCCTTCTACGAGCGAGAGGTCATGCCGAAGCTCGGCTAGTTCGCTCTCCGCAGCTCGGTCGCGACGCGTTCCAGGTCGGCCACGAATGCCTTCATCGCATCGTCGCGGTCGGGCGGATCCGTCCGCAGGATCGAAGACGGGTGGACCGTCACGAAGACGGTCGGCTCGATCGAGGCATCCACGGGCGCGCCGCGGACCCGCTTGATCGTGACGGCACGCCCCAGCACCGATCTGGCCGCGCTCGCCCCAAGACACACGAGGATCCGAGGCCCCACGAGACGCACCTCGGCCTCGAGCCAAGGATGGCAGGCGCGAATCTCGTCGGCGGTGGGCGGCCGGTGGATTCGCCGCTTGCCCCGCGGCTTGAACGCGAAGTGCTTCACGGCGTTCGAGACGTAGATGGAGGACCGGCGGATGCCGACCTGCTCGAGGGCGTCGTCCAGGAGGCGACCGGCAGGCCCGACGAACGGGTGGCCCTGGCGGTCCTCCTGATCCCCGGGCTGCTCGCCCACGAGCATGAGGTCCGCTCGAGCGGGACCCTCGCCCGAAACAGCCTGCGTCGCGTTCTCCCAGAGGTCGCAGCCGCGGCAGTCGGCGACGGCATTCCTGAGCGCCGTGAGCGATCGCGCGGCAGGCGCCGCCGCGTCCGGATCGTCGGGATACGGATTCGCCATGCCGGCCCTCCTCTCGACGATGCCCGGGTCCTACCCGCGTGTTCCCTTTGGCAAAAGCGTTTGAGCCCCCGGCCGAGGGGAACATCCGAATCCGCTCCCCACATCCGGTGGGGCCACACGGGAAGGAGTCGCGCCATGGAGACGCCTCCGCAGGAGCCGGGTCAGCCGGATCCCGATCCTCAGCCACCGCAACCGCAGGATCCGCCGGCCAATTCGTAAAGCCACGGCTGACGGGAAGGCGGCCGACCGGCCGCCTTCCCGTCACCGTCCACGTGTCCAATGATCGACGGCAAGAAGACCGCCCGGACTGCGCGGCTGACGTATGTCTCCGACGAGGCGCCTGGCATCCGGCGCCGGCGTGCCGGGAGTGGGTTCGTCTATCTGAATCGTGTGGGCCACCGCGTCTCGAGCCCGACGACCCTGGCCCGTATCCGGTCGCTCGCCGTCCCTCCCGCATGGACGAACGTCTGGATCTGCCCGACGCCCGTGGGACACCTGCAGGCGACCGGACGGGACGCGCGCGGCCGAAAGCAATATCGGTATCACGACGAGTGGCGAGCGCTTCGCGATCGGATGAAGTACGACCACGTGCTCCGGCTGGCCGAGCACCTCCCCGCGATCCGAGCACGTGTCGACCGCGACCTGCGACGCCGAGGCCTTTCGCGGGACACCGTCATCGCCGCCGTCGTCCGGCTCCTGGACCGCTCGTTGATCCGGGTCGGCAACGACGAGTACGTGCGGGAGAACGGATCGTTCGGGCTCACCACGCTCCGGGAGCGTCACGTCGCGATCCGCGGCGACACCATCCGATTCCGCTTTCGCGGGAAGTCCGGGGCCCACCACACCGTCGAGGTGGCCGACGCAGTGGTCGCGCGCCTTCTCCGGAAGTGCCTGGCCCTGCCCGGAGCGGCGCTCTTCCGGTACGTGGACGAGGCCGGCGAGCCGCGAACGGTTGATTCCGACGCGGTCAACGACTACCTGCGCCGCATCACCGGCGAGGATTTCACCGCGAAGGACTTCCGGACCTGGCACGGAACGGTCCTAGCCGCCTGGGCGCTCAAGGACGTCGGCCCGTTCGAGACGAAGGCGCAGTCCAGGAAACGCGTCGCGGCCGCCGTCGACGAGGTCGCGGCCCGTCTGGGCAACACACCGGCCGTCTGCCGCGCCTGCTACATCCACCCCGAGCTCATCGCCGCGTACCTGGACGGCTCTCTCGCGACACTCCGCCGCGGCCCGCGGAACGGCAACGGCAGCGGGCTGACGCGCGAGGAGGCCGGCGTGCTCCGGTTCCTTCAGCGGCGGCGCACCCGCCGGGCGGCGTGACGTCGTTTGGCCCGTGGACGGTTCGGGAAGGAGTCATTCGAAGCCCGGCCGGAAACGGGTGACCGAGGGAGGAGAGAGACATGGACACGTGGGTGTGGGTTGTCATCGTGATCGCGGCGATCGTCGTGCTGGCGATCATCCTGTTCGCCGTGACCGGCAGCATGAGGAAGCGGCGCATCGAGAAGCGGCGCGTGGAGGCGCGAGACCTCAGGCAGGAGGCCTCGGCGGGATTCGGCCGGGCGAAGGAACGGCAGGCGCTCGCGGACGAGCAGGCCGATCGCGCCAAGCAGGAGCGGGTCAGCGCGCAGCGAGCGGCGGAGCGCGCCCACGAAGTCGATCCCGACACCGACTGAGTGCGAGAGGAGGTTCACCATGGAGGAGCGTTCGACGAGCGAGGCTCCCATCGAGAGCCCTCCAGCCGACCAGGAGCCGGCGGCGCTGGCAGGGAAGGACGTCATTCCCGGCGCGGACGGTGCCGGCTCAGACGGGGAGCACGCCTGTCAGCCACCGCGGGAGGCGCCTCCATCCGCGGGATCGCGGTGGCGGTGTCCCGAGTGCGGACGGATCTGGCACCTCAAGGACATCTCCGCGTCGGGTGAGGGCGGTCCCGGCCAGACCGTGTCGTGGGAAGCCGCGAGCTGATCGCAACCCGCTACCGGAGGTGGAGGCTCACTCCTAGCAGCACGAGCGGCCAGAGCACGACGGCGAGCACCGCAGCCAGGATGGAGCGGATGCTGTTCAGGTGCGTGAAGTAGTGATGTGAGCTCGCGACCACGATGCCGATCACGACGTACGCGATGAGCACGAGTTTCCTGATCATGTAGCGCCTTTCGCGAAGGGCGTCCCCAACCGGACGCCCCAGCCGTTGTACCCGTCCGGCGCGGTGCTCAACCCGCGTGTGCGCGGCGTCGGCGATTCCCGACCCAGGCGAGCAGCTCGTCCAGGGGAAGGAAGTTGAGGATGCGGTCGGTCGGCGCGTCTGCCAGAGCGACCGTGGCGAGCCCGTAGTCGATGTTGTGCAGCTCGCCGGTGCTGTGGGCGTCCGTGCCGATCGAGATCCAGGCGCCGTGCTCGACCGCGTTTCGCAGGAGCTCGACGTTCAGGTCCTGCCGGAAGGGGTGGCAGTCGACCTCGACGGCGACGTCCCGGGCGGCCGCCTCGGCGAACACGCGATCCCAGTCCGCGGTCAGGCCCGCCCGCCGGCCGAACATCCGGCACTTGGGATGCGCAAGGACGTCCATGCCTCCCAGCCGGAGTGCCGCGAGGTACCGATCCGTCTGGTCCTCCTTGATGCGCAGGTGCGAATGGAAGGTGCCGAGGACCAGGTCGAGCGACGCCAGCAGCCCCGGATCCATGTCCCCGAGCCCTTCGGGGGTCACGTTCATCTCGATTCCGTGCAGGACGCGGAAGCCACTCGCCGCGAGCACCGGGTCGTGACGAACGTCCTCGATCGCGTTCGCCTGTTTCCGGAAGCCATCCTCGTCCATGCCGTGCGCGATCGGCAGCGTCTTCGAATGGTCCGTGACCGCGAGGTAGGAGTGCCCGAGGCGCGCGGCCTCGTCCGCCATCGCGCCCAGCTCGTCCTTCCCGTCCGTGTACGTGGTGTGCGATTGGAGGTCGCCGCGGAGTCCCGATCGCAGGTCGGGACGCTCCCGGAGCGCGCGATCGACGTCGGACCGCGACAGGAAGCCCTGACGCAGCACCGCCGGCTCGGGAGCCTCACGCTCCATCTCGTCGGGATGCGCCAGCCATTCCGTCAGGATCTCCGCGACCCACGGACCCACGCTGGGCAGATCGGTTAGCGGGCGTCCTGCTTCGGTCATCGCGGCGGCCTCCTCGGTCCAGACGAACATCGCGGATCGTCCGGCCCGTTCCAACGCGCGGCGGCGGTGCCCCTCCTCGACCTCGGCTCGCGCGATGAGCAGTTCGCTGAGGCGGGCGTTCGTCGGTCGCGCGCTCATGGATGCCGCGCGGGAACGATCCGGGTCAGAGTCCTTCGATCGCCTCGAGGCGTCCGGACTTGATCGCGCCCACGAAGGCTTCGTAGTCGCGCTCGTTCTGATCGGCGTACCGCTGTGAGAAGTTGGTGATGGCCTTCTCGAACTCGTCGTACGGGCCGAGGTAGGAGGCGATCGCCACCGGGTCCCCAGACCTGGCGTGTGCCCGTGCGAGCGTCCATGCGCACAGGTTGGCATATGCGGCCATTCCAGTGGGAACCATCGTCTCGACGACGGCCGAGGCCTTCATGTCACGCAGCTGTCGCCAGTAGTAGTGCCGCCCTTCGGGCCCCTCGAACCATCCCAGGAAGATGTCGCTCGCAGCCTGCATCATCCGCTGTCCGCGAACCACGCGCTCGCCGTGGCGCCGGTAGCGGCTCTTGGGCAGGTGGTCCTCGAGCACGGAGGTGGTTGCTTCCTTCACCTGGAGGAACAACGGGTCGCCCTGGTCGCGACCCTGGAGGAGGACGATGTACGCCCGCGTGCCCACGCTGCCGACACCGACCACCTTCCGGGCCACGTCCACGATCTCGAACCGGGAGAGCAGCTGACGCCGATCCTCGTCCAGGGTGGTCTTGTAGCCGCGAAACTGCTGCATGATCCGCCGCTCGGCCGTCTTCGCGGAGAACCCGTACAGGGACTGCACGTCCCGGAGGGGAATGATGATCGGCGGCTTGCTCACGATCCGGTACTGACCGTCCACGCGTTCGGCCAGCTTGGACAGTGCCTGGAGACTGTCGCGCGTCCGCGCCTTCTCGGCGGCCTTCTTCGCCTTCTTCACGATCTTCGCTTGGTCTTTGGTCTTCGCGACGGATTCGGCCGCGTCCAGGATGTCTTCGGACATGCTCGCGTACCAGATGTCCAGCGTGCGCATTCCTGCGAAGTCCTCCATCGCATTGCGATAGCGCCGAACCCCGGCGAGCGTGACGGCGCGGGCCTCGCTCTTGGTGTAGCCGTTGTTGCGAGCGGCGATGGTGAAGCTGGCGGCCATGCGCATGACGTCATACTCGAACGGACCGGGCAGGGTCTCGTCGAAGTCGTTCAGGTCGAACAACAGGCGGCGCTCGGGCGAGGCGAACAGGCCGAAGTTCGAGAGGTGCGCGTCCCCGCACAGTTGCACATTGAGACCCGCCACCGTGACGTTCCGGAGGTCGGCGGACATGATCCGCGCCGCCCCCCGGTAGAACGTGAAGGGAGACACCATCATGCGGCCGTGGCGCACCGGCACGAGGTCCGGCTCGCGCGTGGTGTTCTGCTGCTCCAGCAGGCCGATCGGGTCGGGCCGGTCATCGGCCGGCTTCCACTTGGCGTTCGCCGAGAGCGGCGCCTTCGCTCGCGCCTCGCTTCCCTCCGTGGTTCGCTGCTCGACGCTTGGGTGCGGAACGCGTTTCGCGGCCATCGGTCTCCGAGCCTCCTTCACGGTGCCGGCCTGCCCGCCGGCGGCGTCCCATCCTAGTCGTGGGTCGTCGGGTTCCGGCATCCCCCATTGGGGGCGATCCGCGCCGCCCGGCCGTCAGGGTGCGGGCGGCGGAGCGTCGACGTTCGTGACCGGTTCGCCCGAGCCCGATCGGACCACGACGATCCGCGATTCCTCCGTGCCGGGATTGGTCTCCCGGTGGACGGCGCCCGAGGCCACATGGAGGAAGTCGCCGGGACCCGCCTCGATGACCTCGGCGCCGCCAGGGCCGAACTCCATCCGGAGCCGGCCCGAGAGCACGTAGATCGCCGACTCGTACCCGCCGTGGTGGTGCCACCCGGAGACGGCGCCCGCGGCGGTCCGCACGAAGCCGGCCCACATGCCGTCGGTGGCGATGGCCTCCTCCCGGATCATCCCGGCCGTCCCCGCGCCATCGGAGCGCTCCTCGGGGCGGATGTGTCGCACGTCGGGCACCGTCAGCCGCCGGATCGTCAGGTGGATCCGCGCCGCTCGGCGGTCGCCGGCGCGCTACGGTCGATGTCCACGTCCTCACCGTATGGGATCCCGGGCACGCACGCGAACGCGACGTGCTCGAGCGGAGCCTGTGTAGCGTATCGACGTGACCGAACGCGTCCTGACGCTTCGCGAGCTCAACCGCGCGACGCTCGCGCGCCAGATCCTGTTGCAGCGGAAGCGGCTTTCGGCAACGGCCGTGATCGAGCGCCTGGTCGGGATGCAGGCGCAGTGGGCGCCGGCGCCCTACGTCGGCATCTGGACTCGCACGACGAGCTTCAGGCGCGAGACGCTCGAGCGCGACCTCGCGAGCGGCGCGGTCGTGAAGGCGACCGTGATGCGCCAGACGCTGCACCTGGTGACGCGGCGCGACTACGCGCTTCTGCGGGCGGCGCTCAGCGAGACCAACTTCCCCGACCAGACCCCGGTCGCGAAGCGCCTCGCGCCGTCCGTGCGCACACTCGCCGAGAAGGGTCCGGTGACGACGGCGGAAGCACTTGCCCATCTCGAGCGCGAGCACGGGCTCACCGGCCACGACGCCCTGCGCGCCTGGCGCGGAGCGCGCGTGCGGGCGCACCTCCTGCAGCACCACGAGTCGGCGCTGTGGGGCGCCGGCCCCAACCGCCGGTTCATCGCGGTCGAGGAGCCGGAGGTCCACGTCCCCGTCGAGGCGCGCGCCGAGATCCTCCGGCGCTACCTCGCCGCGTTCGGCCCCGCGTCGCGTCGCGACATCGTCGCCTGGAGCATGATGCACGTCCCGGAGATCACCCGTGCCCTCGAGCGTCTCGAGCCGCTGGTCCGCTTCCGCGACGAGCAGGGCAGAGAGCTGCTCGACGTCCCGCGCGCGCCGCTTCCGGACGCCGGCACCCCCGCGCCCGTCCGCTTCCTGCCGAAGTGGGACAACGTGCTGCTGGCGTGGGCGGATCGGACGCGCGTCCTCCCCGAGCCGTACCGGAAGACGGTCATCGGCATGAACGGCGACGTCGCGCCGACGTTCCTGGTCGACGGGTTCGTGGCGGGCGTGTGGCGCGTCGAGGGCGGGCGCGTGGTGACCGAGCCGTTCTCGCCGGTGCCGCGCCGGGTCCGCCGCGAGCTCGAGGACGAGGCCGGACGCCTGGGGGCGTTCCTCGCCGGCTGAGTGCCCCCGGAAGGAATCGAACCTTCGACACCAGGTTTAGGAAACCTGTGCTCTATCCACTGAGCTACGGGGGCCTAGCAGAAAATCCGGCAGAAAAATTGCTCCTCGCTGCCTTTGTAGGGACAAGAAGTGTAGCCCGGTGGAGTCGCAGACTGGTGCGGGCCGCCCCCGAACCCGTTGGGGCCATGTTCTTCTCACGCTACGGGTGGTTTGGGCGAGCGATGTGAGTGAGGTCCTTGGTTCCTTGGGCTTCGAATGGAGCCGATCGCCATGCTGGACCGGCATGGCTCCAGTGTGTGCCTGGCGACCGTGGGGGCGTTCTCGTCGTGCAGATGGGCCACCGCGGATCGACAAGAGTCTAAATGCGCCTCATTTTGACTCTGGTTCGACCCTGCTCACCGCACAGCTTTTTGGCCCGGGATGTTCGGCGTCCGCCGCCCTCGGGTACAACAGAACCAAGGAACGAAAGAACCCTGCCCGACCCCAACGCGAAGGAGGCACTCATGAAGGTCGACATGTGGACCTATCAGGAGGTTCGCGAGCCCATGGATGTCGTCGGCTACTCGGTGGAGGCCACCGACGGCAGCATCGGAAAGGTCGACGAGGCCACGTACGACGCGGGCTCCAGCTACATCGTCGTCGACACCGGCCCGTCGATCTTCGGCAAGAAGGTTATGGTTCCGGCGGGCGCCATCGAGGCGATCAACCTCGAGGACAAGGTCGTGGGGCTGGCGCGCTCGAAGGACGAAGTGAAGAACTCGCCGGGTTGGGACCCTGACCAGTTCGCCCAGCCGGAGTACCGGCAGAAGCTGGGCTCGTACTACGGCAGCTAACCAGGGCAACGCATGATCGAGGAAAGGGTCGGCACGCCGAGCGCGCCGACCCTTTCCTATCGAACGAGGAAGTCTGATTGCTCTACGGTCGCGTCTACCTCGTACTTCAAACGCTTCCGGGCACTGCTTAGCCGGTTCCTCGGCGGGGTCGCTGCACCTTCTTCTTGTCTCCAATCGCCGCGACGCTCGCCTTCAGCGCGGCCATGAGGTCGACCGGCGCCGAGATCTCCCGTCGCTCGGCCAACGGCAGCATGACCTCCCCGGCCTGCGCCTTCTCCTCAATCAGCTGAAGAACGCGCTCGCGGTAGCTGTCCCGGTGCTTGCCTGGGTCCCATGAGGCGGCCAGGACTCCGATGAGTTGCTGAGCGAGCATGACCTCTCGTTTGGGTGCGTCCGCTGTGGGGGTAACGTACCCGACGTCCGCCGGGAAACGAATCTCATCGGCGTAGTGCATCGTTACGAGGCTCAAGGCTCCGTGCAGTGGTCGGATCGCGGCAAGATGCTCCCGAGTGCGGAGCACGAACGTTCCTACTCCCACGCGGCCGGATTGCTCCATAGCGCGGAGCAGCAGCCCGTAGGCACGAAACGCGCCGGGCTCGTTCTGCGCGACGAGGTAGTAGCTGCGATCGAAGACGACGGGGTCGATCTCGGCCAAGTCGACAAACTCCAGAATCTCGATGGTCCTGGTCTGTTCCGGCTCCAGGTCCGCGAGATCCTCTCGGTCGAGCGCGACGATCTCGCCGGAGGGTAGCTCGTATCCCTTCACCACCTGCTCGTAGCCGATTTCCTGCTCGGACCCGGCCGGAGTTTCCTTCGGGCGCACGTTGGTGATCCGGCTCGGTTCCTCTTCCCGCCGGGATGGCTGAGGGTCATTGGCGCCGTCGGGCGCCTGGACCACACGACGATGACGAACCCGTCGTCCCGTGTCCTTTTCGATCTCCCGGAAGCGAACGGCCCTCTCTTCGACCGCACGGTATAGACGAACGGGAATGTTCACGAGCCCAAAGCTCAGCCACCCCTTCCAGATCGTCTGTGCCATCAGTCAGATCACCCCCGGGGTCCTTCGTCTGCGCGAAATTACCGGAGTTCGCTCCCTCGTGACCCCACCCCTGACCCGCAATGCTATGGCGCAGTAATTCGCCCACTTGTTATAGGGGGGCGTGGTCATCCCGTGTCACACGCCCTTTCACAGCCGGACCGGCCGCGTGTTGTGATCTGCCGTTCGCAGGATTCGGCCACCATCGGGTGCGGAGGCACGATCAGGGGGCCTCGACGCGTGCGTTGGGCCCCGCCAGGGGTCCGGGAGCAGGGGAGACAAGATCGGGAACGCGGAGCCGCCCGGCACTCCTCACCCGATGGACGGTCACCAGCAGGGCGACGAGCGGCACTGCGAGGAACGCGCCGATGATCCCCCCGAGGATGGTTCCGGTCGTCAGGGCGATCAGGATGGCGACCGGGTGCAGGTGGACGGCTCGCCCGAGGACGAGCGGGCCCACGATGTAGCCCTCCAGGTTGTGCGACAGGACCGCCGCCCCCAGGACGATGAGGGCAGCGGTCGGCCCTTTGGTGACGAGCGCAAGCAGGACGGCGATCGCCCCGCTCACGATGCCCCCGGCGAGCGGGACGAAGCCGCCGATGAACGTGAGGATTCCGACCGGCAGCACCAAGGGAACGCCCAGGATCAGCAGGGTAAGGCTCAGGACGAGCGCATTGATCAATCCATTGACTGCCGTGCCTCGCACGTAGCCGGCGAGCGTCTTCCAACTCTCGCGGGCGATGATCTGCATCTCCGTCGCTCGGTTCGCCGGGACCAGTGCGAGGCCGGAACGGACGATGGCCTCCCCGTCCTTCACGAAGAAAAACGTGAGCACCAGGGTGAGCAGCGCCGCGCCGGCGCCCTCCAGCACGAGGGCGACACCCGTGAGGGCACCCTGCAACAGCTGCGACCGTCCGATCGAGGCGGCCTCCCGGAGACTCTGTATCCGCCTTGATACCGCGCCCGGGGGAAGGTGGAACGGACCGTTCGTGAGCCAGCTCTGGATCTTCTTCAGCGAGCCTGACAGCTGACCGCCGAGATCGTGGAACTGGTGGGTGATGCCGGGGGCGAGCAGGATGCCGATCGCGACCACGGTCCCGATGGCGACGAGAAAAACGAGCCAGGTGGCGAGCGCGGAGGGGAGGCGATGCCGAGCGAGCCAGCGCGCCGGCGGGCTCAGAATGGTGGCCAGGAACAGGGCGGCGACCAGCGGGAGTGTGATGAGCCGCAACCGCCAGAAGGTAACGGCGACGACTAGCACTGCCGCCACCACCACCAGCAGCCGCCAGGACACGCTGGCGGCGCCGACGAGCCACCTGGGGGCCGTGCCCCTGGTCGGAGCGGCGGGCCCCGGCGGGGGGAGCGAGCTTTGGTCCGCGCGAATGACTTTCTCCCTGGAGTCTCGGTTCGTGATCCCCGATCCTCGCCCGAGGCAAACAGAATCCTCCGGGCAAAAGATCGATGCCGTCGGCCTTCGACCGTCCACGATTCCGCTCGAGAGTCGGTGCTCCTCTCGACATGATCGACAGCCGTACCTTCGACGGCCGTATCCAGCTGCTCGAGTACGTTCCCGCGGTTCTGGCCGGCCCACCTGGCACCGACAAGACCGACGCCTAGGTCACGGCCGAAGAAGCTGCAGCGTGGTGGGGTCCCATCGCCAGGTGTTGTCGGGCGTGATGTGGGTGCCGCCGATCCAGCGGTCGATTCCCAAGAGGTCGACTCGGTCGGCTTCGCCGCGCAGCGTGTGTTCTCCTGTTTCCGTCAGCCGCACTTGGAGTCGTGTGAAGATCTGGCCGTCGCCGAGCGGAGGCGGCGGAGGGAGGGGGTGCCGTCGTCGGTCTCGAGGAGCCTGGTCTCTCCCTGCCCGAGCAGTGAGATGACTCGGTAGAACCAGGTGTCGCCGAGGAACGGTGCCTCCTCGAGTCGTTGCGCCGCAACGAACGCGGCGGGAGGTGTGCGGGCGCCGGCAGAGATCGTGTGGAGTGCCGCTCGTTCCGTTCGCGAGAGCCCGTCTGCCGGCGCGGGCAGCTCCTCGAGCAGCCGCCGGAGTGCGGCGGCGAGAAATGGCAGGTGTGGGGTCTCCCGCTTGGCCCACTCGGCGAGTGTCGCCGGCTCTGGCGCCTGGAAGGCCGTCCACGCGCTCGCCGCCGCCTGAAGCGCTTCCGGTTCGGCTCTGCGACGCGAGGGCCAGAGCGTCTCGAGCTCACTCGCCGTCAGCTCGCCCAGACCGGCGAAGGACGGCTTGCCGGGGAAGGAGCCGACGACGATCAGCTCCGGCGAGGCCCCCTGGGTGTGAGCGAGCGCGAGGACGTCGAGGAACTGGAGTTGGTCGTAGAGGTCGTGCTCGAACCAGAGGACCACCTGGACGTCGTCGCGGAGCGCCTCGAACAGCTGCTGGTCGCGCCGCTCGAACGATGAGAGCAGTGCCTGCCGGCGACCCCAGCCGCAGTCGGCGAGGAATCGGGCGCGTGTTCGCAGCAACTCGTCCCGCGGGAGCGCCGGCACCGGCCCCTCGTGGAGCGTGTCCTGCCAGGGCAGCACGGCGCCGCCGAGCAGCGGTCTGCCGCAGCGTGTTTCCGGCGCTGTCGCCGTTGGTGATGTGGAGGAGCGAGCGGAGCGTCTCGACGTTCGTCCCTGCACGTTCTGCGACGTCGCCGACCCGCATGCCGCCGACTATAGACCCGTACCGAAGTACGGGATTCACCCCACAATCCCCCTACGTAACGGCGTGCCTAGCAACGGCGACGCCGGCGACGCCTATCCAGCGTTGACGTATAGGGCGAAGAAGCCTCCCAATACGCCGGAGGTCCCCGCGATGTCGGGTGCGCCATCGCCGGTGAAGTCCGCCGCGATCGCCACCCCACCTCCGGCGAGGATGGAGGTGGTGGTTGGGAACGTCCCGTGGCCCGCGTTCACGTAGATCCTGATCGCGTTGATGGCGTCGACGGCGATGTCCGGCGCGCCATCCCCGTTGTAGTCGGCGATGGCCAAACCGCCTGCCGGTCCCTGGTAGGCGGCCGGAACCCCGAGTTGCCCGGCCGGCGAGGTCAGCAGGATCCACATCGCGTTCCGCCCGCCGTCGAATCCGGCTGAGCCGATGGTCGCCACGTCCGGACGTCCATCGCCGTTGAAGTCGGCCACGCCGGCCTGCCCGAGGTTCGAGTCGACCGAGCGCGTCTGGATCAGCGTGAACGTGCCGTTCCCGTGGCCCTGCTCGAGGTAGATGTCGCCGCTGCCGAAGTCCTCGCTCCCGGTCCGGCGGACCGCGACCGTGTCGAGCAGGCCGTCGCCGGTGAAATCGGCTACCAACGTGGCCTCCTGATTCGGGCCGCTGAACCCCGACACGATCGGCGGGCGGAACCGCCCGTTGCCCCTGCCCAGGCGCGTCGACAGCTGCGAGAGCGTGTGCGACACGATGTCGACGTGCCCGTCGCCGTTCACGTCCGCCAGTCCGAGCGAGATCACGTCGGCGTGGGTGTCTCCCGTGGATGAGAGGGTCGGCTTGCCGAACGAACCGTTGCCCTTGACCGATCATCCAGAACAGGTTGTTCGGGCTGGGCTGGAAGTTCGAGAAACCGCCCACGACGTCGAGAATGCCGTCCTCGTCGATGTCTGCCACTCCGATCGCGCCGATGCCCGATGCCGCGGTCTCGATCCGGACCTTCGACACGACCTGCTTGCCGAATGCGCCGGCGCCCTTGTTGAGCTGGGCAATGACGTCGCTGCGGAGCACGCCGGGCTTCACCAGGCCTGTGCCGCCGCTGACCTTGTCGAGTGTTCCGTCGTTGTTCAGATCGGCCGCGACCTGTGGGTAGCCACCGTGCCGCAACCGGGCGGCCCGCAACCCGTGGGTCGTGGCCACCGTGGCGTGGACCACGCCGGGGTCGGATGAGAACGTCACCAGGTCCAGGGGACCGGTGCCGTCCAGGTCTGCCACCGTCAGGCCCTCGGAGCCCGTCACCCAGGAGGATCTGCTTCGGAAACGCGCCCGTGCCATCCCCGACGAGGACGGCCGCCGAGTTCGAGTCGAGGTCCCCGACCAGGTCGGTCACCCCGTCACCCGTGACGTCTCCGGCCTCGACCCAGTTGGTCTGCGGGCCGATCGGACCGATCGGCGTGCCGGGGGTGAAGTGGCCGTTGCCGTGACCGAGCCCGACATAGACGTGGCCGCCGGACGCGTCCACCACGGCGACGTCGAGATTCCCATCGCCGTCGAACTGGCCAAGCGCGAGCTCGATCCCGCTGAGCGTCGCGGAGAAGTCATACACCTGAGCCGCGAAGTGTCCCGTGCCGTCGTTCAGCATGGTCCAGATCGGACCGCCGGCCGCCCCGACGAGGTCGGGGGCGTCATCGCCGTTCACGAATCCGGTCATGAGGTCGTAGCTGTCAAAGTCCGTCGGCATGACCACCGGGGCCTTGAACGTCCCGTTGCCCTTGCTGAGGTAGATCTGGACCTGCGCCGTTCCGTGCTGGCTGAAGGCCAGATCGTCGCTGCCGTCGCCGTTGAAGTCGGCGCTCGCGAGCTGGCCATCCTCCGTGTTCGGGAACTGCTGTGTCAGCGTGAACGAGCCGTCGCCGTCGGCGGTGAGCGCGTCGATCGTCCAAGCCCCTCCCGTGGTGCACGAGACGACCGCCACGTCCGTGCCGCCGGCGCCGTCGAAGTTGCCCGCCGCGATGTCGCAGGCGCCCTCCCCGTCGGGAAGGTCGGTGGTGACCGGCGCGGAGATGCCGCCGTTGCCGTCGCCCAGGACCACTCCGATGCTCGAGCCGAACAGTGGAATCGGGCCCTGGTTCGCCGACGCCACATCCGTGTCGCCGTCGTCGTTGAAGTCACCCGTCGCGAGCTGCTGGGGGAGCGTTCCGCCGGACGATGCGTCCTTGGGGACGACGAAGCGCGGTGGCGCCGCCGCTCCCCACGCTGACCCCGTGCCGATCGTCAGCACGATCGCCCCCGCGATCGCGATGGCGAGGGCGCGGACGGTTCGCCGTCCTTCCCGGATGTGTCGGTGCATGACGATCTTCCCCCTTGGTCGGCTCGCGTCGAGCGCCCTGATCAGGGCGCTGGATGAATCAGTGCCGCGCCCTGGCTTGCGGTCCCTATCCAGACGTCCCCGGTCGCCGTGACGGCGACCGTCTCCACCTGCTCGTGGCGAAGCGGCGAGTTGTCGCTGGTGTAGGTGATCCAATTCGTGCCGTCGAACACCCCCACGCCGCCGTGATACGGGAAGTGCTGCCCGTCGAAGGCGCCGACCCAGACGTCGCCGTTCGGTGCGATCGCGATCGAGTTGACGACGTCGGCGGGCACGCCCGAGGTCGCCTTGGTGAAGACCGTCCACGTCGTCCCGTCGAATCTGGCGAGCCCCTTGTCGGTACCGACCCAGACCGCGCCACCGGAGAGCTCGGGAGTCACTTCGATCACGTAGTCGCCCGGGATGTCGGAGTTCGACGTCGAGTAGGTCGTCCACTCCGTCCCGTCGAACTTCTCGAGGCCGGTGATCGTGGTCAGCCAGATGTTGCCGAGCGCGTCGGCGGCGACCCGGCCGATCTCCCCCGACGGTGGCGTCTTCTTCTGCTTCCAGGCCTGGCCGTTCCACCGGAAGAGGCCGCCGGTTCCGGAGGCCCACAGTGCGCCGGACGGATCCCGGGTCATCGATTCCAGGCTGATGTGAGGCAGATACCCGGTCCACGCGGTGCCGTCCCACCTCGCGACCCCATTGTTCGCCGGGGTCGTCCAGAAGTTCCCCTCGGCGTCCTCGACGCTCCCGGCCGCAGAGTCGGTCGGGAACGGCCACGGCTGCGATCCCCAGTTGTACGGATTGAAGTCGGCCCAGTGCTTGCCGTCGAACCTGGAGAGACCGCCGCCCGCGGTGCCGAACCAGGCGTTCCCGGCGGAGTCGACCGTGATGTCGTCGATCCACCGCGACGGCAGAGCGGTGTTCGAGGTGGTGTACACGGCGAACGATCCATCTGTTCGCTGGCCGTCGAGGCCGCCGATGCCGCCGGCCCACGGCCGGTTGTGCAGATCGAACGCCAGCCCGTAGACGTGGCTCAGGGAGGGCAGCTCGATCGAGCTGTACGCCCCCGCGTGGTACCGCCAGATGCTGCCGATGAACGTCCCCACCCACATGTCTCCCGCGCGGTCCTTCGTCACGAAGGTGAATCCCGATGTGAAGACGGGCGGCGTGTGATCGACCCACTTCGTGCCGTTCCACGCGGACACTCCGCCGGTGGTGAACGAGTACCAGGGCTGGCCGTTCGGCGCGATCGTGATGTCGCTGACCCACCCACCCTGCATCCAGGTCCACGTCGTGCCGTCGAATTTCGCCCCTCCCAGGACGTCCGAACCGATCCACACGTTGTCCTGCGCGTCGATCTCCACCGACTCCACGTTGTCCCAGGGCGCCGTCCATGGGATGCCGTTCGCGGTGGTGTACACCTTCCACTTCGAGCCGTTGAACCTGGCCAGGCCGCCGTGCACGGTGGTGATGTCGGCCAGCGAGACCCACAGGTTGCCCTTGCTGTCCCAGGCGAAGTCCGACACCTGATTGGTGGGCCAGGGAGCGTTCGCCATGCTGTACACGACCCGGAGCTTCTTGCCGACGAGCTTCAGCAGGCCGAGAGAGCTCGCCACCCACGGGGTCCCGTTCGCGTCGAGGTGGATCGTTCCCACGTCGTGCGTCGGCGACCTCCCGTCCACGTTGGTGAAGTCAGCCCAGGTCTTCCCGTTGAACCGAGACAGGCCTCCCTCGTCCCAGATCGGATCGTTGGAGGCGAGCCACTTGTTGCCGTGTGCGTCGACCGCGACCGAGTACACGTAGTTGCCGGGGATGCCGGTGTTCGTCGGTTCGTAGATCGTCCACGTGGCCGCACGCGCGGGCGTGGGGGTCGCGAGAGCGGGGAAGGCCGGCGCCGCCACCAGGACGACCGCCAACACCAGGATGACTCCGCTGCGTCGTGGACTGATCATCGTTCGCCGAACGCGACGACGCGTCATGCCGTGCTGCGACTCGGTCCGGGTCTGGAGCTCGTGGCCCATGGTGTCTCCCCCCTGCCGACGCGCATGCGCCAGCGGATGAGACCAGGGGTCTGAGGTCCGGCTCGCCGAACCTTCGAGCTGGGGCCCGGCCCCTACACGCTAGTCTCCTCGCGTCACCTAAGCAATGCGAAGGTCCGGGCGGCAGTCGATCACCCGCAATGCGGTTGTCGTGCCCGGGGCCGTCACGGGCCGGAGGCCGCCGGGGGCAGCTCCATCTCTGCGCGGAGGGTGACCAGGGGCGTGTCCGGCACGCGGATCAGCCCACGGGTCGGCCGGTCGAGGTCGAACGTGGTGAGCAGCAGCATCGTCACGAGGGCGGCGCCCAGCAGCACCGCCACGAATCCGCGGCCCAGGATGGCCAGGTACGCCGCCAGCAGGCCGAGCGCGGCCGACGCCCCGGCGACCTCCAGGAACAGGATGGCTCCCGGGACACGGTTGTCGAGGGCCGCCACGCGGACCGTCTGCATGTCGATCATCTCGTTGAGCGACTCCACGTACAGTCGCGGCGCGCTGTCGACGGGGGAGGTCGCCAGTGCCTGCCCGGCGAGGCCCCACAGCGGTTGCTGGATCCTCGACTCCGCCGCCTCTGCCGCCGCGGCGTCGGCGCTGCCGGGGACGGCACCCGACAGCGCGATGCTCGCGTCCGTGTAGCGCCGCAGCAGGTCCATCGACTGCGACCGCATGGGCTCGGCCAGCGTCTGCGCTCGGAGGTACGTCGTGCCGATGGCGTTCGCGTCATCGACCACCGCCGTCCGGCGACCCTCGTACCGACCCACCGCAAGTGCCAGCCCGAAGGCCAGGACGAGTCCTACGACGCCGAGCAGGGCCGCCTGGAGGACGGCGAAGGGTTCCCGCAACGCATCCGAGCGATGTTGCAGTCGCCGGCCGATGAACAGGCCGAGCGCGGTCGCCCCGAACACGATCGCGAACAGGACGAGCGCGAGCGCCCAGCCGTTCAGCCGGAAGAACAACGGTGCCCTCGTGCACGGCGGGGCGAGCTCATCCGGGCACGATACCCCACCGACTAGCGCCGGCGCCCGCGCGACGCGACGGCAACCCGCCCGCGGCCGAAGGCGTCGATGCGCCCCCAGCGGCCGGGGATGTCGAGCAGCTCGAGGTGGCCCATGTCTCCGGCAGCGCCGGGTCGACGATCAGGTGGTCGCCGATGGGCTCCAGCCCCAGCATCGTGCGCAGGAACAGCAGCGGCGCGCCGGTCGACCACGCCTGCGGGCTGCAGGCCGTTGGGTACTGCACGGGGTACTTCGTCGTCTCCCGCTCGTATCCGCCGAACGCCTCGGGCAGGCGGCCCCGGAAGAACTGCGCGGCGTCCAGGATGCCGGCGGCGATCCGTGCCGCCTCGTCCTTGTAGCCGTACCGGCGGAGCCCCCACGCGATGAAGGAGTTGTCGAACGGCCACACCGTCCCCACGTGGTAGCCGATCGGGTTGTAGCGGCCCTCGCCCTCGGCGAGCGTCCGCACGCCCCAGCCCGAGAACAGGCGCTCTCCCATGAGGTGGTCGACCACGGCCTTGGCCTTGGCCTTGTCGACGATGCCGCTCCACAGCAGGTGCCCGTTGTTGGAGGTGAGTGAGTCGACCTGGCGGCCGTCCGCGTCGAGCGCGACCGCGATAGTATTCGCCGTCCTTCACCCAGAAGTCGCGATTGAACCGCCGCTTCAGGTCGGCGGCTTCCTGTTCGAGTCTCGTCGCGAAGTCCTGATCGTGCCAGATCAGCACGGGCGAGACGGGCTCCCCGTACCTTCGCGTCGTACGCGTACCCCTGCAGCTCGCAGGTCGCGCGCGGGAACCCGGGAAGCTCACCGTCCCGGTAGGAGATGGAGTCCCACGAGTCCTTCCAGCACTGGTTCTCGAGGCCGGTCTTCTCGTTGCGTCGCTGGTACGAGATGTAGCCGTTGCCCTGCAGGTCGGCGAACTCGTCGATCCAGTTCAGCGCCGCGCGCGCCTCGAACTCGAGATCCCGGACGAGCCTGGTGTCGCCGGTCCAGCGTTCGTACTCGTCGAGCAGGACGACGAAGAGGGGAGTCGCGTCGGCAGCGCCGTAGTACGGCGAGTGGGGCCGCTCCTCGAACGCCGTCATCTCTCCGTAGCGCATCTCGTGGAGGATGCGGCCGGGGTCCTCGTCCCGGAAGTCGTCGAGCCTGCGTGCCCTGCCGCTCGCCGAGTGCCCGCAGGGTCGTCTCGGCCAGCTCGGGCGTGAACGGCAGCGACTGCAGGCTGGTGAGGATGCTGTCGCGGCCGAACATCGTCATGAACCAGGGCAGTCCGGCAGCCGGCAGCGCGTGCCCGGGCATGGTCCGCGTCTCGAAGCGGAGCGCGGCCAGGTCGACCAGGCTGCGCTGGTAGGTCTCCTCGCAGCGAGTCCGAGTCGCACTCGAGGCGCGGCGCCTTTGCCAGCCACTTGTCCAGCCCTCGAGCCAGTGCTCGGTCGCCGCCTCGACGGCCCACTCATCGCGGTGACCTGCTCGCCCCATGACGCGTACAAGGTCTCGACGCGGAGCTCGGTCGACCAGCTCGCCGTGGGGCTCGATGCGAGCCTTGAACGTGAGGCCGCGCTCGTCGACCTCGGACGGGCGTGGTCGGATGATCGCCGTCTCCCGTCGATAGGTCTCCCGCTCGTAGCCGAGCACGAGTCCTCCGCGCTACACGCGGTTGCGGTACACGCCCTTCTTCTTGAGGGCGTCCTTGACCTCGAAGAGATCGGCGAAGTCGCTGGCCGCGTCGATGCGGACCGTGAGCGTCGACCGGCTTCTCGTCGTGGTTCAGGATCGTGAGCTCCTCGTGGAACCCGTTCCGACCGATCGCCGCCGGATGACCGAGAGCTTCGCGTCGACGTAGACCGTCCCGGTCCCGGGGACGAGGAAGAACCGCGTCTCGAAGTAGTTCAGGTCGTCGGTCGACAGCGCGTTCAGCCGCTGCGCCGTCGACCGTGAGCACCCAGGTCGAGAGGAACCGGGTATCGAACGAGAAGAGCCCGGTCGGATCGGTGAGCGAGGCCTCGATGTCGCCCCGCTCGTCGCTGACGACGAACGTGTTGCCCTCCAGGATCTGCACGAGTCCGTCGCTCATCGCTTTCCCCCAGCCTTGGCGGCCGCTCGGGCCGGGCTTCTGCGCGAGGCGGGCGGGCCCGGGAACAGCCGCTGGAACGAGATCACCAGTCCCAGGTCGCCTTCGGGCACGATGACGCCACGAAGGGTGGCCGCCATCGCGTTCGCCCTGCCGGTCACCATGCGGTCGAAGAGGGCCCGGTCGAGCCGCACGATCGCGTTCGCCCGCGTGTCCTTCTGCGAGACGGTGACGTCACCCTTCTTGAGAGACACGAACCAGTGCTCGACTCGCTTCCCGCTCACCAGGTCGAACCGAAGGGTTCCCGTGGTGGTGGCGAGGAGCGGCTCGTGCCCCCGTTCGGCGAGATCCGAAAAGAAGGCACTCGTCGCGTCCTTCTTCCGGCCTGCAGTCGCGCGATCGCTTGGCATCCTTCCCCTTTCGTGACGTCTCGAGGCGGCGGTCTAGAGCCCGGGGCTGCTCTGCATGATGCCGCCGTCGGCGAAGATCGTCGTCGCCGTGACGTAGCTCGCGCCGTCGCCGGCGAGGAAGGCGACGACGCTGCCGATCTCTTCGGGCTCGGCCAGCCGGCCCGAGCGGGATCGCGTCGTCGAGCTGCTTCAGCGCGGCCGGGTCGTCCTCGGTCTGCTTGTTGATCGGCGTGTCGACCGCGCCCGGCCCGACGCCGGTGACCGTGATGCCGTGCGGCGCGAGCTCGACGCCCGCCGTCCGGGTCAGCATGCGCATGCCGCCCTTCGACAGGCAGTAGGCCGTGTTGCCCGGCATCGGCCAGTCCTCGTGCACCGACGTGATGTTGATGATGCGGCCGCCGCCGCCCTGCTCGATCATCTGCTTGGCCGCGAGCTGCGTGCCGAAGAAGGCGCTCTTGAGGTTGACGTTCAGCACGAACTCGTACTGCTTCTCGGTCGTGTCGAGGACTGACGTCCGCGTCTCGACTCCAGCGTTGTTCACCATGATGTCGAGCCGGCCGAACGCCTTGACGGCCGAGTCGATCGAGTCTCTGCAGATCGTCGACCTTGCTGACGTCGGCATCGACGCCGATCGCCTTGTCACCGAGCTCGACGACCTGCTGCTCGAGCTCCTCGGTCGCCTCGGGGTTCGCGACGTAGTCGATCACGATGTTGGCGCCCTGCTCGGCGAGCGACAGCACGATCGCCTTGCCGATGCCGCTGTTGCCACCGGTGACGATCGCCACCTTGCCTTGCAGGCTCATGTCGCTCTCCTGTTCCGGTCCATGTGCCATGGACCCTGTTGGGACCTTCCCCGTGTGGGACCGGCGTGGTCAGTGCGAATGGACAAGAAGCCTCGCGACCCAACGCACCATTACGGCGGTGAAACCGAAGATAGCGGGTACAGCGTCGAGAGCTCACGCCGCGTCCTGCAGCGGGCCCGCGCCGAACGCCGCGATGCCGTAGCCGAGCTGGTAGAACGCGATGATGCCGCCGGCGACCGCACTCGACATCGTGACCAGTTGCTCCTGCGCAAAGCTGATCGACAACGGAAGCAGCGCCGAACACCCCAGGCCCGCCAGGCCGAAGGCCAGCACGCCGAGCACGGGCGAGTCGCTCGGCAGCAGGGCGATCAGCACGAAGCGCCGCGCGAGAACGAACGGAAGTACGTGAAATGTCACCGACGGTCGGGAACGACCGGCACCTTGGCGAAGACGACCCGTCCGACCGTCACCATGCCCCAGAACGTCATCAGCGCCAGCGAGGCCACCGTGGCGGACGCCCCGAGGTTGCCTGTCATGTCCAGCACTGACCAGTTGCCGTTCATGGTCTCGCAGATGCCGTAGAGAACAGCGAACGCGGCGAACAGCCAGAATCGCGACGGGATCGATCGCGCACCGGCGCGCGGCCCCTTCGTCCGCTCCGATGCTGGTCGTGCGCAGCGGCAGCCGCAGGCTGACCGCCATCACGACGAAGACCGCCACAACCACAGGAGCGGGCAGCAGCCACCACACCCCAGCGCCCACGAAGACCGCGACCAGCAGCGGCGCGAGCGCCGTGCCGAGCCCCAGCAGTGCGTTCAGCACGAGGACAGCAGCGTCGGCCCGGTCGGGGTGAAAATCAGCGGCGAAGGTGTTGATCGCCGGAACAGTGAGCCCAAACCCGACACCGAGGCAGGCCGTCGCGCAGAGCAGCAGGACGTAGGCCGACGTGTCGCCGGCAATGGGCACGCTGAGCAGCAGCAGCGACATCGACACAAGGTTTGCCACAGGCCCACGATGTAGACCGACTTGGTGCCGATCCGGCGCGCCACCGTGGCCCCGCACGAGCGCACTGATGATCGCCAGGATGAACTGCGGCACGAACATCGCGCCGTACTGGGTGGACGACAGGTCGTAGTCGCTCTTGTCGGTGAGCACCGAGCTGGCCGCCGGGAAGGTGACCAGCGCGACGCCCTGCACCACGCCCGGCGGCGTTGACGACCTGAGACTCGAAGCGCGTCGCCACGGCGCAGCCCGCTTACCCGCTCTAGCGACGCGCGAGGTAGATGACCTCGCCCACGCGGATGGCGTTGGCCATCGCCGTGAGAGCGGGGTTCACCGCCCCGATGCTCGGGAAGAAGCTGGTGTCGACGACGTAGAGGTTGTCCAGGTCGTGCGCCTTGCAGTCGGTGTCGAGCGACCGATGTCGCGGGATCGGATCCGAAGCGGCAGCGTACCCGCCTGGTGCGCAACCCCGGCGAGTCGGGATGATCATGTTCACGTAGAAGTTCTTGTCCGACACGTGGTGCTCAGCCATGCCGATGTGGTTCAGAATGCGCTTGAGCTCGTGGTACAGCCGGTCGGTCTCCGTCGTCGTTCGTCGATGTGTACGCGAGGTGGACGTTCCCTTGCTTGTCGAGCGTCACGCGGTTGTCCGGCATCGGCAGGTCTTCGGTGGTGAGCCAGAAGTCGACAGAGTGACGGGCCGCCTCCGCAAGACTCCAGTGCGGCGCCAGCATCGTGAGCTTGGGCTCCTCGCCCTTCATGGCCTCGGCGTTCGACTTGCCCACCATCTGGATGTTGCCGACCGGGAAGTCGAAGTCGTCGGCCCCGAAGTAGAAGTCATTGAGGCCGAGCGTCTTCTGGTACACCGTGGCGTTGGGCTCCTTGGAGAAGGCGCGACGACGGCCTTGCAGTTGTGGAACATGTAGTTGCGACCCACCTGGTCCGAGCTGTTCGCCAGTCCGTGAGGATGCTGGTCGTTCGCCGACGCGAGCAAGAGCTTGGCGCTGTTCGCGGCGCCGGCCGAGACGACCACGATGCCGCCCTCGTACTCCTCGGTCTGTCCCGTTGCGTGAGACCGACACCGGTCGTCACCACGCGCCCGCGACGGATCGGTCTTCAACTTGGTCGACCTCGGCGCCGACGAGGAGCGACACGTTGGGATGCTCGAACGCCGGGCGAACGGCGATCACCTCAGCGTCCGACTTCGCATGGACCAGACACGGGTACCCGTCGCACCACGTGCACCGGATGCACTTGCTGTTGGGCCGGTCCGCCTCGTCGAGCAGAATGCCGCAGGGTGCGTGGAATGGGTGGTATCCGCCCTTCTGCAGGTCGTCGAAGAGCTGTTGGATCCTGGGCTCGTTCGACACCGCCGGCCACGGGTACTGAGCGCTCCAGCGACCTTCTGTCGGGTCGTCGCCGTGGTTGCCGTGAACCTGGTAGAGCTACTCGGCCTTCGTGTAGTACGGCTCGAAGTCGTCGTAGGTCATGCGGCCACGCCGGTGACACGCCGTCGACGTGCTTGAGCTCACCGAAGTCCTGTGGACGCAGGCGGTACAACGCGGCGCCGTACATCTTGGTCGCGCCCCCGACGTAGTAGTGCACCTGCGGCTGGAAGGCTTTCCCGTCGGCGTCGTACCAGGTGTCCTTCGACATGTACTTGCCGTCCTCGAAGACGGCCTTCGGGCGTCCAGTTGTCCATCTCGCGCGGCAGGTAGTCGCCTCGCTCCAGCAGCAGGATGCTCGCTCCCGGACGGCGCGAGCGTGTGGGCGAGGGTTCCGCCACCAGCGCCAGTGCCGATGATGATGACGTCGTAGCTTCTCAGGCATCGGTACCTCCAGATTTGGTGGCTTCGTCGTCGCCCCAGTCGATGCGAGCGGCGTCCGATCGATCGAGCACCTGCGGCGCGCGCGTCTTGGTGAAGTAGTCCCACGCCCAGCTGACGAACGCATCGACGCGGTCGCGCACGCCGCTGAGCAGGACGACGTGCACGCCGAGCCATGCCGAGAACGCGATCGGCGCCGTGCAGCTCGTGACGGTGCTCGCCCACCTCGGCGACCGCGGCGCCCTTGCCGATCATCGCCATGATGCCCTTGTCGTGGTAGTGGAACGCCTTGCGGGGCTTGCCCTCAATGTCGGCGCGGATGTTGTTCGCCGCCCACTGGCCCGCTTGCAGCGCCACCGAGCCCGAGCTGCGGGAAGGACTCGCCGTCCGAGCGCCGCGATGTTCGCGAAGTCGCCGATCGCGTAGACGCTTCGGGAAGCCCGGTAACGCGCAGGTCGCGGCTCGACGTCGATCCGTCCGCCGCGGCCCTGGGCGAGCCCGCGCTGCCGGCCAGCTCCGCCGCCTGCATGCCCCCTGCCCAGATCGACGCAGTGCGTCGGGATGGTCGATCCGTCGGACAGCACGACGTGATCGGGCGCGATCTCCGTGACCGACGTGCCGAGACGGATCTCGACGCCGTCGCGATGGAGCGCCTTGCGTCGCGTAGTCGTGTGCCTTGGTCGGAGAACGGGGCGAGGACCGAGTGGCCGAGGTCGACCATGATGACCTTGGCGCTCGCTGGACGGCAAGATCTCGGTACTCGGACGGCATGACGTCGCGGATCATCTCGGCCAGCGCCCCGGCGACCTCGGTTCCGGTCGCGCCGGCGCCGACGATCACGAAGTTCAGGGCGCCTTTGTCGACCAGCGACGGGTCGCGATCGGCGTCCTCGAAGATGGCGAGGACGCGCGACCGCAGCCGTTCGGCGTCGTCGAGCGAGTACAGCGGCCACGCGTGCTCTGAGCCCGGGCGTGCCGAAGAAGTTCGGCCGGCTGCCAGCCGCCAGCACGAGGTAGTCGCCGGCGATCTGTCTGCCCGTCGTCGAGTCGTCACGGTCGGCGTCGCGGGTCGATGCCGATGACCTCGGCCAGCTTCACGTCGACGTTGTCGATGCTTCCGGAACTCCTGGCGGATGTCATCGCGACGTCGGACGGCGCGAGCTGGGACGTCGCCACCTGGTAGAGCAGCGGCTGGAACTGCTGGTAGTTGTGCCGGTCGATCAGGGTCACGTGTACGTCGTCGTGGCCGGCCAGCTCCTTGGCGCAGCCAAGCCCAGCGAAGCCCGCACCCACGATCAGGACGTGTGGTGCCGTGGCGTGCTCTGTGGCTTGAGGGGTCATGGCGTCTCCGGACGGATGGATGCCTCTTCAGAAGACGCACGGGCCCCTCAGGGGGCCATCCCCCGAAACGGGGGATTCAGGGCGTGGAGAGAGGCCACGAGACCGGTCGACGCCGGGTTCACCTCATCCGGGGGGATGCGATCGCGGGATGCGAGGCGTGTCATGGTGCGAATCCGGATGACCGAGGAGGAGGCCCACATGGCCCTTCGCATCGAGGACTACGCGCTGATCGGCGACACGCACACGGCCGCCCTGGTCGGCGCGCACGGGTCGATCGACTGGCTCTGCCTGCCCCGCTTCGACTCCTCCGCCTGCTTCGCGGCGCTGCTCGGGACGAGCGACAACGGCTTCTGGAGGATCGCGCCCGCGCGGCGAGGTGCGCCGAGCCACGCGGCGGTATCGCGGTCCGAGCCTCGTGCTCGAGACCGAGTTCCGAGACCGCCGACGGAGACGGTCCGGGTGATCGACTGCATGCCGCCGCGGCGCGACCCACCCGACGTGTCGTGCGGGTGGTCGAGGGCGTGCGCGGCTCGGTGCCGATGAGGACGCGCTTCACGCCGCGGTTCGACTACGGCAAGACCGGGCCGTGGGTGACCGCAGACGGCAAAGTGATCCTGCGGCGACGGCCGGTCCAGAGGCGCTCGAGCTGCGCAGCGACGTCGCCGCTGCGGGGCCACGACCTCGAGCACTCGGCCGAGTTCACCGTCGTCGCCGGGGCAGCGAGTGGGGTTCGTCCTCACCTGGCATCCCTCCTGGGAAGCCCCGCCGCCAGCGATCGACGCGGCGCAGCGCTGTCGGCGACACCGAGGCGTGGTGGCGGGAGTGGTCCGGCCGGTCGACGTACGACGGCGGCTGGGCGGACGAGGTCGCAGCGCTCGCTGATCACGCTGAAGGCGCTGACGTACGAGCCGACGGGCGGCATCGTCGCCGCGCCCACGACCTCGCTGCCGGAGTTCCTGGGCGGGGTCCGGAACTGGGACTATCGCTACTGCTGGATGCGCGACGCGCGCTCCCGCTCGACGCGCTGATGGACGCCGGCTACGTCGACGAGGCCGCCGAGCTGGCGGGACTGGCTGCTCCGAGCGGTCGCCGGCGACCCGGAGGACCTCCAGATCATGTACGGGCTCGGCGGCGAGCGCCGGCTCGACGAGTACGAGCTGGACTGGCTCCCGGGTACGAGGGCTCGGCGCCGGTGCGCGTCGGCAACGCCGCGTCCGGCCAGCTGCAGCTCGACGTGTACGGCGAGCTCAGCGACGCGATGTATCGCGCGCGGGAACTGGGGATGCCGCCGGCGACCGCACGCCTGGAACGTCCAGGCGAAGATCCTCGAGTGGCTCGAGGCCCACTGGCGGGACCCGGACGACGGTCTGTGGGAGGTCCGGGGGCCGCGCCGGCACTTCGTGCACTCGAAGGTGATGGCCTGGGTCGCGGTCGACCGGATCGGTGCGCTCCATCGAGGAGCATCGGCTCGAGGGTCCGCTGGACCGCCTCGGAAGATGCGGACCGAGATCCACGACGAGGTCTGCGACAAGGGCTACGACGCCGAGCGGAACACGTTCACGCAGTACTACGGATCGAAGCAGCTCGACGCCGCGCTGCTGCTGATCCCGCAGGTCGGCTTCCTGCCCCCGTCCGACCCGCGCGTGGTCGGGCACGGTCGACGCGGTGCAGCGGGAGCTGCTGCGCGACGGATTCGTCATGCGCTACATCCCCGACGAGGACGCCGCGGACGGACTCCCGCCGGGCGAGGGCGCGTTCCTCGCGTGCAGCTTCTGGCTGGTCAACGACCTCGCGATGATCGGACGTCACGAAGGAGGCCGAGGAGCTGTTCGATCGCCTGCTGGCGCTTCGGAACGACCTCGGGCTCTTCTCGGAGGAGTACGACCCGGTGCACAAGCGGCTGATCGGCAACTTCCCGCAGGCGTTCACGCACCTGGCGCTCATCTCGAGCGCGCAAGGCGCTCTCCGGGCGCCGCACCTCACCTCTCGAGGAGGAGACGGGAGCTCGTGAGCGCGGGCCGCCGGCGACACGTCGCCGCCGACGGGACGCCAGCACGAGCTCCGCCACGGCGACCAGTCGCCGTCGTGGCCGCCGAGGTGGGTGCGACCCTTCGCCGCTACACGACGGTGACGTCGACGTCCTCGACGGGTTCGCCATCCGGGGAGCGCTCCACGGCCGGTCGCGGCCAGGTGCTGGCGCCCTGGCCGAACCGCCTGGACGGCGGGCGCTACGAGTTCGACGGCGTCGAGGGCAGGGCGGCGCTGGACGAGCCCGAGCTGGACAACGCGATCCACGGCCTCGTGCGCTGGCAGCCGTGGCGGGCGATGGCGCGGACGATCGCTCCGTTCGCCTCGCGCTGCGTGCTGCATCCTCAACCGGCGTACCCGTGGCGGCTCGAGCTGGAGGTGGAGTATCGCCTGGAGGACGACGGGATGCGCGTCACGGCCAGCGCACGAACGCCTCGATGCGCCGCGTGCCCGTTCGGGATCGGCTTCCACCCCTACCTGACGCTGGGAACGCCGGTGGTGGACGTCGGCGACGCTGACGGTCGCCCGCGAGGCGCCGGCTCTGGTCGCGACGAGCGAGGTCTCCCCGAGGGCGACGAGGCCGTGGACGGGACACGCATTCGACTTCACGGGGCCCCGTCGGATCGGCGACACGAAGCTGGACACCGCGTTCACGGACCTGGCGACGGATCCCGAGGGCCGGGCACGCGTCGAGCTCCGAAGCGAGTCGGGCCGGGGCGTCACCCTGTGGGCGGGACCGGAGTTCCCGTACCTCATGGTCTACACGGGCGACGCTGTTTCGCCCGAGAGCCGGCGGCGGCGGGGCGATCGCCGTCGAGCCGATGACGTGCCCGCCCAACGCGCTGCGGACCGGGACGGACGTGGTCCGACTCGAGCCGGGAGCCTCGTGGACCGGGAACTGGGGCATCACCCCGTGGCCGGCGTAGGCGCCGCCGGGCTCGCCCGACCTTTCACCCCTTCCGGAGGATGCCCCGCGCCCGGGCCGGGGCTTGTATGGAGACGGTCATGAGCTCGGTCGACCTCTCCCGGCTCCAGTTCGCCACGACGACCATCTACCACTTCCTGTTCGTCCCGCTGACCATCGGGCTCGGCGTTCCTGGTCGCCCTGCTGCAGACCACCTGGCATCCGCCGCCGCGACGAGGCGTACCTGCGGCTGACGCAGTTCTTCGGGACGCTCCTGGTCATCAACATCGCCATCGGCGTCGTGACCGGCCTCGTGCAGGAGTTCCAGTTCGGCATGAACTGGTCGGCGTACTCGCGGTTCGTCGGCGACGTGTTCGGCGCGCCGCTCGCGATCGAGGGCCTCGCCGCCTTCTTCCTCGAGTCGACGTTCCTGGGGCTGTGGATCTTCGGCTGGGGGCGGCTCCCGGAGCGGGTCCACCTCATGACGATCTGGGTGGTCGCGTTCGGCTCCGCGCTGTCGGCCGCGTTCATCATGGCGGCCAACTCGTGGATGCAGCACCCGGTCGGGTACACGGTCCAGTCGGGGAAGGCGGAGCTCACCAGCATCTGGGCGGTGCTGTCCAACCCGGTGTTCGTGTGGGCGTACATCCACGTGCTGCTCGCGTCGCTGGTGACGGGCACGGCCGTCATGCTCGCGGTGTCGGCCTGGCACCTCCGGCGCGGCTCCGAGACCGCGATCTTCCGCAAGACCGCCGCCATCGCGGTCGTCCTCCTCCTCCCCGCCATCCTGTTCAACATGATGGTCGGCAGCCACCTCGGCGTCATCGAGACGACGTATCAGCCGATGAAGGTGGCGGCGATGGAGGCGCAGTGGAGCAACTGCGGCCCCTGCTCGTTCTCTGCGGTCCAGATCGGCGGCGGGAAGAACGACGAGACGCCGACCAAGATCATCAACATCCCGCACCTGCTCTCGCTGCTGGCGACGGACTCCTGGAACGGCCACGTCGAGGGTCTGACGTCGCTCAACCAGCAGTACCAGCAGAAGTACGGTCCGGGGAACTACGTCCCGAACGTGTTCATCCAGTACTGGTCCATGCGCGTCATGGCCTACCTCGCCACGCTCGTGTTCGTCATCGCGCTCTGGGGCGTGTGGCTGCTGTGGCGGAAGAAGCTCGAGACGTCGAAGTGGTTCCTCTGGGTCGCGGTCTGGGCCGTCGCGCTCCCCTTCCTCATGAACACCGCCGGCTGGCTGCTCACCGAGAACGGCCGGCAGCCGTGGATCGTGCAGGGCCTGCAGCTGACCAAGGCGGGCGTGTCGCCGTCGATCAGCACGGCCGACGTGTGGCTGCAGCCTCGGCGTCTTCGTGCTGCTGTACGCCGTGCTGGCCGTCGTCGACTGGACGCTCATGGTCCGGTACTCGCGGAAGTCGCTCGACCCCGTTCCCGAGATGGACGAGGCGGGCGCGCCGGTGGCGGCGATGTCGTACTGAGGAGGACGCGATGACCTTTCAGATCTTCTGGTTCATCCTCATCGCCGTCCTGTGGACCGGCTTCTTCGTCCTGGAGGGGTTCGACTTCGGCGTCGGGATGCTGCAGGGAGTCGTGGGCCGGACCGACGAGGAGCGGCGCGTGGCCATCAACACCATCGGGCCGCTGTGGGACGGGAACGAGGTCTGGCTGATCGTCGCGGGCGCGGGCATCTTCGCTGCGTTCCCCGAGTGGTACGCGACCATGTTCTCAGCGCGTTCTACCTCGCGCTCGTGCTGCTGCTCGTGGCGCTGATCGTGCGCGGCGTCTCGTTCGAGTACCGGGGAAAGCGCGACAGCGCGCGCTGGCGCGGAGGCTGGGACCTCGTCTCGGGCATCGGGAGCCTGCGTCGCGCCGCTGCTGATCGGCATCGCCCTGGGCGACCTGCTCGCCGGGCTGCCGATCGATTCGAGTTCGAGTACACGGGCTCGTTCTGGAACCTGCTCACGCCCTACGGCGTGTTCATCGGGATCACGCTGACCCTGCTGTGCGTGCTGCACGGGGCGACGTTCCTATCGCTCAAGGCCACGGGCGAGGTCCGTGATCGGTCCGGCGTCACCGCACGCCGCGTCGCTCCGCCGGTGGCCGCTCGTGGTGCTCGCCTGGTTCGTGTGGACGCAGCTCACGATCAACGAGGGCGTGATCCCGGGGCTGATCCCGGTGTCGGCGGTGCTCGCGGTGATCGCGGTCGTGTGGCTGCTTACGCGAGCACCGCGAGGGATGGGCGTTCGCGATGACGACGTTCGCCATCGCCTGCGACGGTCCTCTCGATCTTCATCGACCTGTATCCGCGCGTCATGGTCTCGAGCACCAGCGCCTCGAACAGCCTCACCGTGCAGAACGCGGCCGCCGGCGCGTACTCGCTCAAGGTCATGACCGTCGTGGCGATCGTCTTCCTGCCCGCTGGTGCTGCTGTACCAGGGGTGGACGTACTACGTCTTCCGCCGGCGCGTGTCGGTCTCAGACCTGGAGGGCGCCTCGGCGACGACGCCGCGGGGCGCGGCGGCGGCCGGGGCTCCGGGATCCGCTGGGGCATCTCCGCCGGGGGAGTAGCGTGCGCGCACTCGACCCGCGGCTGCTGCGCCGCGCGCGGCCGGCGCCCGCGTCGCGCTGGGCGTGGACGCCGGGCTCGGCCTGCTCGCCACCGTGCTGCTCCTCGCCCAGGCGGTGCTGTTCGCGGACGTCGTCGTCGTCCGCCTTCGCCGGCCGCGACCTCGGCCGACGTCGGCACCACGATCCTCCTGTTCGCCGCGGTGGTCTGCGCGCGAGCCGTGGTCGCCGGCGCGTTCGAATCGACCGGGCGGCGGGCGGGCGCGCGGGTCATGAGCGACCTGCGGCTCGCGCTCGTCCGAGCGGCGCCTGCGCGACGCGCCGCTCGCGGCCGACGGGGCGGAGGCCGGCGAGGTGGCGACCGCCGCCGTCCAGGGCGTCGACTCGCTCGAGACGTACTTCGCGCGCTACCTTCCGCAGCTCGTCCTGGCGTCCCTCGTTCCGGTCATCGTCCTGGCATGGACCTTCGCGGTCGACCCGTGCGTCGGCGCTGATCATGCTGATCACGCTCCCGTTGATCCCGGTGTTCATGGTGCTGATCGGCCGCGCGACCGCAGGCGCGGACCCGGGAGCGCTGGCGTGCCCTGGCGCGGCTGTCGAACCACTTCCTGGACGTGGTGCGGGGGCTCCCCACGCTGCGCGCGTTCAACCGGGGGCGGGCGCAGGCCGAGCGCCTCGCCGTGACGAGCGAGGAGTACCGCGCGGCCACGATGGGGGTCCTCCGCGTCTCGTTCCTCTCCGGCGCGGTGCTCGACCTCCTCGCGACGCTCGCGACCGCGCTGGTCGCGGTGACGCTCGGCGTCCGGCTCATCGACGGAACGGTGACCCTGCGCGACGCGCTCATCGTCCTGCTGCTCACCCCCGAGCTGTACGCGCCGCTGCGCGCGATGGCCGCGCAGTTCCACGCAAGCGCGGACGGGCTCGCTGCCGCCGAGCGGATCCTCGGCCTGATCGACGACCGTCCGGCCGGGGCGCGCGGAACGGCGGTGCCCGGACAGTGGGAGGCGATTCGTCTCTCGGGCGTGTCGGTCGCGCTTGCCGGGACGGAGTCAGCCCGTGCTGGACGGTTTCGACCTGGAGATTCGCCGCGGAGAGATCGTCGCCCTGGTGGGGCCGAGCGGCTCCGGGAAGAGCACCGTCGCCAACCTGCTCCTCGGCTTCCTCCCGCCCGACGTCGGAGACGTCACCGTGGACGGGATCCGCGTCTCGGAGCTCGACCCGGCCGCCTGGCGGGGCCAGATCGGATGGCTGCCGCAGCGGCCCGACGCTGTTCCGCGGATCCGTGCGCGACAACATCGCGATGGGGGCGCCGCTCGCAGGCGACCAGGAGATCCGGGACGCCTCCGCGCTCGCGGCCGCCGACGAGTTCGTGGCCGACCTGCGCCACGGCTACGACACGCGGCTCGGGAGACGGCGGCCGGGCGTTGTCGTCCGGTGAGCGCCGCCGCATCGCGCTCGCCCGTGCGCTGGTGCGTGACCCGAACCTGCTGATCCTGGACGAGCCCACGGCGAATCTGGACGCGGAGACGGCAGCCCGCGTCGTCGACGGGATCCGGCGGCGGGCCGCCGGCCGCGCGGTGCTGGTGATCGAGCACCGGACCGATCTGTCGGCGATCGCCGATCGCGTGGTGCGCATCGTGGATGGCAGGGCGGTCGAGGTCGACCTGGTGGGGGCCCGGGCATGAGCGCGATCCGCACGCTCCGGGCGCTCCTCCGCGCGGGGCGGCCGCCGACCGGGCAAGTGGCGCTGTCCGTCGCCCTCGGCTCGCTTGCCGTGCTCGCCGGCGTGGGCCTGCTGTCGCTGGCCGGCTACCTGATCTCCCGGTCGGCCGAGCACCCGCCGGTGCTCGAGCTCACCGTCGCGATCGTGGCGGTGCGCGCGTGCGGACTCGCCAAGCCCGTTGCCCGGTACTTCGAGCGATTGACGTCGCACGACCTCGCGTTCCGTGTCCTCGCGAACATGCGGGTGTCGTTCTACCGTCGGCTGGAGCCGCTCATCCCCGCCCGGGCGCAGGGCCACCGGCACGGCGACCTGCTGGCCCACATGGTCGGCGATGTCGACGCGACCCAGAACCTGTTCCTGCGGGGAATCACGCCGCCACTCGTTGCGGCGGTGGCGGGCACGGTCGCGGTCGCGGTCGCCGCCGTGATCCTGCCGGCGGCCGCGCTCGTGCTGGCGGCCGGGCTGATCGTGGGTGGCGTCTTCGTCCCGGCCCTCGCCAGGCGGTCGAGCCGCCGGTCGGGGCCCCGCCGCGCGCGGGCCCGCGCCGAGCTGACGTCGGAGCTCGTCGAGCTGCTGCGGGGGGCGCCCGAGCTGGTCGCATTCGGCGCCGACGCGGCCGCCGTCGTGCGGATCGAGCGGATCGACGCGGAGCTGCGGCAGCTGACCCGCCGCGACGCGCTCGTGGCCGGAGCCGTCGAGGGCCTGACCGTGCTGGCGACCGGGCTGACCGTCGCCGGCGTGCTGGCGGTCGCGGTCGCCGCGGCGGCAACCGGCCGGCTCGACCGCGTGCTGATCGCAGCGTTGGCGCTCGGGGCGATGGCCTCATTCGAAGCGGTCGCGCCACTCGCGGCCACGGCTCGAACCCTCGACGAGACGCTGGAGTCCGGCCGGCGGCTGCTCGTGTTCGCGGACCAGTCCGCGCCCGTCGCCGAGCCGGACCATCCGCTTCCGCTGCCCGCCGGAACCTCCGTGGGCCTCGAGCACGCGTCCTTCGACCACGGCGACGGCGAGGGGTGGGGACTCCGGGGCGTCGACCTGCGGCTCGAGCCCGGCCGGAGTGTGGCGCTGGTGGGCCCGTCGGGCGCGGGCAAGAGCACGGTCGCCGCCCTCCTGGTGAGGTTCCTGGACCCGGACCGCGGCCATGCCGACCTCGGCGGCGCCGACATGCGCGCGCTTCGCTCGGAGGACGTCCGCTCCGTGGTCTCGCTCGACGGCCAGGAGTCCTATCTGTTCTCGACCACGATCCGCGAGAACGTTCGCTTGGCGCGGCCCGGCGCGTCCGACGACGAGATCCGGGAGGCGCTGCGCCGCGCCCGGATCCTGGACTGGGTCGAGTCGCTCCCGGCAGGACTGGACACGTTCGTCGGCGAGGAGGGCGAGCGGGTGTCCGGCGGCGAGCGACGGCGCATCGCGCTCGCCCGCACGTTCCTGGCGGACGCGCCGATCCTGATCCTGGACGAGCCGACGGCCCACCTCGACCTGGAGACGGCGGACGCCCTGCTCGCCGACGTCCTGGCCACGACGCGCGACAAGACCGTGCTGCTCATCACCCATCGAGCCGAGGGCCGGGATCCCGTCGACGAGGTCGTGCGTCTGCGCAGGGGCCGGGTCGAGACCCGCTTGGGCGGAGATAGGGTGAGCCCATGAGCAGCCCTCGTGTGCCGTGGCCGATCCGGGGTGTCCTCGCCGGCGCCGCCGGAACGGCCCTCATGACGCTGGCGTACGGGACGGAGCGCCGCCTGCGCCCCGCCGTGCAGGGACAGCTCGACTACGACGACAGCCTCGTTCCCGGCCAGATCGTCGCCAGCGTGCTGCACCTTCCCTCCGTGACCGAGCGTGGGGAGGCAGAGCTGGGGACCCTGCTCCGGTGGGGCTACGGGTCGGGGTACGGACTCGCGCACGTCGCGCTCAAGCGGCTCGTCGGCGAACCGTACGCGAGCCTCGTGTTCGGCGGGATCCTCATGTCCGCCACGTTCTCGCTGTTTCCCCTGCTGGGTCGCACGCCGCCACCCTGGCGCTGGCCGCGCGACGTCCTGGCGACGAGCGTCGGCACGCACGTCGCCTACGTCGCCGGAGTCGCCGTCGTCGACGCGGTTCTGGGAGGCGGCAGGGAACGGGCGGGGTCTACAGCACCACGTTGACCAGCTTGGGCGCGCGCACGATGACGCGGGCCGGCTCGCGGCCGTCGAGGTAGCGGCGAACCTTCTCGTTGCCGAGGGCCAGGGCGCGGATCGCCTCTTCGTCCGACGACGGGTCGATCTCGACGTGGTCGCGCACCTTGCCGTCGACCATGACGACCAGCGTGACGGACCGGGCGTCGATCTTCGCCGGGTCGAAGACCGGCCACGACTCGACGTGGATCGAGTCCTTCTCGCCGTACCGATGCCACAGCTCCTCGGTCATGAAGGGAGCGAAGGGCGCCAGCAGCGTCAGGAACGTCCTGGCCACGTCGATCGGCACCGGCCCGTCGAGCTTGGTGAGGTGGTTCGAGAACTCCATGAAGTGCGCGATCGCGGTGTTGTAGCTGAAGCGATCCACCGCGCTGGTGATGTCCCTGATGAGCGCGTGGGTGAGGCTCTCCAGCTCGGGCGAGGGCGCGTCGTCGGTGACCCACGAGAGCCTGCGCCAGATGCGCGCCAGCCACGAGAAGGACACGCGTCCGACCAGCTCGAGCCCGTCCGCCGGGAAGTCGTAGTCGGCCTCCGGCGGCCCCGAGAACAGGATGAAGACGCGCCCGGCGTCCGCGCCGTAGCGCCCCAGGATGTCGGCCGCGCTGATGCCCTGTCCGCTCGACTTGGACATCTGCTGGCCGGCGAACGTGACCCACCCCTGGTTGAAGAGCCGCAGGAACGGCTCGGGGAAGCCGACCATGCCCATGTCCATCATCACCTTCACGAAGAACCGCGCATAGATCAGGTGCATGACCGCGTGGTCCATGCCGCCGAAGTAGTTGTCGACCGGGCACCACGCGGCCACGGCCTCCGGGTCGAACATCGCCCGGTCGTCGTGCGGGTCGCAGTACCGCAGGAAGTACCAGGACGAGTCGAAGAACGTGTCCAGCGTGTCGGTGTCCCGGCGGGCGGGGCCGCCGCACGTCGGGCACGAGACGTTCACCCAGTCGGTGACCGTTGCCAACGGGCTCACCGCGTCGTCGCCGGCCGTCGCCATCGACGGCATCTCGTCGGGCAGCAGGACGGGGAGCTGGTCCTCGGGCACGGCCACCTCGCCGCACCGTTCGCAGTGAATGATCGGGATGGGCGTGCCCCAGTAGCGCTGCCGCGAGATGAGCCAGTCGCGCTGCCGGAACGTCGTGACCGGCCGCCCCAGGCCCTGCTTGCTCGAGCCACGCCGCGACGTCGTCGACCCCCGCGTGGGTCTCGGGGTCGACCTCCGTCCCGTCGAGCGGGCCGGAGTCGCGCATGACGCCGGGCCCGGTGTACGCCTCGGTCATGGTGTCGGCGTCCAGCCCGCCCTCCGGCGGCTGGACCACGACGCGTACGGGCAGGCCGTTCGCGCGCGCGAAGTCCAGGTCGCGCTGGTCGTGCGCCGGCACGCCCATGACGGCCCCGGTCCCGTAGTCGGCGAGGACGTAGTCGGCGACCAGCACCGGGATCTCCTCGCGGGTCACCGGATTGACCGCGACGCCCGGAAGCCGCAGCGAGTCGACCCCGCCCGTGGCCGCGACCCTGCCGACCTCACCCTTCGAGCGGGCGCGCGACAGCACGGCCTCGAGCGCCTGCTCGGCGGGCGTTCCGGCGGCCAGCCGCCGGGCGAGCGCGTGCTCGGGCGCCATGACCAGGAACGTCGCGCCCCACACCGTGTCGGGCCGCGTCGTGAAGACGACGGCCTCGTCCGTGGCTCCGTTCTCGCCCCGGACGTCGAACCGGATCTCCGCGCCACGCTGGCGGCCGATCCACGCGCGCTGGCGCGCCAGCACCGACTCGGGCCACTGGAGCAGGTCCATGTCGTCCAGCAGCCGGTCGGAGTAGTCGGTGATCTTCAGGTACCACTGCGGGAGCTCGCGCAGCTCGGGGACCGACCCGCACCGCCAGCACACGCCGGTGGACAGCTGCTCCTTGGCCAGCACGGTCTTGTCCACCGGACACCAGTTCACGAACGACTTCTTGCGGTAGGCCAGTCCGCGCTCGAAGAGCTTGACGAAGAACCACTGGTTCCATCGGTAGTAGCCGGGCTCGCACGTGACGACCTGCCGGTTCCAGTCGAACGAGAACCCCAGCCGCACGAGCGAGGCCCGCATCTGCTCGATGTTCGAGTAGGTCCACTCCCGAGGGTCGATCCCCCGGCGGATGGCCGCGTTCTCGGCCGGCAGGCCGAAGGCGTCGAACCCCATCGGGTGCAGGACCGACAGCCCGCGCATCCTCGAGAACCGGGCGAGCACGTCCGCGATCGAGTAGTTCTCGACGTGCCCGATGTGGAGATCGCCCGAGGGGTACGGGAACATCTCCATCACGAACCGCTTGCCGCCCGACGCGTCCTCGGGCGTCGTGTAGATGCCGTCGCGTTCCCAGGCCGCCGCCCACCCCTCCTCGAAGGAGTGCGGATCGTAGTCGCCTTCCGCCACGCGCCGTCCCGATATGGTCACTGCCCGATCCATTCTCCGGAGGGAACCGCTGGGGGACGGCAGCAGCGCCGCCCGGCAGACCATTCTAGTGGGCCGTTCCTCGGCGCCCCGCCAGATACTCATGTACCGACTCGACGGCGACGGCGCCTGCGCCCACGGCCGAGGCCACGCGCTTGGTCGAGCCGGCGACCACGTCCCCGGCCGCGAACACGCCCGGCACGCTGGTCTCTTCCGACAGCGGCCAGCGGTCGGGTGACCAGCTGGTCGCGGGCGGCTCCAGCAGGGCCCGGCCGGTGATGATGAAGCCGCGGTCGTCACGCGCCAGCTCGGGAGGCAGCCACTCGGTGTGAGGCTCGGCCCCGATCATGATGAACAGCGCCGACGCGGGAACCGTCTCGTCGGCCCCCGTGTCCGCGGCATGGAGCGTGAGCTCCTCCAGCGGCCCCGCGCCTCCGCCGCCGGCCACCTGCGTCCGGGTGCGCAGCCGAATGTTCGGCGCGTCGTCGAGCGCGCGGACGAGGTACTCGGACATGCTCGCGGTGAGCGACTCGCCGCGGATCAGCACGGTCACCTCACGGGCGTGCTTCGCCAGGTAGACAGCTGCCTGACCTGCCGAGTTGCCGCCGCCGACCACGAACACGTGCTCGCCGTGCAGCGCCCTGGCCTCGGACTGCGAGGCGCCGTAGAACACTCCGGCCCCGACCAGGGAGTCCAGGTCGGGCACGCCCAGACGTCTCCACGTGACTCCCGTGGCGACGATGACCGCCCCCGACCGCACCTCGGCTCCGTCCGTCAGCCGGGTCACGCGGTCGTCGCCGTCCACGCAGGATCGCGTCCGCGGACTGCGACAGGACGAAATCGGCGCCGAACAACCACGCCTGCTCGAACGCACGTATCGCCAGGCCGTCGCCGGAGATCCCCCGTGAGAACCCCAGATAGTTGCGGATGAGCGAGCTGGACGCTGCCTGTCCGCCGGGCACCTCCCGCTCGACGACGATGGTGTCCAGTCCCTCGGAGGCGGCATAGACCGCCGCGGCGAGTCCGGCCGGTCCCGCCCCCACGATCACCAGGTCGCATCGCTCGGCAGCCGGCGCCGTTCGCAGGCCGAGCGCCTGGGCGAGCTCGGCGTGGCTTGGCTGGATCAGGCCGCGCCGCTGTGGGTCCACGAGATGAGCGGCAGCTGCGACGTGTCGGCGCCTGCCGCATCCATCAGTTTGCGGCCCTCCTCGGAGTCGCGGTCGTAGAAGCCGAACGGCACCCCGACCGTGGTCAACGTATCCCGGATCTCGTGCGCCCTCGGATCGCCGGGGTGCGCCGACGATGCGCGCGGCCTCGTACTCGGGCGGCCGCTCCTTGGTCCAGTCGCTGAGGTGCTCGCTGATGGTTGGGTAGAGGTACTGCTCGCGGAGCGCCCACGGCTGGAACAGCAGCCCCTCGAGCCGGCCCAGCGTCATGGCCTGCACGATCCGTTCGCCGGACGTCCACCTGCCACGGTCGACCATGACGATGCGCCTGGCGTCGGGGTGCAGGGGGTGCGCCCGCCCGAGGAAGCCGAGGCCGCCTCCATCGGGAAGCTCCTCCGCGGCGATGATCACGGCGATCGAGGTGTCGGCCAGGTCCTCCAGCTCCGTGATCCCGGCGGCCGCGGACGGTGCGCCGCGCACCTCGTAGTCCATCCCGAAGCGGTGGTGGAGGATCCGACACGAGCGCGTCCAGCACCTCGCCCCGATGGTCGACGACGAACAGGACGGGGTTCACCGGGCAGCGCGCCCTCCTCTTTACGTCAGTAGCCAGCCGCCGTCCACGTAGAGATTGATGCCGTCCACCGAGCGGTTCTCCAGCAGGAACGCGACGGCGTCGACGACGTCCTCCATCGTCACCAGGCGGCCCGTCGGGGTTCGCGCGAGCGTGTTCTGGAGCGCCTCGGTCTTTCCGGTCCAGTACGGGCTGTCACCGACGATGCCCGGGTGGATCGCGTTGAACCGGATGGGCTTCAGCTCGGTGGCGAGCGCGCGGATCATGCTCGACATCGCGCCGTTCACGCTCGTCACCGTCACCGAGCCGGGGTAGGGGCGGTCCTTCGCCCGGCCGCCGAACAGCACGACCGAGCTCTCGTCGTGCAGGCTCGGGAGCAGCGCGCTGACGGTCGCCGTGTAGCCGACGAGCTTCATGGTCGAGAGGCGCTCCGCGGACTCCGCGTCGTACTCGCGGACGGCGTTCTGATCGCGGGAGATCGCCGCCAGCACCAGGTAGTCGACGGGCCCGACGCCGGCGACGGCCGGGCCGATGGTCGCGGGCTCCGTCAGGTCGAAGACCAGTCCCTCGGTCCGCCCGCCGAGCTCCTTCGCCACCGAGGGCGCGTGCTCGGGTCGGTGGCCCGTGACGATCACCCGGCGGCCGGCCTCCACGTAGTGGCGGGCGACCTCGAGCCCCAGCCCGCTCGTTCCGCCCACGATCATCACGGCGCCGTCAGCCATCGCCTCTTCCTTCTCTCCTGGAGCTCTCTGACGCGTGTCCCGCAGGTAGTTCCAGTCGCGCCGGTACCGGTACGTGTGGCGCGCCGGTGGCCCGGGCGCCTGCGTCTCGAGCCAGCGGACGATCCCGTCGCCGGGATTGGAGAACTCGTGGACGCACCCCACGCCCGCCCACGCGACGTCGCCGGGCCGAGGCGGTACGTCTCGCCGTCGAACACGGCGTCGGTCTCGCCTTCCAGGATCAGGTACGTCTCCTCCAGCGGGTGGTCGTGCGGCCCGGCGAACCCCCCGGGCTGGTACTGGACCATGAACATCGTCTGCAGGTGCGCGCCCAGGTCCGAGTCGACCATCATCTTCACGGTGATCCCACTGTAGGCGAGCAGGGCCGTTCGCATGCTCGCCGACACCGCCAGGCGATCCTGCGTCTGTTTGTCGACGTCCATGTTCTCCGGGTCGATGTGGCCGAACGAGCGCGTCCGGGGGTCCCGCACGTCGACCGGCGCCGCCGCCGTCTCGGCCGGCGCCGGCACCGCGAACGTGTCGCCGTCGAAGCGGGCCCGCGGCTGCGGCGCCGACATCGATGCCCACCGCACGGGGCGATCGCCCGTGGTGCGCCACGCGTGGGGCACGCCCACCGGCAGCAGCGCGTAGTCGCCGGGACGCAGCGCCGCCGCCGCCTCGCCGGTCCGCAGCTCGCCCGTGCCGTCGAGCACGTAGACCGTCTGCTCGAACGAGTGCACGTGGGCGTCGAGGCGCCCGCCGGGCGCCAGCTCGCAGAGGTCGAAGCCCGTGTGGACGGCGCCCGGCGTTTCCTCGCCGATCACGCTCCAGCGACGGAACCCCTCGGCGTGCGCACCGATCCCCTGTGGGATCGTGAACTGCGCCTCGCCGGCTCGCCGGACGGCGTGGCGCGCGGCCGTCACTGGGCCCGGCGCTTGGCGGTCGCCTCCAGCAGGTGGTCGCGCGAGGCCTCGACCAGGCCGCGGGCCCGGCCGAAGTCGGCGGTGAGCTTCCCGCCCTGCTTCTGGACCGTCCCGCCGATGATGACCGTGTCCACGTTCGACACGTCGGCGCAGAGCGTCACCAGCGCCACCGGATCGATGATCGGCGCCGTTCCGGGTGCCGTCGCGTCGATGAGGACGACGTCGGCCTGCTTGCCCGGGGTGAGCGACCCCACCTTGTCCTCCAGCCCGACCGTGTAGGCGCCGTTGCGCGTGGCCAGCTCGAGCGTGTCGCGGGCCGACAGCGTCCCCTCGGGGATGGCCTCGTCCTTCTGCCACGCCTCCGCGTTGACGCGCACGCGCTCGGACCCGAAGGCGCACCGCATCTGCGTGAACATGTCGCCGGGAACCGTCGTCACGACGTCGATCGACAGGCTCGGCCGCAGGCCGCGACCGCGCGACTGCGCGATCGGCGGATAGCCGTGTCCCATCTGCATCTCGACCTGGGCGGCGATGGAGATCCGGCCGCCGGTGTTGCGGACCAGATCCCACTCCTCGTCGCTGAAGTAGCAGCAGTGGATGTAGGTGGTGTCGTCACCCAGCAGGCCGAGGCCCTCGAGCTGCTTGATCATCCCGAAGCGCCCCGCCAGCCGGCCCATGCCGACGTGGACGGTGATGGGAAGCCCGAGCTCGCGCGCCATGTTCCACTCGGCCTTCACCACGTCGTCCACGCAGAAGCCGGGGCCGCGCGTCGCCACCGCCATCGTCAGCAGCCCGTCGGTGGAGGAGAAGTACGTGTCCCGGATCCGCCGGACGTCGTCCGCCGGGATGGCGATCGTGCTCCCGTTCCAGTAGTCGTTGAGTGACAGGTTCGCGCTTCCGTACGCGTACACGGCGCGGATCCCCGACTCCTGGAGGCCCTTCACGCCCGCGTCGGGGTGGTCCGGCGTGTTGTTGATGTGCGACCAGTCGAGCAGGGTCGTGATGCCGGCGTTGACGCACTCGAGCGCCCCGGCCAGGTTGCTCGCGTACACGTCCTCGGGCCGGTACACCGGGGCGAACGTGTCCAGGACGTCGACGAAGTAGTCGTCGAGCGTCGCGTCGGGGGCGCAGCCGCGGATGGCCGTCTCCCACGTGTGCCGGTGCGTGTCGATGAAGCCGGGGATGACGACCTTGCCCGTCGCGTCGATCTCCTTCGCGTCGGCGCTGATGTCCGGACGCGATCTGGGCGATGGTGTCGCCCTCGATCAGGACGTCGGCCTTGGGCAGGTCACCGACGTCGGGATCCATCGAGACCACGGAGCCACCACGGAGCAGCAGACGATCTGCCATCGTGCATTCCTCCCGGTTGTCAGGACGCCTGAGAATACTCCCGCCCGCAACGACCCGTAAAGGCGAGGGAGCGCGTGTCGACCCGGCCGTTCACCTGCACAAACGTGCGAAGAATTGCATCCCGCGCATCCGTTGTTCACATCCGGCGGCGCGGCGTAAGCTGACCCACGCACCCATCCCGCGCACGGAGGGAGGATCACGTGTCGGTCGAGTTCCCCGTCGCCACCACGCCCGCCCCGGGCATCCAGGGCGTGGACTGGGAGGTGCGCGTCGACTTCGAGCGCCTCCGCCAGTACCGGTTGTCGCGCACGCGCGAGGCGCTGGAACGCAGTCCGACGTGGGCGCGCTGCTGCTGTTCGAGACCAGCAACATCCGCTACGTCACCGGGACGCAGATCGGGTACTGGGCGTTCAACAAGGGCGAGCGCTACACGCTGCTCACGCGCACCGGGCGTCCGCGCATCTTCGACTTCGGCTCGGCCGCCAAGGCGCACCGCCGCCAGCTGCCGCACCTGTTCGACGAGTCGAACTCGGTCGGCGGCAACACCGGACTGCAGGGAGCCATCCACCCGCGGGTGGGCCTGCAGGAGCGGGCCGTCGCCGAGATCAAGTCGATCCTCGCCTCCGACGGCGTCGGCGACATGCCGCTGGGCGTGGACGTCGCCGAGACCTCGGTCTTCCTCGAGCTCCAGAAGGCCGGCGTCGACGTGCGCGACGGCCAGCAGATCATGGCCGACGCCCGCGAGATCAAGAGCCCCGACGAGATCATGCTGCTGACGCAGGCGTGCGCGATGGTCGACGGCGTGTACCAGGACATCTTCGAGGCGCTGAAGCCGGGCGTCCGCGAGAGCGACATCGTGGCGCTCGCGCACGCGCGCCTGTTCGAGATGGGGTCGGAGTTCGTCGAGGCGATCAACTCGATCGCCGGCGAGCGCTGCAGTCCGCACCCGCACGTGTTCTCGGACCGGTTGATCCGCCCGGGCGACCAGGCGTACTTCGACATCATCCATGTCTTCAACGGCTACCGGACGTGCTACTACCGGACGTTCGTCGTCGGCCGCGCCACCCAGGCGCAGCGCGACGCGTTCAAGCGCTCGCGCGAATGGATGGACGCGGCGATCGACCTGGTGAAGCCGGGTCAGAGCACCGACGTCATCGCCGCCGTGTGGCCGAAGGCCGAGGACTTCGGGTTCGTGGACGAGATGGACGCGTTCGGCCTGCAGTTCGGGCACGGCGTGGGCGTCAGCCTGCACGAGCGGCCGATCATCACGCGGCTCAACTCGTTCAAGGATCCGCTGGAGATCAAGGAAGGCATGCTGTTCGCGCTCGAGACGTACTGCCCCGCGGCCGACGGCCGGTCGGCGGCGCGCATCGAGGAGGAGGTCGTCGTGACCGCGGACGGGTGCACGGTCATCACGCTCTTCCCGTGCGAGGAGCTGATGGTCGCGAACGAGTACTGAGGCCGGGCGAGGGACGAGGAGCGGCGACGTGAGCGAGGTGCGGGATCGGGCGACGCCGGCGGGCACGGCGGATCATGCCACCCGCGTCGCGCATGTACCGCATGATGGTCGAGGCGCGCACGTTCGAGAAGCGCGTGCAGGAGCTGTTCCTGGAGGGCCTGGTCAAGGGCACCACCCACCTGGCGCTGGGACAGGAGGCCGTGGGCGCGGGGTTCTCCGCGGCCATGGAGCCGCGCGACCTCGTCTACTGCACCTACCGCGGGCACGTGCACACGCTGCTGCGCGGCGCGCCGATGGCCGGGATGATGGCCGAGCTGATGGGCCGCGCCACGGGCGTCTGCGGCGGCAAGGGCGGGTCGATGCACCTCACCTCCGTCGAGCACGGGGCCATGGGCTCGTACGCCATCGTCGGCGCGCACCTGCCGATCGCGGCGGGGGCCGCGTGGGCGGCCGCCGAACGGGGGACCGGCCAGGTGGTCGTCTGCTTCTTCGGCGACGGGACGACGAACATCGGGGCCTTCCACGAGGCGCTCAACATGGCCGTCGTCTGGCGCCTGCCGGTGGTGTTCGTGTGCGAGAACAACCTCTACATGGAGTACACGCCGATCTCGGCGGTCACGGCGGTGGCGAATCCGGCCGCCGACCGCGCCTCCGCCTACGGCCTGGAGGGGATCATCGTCGACGGCAACGACCCGGACGCCGTGCTACGCCGTCGCCGTCCGGGCGATCGGGCGGGCGCGGGCCGGCGAGGGGCCGTCCCTGATCGAGGCGAAGACGTACCGGCAGTCCGGCCACTCGCGCGCCGACCCCGGGAAGTACCGCCCCGACGACGAGGTGGCGGCCTGGCTGGCGCGCGACCCCGTTCCCACGTACCGCGCGAGGCTGCTGGCCGACGGCGTGGACGAGACGACCCTCGCCGAGGTCGACACCGTGGTCGCGGCCGAGGTCGAGCGCGCCATCGACGAGGCGAAGGCCGCGCCCGAGCCCGACGCCTCGGTGCTGCACACCCAGGTGTACGCCGACGGGGGGTCGACGTGGCGGAACTGACGTTCCGCGAGGCGATCGCGCGCGGGATCGCGCAGGAGATGGAGCGCGACCCCTCCGTCTACTTCATCGGCGAGGACGTCGCCGCGGCGGGGGGCGTGTTCAAGACGACCGTCGGCCTCCAGGAGCGATTCGGCGACCGGCGCGTCCGCGACACGCCGATCTCCGAGCAGGCCATCATCGGCCTGATCATGGGCGCGGCGATGAACGGCCTGCGGCCGATCGCCGAGATCATGTTCAGCGACTTCTTCGCCGTGTGCTGGGACCTGATCGCGAACCAGATCGCGAAGACGCGGTACATGACGGACGGCCAGGTGGCGCTGCCGCTGGTCATCCGCACCGCGAACGGCGGGGGCGTCCGATTCGGCGCGCAGCACTCGCAGAGCGTGGAGAGCTGGGCGATGGCGATCCCCGGGCTCAAGGTCGTCGTCCCGTCGACGCCCTCCGACGCCGTCGGGCTCATGGCGGCGGCCGTGCGCGACCCCGACCCCGTCATCGTGGTCGAGCCGAAGGTGCTGTACCCGACCAAGGCCGACGTCCCCGACGGCGAGATCGTGGAGCGCCTGGGGGAGGCGCGGGTCGTGCGCGCCGGTGACGCGGCGACGGTGTGCGCGCTCGGGGCGATGGTGCCCACGGCGATCGCGGCGGCCGAGACGCTGGCGGCCGGCGGCGTGTCGGTCGAGGTGATCGACCTGCGGTCGCTGGTGCCGCTCGACACGCGGACGGTGCTCGAGTCCGTCGGCCGCACGAGCCGCCTCGTCACGGTCGAGGAGAACCCGCGCCTGTGCGGGTGGGGCGCCGAGGTCGCGTCGATCGTGGCCGAGGAGCGGCTGTTCGACCTGGACGGACCCATCGTCCGGGTCACGACCCCGCACGTTCCGCTGCCGGCGGCCGACGCGCTCGAGGACCTGGCCATTCCATCGGCGGAGCGGGTGGTCGAGGCGGTCCGCAGGGTCATGGCATGACGCAGACCGTCGGCTTCATCGGCCTCGGCCGCATGGGAAGCCGCATCGCGCGCAACATCGCGAAGGGCGGGTTCCCGATGATCGTGCACAACCGCACGCGCGAGCGCGCCGAGGAGTTCGCCGCCGAGGTCGGGGCCGACGTGGCCGCCACGCCGGCCGAGGCCGCCGGGGCGTCCGACGTGCTGGTCACCATGCTGAGCGACGACGCGGCGGTCGGGGCCGTGTACGACGGACCGGACGGCGCCCTGCAGCGGATGGGTCCCGGCAAGACGGGGGTCGACATGAGCACCGTGTCGCCCGGCGTTCTCGCGCGGGCTCGGTGATCGCCTGCGCGCCGCGGGCGCGGCGATGGTGGACGCGCCCGTCTCCGGCAGCGTCGCGACGGCCGAGAGCGCGAGCCTGCTGATCATGGCCGGCGGAACGCGAGGAGGACGTCGAGCGGGTCCGGCCGGTCCTCGAGACCACATCCTCGGCCATCGTGCGTCTGGGCGACCAGGGGGCCGGGGCCCGGATGAAGGTCTGCGTGAACGCGATCCTGTTCGGCCTGATCCAGGGCCTGGCCGAGAACCTGGTCGTGGCCGAGCGTTCGGGGATCGACCGCGAGGCTGCGTTCGAGGTGATCGTCCGCAGCGCGATCGGCGCCCCCGCGATCCAGTACCGGCGGCAGGAGTTCGAGCACCCCGGCGAGGACCCGCCCATGTTCACCATCGACCTCGCGATGAAGGACCTGCGGCTGGCTCTGGACCTGGCCGCGAGCGTCTCCGCTGCTCTGCCCCAGACCGAGCGCACCCTCGCGGTGATGGACGAGGCCGCGGCGGCCGGCTACGGCCGGCAGGACATCGCTGCCCTGGCCGAGTACCTCCGGAGCCGCTCGCTCTAGGCGGCGTTTTCGCCGCTCAAGGCGGGTGTCGGACCCGTCGATCAAGCCCATATGTGGCGCACAGGCGCCCGCTCGGTGCAGGACGTCCCGGCCGACCCGCCGGTCGCTCTGGACGGCGCCGCCGCGGGCCCCGCGGTCGACGGCGCGTTGCTCGCGCGCCTCCCGCTGGCCACCTACGTCCTCGGGGTGGACGGGGCGACCGTCTACCTGAGTCCGTACCTCGAGCGACTGCTCGGCACCGAGCCGGGTGCGTGGCAGCACGACCCGGGGTTCTTCCTCGGGCTGGTGCATCCGGACGACCGGGATCGCGTGGCGGCGGACACCGCGGGCCACCTGTTGGTCGACGGCCCGTTCCGGCTCGAATACCAGGTGCGCCGGTCCGACGGCGCGTACCTGTGCGTCCAGGACGAGTCGGTCTACGCCCGGGACGGCGCCGGGACGCCCATCGCCCGCGAGGGGTTCCTCCTGGACGTGACGGAGCGCGTCCGCGCGCTCCAGGCCGTGCTCCGCGTCGAGGCGCGGTTCCGCTCGTTGCTGACCAACGTCCCCGGCGCCATCTACCGCTGCTCGCTGGACGCCGACTGGGACATGGAGTTCATCAGCGACAAGGTCGAGCCGCTCACCGGCTATCCGGCCTCGGAGTTCATGGGGGGCGGCCGCAGCTTCGCCTCGGTCATCCACCCGCACGACCGTGACATGGTCGAGAGCATCGTGAACGAGGCCGTCGCCAGACACGAGCCCTTCGTGCTCGAGTACCGGATCAGGCGGGCCGACGGCGAGGAGCGCTGGGTGCACGAGAACGGGCAGGGCGTGCGCGACGACCGCGGCGAGGTGCTGTGGCTCGACGGCGCGATCTTCGACGTCACCGACCGCAAGGAGGCCGAGCTGGCGCTGGTCACCGAGCGCGAGCGCGCGGCCACCGGATTGCAGGCCGTGTCCGAGCAGGCCGCCCGGCAGGCGCGCCTGGTCGCCGACCAGGCGCTCGCCTCGCTCGGCGTCGCCAAGGAAGGCCACCAGGTCGTCGACGCCATCGCCGGCACCATGGCCGAGATCAAGTCCACGACCGAGTCGATCACCGCCGGCATCATGGCGCTGTCCGAGCAGGCCGGGCAGATCGAACGGATCACCGAGATGGTGTCCGACCTGGCCGACCAGTCGAACCTCCTCGCGCTGAACGCGGCCATCGAGGCCGCCAAGGCCGGCGACCAGGGCCGCGGGTTCGCGGTGGTGGCCGCCGAGGTGCGGCGCCTGGCCGAGCAGTCCAAACAGGCCACCGCGCAGGTGCGGAGCCAGCTGACCGCCATCGAGTCGGCCACCCGGACGGCCGTGGCCGCGACCGAGCAGGGCGCCAAGGTCGTCGACGCCGGCATGAGCCTCACCGATCGCGCGCGCGACGTCATCGGCGAGCTCGCCCAGACCATCGAGGTCGGCTCGGCCTCGGCGGCGAGGATCGCATCGTCGGCGCAGGAACAGACCGCCGACGTGGACGCGCTCCCGTAGCGGCAACGCCTCGACGCGGAAGAAGACACCGATAGAATCCGGCCCATGTCGGGGCGGTTGGAGGGTGTCCGCGCACTGGTGACCGGCGGGACGTCGGGCATCGGCGAGACCCTGGTCGAACGGCTGTCGAACGACGGCGCGAGCGTCGTGTTCACCGGCCGGGACGAGACGCGCGGTGCGGCGGTGGCCGACCGGACCGGCACGACGTTCCTTCGCGCCGACGCCGCGAACGAGGAGCAGGTCAACCACTCCGTCGATCGGGCGGTCGGCCTCCTCGGCGGCCTGGATGCCCTGGTGTGCAACGCCGGCGTGATCACCGACGCCACGATCTCGCGGACCAGCCTCGAGGACTGGCAGACGCTCCTCGACGTGAACCTCACCGCGCCGTACCTCTACTCGGTGCGCGCGCTGCCCGCCCTGCGCGAGGCCGGCGGCGGCTCGATCGTGCACGTCTCGTCCGACGCCGGGGTGTGGGGCGAGGAGGAGATCGGTGCGTACTCGGTGACGAAGGCGGCGCTGATCACGCTGGCGCAGATGCTGGCCGTGGAGGCCGGCGCGTCGGGGATCCGCGTGAACGCGGTCTGTCCGGGCGACATCCTGCCCGGGATGGCCACGAGCACGACGGGACGGGGCGAGGGCGGCGACACCGGCGGATGGCGCGTTCCACCGATGGGCCGGATCGGCACGGCCGACGACGTGGCCGGGGTCGTGTCGTTCCTGCTGTCGCCGGACTCGTCGTTCGTGAACGGGACGGCGATCCTGGTCGACGGCGGCATGCGCGCCTCCTACCGGGCGTGGGAGGCGGGCGCGTGACGGACCTCCGGGGGAAGCGCGCGCTGGTCACCGGCGGCACGTCGGGGATCGGTCGCGGGATCGTCGAGCGGCTGACGGGCGACGGCGCGTCGGTCGTGTTCACCGGACGGGACGACGCACGCGGGGCGGAGGTCGAGGCGGCGACGGGGGCGGGGTTCCTGCGGGCCGACGCGAGCGACCCGGCGGCCGTCGAGGCGTCCGCGGCCGAGGCGCTCCGCATGCTCGGCGGCCTGGACGTCCTGGTGAACAACGCCGGCATGATCCTGCAGGGCGGCATCGAGGCCACGCCGCCCGCGGCCTGGCGCGAGCTGCTGGCGGTGAACCTGACCGCCGCGTTCCTCTATTCCAAGGCGTGTTTCGGGCCGCTCCGCGACGGGGGTGGCGGTTCGATCGTCCACATCGTGTCCGACACCGGCATCCGCGGGATCCACTCGATCGCCGCGTACTCGGTCACCAAGGCGGGCATGCGCATGCTGTCGGACATGCTCGCCCTCGAGGGCGCGACGGTGAACGTCCGGTCGAACGCCGTCTGCCCCGGCGACGTCTCGCCCGGCGTGCAGGCCACGCCCTCCGGTTTCGCCGAGCACGCCGAGGACCCGACCAACTGGACGCTGCCGCCGGCGGGGCGGTTCGGCGAGGCGCGCGACGTGGCCGCACTGGTCGCGTGGCTCGCGTCGGAGGACGCCGCGCACATGAACGGCGCCACGATCCGGATCGACGCCGGCATGGGCGCCGGGATCCCCGCCGACCAGTAGGCGGGCGGAGCCGTCGCCGTGATCGCCACCCTGGAGGACCCGGCGCGCCTCGTCATCGCCGGCCTGGCGGCGGTGGTCGCCGGTGCGGTCAACGCCATCGCCGGCGGCGGAACGCTGCTGACGTTCCCGACGCTGATCGCCCTCGGGCGTGGACCCGGTGATGGCGAACGCCACGAACACCCTGGCCCTGTTCCCGGGAAGCCTCGCCGGCGCCGTCGGATTCCGGCGCGAGCTGGGCCGCACGAGCCACTGGCTCCGCATGCTCCTCCCGCCCTCGCTGCTCGGCGGCGCGATCGGGGCGGTGCTCCTGCTCCACACCTCCCCGTCCCTCTTCCGCGCGATCTCGCCGTTCCTGGTGCTCCTGGCCGCGGGACTGCTCGCGCTCCAGGACCGGTACGGCGCGCGGATCGCGCACCTGTCGGCGACGCCGTCGACCCGGTGGCGGGTGGGCGCCCTGTGCTTCCAGTTCCTGGTCGGCGCTGTACGGCGGCTTCTTCGGGGCCGGCATCGGCATCCTGATGCTCGCCGCCCTCGGCGCGCTGGGCGTCGGCGACATCCACGAGATGAACGGGCTGAAGAACGTGCTCGCCACGTCCATCAACTTCGTGGCCGCCCTGTACTTCGCCCTGTCCGGCGCCATCGTGTGGTCGTTCGCAGCTGGTGATGGTGGTGGGCGCGATCACGGGCGGCTACGCGGGCGCGTCGGTCTCGCGCCGCTTCTCGGCGCACGTCGTCTCGCGGGCGGTCGTCGTGATCGGCGTCGCCGTGGCGATCGGTCTCTTCGTCACCCGCTGAGCGCACCGCCCCGGCGGCTGCCCGGTGTGGTTGCGCTCGACCGGTCGTTCGGCGGAGGATGATCAGCGCCGCCATTGGCGGCACGCTCGAGGAGTCGAGGAGAGGACCGGCCGAGACGTGCAGGACGTCATCCTTCTGTTTGTGGTCTGCCTGGTGGCGGGATTGGTTGCCCGCCCGATCGTGACCTTCCTTCGGCAGCGGGCCACGCGCGCGCGGGACGCCAAGCACCAGGGGGCGCGCCCGCGCCACGAGTGGGAGGCTCGCACCGATCGCTACCACCGGCGCGCCGTCGGCGTCCAGACGCCGGGCGAGGACCGCGACGGCATGGTGGCGTTCCTCGACTCGCGCCGCGGCGTCGAGGCCTACATGGAGCCCAAGACCCAGATGAGTCGTCTCTCCGTCGTCCTGGTGGCCGAGGACGGCGAGTGGCGGCGCTTCGAGCTGGCCGACGACTCGTTCGTCCGGGACCTCACCCGCACGCGCGGCCTGCCCGTGCTGGACGCCATGCGCACGGGCTACCCCGACCGCATGCGGAAGTACAAGCGGCCCCAGAGGGAGGACTCACCGTAGCCCGACCACCGACCGGAGGACGACGAAGGGGCCGGCGGCAGGTGCCGCCGGCCCCTTCGACCTTCGTGTTCTTCGTCCCGCGCTATGGCGTCGAGATCCGGACGAGTCCGGCCCCGTACGCCTCGCCGTTGGAGATACGGCCGCCACCCAGGTGGCAGTAGCCCGACGGGCACGCGGCGCCGTTGAGGTCACCGGGCGACGTGTCGGACTTCGACAGCTTCGTCGTCCAGTTCGTCCCGGACACCGCCAGCGACTTCAGCCGGGCGATGAGCCCGTCCGGGTCACCCCGCAGGCCCTTGTTCGCGCTGGCGATCATCGCCAGCGCGGCCACCACGTGCGGCGCGGCCATGGACGTGCCCTGGATCGTCGAGTAGCACTCGTCCGCTGGGAAGCCCCCGCCCGAGAACGTGAAGCAGGGGATCTGCACGGCCCAGTTCGACGTGGTGCTGAAGTCCTGCCAGGCCTTGCCCGAGCCGGTGAACGGGAATCCGGGCGTGCCACCGCGGTCCCAGAACGGGAGGTTGAACTTCCGTGCCCCGCCCTGTCCCGCGATGTCGATGCGAGGACCGAAGTTGCTGTAGTACGACAGCTGGTCCTCGGCGCCGGAGCCTGCCGCCTGGTGCGGATCGCTCAGCGGCTTGCAGGTGGCGTTCAGTCTCGTCGGGGATCCGCCGGTCCCGTGGAGGCACTCGGTGGAGGACTCGGCCACGACGTTGCCCGTCGCGGACACGTCCACGACACCCGGCACCCCGCCGGGGACCTGGTACCAACCGTAGTAGTCCGTCACCTCGGCACCGGGCGTGGTCAGCGTGCCGTGCGACAGCACCTGCCCGCCCTCGCCGACCCGCGTGTGCTCGTTGCCGGCGGACGCCACGATGATCGTGCCGTTGTCCCGCGCGTACTGGACGACGTCGATGTAGTCCCGGTAGATCAGGTCCTGCGCCGGGTCGCTGCGGTCGAGGTACCCGCCGAACGAGATGTTCACGACGTCGATGCCGTTGTTCGCGGCGATCACGAATGCGTCCAGCAGCTCGGAGTCGTACGCGCTGCCGCACCACTGCGAGATCTTCAGGCCCACCAGGCGAACCTCGGGAACGATCCCGTTGATGCCCTGGCCGTCGAGCGACGCAGCGATGTTGCCGCCGATCCACGAGCCGTGGCCGTTCCAGTCGGTCGTCTCGGGACCACCGAACTGCTTGGCCAGCTGCGCGTCGGACGTGCCGAAGAAGCGCTTGCAGATCGGCGGGTCCTCGGTGGTGGTGAGGTCGACGATGGCGTCGATCTGGGGCGCCAGCTCGGAGTGCGTGAAGTCGAGGCCCGTGTCGGCGACGGCCACGGTGATGTGCTTGTCGCCGGTCGAGGTCTTCCACCCCTGCGGAAGGCCCTCACGCCTGAAGTCCCACAGCAGGCCCTTGATGTCCCACGCCGGGTCCGGCGTGATGGCGGCCTGGGCTCCCTTGAGCCTGACGTGATGCGCGCTCCGAAGTCCCGGCGCGTCGAGATGCGGCCGGGTCGCCCCTTCGGGCGGCGCGACCTGGATGATGCGGTCGGGCGCGATCCCGAGCGCACGCGAGTCGGCCGCGATCTTGGCCTTCCCCGTCGCCGTCGTCGTGACCACCAGCGTCTTGATCTCGGGCAAGGCCATGACGACCTTCGCGCCCCGAGACGCCATGTCCGCCTTCAACGCCTGGTAGTCGGCGGCGCTGCGCGCCACCACCAGATAGCGCCCCGTGCTCTGCGCGACGGCTGCGGGCGTGCCCGCCAGCATCGCCGCGGCGAGTGCAACCAGGCTGACCAACGCAGCCCAGCGCGAGGTACGTGATCGGTGCATGTGGTTCCCCCTTCCGGCCGGCTGGAGGTTCTCCTCCTGTGGGGGAGATCATGCCCTAGACGTCCGAATCGCGGCAAGTATCCGTGTTTCTTCAGGATCCCCGGCGATCGGTCAGCTGGGCTGAGGGGTCTTCGGGCCGTCCTTGCGCGAGAAGCGCGACCGCAGGCGCTCGGTCATCCCGGGCTTCGCCGGTCCTTCGTCGGGGGCCCCCTGGGTCAGCTCGGTCTCGACCACCTCGTGGCGCTTGATGTAAGTGCCCCCGACCCCCTGGATGATGGCCGCCGCGGGCAGCGCGAGGAACGCCCCCACGGCGCCGCCGACGCTGGCGCCGCAGATCGCCGCGCCGAAGGCCACCGCCGGGTGCAGCTGCATGGTGTGCGCGGAGATCTTCGGCGCCAACAGGTAGTTCTCGATCTGCTGGTAGACCAGGATGTAGATCACGATGATCAGGGCGTCGAGCGGACTCACCAGCACGGCCACCAGGAGCGGCAGCGCGGCCGCGATGTAGGTGCCCACCACCGGGACGAACTGGGAGACCACCCCCATCCACAGTGCCAGCGGGACCGCGAACGGAACCCCGATGACCTTCAGCAGGATGAAGAAGCACAGTCCCGAGATCGACCCGAGCAGCAGGCGCGAGTACAGGTAGCCGCCGGTCTTCTCGATCCCGACCTCCCACGCGAAGAGCACCTCCCGCTGTCGCTGCGGCGGCAGCGCCGAGCAGATCGTCGCGGCGCATGCGCGGACCGTCGGCCACGAAGTAGAACGTGAACAGCGCGATCGTCGCGAGCTGGAAGATCGCGCCCAGGACCGCCGTGCCGAAACCGAGCACGTTGCCGGCGACGTTCTGGGCGACGTCCTTCACGTCGGTGTTCAGGTTCTTGATCGCCGCAGGACGGCCGCCGTGGAGATGTCGATGTTGAACCACTCCTTGGCGCGCGGGGCGAGCTTGTTGAGCCATTCGGGCACCTTCTCGATCAGCGACTGCACCTGCCCGAGGACCAGCGGCACCATCGAGGCGATCAGCAGCACGACCAGCAGGACGAGCAGCAGCCAGGACGGACAGCGTGGCGAGCCCCCGGCGCCAGCCGTGCTTGACGAGCCAGTTGACGGCCGGCTCGAGGGCGAACGACAGGAACAGCGCCGCGATCAGCCAGATGATCAGGCTCCGGATCTGCCGGACGAAGACGAGGGCGGCGTAGGCCGCCGCGACCAACCCGAGAATGAGGAGGGCCGCCCGCCAGAGCCACGGGGGCATCCGGTCGTTCGCGGACGGCGTCGGAGCGCCCGTCTCCCCTCGTTCCTCGGACGTCGGGGGAGCGGTCAGCGCGGAGGACCCGGAGGCGTCCTCTCTGGAGCTTTCCTCTCGCGGCGACGCAGACGTCGGGTCGGCCATCGTCTCCCCTCGGACCTGCGGACGAAGGTGGTTCCCGGTCCGAGGGCATCATCGCACGGCCCCCGCAACGAATCGGCGTGCGCGGTCGTCTTTCGGCGAGCGGCGCAGGTCACAGGGGGCTTGCGCCCGGGGATAGGCTAGGGGTGCGCCAGGACCATGCTCTTCCCCACGACGAGCTTCGCCATGTTCTTCGCCGCCGTTTTTACGGCGAACTGGCTGCTGTCCAGGTTCCCGACCCGGTGGCGCCTCTTCATGATCGCGGCGAGCTACCTCTTCTATGCCTGGTGGGACTGGCGGTTGGTGTGGCTGCTGGCTGCCTCGACGATCATCTCCCAGACCGCGGCGCTCGCGGTGGCCCGGGCGGGCGACGGGCGCAGCCGCAGGCTGCTGATGGCGGCCGGTGTGGGCGGCAACCTGGGCCTGCTGTGCTGGTTCAAGTACTACGGATTCTTCGCCGTGAGCCTGGACAACGCGCTGCACGGTGTGGGGCTCGGGTCGGCGATGCCGCTCGTCCAGATGACGCTCCCCGTCGGGATCTCCTTCTTCACGTTCATGGGGATCAGCTACGTCGTGGACGTGTACCGCGGGGACACGAAGCCCGCTCCCTGGCTCGACTTCGCGGTGCACCAGTCGTTCTTTCCGCACCTGATCGCCGGGCCGATCGTCCGGGCCAACGAGCTGATCCCGCAGATCCAGCGCCGGCGAGACCCCCGTTCGATCGACGTGTCGCGCGCCGCGTATCTGATCTGGGCCGGCCTGTTCAAGAAAGTGGTGCTGTCGAGCTTCCTCGCGGCCGCGATCGTCGATCCGGTGTTCGGCGCGCCGACGAGCACTCGTCGCTGGAGATCCTCGTCGCCGTCTACGCCTACGCCGTCCAGATCTACGCCGACTTCAGCGGCTACACCGACATCGCGATCGGCGTCGCGATGCTGCTCGGGTTCCGGCTGCCGCAGAACTTCGACGCGCCGTACACCGCGGCGTCGCTGCAGGAGTTCTGGCACCGGTGGCACATGACGCTCTCGCGTTGGCTGCGCGACTACCTGTACATCCCGCTGGGCGGCTCCAAGGGCTCGACCGCCAGACGTACCGCAACCTCATGATCACGATGGCCCTGGGCGGCCTCTGGCACGGTGCCGCCTGGACCTTCGTGGCGTGGGGCGTCCTGCACGGCGTGGGCCTGGTGGTCGGCCGGCTGCGCGCGACCCGCGCGGCTGCTCGTGTGGAGGGCGGGCGGCCGCCCTGGGTCCGCCGTACTCCGCCGCGCCGCACCCCGTCCTCTCGCGCCTGGGCACGTTCCACTTCGTGTGCCTGGGGTGGCTGCTGTTCCGGCTCGGACTCGCTGGCGACGGCGTGGACGATGCTGGTGCGGCTGTTCACGGCCTGGGGTCCGTCGCCCGCCGTGACCCCGCTGGTGCTGGGCGCGATCGCGCTCGGGATCGGCGTCCAGTACGTGCCGAAGGACGTGCCCGAGCGCGTCAGGTGGCGTTCTCGCGGGGCGGGGCGATGGTCCAGGGCGCGGTGCTGGGCGCACTGCTGTTCGTCATCACCCGCTGGGCCCGCAGGGCGTGGCCCCCTTCATCTACTTCCGATTCTGATGATCGAGACGCGACCCCGCCTCCGCCTCCCCGACGCGCCGCAGCTGCGGCCCGACCGGCGGCGACCGGCCCCGGCCGGCAAGGTCCTGGCGTCCGATGCTCGTCTGCTTCCTGGTGTGGGGTCTGCTGGACGCGCGCGAGCTTCGCCGGTCGGCCGAGGCGTCCCCGATCGGCGCGCGCCGCACCGCCGCCCTGGCCGTGCTCGGCCCGCTGTTCGTGGTCAGCCGGTGGACCGGGATGGACACCGTGGGCGGCTGGGTGTCTCGCGGCGCTGGGGCGCAACCCCGACGACGCGCCCGGCGGCGAGATCGCGGTGCCGCCGGTCGCCTCCGGGGCGCCGCCGTCCCGCATCGTCGGCTCGGCGCGGCGAGGGGTCCGGCTGCCGACCGCGGGCGGCCTCCGCGAGTACACGCTGCTGCCGGTCCGGACGCCGACCCGGAGCAACCCCGAGCGCATCCTGGTCGTCGGCGACTCGTTCGCGATCGGCCTCGGGCTGGGCGTCTCGCGGAGCTCTCGGGCAACCTGGTGAAGGTCGTCCGGCAGGGACGCGAGTCGACGGGGCTGTCGCGGCCGGACTACTTCGACTGGACGTCGCAGCTGCGCGTGGACGTGCAGCGCTTCCGCCCGGACATCATCGTGGCGATGCTCGGCGGCAACGACTTCCAGGACCTGGTCGTCCCGGGCCACCCGTCGGTGCGCCGGTTCGGGATCGACTCAGTGGAACGCGCTGTACCGGCAGCGCGTGTCCGCGTCTGATGGCGCTGGCGACGTCCGGCGGCGCCCGCCTGGTGTGGGTCGGGCTGCCGCCCTCGAAGTCGCCGGTGCTGCCCGACTCGGGCGTCGAGCGGATGAACTCCATCTACCGGACCGAGGCGACGTTCCACCCCGGCGTCGTCTACGTGGACTCGTGGCAGCTGTTCGCCCGCGGCGGCGGGTACTCCGCCGTACATCCGTCTGGGGAAGTCGCACCACCTGACCCAGGTTCGCGAGGGCGACGGCGTGCACTTCACCGTGGTCGGCTACCAGCATCTGGCGCGACGACGTGACCGGAGTGATGCGCACGGTCCTGGGCCTCAAGACCTGACGGCGAGCCAGGTCGCTGGATCCGAAGCGGGTGGTGCGAGGCCGGCTACGACGCGGCGTCGTCGGCGCTACCGGGCCGACGACGCGCCGGACGCCGAGTACGCGGACTGGCTCCGCCGAGCTGACCGCGCGCGTCGGCACCGAGGCGCGGGTGCTCGATCTCGGATGCGGGTGCGGGGTCCCCGCCGCTCGGTGGCTGACCGCCGCGGGCTGCGACGTCACCGGCGTGGACCTGTCCTCCGTCCAGATCGAGCGCGCGCGCGAGCTCGTTCCCGGCGCGCGATTCCTGTGCGCCGACATGAGCCGCGTGCGATTTCCGCCGCGGTCCTTCGACGCGGTGATCGCCCTGTACTCCCTGTTCCATCTGCCCACGGCGCCGAGCAGCGGGCGCTGCTCGCGTCGATTTCATCCTGGCTTCGGCCCGACGGCCTCCTGCTCGCGGTCGTCGGCGCCGGCGTCGTGGACCGGAATGGAGGAGGACTGGCTCGGCTCCGGCGCACCGATGTGGTGGTCGCACGAGGACACCGTCACCCACATGCGCTGGTTCGTCGACGCCGGGCTGTCCGTCGTCTGGACCCGATACGTACCCGGAGGGCGACGGCGGCCACGGCCTGGTGCTCGCCCGGTCGCCTTAGAGGATCGGTCAGCGCGGGACGGGACGGGCGCGTTCCATGGCCGCGGCCGACGCGATCAGCGCCGTGCCCATCAGCAGGACGCCGGCGGCCGGCGGCGCCGATGACGCTCGTCAGCAGCGCGACGACCGCCGCGGCCGCCGAGCCCGGCGACGGTGGCGCGGACGTAGCGATCGGCCGGCTGGACGAGCCGCGTACGTGGACCCTCCGTCCACGGGCCCGCGCCGAAGCGCGTCTCCGTGTATGCGACGGCCGCGAGCGAGGCCGAGGATGATCGGCGTCCACTGTGGACGACGAACAGCAGGAGCGCCCACCCGGACACGGTGTGGCCGATCGCGACCGCCACGGCGAGCGGGAGCGCTCGCCTTCGACTGCCGTCGGCCGTGGCCACCGACCGCGCGAACGCTCGCGCGCCCGGCCAGGATGGACGACCCCAGCACCAGGAGCGACGCCCCGAGCGCGATGCCCGGCGAGCTCCCACACCCGGCGCGACGGCGGGCGGCGGAGGGTCAGCGCGCCCAGGACGGCGAGTCCCGTCAGGCCGGCGGCCGCGCGGCCGTCGAGCCGCCCATGAACGGGAGGGCCAGCAGGATCATGCACGACCGCCGTCAGGCCGAGCCAGAGCCACCGCACACGGGGCGCGCGCGGGCGCCGCGGATCATCGCGCCCGCCGCCAGGATCGCCGCGGCGACGCAGGCGCCGACCTGCATCGCGCCCAGCGCGACCGTCACCGCGCCGCTGATGTTCGGCCCGGTCAGCGAGCGCGACGACGAGCCACCCGCCGATCGCGCGGTCGCCCGACGAGCGCCGAGCACCGTCAGGACGCCGACGACGGCCAGGCCGGTCGCCGACCCGCTTCTCGTGACGCGATCGACAACAACCAGCCGAAGAACAGCACGGCGCGCCAGCACCTCGAGCAGCACCACCCACGTCGAGCTCGCCCGACACCAGCGGCTGCAGCAGCAGCGCCAGCGGCAGCAGCGCCACGGCGAACAGCAGCCAGCGGGCCGGCCGCTCGGCCCGGATGGCGTCGTCGGGACGTGCCCTCCGTCCGCCGCCCTTGTGCGCTCGCCGGCCGCCCGGAGGCGACGCTCGACCAGCGGCAGGCACAGCGCCGACGGCGGCGACCCACACCAGGGTGGCCGCCAGCAGCACCCACTCGCGCTGGGCCAGCACGCGCCGCAGGACGGTCTCGTCGCTCTCGGCGCCCGACAGGCCGAGCCCCGTCTCCCGGTCCGAGAACGCATTGCCGCGCATCTGCGATGGAACCGGGAGTCCGAGCCAGGTGACCACGCTGGGCGCCAGGTCCTGGTCGAGACGAGTCCCGTCACGCTCGTCGTGCCCGAGGTCAGTGACCCGTGGCCGGCGGGACCGCCCGCCACCGTGATCGGAGTGACGTCGAGGCCGCCCTGTTCGTCGGCCGTCGGCGGATGCGGCGACAGCAGGACGATCACGTCGTGCTTCAGATCCAGCTGGCTTCTGCAGGAACTCCAGGTAGGTGCTGAGCCGGACCATCGACGCGGTACGGGCGGCGCTCAATCGTCCGCCCAGCGGTCGGCCCGCCGCGTCGAGCGAATCGAGCCGGGACGCGTCGGACCTGCTCGAGGTGGTCCACTCGCGCGCCGTCTCCCCAGTCCACCACCAGGAATCGCGCCGACGCCAGCGCGGCCGTCGTCGTCGCCTCGATCGCGGGGGTGTCCACGGTGACCGGCAACGCGCTCCCCGCCTGCGGCATGTCGGTGCCGCTGATCGACCCGGACGGCACGATGCCCCGGCCGTTCATGGCCAGGTAGGGGGCGGGCCGGTAAGGGTTTCCCGGGCAGGTCGGACGTCGCCGATCGACGCCGTCGCGATCCCGCCGGCCTGCAGCGTCTGCCCCAGGAGTCCCGGCACGGCGGCGACCGTGGGCGCGGCATTCGCCCGTCGCAGCGCCGCCATGCCGGGCACGAGCAGCGGTCCGAGCGCCGCCGCGGCGGCCGAGCCGGTGGCACGCGGCTGGTCCTGGCCCTGGGGCACGACCGCCGGCGCGCCGGCGGACAGCGAGGCCATCACGGCGTACGGCGAGTCGCTGCCGGCCCCCGGGCCCGTCGCGGCGATCATCAGTCCCGAGGCGCCCAGCGCGTCCAGCTGCTGCGCGCCGCTGACGGCGGCCATCTCCTTCGCCGACATCCGGTCCACCAGGACCACCACGACCCGGTGCGCGGTGCCGGCCGGCACCGCGCCGGATGCCGATCCGGCCGCAACCCACGATCCGAGCGTCGAAAGGGCGGTGACGAGGGCCAGCGGGATGCCGACGGCGAGGGCCCCCGGGGTCCGGGCCGGTCGTGACATGCGGCGGAGTGTACACGGCGATCTTCCGAAAGATGAATGGGTTTGGGCAGAGTGAGTCGCGAGGCGAATGAGTGCCCGGTTCCCGGGGCTCGGCTGGCCGTAGAATGCGTGGCCGTGATCGATCCCGACCTGGTTCGCGACGTCCTGCGGGTGGCGCAGTCCGGTGGCGCGCAGTTCGCCGAGCTGTTCGCCGAGGAGCGGTCGTCCACCGTGATCCGCCTCGACGACGGCCGCGTCGAGGAGGTGGTCGCGGGGACGGATCGCGGCGCCGGCATCCGGGTGTTCCACGGCGAGTCCCAGGCCTACGCCTACACCAACCGGCTGGACTCGGCGTCCCTCCGCGAAGCGGCCGCCGCCGCGGCGAGCGCGGGGCGGGGGAGTGTCGCGGCCGGGAGCGTCGCCGCGCTGACGGCCGGCCCGCCGGTGCGCCAGGACGTGCGCATCGCCGGATCCGACGTCGCGCGCGACCGCAAGGTCGCGCTGGCTGCGCGAGGCCGACGACGCGGCGCGGGCGCTCGATCCCGCCGTCCGCCAGGTGCTCGTCGCGTACCTCGAGTCGCTGCAGCACGTGGTGGTGGCGACGTCCGAGGGTCGCTGGGCCGAGGAGGAGCGTCCCCGCGTCCGGCTGGTTGCCCAGGTGGTCGCGTCGCGGGACGACCTGCTGCAGACGGGCTTCGACGGCCCGGCGGCGTCCAGCGGGCTCGAGTTCCTGGAAGAGCGCACGCCGGCGTCGACGGGCGAACGGGCCGCGCGGATGGCCGTCGCGATGCTCGGGAGCCGGCCGGCCCCGGCGGGGCAGATGCCGGTCGTGCTGGGACCCGGCGGCGGAGGCATCCTCTTCCACGAGGCGTGTGGCCATGGGCTCGAGGCCGACCACGTGCAGAAGGACGCGTCGGTGTTCAAGGGGCGCGTCGGCGAGACGTTCGCCTCGCCGCTCGTGACCGGCGTCGACGACGGGACCGTCCCGTCCGGGTGGGGGACGAACGCCTTCGACGACGAGGGCACGCCCACGCAGCGCACGGTGCTGTTCGACAAGGGGACATTGGTCAGCCTGCTTTACGATGAGCTGCGCGCCCGCCACGACGCTCTGCCCTCGACGGGGAACGGCCGCCGCCAGTCGTACGCCTCGCTGCCGATCCCGCGCATGACCAACTCGGCGATCCTTCCCGGCGACTCGAAGCCGGGCGACGTCGTAGCCGACACGCCGCGCGGTCTGTACGCGACGGCGCTGGGCGGGGGGCAGGTGAACCCCGCCACCGGCGACTTCGTGTTCGGCGTAGCAGAGGGGTACCTGATCGAGGACGGGCGCATCACGACGCCGGTGCGCGGCGCCAACCTCATCGGCAACGGTCCGCAGATCCTTGCCGGGATCGACGCCGTGGCCGACGACTTCGAGGTGCGCGACGGCATCTGCGGCAAGGAAGGGCAAGGGGCGCCCGTCTCCAACGGCAGTCCGACGCTCCGCATCGCCGAGATGACGGTCGGGGGGACGGATGCCTGACCTGGGCGACCTGTGCGCGCGGGCTGTGGGCGAGGCCCGGGGCGACGAGGAGATCGAGGCGTACGCCGAGGGCAGCCGGCACGTCCAGGTGCGCGTGCGCGGCGGCGAGGTCGACTCGCTCACGTCGGCCGAGACCAGGGGCCTGGGTGTCCGTGCCGTCGTCGGGGGGCGCGTCGGGTACGCGTACGGGGCCGACCCGACGCCCGACGAGGTCGCCGCCCTGGTCGCCAGCGCGCGGGAGAGCGCGGCGTTCGCGGAGGCCGACGACGCCAACCTGCTGCCGGACCTGAGCCCGCCCGAGCCGCTCCCGGGCATGTTTCGCGAGTCCCTGGAGCGCGTTCCGGCCGAGCAGAAGGTGTCGCTCGCGCTCGAGGTCGAGCGCGCGGCCACGGGCGAACACCCGGACGTCGGAAAGGTCGAGTCGGCGACGTTCGCCGACTCGGTGTCCCGCGTCGCGATCGCGTCCACGCGCGGCGGCCCGATCGAGTTCGCGCGGACCGACTGCTGGGTGTCGGTGTCGGCGCTTGCCGAGCGGGACGGCGAGACGCAGAGCGGATTCGACTTCGCGCTGGCGCGCGAGCTGGATGAGCTGCACTGGGAAGCGGCCGCCCGGAGCGCCGCCGTGCGCGCGGCGCGGCTGCTGGGGGGCGAGAAGCCCCGAAGCGAACGGCTTCCCGTCGTCCTGGACCCGGCTGCCGGGACGGCGTTCCTGTCCGTGCTGGCGGGGGCGCTCTCCGGTGAGGCCGTGCTGAAGGGCCGCTCGGCCCTCGCGTCCCTCGTCGGGCAGTCCATCGCGAGCGAGGCCGTGACGCTCGTGGACGATGGCCGGCTCATCGAGGGAACCGCCGCGGCCCCGTTCGACGACGAGGGCGTGCACACGTCGCGCACGCCCCTCGTGGAGGATGGCGTGTTGCGCGGCTTCCTGCACAACACCTTCACGGCCGCCCGCTTGGGCACGGCCTCGACGGGGAACGCCGGCCGGCAGGGCTACCGCTCGGTTCCCGGCGTCTCGCCGACGAACCTGTACCTCCAGCGGGGGTCGGCCTCGGCCGACGAACTGTTGCGCGCCGCCGGCCGAGGGGTCTACGTGCAGGACGTCACCGGCCTGCACTCGGGGGCCAGCTCGGTCACGGGCGACTTCTCCGTCGGCGCCGCGGGCCTCGCGATCGAGGACGGCGCCCTCGGGCGGCCGCTGCGCGAGATGACCGTGGCGAGCACCCTGCTCGACGTCCTTCGCGGCGTGGCCGAACTCGGCAGCGACCTGCGCTTCTTCCCGTTCGGCGGGAGCCTCGGCTCGCCAACGATCCTGGTCGGCGAGATGACGGTCGCCGGCACCTGACGCACACCCGGGACGCGCAGCCCGCATCTAGACTCGCCGCGTGTCCGCTTCGGAGCGCGTCCCCGACCCCATCGAACGACCCGTCCTGCGGATGCGCTGGGCGGATCTCACGTTTCTGCACTGGCGATACCGGCCGGACGACGTGCAGCGACTGCTGCCGCGCGGACTCGAGGTCGAGACGTTCGACGGCGCCGCCTGGGTCGGTCTGGTGCCCTTCGCCATGACGGTGCGGGCAGCGCGCGGGCCGGCCGTGCCCTGGGCCTCGTTCTTCCCGGAGACGAACGTGCCGAACCTACGTCCGCGGGCCGGACGGCCGCACCGGCATCTGGTTCTTCTCGCTGGACGCGGCGCGGCTGCCCGCCGTGCTCACGGCGCGCGCGTGGTACGGACTCCCGTACATGTGGTCGGTGATGGGCGTCCGCAGGGACGGAGACCACCGGGCGCGCTACCGGTGCGTGCGTCGATGGCCGGACGGCGGGCCGCGCAGCGCGGTCGACGTGAGCATCGGCGCGGCCGTGGCGCGAGACGACGTCACCGAGCTGGAGGACTTCCTGACGGCACGCTTCCGGTTGTACAGCCGGAAGGGTGGCCGTCTTCGTGCCGCGCCGGCCGAACACGAACCGTGGCCGCTCCACCGGGTCAAGGACGTACGGGCGATCGACGAGTTGGTCGCGGCCGCCGGTCTCCCGCGGCCGGACGGAGATCCACTGGCCCTGTTCTCGGCAGGCGTGCACGTGCGAGTCGGTGCGGCCCAAGACGTCCCGGGGCCCTGACCGCCGGCGCAGAAGGCGGGGAGCTTCGTCTCGTAAGGAGAGTGTCACCTGCGAGCTAGTGTGAGAGGCCGAGAAGAGCCTCATGATTGGCTGCGTCCGAGATCCGCGAGGAGACGCAGTGGCACGAGCGAACGACCGTTTCTCTGCGCAGACGAGATCACTGAAAGCTTGATGTACTCACAAGGAACACGCATTCAGGAGAGAGAGCCATGATCCGATCAGGGAGGCTGCTCACCGCGGCCGTGGTCGTCGGCGTGCTCACGGCGCTGACCCAATCCACGACAGCGCTCGCGTCCCACTCCGTGCACTCGCCCGAGGCCCGGTACGCCATGGGGATGGCCTCCGACGCCGCCCGGGGGCAGGTCGTTCTGTTCGGAGGGTACGGCACCAACGGCCCGCACCGGGGATGGCTTCTCCATGACACCTGGACGTGGAACGGGATCGACTGGACCAAGCAAATCCCCGTGCACCTGCCCTCGCCGCGGTACGACATGGGGATGGCCTATGACGCCACGAATGGTCAGATCGTGCTGTTTGGAGGGCGCGGCGGCCTTTTGCTGGGTGACACCTGGACTTGGAACGGAATCGACTGGACGAAGCACACCCCCGTGCACTCGCCCTCGCCGCGGTACGGCATGGGGATGGCCTACGACGCCGCCCAGGGGCGGGTCGTTCTGTTCGGAGGGTACGGCGACCGCGGTGGCGGTGCCGGCCTCGGCTTCCTCGGGGACACCTGGACCTGGAGCGGAACGGACTGGACCCAGCACACCCCGGCTCACTCGCCCGACGCCCGGCTCGATATGGGGATGGCCTCCGACGCCGACCAGGGGCAGGTCGTTCTGTTCGGAGGGTACGGCTACTGCTGTGGCGGTTCCGGCCCCCGTTGGCTCGGCGAAACCTGGACCTGGAGCGGAACGGACTGGACCCAGCACACCCCGGCTCACTCGCCCGAGGCCCGACAGGGAATGGGAATGGCATACGACGCGGCCCAGGGGCTGGTCATCCTGTCCGGTGGAGGCCTCGGCGGGGGGAGCTTTCGCGACACCTGGACCTGGAACGGAACGGACTGGACGAAGCGGACCCCCGCGCACTCGCCCACATTCCGGTCCTGGATGGGAATGGCCTTTGACGCCGGCCACGGCGAAGTGTTGCTGTTTGGGGGGGACTGCGGCACTTCCTGTGGTGATACCTGGATATGGGACGGCACGGACTGGACACCGCGACCGGCCGGCTCGATCAGCCTGTTCTCGCGGTCAGGTCCTCCCGGCGGTTCCGTGGTGCTGGTTGGGTGGGGCTTCCTCGCGGGCGAGAGGGTCAAACTCTTTCTTGTGGACTCCAGCCAAGGCAGAGTCCTGCTCACGAAAGCTCAGGCATCCGCGGGCGGTTCGTTCGGCCTCGTGGTCACGATCCCGGACAGCGCGACCCCGGGCGCACAGCGCATAACGGCGGTGGGCGCGAACAGTGGTCAGAGGGCAAGATTCGGTTCACCGTCACATGATGTCCCCTCGCCCGAAGCGGCGCCCTCCGCGACGCATGGACGCTCACGCACCGCCCGGGGACACCACCGCAATCGAGAGCGACGCGAACGCACTGGCATAGGCGAGCCGCTCCTCTTGGTCGGGGGCCACGAGCAGTATCAGCGTCGATTGCGATGGGGCCCCGGTGGCCCCGCCGCTCACGCCGGAGAGTCCGCCGACCCGCCGGACGGCGGCGCGAGCACCAGGAGCACCTCGAGGAATCCGACGCGGCCATCTCGGTGTGGGGCTGCCCCCCGCCGTAGGTGGCCAGCACGTCGACGTGGTCGCCGGGGGTGACGCTCCCCGGCGGCAACGAGGTGGGTACGGCGAAGGCCCGGAGCCCCTCGGGCGTGAGCGACGCCACCGGGCCTGCCCGTACGCGAGCCAGCCGAGTCTCGGTCACCACCTCGCCCGGGGCGAGGGCCGCGAGGGCGATCCGGCCGGCAGCTTGGGAGACGTGATCGAGGGCGCCGGGCTCCGCGTAGGCGCGGGGAACGGGGGTCACGCGGAGCTGGTCGGCGCGTATGGACGCACCACGCGCGATGGAGGATGCGGCGACGACGACCGGCACGGGCGGCCCGCCCAGCCCGGCCGCCTCGGCCGCGCGCCCCAGGTAGGCGTGCACGGAGGCGCCGGCGAGGGCCGCGCAGACGAGCGACGCGAGGGCGTACGCCCTCGAGGTCCGCGACCATCTCCGTCCCATGCGCGCAGTGTCCTTCCGCCTGGGGGGAGTGCCCGGAACGCCGACGGTACACGCGGCACGCCGCGCGGCGCTATGACGGTGCGCACACGTTCGAGGAAGAAGGTCGACAGGATGCGCTCAAACGGCCTTGCACAAAATGAGTCTCATTTTGTGCAGGGGGTTCGAGAGAGTGGCGGCTACGCGTGGACCGGTCCGCAGTCCAGTTGGTAGTAGGGGGCGATCGGAGGATCGGTGATGTGCAGCGTGAGCGGCTTGCGATCGCTCCGCCGCGCGATCTGACGGATCGTCAGTCCATCCCAGGTGAACGTCCGCTCCGTCCGTTCCCAGGACGACGGCTGCACCTGCTCGACGTGACGGATCACCAGCACGCTGCGGCCGTCCCGTTTCGCGCAGAGGGCGCCGTCGCCGTAGCGGGAGATGCCGCCGGCGCGGAAGGTGAATCGTTCACCCCCGGCCACCGTCACCGGGCGCACGTGCCCGCCGGCCACGCCGAAGACCCCCTCAATCTGCTCGCCGCCCACGTGATACAGGATCGCGGACAGCTTCACGAACACCTCGGCGCGACCGTCCCCGTTCGCGTCGGCCGCCCCGATCACCCGCGGATAGATCGTGGCCACTCCCTGTCCCGTGGGGACCGTCACCGCCGGAGTGACCCCCACGCCGGACAGGTCCGCCACCGCCCGCCAGCGCCGCGGCGTTCCGTCGCCGTTCAACTCGGCGAACAGCAGGAAACGGTCGGCCGCACCGTCGCCGTCGAGGTCGGCCCGCGCCTCCGACACGCATCCGACGGGACCGGGCGTCAGCGCCGGGTCGTGGGCGATCGGACACGGCATCCCGTTGTCGAACGTCTGGGTCAGCATGCCCGCGGCGTCCGGCGTCGGCGACGCCGACCCGACGGGCGACGGGCTCGACACGGCGGGCCCGGGCCCCGCCGTTCCGTTCGACGTGCAGGACGCGAGGACGACGGCGAGAAGAAGAAACCAGGCCGGGGCCGTTCGACCGGCCCCGCGCGCGGCGGCTACGCCTCGAAGCGCGCGTTCGCCAGCGCGGTGCCGCACTCGCAGGTGCGCTCCTCGGGCAGGCGCTCGATCGCCGAGAAGAGCAGGTCGCGCAGCCGGGTCAGGTTCTCCTGGAACACGCGGATGACCTCTTCGTGACTGACGGCCGCCACCTCACCCTCGACGCCGACGTCGTAGTCCGTCACCAGCGAGACGTTCGCGTAGCACATCTCCAGCTCGCGGGCGAGCAGCGCCTCCGGGAACTGCGTCATGTTGATGATCTCCCAGCCCTGCTGCGCGTAGAACCGCGACTCGGCGCGCGTCGAGAAGCGCGGCCCCTCGATCACGACGACGGTCCCGCGCGGATGGACCGTCACGCCCTGCTCTCGCGCGGCCTCCAGCGAGACGTCGCGCAGCACGGGGCAGTACGGATCGGCGAACGACACGTGCGTCGTGACCGGCCCGTCGTAGAACGTGGCCGGCCGCCCGCTGGTGCGGTCGACCAGCTGGTCGCTCACGACGAAGTCACCCGGCTTCACGCCCGGCTGGAGCGACCCCACGGCCGTCGGCCCCAGCACGCGCTCGACCCCCAGCTCCTTCAGCGCCCACAGGTTGGCGCGGTACGGAACGGTGTGCGGCGGGAACTCGTGCTTCACGCCGTGGCGCGGGATGAACGCGACGCGCCGGCCGGCCACCGTTCCCACCGAGACCGGGGCGGAGGGCGTTCCGTACGGCGTCTCGACCGGGATCTCCTCGACGTCGTCGAGGAACGAGTAGAAGCCGGACCCGCCGAAGACGCCGACGCGGACCGGCTCGGTCACGCGGACTTCTCCGTGGACTTCGAGGACGACGAGTCGCCCTTGGACGAGGACGAATCGCCCTTGGACGAGGAATCCGAGCTCGACGACGACGAGGAGGAATCGGAGCTCGACGACGTCGATTCGGACTTCTTCTCGCCCGAGTCCTTCTTCTTGTCGCCGCCCTTGTCCGCCCTTGTCCCCGCAGGACGACGAGCTCTTCTTTCGGGAGTCGGTGGCGTAGAACCCCGACCCCTTGAACAGGATGCCGGCGGGGTGGAACACCTTGCGCAGCGGCCCGCCGCAGACCTCGCACGTCGTGAGCGCGTCCTCGCTGAACTTCTGGAACACCTCGACGTGCCGGCCGCACGATTGACACGCGTACTCGTAGGTCGGCATCGCCTCCAATTATAGGAGGGGGTCACCGTCCGCAGGCCGGATGACCTCGGCGTCGGTCACCACCACGCCCACCGGGCGGTCGGCCGGGCCGGCCGGGACCGCGTCCACCAGCTGCTCCCGGAAGCAGATGCCCACGACCGGGCAGTCCGGCCGCAGCCGGGGAAGGAACGCGTCGAAGTAGCCGCCGCCGTATCCCAACCGGCGGCCTGCCCGGTCGAAGGCGAGCCCGGGCGCGACCACCAGGTCGATCTCCTCGGGGCGGACCGCCACCCGCTCGGCCGGCTCGAGGGCTCCGTAGCCGGAGGGAACGAGCCGTGCGTCCCCAGCGAGATCCACCGCCTCCATCCGGCCGGCCTCCAGGACCGGCACGGCCACGGCCGCTCCCCGCTCTCGGAAGGCCGCGATCGCCGGCGCCGTCGACACCTCGCTTCCGAACGAGAGGAACGTGAAGATCCGCCGCACGCCCGCCGCCTCGGGCAGCGTCAGCAGCAGCCTCGAGACGTCCTCGCTCCGGCGGACGCGGTCGGCCTCGGGGATCGCGCCCCGCACGGCTCGCATCCGCCCGCGCAGCGCTTCCTTCGAGGTCCGCAGACCATCCGCGGCGTCCGCTTCCTCCCCCATCGCGGCCATCCTAGGGGGATGTCTTCGCCGGCTGTCCTTCGGATAGACTCCTCTCCCCATCGGCGGGCCCCCCGGGGTCGAGGAGCCCAATGAAGGTCGAGAAGGCCGTCATCCCCGCGGCCGGCCTCGGCACCCGGTTCCTGCCCGCGACCAAGGCCCAGCCGAAGGAGATGCTCCCGGTCGTCGACAAGCCGGCCATCCAGTACGTCGTCGAGGAGGCGGTGCGCGGCCGGGATCCGCGACATCCTGATCATCACCGCCGGCAGCAAGCGGACGCTCGAGGACCACTTCGACCGGTCGTTCGAGCTGGAGCACCGGCTGGAGCAGCCCGGGCAAGCTCGACGAGCTGAAGCAGGTCCGCGAGATCTCGGAGATGGCGCGACATCCTCTACGTGCGGCAGAAGGAGCCGCTCGGGCTCGGCGCGGCGGTGGCCCTCGCCGAGCCGCACGTCGACGGGCGAGCCGTTCGCCGTCCTGCTGGGCGACGACATCATCACGTCGGGCGAACCCGCTCGGCGAGATGATCGGCGTCTACGAGCGCTACGGGCGGAGCGTCCTGGCCGCGCGCGAGGTGCCGCGCTCGGAGATCCACCTGTACGGAGCATCGAGCCGGCAGTTCGTCGGAGGACAACCTGGCGCGGGTGATCCGGCTGGTCGAGAAGCCGCCCGCGGAGGAGGCGCCGTCGACGCTCGCCTCGATCGGCCGCTACGTCCTGACGCCCGAGATCTTCGACGCGCTGCGGGACACCCCGCCCGACGCGGGCGGCGAGGTGCAGCTGGCCGACGCCATCAACTCTGCTGGCCGCAGCACCAGACCGTCTACGCGTACGCCTTCGAGGGCACCCGGTACGACATCGGCAAGAAGCTCGACTACCTGCGGGCCACGGTGGAGCTCGCCATCGAGCGGGAGGACGTGGGCCCGGAGTTCCGCCAGTTCCTGACCGACCTGGTCCAGCGGCCAAGCTGCTCTAGGCTCTGCGGAACGATGTCCGGATTCGAGATCGACGAGCCGCAGCCGCCGCCCAAGCGCGAGCAGCCCGACGCCGACGCGGTATGGGGCAAGCCCCCGCCCGACGACGCGCCGCCCGCCCATCCGGCCGAGCCGCCGCTGGCCGCCGGCAGCCACACCGCCGCCGGCTCCGCCACCCGCCTTCCCGCCGCCCTCGAGGCACCGCCCCCCGCCGCCCCCGCTTCCGCGCCGCCCGCCGCCCACCACGAGCACCCCGGCGAGGGCCTGCGCACGTGGACGAGGTCCGGCGCTGGATCCTCGACCGGATGCCGACCCTGCCGCCGATCGAGCTGCACCTGCAGGAGGCGTACGGCTGCGTCCTGGCGAACGACGTCACGGCCGAGCTGGACATCCCGCCGTTCTCCTCCTCGGCCATGGACGGGTTCGCCGTGCAGTGCGGCCGACGTCGCGCGAGGCCAGGCCCAGGACGCCCGTTCGAGCTGAAGATCGTGGGTCGGGTCGCCGTCGGGCGGCAGCCGGAGGTCACGGTGGGGCTCGGACGAGGCCGTCCGCATCGCCACCGGCGCCCCGGTCCCCGCCGGGCGCCGACTGCATCGTGCCCATCGAGTACGCCGTGGCTCGAGGGCGAGGGCGTCCTGGTGCTCGAGCCCAGCGGGCCGGGCGCCTTCATGCGGCCGGCCGGGCAGGACGTCCAGGCCGGGCAGGTCCTCGTGCCCAGGGGGCGGCGGATCGCCGCGCCCGAGCTGGGCCTCCTGGCGAGCTCCGGCTACGCGTCGGTGCTCGTCCACCCGCGGCCGCGCGTCGTGGTCATCTCCACCGGCGACGAGCTGGTCGAGCCGGGCCGGCCGGCGTCGTTCGGCATGATCCGCGACTCGAACTCGTTCACGCTGTACGGCGCGGTCCGCGACGCGGGCGCCGAGCCGTACCTCGGCGGGATCGTCCGCGACGACGTCGAGGCGCTCCGCGAGACCGTGCTGGGGCTGGCCATCCGCGCCGACTGCTTCATCAGCTCGGGCGGCGTGTCGGTGGGCGAGCGCGACGTGGTGAAGAAGGCGTTCTTCCGCCGCGGCGACGTCGAGTTCTACAAGGTGGCCATGCAGCCCGGCATGCCGCAGGGCTTCGGGACCATCGAGGGCAAGCCGTACTTCGGGCTGCCCGGGAACCCGGTCTCGGTGTTCGTGTCGTTCGAGGTGTTCATCCGCCCGGCGCTGCTCAAGATGATGGGTCGCCGCGACATCTTCCGGCCCGAGATGTGGGCGATCCTCGAGACCGACGTCACGGGCCCGAGGAATCGCATGACGTTCGCGCGGGTCCGGGTGACGCGCCACAACGGGGACTGGCACGCGGCGTCCACCGGGCCGGGACAGTCGAACCTGATCAGCACGGTGGCCCAGGCCAACGGGCTGGCGGTCATCCCCGTCGGCGTGGACCGATGGCCGCCGGATCGCAGGTGCGCGTGATGCTGTTCCGCGCGCTCGAGGACGACGCGTGAGCGACGCGGCCGCCGCGTCCCGTCCCGCCAACATCGTCGACGTCGGCGACAAGGACGTCGCCGAGCGCGCCGCCGTCGCCGAGTGCACGATCCACACGACGCCCGAGGCGTGCGCCGGCCTCGCGAAGGGCCACGCAAGGGGAACCCGATCGAGGCGGCGAAGGTGGCCGGCCTCATGGCCGCGAAGCGGACGCCCGAGCTGCTTCCCTATCTGCCACCCGATCGCGCTGACCGGCGTCGACGGTCCTGGTCGAGTCCGACGATGCGGCCGGAACGATCCGGGTCGAGGCGACGGTGAAGGCCAGCGACCGCACCGGCGTCGAGATGGAGGCGCTCACCGCGGCGGCGGTGGCGGCGCTCTCGCTGTACGACACGACCAAGCAGTTCGACCGCGCGGCCGAGATCACCGGCCTGCACCTGCTGTCGAAGTCCGGCGGGAAGAGCGGCGACTACCGCCGCGCCTGACGCCGCCGGCGCGAAACGGTTGGAACGGTCGTTGTGTGACGTGTTCGTGGGATCTCGCCCGAATTCCACGAATGTAATTGATCCGTCCACATCTTGGGTGCTACCGTCTCGTCCCAGCCCACATGTTGTGGTCCGACCGGGGAGACGACCGCAGGAGGGGCGGGTGTTGGGTTGGCTTTTGCTGGCCGCTTTGGTCATCATCTGGGGCGTATTCCTCCTTCCCTACGGCAGGTTTGGCACGTCTGCCGGCTCGAGTCTCGAGGAGTTCGAACGAAGCATGGACCTGCTCGCTGAAACACAAAGGCGCGGCCCCGGTCGCTGGGTCGTGATGCCGCGCAAGGGCGCGCCGATCAAGGACTTCCGAGATCTCTCCAAGGCACGCATCCGCCGTCGCCGCCGCAGGATCCTCGCGGGGCTGGCCGAGGTGTCCGGGCTGTTCATCCTGATGGGCCTCTTCCCGCCGCTCCAGGGCATGCTGATCCCCGGCCTGGTGCTGCTGGGCCTGCTCTTCATCTACATGGTCCTGCTGGCACGGGTGAAGGTCGCCGAGACCGAGCGGGCCAAGGCGCTCGCCGCCCGGCGTGTCCGCGCCACCGAAGCGGGGGACATGGCCCAAGCTCCTGTCGGCGTCGCCGTGGCGGTTCCCGCCACCCAGCTGCCGGACGAGCCACCCCTGGTCATCGAGGACGACTGCCACGTCATCGTCCATCGCTCGGACGAGGTCGACCTGGAAGAGCTCCAGGCCGCCGCCGCCCGCTGACCCGCTTCCCTCCCCGCCGTCTGGTCTCGAAGCCTCCGATGGTGAACAATTGCGTCTCGCCATGGATCTGACTCCCATCTCCAAGATCATTCGCGAGCGTCTGGATACGCGCGTCGGCGGCCGCGAGCGGGCCCTGCCCGCCGGGCGTCGTTCGATTCGCGCGTCCGCCAACTCGATCCGCGCGATCCACCGCGGCGAGTTCGACACCGCGCACAAGCTGATGGACGACTCGCGCGCCGCGCTCGACGAAGGTCGTGATGCGCTGGTGGACCACCCGCAGGTGCTCTACGCCGGATTCATCGAGGACGCGGAGAAGGAGTACGCGGAGGCGCGCCTCACCGAGCTGCTGGTGCTGGGCGAGGAGATCGCCGGACCGGACGAGCTCGGCGTGGGCGTCGGTCCCTACCTGAACGGGATGGCCGAGGCGATCGGCGAGGGCCGCCGCGCGATCCTGGATCTGCTGCGGCGTGGCGAGGTCGCCGAGGGCGAGCGCATCCTGGCGACGATGGACGACATGTACGGGCTGCTGGTCACGATGGACTATCCCGACGCCGTGACCGGGAACCTGCGCCGCTCGACCGACATCGCGCGCAGCCTGATCGAGAAGACCCGCGGCGACCTGACGATCGCCATCGTCCAGGACAGCCTCCGCGAGTCGCTCGACCGCCACGCCCGCGACGTTCGAATCCGCGGAGACTGACGCCCGGCATTCTTTGGGCCCGGCTGGCGGGTTGGTAGCCTAGGTGTCCCTTCGGGGGTGTAGCTCAGTGGTAGAGCGCTGCCTTCGCACGGCAGAGGTCAGGGGTTCGACTCCCCTCACCTCCACGAGATTGGTCCAGGTCAGAAGCTCTTCAGCCCGACTCTGGCCGGTTTCTGTATAGATCGACCTTAGCGGATCGCGAGGGCGACCTCGACCGCCTCGTCCGCCGTCATCTCCTGCCCCTCGGCTGTCGTTGTGGCCAGGTCCGACTCCCCCAGTGCCGAACGCGCGGCACCGACAGTCTCCTCGTGCTGCCGGCGCTCGAACGCCTTGTGGGTGGCTCCCACGTTTCCCATCACCGATCCCGCCGCGCCGAGGAGCATCCCGGCCCGCCGCGGGTCGCCGCCGGCCGCCGCAGCGGCGGCAAAGGCCTCCAAACACCATGCGAGGTCCTCCGCGTCTCCCAGATCCCGAGACAGGACGATGCTCTCGCGAAGATGCACGAGCGCGTCGTCGCGTCGTCCCTGCTGCAGCTCCGCGGCAGCCAGATTGCACAGCGAGCGCGCGACGTTCGCCATGTCCCCCTGTTCCCGCAGTGAGGTCAGGCTCTCCGCGAAGGACTCCTCGGCGAAGACGTAGTCGCCGACCGTGAGGGCGACGTCGCCGAGGTTGTTGACGGCGAGCGCCAGCACCCTTGGGTCGCCCGAGCGGCGGGCCAGCTCGACCGCCTCCTGGAGCAGCCGTCTGGCACGTTCGGAATCCCCCGACGCGAGCACGATGGCGCCCAGGTTGCTCAGCGCGTTGGCTGCGGACGCCGGATCGCCCACGGCTCGGGCGAGCCCGACTCCCTCCTCCGCGAATCGCTCGGCCTCCGTGTAGTCGCCTTGGATCAGAGCATTCGCTGCCACGGCGGCCACCGCCTTGCGGCGGAGCTCCGGTGCGCCGCCTGCCCCCGCCAGCGCTTCGATCAGCGTTCGGCGCGCTTCGGTGAAGAAGCCGCGCACGTACCAGAACCTACGGAGCGCGACGGCTAGCCGCAGCTGCCGCTCCTGGTCGACGACGGCGAACCACGCAACGGCGGAACGAAAGTTGTCGTGATCCGCCTCGATTGCATCGAGCCAGGTCGCCTGGTCGGCTCCGCCGAGTCCGCGTTCGGCCTCGTCCGCGAGGGCCAGGAAATACTCCGCGTGACGCCACCGCAGCGCGTAGACCTCCTCATCCGACTCGACCAGCCGCTCCCCGGCGAACTCCCGGATGGTCTCGAGCATGCGGAAACGTCCTTCGCTCAGGGGCTGCACCAGGCTGACATCGACCAGACCCGCCGTGGCGTCGAGGTCCGCTCCAACGACACGCTCGGCCGCGCCCAAGGAGAACGTTCCCGGGAAGATCGCGAGCCGGGAGAACAGGTGCTTGGCCGGTGCGTCCAGGAGCTCGTAGCTCCACTCGATCGCCGACCGAAGCGTGCGCTGACGCTCGGGAGCGTCGCGACGCCCCCCGGTGAGGACCGGCAACCGATGCTCCAAGCGTACGAGCAGATCGCCCGCAGAGAGGAGCTTCGTGCGCGCGGCCGCCAACTCGATGGCCAGCGGAATGCCGTCCAGACGACGGCAAATCTCGGCGACCGCCGTGGCGGTCCGTTCCGTCAGCGCAAAGCTCGGGGCAACGGCCTGGGCCCGTTGGAGGAACAGCACGACCGCATCGCTTCGCGAAATCTCCGTCGCGGTTGCGCGAGGAGCCGGCAACGACAGCGGCGCGACGGGGAACTCCCGCTCGTCCGAGACTCTCAGCGCCGCACGGCTCGTGACGATCACCGCCACGTCGGGGCACGCTCGCACCAGCCTCGCGACCAGCGGGGCGGCCCCCATCGCCTGTTCGAAGTTGTCGAGGATCAACAGCAACGACTGCGAGGTGAGGTGCGCGACGAGGCCGTCGTCGATCCTCTCCTCCCCCGGGTCGCGTACCCCGATCGTCCGGGCGACCTCCGCGGCCACGAGCGCCGGGTCGGTGATGTGGGCGAGCTCGACGAAGAACGCCCCATCCACGAACTCGGGGGCGAGCTCGGAGGCGACCGCGAGGGCCAGGCGCGTCTTGCCGGTGCCGCCGGGACCGGTCAGGGTCACGAGGCGGCCGCCGGATGCCGACACAAGGTCCCGAAGCTCCGCCACCTCGGACAGTCGCCCCACCAGTGGTGAGTCGGGCGCGGGGAGGTTCGTCGTATTCAGGCTCCTGAGCGGCGGGAAGTCGGCTCCGCCGAGCTGAAAGAGCCTCTCGGGAGCTCCGAGGTCCTTCAGGCGGTGACCACCCAGATCGCGCAGCTCGAACCCATCCTCCAGAAACGCTCGGGTCGTCGCGGACAGGAGCACCTGGCCGCCGTGGCCGGCGGCCGCGATGCGCGCGGCCCGGTGCACATCCCTACCGACATACCCCTCGTCGGTGAGCAGGGGCTCTCCCGAGTGCACTCCCATCCGCACCCGAACCGGCCCGGAGGCCAGCGCCGCTTGCGCTTCGGCCGCTGCCGCCAGCGCGTCGGAGGCCCGGCTGAACGCAATGAAGAACGAGTCCCCTTCTGTCCCGACCTCGACCCCCCGGTGTCGAGCCACGGCCGCACGAATCACGCGCCGATGCTCGGCCAGGACGTCCGCATAGCCCTCGGCGCCCAGCGTGGTCAGCAATCTCGTCGAGCCTTCGATGTCCGTGATCAGGAAGGTCACGGTCCCGGTCGGGAATTCGCTCACGCGCCAAGGATGGCCGAGGCAACGGGAGTTGCCAAACGCCCCGTGCGCTAGGAGAAGATCGTCTGCATCTGCTGGCAGGTCGAGTCCTCGTTGAACGCGCTGTCCAGGGCATCGTTCTTCATGGTGCCGATGTCCTTGAACGAGTCGCCCAATGAGCCGATCTCGCTTCCGATCGCGTTGACCTGCCTCTCGAACTCCGCGACGTCGTCGGTGGGCAGCGCCTCGGCCTCCTGCTCGGCCTTGCTGAGCGTGGCCTGCACCCGCTGGAACGCCGCGACGAGCTGCTGCTGGACGAAGGACTTTCAGCTCCCTACGGATGAGAAAGATGCTTTCTCTGCCTTCTTGGAGGCGTGGCACCGTGCCGAACGGGGAGAGATCGTTGATGTCGCATGCGATGGAGGCACAGGCCGGACTGGCACGGCGGTTGCCTGCCTGGCCGTGTTGGCGGGAGTGGAGCCCGATGCCGCAGTGACGTGGGTCCGGGCCAATTACCATCCGTTCGCAGTCGAGGTTCCGGAGCAGGAGGCTCTGATTCCAAGGTTCGCGAATTGGCTTGCAAACCAACGGGGATAGCGAGGAGATGCCCTGGCTCAGCTCCTTGGTTGATCGCCCGCTGCGAGACTGGCCGACTGTGCCTCAACGAGCACGGCTGCAAGGAATGAAACCAAGCCGAGGAGGGTGGGCCTCCCGTGGGCAACCACCCTCCTGCTAATGCTCTGACCGAACGAACGTTGGCTGTAGCCGCAGCGGGCCGTTGATCCCGCGCTGATCCCGCGAGACGTTCGGAAACAACCGGATCCAATGGAAGTTGACCGGCAGTGAAATCCCAGGTCAAGGTGCGTCATTGGAGGATCTCTGGCCGGTGGAATGATGCGCGCGAATCGCCTTCGCACGGCAGAGGTCAGGGGTTCGACTCCCCTCACCTCCACGAGAAATAACTGCAGGTCAGACGCCGCTTTCCGCCCACCGTCCTCGCAGCGGCACGACCCCCCGGCACCGTCGCGGACCCGTGACGGACCCGTCCCGCTCGCGGCTCCTGCGCGGAAGACGTCCTCGAGGCGACGCGTCAACGACCGCCCGCCTGGTCATGGCAACGCGGTCCCGCCCTCAAACCAGCGCTGATCGAAGTCCCCGGTGAGCAGGAGCACCACGGCTTGGATACGAGTCTTGACACCGAGCCTCGCGTACAGCGAATGGAGATGGTGCTTGATCGTGGACTCCGAGAGGAACAGGTGCTCAGCGATCTCGTGGGTCGGCATTCCCTCGACGAGCAGCGCTGCGATCTCGCGCTGCCGGGCTGTGAGCGCCGGCATCGGCTCCATCACGCCGACGGATCCCCCGGCCCTGCCGCATGTCGGACAGATCGCCAGAGCCCCACGGCGCTGATCGCCCGGCGCCGCCTGGAGGACGGGTTGGGCGTTCACAGCCCGAACCGCGCGAGGCTGTGTCGGCGTGCACACGGTGTTCCTGCTTCGTGACAGATCTGGGTGAAGAACCCCCCAACCCACAGCTTCTTGTACTGCGGGTCGACCAACATTGTCCAGGCACCCGTGTAGTTGTCGGAGTCGGGATACAGGTGGGGCAGCCAGCCGCAGTCGACGACGCCCCGAGTCTCGGCGTCGGCAGACGCGAGTCCGTGGAGCTCGTAGCTTCCGCAGGTCTGCGAGCCCGCGCTGGTGCCGAAGTGCCCGCCGAAGAACAGCGTGGAGTGGTCCGAGGACAGCGCGACGCTTTCAACGTTGCCGGGAGTATGACGAAGCCATACGACATCGCCGACGGCACTGTCATCGAGCCGGAATGCGGCAACGTAGTTACGGTCCTGGCCGAAGCCCACGAAGAGCCTCGTGGGGGTGCCGATCAGGTCCCAAGCCGTCATCGGCCCGACGACGGTCCCGTCTGGGATGGCCCAGTCGTCCAGCGTGCCGTCCACGTTCAACCGGGCCACGGACTGACGGGACTGCCCGTCGATGGTGGTGAAGTGGCCGGCCACGAAGATGGTCTGCCGGTCCGAGGAAAAGCGCATCTTCCGAACCACATCGTCGGCGACGGGGGCCCAGTCCGAATCCAGCGTTCCGTCCGGAAACAGCGCGGCCAGATTGCCGCGGCGCTTCTCGTTCACCCTGGAGAACGACCCGCCGATGTAGAGCTCGCCGGTCGTGGGGTTCACGAGGATCGTGTTCACCTGGTTGAGCGTGGGTGTGGCAAAGGTGCTGACGAGGTGGCCATCGGAGGCCGCAACCGCGGCCAAGTTCTTGGTCGGTTGCCCGTTGACGGCGTCGAATTGTCCTCCTGCGTACACGACGGTGCCGTCGGGTGAGACGGCCACGGTCTTTACGGTTCCGGGGAGACCCTGATAGGTGAAGGAGGGCCGGAAGCTCGTCGACACCAGCCCCGTCGATGTGTTGACTGCGGTGAGGCTGCTGGCGGGCGAGGAGGTCGCGCCGTCGGATTCGGTCAAGGCCCCGAACTTCCCCCCAACATAAATCCGAGAGCCGTTGGGACCGCGCTTCAGCGCATAGACCTTTCCTCGAACGCCCCACGGCGCGCTGGGCACCTGGGTCGTCGCGCTGGCGTCGGGGGCGATCAGCCCGACGATAGTCACGATCGACACTACGAGGATTGCGTAGACGGGACGACCGGGCCGAACTCCGGACATTTCTACTCCTTCCCCTGACTCAACGTGTCGTTGCGGAGCGAGTGGATCAGCCGGTGAACAGCAACACAGCTCCGGCGGCCGTGGCTGCCGCGCTTCGCAGAAAGGTCCGACGATTGAACTCATCCATGATGCCTTCTCGGCTCGGGTTTGAATCGCCTTGCCCGGGCACGCACGGTCTGCCCGTGGAGACCGACGTTTCCCCTGGAGCAGAAAGACGTTGCTGCCGCTGGTCCGAGACCCATCGAACCGTTGTTCTCCTCCCGGGGGTTTCATTTCCGGGCCAGGCGTCTAGTAAACGAATCAGCGCGTGCGTACTTCTGGGTCTCGGGGACTGAGTTGGAACCCTTCCCCTCTCCTGGGCAAGGGGCCGGGGGCCATGTAGTTTTCTTCGGCTTGTTGACTCCAACCTCGCGGTTCTGCTACCCGATCAAGGTTGGGCGATAGAAGGGCTGGCTCGCGGACACGTCGTCCGGGCGATCACGTGCGTGGCGCTCGTCGAGGTCAGCGACCGACGGCGGTCGTGCGCCGGTGCCTCGGGAGGCGGCCGTAGCAACGAGTGTTGACGCAACGTCAGGGGTGGTAGTCGAATAGCCTTGAGCTGCGACGGTCCGCCGCACATAACACGAGGAGGGGTCATGAGCCGAGCGGGGTCCCTGCGCTCGCTCGTTCGGCGTGCCGCCGTAACGGGCTGCGCCCTCGTGTGTGCGCTTACCGCTTTCGGGGGCGCCCAGGCGTCAGCCAGCGTGGCCAGGACAAGACCGACGATCAACACCTTCACCCGCTGGGACGGCAGCCAGGCGGTCTTCAATTTCGGTTGCCCCAACACCACCACCTACGGACAGGTCATCACGATCCCCGAGGGCAAGTCGGCACTCGATAAGTTCACGTTCGCGTGGACCAATTTTGAGACGACCGGTTCGATGAGGGTGCGCGGCGAGGTGTACGCGTGGGACGGTTCGAAGGCGACTGGCTCCGCACTCTTCGAGTCCGGACCGCGGTTCGTCTCGTTCACCGACTCGCTCTTCCACTTCGAGGCGTTCAAGCCAGGCGGTGTCTCCGTCACCGCGGGGTCCCAGTACGTGATCTTCGCGAGCATCGACAAGAACTTCAGGCGGTGCACGGATAACTACACGCTGGGCTGGGCGGCCGTGAACGACAGCGTCTACGCGGGCGGCACGTTCGTGTTCCAGAACAACACCGGCGACGAGACGCAATGGACGACGACGCAGTGGTACACCTTCGGCATCGACCTCGCGTTCAAGGCGTTCCTGAGCTAACGCCGGCACCCAGTCAACGGCGCAGCCGCTTGAGCTCGGCGGTGGCGCCGCGCGCCTCGGCCTGCGCCGCCCGGAGCTGATCCTCGCGCTCGCCGACGCGCTTCTTGAGGTGCGCGACTTCAGCCTTGGCGTTCGACCCGGTCTCGTGCCTGCCGTTCTCGTCTTTCGGCACCACGAAGTGCTTGCTTGCGGGCGGCTCTCGCGGCGCCGTCGCGGGGAGGCTCCTCGGAGCCGGCCCCGGGAACGACCTTCAGGCCGAGGATCTCACCGAACCCTGCCGGCCGGGGAAGCGGCTTGGAAAGTCGGGCCTCGAGCACCGTGCGCGCGGCCTCCTCATCGGCCGACGCGGCCTCGAGCGTCGCGGCGATCTCCTCGATCACGGCCGCAGGCGGCTCCTCGCCGAGCGCCCCGGCGGCGCGCCGCGTGAGCTCGCTCATCAGTTTGGCGCGCTCAACTGATCTCTCCCGAAGTTCTTCGGCGCCCTTCGTCGATATCGCCCGGCGCTGCGCCACCCGCAGACGCCCACCCGCCGCGATCAGCTCCTTGACGGCCGCCCGGTTCTCGGAAACGAGTTGGTTGATGGCCCACGCGGCTCGTACCGGCTTGCGCAGGCCCCGGACCCGAGCGGCGCCCCTCGTGTGTCCCCACCATCCTTCAGACGTTTCGCGAGTGAGTTCCTGGACTCCGTGAAGCCTTCCGGGGGTGCGACGTAGAGCTTGTTCGATCGCCCTCTCGAGGTTGTCGGTTCCAGCCATCGGCTACCAGTGTGCCCCACCGACGAGAAGTCGGCACCAGTTGTCCGAGGGCCACAAAGGGGTTCGGCAGCTTTGTCGTTGCTTCGCGTTCGACTCCGAGGTTACCTCGAGGTCAAGTTCCCCTCACCTCGCCTACCCGGAGACTTCGGGCGCAGTTCCCGGTGCCGGGGTTCGTTGCGGTCGATCCGGCACAGCTCCCACTGGCGCAGTGAACGACCGGCGATGCGATCGACCATGGCGGCGGCTGCCGCGAGGCCCGCCGCGACCTGCTCGTGGCCTGGCTGGCCCAGCACGACCCCGGTGATCGTCGTCCGCTTGCCGTCGATCCAGCGGATCGCCCGGAAGGCGAAGCAGCCTCCGGCCGCAGCGGTCGAGCCGGTCTTGACGCCGACAAACCCGTCGTGCCCGAGCAATCTGTTGGTGTTGTGTACGGTGCCGGCGACCGGCACCGTCGCGGTCGGTGTGGCGACCATGCTCGCGAACACCGGCACGCGCATGGCCCGATCGACAATGCGCACCTGATCGGCGGCAGTCGACACGGTTGCGTCGTCGTAGCCGCTCGGGTCGGTGTAGCGGGTGTGGGTCATGCCCAGCGACCGTGCGGTGGCATTCATCCGGGCAACGAATCGGTCCGCCGAGCCGGCGTCCCATCGCGCGAGAACCGCGGCGATGTTGTTCGCCGACGGCAGCAGCAGTGCCTGCAGCGCCTGCCGTTCGGTCAATTGCTCGCCGGCGGCGATGGACACGACCGACTCCTGCTGTCGGCGCCGGCGGGCGGTGTCGGCGACGTCGGCGTCGGTGAGCGTGATCGTCGGACCGTTCTGGCCGAGCCGGAGCGGGTGGTCCCGGAGCACGAGATAGGCGGTCATCACTTTCGCGACGCTGGCGATGGGAGCCGCGTGCTGGTTCGGGCCGGCTTGGACCTGCGACTGTCCTATTTGAACCGCGGCTTGGCCATCTGCCGGCCACACCGTGCTGGGCAGCCCCTCGCGAAGCTCACCACGGTACTCGCTGCGAAGGACATCCAGGGGCGAGGACGCCAGCAGCTGGGAGCCGAGGGCTGCGGCGATCGCCGCGATGACGACGAGCATGCCGGCGACACGGGTCCTGCGAATCCGAATCCGACGGGTTGTTGCTCGTGCTGGCTCGCGATAGGTCATGCCCGCCATTCAAGGCGGCGTGGTGTTGCCGGCACGTATGGGGTTTTCGATATGCGGGCGATATGCGCCAGCTCGTAGCATCGGAGGATGCGGGTCTTGATCGTCGAGGACGAGCCCTATATGGCAGAAGCCATCCGCGATGGCCTACGCCTCGAAGCGATCGCGGCAGACATCGCAGGCGACGGCGACACCGCGCTGGAGCTGATGAGCGCCAACGCCTACGACATCTCCGTCCTCGACCGAGACATTCCCGGACCGACCGGCGACGAGATCACCAAGCGCATCGTCGCCTCCGGCAGCGGCATGCCGATTCTGATGCTGACCGCGGCCGACCGTCTCGACGACAAGGCCACCGGGTTCGAGCTCGGCGCCGACGACTACCTCACGAAGCCGTTCGAGCTCCGAGAGCTCGTGCTCCGTCTCCGAGCACTCGACCGCAGGCGCGCACACAACAGGCCGCCTGTGCGGGAGATCGCAGGTCTGCGTCTGGATCCGTTCCGCCGAGAGGTCCACCGCGACGGGCGCTACGTCGCACTCACCAGGAAGCAGTTCGCCGTGCTCGAGGTCCTCGTCGACGCCGACGGCGGCGTCATCAGTGCCGAAGAGCTCCTGGCGCGAGCATGGGACGAGAACGCAGACCCCTTCACCAACGCCGTGCGCATCACGGTCTCGGCACTGCGCAAACGCCTCGGCGAACCCGGGATCATCGCCACCGTGGCCGGCGCGGGGTACCGCATCGACACGCAACCGGACACCGGGCGCGAGGGAGGCGACCATGGATAGAGCCCCCGGTTTGAGCGTCCGCCTCAAGCTCACCCTCAGCTACGCCGGCTTCCTCATGCTCGCGGGTGTCGTGCTGCTCACCGCCGGGTACTTCTCCCTTTCGCGTGGTGTGCACCCTGGTGTGATCTTCATGGTGCGCAGCCACGCCGACCTTCTGCGCGAGTTCGCTCCCACCGCGGCCATCGTGATGGCGTTCCTGCTGGTATTCGGTCTCCTGGGAGGGTGGCTTCTCGCCGGCCGCATGCTCGCCCCCTTGACGCGCATCACGGACGCCGCACGCCTGGCCGCGAACGGATCGCTCTCCCACCGTATCCAGTTGGAAGGCCGCAGAGATGAGTTCCGCGACCTCGCCGACAGCTTCGACAACATGCTCGCGCGGCTCGAAGCACACGTCGCCGAGCAGCAGAGATTCGCAGCCAACGCCTCCCACGAGCTGCGCACCCCGCTGGCGATCACGCAGACGCTTCTCGACGTGGCCCGCAACGATCCCAACCGCGACACCGGCGAGCTGGTCGACCGCCTCCACGCCGTCAACACCCGAGCGATCGACCTCACCGAAGCACTGCTCCTGCTCAGCCGCGCCGACCAACGATCCTTCACCCGGGAACAGGTCGATCTGTCCCTCGTAGCGGAAGAAGCCGCTGAGGCGCTCCTCCCCCTCGCGGAAGAGCGCGGCCTCACGATCGAGACCTCCGGCGACGTGACCCCCACCATCGGCTCACACGCGCTCCTGCTGCAGATGACGACGAACCTCGTGCAGAACGCGATCGTCCACAACCTGCCTGAACAGGGCACCGTCTGGGTCACGACCAGCGTTCACCCGAAGAGTGCGGTGCTCACCGTCGAGAACACCGGCGAGACGCTCACCCCAACGTCGGTTGCCACGCTTGCCGAGCCGTTTCTTCGCGGAACCGAACGCATCCGCAACGACCACGCGGGTGTCGGCCTCGGTCTGGCAATCGTCAAGAGCATCACCGAAGCACACGACGGAACCCTCACCCTCACCTCCCGGGCCACTGGTGGGCTCCGCGTCACGGTGCAGCTACCCGCCGGGTAGGTCACCGGGAAGCCGGTCGAACGAACATGCCGAGCCGAGCCCTAGGTCGTCGAGGCACGCCCCGGCATCTGGTCGCGCTGCGTGTAGGCGCCGGCGGCATTGCTCAGATCGATCACCACGGCGATGACGATCCACACCCAATCGAATCCGTGCATGCCGACGGGGGGCGAGTCGAGGATCACCCACATCAACGTCGTGAACGGAAGGAAGATGAGCCCAAGCAGGGGAAGGATGAACGTGTCGAACACTGTCGTCGACGTACGCGGGACGCGCGATCCAGATGATCAAGAACACCAGGCGCGGCGCGAATGCCGACATCAGTGCCAGTAGACAGCCCATCGCCCCTCCCTCGAATGGCCCTGCGGCGACTGTATACCGCTGCGACCGGCCGGCATGACAGCCGAAGCGAATTCCTGTCGCCGGTGAACCCCGGACGACCCGGCCTCCTCAGCCCGTCCGGCGGTTCCTCCACTCGGCTGGGTGGCACACGTCATCCGGCGCACTTTCGTTGCCGGTCCCTCCCACCGACGGGATCCCTTCCCGCTCCATGAGCTCCAGAAGCGCGTCCAGTGCGTCGGGGGCGAAGTGCGATCCGCGGGCTGCGGCCATCATCTCGATGGCCTCTTCGGGTAGCCACGCGGCCCGGTACGCCCGGTCCGAGGTGAGGGCATCCCACACGTCGGCCACCGCGACGATCCGTGCCTCGACGGGGATCGCGTCTCCCTTCAATCCCTCCGGGTATCCCGTCCCGTCGACCCGCTCGTGGTGATGGCGGACGACGCGAGGGCGCCACGGAGTGAGCGGGCTTGCTTCACGATCTCCCAGCCGACGGCCGGATGTTGCTCGATCTCCTCCCGCTCCTCCGCGGTGAGGACGCCGGGCTTGTTGAGGATCTGGTCGGGCACGCCGATCTTGCCGATGTCGTGGAGCAGCCCGCCCTGGGCGAGCGCCCGCAACACCTCCGCCCGGAACCCCATGTGTTCGCCGATGCGCACCGACAGCTCCCCGACCCGAGCCGAGTGACCGCGGGTGTAGGCATCCTTCGCCTCGACGGCGATCACCAGCGGCCGGAGCGCGTCGGGGTAGCCGTGCTCGATCTGAGCGAGCGTGTTCCTCAGCACCACGCTCGAGAACGCCCCCGCCGCGCTGCGGCTCCGCCGGTACTCCGCCAGGACGGCGTAGACGGCGGCAGAGAAGCCGATCAGCAGCAGCACGTGGTAGTCCCACCACGAGAGGCGCCAGAGCCTTCCCAGCTGAAGCGAGACGATCGCCTCGGTCGAGAGCCAGCACGCCACGAGCAGCGCGAGGGCCACCCGATCGCGACTGAGGAGCCACCGTCGTCGATGGACGTCTCCGGTCACGATGAGCACGAGCGCGCTGACCCATCCGACGACCTTGGTCCCGAGCTCCTCGCCGGGGAGGAGGTGCGACCCGATGCCGGCGGTGGGGTTCAGGATCGTGGCCGCGACGAGACCGGCGCACGAGGACGCAGAACGAGAGCACGATCGCCCGGGCGTGTCGCTCGATGAAGCTCGCCACCGGCCCCTCGTGCAGAACGACCGCTGCGGCCATGAAGGCCGCGAACCCCGCCAGTGCGATGGTCGGATAGCGAACCACCCACCAGTTGAAGGGCCGGTCCCAGATGCCGGGCGTGGTGAGTCCATGCGCCAGCATGAAGAAGCCCACCGACAGACAGGCCAGGGCGAGCATGACCAATGACACCCGCCTGGCGCGTCCGGCCGCGACGGCGGCCAGGATCGCGACCACGAGGGCACAGGCCGCGATCGAGCTCACCACGAAGAGGTGGAACACCACGTTCTGGAAGAGCAGGTCGAGGCCGGGGATGGTCCGAAGGCCGACGAAGAGTGCCGCCGGCGTGCCGATCAGCAGGAGGAGGACCAGGGCCTGCCCCTGGTCCGGGAGATGGCGCGTTCGGGCAACATGGCCCCGTCCAAATGCCATGCCATAAGGATCGGGGCCGGTGAGGTGGGAGTTGAGCGGCCCGCCTCAGTCCGTGGTGGCCGGTTCCCGACCAGGCCAGGTCCACGCGTACCAGATGATCAGCGCGAGGAGTGCGATCTCCAAGACGCTCAGGAAGTAGAAGTACGCCCAGGTCTCGCCGACCACCGAGGCCACGATGGAGGCGATGTACAGGATGGGCAGCACCATGTTCGTCCAGCGGGTGAGCGTTGGCGGGAGGGCGAGCGAGAGGAAGACCATCACGCTCGCGATCGCGACGTAGATGGACACCGCGAGCAGGAAGACCTGGGTGATCTCGATCCCGGAGAGTTCACCGCGGACGATGTCCTCGATCTCACCCGTCCTGAAGAGGCCGAAGACGTCTCCGTACGCATCAGAAAGAGCGTGGCTGCCCACAAGGCAGCCATCTTGAGCCGGACGCCGGTCTTCTCGTCCTGCAGGACCCTCGCACTGGCGATCGACATTCTTGCCCCCCCTTTTCTCCGGTTCGGCTTACGGCCAGCCGACGCCCGGCGCCGGTGCCTCGACGACGAGGACCTGGCCGGTTCGTTCCCGGATGACGTCCTCGATCTTCTCGCTGCCGTGCCACTCCGCGGCGAGCATGAACAGCGTCCGTCGGTCCGGTCCCCCGAGCATGCTCGCGAAACACGGGCGATCGAGCTGGATGCGCTCGAGCACCTCGCCGCCTTCTCGGACACGGGCGCAGTCGTTGTTGCCCTGGCCGGTCGACGTCCAGATGCACCCGTCGGCGTCCATGCAGATGCCGTCCGGGCCGACCCCTTCCGCCCACGCCCGCCGGTTCGAGAGGCTGCCGTCATCGCCGATGTCGAAGGCGGTGAGGCGTCCGGCGAAGGACTCGGACACGATGAGGGTCTGGTTGTCCGGCGTGACGACCATGCCGTTGGGGAACGCGATTTCATCGGCGACCTCGCGGGCATCACCGTCGGGCGGAACGAGCGCGATCTTTCCCGGCGCCTTCCCGCTCGCGAGGACCTCGTTGAACTCGGCGAAGTCGAAGTTGATCGTGTTGACGTAGACGTTGCCGCGGCCGTCGACGGTCATCTCGCTCCAGCCGTACGGCGAGATATGGCTCAAGTCGGCGTGCCGGACGCGCGAGCCGTCGGGCTCCACGCGGACCAGCTCGGCACCGGTGATGAGCATGCGTCCATCCGGCAGCCAGTTGGTGGCCCAGCCGAGCCCCTCGGCGCCGCGTCCCATGACTTCGCTGTTGCCGCCCGAGTCGACCGCGACGATCTCATCCGTGCCCCAGTTGGAGAACCACAGGCGACCATCGTGCCACCGCGGCGATTCGCCTATTGCGAGACCGTCCAGGAGCACACGGGGATTGGGGAGTTGCGACTTCTGCGCCATGGGGACCTCCTCGGAATGTGCGAGCTGAACAGCCCTCGGAGCTCTTCGTACCCAATCATGCGCCCGCACATACGCGCTACACCCCGCGTGTCGATCGCACCCAGGCGGTGAAGGCCTCGATCCCGTCGGCGACCGCCGCGCAGCGGATCGACGGGAACTGGTCGAAGTTGTGCTGTCCCCCCGGGAGCTCCGCGTAGACGACCGGGCTCGAGGACGCGTCCCGCAATCGCTCGACGAATCCTCGAACCTCGGGCGCTGGAACCATGGGATTCGGGGCGCCGTGGATCACCAGGAAGGGCGGTGCGTCGGCCCGTACGTACTCCGCGGGCGAGGACGGGATGGGGCTCGCAGGTCGACGCCGGGCCGTAGTAGCCGTACAGCCCGATCGCGGCGGCGACGCCGGTGTCGGCGTCCTCGAATCCCGGCTGGAACCTCGGATCGTTCGCCGTGAGCGCGCACATCGCGGCCAGGTGGGCGCCGGCCGACCCCCCGGCGAGGACGATCGAGTCTGGATCGACGCCGTACTCGTCGGCGTGGGCGCGCAGCCACGCGATGACGAGCTTCGCGTCGACGAGGTGGTTGGGGAAGGCCCCGGCGTCTCCCAGTCGGTAGTTGGCGCTGACGCACACCCACCCGCTGCGAACGAGTTGATCGATGATCGGGCGCGCCTCGCGGCTCTTGCGCCCGCTGAAGAACCCTCCCGGATGGAAGTGGATGAGGGCCGGGCACCGCGCAGGGCGGGACCGTGGACGGTAGAGGTCGAGCAGGTTGTCTCTTCCTGCCGGACCATACGCGAGGTTCCGCGTGCGCTCGACGGCCCGTGGGGGGAACCGCAGCGGCGCGATCAGCACGCGCCCCAGGGGAACGTGCGCGTGGAGCCGGCGCGACAGCGCCGGATCGAGCGCGCTTCGCCAGTCATCGCCGAGGCCGCGCGCGAGCGCGGTGTCGATCGCGGGCCGCGCCTGGAGGGCCCGGCGCACGACGACGGCCACGCCGACGGTCGTGAGCAGCGCGATTCCCGCGGCGATCCACCCGACCGGTGAGGCGATGTCGCCCTGCGCGACGGCCAGCAGCGTCGAGAGCGCCAGCCAGTAGAGGATCGGGAAGGGGAGCTCGTTGGCGGCGCTCTCCACCACGAACGCCGGCGTGGCGCGCGGTCCACGCGTCGCGCGCGGCGACAGGGCGAGGGCCGTGGCGACCGCCGCGCCCAGCACGCTGACCAGGTACCCGATGGGCATGGACGGGTGGCGCGTCAATGCGGCGGGAACGGAATCTCCGAAGGTTTCCGCCGAGGCGATCTCGCCGAGCGGCTTCCGGTTCTTGCGCCCCTGTCTCGCCGGACGTCTCGGGTACCCGAACGGCACGATGGCGACCACGTCGTACTCGTCCGGGATCCCGAGCAGCTTCGCCACCGTGCTCATGCCGGCGAACCCGACCCAGTTCGAGCCGACGCCATCGGCCCATGCCGTCAGCATCATCGACTGGATCGCGCGGCTCGCGTCCGAGAGCCCGTACGGGCTGGCCTTCTCGACGCCTACCACCACCGCGAGCGGCGCCCCGGAGATGTACGGGCCGGTCCTCGCGAGGCCCGCGAGCTGCTGGAGCTTCGCGCGGTCGCGGACGACCACGAAGTGCCACGGCTGTCCGTTCGTCGAGCTGGCGCTGAGGTGGGCAGACTCCACGATTCGGGTGACGACGTCGTCGGGAACCGGCCGGTCCGTGTAGTCGCGGACGGCCACCATCGTGCGCACCGCGTCGAACACCGGGTTGCTCATGAGCCGATCCTAGGCCGAAGCCAAGGCAACGACGGCAATCACTGCGAGCCGGAACTCGCGTACATCCTTTCGTGGGAAGGGGAAAGCGGCTCCGGCCATCCCGGGTCGTCGTTCCGGGCATCCTGATCGTGCTGGCCGTCACGGCATTCGGAGCCGGAAGTCCCGCGATCGCGGGCTCGACACAGGCGCCCGCGCACCGCAGCCGGGCCCCGCTCGGCAGCCCCGTCTCCGGAAGCGTGCGAATCAGGCCGCGCTGCGGCCCGGTATGGATGGGCTCGCCGCCTCGCCGCCGCAGAAGTCGGGCGCGTGGATCAACGTTCGCGCCTCCGAAGGGAAGCTGCCCGCCAACGAGACGCCCATCGTCGTGTCTCCCGTCGACAGTCGCGACGTGATGACGGGCGCCAACGACTACAGCTGCAGGTCGTCGACCGGCTTCTACACGTCGAGCGACGGCGGCCACACGTTCCTCACGCATTGTTTCCCTGCCGTCGGCGAGGGCGGCTGCGGCGATCCGGGCGTCGCGTACGACCTGCACGGCAACGCGTTCGTGTCGACGATCTCCGACTGCGACCACCTGAGCGGGTCCATCTACCTCCAGAAATCGAAAGACAACGGCGTCACCTGGAGCCGACCGCGCCTGGCCGTCCCTCCCGTCTTCAGGGGAGGACTCACCGACAAGGACTGGCTCGAGATCGACACCAACCGAACGAGCCCGCGTGTCGGCACGATGTACATCTCGACCACCGAGGTCGACAAGACACTCCAGAAGTCGTTCATCGCCGTGTCCCGGTCAACGGACGGCGGCCGCACGTGGACGACGGCTCGGGTCACGCACGTATACGTCTACCCCGAGCAGGTGCAGTGGAGCGACCTCGCGATCGACGGCGACGGCAACGTGTACGTCACGTGGCTCCACTGCATGGGTGCGGGGCGGCGGGGGTTCTGCGCCGGCACGAAGGGCGTGCTGGAGGTCTCGAAGTCGACCGACGGCGGGCAGACGTGGTCGACGCCGGGGACGATCGCCGTCGCCCAGCTCGCCCCCGCCGGGCGAACCTGCTTCTACGGCTGCCTGCCGAACACGATCGAGGACCTGAGCGAGATCCCCGTCATCGCCGCGGACACCAGCAACGGACGCCGCCGGGGGAACCTCTACGTCGCCTTCTACTTCGCTGCCGGCAGGTGGCTCCGGGTCGCCGTCGCCACGTCGACGGACGGCGGGAAGACGTGGAGCGACCGGGTTCGCGTCGCGCCGCCGGGCACGCGCGGCGACGAGTTCTTCCCCTGGCTGACGGTCGGGCCCACGGGTACGGTCGGCGTCTCCTGGCTGGATCGCCGCGACGACTCCGAGAACCTGCGGTACGCGGAGTACGCCACGTTCAGTTCGAGTGGCGGCGTGCGCTTCGGGAAGGACCGGCGCGTCGCCACCGGGCTGTCGAACCCCAACGACGACGGCCAGGGCGGCTTCTTCATGGGCGACTACACCGGCAACGCGTGGGGCCCGGACGGGAAGTTCTACGCGGCGTGGATGGACACCCGGAACCGCCGAACCGCGCAGGACTTCGTTGGATTCCGCAGGAACGGCTGAAACGACCGGTTCGCGTCGCAGTACCGTCTTCCTCTGAGGCCGGACGCGGCGCGGTGCCGTCGAAGCCGGCGGGGCCGGACCATGACGGACGCCACGCGAGATTGTGCCGAACATCACCTCCGGTGAGTGCCGCCGATCACGGAACGGAACGCGCGGTTGACGGACACTGCGAGTCGACAAGCAACCGACACCCATCGAAGGGGCCGAACGAAGAGGTCGTTCTCCTCTCGCAGGGTGGCCGGAAGGAGGTTGCCATGGCGACGGTGCTCCCGATGTACTCAGGCGAACCGCTGATCGAGCGGATTCGCCGGTCGGTCATCGGCGACGATACCGTGCTCGACGGGCCGTTCGGTCCCCGCCGCCTGGTCTACGCCGACTACACGGCGTCCGGCCGGGCGCTCTCCTTCATCGAGGACTACATCCGTGACCAGGTCCTGCCCCTGTACGCCAACACGCACACCGAGGCGTCCGCGACCGGCCTCCAGACGACGGCGCTCCGGGAGGAAGCGCGCGAGATCATCCACCGGGCCGTGAACGGGCGCGTCGAGGACGTCGTGGTGTTCTGCGGCTCGGGCGTGACCGGCGCGATCGACAAGCTCCGCCGCATCCTCGGCCTGGGAGCGAACGCGGACGAACGTCCGCTGCTTCCGCCGCAGCGGCCGGTGGTGTTCGTCGGTCCATACGAGCACCACTCGAACGAGCTCCCCTGGCGCGAGTCGTTCGCCGACGTCGTCGTGATCCGCGAGGACCCGTCCGGCGGCGTTGACCTCGGGCACCTGGAGGAGGAGCTCCGCCGGCACGCCGACCGGCCGATGCGAATCGGGAGCTTCTCGGCCGCGTCGAACGTCTCGGGTATCGTCACCGACGTCGACGCCGTCTCAACGGTTCTCCACCGGCACGGCGCCCTGGCCTGCTGGGACTACGCGTCGGCCGGCCCGTACCTGCCGATCGACATGAACCCGCCGCCGGACGCGAGCGGCGAGCGCCTCGCGTGGAAGGACGCCGTGTTCCTCTCGCCGCACAAGTTCGTGGGCGGCCCCGGAACGCCCGGCGTCCTCATCGCCAAGCGGGCGCTGTTCAGAAACCGGGTCCCGACGGTGCCGGGCGGGGGGACGATCCTGTTCGTGAGCCCGACGTGGCAGACGTACCACCCGGAGCCGGAGGTCCGGGAAGAGGGAGGGACGCCGGCGATCGTGGAGTCGATCCGCGCGGGGCTGGTGTTCGCGTTGAAGGAGGCGGTCGGCGCCGACGAGATCCGGCGGCGTGAAGAGCAGTTCGCGCGGCGCGCGCTCGCGTCGTGGAGCGAGAACCCGAACATCCGCATCCTCGGGAACATCGAGGCCGACCGGCTGGCGATCGTGTCGTTCGGCATCCGCCACGGCTCCGGCATGCTGCACGGGAACTTCGTCACCGCCTTGCTCAACGACCTTTTCGGCATCCAGGCGCGCAGCGGGTGCTTCTGCGCGGGACCGTACGTTCACCGGACCTTCCCGATCGACGATGTCTGGTCCGAGCGGATGGACGCGGAGGTCTCGCGCGGCCACGTCGGCGCCAAGCTCTCGTTCACGCGGCTGGGGTTCAACTACTTCACCAGCGAGACGGTCTTCGACTACATCGTCCGCGCGGTGCACCTGGTCGCCGACGAGGGGTGGAAGCTGCTCCCTCGGTACAGGTTCGACGCGACCTCGGGCCTCTGGAGCCACGTTGCCGGTCCGAAGCGGCCACCCGTATCGCTCGGAAACGTCTCGTTCTCAGCGGACGGTCCCATCGGTGGAGACGGCGCCGTCACGACCGAGGCCGAGAGCGCGCTCCACCGGCACCTCGAGGAGGCGCGTGACATCATCCGTTCCGTCCAGGCAGACCCGCCAGACGGGCCGCTCGTCGACGCGTCGGTTTCACCGGAGTTCGACCGCATCCGGTGGTTCTCGTTGCCCGGTGAGGCCCTGACCCGCCTCCGGGGCGCTGCTCCGCCGCCCGTCCCCGTTTCCACGGAACGCTTCCGATAAGACGGTCGATTCGCCCGATGACCGGGGAACCCCTTCGACCGGCGCTGCGTATCTTGGACCAACATGGGTGGCAGGCGTGACGCGCTGAGCCTGCGGCGTCGTTGGTGGAGAGCCAGGGTCGTTGCCGTCCTGGCGATGATCTCGATGTCGTGCACGGGGGCCTCACCGAACTCGTCCGGCGCGGGACAGTCGTCCCGGCCGTCGCCCACACCGCAGAGATCCCCGATCGACTCGCGGGTACCCGTGGTCGTGGGCGAGCCCATCGACGTCGGGGCGTTGCCCGGTCGGATCGTCGTGGCCACGGATGACGACGTGTGGCGGGCACACGCGAACGGGACGGAATCCCATCCGGGTCACCCGGAAGCCCGGCCCCGAGTTCGACCCCGCGTGGTCACCGGACGGTCGGCGCATCGTCTACCGGGACTCCCGCCGCGGGATCAACCAGAACGACGAGATCTATGTCGTGAACGCGGACGGAACCCACCCGAGGAACCTGACCAAGGACCCGGGCAATGACTGGGGGCCGGACTGGTCGCCCGACGGAACAACGATCGTCTTCAACTCCGACCGCGATGGGCTGCCCATGGGCGGGTTCCTCGTGGACCCCGACGGATCGCACCTGCGGCGGATCGCGACGGACTCGTGGGTCGAGTACCCGTCGTGGTCACCGGACGGCCGACGAATCGCCTTCATGGGCGGGGCCGGCGCCGAGGAGTACGACATCTGGGTCATCGACATCGACGGAACGGACGCGGTTCAGCTCACCGATTCGCCGGGGCCCGACGGGTGGCCGGCCTGGTCGCCCGACGGCACGCGAATCGCATTCACCTCCGTACGGGACGACTGTGGGTATTCCGACGCGCCCGACTGTCGCACGACCGGCGACATCGGTCCGCACCACGACGTGTGGGTCGTGAACGCCGACGGGACTGGCCTTGCGCGGGTCACCAGCGAGTTCGGTCAGTTCGTGACGTGGTCACCCGACGGGCGGTACCTGCTCGTCTCCGGCTACGACGAGTACGTGATCCGCCCGGACGGCACCGGCCGAGCGTCGCTCGAGGTCGCCGGCCTGTCGGACGGCCTGTTTCCCGATTGGGTTCGCTAAATCCCGGTCCGAGGCGTCGATCCGCGGGCGAGTTCAAGAGCCGCCGCGATGCCTCGACGTCTTGTCCTGCGAACGTATCGCGCCGCCAGCGCGCGCGACGTCTCGGCGAGGCGGGCCCGCAGCTCGGGCGGTCCCAGGACCTCGACGTCGGCCCCCATCGCCAGGAACTCACGGTGCGCGTGGTCGATCGACTCGATGGGCAGCACCGCCCGGACCCAGCCGTCCGCTTCGGGGACGCCGGTGTCGACCAGCGCGCGGCCGGCCGCACCGGAAAGGGACGATGCGGCGCGCTGCGAGAGACGGACGATCGCGCTGCCCCGGTACAGACGGGCGAGGAAATCCTCCTGGTAGCGGCGCCAGTAGCCGGCCAGGTCGAAGTCCTCGGGCGGGTCGAACTCCTCGCCCCGCGTCGTGACCGCAAGGATCTGATCGACGCGAAACGTGCGCGGTCCCGGTCCCGCGACGACGTACCAGCGACCCGCCTTGAGCACCAGCCCGTACGGCTCGACGCGGCGGTCGACGTCGGTCGGTTCCTTCCAGCGGCGGTAGCGAATGTCGAGCACCCGGTGGTGCCACACAGCGTCCGCGACCTGCGGCAGAAACCGGACGTCGTCGTCCCCGACGTACCAGGCCGGTGCGTCGAAGTGGAACCGGGAGGCGATCCGGTCGGCCTGCTCGCGGAGCTCGGGAGGGAGCGCAGCGCGCAGCTTGAGCTGGGCGGCCGCGAGCGCCGGTCCGAGTCCGAGCTCGACCGCGGGGCCCTGGACGCTGCTCAGGAACAGCGCCTCGGCCTCGTTCGCGTTCAGCCCGGTCAGACGGGTGCGGTAGCCGTCGAGCAGTTGGTAGCCGCCCGAGTGTCCCGCGTCGCCGTACAGGGGCACACCGGCCATGTGCAGCGAATCCATGTCGCGGTAGACGGTCCGGACCGACACCTCCAGCTCCTCCGCGAGCTGGGCGGCGGTCATCCGCCCCCGGGTCTGGAGCAGCAGGAGGATGGACAGCAGGCGGCTGCTCTTCACTGACAAACGATGGCAGGGAACCGGTCTACTGTCCAGACATAGGGCGTCAGAGCCTGCCCCCGGAGCAAGGAGAACAGGCATGAACGACTTCGACTTCTACACCGGCACCTGGGACGTCACGAACCGTCGGCGCACGGACTTCCTCGAGGACTCGTGCTTCGAACGGGACGCGACCGAATGGGAGGAGTTCCCCGCGATCAGCATTGCGTCGCGGCACCTGGACGGGATCGCGAACTTCGATGAGATCGAGTTCCCGACCAAGGGGATCCGTGGCGTCACGCTTCGCCTGTTCGACCAGGACCGCGAGGAGTGGTCCCTGTACTGGATCAGCAGCCGCACCGGCATGCTGACGACGCCGGTGGTCGGCCGGTTCGTGGATGGGCTCGGCGACTTCCGGGGTGACGACACGATCGACGGCCGCGAGTTCCGCGTGCGGTACGTGTGGTCGGACATCAGCCCGACAACCGCTCGCTGGGAGCAGTCGTTCTCGGTGGACGGCGAGAGGACGTGGGTCTCGAACTGGATCATGGAGTCGACCCGCCGCTGAGTCGACGCGGGCGGGAGCCCGTTCCCGGTCGCTCGTTCCGCCTGCTACCGTGGAGGCGAGATGGCCGGGATCCGCGACACCGATGCTCTGACCAGGAGAACCAGCGCCGCCCTGACGCTCGTCCTCTTCGGGGCCGTCCTCGGCAGCGCCTACGTCTCGGGCCGGAGATATCGCCGGTGGTTGAAGGAGAATCACCTGTTTGCCGCTCCGCGGGCCCGCGTCGACCGCTTCAAGACCGACTACAACACCAAGAAGGCGAACACCACCGAGATGGCTGGCCTGTTGGGGGGCATGGTCGTCGAGATCGCCACGGCGTCCCTCGAAGAGTTCCGGAAGTAGACGCTCCGGCCGAGGACTGGCCGCGACCGCCGGGTGCGACTACGATTGGCCCCCATGGCACTTCGACGTGAGATCCGGTGGCGCCTGGAGGTTCACCGCCAAAGCCACTAGTTCGCTGCTTCCCATACCAAGGCGTCAGGGGAAGCAGCGGGCAGACGCCGTACGCACGACCGCGGGCTGTGCCCGTCCGGGTCGTCGCGCACCGGCCTCCCTCTGCTGAGCAAGCACCAAGGAGGGAACCGTCGTGCCAATGCCACACCAGGTCCAGATGCAGGTCATCAAACGCCGGATCGACGGCAAGGACGGCAGCGATCGCATCCGCGAGCTGCGGGCGATCCTCGCCGACCTTCCCGGCTACAAGAACGGTCCCTATGCGGACATCCGCAAGTGGGTCACGGCCGAGATCGAACGGAGCCGTGTCCGCGCCAAGGTGGTCAACCGGGATTCCATCGCCGTCCGTCGCGAGGGCGTCGCGCAGGTGGCGTTCGTCGGCCCGCCGAACGCCGGCAAGTCCTCGCTGCTGCAGGCGCTGTCGAACATCCAGATCAAGACCGGCGACTACCCGTTCACCACACTCCGGCCCATTCCCGCGCTGACGCGGATCCACGGCGTCCTGGTCCAGCTGGTCGAGATCCCCGGGCTGATCTCCGGCGCGGCCGAGGACCGCGGCGGGGGACGGGCGCTGCTCGGCGTGCTGCGAGGCGCCGACGCCATCGTCTACTGCCACGAGGCGTCCGCGTCGCCCAGCGCGCTGGTGGACGTCCGCGCCGAGGTCGCCGCGGCCGGCATCGAGAAGCCGGCGCTGCTGCTGGCCACGAAGCTGGACGAGCCCGGCCCGAACGAGGACGAAGCGCTCGACCGGCTGCGCGCCGCGGCGCCGGACCTCCGCGTGCTCGGCATCTCGGTCCTGGACGACGAGCGGCTCGACGCGCTGCGCGACGAGATCTGGAACCTGACGGGCCTGATCCGCGTCTTCACGCGTCGCCCCGGCCAGGAGGACGCCGACCCGATGGCGCTCCACGTCGGCGCGACCGTGGAGGACGTCGCGGCCGCGCTGCACGGCGAGCTGGGCGAGTCCGCGGCCGGTGCCCGGGTCTGGGGCGACTCCGTCCGCTTTGCCGGCCAGCGCGTCGGCCGCGATCACGCCGTCGCGGACGGCGACGTCGTCGAGGAATCCTCACGCGTTCATGAAACCGCCACGCGGACGACGATGCGCGGGATGATCACCGGCCCGCCGCCCGCACCGTGACCCCTCGTCAGGCCCACGGCACTCAGGCTACGCTGCGGGCATGGCCGGCGCGGGACCTCTTCCACGGCGACAGTTCCTGACGAACGCCGCCAAGGCCGTTGCCGTCGGCGCCATCGCGCCGGCCGCGCTCGCCCGACGGGTCTCTGCCCGGACCGACCCCCTGCACGAGTTCCTGGTCCGCAAGCTGGCCGACGCCCATACCCCGGGGATCGCGGTCGCCGTCGTCCGCGGGGACGAGGTCGTGTGGTCGGATGGCGTCGGCTGGGCCGATCGCGAGCAGGGGATCCGCGTCAGCCCGCACACGGCGTTCCAGCTGGCGTCCGTCTCCAAGACGGTGACGTGCGCCGGCATCATGCTGCTGGTCGAGGACGGGTTGATCGATCTGGACGCCGACGTGAACGAGTACCTGCCGTTCGAGGTGCGCATCCCCTCCGCCCCGGGGGTTCCGATCACGATGCGGACGCTGCTGACGCACACGTCGGCGATCCGGGACCGGGGAAGCGTGTGGGGCACGCCGTGGTCGACGCCGTCGCTGTACTTCCACGGCGACTCGCCGATCCCGCTGGGGCGTTTCTGCCGCTCGTACTTCGATCCGGCGGGCAAGCGGTACGAGCCCCATCACAACTTCTACGACCGCGCGCCGGGGACCAAGTACTCGTACTCGAACCTGGCGGTCGCGCTCGCGGGGTTCGTCGCCGAGTCGGTGAGCGGCGTGGACTTCGACGAGTGGTGCATGCGCCGCATCCTCCGGCCGCTGGACATGACCCACTCGGGCTACCGGCTGGCCGACATCCACAGCTCGAACGTGGCGATGCCGTACTCGCGCACCGAGCATGGCTTCGAGCCGATCTTTCAGTACGGCTACCCGGACTACCCCGACGGCGCGCTGCGCACGAGCGCGGCGCACCTGGCCAGGTGGCTGGGTGCGTTCATGAACTTCGGAGCGTTCCAGGGAACCAGGGTGCTCGAGGCGGACACGGTCAGGGAGATCCGCCGGAATCAGATCCCCGGCATCGTGGGATGGCGCCAAGGGCTGATCTGGTACGGGAAGCACCCGCACGGGTACCCGATCCTGGGGCACACGGGCGGCGACTACGGCGAGAGCACGCGCATGTTCTTCCGGCCCGACCGGCGCATCGGGGTCGTCTCGCTGACCAACTCGTATCTCAACTCGCGGAACTGGCGGGCGTTCAGCGACATCGAGCGACGCCTCTTCGATGAGTTCTCCTAGCGCGGTCCTAGCCCTGGACGCCGGCGGCGAGGAAGGCCGCCAGGACGACCCCCAGCGCCAGGACCGCCACGCCGACGGCACGAACCGCGATCGGTGCGCGCCAGCCGTCGGGTTGGGGTGCGAGCGTGAACCCGGCCGCCCAGACGATCACCGCGTAGATCCCCAGGAACCACAGGAACCCGACCGTCGCGCGCGGTGGGGACAGGTCGTCGAACAGGGACGACCCCACGGCCGCGACGGGGACCAGCGCGAGCACGCCGACGACCAGGCGCGTCCAGCGCGGCCAAACGGTATGGGTGAGGGCGAGGGGCCCGAGGACGACGGTCGGGAACACCTGGCCTCCCGCCGCCACACCCAGCGGGAGCAGCCCGGCGAACGTGACGACGCGAACGACGGTCATCCGCGGGCGCGAGAGGCCGGCGCGGCGCGCGAGGTAGGCCCCGGACTGCGCCAGCCCGGCGATGCCGAACCCGATCACGATGAAGAGCGTCCCGCTCCAGGAGAACTCCGGGTTGGTGGAGATGAACCGCATCCAGACCCTGGCGACGACGCCCCACGCGAGCCCACCGACGAGCCCTCCGAGCAGAACGAGCGGCCAGGGGAGTCCTCGCTGTGCGGTCATGCCGGCCAGCCTCTTTCCCGGTCTCTCCGACGTGGGTCGGTCCCCAAGATCACCGAACCATAGATGATCCAGGGATTGGAGCCACTCGAAGTGGAGCGCGTTGTGGCCGAATGGAAGATCCTCACGATTGAGCGCCGAGATTTTCGGGTATCACCTGCCCCTATGTCTGTGCCCCCTTTCTCCGATCCGGCGCCTTTCTCGGATGAACCGAGCGCCGAGTCCGGCTCTGATGCCACACGCAGGGGCGTCCGGGAGCGGGTCGCGACGTCGGCCGTCTGGCCCCTTATCCTCGGAGGCCGGCCCCAGCCGCTCCGACACTCGGAGATGCTGTCGGCGTTGGAGGTCTCCGTTCTTCGGGGAAGGGAGCGCGGTCTCGTGGTGCGGGGAGATGTGGACGTCCTGTCGATCCTGCAGCTCGAGCGAGCGCTGGCCGACAGCGACCTTCCTGTTCCCTTCGTCCTCGACCTCTCCGGGGTCACGTTCATGGATGGAGTGGGCGTGTCGCTTCTCAGGAGGCTCGCGCAGATGGCCGACGGAATGCCCGCCGTCATCCTGCGAAATCCCAGCCGATGCGTCACCCGTGTCCTGGCGCTCGCAGCTCCAGAGGGCATTCCGGGGCTCCAGGTGCAGCTCGCACCCCAGAGAGAAGCCGAGCAGCCGGGCGTCCCTCCTCGTTAGTGGCGCGTCCCTTCGGCTCCAGCCGCCGGAGCGTCGAGAAGCGGGGCCGCGCCGGTCGGTGGCAGTGGGAGGTCCACCCTCGCTTGACAGGACAGGCAGTACGCGGAGCGACCGTCTCCGAGTGGAACCATGAGCGTGAGAGTGTGGCAGGCACGACACCGCCCGGCGGTCATGGGGGCCTCTCCTTTCCACAGCGGGTGTCAGCATCTTTTCCCGCCGGCGGCCGATCCGAATCCACCTCGGCCCGGCGGCGTGCTCGCCGACGCTAGCCGACGCCCAGAGCCGAGCTGAGGCTGCGCGTCTGCTCCTGGCCGGGCCCGGCCCGGACGCGGCCCCGGCGCAGCACGACCGCGGTGATCACGATGGCCAGCGCGGTGACCGTCGAGCATGATCGTGGCCAGGGCGTTCACGGCCGGGGTGATGCCGAAGCGAACGGCCGAGTACAGCACGATCGGCCACGTGTTCGTCGTCCCGTTGGTGAACGCGGGCAGCACGTAGTCGTCGAACGAGAACGTGAACGACAGCAGCGCCGCCGCCACGATCGCCGGCATCAGCCGCGGGCAGCGTGACCTGGCGGAACGTCGACAAGCGGGCCCGAGCCCAGGTCGTAGGCCGCCTCCTCGAGTGTGTCGCCCATGCCCACGAACCGGGCCCGGATGATCAGCATCGCGAGCGAGGCGTTGAACACGACCTGCCCCAGCAGGATCGTCCCCCGGCCCAGTCCCGGGAACGACCGGAACGTAGTTCCGCGCCTGCACGAAGAAGATCAGGGACGCCACGGCGATCACGATCTCCGGCACGACCAGCGTCAGGTACACCAGGACGTCGAACGGGGCGCGCCACCGTGGCTTCATCCGCGCCAGAGCCAGCGCCGCGCAGAGCCCGAGGCCCGGTGGCGATGATCGCCGCCACCGCCGCGATCTGCAGGCTGGTCAGGATGGCGGGGACGTAGGTGGGGTCGTGCAGCCCCGCGCTGAACCAGCACGTCGTGAACCCGTTCCAGACCGTGATGTTGCCGATCTGGTCCGGCGGCAAGGTGCAGAAGTTCGACCCGTGGAAGTCGGAGAGCGCCGGGGCCGACGGCTTGTCGAACGCGAAGATCACCATGACCAGGATCGGCAGGTACAGGAACGCGTAGACGATCATGGCCCACGTGGTGAACCACGGCCGGCCCGAGCGCGCCCTACGCACCGAACTGCTCCTCGCTGCCGCGCGAACCAGATGTAGACGACGACGAACACCGACAGCGCCACCATCAGCGCGATCGACAGCGCCGAGCCGAACGGCTGGTTCTGCGCCTGGATGAACTGGTCGCCGATGACGTTGCCGACGAACTCGTACTTCCCGCCGCCCAGGATGTTCGGGATGATGTACTCGCCGGTCATCGGGATGAAGACCAGCAGCGCTCCCGTGATCACGCCGGGCAGCGTCAGCCGCAGCGTGATCTCCCGGAACGACTGTGAGCGGTCGCGCGCCCAGGTCGGTGGCCGCCTCGATGAGCGTCCAGTCCATCCGCTCGAGCGAGGCGAACACCGGCAGGATGAACAGCGGCAGGTAGTTGTAGACGAGGCCGACCCCCACCGCGTACTTCGTGTACAGGATGTCGATGTCGAGGTCCGTGGCCAGGTAGCCGTGGGGGTCCAGGATGATCTTCAGCGCGTAGGTCCGGATCAGGAACGACGTCCAGAACGGCACCACGACCAGCAGCAGCGCCAGCATCTTGTACGTCGTCAGGTACCGGGCCATCCAGTAGGCGACGGGGTAGCCGACGGCGATCGTCACCAGCGACCCGAGCCCGGCCATGACCAGCGTCCGCCCGAAGATCGTCCGGTAGAGCGAGTTGACGATCAGGTGGTACTGCGACGTGTCGAACCCGTAGCGTGATGCTCCCGAACCCCGTCTGGGTGGAGAGCGAGAACGCGACCAGGATGGCCATCGGCCCCAGGAAGAAGATCGCGTATGTACAGCAGCGACGGCCCCGTCAGCCACGCCGGGTACCGCAGGCTTGAACGACCGCCTCCGCCGGGGAACGGCGTCGGGCGGCCACCTAGCGCGTCTCCCTCGCCGCGGTCATCCCGCCGCCTTGAACTCCGAGTAGATCTGCGTGCGCGCCTGCACGACCTCCGGGCTCACGTTGAGGATGTACTGGTAGTTGTCCGTGTACTGCTTCGGGCACGTTGAACAGCGGGTCGTCGCTCAGGTCGGTCGGCAGCTGGTCTGAGCGCGTCGGGGATCGGGATCGGGTAGTTGTGGTAGTTCATCTCGGTCACCGCCGTGGTCGGCGTCGAGCAGCCAGTTGATCCACGCGTGCGCGGCCACCGGGTGCGGCGCGGTGCCCAGGATGCACCAGTTGTCGGCCCAGATCTCGGACGCCTCGGTCGGGATGACCGCGGTGATGTCGCCCTCCTTCTCGCGGGCCTGCACGATCCGACGCACGTCGCCGTTCCACCCCTGGCTCAGGATGATCTTGCCGGCGCTCGCGTCGTTGATGTACCCGTACGAGCTGATCGTCGTGACGCCGGGGCGGATGCGACAGCAGGAACTGCTTGACCTCATCGAAGTCGCTCTGGCTGTCGGTGTTCGGGTCCATGCCGTTCGCCATCAGCGCCAGTGGGACCACCTCCTCGGCGCCATCGAGTAGGTTCGTCCGGCCCTTGGAGACGTACTTGTTGAGCAGGCCGTAGAAGTCGCTCATCGTCTTCGGGTCCTCGGTGACGATCTTGTTGTTGTAGAAGAACATCGTGATGCCGAAGTCCTTGATGACGTGGTACTGGCCGGTCGGGTCGTACGACGGCTTGCAGGAACGATGGATCGAGGTTCGGAGATGTTCGGGATCAGATCGAAGTCCAGGGAGAAGAGCTTGCCCTCCTCGATCAGCTGCGCGACCGCGTTCTGGCTCGGCACCACGATGTCGTAGGCCGCGCCGCCGGCGTTCACCTTGGCCAGCAGCTCGTCGTTGCTCGAGTAGAACGTCTCGTGCGTCTTCATGCCGACCGCCGCCTCGTCCGGCAGCTGCGTGAACTTCTTGAACGTGGACGGGTCGTCGTACTGCGACCAGTTGTAGAACTCCAGCTTGCTCTCCAGCGGCTGGCCGGTGAGCGGGTTCGCCGAGTTGGTGGGCTGCGGGACTGCCGTCCGCCGCCGGTCGTGCGTCGTGGTCCCGCACGCGGCCGCCAGGATGGCCAGGCCGCCCAGGCCGAGCGCGTGCCGCCGGGTGATGGGCATGCCCGCGGCCCGCTGGACCTGGCGGTGCAGGTAGTCGAACTTCCGCTTCGATCTCCACGGGCGCGAGGATGCGAAGTTCGTCGCGCGGTTCGGTCATGTCTGCTCCTCCTCTGTCGGGCTGGTGCCTGCCCCGGGCGCGTCGCCCAGAAGCAACGGCGCGGCCTCGTCCCAGCTGACGGTGATCCGGTCTCCCGGGTGGATGGTGTCCAGGGCCGGGTCGGCCCTGGCTCGCTGCTCGCGAACGACCAGGCTGGCGCCGTTCACCAGCGTCGGCCACGATCTGGATCTGGTCGCCCAGGTACATCTTGGTGATCACCGACGGCGCCGGCCGAGTTGGCGACGCCGCGGGGCTCGCCGGGCTCGACGACCATGCGCTCGGGCCGCAGGCCGACCCGGACGTGATCGCCCCGGACCGCCGCGCCCCGGCCCCGGACGACCACGCCCGAGCCCGCGTCGACCGCGAAGCCGCCGTCGGCCGCCTCGACGACCTCCCCGTCCAGGAAGTTCATGTCGCCGATGAAGTCGGCCACGAACGCCGTCAGCGGCTGGTCGTAGATGGCGCGCGGCTCGTCCAGCTGCTCGATCACGCCCTGGGACATGACGGCCACCCGGTCCGACATCGACAGGGCCTCTTCCTGGTCGTGCGTGACGTAGACGAACGTGATGCCGACCTCCTGCTGGATGCGCTTGAGCTCGATCTGCATCTCCTTGCGGAGCTTCAGGTCGAGGGCGCCCAGGGGCTCGTCCAGCAGCAGGACGCGAGGGTCCATCACCAGGGCCCGGGCGAGCGCCACGCGCTGCTGCTGCCCGCCGGAGAGCATCGACGGGCGGCTGCGTCTCGCGGCCGGTGAGCTGGACGAGCTCGAGCACCGTGCGCGCCCGCGTGTAGCGCTCCCGCTTGGGGACCTTTCGCTGCTTCAGGCCGTAGGCCACGTTGTCCAGCACCGACATGTGGGGGAACAGCGCGTAGCTGCTGGAAGACGGTGTTGACGTCGCGCTTGTAGGGGGGCGTCCCGACGGCGTCGGTGCCGCCGATCAGGATCTCGCCCTCGTCCGGCTGCTCGAACCCGGCGATCAGGCGGAGCGTGGTGGTCTTCCCGCATCCGGACGGGCCCAGCAGCGAGATGAACTCGCCGTGGCGCACGCTGAGGCTGACGGCGTCGACTGCCTTCAGATCGCCAAAACGCTTGGTGACCGCGCGAAGCTCGACGTCGTATTCCCGCTCGCCGTTCGGCGAACGCACGCGCTGACCACCCCCCACGAACGAGCCCCGGTGTCGCGCGAGACTACCCCCGGCCATGGAGGTGGTCAACCGGACGGGGCCGCCCCCCGCGCCGAGGGATGCAGGTCCGGCCGGTATCCGGCACGAATGACGGACACGATCGACGGAGGCGTCAGCGCGTGGACCGTCGCCGACGCCGTCACCGGACGACGTCCGTCGTACCCGAACGGCGACCAGGCGAGCAACTCGCCGTCCAGCACCAGCCACGCCCGATCGCCCTCGGCGACCATCGCGCCGTCGGGCAGGTCGCCGAGGCGTGCGTCGTGCAGTCGCTTCTTCTTGTGGGGGTCGACCCGCTCATGTTGCAGCACCCGGTCGATGTCGTCGACGCGCAACGAGGCGCCGGGATGCGTCTCGGCCCACAGGTCGCGAAAGCGCACGAAGTCCGCGCGGCGACACTCCGCGCAGGGGCGGTGGCCCGCCGCGAGCGCCGTCGCCTCGTCCAGGAAGAACAGCTCGGTGAACCGCCCCGGTCGCAGGAGCGGCCGGCGGCGGCCCTTGAACTCCAGCACGCAGGCGATCCACCGCCGGACCTGCCAGTCGCGCACCAGCCGGCCATTGGCGTCGTGGAGCACGCCGCGGTTCCCGTACAGCAGCCCGCGCGCGCTCGTCTCGATGACGTCGCCGAACGGCGTGACGCGATTGCGGTGCGGCATGGAGTCGATCGTATGTGCAGCCGCGGACCCTGGGTGGCCACGCGAGCGGGAACTCGGGCCGACCTGGCACGGCCCGCCCCGTCGGGCGTAGAGTCCCAAAAGCTAGCTTTGGCTTTTTTCGATGGACCGTCTCAGGGGGGCGCGATTCCCGGGCTAAACGTTGGGACCTCTGAGTGGGTTCTTCCGGTGACATGCCAAGGCCACTCATGCTCGTGGCCTCGGGCGGCGTTTCGGTCCCCGACACCATGAGCGAGGCACAGAGCTTCGAGGAGTTCTTCGAAGCCGAGAGCCGCACGCTCTTCCGGCGGTTCTGTCTGGTGACCGGGAACCGCCACGAGGCAGAAGAGGTGATGCAGGACGCGTTCCTCAAAGTCTTCGAGCGTTGGGAGCGAGTCCGCGACATGGACGATCCCACGGGATATCTCTATCGAACGGCATTCAACGTGTTCAAGAAGCGCTCGCGCCGGGCATCGCTCGCCCTCCGCAAGACGCTCGGTCTCATCGAGCACGAGGACGCGTTCGCTGCCGCGGATGCGCGATCCGTGGTCGCGGGTGCCCTTTCGAAGCTCTCTCCGCGGCAGCGCGCCGCGATCGTCTTGACCGAGCTCCTCGGATACAGCTCCGAGTCCGCCGGCGAGGCGCTGGGCGTGCGTCCCGTGACCATCCGTGTCCTTGCGTCGCAGGGGCGGGCGGCGATGAAACGCGCTCTGGAGGGGGACGATGACTGACTATCGGCGGGTCCTGGATCGTGAGAGCGAGCGTTTCGAGCTGGCCCCCGGCGCGCTCGACCGCGTTCCTCGAGCGCGGAAGCGGAAGGATCGCCATCAGCGAATCGGGGCCGGCCTGGTGGCCTTCGTCGTCCTGGCGATCGGGTCGTTGGTGGCGGTCTCGGCGTTCCGGGGCGCGACCAACGGGCAGCGCCCGGGCGCATCGCCCAGCCCCGGCGGTCGGCTCTACCTGCAGATCGCGGGGACCTACACGGTCACGCTGTCGGCAACCGATCCCGAGGTCGCCGCGCAGGGCATGTCCGGCACGTACACGCTGCGCCTGCTTCCCGACGGCGTTCTCGAGCTCTCCGCACCACCGGGATCGCTGCGCGAGGGTCCCTCACCTTCGGGTATCGCGTACCGCCTGTCGGGCAGCCGGTTCACGACCAACGCGTTCGTCAACATCTCGTGCCCGGGCAGCATCGGCATCGGTACCTATCGGTGGGCGCTCGCGGGGGGTCGGCTCGTCTTCACGCCCCTGCAGGAGGACTGTGCGATCCGGCGAACGGTCTTCGCCTCCAAGCCCTGGCGAGTGCAGCCAGGGGGTTCCCCCTAAACGTTCAGGTGGCCAGGAGGCTTCTCCCATATTGGAACGCAACGACAGAAGAAGGGGACGGTCATGCGCGGGCTGAACCGAACGATCGGATGGGGCTCCGTGTTTGCAATCGCCCTGGCGTTGTCGGGGTGCAGCTCGAGCGGGACGACGTCGGTCGCGGCGGCGCCGACCACCGCAGCCGCCGGGTCCATCACGTCCTCGGCGCCCCCGTCGCCCGGTGCCGCGTCGTTCCCGATCCCGAACGGGACGTACAAGACGACCGCGACCCGCCAGGAAGCACTCGCAAAGGGATTCACCAACAAGGAGATCGACCATGGGTACGGACCGGACGGCATATTGCCCTTGACCATCGTGATCGACAATGGCGCATATCACGTCAGCGGGGTCGGGGACGACGGCGTCGAGGAAGTCGGCGACCTCGGCACATACACGGCCACGAAGAAGCTATGGATCGCGACCAGCCAATCCCCGGGATGTCCCGGAAGCTGCGTGTACACCTACCGGTGGTCGTTGGACGGCGGGGTGCTCTCGCTCAAGCTCGAGAGGGGCCCCGCGGGCCCAAGGGACTTCCGCCTGGTACGGCTGGTCAGCGAACACGACTACGTCACGGTGGGCTGAGATGCGCAGACGAGCCCTTCTGACGAGCTTCGTGATCGCCCAGGTGGCACTTGCTGCATGCACGGGAAGCTCCTCGACGTCGGCGTTCCATCCCACGTTCAAGTCGACACCGTGTCCCAAGGATGTCACCGACCTCGTCCTGACGCCGGCAACGTGTGGATTCCTCACGGTCCTCGAGAATCGTTCGAAACCTGACGGTCGCACGATCAGGCTGTTCGCGGTGCGGATCGCGCCTCCCGATGGTGACCCCGCTCGCTGACCCGGTGCTGGTGGCCGACGACATTGGAGAACGGCCCGGGTGGGCGGGCAACGCGGGCCTGGCCCAGCGGGTCAACCGCGAAGTGATCCTGCTGGACCAGCGCGGACTCGGGCTCTCGGAGCCGAACCTGGCCTGCCCCGAGGTGAGTTCGCTGACCGAGGAGCTGATCGGCTCTCGCCTCTCCGATCCCGCGACCAGACGGGACCTCGGGAGCGCTGTGGCCGTGTGCCGGTCTCGCCTGGTCGGCAGCGGGATCGATCTTTCCGAGTACAACTTGGAGGAGAACGCGGCCGACATCGAGGACCTGCGCCAAGCCCTGGGGATCGCCCACCTGAATCTCACCGCCCACGGGACGGCATCGCGCATCCTGCTCGAGGTGGTGCGTCGGTTCCCTCAACACATTCGCGCCGTGGTGCTGGACACCCCTCAGTTCCCGCAGGCCAGCGACTCGATCGAGACGATCCAGGGGACGCAGGAGGCGCTCGGGCATCTCTTCGCCGACTGCGCCTCACAAGCGGCCTGCCACCGCCGATTCCCGGACCTGCGCCGACGCGATGCAGCAGGCGATCGCCCGGCTCGATCGCACACCAGCCAGGGCGATGGTCACGGACTCGGGAGCGGCAATCAGCGCGGGGCACGCCATCCGAACGATCGTGGACGGCGGTGCGTTCCTTCGGGCGATCCGCACGATGGCGTCGTTCAACGACCTGGGACTGGCGCTCGAAGGTACCGGCCACGATCTACGCGGCGCTCCACGGCGACGTAGGCACCGTCGCAACGGTCCTGTCGAACGATCCGGGCCTGTGCGTCGGCTACTTGCCGAAGTGCGAGGACGAGCACCCACTCGTCGAGGGTGCCTACTACTCGATCCTGTGTCACGACGAGAGTCCGCCTGCGGGTTCATCTCAGCTCGCGCAGATGGCGGCCGGCGACCCAGGCTACCTGGAGGCGTACGTGAACGGGCCATACCTTTCGGTCATCTGCCCGGCCTGGAAGGTTGGACGAGCGGCGCCTCAGGTCGGCGAGCCGATTACGTCGGATGTGCCGATGCTCATCTACGTCGCCCCATACGACGCGTACAGTTCGCCTCGGGTCACAGAGAAGGCGGCCTCCACCCTGTCGCGAGCCTTCATCGTGCCGACCCCTTTCGTCGGTCACAACGGGATGGCCACGTCGGAGTGTTTCATCGACATCCGCAACGCATGGATCGAGGACCCGGCCTCGGCTCCGGACACGAGCTGTGTGGCGAAGCTCTCGGCCGTGCGCTTCGCCGCGCACTGATGACGGCGAGTCGCCAGCGTCACATGCGCGTCAGCGCGCCTCGGCGATCTGTTCCGCCACCAGCGCGGCGTCCTCGCCGACGCCGTAGAAGATCGAGGACTTGCGCTTGCGCTGCCAGTGCACACCGACGAAGTACAGGCCCGGCGCCGCCGAGCTGGCCCCATCGACCTGCACCGGGAATCCCATCTCGTCGAACCCTCCCGGCACGTGCACCCACGAGAAGTCGGGACGGAATCCACCCGTGAACAACACCGCGCCGAACCCCGCGAGGTCGAGCGACTCGGGCGAGGTCGGGTCGAACGGCTCGAGCGGCGCCACGTCGGGCTCCGGCAGACCTCGCTCGTCGACCAGCTTCCGGACGAGTCCCATGAACCGGTCGTGGCGCTCGTCACCCCACGCCAGGCTCTCGTCGAGGTCGGGCGCGAAACGCGCCGTCCGTCCGTCGACGCCGAGAAAGCGGCCGAGCAGCGTCACCCCGTCGCGGCGCAGCGTCCGGAAGTTCAGGTCATGGCCGCCGCCGTGGCCCGTCGCGAGGATGTTCGCCTCCAAGCGAGCCATCGGACTCGGGAGCGACTCGACTGTGTGGTCGAGGAATCCGGTTTCGGCTGCCCACCAAACGATGTCGCGGTCGCCGATACGACGCGTGAGCCCGGGCGCGCGCCCGCACGAAAGGAACACGTCGCGCCCGGCCTCGTTCAGCTCCTCGGCGACCTGGCAGCCCGACTGCCCGCTGCCGACGATCAGGATCTTGCCCGCCGGCAGCGCGGACGGATTCCGGTAGGTGTCGACGTCCAGCTGGGCGATGTCGGCCGGCACCGTGGCCGCGCCGGCGGGGCGGTACGGCTTCCGGTACGTGCCCGTGGCAACGACGACCGTGTCCGCGGGCAACTCGCCGTCCGACGTCCGCAGCAGGAACCCCCCATCCGGATTCGGGTCGAGCGACGACACGCTCGACGCCCTCGCGGACCGGCGCCTGGAAGCTCGCCGCGTACCGTTCGAGGTGGTCGACGATCTCGTCCCGCAGCATGTAGCCGTCGGGGTCGTCGCCGTCGTACTCGCCGCCGGGGAGCTTCACCGACCAGTTCGGCGTGACCAGGCAGAAGCTGTCCCAGCGATTGCGCCATGTCTGGGCGACGCGGTCACGCTCCAGGACCACGTGCTCGACGCCCGCTTCCACGAGCTGGTGGCTGGTGGCGAGGCCCGCCTGCCCCCCACCGATGACGACGACGCCTCCGGCTCGGCCATGCGGGGCATCGTAGCGAAGAGAGAGGGGGCCGGCCGTATCGGCCGGCCCCCTCCGCGCGCCCTTCGAGAGGCAGGGACGTTCCGGTTCAGCTCACCGCGGCCAGGGCATCGACGATGCCGTGCCCGTAGAAGCCGTTGAACGCAGGCGATCCCTCGCAGTACGCATCGAACTCGGCGGCAGGTCCGGGTCCGGATAGTGGAACAGGCGCGGCTTCGGGCAGGCGTGATCGGTCGCCGTGCCCTCCAGCCGGTTCTGCACCGCCCCGGGCTTCATGGTCAGGCCGCCCGGGTGCGCCGGGTCCGGCACCCCGAACTCGCTGACGATCAGCGCAGCCACGCCCACCGCGTGCGGTGACGCCATCGACGTGCCCTGCGATCCACCAGTAGTACCCGCACACGCCCTCGTGACAGCTGCGCTCCACGAACGGCGTGTTCGGGTTGCCCTCCGCGTCGACCCATCCCTGCTCGCGGACCACGAACTCCGGGACGGAGGAGAGCTGGCGGTTCTCCGGCGCGTTGTACTGCTCGGTTCCGAAGAACTCGCGTCGATCACCGCCCGGTGCCGAGACGTCGGTCTGCTCCACGCCGTAGTTGGAGTAGTACGACTTCCGCTCCGTCGGTCCCAGCGCCGACACGGCGATGACGTACGGACCCTCGGTCGGCATGGTCAGGCATCCGTTGTTGACGTCGCGGTGGTAGGCCGAGTCCGGCGGGTAGTCCGGGCTGATGTCGTCCGACCTCGGGTGCCCGATGTCCGTGTTCTCGTTGCCCTCCGCGGCGATCAGCGTGACGCCCTTCTTGTGCGCGTATCCGAGCGCCCGCTCGGTGGCCGCGACGATCGTGCGCTGCTCCATCTGCGCCTCGGGCGAATCCGCCGGGTTGTGCCGGCAGTTGTACAGCCACGGGTCGATGAAGTAGCTCATGTTGACCACGTCGACACCGATGTCGCCCGCGTAGGTCAGAGCGTTCACCGACTCCATCAGGAAGAAGTACCCGGAGTCCTGTCCCGCCCGGATGTTGACCAGCGTGACCTTCGGCGCGATGCCGGCGGTGCCGATCCCGTTCAGGGCGGCGCCGACGGTCCCGGCCACGTGCGTCCCATGTCCGGCCTCGTCGACGTCCGCGGGGTCGTGGCAGGACCCGTCCGGCTCGTCCTCACAGGGCCCGTCGATCAACGGGATGTCCACCGTGAAGTTGCGGCTGAGCGCCGCGTCGAAGTTCGGGGCGATGTCGGGGTGCGAGCCGTCGATCCCCGTGTCGATGATCCCCACGAGCACCCGGCTGTCCCCCTGCTGGTGGCGGTACGAGCCCTGCGCGTCCGCGTGGATCATCTTCATGTCCCACTGCAGGCCGGAGAAGGGATCCGAGCGGGAGCTCGCCTGGGTGCCCGCCCTCCGGCGATGGCCGGGACCGAGCGTCTGGTCCTGCTCGACGTCGGCTCCCTTCGGCTTGAGAAGCGGAACCCGGCCGACCGGCCGGTTGCGCGCCGCCCCCGCCAGCGCCCGCTGACCGGCGACCGCCATCATGAAGTTGGGGTTGGTGCTGCGGACCTTGGCCAGGCCCACCGCGAGGTTCTCCTCCAGCACGACGCCACCGGCCGCGCGGACGGCCGCGTGCGCGGCGTCGAGCGATGCACCGTCGGCGTAGAGCACTGAGTACAGGCGGGGCCGACCCTTCTGGTCACCTACGTCGGCGCTTCCGGGTGTGACCCCGGACAGACCCACCATGCTTACGACGAGAGCAGCGAAGAGCGTTGCAAACCTTCGCATGGTTTCCCCCTTTCTCCTCGACCGTCCGGCGACGGTCGTCAGCCCTGCCTCTCCGGGCGCGCGTGGATCCTAGCCCAACCGCTCGGGCTCCCGCTGGCGTCCTTTCCCCCTGGGGCGGCGGACAAACGACCTTCCGATCGTTTGGTCGAGGCGGGGCTTGCTCGGCGAGTAGCAACGCTTGGACGCGGTCGGCGACGTACCGGTCGGCCGCGCAGGGAGATCGAATGCCGGTACGTCGACCGGGGAAGAGCGCCTGCGGCGCGTTCTCTTCTTAGTAGCCGTACTTCTTAGTAGCCGTACTTCCCGCCGGAACCCGAGCTTCCGCTGGAGTCCGTCGGACCGGCCGAGGTCATCGCGAACCAGACGCCACCGGTGCCCTGTCCGTTGGCCTGTCCCGGCGCGCTGTCACCCGAGTACGTGTAGAGCGGCCATCCCATGTAGGTGAGCTGCTTGCTGCCGTCGGGGTCGGCGATCGTGCCCAGAGGGCCGGTCACGCCCGAGCCCGCCGTCGGCACCGCGCCGCTCACCGGGGAGGGCGGCCACGTCGTCGCGCAGCTTCCCGTGCACGTGACCTTGCTCGCGTTGTCGGTCTTCAGGTAGTACAGCGTCATCCCCTGCGGGTCCGACAGAACCAACCCGACTCCCGAGATGTTCGTCGTCTTGATGGTGTCGCCCGAGCCGCTGGTGGAGCCGCTGCCCGTTCCGGTCGAGCTCTTGCTGGCGCACGCCGTCATGATGAGGGAGAGGGCCGCGACGGCGAGGACGGCCGATCGCATCCTCGTGCCTGTGTGCATGTTCTTCATGGTCGCCTCCGGTCTTACCAATTCTCCTCCAACGAGAAGGGTTACGAGCACCTTCGTCGTGGGGATTGCCGCAGGTCGTCGCCCGCAACGGCATCGCAACGATCCGCTCTCGTGCCCGGGGGTCAGTCCTCGAGCGGCGGCAGGCCGAGGCACGAGCGAAGGGCGTTCTCGACCGCGTCGGAACGGTCGTGGTCGCCCATCGAGCCGGTGACGAACGCGTACGCGTAGCCGCCGGCGGTGCTGGCCCAGCCCACGCTGCCGCCCAGGCCGCCCATCCCGTAGCCGTCGTCGTCCACGGCGAACCCCAGCCCCCAGGCGTTGTCGAACCCGAAGACCCGGTCCGGACCCGAGCACTGCGGCGTGATCGCCTCGCCCAGCAGCGCCGGCGACAGCAGCTCGCCCCGCATCAGCGCTGCGTACAGCCCGGCCACGCCGCGCGCCGTGCCGTGACCGTTGACCGCCGGGATCTCGGCGGCGCGCCACGCCGCCGCATTGACCACGGCACCGTCCTGCGCCCCCGGGGGATTGGCGACTGCCCGCTGGTACAGCTCGGGATGTCCCTCCTCGTTGCTTCGCCGGAACGCGTCGTCCAGCCCCGTCAGGTCGACCGCCCGCGCCTGCTCGGTCGGTTCGAGGCCGAAGGCGAAGTCCAGCCCCAGCCGTTCGCAGACCTCCTCGCGCAGGAACCGTCCCGGCGTTCGGCCGTCCACGCGGCGGACGAGCTCGCCGACCAGATGGCCGAAGAAGAGCGCCGACTCGCCGTGCGCGGCACCCGGTTCCCATTCGGGCGGCTGCGCGGCGAGCAGAGCGCACATCCGGTCCCAGTCGTAGAACGCCTCGGTCGGGGCGGGCGCATCGAGCGCCACGATGCCGGCCTGATGGGAGAGCACGTGTCGGACCGAAGCGGGGGCGGCGAATCCGGGCCAGTACCGTTGCACGGGCGCGTCCAGTTCGAGCGAACCACGGTCGACCAGCAGCAGCGCGCACAGGGCGACGAACGGCTTCGGAGACCGAGTACGGCATGACGATGCTGTCGCGCTGCCACAGCCGCGTGCGCGCATCGTCGGCCCATCCGCCCCAGAGGTCGGCGACCCAGGTTCCGTCCACCCACGCCGCGACGGCCGCGCCCGTCCCCGGCTGCGCGCGCACCACCTCGGCGAACGCGTCGTGAACGGGATCGAACCCGTCGCCGATGACCCCGTGGATGTCGTCCACGGGGTCATGCTAGCGGCGACCGCGAATCGGCCGCGGAGCCGGCGTTCCTGCGGATGCTGCTGAGCGACGTGGTGGACCCGGCGCGCTAGAGTCCGCGACGACATGGCCTACGACGTCGTCGTGGTGGGTGGCGGCTCCGCCGGGTGCGTGCTGGCCGCGCGGTTGAGCGAGGATCCGTCACGACGGGTTCTGCTGCTCGAGGCCGGGCCGTACTACCCGGCCCGCGAGGACCTTCCGGACGACGTCGCGGACGGCGGCAACCCCATCGGGAGTCACGACTGGGGGTACCGGTCCGAACCCCGAGACGGCCGCGCGCTCGGGCTGCTGCGCGGCAAGGTGATGGGGGGCTGCTCGTCCACGAACGCGTGCCTCGCGCTGCGAGGATCGCCCGCCGACTACGACGGCTGGGCCGCCAGGGGGAACCCCGGCTGGTCCTGGGACGAGGTGCTTCCCTTCTTCCGGGCGTGCGAGACGGACCTGGACTTTCCCGAGGCGGAGTACCACGGGTCGAACGGTCCGCTCCCGATCCGGCGGGCCGGCCCCGGTGAGCTGGTTCCCACCCAGGCCGCCGCGCTCGAGGCGGCGGTCGCCGCCGGACACGAGGCGGTCGAGGACCACAATCGTCCCTGGGCGGTCGGCGTCGGGCCGGCCCCGGTCAACCGTGTGGACGGCGTGCGGATGAGCACCGCGCTCACGTTCCTGGCCGCGTCGCGCGACCGCGACAACCTCACGATCCGCCCGGACACGCTGGTCGACCGCGTCGTGATCGAGGGCGGGCGCGCGGTCGGGGTTCGGCTCGCCGGGACCGGCGAGACCATCGAGGCGGATCGGGTCGTGCTGGCGGCCGGGACGCTCTCCAGCCCGGCCACCCTGCTGCGCTCGGGCGTCGGCCCCCGGGGCGAGCTGGATCGTCTGGGCGTCGGCGCCGCGGCGGAGGTGCCGGGCGTGGGCGAGCACCTGGTCGACCACCTCTGGGTGTCGGTGGACGTTCCCTCCGTGTCGAACCCGCCGCCCGGACCGCTCGCCCAAACGGTCATCACCGTGCGCAGCCGCGAGGCCGACCCCACCGGTGCACCCGACCTGCACGTGATCGCCGCTTCTGCGGTCGTCGACGACGCCAGTCCGAGCGGCGCCCTGCTGTTCGTCGGCACGTCCGTGATGAAGCCCCGGTCGCTCGGGCGATTGTGGCTGGACTCGGCGGATCCCGAGGCCGTCCCGCACGTCGACCCCGCCTATCTGTCCGACCCGAGCGACGTGCGGCGCACGATCGAGGGGATCGTGGCCGTGCGCACGCTGCTTCGCGCTCCGCCGCTGTCGGATCTGGTCGCGGGCCCCGAGCTGCGCCCGGCCCCGGGCATCGCCGACGACGACGCGGGCGGGATCGAGGCCGGCGTGCGCGCGAATTACGACACCTACTACCACCAGGCGGGAACGTGCCGCATGGGCCCAGACCCCGCTGCCGGCGATGTCGTCGACGCGGCCGGGAGCGTCTACGGCGTGGAGGAACTGTTCGTGGCCGACGCGTCGATCATGCCCGACATCCCGTCGGCGAACACGAACCTCCCGACGATCATGATCGCCGAGCGCATCGCCGCCCTGCTGCGCGCGAGCGGCTGACGGCTTCAGCCCGCGATCACCCGCACGCCCTCGACGAACTCGCGGCAGATCGCTCCGACTCGCGCCGGATCGTCGGTGAACTGCGACGGCTTGAAGCAGAACGTCCGGAAGCCTCGTTCCAGCTGCGGCGGAACGGATTCGAGCGCACGGCCCACGTCGGCGGGGCTCGCGTCATCGGGGAAGACGGCGCGCATGCCGCCCACCATCTCGAGCGCGTCGGCGTCCCGGCCGGCCGCGGCCATCGCCTCGCGGAGCCGCGTCATCTCCTCGTCGGTGGGCTGCCCGAGGGGATGGAACGCGTCGCCGTACCGAACCAGGCGCCGCAGCAGGCGGTCGTGCAACGTGGCGCCGCCCAGCCAGATCGTCGGACCGCCCGGGCGGTAGGGCTTGGGCTCGAGGTAGACGTCGGTGAAGGGGTAGTGGCGCCCGTCGAACGACGAGGGACTCTGCCCCCAGAGCGCGGTCCACGCGGCCAGGTGCTCGTCGACGAGGTCGCCGCGCGCCTCCCACGGCACGCCCAGCGCCTCGTACTCGGGGCGGAACCAACTGACGGTGGGCTGCACGACGAGCCGGCCGGCGGAGAGCAGGTCGAGCGTCGCGAGCTCCTTCGCAAGGAGCAGCGGGTGGCGCAGGGGCGCGATGACCGCCGCGGCGACGAGCCGGACGCGCTCCGTCACCGACGCGATCGCCGACAGCATCACGACGGAGCTCGGCCAGGCGGTGGTCGGATCCTGGTTGCCCATCAAGGCATACTCGCGTGGGTTCGCCGGGCGGCCTCCGGCGTCCGAGCCGGGCGCGAGGACGATGTGCTCGCTGAACATGACGGCGTCGACGCCGGACTGCTCGGCCTCGACGGCAGCCCCGACGAGCGCCCCCAGGTCGCGCTCGGGCCACAGCGTGGCGTTCTCGCTGAGGATCATCACCACCCGGACCGGCAGGTCCGCGCGAGGGGCGCCGCTCACGTGGCGACGCCGAGCACGCGGCGGGCGTTTCTCTCGTAGATCCGGTCCCGATCCTCGTCGGCGAGCGACATCGCGTCGATGTCGGCGATGGTGTCGTGGATGACGCGCGGTCCGCCCAGCGGCGTGTCGGTCCCGAACAGGACGTGATCGGTGCCGAAGAACTCGGTCGCGCACCGAACGGCGTGAGGGGCGCCGAACATCGCACTGTCGGTGAAGAAGCGACGGAAGTACTCGATCGGCTCGCGCGGGAGCCGGGCCGCGACCTCGTCGCGGTCTTCCTGTCCCTCGATGGGCGACGCGAGGCGGCCGGAGAAGTGGGGGACCATGGCGCCGGCGTGGTGGGTCACGATCTTCAGGTCGGGGTAGCGCTCCAGGTGCCCGGCGTAGACGAGCCGTGCCATGAAGACCGACGTCTCGTACGGCCAGCCGAGGGACCACCAGACTCCGTAGCGGGACCGCTCCTCGCCGGGGTAGTCGGGCCAGGCGTCGCTGCGGGTGGGATGCACCCACATCGTCCGGTCGATCGCGGCGACACGCTGGAACAGCGGCTCGAAGCGCGGCGCGTCGAGCGGCGTGCCCTGGACGTTCGTGTGCAGCTGGATGCCGAGCGCGCCGAGGTCCCGCGTGGCGCGGTCGATCTCCTCGAGCGCGGCGTCGACGTCGTTCAGCGGAACCGCGGCGGCGAACCCGGCAAAGCGATCCGAGTGGGCGGCAACCAGTTCGGCGAGCTCGTCGTTGGCGGCGCGGGCCAGGTCACGTGAGAGCACGGGGTCGCCCAGCTCCTCCAGCGGCGGGACGGCCAGCGTCAGCACCTGCCGGTAGTCGGGGAACGGCTCGAGGGACCGCCAGCGTGCGTCCAGGTCGGTGAGGGCCGGATCCTCGCGGAACCACGGGTGATAGCCGCGGATACGGTCGCTCACCTGTCCGCTCGACAGGATCGTGTCGACCCGCGCGAAGTAGCGCGGCGGCAGGATGTGTGCGTAGGCGTCGACCTTCACCGGCGCTGCCCTTCCTAGGCGGTGACGTCGGAGCGGCTGAAGACCATGCCCGACACGATGACACACAGGGCGAACAGCGCCACCATGCCGGCGATCCCCACCGCGAGGCTCGGGTAGGGGACCCCCGGGGGGAACTTGTCGTTCCACAACGCGTACGACACGCCGGTACCTGGGGCGCGAAACCGCATCCAGCCGACCAGCCAGTAGGAAGGGAGCTCGCGAGTGAAGGCGATGTTGCTCATCGCGATGGACCCCCCGATCACGAACATCCCTCCCAGGAGCGTGCCGAGCATGCTGTGCGTCAGGATCGCCGCGAGCGTGCCGAGGGCGGCGAACACGGCGAGCACGACCAGGCTCCGCCCGACGTCGGGAAGGGCGAGCTCGAGCCCGCGGGCGAGTCCGAGGTGTCCCGGGGAAGGCCACCAGCGCCGAAGCGCGACGGTCCACAGAGCTAGGGCGCCCCACAACACGAGCTCGATCCCGACGCCGGCGAGCCACAGACTCGCGATCTTGCCGCTCACCCAACGCCAGCGCCTCCCGTCCTGCAGCAGGAGGGATTTCAGCGTTCGCCCGGACCACTCGCCGGCCACGTGACCGCCCGCGAGGATGAGGATGGCGACGAGGCCGGGGATCGAGGCGACCAGACCGGCGGCGACGCGGCCGATGCCGGTCGGACTGGTGAAGACCAGCTGGTGCGGCGTCGCGACACCGGAGGCGCTCTTCAGCGCGTTCGCTTGACCTAGCAGTGCGCCGCCGCGCGTGAGCACCATCCCGGCGGCGACGACGCACAGCAGCGTGCCCGCCAGCAGCGGCCGCCAGAGCCTCCGCAGCTCAGACGCCAGGAGAAGCACGTGGTTCCTCCTGGTCGGTCAGTCGCAGGAACAGGTCCTCGAGCGACGGGCGTTCCACGGAAAGTGCCTCTGGGTACACGCCGCCGCGGCCGAGGAGCTGGGCGATCTGGCGGCCGGAGGATGCGGGGACGCGCACGTCTCCCTCCGCCGCGTGTTGCGGACCGAGGTGCCCCAGGATCTCCAGCGCTCGAGCTTCGTCGGCGGGGTCGACGGTGACCCGAACGATCGGCACGTCCCGGCCCAGCTCGTCCAGGCTCCCGACGGCAGCCAGGCGACCACGGTTGACGATCGCGACGCGATCGCACAGGTGCTCCACTTCCGTCAGGAGGTGGCTGGAAAGAAACACCGTCGTCCCCTCCTCGGAAACCTCCCGAAGGAGGGATCGGAGGTCGCGAATGCCGATCGGATCGAGGCCATTCGTGGGCTCGTCCAACAGCAGCACGCGTGGACGGCGCATGAGTGCGGCAGCGAGGCCGAGTCGCTGCCGCATGCCCTGCGAGTACGTCGCGACCTTGGCGCGGGCTGCGGTCGCGATGCCGGCCCGCTCCAAGGCGTCGGCCATCGCGGCCCTGGACAGGGAAGACCCTACCCGCGAGAGGACTCGGAGGTTCGCGATGCCGCTCAGCCACGGATAGAAGGCCGGCTCTTCGACCAGTGCGCCGACGTCGGAAAGGCCCCGTGGATCCGGCACGGCCCGCCCGTTCATCCATGCGGTACCGGCCGTCGGCTTGATCAGCCCCAACAGGATCCGCAGCGTCGTGGTCTTGCCCGCTCCGTTGGGTCCCAGAAACCCGAAGACCTCACCCTCATGGACCGAAAGGTCGATCTCCCGGATGGCGAACGCGTCCCCGTACCGCTTGGTCAATCCCCGGCACCCGATGACTTCTGCCTCGCCCGAGCGGAGGAGACGCCCGACATCCATAACTGTGGATGGTAGGTCGCATGGTGAGCCGACCGCATCGGGGATCTCCCTGAATCTGGGCGTGGGATTCCTGAGTCGGTGCCCGAGGGTCACGACATTCGCGATCCGGCGCTCGCTACGGCTGCGCCGGATTCTGTCGGGCCGATGTCGAGTCGCATGCGGCGGGCGGCGCGGTCGAGCGCCGCGAGCAGCGGCCGCCCGAGGAGCAGCACCAGCGCCGCGTTGCCCACGGCGCGGAACGTGTCCCACGCGAACGACGTGGCCGACGTAGAACGAGAGGTAGTGGTGGAGGTTCGTCGCCGCGCCCGGCGCCCGGGTCCCAGGCCACCGCCGAGCCGCGTCGTGAGGAACGGCCACGACCACAGGTTCATCACCGCGCCGAACAGGTAGCCGACGACGAAGCCGTACAGCGGCGAGCGCCAGGATGCGCGCGCGCACGGCCGTCCTCGGCAGCAGCCCGGCCCCCAGCCCGACCCACCCCATCGCGACCATCTGGAACGGGAGCCACGGTCCCAGGCCCGCCGATGAACAGGCCGCTGGCGAACATGCCGACCGCGCCGAGCAGGAAGCCGAACTCGGGACCGAAGCTGTTGCCGGCGACCAGCACCACGATGAACATCGCGCTGAATCCGGCCACGAAGCCCGGGCAGCCGCAGCGCCACCATCGCCGCGCCGAGCACGCCGAGCAGCGCGACCGCCTTCGGTCCCAGCCCGCCGCGCCCGAGCTCGACGAACAGCACCGCCCCCAGGCAGACCAGGAGCGTCGAGCAGGATCAGCGGCGCGTCGCGCGCGATGGTTCTCGTTCACGCCGGGCGCGAGCGGCAGGACGAACGGCCAGACGAACGCGAGCGCGCCGAGGAGGTTGACCCCGATCGAGGACCGCGGTGCGCGCCGCGTGTCCGGCCGGGCGCGGCCGCGATGCGCGCGGGAGCCGGGCGGCGCGCGGACCGCGGCGGGCGCGAGCGCGGCGACGCTCACGCCAGCGCCCCCGCGACCTGCTCGGGCGTGAGCCACCCGGGACCGAACGCCCGCGTCATCTGCGGCGCGAACACGTGCGAGTCGCCGAGCACCGGCGGCCGGATCGCCGTCGGCGACGACCTCGCCGCCGGCCAGCATCACCACGCGCGTCGCCACCGCCGCGGCCAGCTCGACGTCGTGCGTGGCGAAGACCACGGCGCCGCCCCGCGCGGCGTGCGCGCGCAGGAACCGCGCCCAGTCGCTCCTTCGTCTCGGGGTCGAGCGCCCCGGGTCGGCTCGTCGAGCAGCAGGACCGGGGCGCCGGCCGCGGCACGTCGCGGCCACCGCGACGAGCAGTCGCTGTCCCGCCGAGAGGTCGCGGGGATGCGCCGCGCGAGACCCGCGATCCCGAGCGTCGGCGAGCAGTCGCTTCGGCCGCGCGGGGTCGAGTCCCCGCGCCCGCAGCGTGATCCGGACCTCGTCGGCGACCGTGTCGGCGAACAGGATGGCCTCGGGCTCCTGCGGGACAGAGCGCGACGTCGATCCCCGGCCGCGGCGGCGTGCCCGCGCACCCGCACCGTCCCGCGCCGGGGCGCGTGGACGCCGGCCACCGACCGCAGCAGCGTGGTCTTTCCCGCGCCGTTTCGGCCCATCACGGCGACGATCTCGCCCGGCGCCCACGCGCGAGGTCGACGCCGCGGAGCGCGCCGACGGCGCCGTGCGTCGCCGTGAGGCCGCGAACCTCGACGATCGGCTCGCCCGCCGGCGCCGGCCCGGGTCGTCGACGGCCGGGCGCCGGAAGCGTCGCGCCGTCGCCGGGCCTCGCGCACGGTCAGCGGCACCGGGTCCCAGCCCATGAGCCGGCCCAGCCGCGCGACGGGTGGTCCCGGCGCGAACGCCGGCGATCACGTCGGCCGGCGGCCCGGCCGTCACCGCGACCGCGCGTCGAACCCGAGGGCGACGTCGACCGCGCCGGCCACGCGCTCCAGTCGGTGCTCGGCCAGCAGCACGGTCATGCCCTGGTCGTGCACCAGCCGCTGGAGCGCCGCGACCACGTGCTCGGCGGCCTGCGGGTCCAGCTGGCTGGTCGGCTCGTCCAGCACCAGGATCCGCGGTCCGGCGGCCATGCGCGGCGGCGATCGCCACCCGCTGGCGCTCGCCGCCCGGACAGCTCGCGCACGCTCCGGTCGCGGAGCGGCTCGATGTCCAGGAGGTCCAGCATCTCCTCGACGCGCCGGCGCATGTGCGCGGGGTCGACGCCGAGGTTCTCCATGCCGTACGCGAGCTCGTCCTCCACCCGGTCGAGCACGAACGAGGCCGCCGGATCCTGCGGGACGAACGCCGACCACGTCGGCGAGCCGCCGCGGCGGGTGGGCCAGCGTGTCGCGGCCCGGCCGTCAGGACGCGGCCCCGCGAACGTGCCGCCGGTGAAGTGCGGCACGAGGCCGTTGGCCGCCCGGAGGAACGTGGACTTCCCGGCGCCGGTCGGGCCGACGACCGCCAGGGCGAACGTGCCCTCCTCGATGGCGACGTCCACGTCGCGACAGCGCGGGGCGGTCCGTGTCGGGGTAGCGGAACGACGACGGCGTCGAACGCGGAGCGCCTCGCCGCTCACGACGTCTCCTCGGCGGCGCGGAGGACGAGCGCCGGCAGGGCGAGCAGGCGCGATCGCCGCGATCAGCGCGGGATCGGCGCGGCGGCCAGGCGAGCGGCGTCGTCGACGGGTGCAGTCCGCCGCGTCCGGCCCAGGCCGCGGCCACGAACGCGCCGGCCGCGACGCGCCGCGGCGCGCGGCGATCGCCACGGCCGCCGGCGTCCAGCGGTCGGGCCGGTACCGCGTCCGCCGCCCGCGGCCGTGCCCCCGGGCGTCCATCGACTCGGCCAGCGTCACCGCCTCCTCCATCCCGGTCTCGAGCACCGGGACCGCCAGCGCCGGGCAGCGACCGCCACCGCGGCGATGTGGATGCCCCGCAGCCGCTGCGCCTCGCGCACCCGGCCGGCCGTGGCGATCGTCCGGGGCGCGATCGACAGCGCGAGCGCCGCCGCCAGCGCCGGCTCGTGGAACCGGCGGGGCGCGAGGCGGACGACCGCCGAGCGGGTCGGTGACCGAGTTGAACGTGCCGAACACCACGAGCAGCGCGGCGAGCCGCGCCCCCTCGAGCGCCGCGTACGCCACGGTCGCGGCGTCCACCGTGCCCAGGAACACGAGCGCGGTGCGCAGCGCCATCGCGATCAGGCCGGCCGACGGCGAACGTGCGGAACGACGCGCGCCGCTCGGTCCGGGCAGTCGCGCGCGTCGCGTAGACGAACCACGCCACCGCGACCAGCAGCGCCAGGTAGTACGGGTTGGTCGTCGTGAACGCCGACGAGCGCCGGCGCACGTGGCCCACGCGATCCACGCCGCCGGGTGGATCCGCAGCCGGGCCCTCACGCGCGTCCCGCCGCGCGCCGGTCCGCTGGCGGCAGCGCGCCGGCCGCGACCAGGATCGAAGACGACGCCACGGCCAGCACCGCCACCAGCGCGCCGACGGGGCCGCCACCCGCCCCGTCGCCGGCGGCCGCGGCCGCCGCCGCGAGCCACCGGCCGGGGCGCGTCGGCGGACGCCGTGGCGTCGGCGAGCCGTCGGCTCGACGCGAGGCGGCCGGATTCCTGCGGCGGCGAGGCCTGGTCGTCGCCGATCGGGACCGGCGGTCGGCGCGGGTCGTCGGCGTCCTCGCTCCCGCTGGCCCGCCGGACTGCCGGAGCCGCTGGTGGGCGGCTGCCGACGAGCGCGGCGTCGGGCGTCGGCGTGGGCGACGGTGGGTCGGGGACGGCGACGACGCCGGCCGCACACGTCGTCGAAGCTCGAGCGCCGGCGGGGCGGGGTGCGTGCTCCCCGGTGTCGCCCGTGCCCCACGTCCACCCGTCCATGTCGCCGTCGGCGATCGTGGCCGACGCCGGCGCCGCGTGCTGGCCCACGCCCACCCCGTCGTCGCCGGTGTCGTGCCAGTAGCCCCAGAAGTACGGGTAGTCGCGCGAAGCAGTCGTCGCCGTCCGGGCCCGACGCCCTCGAGCTGACACACGGCCTGGCCGCCGAAGCCCAGGCGGTACTGCAGCCCGTACTGCGCCGCCGCCAGCTCGATCAGGTGGATGCCGCTGACACGGCTGTCGCGTCGAGCGCCACGCAGTACGTCGTCGCCGCGTCCGCCGGTGTCCACGACGAGCCCGGCGTGCGGGTCCGTCGGCGGTCGCGGCGGCGCACGCCGCCGGCGCCGCCGGCGCGGCCGGGACCACCGCCGGGGCCGGCACGGCCAGGGCGACGGCCAGCGCCGAGCGACGACGCGCCTCAGCCGCGCGTCCCGTTCCCGTCTCAGGGCACGGCGGGCACGCGCGGGCACGCCCTTCTTCACCGGGCCGGGTGCGCATCGGGAGCGGGTCCAGCAGCACGGCCGGGATGGCCGCGATCGTGGCCCCGACGTCCGGGGTCGCCGGGCACCGTCGCCGTCCCACGTGTACGCCCACGCGCCGCAGGTCGGGTCCTGCAGGGCGCGGAGGGCGCCGATGCCGCCGGCGGGCACGGGCACCCCGTCGGCGACGTACGCCTGGATGCACCAGCGCGGTCGAGTTCGCGTCGGTGGCCACGAACGACCCGCTGTAGCTCCAGCCCCCGTGCGTCCGGATCGCGCACGGTCGTCGAAGAACGCGAAGTGGGCTCGGCGTCCCAGCCGGTGTGCCCGGTCGCCACCAGCGCCTGCACCACGTAGGACGTGGTGTTCGAGTCGGAGTCGAAGAAGTCCGTCGGTCCCGCTGTGGCAGTGCGCGTCGTCGTGCGCCGGGTCGTACGGCTCGTCGAACGCCCACCCGCCGTCGGGGCACTGCGCGTGCGAGGAGCCACGTCGACGCCGCGGCCGGCGGCGGCGCCCCGGCGGCGTCCAGCGCCAGCACGGCCAGCGCGTCGTCGAGCACCGGCTCGTCGCCGTAACCGGCCGTCCTGGCCGAGCGTGGACTTGATCTCGGTCACCAGGTTGTGGCCGCCGAAGTGGCGCGGGTCCCTGGCCCGCGGCGACGAGGGCCAGCACGACCTTCGCCCGGAGGCCCGAGCGTGTTCACGTTGCCCGCGGCGTCTGCGCCTGCAGGTACCCGACGGCCGCGTTCATGTGTCTGCCGCCGGCGCCCGACGCGACGAACGCCAGCACGGCGTCGGCCGTCGATCCGATCGGGGAGAACGCCGGGATCGACCCGTCCGGCTGCTGCTGGGTGACGAGGTACGCGGCGCCGTGCGGCGCGCGCGTCCAGTCGGAGAGGCCCACGCGTTCGGCGGCAGCGGCGACGATCAGCGGCGAGCGACGACAGGGGGACGGCGAACCGTCGGAGGGTCCGGCCCATCGGGCACTCCTTCCTGGGCGTCCGCGCGCCCGCTCACGGAACGGCCCGTGTCGCGGAGGGGAGCGCGGCGCCGGGCCGGGGGAGTGCCCGGGTGCCGACGTCCCCGAACCACGAGGGACCGTTCAGCCCGTGCGCCGCGCAGGTCGGCCTGGCTCGTCCGCGCCCCGCCCGGGGCGCGGGCGCGGAACCTACAGTTGCGGGACAGCGCCGGAATTCGACCGGCTTCGCCTCCGCGGCGCGTTGCTGGGCGCACCCTACCACGGGCGGCTGGCCCCACCGAAGCCGGTGCTTCGATAGGCTGTGGCGCTCCGGAACGACGCGGAGCGCAGGGACGGGGAGGTGGGGAATGCGGTCTCGACCGATCGGCTCGCTGTCGGCATCCGTGATCGGCTTGGGGTGCAACAACTTCGGCCGCCGCGTCACCGGACGAGTCGCGCGTCCAGACGATCGTCGACGCCGCCGTCGACGCCGGCATCACGTTCTTCGACACGGCCGACATCTACGGCGGGACCCGCAGCGAGGAGCTCCTGGGGCGGGCGCTCGGCGCGCGGCGAGGCGACGTCCTGATCGCCACGAAGTTCGGGATGCCGGTGGACGAGGAGCGGAGGGGCGCGAAACCCGCGTACGTGCGCCGCGCGGCCGAGGACAGCCTGCGGCGCCTTGGGACGGACCGCATCGACCTCTACCAGCTGCACCAGCCCGACCCCGACACGCCGATCGCCGACACGCTCGGCGCGATGGACGAGCTGGTCCGCGCCGGCACGGTCCGCGAGATCGGCTGCTCGAACTTCTCGGCCGAGCAGCTGCGGGAGGCGGAGGCAGCGGCCGGAGACGGCGCGCGGTTCGTCAGCGTCCAGAACGAGTACAACGTGTTCGTCCGCGAGCCCGAGAAGGAGGGAGTGCTGGCCGAGAGCATCCGCCAGGGGCTCGCGTTCATCCCGTACTCCCCGCTGGAGAGCGGCGTCCTCACCGGCAAGTACCGCACCGGCGAGGCGCCTCCGGAGGGGACGCGGCTGTCCTCGTTCGACTTCGACGAGGTGAAGGACCTGTTGGCGGACGATCACCTGGCCGCGGTCGACCGCCTCGCCGCCTGGGCGGCGGACCGAGGCCGTTCCGTGTCCGAGCTGGCCATCGCGTGGCTGCTCGCGCAGCGGCCGGTCGCCTCGGTGATCGCCGGGGCCACGTCGGCCGAGCAGGTCCACGCGAACGTCGCGGCCGCCGACTGGACGCTCGACGACGAGGACCTCGCGCAGATCGACCACGCGCTCGCCGGGAACTGACGTCAGGGGACGGGCTCGACCGCCGGCGAGGCCCGAGCCTCGGCCCGCGCCGCCGTGGCCTCCGGCCCATCAGGCCCCTCGACACGGATTCGGATGAAGTGCACGACCATTGCCGCAACCAGTGCGCACGAGGTCCCCAGGAGCACGCCCGCGACCGCGTCCGACAGCCAGTGCGCCGCCAGGTACGCGCGGGAGAGCGCCATCAGCCCGGAGAACGCCACCGCCCCCGCCCCCCACGCGTAGCGGCCGGGCCCTTCGGGGAACAACGCGATCACGGCCGCCACAGCCGTCACCGACGCGGCGACGGCGTGGCCGGAGGGAAACGAGAACCCGCTCGTCGTGACCAGTGACCCGGGCGGACGTCCCCGCGCGTACAGCCCCTTCATGGTTCCGATGAAGATCTCGGACACGACGACGGCGGAGACGAACGCCGCGAAGTGCCACCAGCGCCGCCGGAAGGCCAGGAAGCCGGCGATCGCCAACCGAATCGGCAACGTGACCACCGACAACCCGAGGACGTTGAAGACGTCCTTCTCCACCCATGTCAACCACGGGGCGCGGTTCGACACCATCAAGCGCAAGAAGTCCTTGTCCCACACGTCGATACGCGCGCGGGGACCCGACATCGCCATCAGCACGAAGAGCGCGGCCGTGACCACCGCCAGCACGACGACGGTCGCGGTGTCGCGGCGAGGGGTGGCGAGCAGGGCGTGTTCGACGCGTCGGGGTCGCGTCACGAGGCGCACCGCGCGCCGGCTCCGCAGAGCAGCAGGTGGTCCTCCCGGGCCACGTGGGCGACGAGGGCGGAGCGCGGGAAGAAGGACAGCGCCGACGCGGCATCGAAGGTGAGGCGCGTGGCTCTGTCGGCACGCGCGTCGAACGCGTAGGTGACGCATCCCCCGGAGAACACGTACGAGCGAACCGAGAGGAAGCGGGGCCGGATCGCGATCGGCTGGTCGTAGCGGCGAGGTTCCCGGTTCGTCGGAGGGGACCGCCTGGGCCTGTGACACGTCGCAGCGGGGCGCGAGGACGACGGTCAGCATCCGGGTCCCGGACTGACTCAGGCCGAACCAGAACGAGACCTGCCCGGTCCGGAAGTCACCTCCCATGTACTGCCACCCGATCGGCATCGAGGCGACGCAGGGCAGGCGGGTCGCGCCGGGCACCGCCTGCGCCATCAGAATCATCGTCCGCCCGGTGCCGCACTCCGGTGTGGACACGTCCAGGTTCTGGACCGGCAGGAAGAGCTGGATGCTGCCGGTCACCGCGATGGCGATCACGCAGAGCATTCCCAGGGCGATCGCCACGCGACGGACGCTCCAGCGCTGGATTGCGATCGGCGGGCGCGAGGGCGCCAGCTCGCGGAAGCGCCCCAGCAGGTCGCGGCCGTCGCGCTTCATGAACTGCCGGAGCTGGGTCGGGCTGGCCACACCGCGCGACGCCGCGACCGCCTCGGCGAGCTCGTCCGGCGTGAAGACGGCGAGCGCCCGTTGGTACACGCGATCGGGGTCGGTGCGCAGCGCCAGCACCAGCAGCATGTTCCCGAGGTCGACCGCCTGACGCCACGGGGACGGCCGCACCTGGACGAAGAACACGTCGATCACCAGGAGCTGGCCGTCCCGCACCATGAGGTTCGCCGGCTTGATGTCGCGGTGCGCGATCCCCGCGTCCCAGAGCTGGCGGATGAGCCGCAGCCCCTGGTCGATGAGGTCGTCGTCCAGCTCGGCCTCGCCGATCTCCACCGCGCCGTCGAAGAACTCGGTCAGCAGCATGTACTCACGTTCGGGCGTGATCTCCACGATGCCATAGGGGTCGGGGACGCGGATGCCGGCGTCGCGCAGCAACCGCAGCATGTGGTCCTCGTACTCGACGAAGCGACGGACGGTCTGGAACGACGTCTCGTCTTCGAGGCGCCCGTACAGGATGGTGCGCCACAGCTTGTACCAGCGGTCCGACCGCACGTGGCTCTTGGCGTACAGCTTTGCGAACAGCCACGTGTCCGGCTCGCCGGCCACGCAGAGTCGCAGGGGTGTGGACCCGCCCGAGCCGGCCAGCCCCACCGGCTTGATCTCCTTCACCTGCAGTCCGAGTTGATCGTGCACGGCCGCGCGGATGGCCTCGCCGCGGCGTCCGGTGACGTCCAGGTGTGCCATGTTCCCGCGGCGGTAGACGACGGGGAACGCCTCGTTGGGCGTGAGCGTGCGGAACATGGCGATGGGGACGGCCAGGCCGAGGATGACGGCGTAGACCGCGTCGCTCGGGTGGTCGACGGCCAGGTACATGCGCGCCAGGGCCAGGAGCGCGATCGGAGCGATCATGCAGAGGCCGGCGATCCGCCGCGGCCGCCCGGCCGGGACGAGCGTGTAGGCGATCCCGACGAGCACGGCCGTGAACAGCATGATGGGCGGGGACGGCATCGAGAATCCCGCCCAGGGGGCGACGATCGTGACGCCGTATGGGCGGGGGCGCGTGACGAGCCAGTACAGGATGGATCCCACGGCGACCAGCACGACCTGGCTCGCCAGGTAGACCAGCAGGTGCCGCCACCGCCGGAAGAACATCAGCAGGACCACGTTCCCGATGCCCAGGAAGGTGACGAACCACCCCGAGCCGGCGGACTTGATGCCGCGCGCCAGCGAGACGAGCCACGCGACCCTGGCCGCGGCCAGGAACTGAAGGATCTCCGTGTCGATCTTCTCGAAGAACCGGCCCAGCGTGGGGGAGTTCGCCACCGCCACGTTGGCTGCCAGCAGGAGGACGACGAGCAGGAGGAGCAGCTTGCCGAAGCGGCCGATCGACCGGGGAAGCGGCGGCGGAGCCCCGGTCGGGCGACGGTGTCGCGAGCTGCGCGCCAGGCGGCGGCGCTCGGCCCGCGTCGGCGCGGTCTGGGCGCCCTCGATCACGACGCCGCTCCGCCCGCCGGGTCGGTCTCGACTCCCAGGCGCTCGAGCCACTCGGCCGCCGCGTCCGAGGGGGTGTCCCCGGCGAGGCCGACCAGGCCGTTCAGTTCCCGCAGGGCGTCCGTGGTGAGGTGGGCCGACACCCAGTCCAGGGCCTCGGCCACACCGGGACCGTACCGGTCGAGGGCGGCCTTCCTGATCACCGGCACGACGTTCTCGGCCGGTTGGAGGCCCAGGTCGTCGCGCAGGACGACCAGCTGGTTGGCCTGGATGGCGGGGTCCGAGGTGAACAGCAGCGCCACCTGCACCTCGTCCGACCGCAGCGCCGCGACCGTCTGCGCTCCGCCGGTGTCGAGCGGGGTGAACGCCCTGAACGCGAGGCCGTAGGTGCGCCGCAGGCCCCCGAGGCACTGCGGTCGCTGCGGGACACTCCGGCGGCCCGCCGAACGTCATCCCGGGCGCCGTTCGCCGAAGGTCGCTGATGGTTCGCAGGCGCAGGAGATCGGCCGTGTCTCGCGTGACGACGATCGCGTTCGCATCCTCTGCCGGCGCGGGGTCGAGGGCGACCAGACCATCGTCGGCGAGCATGCTCGCGAGCCGGTCGTGCGTGTCGGTGAGGTTCGACGAACCGGCGTCGGCTCCGAGGCTCAGGAACCCCAGCGCCGACCCCGCGTACTCGGGCACCACGTCCACCAGCCCCCGGGAGAGCGCGGGCTCCACGATCTCACGCGGACCGAGGTTCTCGAACACGCGCACCGGGTAGCCGCGCGCGCGCAGGACGTCCGCGTACACATTGGCGAGGATCTGGCTCTCGGGGAAGTCGAACGAGGCGACGATCAGCGCGCTCGGGTCCGTGCGTTTGATCGGGTCGCCGGCCGTCGGAACGGCGGCGGACGCGCCGGCGCACGCGGTAAGGAGCAGCGCCATGACCAGCGCCGGCGCGAGCCGCCGGCGCGCCTGCCCGTTCACGTCACCTCGGCGGCGAGCACGACCTCGTCACGCACAGGCGGGGGGCGCCGCCAGGACTTCTTCCGCTGCCAGATCACGTACGTGACCGCACCCATTGGGATCTGGATTCCGTACGTGAGGAGCCGGAAGAGCAGGGCGGCGGCCGTCACCTGCGCCTTGAAGACGTCGGGGGGGACGTCTGCGTGCGTGTGCCCCGCGGCGTAGAGTCCGCCGATCAGCGCGAGCTCGACGAAGCCGACGCCGCCCGGGGTGATCGGCGCTGCCGACAGCAGCCGCGCGAACGCGAACACGGCCAGCGTCTGCTGCCAGCTCACCTCCTGCTGGGACACGCCGACGTCGCGGAGGGCGAGCAGCAGGACGAACCAGAGGGTCAGATGGCTGAGGATCGTCGTCAGGGTCAGCGCGATCCACCGCCGCTCGACGAGCACGATGGTCTCCTTGCGAAAGCGGACAGCCCCCTCTCCCCATCCCTGCACCGGCGGCTTCCGGAAGAGACCCCGCATCCACGACCAGACGCCTTGGACCCAATTCCCGATGGCCCGTGCGAAGGCCTTTCTCGAGAGCATGAGGGCGAAGATTCCGACGGCCACCCCCAGGATGAGCAGGCCGACCACCGCCGGAATCAGCAGGGCCGCCGACCCGCCGCCGCTGATCTGCAGGAGGACGAGCGCGATGATCGGCAGCCCGAGCTTCAGGAAGCTGTTCCAGATCCCCGTCGTGGAGATCATCAGCGCGATGGGTCCGCCCCCGTAGCCCCAGGATCGGAGCATGGCGATGGTGATGCCGAGGGCGATCGCTCCGCCACCGGGAAGCACGTTCGCTATCGTCGTGGTCGTCTGGTTGTTGACGGCCGCCTTCGGGACGGACAGCCCCGGCATGGCCGCGACCATCTGCCACCAGTAGGTGAAGAGGTTGAACACGGCCGCGGCCGTGAGCGTGACGGCCTCGATCCAGGTGAGGGAAGTGACCGTGCTCAACACGTCCGAGTAGCTCGCGATCTTCGGGATCACGAAGAAGAACACCGCGACGATGAGCACGACCGACAGGGCGACCTGAATGATTCTCGTCCACTGGTGCTTGGTCGGTCCTGCCACGGGCGTACACCCCCACGCCATCCTATGGCGAACGGCGCGCGGCTGCTCACGGACCTTCCGGGCCAGCTGGTACAGTGCGGGCCCAATCTTTCGCTGTCCTTATGGAATGACCTCTCATTGAACGGACGAGGCGCAGCCGCCGTCGCCGGCATCGCCGCGGTGGTCGTGGCCGCCACGGTGCTCCTTCAGCTCGGCCCGGCCAGTCCGGTGCCGAATCCCTCTCCGTCCGCGCTGCTGGGCCCCTGCACGGGTTGGACCGTCGCGCCCGCGCGCGGGTTCTGGCGCGGCGGCGCCTCGATCCTCAGCCAGGTCGCCCCGCTCTCATCGAACGACGTCTGGGCGGTGGGCACGACCAGCGTCGCCGGCAACGTCCGGCGCACGCTCACCGAGCACTGGGACGGGCAGACGTGGCGGCGCGCCCCGTCGCCGAATGTGGGGACGAGTGACAATGGGCTGAACGACGCGGCCGCGGTTGGATCAGGAGACGTCTGGGGCGTCGGATATTCGTTGCAGAGCAATGGATACAACACCCTCGCCCTGCACTGGGACGGATCGGCGTGGCGGCGGGTTCCGACACCCGACGGGCGGGGCGCGGGCAGCGGCACGCTGACGGGCGTCACCGGATCGGGGCCGGACGACGTGTGGGCCGTCGGGCATTCGTCCGCCGCGACGGGCGTCTCGCCCCTGCTCCTGCACTGGAACGGCCGGCCTGGCGTGACGTGCCGGTGGACGTGGCATCGTCGGCGGAGGACGCGGGGCTGGTCGCCGTGGCCGAGCGGTCGCCGGACGACGCCTGGGCCGTCGGGTACGCGTCCGAGCCCGGGCTGCGGCCGCTGGCCCTGCACTGGGACGGGGCCCGGTGGAGCCGCGTGCCGGCGCCCGCACCGCCGGGGCAGGGCGTGCTGGCCGGAGTGTCGATCTCGCCGAACGGCAACGCCTGGGCCGTCGGGTACGCCTATCGCGGAACGGCATACCGCACGCTCACCGAGCACTGGGACGGGCGCTCGTGGCGTCTCGTGCCGAGCCCGAACGCCTCCGCCGCCTTCACCTATCTGCACAGCGTGACCTCGGTGTCGGACGACGACGCGTGGGCCGTCGGCACCAGCTTCGACGCGGCGGACAATCGCTTCGTCGCGCTGTCGGAGCACTGGGACGGATCGGCCTGGTCGCGGATCCGCACGCCCAACTACGCGGGTCGCCGTCCGCGCACGAACATCCTGGACGGGGTGGCGCGCGTCCCCGGCACAGCCGCGATCTGGGCGGCGGGGGAGGGTGCGGGCAACACGCTGGCGATGACACGGTGCGCGAGCGCGCCGGGGTTCGCTCCTGTCCGCACGCGATCGGCGCCCGAGCGCACGCACCCCGAGCTGGAGCCCGACACCGGCCCGCCCATCGACCGCCGGGCGCTCCGGGCGCCGGCGTCCGGTCCCTCGCCCCGTCCGAGGGTCCTGGTGCTCCGGGCCGTGGACCGCGCCGGCGCCGCCGACATCGCGCAGACGGCGCAGGCGTGGACGGCGATCGTCCGAGACATGAACGGGGACGGGTGGCCCGATCTGTTCGTCGGCAGGCACGGCGCGAAGGCGCGCCTGTACCTCAACGACCGCCACGGACGGTTCACGCGCGTCGATGCACACACGTTCCCGCCGGCGGACCGGCACGCGTGCGCCGCGGCCGACGTGAACGGCGACGGCCGCCCGGACATCTTCTGCGGCATGGGGGCGTCGCACGGCGTCGGCATCAAGCGCGACGAGTTGCAGCTCCAGTCGACCGAAGGGACATTCTCGTCGGTCGCGCTCCGCGCAGGCCTCATGGATCCGTTCGGCCGGTCGCGCCGCGCGACGTTCTTCGACGCCAACGGCGACGGTGCGCCGGACCTGTTCATCGGCAGCGAGGTCCAGCGGCCGGACGGCCTCCCGGCTCCCAACCGCCTGCTGGTGAACGACGGCCGCGGGACGTTCCACGACGCGCCCGAGCTCGGGCTGGACCACCAGATCGGCGCGCTGTCCGTACAGGCCGCCGACGTGAACGGCGACGGACGCGAGGACCTCCTGCTGGCGACGCCGGGCGGATTGCACCTGTACCGGAACGGTGCGGGCGGGTTCACCGACGTCGCCGGGGCCATGGGGATCGCCGGCGATGGACCCCTGTGCGCCCAGCTGGGCGACCTGAACGGCGACGCCCGTCCCGACCTGGTGGAGGTGGCGCCGTCCGAGCTGCGCGTGCTGCTCCAACGGGGCGGCCGGTTCCGGCAGGCGTACTCGCGGCCGCTGACCGATGGCGCCTGGGTCACGCTGGCAGACGTGAACGGCGACGGCCGTCCGGATCTCTACGTGGTGCAGGGGGCCTCGGGTCCCAACCGGCCCGACCTGATGCTCCTGAACGAGGGCAACGCCCGCTTTGCGCCGATGCGGGTCCCCCAGGCCTCCGGGGGACCGGAGACACCGCATATGCCCTGGACTTCGACCACAACGGGCTCGAAGACGTGCTGGTGCTGAACGGGCACCTGAACGTTCGGCAGGGTCCGTTGCAGCTGATCGCGTTCTACCGTCGCCTAGGCCGACCGGCGGGGCCGTAACCCCCCGTTCGCTTGGCGCATGGACCGTCTGCCGCGTCAAGAACCAAAATCCCCGTCCCGATATCTCCATTAGCCCTGCTGAGCAAGGGCAAACAGGGGTCGCCGCCGCGGCGGCTCGGGAGGCGGGGAAGTGAGGCCACGATTGCGAGGGCGGGGCACGGGTGACCCCGGGGATCGGCAGCCGCGACTGGTGGTGCGCTTTGCCGCGGCGAGCCTGGTGTTCTTCGTCGCCATCGGGATCGGACTGTCGCAGTACATCTCGCACGCGTTCGTCGAACGCGAGGAGCAGGCCGCGCGGGTGCACGCGCAGTTCGTCTCCGACTCGATCCTCCGCTACGAGCTGTCGCCCGCCGAGCTCGCGTTCCTCACGCCGATGGTGGGCGCCGACAAGAACGAGATGTACAAGTTCGTCGCGTCGCGTGTCCTCAAGTGGCCGGTCGTCCGCGTCAAGATCTGGCGCAGCGACGGCGTCGTCATCTTCTCCGACGCCACGCAGCTCATCGGGCAGCGTTTGCCCGTCGACGACGAGCTCCGGGAGGCCTTCGCCGCTGCCGAGGTGACCAACGACGTCACCGACCTGTCGGCGCCCGAGAACGTGACGGAGCGATCGCTCGCGACCAAGTTGCTCGAGACCTACGTGCCCGTGTACGCGGACCCCGGCCAGACGACGACGCCCGTCGCGGTGGTCGAGGTCTACCAGGACTACGGCAGCATCCAGACGCAGGTGGACCGCCTGAACCGGGCGGTGTTCTACGTGCTCGCCGTCGCCCTTCTGCTCCTGTGGCTCCTGCTGCTCCCCGTCATCCACCGCATCTCGCGGCGGCTCACCCGGCAGAACCGCGAGCTCCGGAAGGCGGACGCCAAGCATCGGGCGGTCGTGGAACACATCCCGGCGATCACGTATACGGACGTGGTCGACGACGACATGAACACGGCCTACATCAGCCCGCAGGTCGAGGAGCTCCTGGGGATCACGCCGGAGGAGTGGTGCGCCGATCCCGACCTCTGGTACCGGCACCTGCACGAGGACGACCGCGAGAAGACGCGCGACGCCTACCTGCGCGCGCGCGACGCGGGCGAGCCCTTCTCCGAGGAGTACCGCATGATCGCGCGCGACGGCCGCACCGTGTGGTTCCGGGACGAGTTCATCGTCCTCCCCGGCGAGGCCGGCTCTCCGGCGCTGGTGCAGGGCGTCATGCTCGACATCACGCTGCGCAAGTACGCGGAGGAGCAGCTCGCGTTCCTCGCCTACCACGACAAGCTGACCGGGCTCCCCAACCGCGTCATGTTCGAGGAGTTGCTGGACCTGTCGCTGGCGCGCGCACAGCGGCGCCAGATGGGCGTAGCCGTGCTGTGCATGGACCTGGACGATTTCAAGCTGGTGAACGACTCGCTGGGCCACGCCGCCGGCGACGAGCTGCTCAAGCAGGTCACCGAGCGACTCCAGGAGGCCACGCGGGACACGGACCTGGTGGCTCGCCAGGGCGGTGACGAGTTCCTGCTGCTGCTGGCCGACATGGAGCTGCGCGGCGAGACCCCGGTCGCGGAGGCCACCGACGGACAGCGCATGGTGGTCGAGGCGGTCGCGATCCGCGTCCACGACGCGCTGCGCGCGCCGTTCGTGCTGAACGGGACGGAGTTCTACGTGTCGGCATCCATCGGCATCAGCATGTACCCGCTCGACGCGACGGACGCCGACGGGCTGCTGCGCAACGCGGACGCCGCGCTGTACGAGAGCAAGCGCACCGGCCCCGGCGGGTTCCTGATCCACTCGGTCGAGGGCGCGGGATCGGTCAGCAAGCTGTCGATGGCGACGCGGCTGCGCAAGGCCGTCGAGAGCCAGCACTGGGTGCTGCACTATCAGCCGGTCGTGGACCTCGCGACGGGCGCCTTCACGGGCGTGGAGGGATTGCTTCGCTGGCAGGATCCGCGCGGCGGTCTGATCGCGCCGGGAGAGTTCATCCCGCTGGCCGAGGAGATGGGTCTCATCGAGGCGATCGGCGACTGGGTCATCGCCGAGCTCGCCCGGCAGGCCGCGATCTGGGAGGCCCAGGGCATCCACATCGAGGCGGGCTTCAACCTGTCGCCGCGACAGCTGTGGCAGCCCGACCTCGTCTTCCGCGTGCTCACCCACCTCGAGCGGGCCGGTGTGGATCCGTCGCGCGTCGTGGTGGAGATCACCGAGACCGCGGCGATGACCGACCCCGAGCGCACGCAGCGGGTGCTGTGGGAGCTGCACGGCCGCGGGGTGCGCCTGGCCATCGACGACTTCGGGACCGGATACTCGTCGCTCTCCCGCCTGAAGCACCTGCCGGTGGACATCCTGAAGATCGACCGGTCGTTCGTCCGCGACGTCACGGAGGAGCACGAGGCGGCCAGCATGGTGCGCGCGATGGTCCAGCTCGCCGACAGCGTGGGCATGGTGCCGCTGGCCGAGGGCATCGAGACCGAGGAGCAATGGCACTTCCTGGTCGAGCAGGGGTGCACGCTCGGTCAGGGCTTCTACTTCGGCCGGCCGGTCGCCGCCGAGGAGATCACGCCGCGCGCCAAGACCGGGTCGGCGCTGCCCGAGCCGCAGGAACCGACCGGGCCGCGGATCGTGCCCCCGCTCGAATCCGCGGGCTGAGCCCTCCCGACAACCCGGATCGCACCCCTGGAGTTGGGGCCGTGCCCTTCGATAGACTGCCCGCGACGTGGGTGCCCTTCCCGAACCGATCGAGGATCTGCTCCGCACGGCGCTGGTCGGCGAGCTGACCGTCGTCGACGATCACGGCCGCCCCGTCACCCATCCGCTGATTCCCCTGTACGACGGGGAACGCATCTACCTCACCTCGAGCATCCTGTTCTCCCGCAAGCTCGAGCACGTCAAGGCCAACCCGAAGGTGTCGCTCGCGATCACCGACCCGGTGGCGGTGGAGGTCGACCGGTTCCGCCGCGCCACCGTGCAGGGCGACGCGACGGTGGACGACGCCGATCTGCACGCCGGGTGGGAGAAGATCCTGCCGCTCTGGCGGGCCAAGGAGCCGGGCATCGACTTCTTCCTGTCCAAGCGCGTCGCGCTTCCTCTCTTCTGGGAGCGCGCCATCATCGAGATCGTTCCGCGACGCGCCTACCTCTGGGAGGACGGCCGGACCGACGCGCCGCCGCAGGTGTTCGAGCTGGAGAGGGCGGGGCGATGAGCGCGCCGGCCGACGTGCTCTCCGGGATCGAGGGGCGGTTCTCGCACGCGGTGATCGCGTTCCTGGACGCCGACGGCTACCCGTTGTCGGTCGCGGCGGACTTCGAGGTGGACGCGGAGCGCGGCGTCGTGACGCTCACGGATCCGCCGGGCGCCGTGACCCGCCCGCCCGAGGACCGCGAGGTCACCGTCACGTTCAGCCACATCCATCCCGTGCCGGGCATGGGCTACGACGAGCGGCGATACGTTTCCCTGTGGGGCCGTCTGGAGCGTCGCGACGGCCGCCTGCTCCTGGTGCCGGTGCGCGAGCAGCACTGGGACGAGCAGGAGATGACGTTCTTCGAGTTCGCCGAGCGCGGCGTGGGGCAGGCCCAGCGCTACCTCGATCAGCTGTCCGAGGAACAGGGACACCGGGTGCGACCCCGCCTGTCTCCCGGGTGGCTGTTCCTCCGTGCGACGCGGCTGCCGTTTCTCACCGCGACGTTCGTTCCCGTCGCCCTGGGCATCGCCGTGGCCGCCCGGCACGGGGACTTCGAGCTCGGGTGGGCGCTGCTGACCCTGCTGGCGGCCGCGCTCGTGCACCTGGGGCTGAACGTGGCGAACGACGTGTTCGACACGATGAGCGGGGCCGACGGCGCCAACGTGACGCCGACCCAGTTCAGCGGCGGGTCGCGCGTCATCCTGTACGGCCTGGTGTCGCTGCGCGGCATGGTGCTGCTCTCGGCGGCCTGCTACGCCGGTGCCGTGGCGATCGGGCTGTGGCTCGCGGTCGCGCGTGGCTTCTGGCCGCTGTTCTGGATCGGCGCCGCCGGCGTGGCGATCAGCGTGGCGTACACGGCGCCGCCGTTCCGACTGGTGCACCGGGGAGTGGGCGAGATCGCCGTCGCGCTCGGGTTCGGTCCAATCATGGTCCTGGGGGCGTACTTCGTGCAGGCCCAGCACCTGTCGTGGGAAGCGCTGTACGCGTCGCTCCCCGTGGCCATCCTCATCGCGCTCGTGCTGTACGCCAACGAGATTCCCGACCGACCCGGCGACGCCGCGGCCGGCAAACGGACACTGCCGGTGCGGCTCCCCAAGCGCGCGATCGTGGCCGGATACCGGGGTTCGATCGCCGTCGCGTTCGGGCTGATCGCGGTCGGCGCGGTGACGCTGCTGTTGCCGATCTGGACCCTGGCGGCCCTCGTCACCATCCCGATGGCGCTGGGCGTGGCACGGGCCCTCGACCGCTTCTACGACAGCCCGTACGAGCTGATGCCGCACCTGGGGACCAACGTGCAGGTGCACCTGTACACGGGGCTCCTGCTGATCGCGGGCTACGTGGTGGCGATCGTGATCGGCCACCTGGCTCCGTCCGCGAGTTCCTGGCTCACGTAGCCTCGGTCGTTCGCCGGCCGGCTACAGGACCTTCTTCAGCTCCTGCTCGATCTGCGGCGCCACGACCGGCCCCGGGCCCAGGCGCGCCGAGATGACGCCCTTCCGGTCGATCACGAACACCCACGGCTCGCTCAGCAGGTGCCAGGCCTTGAATCCCGGCGACCGGTTGGGGCCCGTCGCCGCCGGGTACTGGAGGTCCGGCCCGCGCAGGAACTCCTCGACGTGGATGAAGTTGGCCTTCCCCCGGTCCTTCTGCGAGACGAGGATCTGCTCGTCGGTGACGGGGCCGCACAGCTCGCTCTCACACAGCGCCGGCGTCGAGAACGTCACCACCGTCGGCTTGCCGTTCCCGAGTGCGGCGTCGAGCGAGACCGTGTGCATGTGGCACGCCGGCTTGCGCGTGCAGATCTGCTCGAGCGCCGTACCGGACGTCGCGACCGGAGTCTTGACCGACACCGCCTTGGATCCGGGGGCGTTCTCGGTCGCCTGTGCCACGGCCACCGCGCCGACGCCGACCGCCGTGCCGGACCCCCCCTGGGCGACGGCGGCGACGTACCAGTTCCCCTCGCCGGCGAAGTCGAGCGTGGTCGAGTACAGGCCCTGCGCGATCGGGCTGCGCGGCGACTGGTCGTGCGTCGCGTCGTACCCGGTGAACGGATACCACGTGGCCACGAATGGGCCGGCCGCCTTCGACGTCTGGTCCTTGGCGATGTAGACCTGCGGGGTCCCACCGGTCACCAGGTTGCTCGACTGCGTCGTCAGCGCGAAGCCGAACAGCTGCTTGCCCGGCACCAGGGGCGCGTCGGCCCCGCCGCCGCCGCTGAACAGCGACAGCTGCTCGTTGCCGTCGACGAGCGCCAGGATGGAGCCGGCCTGTGCCGACGGTCCCGGGTTGGATCCCGGGGGCGGGGTGCTCTTGGACTTCGCACAGGCGACCGCGGCCGCGCCCAGCCCCAGGGCGCCCAGGGCGACCAGGAACTCGCGGCGTGAGCGCGTCGCGCGAAGGTCGCGCATGGCGCGCAGGACGTCGTCGTCGGCCGGCATGGTTCCAGAGCCTACCCGGCACGCCCCCAAAAGGTGTGGCGGGGACGTGACGTGGCCGGCCGGCGCGTCCCAGCCGGTAGAGTCCCCGCGTGGACGGCAGCGACCTCGAGAAACGCGCCGCCGGCGAGGCGGCAGCCGAGCTGGTCCAGGACGGGATGGCGCTGGGCCTCGGGACGGGTCCACCGTCGCGTTCTTCCTCCTGGCCCTGGCGCGACGAGCGCCGAGCGTCCGGTGCGTGGCTACGTCCACCACGACCGAGGCGCAGGCTGCGGCTCTCGGGATCGCCGTGGAGCCGTTCGAGGGCACGCTGGACGCCCTCGACCTCGCGGTGGACGGCGCCGACCAGGTCGCCCGCGATCACTGGGTGATCAAGGGGGGCGGCGGCGCCCATACGCGCGAGAAGATCGTGGCCGCCGCCGCCGCCCGGTTCGTGGTGATCGTCTCGCCCGACAAGCTCGTGGATCGCGTCGGCCCCCCGGTGCCACTCGAGCTGTTCCGGTTCGGCCTCCCGGCGACGCTTCGCCGCTTGGCCGGCATCGGTCCGGTCGAGCTTCGCGAGGCACCGGCCACCCCGGACGGCGGCGTGCTGGCCGACTTCCGCGGCCCCGTGGACGATCCGGAGGCGCTGGCGGCCGCCCTCGGCGCCGTGCCCGGCGTGGTCGACCACGGCTTGTTCGCGCCCTCGCTCGTCACGTCCGTCGTCGTGGGGCAGCGGGACGGCCGTGCGACGACGCTCGCCGCCGAGCGGTAAAGCAACCTGACCAACCCCGCGCGCGCGTCGCGGCGAACGTCACACCCAGTTCCACAGACACGAGCCGCCGCCGCGGCAGAACCAGATCCGCATGCTCCATGCCGCCTGCGAGATGTGCTCGCCGATGAGGACGGGCCAGAAGAACGCGAACAGCGCGACCGACGCCACCACCACCGCGCCCGCGAAGACGCGCCCCGGCGTCAGGCCCTGCACGGTCTCGCCCGCATCGGCCCCCGCGATGCGCCGCAGGACGTACACGAGCGCCAGCACCATGAACGGCGTCAACGGAGTCATGTAGAAGAGGAAGCTCGTCCGCGCCACGGCGAACCAGGGGAGGTACTGGAGGAAGAAGGCGGTGGCGATCAGCCCGGCCACCCAGTCCCGCCGCATCGCACCCCACACGACGGTGAGGGGAATGGTCACCAGCGAGCCCCAGAAGATGAGCGGGTTCCCGAGCGCGAGGATCTCGGCCGAGCCGGTGCAGGTTCCGTTCGCCAGGTGGGCCGTGCACGTGTAGTAGTACGAGACGGGCCGGACCAGCAGCAGCCACTTCCAGGCGCCCGAGGCGTAGGGGTGCGTGGCCCGCAGGTGGATCGAGTAGTCGAGCATGCCCGTCTGCGTCCGCCACCACGCGGCCAGGTCGACCCCGTTGTCGGCGAACCAGCGCCCGTACGACGCCAGGTAAACGGCCAGCGGCACCAGCAGCAGGAACAGCAGGATGCCGAACGACTCGTCGCGAATGGCCCCCCACCACGGCCGGGCCACCCGGGCCCGGCGGCGGCGCCCCCACTCCCAGACCAGCGAGAGCACCATCACGGCCAGGACCCCGAGCAGGCCGGACCACTTGGTGGCGGCGGCCGCGCCGAAGGCCACGCCCGTGGCCAGCCGCCAGGGCCGCCAGAGCGGTGAGGGCACGCGGTCGGGCGGCATCTCCATCTCGTCGGTCACGACGCTCCCCACCGCCGCGGCCTCGGGCGTTCGGCGTTCGATCCATTTCCGGTCGAGGACCAGGAAGAGGAACCCGGCCAGGAGGAACGTGGTGACGAAGATGTCGAGCATGGAGACGCGCGACTGGACGAGGTTCAGCCCTTCGGTGGCGAGCAGCAGTCCCGAGACGCCCGCCCAGATCGCGCTGTCGAACAGCTGGAGCGCCAGGAGCGACACCAGCAGAACCGAGATCGTGCCGAACACCGCCGAGCCGATCCGCCAGCCGAACGGCCGGTCGCCGAAGGCTTTCTCCCCGGCCGCGATGATCCACCGGCCGAGCGGCGGGTGCACGGTGAACGTCTGCTCGCCCGGTGACTCGAGACCGCACTCCTTATATGGATAGCCGGCGTCGAAGCAGCCGTCCTTCGCGTAGTAGACCTCGTCGAAGACGTAGGTGTGCGGCGACGACAGGTGCCACATGCGCAGGCCCGCGGCGAGCGCGGTGACCGCGAGGATGATCAGCAGCGCGTTCCCGGGACCACGGCGGCGCCGGTCGTGGCGCTGCGCACGCGTTCCCCGGATCACGGGCGCGGGGTCGTTCGGGCTCCACACGCCGTCGGCGAACAGGTCCGTGCCCGCTGTGGTGGGCGGGGGAAGGGGACCCGGCGCCGCGGGGAATTCCGGGGAATCGTCGGGCGTCCGCATACGCGTCGGAGCATAGCCGGGCCGATCGCCGCGTTCCGGCGAATCCCATGGGCACCGGTGGCCGAATAATGTGGCCTGGTGAGCCGGACGGGAACGCTCTTCGTGGTCGGTACGCCGATCGGGAACATGGGGGATCTCGGCGAGCGCGCCCGCCGCGTGCTGGGCGAGGTGGAGCTGGTCGCGGCCGAGGACACGCGGCGGGCCGGCCTCCTCCTCCAGCGCATCGGTGCGCACGCCCGATTCCTGTCCTTCTTCGACGCCAACGAGCGCGAGCGGGTGCCCCAGGTCGTAGCGGTGCTCGAGGCCGGCCGGGACGTCGCGCTGATCAGCGACGCGGGCATGCCGGGGGTCTCGGACCCGGGCTACCGGCTCGTGGCGGCCTGCGCCGAGGCCGGGGTGCCGGTGGAGGTCGTCCCCGGCCCGTCGGCCGTCCTTGCGGCCCTGGTGGCGTCGGGCCTGCCGACCGACCGGTTCGCATTCGAGGGGTTCCTGCCGCGCAGCGGGAAGGCTCGGCGCGAGCGGCTGGCCGAGATCGCGGCCGACCCCCGCACCGTCGTGCTCTTCGAGTCGCCGCGGCGGACGGCCGGGACGCTGGCCGACCTTCTCGAGGCGTGCGGCGATCGCGGCGCCGCCGTGTGCAGAGAGCTGACCAAGGTGCACCAGGAGGTCCTGCGCGGCTCGCTGTCCGAGCTCGCGGCGGCGGTCGGAGACCGGGACCTGAAGGGTGAGGTGACGCTGGTGGTGGAAGGCGCCGCCGCGCAACCGGCGGTCGACGTCGACGGTGCGGTCGCGCTGGCGCGCTCGCTCGCCGCCGGCGGGATGCGCAAGCGCGAGGCCGCGAAGGAGGCCGCCGCGGGAACCGGCGTCCCGGCCCGGCAGATCTACGACGCGCTGACCAGACCCTGACGCCTCTGCCGCGACGTGCCGGGCTTCACGGGGGCCGCCCGTACAATGGCCCGACCATGGGCAAGGACGTCTACTACATCACCACGCCGATCTACTACCCGAACGACGTGCCGCACATCGGGCACGCGTACAACGCGGTGGCCGTCGACGTGGTCGCCCGCTACCACCGGCTCCGCGGCGAGCAGGTCTTCCATCTGACCGGGACCGACGAGCACGGGCAGAAGCTCCAGCGGGCCGCCGAGGCCGCCGGGGTGGATCCCCAGCGGTGGGTCGACGACATGGAGCCCCGGTGGAAGGAGGTCTGGGACCGCCTGGACATCGCCTACGACGACTACATCCGGACCACCCAGGCCCGGCACGTGGCGGCGGTGGTCAAGCTCCTCCAGGCCGTCCACGACAACGGCCGGGACGACATCTACCTGGGGACCTACGAGGGCCTGTACTGCGTCGCGTGCGAGCTCTTCTACACCGAGGACGACCTGGTCGACGGGAACTGCCCGATCCACGACCGGCCGGTCGAGGAGTTCCGGGAGGAGAACTACTTCTTCCGTCTCTCCGCCTACGCCGACCGGCTCCTGGAGCACTACGAGCGCCACCCCGAGGCCGTCGAACCGGAGGCCCGCCGCAACGAGGTCCTGTCGCTGATCCGGGGCGGGCTCCAGGACTTCTCGGTCGTCCCGGACGTCCTTCCGCTGGGGCATCCCGTTGCCCTGGGACCCGGCCCACGTGACCTACGTGTGGTTCGACGCCCTGACCAACTACATCACCGCGGCCGGGTACGCGGACGACCCCGCGCGGTTCGCCGCGACCTGGCCGGCCGACGTCCACGTGATCGGGAAGGACATCGTCCGCCAGCACGCCGTCTACTGGCCGGCCATGCTGATGGCCGGCGGGGTCGAGCCGCCCACGCAGGTCTGGGCCCACGGGTTCCTGACGGTGGGCGGCCAGAAGATGTCGAAGACGAACGCCACCGGCATCCACCCGTTCGAGCTCCTGGACCACTTCGGCGTCGACGCCTACCGCTACTACTTCCTGCGCGAGATCCGGTGGGGGCAGGACGGCAGCTTCTCCTGGGAGTCGATGGTCACCCGGACGAACGCCGACCTCGCCAACGGGCTTGGGAACCTGGCGAGCAGGGTCCTCACGATGGTCGAGTCGAACTTCGACGGGCTCGCCCCCGAGCGCCCGGCCGGCGCCGTCCCGAGCCGCCTGGCCGCAGCGGCGTCCGGGCTCGCCGAGCGGTTCGACGCGGCCATCCTCGACCTGCGGTTGACCGACGCCGTGACCGCCCTCTCGGATTTCGTGGGCGAGATGAACCGGTACCTGGTCGAGGCGGCGCCCTGGGCCCTGGCCAAGGATCCGGCCCGCAGGGACGACGTTGCGACGATCCTGTACGACTCGCTGGAGGGGCTTCGGCTCATCGCGGTGTTCTCGTTCGCGGTGATGCCCTCCGCCGCCGAGCGCCTGTGGACGCAGCTGGGCATCGCCGAGCCGCTCGCCGCGCAGCGGGTGCCGGAGGCCGCGGCGTGGGGCGGGCTGGCGGCCGGAACGCGCACGCACAAGGGCGAGGCGCTGTTCCCGCGGCTCGATGACTAACCCTCCACCAGCGGTCGAGAGGCACGGCGTCGACGACGCTCCATCGGAGGGATCCCGGGCGGGCCTCGTGGACACGCACTGTCATCTGTTCCTGATGGAGGACGAGCCGGCGGCGGTGACGGCCGCGGCCCGGGCGGCGGGCGTGGGGCGCATGATCTGCGTCGGCGTGGACCCCGAATCGAGCCGGCGGTCGCTCGAGCTGGCGGAGTCGCTGCGGGGCGTGTTCGCCACGGCGGGCGTGCACCCGCACGATGCCTCGACCTTCGATCGAGCCGCCGGCAGCACGGTCGAGGAGCTCCTGATTCACCCCCTGGTGGTGGGGGTCGGCGAGACGGGTCTCGACCACTACCGGAGACTTTCGCCGCCCGAGGACCAGGAGCGGGCCTTCCGCACGCACATCGCCCTGTCGCGGGAGACCGGCAAGCCGCTCGTCGTCCACGTCCGCGACGCGTGGCCCGACGCACTGCGCGTTCTGGCGGACGAACGCGCCGAGCGCGTGGTCCTCCACTGCTTCTCCGGGGACGAGACGGTGGCGGCGGAGGCGGCGGCCCGCGGGTACTTCCTTTCGTTCGCCGGCAACGTCACGTACCCCGGGACGGACGGGATGCGGCGCGCCGCGGCGTCCGTCGCGGAGGATCGATTGTTGGTCGAGACCGACAGCCCGTTCCTGCCGCCGCAGTCGATGCGCGGACGCCCGAACTCACCCGCGAACGCGGTGACGGTCGCGCATACACTCGCGGATCTTCGAGGTCTCGACTTCGATCTGATGGTGCAACGCACCGTCGAGAACACGCTCGACGCGTTCCCGTTGCTTCGCTAGAGGGTTCGAACGACGCCGAAACGCCCCCGAACGTCCGTTCGGTTCACAGGTTGCAGTAAAGGTTGAGGCTTTGCTAGGGTCGGCGGGCTGGCACGCGCAGAGCCCCGCGATCGGAGCAGCTTCCCCGCTGCGCACACTCACGGATGATGGAGTTCGTGGATGTCGTTGAGGGGACGCAGGACCGGAATCTTGGCCGTGGCCTTGGTCGCGGGGGCGAGCATCATTCGCGTCTCCGCCTCGGCCGCGACCCCGTTCTCCTCCTCTCTCAACTCGCCGTCCGGCGTCGCCGCCGCTCCGGCGCCGCAGCCGTCACCCGAAGGGATGCGAAGCGGATCCGCGGCCGCTGCCGCGACGGCCGGCGCGGCAGGCATGGCGGTGGCGCTCTCGGAGACGCGACTCAAGCCCGGCGCCGGCCCGCTCTGGGCCATCCGGCTTCCGGCGTCGGGTGCCGGCGCCGGCGCGCGACTGACGCTGCGTGCACGCCTGACCGACACCGCGACCGCCGGGGCCACCATCACCGTGCCGGTCCGCGTCGGTGGCAATCCACGGGAGGCGGTGCTCACCAACGCCACGACCGTCGGGGAGCTGCTGCAGGCGATGCGCGTCCACATGGGGGACGACGACCTGGTTCGCCCCGCGCCGCGGACGGCCCTGAGCGTGGCCCGCGCGGTCAGGGTCCTGAACGTGAAGCGGGTCAGCGAGTCCGTGACGGCGGCCGTCCCGTTCCCGGTCGTCGTCCACTTCACGGACGGCCTGCCGGTCGGTCAGAGCGTCGTGAACCGCAGCGGCGCGGACGGCCTGGCCCGCCAGACCGTCGTCTCCACCTACCTCAACGGAAGGTTGATCTCTCGAAGGATCGTGGCCTCGCAGGTGATCGTGGCCCCGGTCGAGCAGATCGTGCTGAAGGGCACCTCCTCGACGTCGGGGGGTTCCCGCGACGGGATCGCGAGCTGGTATGGGTGCGCGGGGATGCACGCCGCCAGCCCATGGCTTCCCTTCGGCACCATCGTCCATGTGACGAACCTGGAGAACGGGCACTCGGTCTCTGTGGTAATCAATGACCGTGGCCCCTACGGCCCGGGACGGATCATCGACCTCTGCTCGCCGGCGTTCAGCGCAATCGCGCCCCTCGGCCAGGGCCTGGCAAAGGTCCGGATCACCTGGTAGACGCTCGCCGGCCGGGACGGGGACCCCTGGCGCAACAGTGACCGGCCCCGGCCCGGCGAGCCTTCCACCCACCGCGCTCCGCGCCCTGGCGCGCCGCCACGGGATCACGCCCACGAAGTCGCTCGGGCAGAACTTTCTGGTGGATCCCGCCTTAGCGCGGCGGATCGCGCAGCTTTCCGAGGCGGGTCCCGGCGACCGCGTCCTGGAGATCGGCGCGGGACTCGGCTCGCTGACGCTGGCCCTGGCGGCGACGGGGGCGTCGGTGACCGCCGTGGAGGTCGACCGGCGGTTGATCCCCGCGCTCACCGAGGTCACGGCGGGCTGGCCGGACGTGCGCGTCGTCCGGGCCGACGCCATGCGGGCCTCGTGGGCGTCGATGCTGGAGGGCGAGCCCTGGGCTCTGGTCGCCAACCTTCCCTACAACGTCGCGACGCCGGTCGTCCTCCGGGTCCTCCAGGACGAGCCCCGCGTGCGCCGGATGCTCGTGATGGTCCAGCGAGAGGTCGGCGAGCGTCTGGCGGCGAGCCCGGGCGCACAAGCAGTTCGGCGCGGTGAGCCTGCGGGTCGCGTATCGCGCGCGGGCCTCGGTGGTGCGGCGCGTCGCGGCGACCGTCTTCTGGCCGCCGCCCAACGTCGAGTCGGTGCTGGTGCGCCTGGACCGTCTCGACGCCCCGCCGGTCGCGGCCGGACGAGCAGGGGCTGTTCGCGCTGATCGACGAGGCGTTCGCGCAGCGGCGGAAGACGATGCGGAACGCGCTGGTGCGGCTGGGGGTTCCGGCGGACGCGGCAGCGGCGACCCTCGAGCGATGCGGTCTGGATCCGCGTGTCCGCCCCGAGGAGCTGTCGCTGGAAGCCTTCGCCCGCGTTGCGGACGCGGTCGCGTCCGGTCGGCGCGGAGCCGGCCCGTGACCGGACTCCCGCTCGACGGCGTGGACGCAGGGGCGCTGCCGGCGCGGACCGTCATCGTCCCGGCGCCGGCCAAGGTGAATCCGTTCCTGCGGGTCCTCGGACGGCGCGACGACGGTTTCCACGACCTGGAGACGGTCGTGCTCCCCATCGACCTCGCCGACCGGCTCCAGGTCCACGCGTTCGCCGACGCCTCGTCGTTTCGGACACTGTCCCTGTCGCTGGAGGCGACGGGTGACGCGGGGCTCCTGGCGCGCGTTCCCCTGGACGAGACGAACCTCATTCTCCGGGCAGCGCACGCGCTGGCCGTGGCCGGGGAGGTCCGCGGGTTCGCCGAGTTCGTCCTGGAGAAGCGCGTGCCGGTGGCGGCGGGTCTCGGCGGCGGCAGCGCCGACGCGGCGGCCGCGCTCCGCGCCCTGAACCGGCTGTGGGCGCTGGGCATGCCGGACGAGGAGCTGCGCGCCGTCGGGGCGGCGGTCGGGTCCGACGTCCCGGCGCTGCTGATGGGCGGGCCGTGCGTCGCGCGAGGCCGCGGCGAGCGGGTCGAGCCCGCGGACGCTCCGGGCGTGGACCTCGTCGTGATCGGCTTCTCGTTCGGCGTGTCGACGGCGGACGCCTTCCGCTGGTGGGACGAGGACGGGGCCACGACCGGACCCGACCCGGCGGCCTTCCTGGGGGCGCTCGAGCGGCTGGCCGGCGAGCCGGGGCCGCATGTGCCGGCGCGCCTGGCGGCGGTGCTGCACAACGACCTCGAGGGGCCGGTCGCCGCCCGGCATCCGGCCGTCGGAGACGCCCGGAACCGCCTGGAGTCCGCCGGCGTGCCGGCGGTCGTCATGACCGGAAGCGGCCCGACGCTGGTCGGGGTCGTGCTCGTCCCGGCTCGACCCGGACGTCGAGCGAGACCTCGAGGACATCGCGGGGCGGCCGGTGCGGTACGCGGCGTCGACGACGGTGGGATGAGCCCTGGCTGGGCCCCCGCGACTCGAACGCGGATCTCCGGGACCAAAACCCGGCGTCACTGCCGTTTGGACTAGGGCCCACACGGGCACCACGATAGCGTCCCCGGTCGCGTGGACCCGCCGGGGCCCGCGCGAGCGCCGCGAGGGCCGATCCCGGCCGTCTGGGAGAATGGAAACCCCGCCGGTTGCGCGGAACCGCGTGGCCGGGTAGAAACCGCACGGGAGTCCGAGCACATCACGATGACCGCCGACAGCGACGCGCTTCGGGACGACCTTCCCCCGCCCGTTCCACCCGATCCCTGGCTGCGGTCGTCCTCGCCGCGGGACGGGGCAAGCGTCTGAAGTCCGCGCGGCCCAAGGTGCTGCACGAGGTCTGCGGGCGGGCCATCCTGTGGCACGTCCTGCGGGCGCTGCGCGGAGCCCGTCCCGACCGGATCGTCATCGTCGTGTCCGGACGCCGGCGGCGCCGTGGAGGAAGCGGTGCGCGGCTGGGGGATCACGCCGGAGCCCGTGTTCGTGGAACAGAAGGAGCGGCTCGGCACCGGGCACGCGGTCTTGACGGCCGAGCGAGCCGTCTCCGGCGTCGACGACGTCGTCGTCATGGCCGGGGACGATCCCGCTGTTCCTGCCCGATCAGGTCCGGTCGCTGGTCCGCGCGCACCGCAGGACGAAGGCCGCCGGGAGCATCCTCACCACGGTCCTCGACGATCCGAGGGGCTACGGGCGGATCGTCCGGGACGACGCCGGCGAGCTCCTCGAGATCGGCGAGGAGCCCGACGCCACGCCCGAGGTGCGTGCCATCCGGGAGGTGGCGACCCTCGTCTACGCGTTTCGGCGCGAGGACCTGTTCCGCGCGCTGCCCCTGGTCGGCCGCGAGAACCGTCAGCGTGAGTACTACCTCCACCACGTGTTCCCGATCCTGCGGGACAAGGGTGAGCGCCTGACCCTGGTGCCGATCGATGTCGGCGGCGTGCTCCCGCAGGTGAACTCCCGCGCCGGCATCGCCCGCGCGGCGCGCGTGATGCGGGACCGGATCCTCGAGGAGCACATGACGGCCGGCGTCACGGTCGTCGACCCCGATACCACGTACGTGGACGTGGACGTTCGGATCGGGGCCGACACGACCCTGCTGCCGCTGACGTTCCTCCAGGGGGACACGCGGGTCGGCGAAAGCTGCACGCTGGGGCCGTCGACGCGGATCGTCGACTCCCGGATCGGAGACGACGCGGAGGTGACGTTCTCGGTGGTGCGCGGCGCCCGCCTGGGCCGGGCCGCCCAGGTCGGTCCGTATGCGAGCCTGCGACCGGGGACGGTCATCGACGAGCGGGGCAAGGCCGGCACGTTCGTGGAGATCAAGAACACCCGGGTGGGGGCGGGCAGCAAGGTGCCGCACCTGGCCTACATGGGCGACGCGGTGATCGGGCGCCACGTGAACGTGGGAGCCGGCTCGATCACGTGCAACTACGACGGATACGAGAAGCATCGGACCGTGATCGGCGACGATTCGTTCATCGGCTCGGATACGATGTTGGTGGCACCGGTGAAGCTGGGGAAGCGAGCCTGGACCGGGGCGGGGTCGGTGATCGGTAAGGACGTTCCCGCCGGTTCCCTGTCCGTCGAGCGCGCGGAGCAGCGGACGGTGCGGGGGTACGACGATCGGCGGCGGGCGGCGCACGGCGGGCGGTCGCCCGGGGGCAAGCGCGACGACGGCGCAAGCGCTGGGCGCAAGCCCAGGCGCAAGGCCGGCGGCGGTGCGAGGAGGGAAACGTGACGGGAGCGCACGAGGAGCGGTCGGTCCCGGACCACCGGGACATCACTTCCCGGAAGCGGATGATGGTGTTCGCCGGCACGGCACACCCCGTGCTGGCGGACGAGATCGCCGCACAGCTGGGGATTCAGCTCTGCCACACGAAGATCTCGCGGTTCGCGTCGGGTGAGATCTACGTGCGTTCGGACGAGAGCGTTCGCGGTGCCGACGCGTTCGTCGTGCAGACGCACTCGGATCCAGATCAACGAAATCATCATGGAGCAGCTGGTGATGATCGACGCGCTGAAGCGTGCGTCGGCCAAGCGCATCACCGCGGTCATCCCCTACTACGGGTACTCGCGGCAGGACCACAAGGTGCTGGCGCGCGAGCCGATCTCGGCCAAGCTGGTGGCCGACCTGCTGACCACCGCCGGAGCCGACCGGGTGATCTCGGTCGACCTCCACTCGGGTCAGATCCAGGGGTTCTTCAACCTTCCCGTTCGACCACCTGACGGCCATGCCGCTGCTGTCCGGGTACATCAAGGAGCACATGGGCTCGCCCGACGAGATCGTGGTCGTCTCGCCCGACGCCGGCCGGATCAAGAGCGCCCAGCGGCTGCGGACCGACCTGCACTCGGACCTGGCGTTCATCTACAAGCGGCGCTCGCGGCACGAGGCGCACAAGATCGAGCAGGTCGTGGTCGTCGGCGAGGTCTCGGGCCGCCGTTGCATCCTGATCGACGACATGATCGACACGGCGGGGACCATCAGCGAGGGCGCCAAGGCGCTCGCCGCGGAAGGCGCGGCCGAGATCTACGCCGTCGCCACGCACCCCGTCCTGTCGGGCAAGGCCGTGCAAACGATCGCGGAGTCACCCATCAAGGACGTCGTCGTCACGAACACGCTGCCGATCCCCGAGGAGAAGGCGCAGGTGCTGGGCGACCGGCTGGTCGTGCTCTCGATCGCGCCGATCATCGCCTCGGCCCTCGACGCCGTGTTCGAGGACGAGTCGGTCTCGGGCATCTTCCAGGGCGACAACCAGCTCTAGCCAGACGGGTTCGGCGAGCCCTGATCACGCCCGCAGCGGCACTGTCGCCGGCCCCGCACGGTAGCGCACGCCGTTCGGGTGGAACCACGAGACGGTCCCTGCCGGGTCGCGCTTGATCCTCCACCCGTGCTCGTGCACCAGCGTGTGGTGAAACGAGCAGACCATCACCAGGTTGTCGAGATCGGTCCGTCCCCCGCCTGACCACCACCGGATGTGGTGGGCGTGGGTGAACCGGCGCGTTCCGCACCCCGGGAACCGGCACCCGTCGTCCCGGCGGCGCAGCGCCCGCAGCATCTGCGGCGAGGGCTCCCTTGAGGTCCTCCCCAGGCCGACGATGCGGCCGGCAGGGTCTTCCACCACCGTCTCGATCCGGGCCGTACACGCAAGTCTCCGGGCCGTCTCGGAATGGATCACGCCACCGCCCTCGAGCCCACATCCGGGCTCACGGTCGCCGTCAGGCCGACCCTCGAGCACCTCCAAGGGCACGTGCACGACCACCGTCGCGCGGTCCGGGTCGGCGTCCGAGGCGATCCGGACAGAGGCGAGTGCCACCAGGGCGTCTGCTCGACGTGCATCCCGACCCGGAGGGTCATCACCCACGGGCACAGCGGGAAGCTGGTCGGCGACGCGCTCCAAAGCCCTCATCACCACCGCTCCCGCGGCGACGGGCATGCGACCTTCCAGACACAGGGTTCGTCCGTCGTCCTCGTGCCACCACCGCAGGTACCGGGACCGTTCGATCTGGCGAACGTCCTGGAGGCTCTGGCGGATTCTCGCGGTCCCCCCGGGACCGGATCGCGCCCGCGGAGACTCTCTGCGCCCACACCACCAACATCTCCTCGTTCTCGGGCGTGGCGAACCGGCAGAGCTCCACGACCTTGTCCACCCCGAGTGATCCCGACGCGAAGGCCGCGGAAACGGCTGGAAGGGACCCCAGGGCGTGGGCCGCTGCGATCCAGCGCCTGGCCTTCCATTCGGACAGGCCATAGCGCATCCACAACCAATGGGCCATGTCACGCGCGCCGTCTCGCTTCCACAGGAGATTGCGGTCGATCTCTGTCATGACGCCAAACAGCTCACGCTGCGAGCGACACATCGCAGCGTGAGCTTCGTCGGCGCGCCGGACGAGCGCGGGCGAGCATCCTCGGTCTTCTACACAGCGAGCCTGCATCCCAGGACCTCACACGGGGGAAGAAGTCTGGGGGGAGGAGAAGCACTAACCATACCAAACATACGTTCGATTGTCAATGAGCGACCTGCGATTTCCGGCATTTGGCGACTGCCTTCGGCCGATCGCTACAATTGGCGTCTGCTTTCCGCCGCCCGGATCACGCGGGTTGGCGGGCATTCCCGCGGAGCGAGAGGACGAAAGCATGGAACGCAAATTGAAGGCCGAGCAGCGCACGGACGGCGGCAAGGGCGCCGCGCGGAAGCTCCGCGCGTCCGGGCGCGTGCCCGGCGTCGTGTACGGGCACGGCGACTCGGTCGCCATCGACGTAGACGCCCGCGAGCTCTATCGCCTGCTGCACACCGACGCCGGGATGAACGTCCTCGTCGACCTCAAGGTCGGCAAGGACGAGTGGCTGGCCATGCCGCGGGACCTCCAGCGCGACAACATCCGCGACACCCTGATCCACGTCGACTTCCTGCGCATCGCACGCGACGAGAAGATCACGGTCGAGGTTCCCGTCCACATCGTGGGCGACTCGCACGGTGTCCGCGAGGGCGGCGTGGTCGAGCACCACCTCTGGAACCTCCAGGTCGAGTGTCTCCCGCAGGACGTCCCCACCTCGGTCGAGGCCGACGTGACGCCCCTGGGCATCGGCGAGTCGCTGAAGGTCGAGGACCTCGTCGTCCCGGCGGGCGCCACCTTCCTCACCTCCGTCGACGAGATCGTCGTGTCGGTGGTCACGCCGCAGATCCTCCGCGTCGAGGAGGAAGAGGTCGCTGCCGCCGAGGGCGAGGCCGTGGAGGGCGAGGCCGCGCGAAGGCGAGGAGGGAGCCGAACAGCCGGATTCCGACTCCTCCGCCGAGGGTGGCGGCGACGCGTCCTGACCCGACCGCTCTCCGGGGCGAGGTGGCCACGTGGCCGAACCCTGGCTGATCGCGGGCCTCGGCAATCCGGGAGAGAAGTACGCGAAGACCCGGCACAACGCGGGTGCCATGGTCGTCGACCGCCTCTGTGACCGTCTGGGCGTCACGTTGAAGAAGGTCCGGTTCGTGGCGGCGACCGCCGCCGATGCGCGGATCGGTGACGTCCCGCTCTTGCTGACACGGACGACCACGTTCATGAACGAGAGCGGTCCGCCGCTCGCTTCATTGGCCCGCAAGCGGGACATCCCCGCCGAGCGCGTGGTCGTCGTGCACGACGAGATCGACATCGCCTTCGGCGCGCTCCGCCTGAAGTTCGGCGGCAGCACGGCCGGCCACAACGGCCTCGAGTCGGTCGTGTCCGGGTTCCGGACGCCGGACTTCTACCGCGTTCGCATCGGCGTGGGGCGTCCGCCCGGCCGCCAGGACCCCATCGGCTACGTCCTGTCGCCGTTCGGTTCGCGCGAGCGAAAGGAAGTCGAGGTGCTCATCGAGGACGCGGCCGACGCGGCGCTCGCCCTGGTGACCGACGGCCTCGCAGCAGCGCAGGACCGGTACAATCGCAGCGGCGGGGGAGATCGTTAGCCGGACCCCGGCCGAACGAATCGCATAGCGAATTCCCTGGTCAGAGGCCTGGTGCGGCGCACGAGGCCTCTTCGCGCTGTTCCCGGGGTGTCACGAAACGGGAACGAGGCCCGCGCGGCCCAGGGGCGCACGTCGACCGTCCAAAGGAGGAACGTGGCAACGAAGATGGCGGAAGGCCTGGAGGAGCTACTCGCGGAGGCGGCATCCGCGCTCGCGTCCTCGCTGCGGGGCGACCACGTCGTGGCGAGCGCGCCCGCCGCGTCGCACCCTTTCGTTGCCGCTGCGCTCGCCGTCACCATCGACGCCCCCGTGCTGGCGGTCGGCGCCGATCCCCGGGCCGCGCAGGCGGTGGCGGACGGCGCGGCCGCGTGGCTGGGACCGGACCGGGTCGTGTTGTTTCCCGCGTGGGAGTCGCTCCCGTACGAGGGGATCAGCCCCGGCCCACTCACCGCGGGACGACGTGCAGCCGCCGCACACCGCCTTCGGCGCGCGACGGGGCCGATGGTCGTCGCGGCCCCGGTTCTGGCTGTGCTGCAGCGAATCTCGCCGGAGCTCGGCGCGCACGATCCCCTGACGATCGCCCGCGACGCGACCGTGGACTTCGACGGGCTGCTGGAGCACCTGACCGCGCTCGGCTACGCGCGCGTCGACGTGGTGGAGCACCGCGGCGAGTTCGCCGTGCGCGGCGGGATCCTCGACGTCTTCCCGTCCACCGCCCGGCGCCCGGGACGGGCCGAGCTGTTCGGCGACCAGATCGAATCGTTGCGCGAGTTCTCCACCGGCACACAGCTCTCCACGGGACCGGTCGAGCACCTCGAGGTCCACCCGTGCCGCGAGCTGATCGCCGACCGGGACACGCGGAGCCGGGCCGTCCGCGCGCTCGAGCGGTCCGACGTTCGCGGCCAGTACCGATCGATCCTGGAGCGCCTGACCGAGGGGTTGGCGTTCGAGGGGATGGAACAGGCGATTCCGCTTCTGTACGACCGTCTCCCCTTCGTGGCGGACCTGCTTCCGTCGTCGTCGCGAGTCGTCCTCGCGCAGTCGCGCCTGACGGCCGAGCGCGCCGCCCGCGTCGTCGCCGAGGCGGATGCCCTCGCCGAGGCGTCGGAGTGGCCGGGTCCCCGCGTCATCGAGGAGCCCGAGGTCGCGTTCGGCGGCCGGGACCGCGCCGATCTCTCCGAGCTGTCCGGTGGCCACGACCTCGGCATCCGGCCGTGGGGCGGCGGAGGGCAGGCCGCGGCCCAGCCCCTGGCCACCGAGGCGGAGAGGCTGCACCGGGGTGGGGCCCGCATCGTGGTGGCCGCGGAGGGACGCGGCAGCCTCGACCGATCCGTGGAGGTCCTGGAGTCGGCCGGCCTCCCCCGCGACGAGACGATCGCGATCCGCGCCGACGTCGAGGAGGGATTCGTCTTCGAGTCTGGAGCCCTCGCGCTCCTGACCGAAGAGGACCTGTTCGGGCGACGCCGTCATACGCGCGAGGCGCCGCGGCTCACGCAGCGCCGCGCCGAGGCGGTCGCCGAGGAGCTCGAGCCCGGCGACCTCTGTGTGCACCAGGTGCACGGCGTCGGCCGCTACGTCGGGATGGTCCGCCGCGCGGTCGCGGGCTCGGAGCGCGACTACCTGCTGCTGGAGTACGCGCAGGGCGACCGGCTCTACGTGCCCTCGGACCAGGTCGGCGTCGTCACGAAGTACGTGGGCGGCGAGGCGCCGCGGCTGCACCGGCTGGGCTCGAGCGACTGGGTGCGGACCAAGGGCAAGGTCCGCCGGGCGATCCGGGACATGGCAGGCGAGCTGGTCCGCCTGTACTCGGTGCGCCTGACCGTGAAGGGCCACGCCTTCGGCCCCGACACGCCGTGGCAGGCCGAGCTGGAGGACGCCTTCCCGCACGAAGAGACCCGCGACCAGCTGGTCGCCATCGACGAGGTGAAGCGGGACATGGAGGGCGACCGGCCGATGGACCGCCTGATCTGCGGCGACGTCGGCTACGGCAAGACCGAGATCGCCGTCCGGGCCGCGTTCAAGGCCGTGATGGAAGGCAAGCAGGTCGCCGTGCTCGTGCCGACGACGCTGCTCGCCGAACAACACTTCGTCACCTTCAGCGAGCGTTACGCGCCGTTCCCGGTCAAGGTGGCGATGCTGTCCAGGTTCCTGTCGGCGCAGGAACAGGCCGAGGTCGTCGAGAAGGTCGCCAAGGGCGAGGTCGACGTCGTGATCGGCACGCACCGCCTGCTGTCGGCGGACATCCGGTTCAAGGACCTGGGCCTCCTGGTGGTGGACGAGGAGCAGCGGTTCGGCGTCTCGCACAAGGAACGGTTGAAGCGGCTGCGCACGAGCGTCGACGTGCTGACGATGACGGCGACACCGATCCCCCGGACGCTCGAGATGGCGCTCGCGGGGATCCGCGACATGTCGAGCGTCGACACGCCGCCCGAGGACCGCCAGCCGGTGCTGACGTACGTCGGCTCGTACGAAGAGGACATGGCGCTCGCCGCCGTGCGCCGCGAGCTGCTCCGCGGCGGGCAGGTGTTCTGGGTCCACAACCGCGTGGAGACGATCGGGCGGGCCGCCGGCAAGCTGCAGGAGAAGCTGCCCGACGCGCGCGTCGCGACCGCCCACGGCCAGATGGACGAGCACCAGCTCGAGAAGGTGATGATGGCGTTCTGGGACCGGACGGCGGACGTCCTGGTCTGCACCACAATCATCGAGAGCGGCCTGGACGTGCCCAGCGCGAACACGTTGGTCGTGGAGCGCGCCGACCGGCTCGGCCTCGCGCAGATGTATCAGCTCCGCGGGCGCGTAGGGCGCTCGGCCGAGCGCGCGTTCGCGTATCTGTTCTTCCCGCCGACCGCCCAGCTGACCGAAGAGGCGCACGCGCGGCTGGCGGCGATCAGCCGGCACACGGCGCTGGGCTCGGGGTTCCAGATCGCCATGAAGGATCTGGAGATCCGAGGCGCCGGGAACCTGCTGGGCGCCGAGCAGCACGGCCACATCGCCGCGGTCGGGTTCGACACGTACGTGCGGCTGCTGGCCGAGTCGGTCGCGGAGATGAAGGGCGAGCCGGTCGAGGAGGAGCGCGACGTGCGCGTCGACCTGCCCGTGCGCGCGTTCATCCCGCCGGAATGGCTGGGACAGGAGTCGCTGCGGCTCGAGCTGTACCGGCGGGTGTCGATGTCGCGCGACCACGACGAGCTGGCGCGCGTGCGGGCCGAGGCCGAGGACCGGTTCGGGCGCATTCCGGACGAGGTGCGGACCCTGTTCGCCATCCAGTCACTGCGCCTGGCCTGCCTGGCCGCGGGCGTGGAGGAGATCTCCACCATCCGGATGCAGATCCGCATCAAGCCGGTCGCGCCCGAGCGGGGTCATGCGCTGGCGGTGGAGCGCGAGGACGCCGCGTACCATGAGGTCACGAAGACGCTGAACCTGCAGCCGCCCACCCAGTTCCGCGAAGAGCTGCTGGTCGGCTACGTGGAGGACGCCATCGGACCGCCCGAGGGCGATCGCGCGAAGGAGGGTGCATGACCGAGGACCGCGCCGCAGAGATGCGGGCATGGGCCGGGGCCCATGGCTTCGAGTACGGGGCCGACGTGCCCGAGGACATCCTCTCCCTGCCGTTCTACCTTTTCACGCTCGGGCAGGACGGGCCGGTGGTCACCGGCGAGCACATGCTGACGGGCGGCTGGAACGGGATGCCGGTCGACCTCTTCGACGTGAACGTCCCGGTCGCGGACGGCGTGCAGATCCTGGGGATCACGAAGTACTGGACCGAGAACGAGGTCATCACGACCGCGATGGCGGGGACCGGCGCGCAGCTGCCGTACGTGTACATAGAGAAGAAGGACCGGGGCACCCGCTTCGCCGACGACCTCGACCGAGTGGACCACCTGCACCACGACCACCTCGAGGTCGACTGCGGGGCCAAGGACTTCGACAAGCATTTCGAGGTGAAGGCGTCCGACGCCGACTTCGCGCGCGCGTTCGTCGACCACACGATGATGGAATCGCTGGAGGCCCAGGGAACCGGGTTCGTGTACGAGGTCTCCGGGTGGCAGTTCGTGGTGCACACGCCCAAGGACGCGCACGACCTGGGCGCGCTCCTGGATGCCACCAAGGCGTTCTGGGACAACATCCCCTCCGATGTCGTGGAGAAGTACGCGACCGCCGCCGAGGGCGATGGCTGAGGGCCACCGCGTCGAGGGTGTCCCCGACGGGCCCGTGCTGTCGCACGACCGCGGGGAGCGGCTGCTGGACGTCGTCCGTGTCATGCAACGGCTGCGTGGGCCGGGCGGGTGCCCGTGGGATGCGGAGCAGACTCATCAGACGCTCGGCCGGCACCTGCTGGAGGAGACGCACGAGACGCTCGAGGCTATCGACGCCGGCGACATGGAGCGGCTGAAGGATGAGTTGGGCGACGTGCTGCTGCAGGTGGTGTTCCACGCGGAGATGGCCCGGCAGGAGGGCGCGTGGGACGTGGACGACGTCGCCGAGGCCTTGGCGCGCAAGCTGATCCGGCGTCACCCCCACGTGTTCGGCGACGTGGACGTCGACTCCGCGGCCGAGGTCCTGGTCAACTGGGAGAAGATCAAGACGCAGGAGAAGGGGGAGGAGCGCGGCGTCGACCAGGACATTCCCGCGACGCTCCCGGCCCTCGCTCGCGCCGCCAAGGTGCAGCGCCGCGCGGCAGGGAGCGGCTTCGACTGGCGCTCTCGCGAGGCGGCGCTCGCTCGCGTTCACGAGTCGCTCGATGCGTTGGAGGCGGAATCGGACACGCGGGATTCCGAAGACGCACTGGGCGAGCTCCTGTTCGCGGTCGCCGGGGCCGGCCGCCGGCTGGGCATCGACCCCGAGACGGCGCTCCGAAAGGCGACCGCCCGATTCGGCGAGCGTTTCGAGCAAGTCAGAGAGGCAGCCGTCGCGGAGGGCGTCGACCTCGAATCCCTGACCGACGACGAGCTGCTTCAGCGCTATCGCGCCGAAGCCTGATTCGCCCCGCCAGCTGATGAGAAGCCCCAGGGGGCTAGCTCAGAAGGAAGTACCCCCTGTCCCAGCCGAGGCGCATTTCTGGCATGGCGGGGGATGGGGAGCGGAATCGACCTCCCGTAACGTCCTCCCAACCAACAAGGGAGGAGCTTCAGATGCGGTGTTCACGTTGCGACAACGAGCTTGCTCCGACCGCACGCTACTGCGGCCGGTGCGGTGTGACGGTGTCGCCCAGCCATATCGAACGAGAAGTGCCGGAATCGCCTGCGGTGCAGGCATCCACGCTGAACTCGAAAGAGCATGCCCCGGAGGTCGACCCGGTCCCCGTCGAAGCCTCCGTCGAGAGCAGAGGCGGGGTCCTTCTGCTCGAGGCTCCGCCCGAGGAACGGCCGTCGCCTCATGCGGAGTCGCCCATTGACGACCGGATGATCGCCGAGCCCATCCGCGACGTGTCCGCCCCGCCACCGATGGTCCGTCGCCGCCCGACCGCGGTGCTCGTCGCGTTCCTGGTCGCCGCGATCGTCGCGGCCGGCTTGCTCGGCGCCGTCGTGGGTCACATGGGAACCGCGTCCGCCGCGGCCGAGGCGACGGGACTTCGCGCCAGGCTCGCCGACGCGGCAACGGCGCAGGCCAGGCTCACCGACCAGGTCACCGCGATGACCAGTCGTCTGGCGTCGCAAAAGGCGACCGAGCCGCTGCGGCGCCTGGTCGGCAAGCGCGCCGGCGAGGTGCAGAGCTACGCCAAGGCACACGGGTGGCGGGTGCGGATCGTGCACGTTCCATCGGCGCGGCCCTCCGGAACCGTGCTCACCCAGGCGCCCCCGGCGGGCCACGTCATGAAGCAGGGCGGCACGATCGTGGTCCACGCGGCCGCGTAGGTCGCGCAGAACAGAGGAGGGGGCACATGGACCTGTACTGCTGGAAATGCGGAATCGGAATCTCCGGCGCCGGCACCTTCTGCGAGTCGTGCGGTGCCCTCGTGAATAGGGCATCGCTTGCCGCGGTCGGCGGAACGCCGAAGGGCAACGTGCTCACCATGCCGGCGACTCGGGAGTTCGTCGCCTCCACGCAAATGGTGACCCTCGCCGAAGCTCAGCCGCCGACTCCCACCACGCCGCGCCGCCCCGTGTGGGAGATCGTCGTGGCGATCGGCGTGGCGGTCGCGCTCCTCATCGGCTTGGTGGTCTGGGGCGTCAACGACTACGGCACGCACCAAAAGCTGCGGAACACAAGAGCTGCGTTGGCCCTCTCCGCGAACCAGCTGCGTTCGACGCGGATTCGCTCTCGACCGCGAACGCGACGATCGCGCAGCAGGGTGAGCAGATCGCCAACCTGACCGCGATCCGCAGGAGGCTCCTTCACCAACTCGGGATCACGCGCAGGCAGCTCGCGGAGGCCCGAGGCAGCCTGAGCCACGCGCGGAGCCAGATCTCGCTGCAGGCGGGACAGATCACGTCGCTCAAGACCTGCCTGGGCGGTGTGAATCTCGCGCTGAATGACCTTTGGAACTACGACTACAACGGCATGGCTTCCGCGCTTGGGGCTGTTCAAGGCTCCTGCAACCAGTCGTACGCGATGTTCTGATCTCGGCCGGTTCGCCGAGCCGCCGGGGCCGCGTGGACCGGGGCCTCCACCCGTTCCACATCGTGGCGCAATAGAATTGATGGCCATGTCAGCCATCGAGGAGCTTCGCGCGCGCGAGATCCTCGACTCGCGGGGCAATCCCGCCGTCGAGGTCGAGGTCCTACTCGAGGACGGCGCCATCGGACGCGCCGCCGTCCCGTCGGGCGCCTCGACCGGCGCGCACGAGGCGCTGGAGCTGCGCGACCGCGACCCCAACCGCTTCGGCGGCAAGGGCGTGCTGGACGCCTGCCGGATCGTGCGCGAGGACATCTCGCCCGAGGTCGAGGGGCTCGACGCGCTCGACCAGCGAGCCGTCGACGCCGCCCTGATCGACCTGGACGGCACCCCCACCAAGAAGAAGCTCGGCGCCAACGCGGTCCTCGGCGTGTCGCTCGCCACCGCGAGGGCGGCCGCCGCGTCGCTCGGCCTTCCTCTGTATCGGTACCTGGGCGGACCGCAGGCGCACCTGCTCCCGGTTCCCATGCTGAACGTCGTGAACGGCGGCGCGCACGCCGACAACCGGCTCGAGCTCCAGGAGTTCATGCTGGTCCCCCAGGGCGCGGCGTCGTTCGCGGAAGGCCTGCGCTGGGGCGCCGAGGTCTTCCACGCGCTGCACGCCGACCTGAACGCGAAGGGCCTGGCCACGGGCGTGGGCGACGAGGGCGGTTTCGCCCCCGACATCGCGACGGCACGCGAGGCGCTCGACCTGATCGTGGCCGCCATCGAGGCGGCCGGCCTCGAGCCAGGGCCGGAGATGGCCATCGCCCTCGACCCGGCTTCCTCCGAGTTCTACCGCGACGGCGCGTACCAGTTGCAGGGACAGGCGCGCAGCTGGAAGGACATGATCGCGTTCTACCAGGACCTGCTGGACGCCTACCCCATCGTCTCGATCGAGGACCCGCTGGCCGAGGACGACTGGGAAGGCTGGATCGCGATGACCGAGGCGCTGGACGAGCGGGTGCAGATCGTGGGCGACGACCTGTTCGTGACGAACCCCGACCGTCTGGAGCGCGGAGTCGAGGACGGCGCGGCCAACGCCGTCCTGGTCAAGGTGAACCAGATCGGGACGCTCACCGAGACCCTGGACGTGGTCCGCCTGGCCAAGGAGTCGTCGTACGGCGTGGTCATCAGCCACCGTTCGGGTGAGACCGAGGACACGACGATCGCCGACATCGCGGTGGGTGTGAATGCCGGCCAGATCAAGGCGGGGGCGCCGTCGCGCGGCGAGCGCACCGCCAAGTACAACCAGCTGCTCCGCATCGAGGAGGAGCTGGGGCAGACGGCGCGGTACGCGGGGCGCCATCCGTACGGGCGGATGTCGTTCTCGGACGTCGTGGAGGACGACGACGGCGCCGCGTACGACGACCCGGCAACCGAGGCGGAGGACGAATGACGGCCACCTCGGCGGCCGGCCTCCCCGCCGGCGCCGCGGTGCGGCCCCGTCGACGGGCCCGCCCCACGCCCCGCGCCGTGCTCCTCGTCGTGGTGATCCTGGCGCTGCTGTTCGCGGGCACAGTGCCGTTCCGCACGTACCTCGCCCAGCGCGACCAGCTGGCGCGCCTCGAGCATCAGTCCGAGCTGCTCGCGCGTCAGAACGCGTTGCTGGACAAGCAGATCAAACAGCTGCACGACCCCCAGTACCTCGAGCGGCTCGCGCGCGCCTGCCTGGGGATGGTGCGCCCCGGCGAGATCCACTTCGCCGTGACCGGCAAGGGCGTCGCGGGAGACGGCGGGTCCACGTCCGGGTCCGGCTTGGGGACGCCCGCCGACTGCTGAGGGTCCGACGTGGGTACGGTCGTCGCGTGACCATCTCCCACGAGCCTCCGTGAACCAGTTCAATCGGCTCATCGCGTGGTTCGATGGATACCAGCAACGCCACGTCTGGCTGGCCTTCCCCTACGGCGTCATCAAGAAGTACGGCGACGATCGGGGCGGCTACCTGGCCGCGCTGATCGCCTACTACGGGTTCCTGTCGCTGTTCCCGATGCTGCTCCTGATGGTGACCGTCCTCGGGATCGCGCTCTCGGGCAACGTCGACCTCCAGGCCAAGCTCGTGGACTCGGCCCTGGGCCAGTTCCCGATCATCGGCCAGCAGCTCCATGACAACGTGGGCTCGATCCAGGGAAGCGGCCTGGCCCTCGTCGTGGGCATCTTCGGGTCGCTGTGGGGGGCCTTCGGCGTCACCCAGGCCATGCAGAACGCCTTCGACGACACGTGGGGGGTCCCCCGCCGGAAGCGTGCGAACTTCCTGTTCTCCAAGCTGCGCGGCCTGATCCTGCTGCTCGCCCTCCTCGTGTTCATCGGCGGGTCGGCGGTGCTGACCGCCCTGGGGACGAGCCTGGCCGCGGTGGGCTTCCTGGCGCGGGCGACGAGCATCGTCGGGAACCTCGTCCTGAGCTTCGCGCTGTACCTGGCGGCCTTCAAGGTGTTGACGGCGCGCGACGTGGGATTCAAGGACATCCTGCCGGGCGCCGTCGTGGCGGCGGTGGGCTGGACGATCCTGCAGATCGTGGGCGGCTATCTGGTCCAGCACCAGATCCGGAACGCCACCGCCCTGTACGGGTTCTTCGGGATCGTGCTGGGGCTGCTGTTCTGGATCTACCTGATCGCCCAGGTGACCGTGTATTCCTCGGAGATCAACGTCGTCTTGGCAGAGCATCGCTGGCCGCGCAGTCTCAACGAACCGCCTCCACCCAACGAACCGCCTCCAGAGGAGCGCGCCGCGGCCCCCAGGGTCGCTGAGCAGGAAGAATGAAGATTCGCAGCTACATCGTTTGACCTATGGCCAGCCGTTTCGTCCAGTCAGTAGGCTAGGGGCCTTCGCAGTCTCAATCACGAACGCAAGCACTGCACGATTCGTCCGCGCCGAAGGGGATGGTGAGCACATGAAACGTCGGTTTGGTCTCTGCTCGATCGTGGGTCTCGCGGTCCTGGCTGCCGTTGCGGCCCCGGCCGCGTCCGCCCGGCCGGCGCGCCCACCGCCACCCTCTCGCAGCAGGCGAAGATCGTGGCAGGCGACGCCACCCAGCGCGACTACTTCGGCCACGCCGTGGCCGTGTCCGCGGACGGGGCGATCGGGATCGTGAGCGCCTGGGGTCGGGGCAGGGGCACCGGGACCGTCTACGCGTTCTCCGCAGTCGGGCGGGATCTGGACCCAGCAGCAGCGGCTGAACCCGTCGGACCCGATCACGGGCGACCAGTTCGGATCCTCCGTGGCGGTCTCGTCCGATGGAACGACGGCGGTGGTCGGCGCCGAGTCGAAGGCGAGCTCGGCCGGCGCGGTCTACGTCTTCACGCGCTCCGGGAGCGTGTGGACCCAGCAGCAGAAGCTCACCGCGAGCGACTCCGCGGCCGGCATCAGGCTCGGCTCCTCGGCGGGCCTGTCGGCCGACGGCAACACGCTGATCGCGGGCGCGCGGGGCAACGGCGTCGGCGCGGGTGCCGCGTATGTGTTCACGCGCTCGGGCAGCGTCTGGACCCAGCAGCAGAAGCTCACCGCGAGCGACGCGGCTGCCGGTGACTACTTCGGCTCGGCGGTCGCGATGTCCGGTGACGGGGCGACGGCAGTGGCCGGCGCGCCCGCGAAGGCTTCGTCCACCGGCGCCGTGTACGTGTACAGCCGCTCGGGCAGCGTGCTGGAGCCAGCAGCAGAAGCTGACGGCGAGCGACGGGGCCGGTGGCGACTCGTTCGGAACGTCGGTCGCGACATCCTCCGACGGTTCGACGGCGCTCGTCGGCGCCTCGGGCAAGGCCGGGTACACCGGCGCCGCGTACGCCTTCACCCGCTCGGGCGTCGTCTGGACCCAGCAGGCCAAGCTCACGGCGAACAACGGCGTGGCCGCGGACGCGTTCGGCGGGCACGTCGCGCTGTCGTCCAACGGCTCGGTGGCGTTCGTGTCGGCCAGCGGCAAGCTCGACAACACCGGAGCGATCTACCAGTTCGCGCGGTCGGGCAGCGTCTGGACCCAGGCCACCGAGACCACGTCGACCGACGACGCGGACGGCGACACCGTCGGTTCGTCCATCTCGACGACCGGCACGGGCGGCGTCGCCTTCGTGGGCGCCGACGGTGACGAGAAGTACACCGGCGCCGCCTACGTCTTCGTCGCCGACGTCGGCCCGATCATCAGCAGCTTCGCGCCCAACGCCGGCAAGGTCGGCGCGTCCGTCACGCTGACCGGCGAGCGGTTCACCGGCGCGACGGCCGTGACGTTCAACGGCGCCGCGGCATCGTTCACGGTCGACAACGACACCCAGATCACGGCCACCGTTCCGTCGGAGGGGACGACCGGGAAGATCGCGGTCACCACCCCGGGTGGGACCGGACAGTCCTCCAAGGACTTCAAGGTGAAGCCGGCGATCGCGAGCTTCAGCCCGCCGTCCGGTCCCGTCGGGACGCCCGTCACGCTCTCGGGCAGCGGGTTCCTGGGCACCACCGACGTCTCGTTCAACGGAGTCGCCGCGACGTTCACGGTGGTGAACAGCGGGACGATCACCACGACGGTCCCCGCGGGGGCGACGTCGGGCAAGATCAGCGTCACGAACGCCGGTGGAACGGTGAAGAGCAAGACCTCGTTCCACGTCGAGTAAGGCTGGGCGCGGGGGCGCCTTCGGGGGAGGGGAATGGCTGAGAGCGCCGGGGAAACCCGGCGCTCTCAGCCGCTTCTGGCGGACGAGGCCCGCGCCGCGGGCCTTCCCACGTAGGTCAGGTGTCGGCACACCGACCTGAAGCCGAGCTTCCGGTACAGCCCGACGCCAAGGTCGTCCGAGGAGAGGGCCGCCCGCGTGATCCCCAGGCTGCGGGCCTCGACCAGGGCGGCGGACGCCACGGCTGCGCCGATCCCACCACCCCGCCACTCGGGCAGCGTGGAGATGTTCGCGAGCCCGGCGACGCCGGGGGACGCCAGCGAGAGCGTGGCCGCGCCGACGGTCTGGTTCCCCGCGCGACACACGAAGTGACGGAAGGGCTGCTCGTCGCCGAATCCCCGGGTCACGGTGAAGGCGACCGAGGGACCCTCGCCGAAGCCCGGGTCGCCGAACGCCCGTCCGACGACGACGGCCCAGTCGTGCAGGCCCGCCTCGTCGCGGACCCGTTCGACGGTGGTCCCCTGCGGTGCGGGGATGGGTGCGAATCCATCCAGGGCGAGCCCCATTCCGGGACGGTCGGAGCCGGGCGCCAGACCATGGTTGCGGAGCGCCCGATCGAGCGCCGGCGCGAGCGGCCCGCGCGTGAAGACCCACCACATCATGGGGAGCGAGCGCGCGGCGAACGGCTCGACCAGACGTCGGACCCCGCCATCGACGTCGTCCTCCGAGGGCGGCGCGCGCAGCACGCCGTTCTCGTTGGCGTCGTCCCGTCCGGTGCGGAACCACACCACACCGTCTTCGCGGCCGACCTCGCCGTACGGAGGCTCGTGCAGGGTTGCAACATGCTCGACCAGATCGGCCTCGACGGCGGCGGCCAGGGCCTCGTCCGTCACGGGTTCGCCGGTCACGACGGGAGTGTATGTGCCGGCGCCCCTTCGCCGATGGAGTACGGCCGCCGATACACTACGGACCATGTCCCCGCAGCACGTTCTGGCGTTCGCGCTGGTCGCGTTCGCGCTGATCGTGATCCCGGGCCCGAGCGTGCTCTTCGTGATCGGGCGCGCGCTGGCGCTCGGGAAACGCTCGGCGCTCGAGACCGTGCTGGGCAACGCGGCGGGGCAGTACGTCCAGCTGACGGCCGTCGCGCTCGGCGTCGGCGCGATCGTGCAGCGCTCGGTCGCCATCTTCACCGCCGTCAAGCTGGTGGGCGCAGCCTACCTGGTGTACCTGGGCGTGCGGGCCATCCGCAACCGCCGGTCGCTCGCCACCATGCTGGACGGCGATCGTCCGGTGCCCAGCCGGCGGCGCATCCTGCGGGAGGGCTTCCTGGTCGGCGTCACGAACCCCAAGTCGCTCGCCTTCTTCGTCGCCGTGCTGCCGCAGTTCGTCGATCCGTCCGCTGGGCCAGTCTTCGTCCAGCTGATGCTGCTGGGCCTGGTCTGGGTCGCCGTCGCGATCGCTTCTGACAGCACCTGGGCGCTGGTCGCCGGTCAGGCCCGGTCGTGGCTGGGCAGCTCACCGAGGCGGCTGGAGGTCATCGGCGGCACCGGCGGCGTCCTGATCATCGGGCTCGGCCTGTCGCTGGCCCTCACCGGCCGGAAGCACTGAGCCTGCTCTCGGGTCCGACTCCCGGTCAGGGCGCGGCCCGTAAGCTCGGGACGTGAGCGAGTCCCCCTCCGAGGTCCCCATCTCGTCGCTCGGCCGCGTGGGCGTGCTGCGCCCGCTCCGGCATCGCGACTTCGCCGTGCTCTGGACCGGCATGACCGTGTCGATGATCGGGGACGGCATCTACTACATCGCGATCGCTTGGCAGGTGTACGACCTGTCGAACACGCCGTCCGCGCTCGCCGTCGTCGGGATCGCGTGGAGCCTCCCGCAGGTCCTGTTCACCCTGGCGAGCGGCGTACTGTCCGATCGGCTGGACCGGCGCCGGGTGATGGTCGCCGGCGACCTCATCCGCCTGGTGGCCCTGTCGGTCGTGTGCGCGTTGTCGGTGACGGGAAACCTCACGATCCCGCTGCTGATCGCGCTGGTGGCACTGTACGGAACCGGCCAGGCGGTGTTCCAGCCGTCGTTCAACGCGATCGTCCCGATGATCGTTCCGGGGGACATGCTGGTCGAGGCGAACTCGCTCGGGCAGTTCGTGCGGCCCGTCGCGATGTCGATGCTGGGCCCGCTGCTCGGCGGCCTGCTCGATCGGGGCCGTCGGTCCGGGGTGGGCGTTCGGGGTGGACGCGGTGACCTTCGCCTTCTCGGCCATGATGATCCTGCTGATCCGCACGCAGGGCCGCGCTGCCCGTGACGCCGAGAACGAGGGCTCGCCGTGGGAGGACCTTGTCGAGGGCGTTCGCTTCGTTCGCCACGAGCGGTGGCTGCTGGTGGGGTTGCTGGGCGCCATGGTCAGCCTGCTCGCGGCATGGGGGCCGTGGGAGACCCTCGTACCCTTCGTCGTGCGCAACGACCTGGGGGGTTCGGCCACCGACCTCGGCCTGGTCTTCGGTGCCGGCGGCCTCGCCTCGCTTGGGGCTGCGTTGGTCGTGGGGCAGCGGGGACGGCTGCCGCGCAAGGCGATCACGGCGCTCTACTGGGCCTGGGCGATCGGACTGTTCGCCATGGTGGGCCTCGGGATCGCGCACGCCGTGTGGCAGGCGATGCTGGTGGCGGTCGTCAGCGAGGGCTCGATGACCGTTCTGGTCGTCCTGTGGTACACGGTGATGCAGCGGCTCGTGCCGCAGGAGCTGCTCGGGCGCGTCAGCAGCCTGGACTGGGTGATGACGACCGCGGGTGTGCCGCTGTCGTTCGCCATCGTCGGCCCGGCGGCGGCGGCCTATGGAGCCCGCACCGTCCTGGTGGTGGCGGGCATACTCGGCGGCGCCGCCACGCTCGCGTTCATGTTCGTTCCCGGCGCGCGCGATCCGGAGCGCGACGGCCGTCTCGCCGAAGCAACCGTCTAGCGCCTACGGGCCGCACCCCGCCGGCAGCCTCGCCGCGTCGCGGTCGGCCTGCGGCCAGCTGGTGAGGTCGGCGAAGCACAGGTATTCGACCTCGGTGACCGGCTTCCTCCAGCCATTCGTGGGCTGCACGTCACCGGTCGCGTGGCCGCAACGGGAGGATGGATGAACGCCCGTCGGGGCGGGTAGAGCAAGGGGAGAGCACCCCCTGGACGGACCAAGGAGAAATCATGGCCATGCACCCGGTGAGAGACGAACGTCCTCCGGAACCGCCCGAGCCGCTTCCCACGCCCGAGCCGAAGCCGGTGCCGAGTCCCGAGGAACCCCCGACCGCCTAGCGCGATGGGGGACCGGCTTCAGGCCTCGGACGCGGCCTTCGAAGGGCGACGTGCGGGTGGCGGCGTCAGCCCGCCGAGAAGCTCCCGCGATGCGGACGCGATCTCCTCGACGGCGCGGTCGAAGACCTCGCTGTTGGCCTGCGACGGCTTGCGATAACCACTCACTTTGCGCACGAACTGCAGGGCGGCCGCCCGTATGTCCTCTTCGGTGAGGGTCTCTTCCCCTCGCAGCTGCTTGATGCTTCGGCACATGGCTCCCACGATACCGATTCGGCCGATTCTTCGGCCAGGCCGAAATCGAGTAGGCTAGTGATCACGAGCCGCACGATTCGGGCGAGCGCAGACGCTGGGTCTCTTCTCACACGAATCACGAGCAGAGAGGAGAGCGACCTTGCCCACGTGCCCGGTCTGCGAATCCACACAGATCCTCATAGTTCTCTCCGCAACCAGACGCGGTTCATGTCGTGCTTGCGGCGCGCGGTGGATTCAGGACGGAAGCGTGCAGCGCAGCGTCCGGCCGGGAACAATCGCGAACGTGGTCGGCGTCCACAAGTCTCCTGCCGCCACTCCGAGTGTGACCTCGTGACGCATCGCGGAGGCCCCCTGAACCCCGGCCGCGGAGTCGTCGCCCGCCAGGAAGCTGGGCGGATCTGCCAAGAGCCCGCCTGCGAGACGCGACTCTCGATCTACAACTCGGCGCTCCGCTGCTCGGTGCATGACCTCGGTTTTCGTCCCATGCTCCAGGCCAACCGGCCGCTCGACGCCGTGTCGCGGCGAGGCTGATCGCAGTGCCGGATAGCTACGGGAAGCGGCAGAGGGACGCGGTCAAGGCGCGGAAGGCCGCCGAGCGCGAGGAGCGACGGCTGGCCCGGCGCCGGCGGCGTGACGGACTCGAGATCGCGCCGTGGGAAGCCGAAGCCCAGGCCAACGAGGCCGGGGCCTCGGAAGGTGTTGAAGTGGGAGAGGAGGACCTGGACTCGGCGAACGCGAACGCGAACGAAGCAGTCGATTCTCAGTAAGCGAGTGCCGTTCTCGCGCCGCAGCGGCGCGGGATAACGGCACCGGAACAGAAGGGTAGTGGAATGGCAACAGGCACAGTGAAGTGGTTCAACCCCGACAAGGGCTTTGGTTTCATCGAGCAGGAGTCGGGACCGGATGTGTTCGTGCACTTCAGCGCGATCGCCGAAGGCACGCCCGGCCGCAAGAACCTCGATGAGGGACAGAAGGTCGAGTTCCAGGTCGTGGACGGCGCGAAGGGCCCACAGGCCCAGGACGTGCGCCTCGTTCGCGAAGGCTGATCCCAACCGCATCGTATGGAACGGCAGAGCCCGCCCGTATTCGGGCGGGCTCTCTGTCGTCTTCGGGGCGCCGCCGGGTGGCGGCCAACAGGGCGCGAGCCGTCCCGCTAAGCCTGGGGCTCGCGGCGACCGACCGTACTGAGGATGAGTTCCCGTACGGTCAACCTCTTCGGTCCCGGCGATCCCGCGCCCGACTCTCCGCTCCTCAACCTGGACGGCAGGATCCAGATGCTCTCCACGAGCTGGGAGCGCCGGCCGGCCGTGCTGGTCTTTCTCCGGTACTTCGGGTGTCCCCTCTGCCGCCAGCGCGTGGTGACGCTCCGGGGCGACCGCGAACGGTTCGAGCAGGTTGGAGCGCAGGTCGTTCTGGTCGGCCAGGGGAAGCCGGAGGATGGACGCCGGTTCGCCGAGGCGAGGGCCGTCCCGTTCCCACTCCTCGTGGACCCCACCAGGTCCGCCTACGACGCGTACGGATTGGTCCGCGGAAGCGTGGTCCAGGTATTCGGACCACAGTGCGTGCTCCCGATGGTGCACGCCGCCGCGCAGCCGGAGAGCCGGCAGGGGCTTCCCAACGGAGGCCACCTCATGCAGATGCCGGGAACCTTCGTCGTCGATGCCGGCGGCGTGGTCCGGCTCGCGCACCGCAGCGCCACGATCGCCGACGACCCGACCACCGCCGACCTGATCCAGGCGATCGCCGCCATCCAGCGCGCGGCCTAGCCGCTCGACCCCCTCGCTCCAACTTCGCTCTCTCTCCTCCGCCACGCCTCGTGTCTTTGGTCCCGCCGGAACGGACCGTTCGTCCCTGGGGACGGCCGCCACGAAGGCCGATCATTGCACCGGAGGGCGAACATGATCGATGCACACAGCGGAGTGTCGGAAGCGATGCACGCGGCGGGTTGGGCGCTACCCCGCCGGCGGACGGTGCGGTTCCGAACGGTGATGGCGTGGGCGGGTCTCATGTTGCTCGGGGTCGCCGGCGCGGCGCTGACGATGGCCGGCAGCTGGCAGGCCCCCGACATGATCTTCGTGGCCGGCGCGTACGGCTCGGTGGGCTCGCTCACGCTCATCGCGAGCGCGTTCCACGGCTGAAACGCACTCGCTTGGCACGCCTGCGGCACTAGGCCGGGCCTCGGGGCGCGCTGTGCTCGGCCAGCCGAAGGGAGAGTTCCGTCCTGGAGCGAATCCCGAGCTTGCGATAGATGCGCGTGAGGTGGGCGCTCACTGTTCGTGAGCTGATGAAGAGTTCGGCTGCGACCTCGCGATCCGTTCGGCCCTCCGCAACGAGCGCGGCGACCCGCTTCTCCGTGGGTGTGAGCTCGTTGCTGGCGGCCGCTCGACCGCTGACTCGGCGCAGTTCATCGGCAGCCATTGCAGCCCAGAGTGGTGCCGGCAGCGCCAGGAAGATCGAACGCGCCCCTTCCAGCGACTCCCGCGCTGCGCGTTTCAGCTTGCTTCGCCGGCGGAGCTTGCCCTGCACCAGCAGGGTGCGCCCAAGCTCGAAGGGCATGCCGACGGTCGCGTGGTGCTCCACGGCCTGATCGGCGTCGGCGAGCGCGGCGTCGGTGTCGCCGCGGGCGGCGTGCAGCAACGCCCGGCACCGCGCGGCCACTCCCAACGCCCACGGCCGAGAGAGCGACTCGCCGCGCTCCTGGAGCCGGGCGATGAGCTCGTGCGCGCGGTCCAGCTCACCCAGATGGATGAGTGCTTCGATCTCGTCGCCGAGGAACCGGAACAGTCCCGGGTCGCCGAACCCCTGCTGTTCGACGGCGTCGGCGAGCGGGCCCAGGCAGGCGTGGGCGGCCTCGGGATTGCCGACCGAGATCTCCAGGAAGCCCAGGGCGGTCAGGTGGAGAGCGGCGATCGGGGGCGCGCCGCGCTCCTGGGCCAAGGCGAGACCCTTCTGGCCCTTCGCTCTCGCGGCGTCCACGTCTCCGAGGAGCGCGTCCAACGTCACTCGAACGGACAGGATGAAACCGTGCACGCTTCCCTGGCCTCCTTGCAGAGCGCGTCTTTCTGCCTCCTCCAGCAGCGTCCCCGCTTGCTCGTATCGGCCGGCCAGGCATTCCACGTCGCCCCAGTTGTAGAACACCGTCGGCAGGCTGTGTTCGTCGCCCAGTTCGAGGAGGCGAGCCAACTCGGCCTCGAACCCGGACCGCGCGGCGACCAGGTCGTCCGCCCACTTCTGGAGGATGGGCAGGAGCAGGTTCGGCCGCCAGTAGGTCGAGGCGAACTCGTCCCACGTGTCCAATTCGATGGCGCGTCGGACATCGTCGAGGTGGAGGCCCTTTCCCAACAGAAACTGTGACAGGGCGTACCAGGTGAGGGCACCCGCGAGGAGTGTGCCATCCGCCAGCTCTTCGGCCGTTTGCAACGCGTCGATTGCGTTCTCGGAGGCCGTCGGCACGTTCCCGGAGAGAAGATGCCCGAATGCGAGGGACTGCTGAACGAAGCACGTCATCCATGGGTCGTCGCCAACTTCCTCGAGCGCCTCGTTGAAGAGGGTGAGGCCTTCCGCGAATCGCTCTTCGTGGTAGCGGACGGCGCCGAGGCGAACCTTCGCGAGCGCTCGGACGGGGCCGGACGGGAGCCGATTCACCACCTCCTCGAGGATCTGGCGGGCGCGCGGGATGTCGCCTGCGCAGAAGTGCGCGCCGGCCGCCTCGATCCCGCGGCGGTCGCGGGCCACGGCGTCGGCGGGCGGCGTGAGCTCTCGGGCAAGCGTGGAGAGCTCGGCGCTCGCGTCCGGAGCGCCCTGGCGGAACGCCAGGCCGGAAGCCTCGTCCAGCGCGGCCGCGACGTCCTCGTCGGGGCCGCTGCACGAGAGGGCCAGGTGCAGGGCGCGCTCCTGCGGTTCGTCCGTTCCCTCCGCGATCGCCCGGTGGACGCGACGCAGCTCGCCGGGCGGCACGTTCGCATAGACAGCCGAGGCGAGCAGCGGATGGGTGAACGAGAGCACGTCGCCGTCCGCGGCGAGGATGCCCGCATCCCGTGCTGCGCGGAGACCGTCCAGCGTCTGGTCGCCCAGCAGCGTGGTCAGCTGGGAGATCGTCGGGTGGCCGAGCGCGGATGCGAAGAGGACCGGCTCCCTTGCCTCCTTCGGAAGGGCGCGGATGCGGTCGGCGACCAGATCCCCCACTGCCTCGGGGAGCGGTGGGGGAGTTTGCGTCCCTTGCGGCGTTGGCCGCGCCACGATCGCCCGCGCGATCTCGAGCGCGTAGAACGGATTCCCCCCGGAGATCCGGTGGACGCGCGCGAGCTCGGCAGGCGACAACCGGCGGTCGAGCCGGGCGTTCAGGAGCTTGGCCAGGGCGGAAGGGGGGAGCCCGGTCAGATGGAGCAGGCGGGTCCGCTCGGGATCGACTTCCGCCGAGAGACCCAGGATGTCAGGCGCGCCGAGTCCCGTGCGGCGCGTGAGCAGCATGCCGATCGGATCGCTGCCGATCCGCCGGACGACGAACTCGAGCGTCCGCGACGTGGGCCGGTCGAGCCACTGGACGTCGTCGATGGCCAGGACGACCGGTCCTTTCTGAGCATGGAGCCGGAGGGCCGACAACACGGCGGCCGACAAGGCGCGTTGCCCGGACGGACGCGCCGGGTCGTCTCCGCGCAGCATCGCGGTGGTCAGGGCCTGTTGCTGCACGGCCGGCAGCATCCGGAGGACCTCGTCCAAGACGGGCTCGATGAGGTCGGTCATGCCGGCGAGCGGGAGCTTCGCCTCGGCCTCGGCGGGTCGGCAGGTCAGGACCCGGTAGCCGCGCTCGGCGGCACCGAGCTTGGCCGCCTTCCACAGCGCGGTCTTGCCGATGCCGGCCTCACCCTCGATGACCACGGCGACCGGCCCGGTCGGAAGGGCATCGAGGATGTTGAACGAAGCCAGCTCGTCCTCACGACCGACGAGCTCTTCGGCGTGCTGGTTCATGCCAGCCCTTCCCCCCCCTGCGGCTCCAGGGTTCCTCAAAGACGATGTTTCTGTCAAGGAAGCCAAGTTCGCAGCAGGCCACGAGCGTTTCGAACGGTCCATCTGTCAAAGACAGGCAATTCCCCGCTTTCATGACGACCGCCTCCGGCCCTAGCGTGTCCGGTGCGGGGCACGCGATCGAAGGAGGTCGACATGACCGAGCGTGCTTTGTCGTTGCGACGGAGCGCAGCGCGCTGTGCCTCGCATGTGCTACTGGCTCTCGGACTCGTGGCCGGGATCCTGCTGGGCACCGGGGGCGTGGCGCATCCGTCCTCCCGGGGCACCGGGGACGTGGCGAATCCATCCTCGCGGGAGCGCCCGAACATCCTGTTCGTGCTCACCGACGACCAGCGGTGGGACGAGCTCGAGTACATGCCTCAGCTCCAGGAGCGAGTGATCGGGAAGGGGGTGACGTTCTCGCATGGGGTGGTGTCGAATCCGCTGTGCTGTCCGAGCAGATCCACGATCCTGACGGGCCAGTACTCGGGGACGAACGGCGTCTGGAACAACAATGCCCGCACCCAGGGTGGCTGGCCGACGTTCTATGCGAATGGCGACGAGTCCCACACGATCGCAGTTGCCCTGCACGACGCGGACTACCACACCGGCATGATCGGCAAGTACATGAACGGATACGGCGGATATCCGGAGCACGTCCCGGCCGGCTGGGATCGGTGGTTTGCGCTCACCAACGGGTTCTTCTTTGGCCCGTCCGCGTCCGATCAGGGTGTCCTTCGTGAGTACGACCCAAAGGTGTATCAGACGGATCTCCTGGGTCAACAGGCGGTCGATTTCATCGACTCCGCGCCTTCCGACAAGCCGCTGTTCCTCTACTGGGCCCCTCATGCTCCGCATCTGCCGGCGACGCCCGCCGTGCGGGACGCAGGCACCCTTGCGAGCGAGCTGGGCCCCTGGCGACCGCCGAGCTACGACGAGGCGGACATGTCCGACAAGCCCTGGTACATGCAGGAGAAGCCGCTGTGGACTCCGGCTCAGACTGCCCAGTGGGACGCGACCCGGCAGAACATGTACGAATCGTTGATCGACGTCGATCGTTGGCTGGGACAGATCATCGCCAAACTCGCCAGCACCGGGCGGCTTCGCAACACGCTCATCGTCTTCACGTCCGACAACGGGTTCCTACTGGGTGAGCACCGGCGCACGGGGAAGGTCGTTCCGTATGAGGAGTCTATTCGGGTGCCGTTCATCATGCGCTGGGACGCCGCGGGCTGGACGGTCCCGGCCACGAAGGACCACCTGGTCTCCAACGTGGACTTCGCCCACACGTTTGCAACGGCGGCGGGCACGTCGGTCCCCGGTGACCAGGGAGAGGACCTGGTGGGCCTGATCGAGGGGGACCTCGGCTGGCGGCCGGACATCCTGCTCGAGCACTACCAGGGCTCGGATGTCGACGGCGCGACCGGTCTGAGCTACTGCGGCATTCGGACGGCGCGCTTCATGTACACGCAGTACTACAACGGCGTCGAGGAGCTCTACGATCTCGAGGCGGACCCGTACGAACTGACGAACGTCGCCAGCGATCCGGATCGGATCACCACGCTGAAGGCGATGCGGGCCAAGACGCATCTGCAGTGCGTCCCGCTCCCGCCCGACTTCCACCTCCTGCACTGAGGCGAGTGGACGTGCGCTGCCGGTACGAATAGACGAGCAGTTGAACGAGTTCGCCTGTGCGGGCGAGTCGGCCAGCACGCCGAGGAGCGAGGTTCCCCACTCGCTCCTCGGCGACGGCCGCCGTCGTGGGCTGGCTAGCGGGTCGCCCAGCGCTCCAGTCCCGCCAGCGCGGCGAGCAGGATCGGGATCATGGCAACGAATGAAATCGTGAGGAAGACCATGACCTCAGTCTGACGACCGGGTCTGACAGAAAGATGAGCGGATGGTTACGCGCCCGCGGACGAGGACGGCACGGGCAGCTGGCCGGCGATCGTGGTGCCCTCTCCGGGCTGCGACCGGATCTCGAGCGAGCCGCCGGCCGCGGCCAGGCGGTCGGCCATGTTCTGGAGCCCAGATCCCATGGGGGTGCGCAGGCGGTCGAACCCGCGGCCGTCGTCGGTGACCTCGAAGGTGAGGTGCCCGTTGCGAGCCGACAGGCGGAGCAGCACGTGGTCCGCGTCCGCGTACTTGGCGATGTTCTGGAGCGCCTCCAGGCAGCAGAAGTAGACGGCCGCCTCGGCCTCCTGCGGATAGCGCCCGATGCCGTCGGAGTCGACCTCGACCGGGACCGCCGCCTTGCGGGCCTGGGCGGCGAGCGCCGACGGGAGACCCTGGTCGGCCAGCAGCGGCGGATAGATCCCCCGAGCCAAGTCGCGCAGATTGTCCAGCGCATCGGACGTCTCCTGCTGCAAGGACTCGAGCAGCTCCGACGCGGCGGCAGGGTCCCTGGTGACCAACGTCGCCGCCAGGCGCTGCTTGACCGCGAGCGCGACCAACTGCTGCTGCGCGCCATCGTGCAGATTCCGCTCGAGCTTTCGCCGCTCGGCGTCCTGAGCCGCGACCAGGCGCTGGCGCGAGGCCCGCAGCTCCTCGATCAGCCGGACGTTGGACAGGACCAGGCCTGCCTGCGAGGCTACGTCGGCGACCAGCCGCTCACCGGCCGCCGAGAGCGTCTCTTTAGCGGGCATGCGAAGGGAGATCGCGCCGAGTAGCTCGCCCTGGTGCCGAACCGGAACCGTGGTGTCGCCGTCCGGGGGCGCGGCCAGCTCGTCGTCCCGCATGGGGAGTACCGCCGTCTCGGGCGCGCTGTCGGAGGACGCCTCGGCGTGCAGCTCGTTCCCCACGCGCAGCCATACGACGGCGCGGGCGGCGCCCGTTCCGGCCGCGACGATCGAGGCCATCCGCGGCAGCACGTCCTCGGACGCGTAGACGCCCGCGATGCGCTCCGCGAACTCGGACAGCACCTCGTATGGTGTCGCGCGCCTGCCGTACACCACCCGGTTGGCCAGTCGCTGCGCGCGTGCGCGGATGGGCTGGAACGCGAGCGCGACGATCGCTGCGGCGACCGCGGAGAGGAGCGGGCTCTGCTGGTTCCCCACAGCGGTCCCGACGCCCACCACGAGTCCCACGTAGACCACGGTGATGAAAACGCCGAGCACACCCAAGACCACCGCTCGGTTGATCACGACGTCGATCTCGTAGAGCCGGTACTTCGTGATAGCCCTGGCGATCGAGAGCCACAGGAACAGCAGCGCGAGGCTCCCGAGCACACTGGAGAGGGGGGAGTTCCACCACACGCCGAAGCTGAAACTGACGGCAACCAGCGCCGCGGCCGTCACGAACCACTTCATCTGGAGTCGCTCATCACCGCTCGAGCGGCGGAAGCGCAACACCACCGAAACAAAGGACGTGATCATGCCGACGGGGATGAGGGCGGCCGCGACCACGAAGAAGACCGTGATGACCGTGCCGCCCGGCTGGTCGTTGCCAAACGGATGGGACCACACGATCACCCCGAGCCACATCGAGATCAGGACCAGCAAGGCCGAGAAGGCGACGACGGCACGGGCAACCGGACGCCACCTCGGGGAGAGGACCCGCCCAGTCGGAAACAGGAGCAGCAACAGCATCAGCCCGAAGACCGGGATGGCCCACAGCCAGCCGGACATCCACGCCATGGCACTCCCGAACGGCAGAGAGCCCGGGTCGGCCACGAGCGCGTGCTGTGCGTAGGCGGTGCCGAAATCCCCGAGGCCGATGGCGAACCCGGCTGTCAGAAACAGCCAGCCCAGGGGATTCTCCGGCCGGCGGGTCGTGATGAGGATGCCGGTGATCGGCACGGCGATGTTGACGAGCTCGTTCAGGACGGTCGAGAACGCCCACCTGGCGCCGTCGTTGGGGAGGGGGGCGGTCCGGTCGACGAAGAGGATGACCAGCATGCCGACGAGCAGGGCGATCGAGAGCAGCCCGACCGACCAGGCGATCCAGCGCGCCGTCGAGGGCTTCAGACTGACCACACCTTGATTCTGGCCCGCCTGGACCGAGCTTGAAAAGCGTGGCCTCCGAATTGATGGGCCGAGGAATCCACCCAGCTCAAGGGGTGGCCAGCACCCCCGGCGCGTCCTCTACGATGGGGCATGACCACCCTCATCGCCTCCAGCAGCGTCGACTTCGACTCCCTGGACGTCTACCTCGCGATCGACATCTTCCTGCTGCTCCTCATTGGGATCGGCCCCAAGATCGCCCTCGTTCCCTTCCTGGATGCGACTGCCGGGATGGATCAGGCCACGCGAGGCCGCGTCGCCAGAAAGATGCTCCTGACCGCGGCCGGGGTGGCGCTGCTGCTCGTCGTGTTCGGGGGTCTGCTGACGAGGCTGCTGCACTTCTCACCCGGCGCCCTGGGCATCGCGGGGGGCATCATCCTGCTGATCATCTCCGTCACGATGGTGCTGTCCTCCGCCGCCCCCGACTCCGAGGACCGCATGGCCAAAGGGCGGGACCCGCAGCAGCTCGCGGTCTTCCCACTGGCCGTTCCCTATCTGCTCAACCCTGCGGGGATTGTCGTGCTGGTCACCGTGTCCGCCGAGGCGCAGTCCATCGGTCTCTTCGCCATGGTGCTGGGTCTGCTCGCGCTCGTCCTGGTGATCGACGTGCTGGTGTTCCGGTGGGCCAACAAGGTGAGCGACCATCTGGACGAGAGCCGGATGCTGATCACCGAGAAAGTGTTCGGCTTCCTGCTCGCCGCGCTCGCCGTTCAACTGATGCTGAACGGTCTCTCGGACGTCGGCGTCATCCACCTGACGGCGCACTGAGAAAGGCGCGGTAGACGAGCGCGTCGCCGTCCAACCCGTCGCTGCTACGTCGCCCGGTTGGGTTCAGCCCTTCTCGGCGTCCATCGAGCCGCGGACCGATCGCCAGGACATCAGCGACCAGCGCGAGGCCGCGGACATCGCCGAACCGACCGAGAAGAACGAGCCGATGCAGAGCACCGAAGCGAACGAGCCCACCGAGCCGACGCTGAGGAACGATCCAACCGAACCGATGGAGAGGATCGACCCCTTGGAACCGATGCTCAACAGGGAGTTCGTGGAGCGGATCGACAACAGCGAGGTTCCGGAGGCGCGGTCTTCATCGTCCATCCGCCCATTCTTGCATCAGGGACCTGGAAGCGCGGATGGGCGGCCGCGGATCCGGCCGCCCATCCGACGAACCGATGGCGTGCGCTAGCCGATCGCGGCCAGGCCCGCCTTGGCGCACTGGTCGTCGATGTCACCCGAGGGCGCGCCGCTCACACCCACACCTCCGACGACCTGCTTCCCGATCATGACGGGCTCACCGCCCGGCAGGATGACGAAGCCGGGCAGGCTGATGAACCCCGGCTGCGTCTTGGCCGCTTCCTGGAGCCCCCCGCTGGGGGATTGGAAGCCGGCCGAGGCGTAGGCCTTGCCCAGCGCAACCGGGACGGTGGCTCCCGTGGCGTCCTCGGATCGCAGCGTGACGATGGTGATGCCGTCGCGGTCGACGACGGTGACGGTCACGGGGAACCCCTTGTCGGCGCACGTCTTGAGCGCGACGTTCGCCAGGCGCTGCGCCGCCTCGAGCTTCAGGACCCGGGCGGTCTTCGTGTTCGTCGATGCGATTGATTGCGTGCTCTTGGCGGCGGAGCCCGGCAGGGCGAACCACGCCACGGACAGCAACGCGAGGGCCGCAATGACCACTCCCAGCACGATGCGTCGCATCTTCCTTCTCCTGTTCTCCCCCCGCTGCCGGATCGGTCTCCGAGGGTCTACGTACCCCGTTCGCCGCGGGATGCGCGCCGTGCGTGAGGCGCCCGCGAGGCGTTCTGTGGGGTATTAGCCATGCTTATTGACTGGCACATCGCTTCACCCGTAGTGTTCGATCGGGCTGGCAGTGCCCTGGAAGGGAGGCGGTGGGGCAGGGGCCGTTTTCGTGCGAGAAGAGGGAGAGGCACACGTGAAATCCATGGCAAAGCTCTTCGTATTGACGCTGGCGATCAGCACCGTGGTCGCGAGCGGGGTCGCATTCGCCAAGTCGCCTCACGTCGGGCACGCCACGCGGCCGGGGGCGGGCAAGTCCGCGGCACCGGCCGGCGTCGTGCCGGCAGGGGCGCCGAAGAGGTACGTCGTCGTGAACTCCGGGGCGCTCAGCGCGCCCACGGGGACGCAGACCCGCGGCACGGCGACCTGCCCGGCCGGCGCCGTGATCTGGGGCGGCGGCGTGTTCGTCTCGTCGCTCTCGCTGGCGGCGAACATCAACAGCTCGTTCCCCTCGGGGAATGCCTGGCTCGGGGACGTGAACAACGCCAGCGGATCGTCCACGGCGTTCACCGTCTACGCGATCTGCGCCAAGCAGCCCAGGACGGGGTACTCGGTGCAGACGGCGTCGTTCTCCAACCCCGCCGGAGCCCAGACGACCGGCTCCGTGACCTGTCCCGCCCACTCCAAGCCTCTGGGCGGCGGTGGGTTCTCGAGTTCGGGGAACACGTCGGTCAACATCAACAGCGACCTCCCGCTCGGCAACGGCTGGCGGGTGGACATGAACAACGCGTCCACGACGGCCGCGTCGCTCACCACGTACGTGATCTGCGGGAAGGCGAAAGGTCGGCAGCTCGTCTCCGGGACGGCCGTCACGAATCCGGCCGGAGCGCAGACACCGGCCTCGGTCTCGTGTCCGTCACCGACGGTTCCCGTCAGCGGGGGGGCATTCTCCTCCCTGGGCAGCACATCGGTGAGCCTGAACACCACGTATCCGAATGGCGCCGGCTGGACGTCCTACGAGAACAACGGCAGCACGCTCGGTGGGACCGTGACGTCGTACGCCATCTGCGCCGGAACGTAGGCGAGTCGCCGACGCGGGCCGCGGTGGGCGGAGGTCCTGAGGCCTCCGCCCACCGCGGTCACCAGTACGTGTACAGCAGGAGCTGGATCAGGCCGGCCTGAACGAGCGAGCCACCCAGCACCGCCGGCAGTGTTCGCCCGTTCGCGTCCGCCGCGAGCAGCGTCTCCAGGCCCATGCCCGCGCCGACCGCGAGCGGTGGGATGAAGAACAGCCAGATGTGGTCGACCTCGCCCAGGAACACTCCGCTGAGCGTCGACACCAACAGCACCCCGAGGAAGACCGTCTCGAAGCCGAACGCGCGAGCCCTCCAGCACAGCCGCGTCCGGTAGGCGAACAGCGCGGTCTGGGCGACGCCGGCCACCCACAGGAACGCGGGGATGTTGGCGACGACCCAGTACCCGTACGGGCGGGCACGGGACGCGTCGTGGTAGTTGGCGCGCGACGCCGCCCGGAAGTCCGCGATCAGGTTCATTCCCAGGGCCAGTCGAAGGAGCGCCAGCCCCGCGGCCACGCCGGCCAGCACCAGCGCGCCCCGCACCAGGATCTGCGCAAGGGTTGCCTGCCGGTCGCGCAGTGCGACGATCCCGAGTCCGATGGCGAAGAGCGCCAGGACGAACGCGCCGAACGTGAAGCTGAACGCCAGCGCGGACAGCGCCCCTGACGCGACGGCCCACGCCCCGGATCGCGGGAAGCGGACCAGCGCCGCAAGCGCGCACGCGACGACCGTCATGAAGACGGCGTCCATCGAGGTGGCCGAGTAGATCAGGACGCCGGGAGCGCACAGGAACAGCAGTGCGGCGAGGCGGGCGCCTCGTTCTGAGGTGAACGCGCGCGCGGTCGCGTACGTGGGGATCACGCCGGCGACACCCACCAGCGCGACGATCAACGACACGCCCAGCAGGCTTTCGCCGGTCAGCTTCCACAGCAGCCAGAGGAACAGCACCGCGTTCGGGCCGTGCGTCGCCGCGTGCAGCGAAAGCCGCGTTCCCAGGTGCGGGAACTGTGACGCGAACGCCCTCGGTCCCAGCCGGTCCGCCAGCGGCACGCTCGCGAAGTACTCCAGGGGGCGCCGGAACGGGGCGGTGACGGCGCTCAGCCCGTGGGCCTCGGCGGCGAGCGCGACCGATATCGCGAAGCCGAGCGCCACGGCCGTGACCAGGAACGCGGTGCGCGACCAGCTCAGCGACCGCGGGAGGACGACCACGGCGGTCACGGCGGCGAGGATCGCGATCGGGAGCCATGGCCCGACGCTCGGATGCAGCTGCGCGAGCAGCGGGGGCACGTTCCCCGCGATCGCCTGCTTGGCCCACGGGATCGCCTGCGAGACCACCATCGAGCCGATCAACACGATCGTCGTGAGCAGGAAGGGAGGCCGGAGGTTCTCCGCCGTCTCCCTGTGGGGGTCCTGGACGTCGTTGGAGCTGCTCACTGGCGCCCTCCGAAGGCCCGGCACGCTGGGGACGGCGGCCCGCCAGCACTCTATCCCCTGCCCCGAGGCTGGATAGGATGCGCTCGATCGGCGGTCTGGAAGGGTGCCCCGGTGAGCCAGAAGGATCTCGACGAGAGGGTCCGGCGAGCGGTTGCCGGCAAAGCTCCTGGGACGGTACTGATCGTGGTCGGCCCCGAGGGAGTGCGAGCTCGCTCGGCGGTCGGCTTGGCGGACCTCGCGACCCGGCAGCGGATGACGCCGGAAGGCGCCGTCCCCTGGTTCTCGATGACGAAGATCGCCACCGCCACCCTCGCCATGCGACTGGCCGAACGCGGAACGGTCGATCTGGATGCGCCCGTCCTTCCGCTCGCTCCCGCGATGCGATCGCTGCGGCCCTCGGAGTGGGGCGAGCGCATCACCCCGCGCCACCTGCTCCAGCACGCCGGCGGTCTCGCGAACCCCATCCCGGTCAGATGGATCCACCCGGCGGATCAGCCCGGCCCCGAGCCGGCCGCGTTTCTCGAGTCACTGCTGCGCAAGCACTCCAAGCTGCGCTTCGAGCCCGGAACCCGGTCGAGCTACTCGAACCTCGGCACGCTGACCCTGGGCGCAGCCCTTGCACAGGCCGCGGGCGCCGAGTTCCGCACGCTGCTCCGGGACGAGGTCCTGACACCGGTCGGGATGACGTCGACGGGGTTCTCGTTCACGGAGGACCGTCCGGCGGCCAGCGGATTCCATCCGCGCCGCAGTCCCATGCTGCTCCTGGTCCCCGCGTGGGTGCGCGGCGACGCGATCGGGCCGTGGCGGGAGCTTCGTCGCTTTCTCCTGGACGGCGCCGCGTACGGTGGGCTCGTCGGGCCGGCCGAGGATGCGGCGCGGTTCCTGCGGATGCACCTGCGCGACGGCGAGATCGACGGAGCGCGGGTGATCTCAGAGGACGGCGCGGTCCGGATGCGACGGATCGACCTCCGCGGGAAGCGCGTCGACCTGGGGCTGGGCTGGTTCGTCCCCGCGAAGAGCCGTGATGCCGACCCCCCGTTCGTCGAGCACCTGGGCGGTGGGGCGGGATTCTTCAACGTGATGCGCCTGTATCCGTCGCTGGGCGTCGGGGCAATCGTGATGGGGAACTCCACGAAGTACGACATCGACTCGGTGGCGGATCTGGCTCGCGGGTACGCGGAATAAGCGGGGGGTTCGCGCGGTGGCCGGGGTTCCGGCTATCCGCGACGGGCGCGCGACCCTCGGACGATGATCGGCACGCTCGCGATCACCGCGGCGCCCCCGATCCACGCCCACACCGGGTTCCCGGTCATGAAGCTGCCCTTGACGCTGCCGACGCCCTGGAAGAACCACACGAGTCCGACCACCAGCAGGATCAGGCCACCCGCGACCCACCAGATTCGCATCTCATCTCGATCCTACGGCGGCCACGGCACCATCAGTCCTGCCCCTCGCTCGCCTGCGCCCTCGAGAGCACCTGCGCCCTGGTCAGCTCCCGGCCGTGGATCTGACGCACGTGCACCTGCATCGCCTCGACCACGCAGTCCTCATCACCTCGGGACATCCATCCGCATTCGCACGTCACAACCATGGCCACCCGCTTCCTCTCCAATCGCTTTCGGCCGGGGGGCATCATGGTGTTCGCCCTCGCTCAAGCCTGTGCAGACACTGCGTACACCGCGCCGGCTGGTTCCGTATCTGCGGCGTCCGGAATCGCCGCCGGAAAGCGGGACATCCGAAGCACCACGCCGAGCGCGTGGATGAGCACCCAGGCCTCCAGGGGCGGCGAACCGATGGTGAACAGATGCGATCGCCGCCAGAGCCTCACGAACGTTTCCTCGACGAGCTCCGATGCCCGGTCGGCGTCGTTGAACGCCTGCATGCCGATCCCGAAGACCAGGGGGGCGAAGCGGAGAAACATCGCCTCGGCCGCCCTGACTCCTCCCCGGCTGAACCCGGACATCAGCAGGTAGTCGGTTTTCGCGTCGTACGTCGGTCCTCGTTCCATCTCGAGACCCCCCGCTTGGCTGGTGTGTCATCGCTTTCGAGGCTAGGCAGGCGGACCGGATCAGCAATCCTCGAAAGCATCAGCGTTAATGCCGAAACGACCGCAGGGGCTGTCTGGACCTATGAGGGTTCGAGGGCCCGTGACTCGGAGAGCTTGTGCGCGAGCTCGCTGCGCGAGCGCACGCCGAGCTTGCGATACGCGCGGCGCAGATTCGACTCGACGGTGCTGACGCTGAGGAAGAGGCGGCCCGCGACCTCGCGGTTGGTGAGGCCCGTCGCGACCAGCTCGGCGACTTGCGCCTCCGTCTCGGTGAGCGTCGTGGGGTCCGAGGTCCTGCCGCCGATACGCGACAGCTCGGACCGCGCGCGCTGCGCCCAGAGCGAGGCGCCGAGGCCCTCGAAGATCCCGAGTGCCTCGCCCAGCGATTCGCGGGCCTGCGACCACTTCTTGCCTCTGCGAAGCGCCCGTCCGCGTGCCAGGCAGGTTCGTCCGAGCTCGAGCGGCTGGCCCAGCTTCAGCTGGCGGTCCCGCGCACGATCGAAGGCTTCGAGCGCGCCCGGCAGGTCGCGGCGGGAGGCCAGGGCCAGACCCCGGCACCTGGCCGCGGCGCCCACGGCCCAGGCCCGACCGAGCGTCTCAGCCCTCGCTTCGAACGGGGCCAGGAGCGCCTCCGCACGATCGAGCTCGCCCAACTCGATGAGCGCCTCGACCTCGTCGGGGAGGAACCGCAGGGTTCCCGGCTCGACGGGACCTCGCTCGCCCAACGAATCGGTGAGCTCCGACAGCCAGCCGTCGGCCGCCTTGGCGTCGCCCCGCGACAGCTCGAGGCCCCCGAGCACCGAGCACGCGAACTCGACCGCCTGTGCCGCTCCCATCTGCCGGGCCAGTCCCAGGCTCTCCTCTCCCAAGGCGATCGCGCGGTCGGCGTTGCCCCGCAGGCTCTCGACGAGCGCCTTCGCGTACAGGCCGAACGTCAGGTACCCACGTTGTCCGGTCCACTCGGCGATCGCGCGGCTCTCGTCGGCCAGCCGGGACGCCTCGGTCCACTCGCCGGACCAGCTCTCGATCTGACTCAGCAGGAACAACAGCACCGCGAGCGAGCTCTCGTCCCCCGCGTCCCGGACTCGTTGCTCCAGGTCCCGCAGACGCTCGCGGGCCCCCCCGAGCTCGTCCGACCACATCAGCATGCAGGCCTCGTAGAACGCGGGACTCCGGAGCGTGCGAACGGGGAGGCCCGCATCGTGGAGGGCCGTGGCGCGCGCGATCATCTCCTTCGGAAGGCCGTTGCCCGACATGAACTCGTACAGCGCGACGACCGAGAGGGCCTCCGCCGTGACCGTCCGGTCACCGGAGGCCTCCGCCAGCCGCAGAGCCTCGCCGGCGCGAGCCGTGGCCGTCGCGTGATCGCCGGACAGCTCCGCGGCGGCCGCGAGCTCGAGATGGATGCTCGCCTGGAGCGAGGGATCCTCCTTCGCCTCCCTCAGTGCCTCTTCGGCGAGTGTCGACGCCGACGCCGAATCGCGCCGGTGGTAGTGCACACGGCTGAGGTACAGCAGCGCCTCCGCCCGCATCGGTCCCGTCGGCGCCGCCGACGCGGCCTCCTGGAGCAGCTCCTCGGCGCGCTCCGTCTGCGCCGACTCGAACGCGTACCGCCCGGCGTGGGCGGTCCGGCGAACGCGCGCGCGCGCGCTTCCGCTCGGGAGTCAAGCCGCGGGCGAGCTCGGCCAGCTCGGCCGCCGCCTCCGGCGCACCACGTGAACGCGCCCTCTGGGCGGCGTCCTCCAGCAACTGGGCGACGCTCTCATCTGGTGCATCCGCCGCCAGAGCCAGGTGCCTGGCCTGTTCCTCGGGGTCCACGGCGATCTCGGCCAGGATCCGGTGGGCGTGCCGTCGTTCCTCGGGCGTCGCCCCCGAGTACAGGGCGGTGCCGATCATGGGGCTCGTGAACTGCACGCGCTCGCGGGAGACCGCGATCACGTCGGCCTGCAGGGCGGCTTCCACGTCCTCGGGGAAGCCGGGGGGATCGCCCAACGCCCGGCAGATGGAGGGCAGCGTCGGCTGCACGGCGGCCGAGAGGCACAGCAGCATCAGGCGCACCGATTCGGAGAGCTCGCTCAGCCGGTCGGCCAGCAGCTCGGCGAGCCGCCTCGGGATCGGCAGGGCCTGCCCGGGATCGGGGTCGGCGCCGCTTCGAACGAGCGCGCGCGCCAGCTCGAGCGCGAACAACGGGTTGCCCCCGGACGCCTCGTGGATTTGACCCAGCACCCATTGGGGGAACCGAACCCGCAGCTTGGACCGCAGGATCTGGCGAAGCACCTCGAGGCCCAGGGGCCCGACCGTGATGCGGTGGGTGCGTTCCTGGAGCGGGCTCGAGTCCAGCCCGAGCGGGCTCGGCTGGCTCGGACCCTGGGCGGTGCGCGCCGCGAGCACGACCCCGACCGGCTTCCCCTCGAGCCGGCGAAGGGAGAACTCGAGCACCCTGGCCGAGGGGGCATCCAGCCACTGGACGTCGTCCACCGCGAGGACGAGCGGGCCGGACCCGGCCAGCGACAGCACGCCGCTGTAGAAGCCGAAGGCGACCGCCCTGGGGTCGGGGGAGCCCTCCATGGTGTCGACGCGCAGGAGGGCGCCCTCCAGAGCCGCCCGCTGCGGATCGGGGAGGGCGAGCACCACTTCGTCGAGCGAGTCCCTCAGGAGATCGGCCAGGGCGGCGAAGGCGAACTTCGCCTCGGATTCGACCGGCCGGGCCGACAGCACGCGGCAGCCCCGGCCCTCCGCCTGGGTGAGCACCTGCTCCCACAGGGCGGTCTTCCCCATGCCTTCCTCGCCGCCGAGGATGACGGCGACCGAATCGGAGGTGAGCGTCCCGAGCGCCCCGTCTGTCAGCGCGAGCTCTGAGTCACGACCCCAGACCTCGCCCGGCATGCGTTTCCCTCCTGTCTCCCAAGCGGCATTATCCGGCCAGATCGGGCGCCCGTCGAGAGTCGGGAATTGCCGCCATCCATGGCTTGCTTCGGCCAACCGTCCATTAATCGCACGCATTCCAACGATTGCCGTTCCATCCCCTCCCCCTAGCGTGGTGAGCGAAGCACCGACCGCTGCGCAACAAGGGGGGAGTACCTATGAGAGGCAAGGTCCGTTCGCTCTTCATGCTCGCCGCGCTCGCCTTGATCTTCCTGACCGTCGCGTTCGCGCCGGCCGGCGCAGGCGAGTCCCACGCCGGGGGCCGCCGCGCGATGGCCACAGTTCCAGGGGAACGCCGCCCACACGGGTCTCAATCGCGTGGAGGCGACGCTGAACACGGGGAACGTCTCCGGACTGAGCCTGTCATGGGTCGGAGGGGTTCCCGGCACGGTGGACGGGTCCTCGCCCGTGGTCGCCGACGGCAGTGTCTACATCTCGAGCGCCGGTGCAGGGCTGTCCGGCGGTGCCGGTCTGTACGTGTTCCCGCAGGAAGGCTGCGGCGCCGAGACCTGTGACCCGTCGTGGCACGGCGCGACCGGGCCCAACGACATGTCCGCGCCCGCGGTGGTGGGCGGGCTCGCGTACGTCACGTCGCAGGCGTCGTTCACGTCCAACAACGGCCGCCTCAACGTGTTCGACGCACACGGCTGCGGCGCCGATGTCTGCCAGCCGCTGTGGCAGGGGCTGGGCGGCACCGAGCCGTTCCTGGTCTCGTCGCCCGCGGTGACCGGCGGTGTGGTGTACCTGGGGTCGACCGACGGGAGGCTGTACGCGTTCGACGCGGCCGGGTGTGGCAACAAGCGCTGCGCGCCGCTGTGGACCGCCGATGTGGGTGGGGATCTGATCGACAGCTCGCCGGCGGTGTCCGGCGGTGTCGTGTACGTGGCGTCGGTCGACGGGAAGCTGGCCGCGTTCGACGCCGGCGGCTGCGGCGCCGCCACGTGTGGTCCGCTGTGGACGGCCGACCTCGGCGGCAACGTGGACGTCGCGTCGCCGGCCGTGGCCGGCGGGCGCCTCTTCATCGGCAACGGCAGCTTCCTGAACGTCTTCGACGCCGCCGGCTGTGGCGCCGCGGTGTGCGAGCCGTTGTGGCGAGGGGCGGCAACGTCGACCGGCAACACGCCCGCCGTCTCGGGCAACACGGTGTACATCGACGCACAGCCGACACGAAAGGGCCGCGCGAACTCGGCCCTGGAGGCGTTCGACGTCCGAGGCTGCGGGCAGGCCGTCTGCAAGCCGCTGTGGACCGGCGTCAACTTCAACGCAGGCGGAGAGTCGTCGCCCGTGGTCGCCAACGGGGTCGTGTACCTCGGCAAGGGTCCGGCGTCGCCGACGCTGATCGACTCCGGCGTGTTCAGCTACGACGCAGCCGGCTGCGGCGCGAAAGTGTGCAAGCCGCTCGGCTTCGCGCAGGCCGGGCCGTTCCAGCTGTATTTCGGCGCGACGCCGGCCGTCGTTGACGGACGGGTCTACTTCGAGTCGACCGACCGGTCCGGGGGCGGGGACGCGGCGGGCGTGTTCGTCTTCGCGCTCCCGTGACGATCTACGCGATCTGCGCGGCCTGAGAAGCGCCCAGCCGCTCGGCCAGGAAGTCTTCCCAGGTGCCGGCGGCCCGACGGCCCGGTCGGGCGCCAGGGCCGCGCCCTCGCGCAACGCGCGCGCGGCGCCGCCGGGCACATGGACCTGCATGATCGGCTTGCGGTGGCCGGTCGCGTCGAAGTACGCGCGGACCAGTCCGCCGCCTGGTACACGCGCGGTCCGGCCATGTCCGGGACCAGTCCCGAGGGCTCCCCGAGCGCCAGCTCGACCATCCGGGCGGCCACCTCGTCGGAGTCCACCGGCTGGAACGCCGGTCCGCGACGGGACGATGACGACGGGCAGCTTCGTCAGCTTCTGGGCCACGAACAGGGCCAGGTCGAAGAACTGCGACGCCCGCAGCGTCGTCCAGGGCAGTCCCGAGCTGCCGACGACGCGCTCCGGCCTTCCGCTTCATGTCGAAGTAGGCGAACATCATCCGGTCGGTCCTGCTCCGCACCGGGACCCGGTCGCGCCCCGACCACCGAGATGAACACGAGGTGCGGGCTGCCGACCGGTCCGCGCCGCCGCCTCGACCAGGTTCCTGGGTCGCCACCTCGTCCCCCTTGTGGCCGCCCGCGCAATGGACGATCGTCCCGACGGCGTCGACCGCCGCGTCGATCCCGGCCCCGGCGAGCAGGTCACCCCTCAGGAAGCGGACGCCCTCCTCATCCGCGTGCGCCCCGCGCGAGAGGACGCGGACGTCGCTCCCAGCGTCCCGCAGGCGGCGGACGACGTGGCGCCCGAGCGTGCCGGTCCCTCCCGTCACCAAGATGGAATCCATCGGAGCCTCCTCTCCTCCCAGGGGACATACCCTGGTGTCACATCGACCATGTGCGTGCGGGTCACTCCTATGACACCTCTCGAACGAAGGATGTGACCGATGGACCAGAACGAGTGGTTGGCCGATCGCTTCGAGGAGCACCGTCCGCATCTGCGGTCGGTCGCCTACCGGATGCTCGGCTCCCTGCCGAGGCCGACGACGCGCGTCCAGGACGCGTGGCTGCGCGCGCAGCCGGTCGGGTGCCGACGAGGTCGACAACCTCGGCGGCTGGCTGACGACGATCGTGGCGCGCGTCTGCCTGAACATGCTCCGCTCTCGGAACCGCCGCCGCGAGGACTCCCTCGAGGAGCATCTGCCCGACCCCGTCATGACCCCGGAGGGCGGGCTCGCAGCCGGAGGACGAGGCACTGCTCGCCGACTCGGTCGGCCTGGCCCTGCTCGTCGTGCTCGACACGCTGACCCCCGCCGAGCGGCTGGCGTTCGTGCTCCACGACATGTTCGAGCTCCCGTTCGACGAGATCGCGCCCATGGTCGGGCGGTCCCCCGACGGCGACCCGGCAGCTCGCCAGCAGGGCCCGGCGCCGCGTCAAGGGCGCCGAGATCCCGGCCCCGGACCCCGATCTCGCCCGTCAGCGCGAGGTGGTCGACGCCTTCTTCCAGGCCGCGCGGGGCGGTGACTTCGATGCGCTCGTCGCGGTGCTCGACCCCGACGTCGTGCTCCGCGCCGACTTCGGCCCCGAGCGCCGCCGGTGTCCGCGGTGATCCGCGGTGCAGCCGCCGTCGCCGAGCAGGCGCGTGATCGCCTCGCTCCCGGACGCCCAGCTGCACCCGGCCCTCGTGAACGGAGCGGCCGGCGTGGTCATCACCGTGGGCGGCCGGCCGTTCGCGGTCATGGGCTTCACGGTCGCTGACGGCAAGATCGTCGAGATCGACGCGATCGCCGACCCCGAACGCGTGCGCAGGATCGCGGCGGCCGTCCTGACTGACGGCTAGCCCTTACCCGATGCCAGTCGCCCACTCGGGGGCCTTGTTGACGGGCTCCTTGGGCGGCATTCGTCTCGTGTCGTTATCCGTAACGCAGCGAGGGAGGGCTAGACACCCGCCAGCAAGGGCGACCCGCAGTCCGAGCAGAAGAGCCCGGGGTCGGATTCCATTCCGCACCAGGGACAGCTCGTCTCGGGCGACCCGTCGGCCCTGGTGGGCGTCGTCGCCTGCGGGGTGAATCCCTTCAACAGGACATCCAGGCCGTTCCCCGGCCTGGCAGGCGGCGCCATGCCCGAAGTCTCGCCCTCCCTGACCAAGGGGCTCCAGCAGTGCCGGCAACGCGGGGGGGGCTGTCCGTCTGGGATCCGCAGCTTCGCCCCGCAGCTCGGGCATCGTGCTTCGTACAACCGGGCCTCCTCCTGGTGCCGAGGAAGCTCCCCGACCACCCCATACATCGCGCGACCACGCATCTTCGTTACCGTCGTTTCCGGATCCACGGCGGTGAGCCGGTGGGTCATTGGACCTAGGTAGAAGCCATGGTCAAGCTGGTCCTCTTCTCCTGTAACGGATCGCATCGGATGCGCGATGTCCCGGTCATGTGGAGTGCTGACTGGAGGATCGGGTGAAGATCACGCGTTGGATCGTCGGGGGCGCAGTCGTTGTCACCATGTTCGGTGCCGCCGCCAGTGCCACGCCAGGGACACATCTCTTCACGACAGGCAACCATCGCGACGGAGGCACCTCGGTGTGCGAGTCGCCCTCGCCGACGCCGAGCGAAGAGCCGACGTCAGAGCCGAGCGAAGAGCCGACGTCAGAGCCGAGCGAAGAGCCGACGTCAGAGCCGAGCGACGAGCCGACGTCAGAGCCGAGCGAAGAGCCGACGTCCGAGCCCTGCCCGACGCCGAGTGACAGCCCCGACCCCAGCCCGTCCCCATCTTCTCCCCCCTCCCAGCCTCCGGGCGATCTCTCGTGTCCGACCCCGCCGACTGTCGTGTCGACCGGGAAGCTGCACGGACTCGACAACGCCATCGCCCACGTGTACGCGAATTGCGTCGCGCATCCGAACCCGGGCCTGGTCAACGCCCTCAATCACCTGATCGCCAACCTCGCGAAGCATCAAGCCCACGAAGCCGGCAAGCACGAGGGAACGCACGGTCACGGGCATTCCGATGAGGGAGTCCACGGCAAGAGCGGGAGCGCGCCGGGCCACACCAAGTCCGGCGAGCATGGCAAGAGCCAACACTGACGGCGGGCCCTAGTCCTGGTGACCCGCCGACGTCCGTGCCGGGAGCCTCGCGCTCGAGATGGTTGATCCAGTATGAGACCGCCGGGTCCACCAGGATCGTGAAGGCCATGAGCCCGATCACGCGGGCGACGAGCAGCTCGTTCGGCGAGGGCCCCACACTACCGACAGACGACAGGACCCCGAGCTGGCGTTAGCGCGAGCTCGGCCGCCCACTCACCTCCAACTGTCCTGCCAGCTGCCGCCCTGCGCGCCCCCAGGTTGAACCCCCGGCCCGCCCAGCTATTGGATGACGACGCTGCCCAAGGAGCCCGGGGCCTTGTTGACGCTCCTGAGGGGCGGTGCCAAGATGCTTGTCCGCCCTGGTAAATGGGCAAACCTGAGAAAGGAGCAGTCATCGCAGACCTAGAAATCGGTGCCGTCATCGAGGGGACCGTCCAGAGGATCACCCCCTATGGAGCGTTCATCGCCCTGGAAGGCGGCAAGGTCGGCCTCGTGCACATCTCCGAGATCGACCGGAACTACGTTCGAAGCGTCGAGGACTACCTCCACGTCAACGACTCGGTATCGGCCAAGGTCGTCGCCATCAAGGAAGACGGCAAGATCGACCTGTCGATCAAGGCCCTGCAGGACCCGCAGCCGAGCGTCCATCGACACCGGGGCGCCGACCCCGAGTTCGAGCAGAAGCTGAAGCGCTTCATGCGCCAGTCCGACGAGCGGCTGGTGGACTTCCGGCGCGCGACCGAGAAAAAGCGCAAATAGCCGGCGCCACCGATCGCGCGGCCGTCGCGGCCCAACTCGGGCGAGAGCCCACGGTTCCCTTCATCGTCCTCGCGCGTTGTGGATCCGGCCACCCGCTGGTCATCAGGAACTTCCCGCGGGACGCCGACGGTCATCCGTTCCCGACGCTCTACTGGCTGACCTGCCCCGAACACAGCAAGGCGGTCTCGACCCTGGAGTCGGTCGGCTGGATCGGGAAGCTGAATGCCGAGGCCGAGACCGACGCCGACCTGCGCGACATGCTGAAGGCAGCCCATCGGTCGTACGCGTACGAGCGGGGACGGCTGTTCCCGGGGGCCGAGCAGGACGGCGGCGTGGGCGGCGCGGCCCGGGGCGTGAAGTGCCTGCACGCGCACTACGCGCACCACCTGGCCGGCGGGCCCGACCCGATCGGAGCCTGGGTGGCGCAGCGGCTGGCCGAGGGCGAGCCGATCCACTACGAGCGGCCGGGTGACCGGCTGGCGGCGATCGACTTGGGCACCAACTCGATCCGGTTGCTGGTCGGCCGGTGGGCGGACGATACGCTCACCGAGCTCGCGCGCGACATGGTGATCGTGCGCCTGGGGCAGGACGTCGACCGGACGAAGCGCATCGCGCCGGACGCGCTGGCGCGCACGGTGGACGTGCTCAAGCGCTACTGCCGGCGTGCGCGCGCCCTGGGGGCGACGCGCATCCGGCTGTCCGCCACCAGCGCCGTCCGGGACGCGTCGAACCGCGAGGACCTCGAGCGCGCGGTGCGGCGCTGGACCGGCGAGCCGATGGAGATCCTGCCCGGGGAGGACGAGGCCAGGGTCTCGTTCCTGGGCGCGACGCACGACCTGCCGGACGACCCCCGGGCTGCCGCCGCCCAGACCCCTTGGCTGGTGGCCGACATCGGCGGCGGCAGCACCGAGTTCGTGCTGGGGTCCGATCCCGAGCGCGCCGACGCGGCGGTCTCGACCAACATGGGGAGCGTCCGGATGACCGAGCGCTTCGTGCGCAGCGATCCGCCGTCGCCCGAGAACCTCGACGCCGTCCACGAGGAGATCGCGCGGCACCTCGACCGGGTCGAGAAGGTCGTGGATGTCGCGGCGGCGCGGACCCTCATCGCCGTGGCCGGCACCCCGACCACCATGCAGGCCATCGCCCTGACCCTGCCCGAGTACGACCCGGACCTGCTCCACCGGACCTGGCTCTCGCTGGCGGACGCCGAGCGTGTGAACGGGCTGCTGACCGACATGACGACCGAGGAGCGCCGAGCCATCCCCACCATGGCGCCCGGGCGGGAGGACGTGATCCCGGCCGGGGCCGCGATCCTGGTCGAGATCATGCGCCGCTGGGGCTTCGACCGCGCCCTGGTCAGCGAGACGGACATCCTGGACGGGCTGCTCTGGCGCCTGCTCAAGGAAGCGGCTGAGGATCCGGCCGGCCGACAAGGCGAACCTCCGGCGAAAGCCGATTCGACCGGCTAGTCTTGGCGGCCGCATGTCCAACAAGAAGACCCGGGAACGTCATCTGGCCAAGCTGGCCGCCAGGAGAAAGGCGGAACGGCAGCGCCACGCCCGCCAGCGGTGGGCCGCCATCATCGTGTCCGTGGCCGTCGTGCTGTTCGCCGGCTACATGGTCTGGAACGCGTTCCTCCGGGGCGAGGGGACCACGGCTGCGGCGGGCGGGAAGAGCGGCGCCTGCAGCACGACGGTCCCTCCCGCCGCCGGCCAGAAGAAGAAGACGTACGCGAAGCCACCGCCCAACGTCCTGAAGCCCGGGAAGACCTACAAGGCGACGGTCGAGACCTCGTGCGGAACATTCGTGATCGAGTTCGACCGGAAGCTCGCGCCGAACACGGTGAACAGCATGGTGTTCCTTGCCCAGAACCAGTTCTACGACGGGCTCACGTTCCACCGGACCGTCAAGGACTTCGTGATCCAGGGCGGCGACCCCAAGGGCGACGGCTCGGGCGGCCCCGGATACGAGACGGTCGACAAGCCGCCGAAGTCCGCGACCTACACGGTGGGGACGGTGGCCATGGCCAAGGGACAGACCCAGCCGGCGGGCACGGCGGGCAGCCAGTTCTTCGTCGTGACCAGCGACTCGGCCAACGCGTCGCTCGCGCCCAAGGGCCAGGGCCCTCAGTACGCGATCACCGGGCACGTGATCAGCGGCATGGACGTGGTGAACAAGATCGAGGCGCAGCCCCGTACGGGGGGCCAGCCGGACGCCGCGCCGGCGCAGAAGATCTACATCATCAAGATGACGATCAGCGCGTCGTAAGGCGGCTTTACCAGTCGACGGAGGCGTCGGCGCCGGGAAGGCCGTCGACCAGCAGGTGCAGTCCCGTTCCGTCGGAGTTCCCCACCCAGACCTGCAGCTGTGGGTTGGCGGCCTCCGAACCCTGGTTGCGCACCACGACCAGCCGCTTTCCATCCGGGGACCAGTCGGCCGACACGACGTTGTTGACGTTCAGCAGCCGGTTCATGTCGGTCCCGTTGGGCTTGACCGTCCACAGCTGGTGGTTGATCTTCTTCTTCTTGCCCGTCAGGCGGACGAACAGGATGCGCGTGTAGTCCGCGGACCACTTGGGCGCGGTCGCGGTCCTGACCTTGGTCAGCCGGTCGAGGTTGGCGCCGTCGCTGCTGACGGTGTAGATGTCGCTGTCGCCCGCGGACATGCAGGTCGGCGTGCCCTCACAGGTGAGCGCGAGACCCTCGAATGCGATCGCCGACCCCCGGCCCCAGTCGAACGAGAACGGCGCGATGGGGGGGACCGTGGGCGGCAGGATGACGTGATCCGAACGGGCCTTCCCCAGCGTCTTGATGAACATGCCGACCCCGTTCCCGTACACGATCTGCTTGCCGTTGCCCGACCAGGAAGGCATGGAGTTCAGCTGACCCTTGATCACGGTGGCCACGGTGTTCGACCCGGGGCGCCCCACCAGGATGCCGGCCTGTCCGTACGCGTAGCGGGCGTGGTTGGGAGCCCACGAGGCGTACCCGGCCTGGAAGTCCGTGAGGTTGTTGGCGACCACCGCCACCGCGCCCGAGTCGGGGTCCACCATGTACACCGTGTCGGACGGGACCGACAGCAGGATGGCGTTCGCGGGGTCAGGGACACCGGGCGTGCTGGGGGACTGGGTGGCGCTGCTCAGCACGCTGCACGCCGAGGCGAACATCGCGACGACGACTGCTGCGGCAACGAGTGTGTTCCTGGCGCGTGACATCTGGGACCCTTCGGGCGCAGTCTACCCCGCCGCTCGCGCGAAACGGGCCGGTTGCCGCTCCAGACGTCCCCGGGCGGGGCCCGGTTCCACCCGGAGGTAGACTCGCCTTCCGGCCCGGGTGTCGGAACTGGCAGACGATGTGGCCTTAAAAGCCGCGGCGCGAAAGCGCGTGTGGGTTCGAATCCCACCCCGGGCACGCAGGCGTGCAGTGCGCGCACCGTCGTGTGTGCGCGGAGCCCCGTCAGCGGCCCAGGGGCTGAGCGGTGAGCGTTCCGTCGCGTGCCTGGGCGATGCTCTTGACGAGCTGCCAGGCCGCATGGCCGACGCCGTGCGTGGTCGGCCGGCGTATGCGTTTGGCCCGGCGGTGAAATCGGCTCGCCGTAAGCGTGCCGACCACCTGAGGACGTTGCCACTCGCTGCATGCTCTCGCCGGTGAGCACCGCGACGCGTGCGATCTGGCCACCGCTGGTCGTGACCCGACGCCGCGAGCCCTGCCTCGGGCGCTGGTTGTCCGGACGATCGCGTTCGTCGACGGCGATCCATGCTCAACCTGCAGCAGGAGTGCGTGCGAGCCGATGCTGACGGTCACGTCTCCCGCGGTTTCGACGGTGAGGCCGCGCGGTCGCGCGATTGACAGGATGCGTTTCGGTGGCGTCTTCCGACATGAGGGACAGCGTCGAAGTGTCTCCTGGCGTGAAGGCCCGTTGGACGGCACCGGCTGACCAGGAGCCAGTGCGTTCGGTCGAGCGGCGATCGCGCGGGTCGTTGACGGCCTGGAGGCGGTCGACCAGTTCGCCGGTGTCGCGGTTCGGATCGTTGACGGGCGGCGTCCAGCGGGGTCTGCGTGATCGCCAGCGGGGTGCGCAGTTCGCGGCGAGGCATTGACTGCGAATCTCTGCTCGTTCGGCGATGCCGTGCTTCGAGATCGCGCGAGCATGGTGTCGATAGGCGTACGGACGAGGTCGCGGAACTCGTCTTGACGGCCTTCCAACTCGATGCGGTGGGATGAGCGACCCGTTCGCGGCCATGCGTGCGGATCGATCCGTCGATGCGACGTCGAAGCCGGGCGAGCATCCGGTCCGTGCTAGAGGCGACCCTCCCGACAGACCGAATACCAGCAGCAACGCGCAGCACGATGGCCAGCGGTCGAGACAGCGAACTCGCTCAGGAAGCGCCGCAGCTGGCACCGTGACCGATCACGCCGGGGGTGCAACGCCCCGCTGTTCGAGGGAGGACGTACCACGACTTCGTGCTAGTCCACGGCGCCTGCTGGAGCACGAGGAACGCCGGCGGTTCGCTGAGCGGTGAGCTTGACGCGGACGCCCGCAACCAGGAGCCCACCACGATGCCCACGGCCGTCGCGGCGTTCGGCGGTGACGTTCGAGCGGGATCCGCGCGGTTCGCGGAGCGCGACCACCACAACATCGTCCGGTGGACGACGTTCGAGCACGGCCGGGCACTTCGCTGCCAAGGCGCCCGACCTGTTGGTGGGCGACATCCAGGCGTTCTTCGGACCGCTTCGGTGAAGCTGGCCGAGATCGTCTCGGCGTCCGCGGCCATCGCGACAGACACGCTCGCGCAAGGCCAAGACCGAGCTCATCGCGTCGTGCCTCCGCGACCTTCGCCCGGAGGAGGTACCGATCGCGGTGGCCTACCTTTCGGGCCGGCTGCCGCAAGGTACGGTCGGCGTCGGCTGGGCGATCGCTCCGCGACCGCCCGCCGCCCGCGTCCGACCCACCCTCGAGTCGCTCGAGGTGGACGCCGCGTTCGAGCGGGTACGGAGCGCTGCCGGCAAGGGCGAGCCGGAAGCCAGGCGCACGGAGTCGCGGCGCTGTTCGAACGAGCGACCGAACCCGAGCAGGCGTTCCTGGCCGGCGCTCTTGATGGGCTGAGGCTCCGGCAGGGCGCGCTCGAGGGAAGCGTCGATGCGAACGGGGTCGCCGCCGCCGGGCGGTCCCGCCGCGAAGGTTCGGATCGAGGGCGCTGATGCTCGAGGGCGATCTGGGGTTCACCGTGGCCGCGGCGGCGATCGCCGACGCGGCGAGGCAGGTCTCGATCGCTTCCGGCTCACCGTCCTTCGCCCCGTGGTACCCGATGCTCGCGCAGACGGCGGCCGACACGACCGACGCGCTCGCAGATCCATCCGGCCGACGTCGAGTGGAAGCTCGACGGCATCCGCCTCCAGGTCCACATCGCCGACGGCGAGGTGCGCGCGTTCGCCTCGAACGCTCGCCGACGTGACCGATCGCGTGCCCGAGGTCGTGGAGACATGTCGGCTCTGCCGCTGCGGGCTCGCGATCCTGGACGGGGAGGCGATCGCACTCCGACCGGACGGCCGGCCCCATCCGCTCCAGGTCACCGGCAGCCGCTTCGCGAGCCGGACCGACGTGGAACGCCAGCGCGACATCGACGCCGCTATCGCCGTTCTTCTTCGACATCCTGCACCTGGACGGCGAGGACCTGATCGATTGCCCTGCCAGAGAGCGCTTGCGCATCCTGGGAGAGCGGCTGCCCCGAGACGCTCCGCGTTCCCCGCACGGTCGCCGAGGACGCTCAGACGGCCGAACGGTTCCTCGACGACGTGCCTCGCGCACGGTCTACGAAGGGGTGATGGTCAAGGCGCTCGACGCCCCGTACGAGGCCGGCCGCCGAGGCGCCGGCTGGCTCGAAGGTCAAGCGCGCGCACACGCTGGACCTGGTGGTGCTGGCCGCCGAATGGGGCCACGGTCGCCGTCAGGGATGGCTCAGCAACCTCCACCTGGGCGCGCGCGATCCGAACGGCGGGTTCGTGGCCATGCTCGGCAAGACGTTCAAGGGGATGACCGACGAGATGCTCGCCTGGCAGACCGAGCGGCTGCTCGAGCTCGAGACCTCGCGCGAGGGCATCGTCGTCCACGTCCGCCCCGAGGTGGTGGTCGAGGTGGCGTTCGACGGCCTGCAGGCGAGCCCCCGGTACCCCGGCGGCGTGGCGCTGCGGTTCGCGCGCGTCAAGGGATACCGGCACGACAAGCGGCCCGAGGACGCTGACACGATCGACACCGTCGCGGACGCCACCCCTTACGGACTCCACCCGATAGTGGCCATCACGAATCAGCACGCCGGTGGGTCGTGATGGGAGATCGGGCTCGGTGGCCTCCGGATCGCCTATGAGAGGAAGGGCCGACGGCCGCCGCTCGTTCTCGACCACGTCTCCGGCCGGCGACACGCAGCCGTCACGACCCCTCCAGGTCGGCGCCCTGCTGCGCGTGCGCGTCGTCCGACCGTGAGCCGACGAGGTACCAGGTCTCCATCTCGCCCTTGCCCTTGACCAGGATCGTTCCCCGTCGCCTGCAGACGAACTCGTCCTTCAGCAGCTCGTACGTCGCGCGCGTGATCTGGATCTCGCCGGGCGTGCCGTGGGACTCCATCCGGCTCGCCGTGTTCACGGCGTCGCCCCAGAGGTCGTAGAGGAAGCGCTTCGTGCCGATCACCCCGGCGACGACCGGCCCGGAGTTGATGCCGATCCTCAGCTCGAGGCCCGGCCGGCCGGCGATCGCCGACGTCGCGACCGCGTCTCGCATGTCGAGCGCCAGGAGCGCGGCCCTGCGCGCGTGATCGGGGCGCGGATCCGGCACGCCCGCCGCGGCCATGTAGCAATCGCCGATCGTCTTGATCTTCTCGAGCCCGTGCCGCTCGACGAGCGTGTCGAAGTGGGAGAACAGCTGATCGAGGATGCCGACGACCTCGGCCGGCGAGAGGCGCTGCGCGAGCGGCGTGAAGTCCACGACGTCGGCGAAGAGGATGGAGGCCGCTCGAAGTGGTCGGCGATCGACCTGGTGGCGGCCTTCAGTCGCTCCGCGATCGAGCCCGGCAGGATGTTCATGAGGAGCGCTTCGGACCTCTCCTGCTCGGCTCGGAGTGCCGCCAGCGCCGCATTGCGCTGCTTGGCGAAGGACGCGAGGAGCGTGAAGGCGATCGACGCCGGCACCGACGACGTTCAACGCCAGCATCGTGCTCGTGAACCAGACCGGGACGTCGGCGTCGGGGAAGAACAGCTCGCCCGCGATGCCCGTGAGCAGGAAGACCACCACGAACGCGACGAACCAGCGGACGGCCTGACGCACCTCGAGGAAGACGAGCGCTCCGAGCGGAGCCAGGATGCCCCACAGCCCGACCCCTCCGGAAGGAAGGAACCCGCCCGACGAACATCTGCCCGGCCGTCGTCGTCAGGAGGATGTCGAGGAGCTGCGCGACGAGGAGGAGCCGGAAGCTTGCCGGTCCGCGCGAAGACCACCAACGAGCCGACCGAGACGGCGAAGTAGACGAACGGGATGATGCCGACCGGCGAGCCGAAGCCGAGGTAGAGGCGTGCCCCACACGACGGACACGGGCAGGATCAGGACCGCGAGCAGGACGAGGAGCGCCTTCTTCTGGCGCAGATCCTCGTCGTCCCCGGCATCCGCGCCGATCCGGGCGAATGCGGCTCGTTTTGCGATCCAACCGGGCCCGGTCATGCGCCGTTCGGAAGAGCCTCCAGGATGCCGTCCGACATCCCCAGGACCCGGTCCATGTACAGAAGGACCGACTCATCGTGCGATGCCGCCAGACAGGCGGTCCCCTGGGAGGTCGCTTCCCTGAGCGCGCGGAACATCGCTCCCGCCCACTCGGCGTTCTGATGTCCGGTGGGTTCGTCCGCCAGTAGCAGCTGCGGCGAGAGGACGAGCGCGCGAGCGAGCCCGGCGCGTTGCTGCTCTCCCACGGAAGTCTCCTTCGGATACCGGTCTTGCAGTGGCTGCAGGCCCAGCGCATCGATGAGTTCGTCGATGAACGACGACAGCTCGGAGAGCCGTCCGGCCAAACGGACTGGATATTCGACGTTCTCGCGGATGGTGAGCTCGCCGATCAGCCCCAGCTGCTGGGGGAGCACCGCGACCTCCTCCCACGTGGGGACGCTCTGCGCGGGATCCTTCCCGACGACCGAGAGCCGGCCGCCGTCGGACCGCTCCCAACCTGCGGCGATGTTGACGAGGGTCGTCTTCCCGGACCCCGAGCGGCCCACCAGACCGACCAACTCGCCGCCGAGGACGTCGAAGCTCGCTTCGCGCACGGCGTGGACCTCCTCCGAGCCCAGTCGGTAGCTCTTCTTCACCGATCTGGCATGCAGACGAACGACGCCGGGTCCCCTCCGCTCGATCGGAGCGGCAGCCTCTCGTGCCGCGAAATGCTCGGGCCGCGCCCTGCTCTTCGCGCGCACTCTTCCGTGCTCCAGCTCGACCAGGTGCTCAGCGCGTCTGATCACCTGCATGTCGTGAGACGACACAACGAACGTGACACCGTGCTCGAGCAGCAGTTCCATGGCGTCGAGCAGCTGCGTCGACGCGGCGGTGTCGAGGTTCGCCGTCGGCTCGTCCGCGACGACGATGGAGCGCCCCGCCAGGAGCACCTGCGCCATGGCCGCCCTCGCCTGCTCGCCGCCCGAAAGCTCCGACGGGCGGTGCCCGAGGCGATGCGCGATTCCCAGGACCTCGGCGAGCTCCTCCGGCTCCGCGAAGTGATCGGCGGCCTGTCGCGCGGCGATCGACAAGTGCTCGCCCACGGTGAGGTACGGGAGGAAGTTGTCGGAGGGACGCTGGAAGACGTAGCCGACCATGCGGCGCCGGAGCCGCCGCAGGGTGCGCGGCGACGCGCGGTCCACCCGAACACCGCCCACCGCCAGCTGTCCCGAGTCCGGACGGTCCAGGCCGGCGATCATGCGGATCAGCGTCGACTTTCCGCTTCCCGACGGCCCGGCCACCGTGCTGATCGCCCGTGCCGGGAACTCGGCGGTGACGCCGGCCAGGGCGTGCACGGCCGACGATCGCGTGCGGTAGATCCTCCCCACGTCCCGGCACTCGGCAACGGACGGTTCAGGCTGCAAGCCGCATCACCTCCCCCAGATCCACCGATCGGGCACGCCGGTCGCTGATCCAGCCCCCGAGCCAGGAGATGGCGATCACTCCGAGCAGGCCGGCCGCGAGCACCCACATCGGCGACACGTACAGCGGCGTCGGCGGGATGGATGGCAGGGGATCGAGGTGCGAGACCAGCAGGAGCGAGGTCGTCACCGCGAGCACCAGGCCGAGCGCGTACGCGAACACGAGCATCGAGGCCACCTCGATGGACACCGCGCGCCGATGCGCCCGCTCGGTCATGCCCATCCGGAGCGACAGGCCGAACGAGACGACCTGCGACCGGAAGCGCGCCTGCAGGTACACGAGCATGCCGGCGAAGACGAGGAGCGCGGCCACCAGACCGAGCGCGTTCAGTACCAGGAACGTGTAGATCGTGGCGTGGAACTCGGGGATGTCCTCGACGTGGCTCGCCGTGATCGTGAGGAACGTCGGGTAGGGCAGCGTCGCGACCGCCCGTTCCGCCGCCGCCGTGTTCCCCTTCACCCACAGCGCGGTCGTGGCCTTGGCGGACCCCAGGAACGGGGACGCCCCCGGGTAGGCGCGGGTCAGGGCATCCTGCGAGATCACGACCAGCGGGCGCTGGGACGTGATGCCCGGGAAGGCGCTCGCCGCTCCGATCGTCCGCACCGGCACATTGGTGCCGTCGAGGGTGATCGATCGCGGGGCGAACCCCTGCGCTCCCGCCATCAGGATCGGCGGGGCACCTCCCTGCTCGCTCAACGCCTGGGCGATCTGGCGCATCGACAGGTTGGAGAACGACTGGTTCCAGTATGCGGCGCGCTCGATCGTGGCGGGGTCGACGGCGAGCAGGTCGAAGGACCCGCCGTTCTGGAACGTGCCGGCGTCCAGGACCTGCGTCACTTTCGTGACCGGCAGTGGGAAGGGATCGGGGAGCGGCGAGGTGGCGGCGATTTGGGCCTGCACGTCGCTGCCCACGAACAGCTTTGCCTTCGCCTCGACGGTGGTCTCGAGCGACCGGGTCACGACCTGCGCTTGCACGAACATTCCGAGACACAGGACGGACGCGGTGACGAGGAGCACGGTCAGCCCCGGCGCGCTCGTCAGGCGGCGGACGGCGAGGTACGCGCTGGAGGCGCCCTGGCCGCCTCGCGCCCGCACGCGCCGCATCCAGACGACGAACAGGCGGGCGCCCAGGAGGGCGAAGCCGCCGATCGCCACCAGGGGGAACGCCATCAGGAGGGGGCTCGGCTTCCGGACATGTAGGACGGGATCGACGATGTAGCCGCCGCCGGATGCGAGGCGCCCGAAGAGGTAGACGGTGAGCACGATGAGGGGAATCTCCCAGGGGATTCGGGCGAGTGGAACGAGGGCGCGGCCGGGTCCCCTGCCCGCGCGGACGTAGGACATCGTTGCGGCGATGCCGAGCAGCAGCACCGACGCGAGGATCGACACGCCGGCCGTCTGGGCGATGCCGTGCACGGCGCTCGAGCCGACGAGACCGCTCGGTCGCACGACGACGATCAACAGAAAGGCGAGCCCCACCCCGGCCGCGACGCCGGCCACGCACGGCAGGACCGTCTCCAGGCAGCTCTTCACCATGATGGCTGCGGGGGACGTGCCGCGGGCGGCCAGCACGTCCTCCTCCACCTTCCTGCCGGCGGCGGCGAACCAGCCCGCGATCGCGAGCACCGCCAGCGCGACGATCATCGCCGCGATCTCCAGCACGCGTCCCGGTGCCTGCACCGGTGCGATCTTCTTGGCCGTGTCGTCGATGACGCTCCCCAATCGAGGAGGACAGCGTGGTCGTGTTGCCCGCGGCGTACAGGGTGCCGTTGCAGCAGTGGAAGTAGCGCCCGAGCCCGTTCGGGTCGCCCACGTCATGGCTGAACCGCTGCGTGAACCGTTCCAGCGCAAAGGCCGTGTCGAGGGTGAACGCGTTCGCATCACGCACCGGCGCCTCCCACGCGTACGTCGCGTCCCTGGCGCCGAGCTCCTTCGAGAGGGAGAGCAGCTGCGCCTGGGGCATCAGGATGAACGGCGGCGGCGGGTTGCAGTCGAGCGAGCGGCACCGCTTGTAGATGTCGAACTGCCAGCGGTACCAGTAGGGCGCGCGCGGCTCGGTGTACAGGCTGGCGTAGACGGTGGAGACGGGAACGTTCACGGGAGGGCGGCCCTCGAAAGACAGAGCCACCGAGTCTCCCGGCCCGACCCCGATGTCGTCGGCCGTCAGTTGCGAGATCCAGACCCCCGGGCCGCCGTCGCTCTTCACGATCCGCACGTGCCGCATGGCGTCGGTGGCCGCGAAGAGGCGGCTGCCCGCCGAGGCCGTCCGATCGTCGGCGGAGACGGACACGGCCGGACCCAGCACGCTCTCGGTCGTCGGCCCCAGGAGCGGCTCACTCGCGATGCGGGCGGCGAACTGCTTCCGGATCTGGTCGAGCGGGAAGTAGGTGTCGGCGAACTTCAGGGTCGTGATCCGGTACTCGACGCCTGCGCCGTAGGTCGTCACCAGGGGGCTCGTCAGGCTGGCCTTCGCCAGGTTGGTCTCCGTTGCGGAGATGAAGAGGGGATAGGCGGTAGCCGTGAACGAGAGGAGCAGCGCGCCGAACACGATCGAGCCCATGAGCCACGGGTAGCGAAGGAGCACCCACGGCGCTCTGCGCCACAGGGGGCTGATCCGATGTTCCGCTGCCACGATGGTTCCTCCCGGCCGTGCGACGGGTGCCAGGCAGAGTAATGGGAAATCCCATTGGCGCCCCAAATCTCTACGTCAGATTCGATGGGTCCGGATGTAACGCGCGTCAGGATCGGACCGCCGGACGGTGGCGCTGGGTGTATCGCCGAGCCTTGGCCCGGTTGCCGCAGGTGGACATGGTGCACCAGCGGCGGCTGCCCCTTCGGTCCAGGAACAGCCAGCCGCAGTGGTTCCCAGGACACGAACGGACCGACGCGACTTCGTCAGACGTCAGCAGCTCGCCGGCCGAGCGCGCCAGGGCGAGGAGCGGCAGCCGCAGGCCGAGCCGCTCGGGCAGCTCCCACGAGGCAACGGGGCCCGGCGTCAGGACGGCGGCGGCCGTGCCCTCCTCGACGAGCGCGGCCACGCGATCCCAGTCGGCGCCCGGGCGCCGCTTCACCAGCACGGCGTGCAGGGAGTGCCGCAAGGCCCGTGCTTCGTCCAGGGCGCGCGACGCCTCGCCCCCCGATCGCTCCGTGCGGCTGCGAATGCGGTCCGAGACGTCGTGCTCGACCAGCCCCGCGCCCTTCGCCCACGCCACCACGTACTCGTAGGACTTGAGGTAGTCCCCCGGCTCGGGCGTGTCCCATCCCGCCTCGGTGTTGCAGAAGTCCAGCGCGGGGTGGCCGCTCACGGCCCGGGGGAGCACCAGTCCGTCCACGCGCTCGGCGAAGGCCTTGTACGGAACCCGCTGGATGCTCATCCGGGCCAACCTTGACAGACTTCGAACTAACTGTCTAGAGTCCAGTTACTGGTTAGTCCCCGGACCGGGGTGACGCCCGAAAGGCCGGCGCACGTGACGCGATACGTGATCCAACGACTCGCCTGGACGGTCGTCGTGCTGTTCCTGATCAGCTTCGTGACGTTCGTGATCTACGTCGTGATGCCCGCCAACAACACTCCGTACGAGGCGTTCACCCACGGCCAGCGGACGGCGCGCGCCAGCGAGCTGACGAAAGAGGCCTTCGGGCTCGACCGGCCGCTCGCGGTCCAGTACGGACAGTTCATCAAGCATCTCGTGCTGGGTGACCAGTACGGGTGGCCGGGCCTCGGCTACTCGTTCCAGACGCGCGACGCCCTGAAGCCGGTCCTGCTCTCGCGGGCCGTGGTCACCGCGCAGCTGGCCGTTGGGGCGCTCGTGTTGTGGATGCTGATGGGCGTCTCGCTCGGGGTCCTCGCGGGCTCGCGCCCGCACTCGAACATCGATCGCGCCTCCCGGGTGTTCGCGCTCATCGGCGTGTCGACCCCCGCGTTCCTCATCGGGACGGCCGCGCTGTATGCGTTCTGGTACAAGCTCCATCTGGCGCCCGGGACCGGCTACGTCCCGCTGCACGAGGGCGTCGTGCCGTGGGCGCGGCAGATGATGCTCCCGTGGATCACGCTCGCCATCGCGTACGCCGCCCTGTACATGCGGATGGGGCGGGCCACCGTCATGGAGACCATGGAAGAGGACTACATGCAGACGGCCCGGGCCAAGGGGCTCTCGGAACGCAGGGTGCTGGTGAAGCACGCCCTTCGGCCCAGCCTCGCTCCCCTCGTGACCATGCTCGGCATGGACCTCGGCCACCTGCTGGGAGGCGCGATCATCGTCGAGACGGTGTTCAATCTTCCCGGCCTGGGCGCCTACGCCGTCACTGCCCTGGGCCAGGCGGACCTGCCCGCGCTGCTGGCCTTGACCCTGGTGATCGCCGTGGCCGTGTGCCTGCTCAACCTGTGCGTCGACCTGCTCTACGCGGCGATCGACCCGCGGGTGCGGCTGACCTGATCCTCGACTCTCAGCTGTCCGGCAGCGTCCACACGTACAGGCCGGCCTGGTTCGTGGGCGTGTCGGTCGAGCCCATGTAGACGCGCCCGTTCGCCACGGCCGGCGAGGACGCCAGGTAGAACTGCTGCTCTCCGGTCTGCGCGAACCCGAGGGGCGGGCACACCTTCTTGCCGCAGCCCGCTGCGGCGTAGCTGAACACGCCGGAGTCCACCGGGAAGCCCGAGGCCGGGCCCTTGCCGACGTAGACGACGCCGTTGGCGATCACCGGCGACGACTCGGGGGCGTTGGAGAAGTTGATGCCCGTCCACAGCGGCTTGCAGACGTCCTGGCCGCAGCCGTTCACGTCGAACGCCTCGACTACGCCGATGGAGGTGAAGTGGTCACGGACCGGCTGCGCGTCGATGTAGACGACTCCCTTGTACACCGCGGGCGTGTTGCCGGTGAGCTTCGCGGGTCCCTTCCACAACGGGTGGCAGACGGCAGCGCCGCATCCACCCGCGGCGAACACGTTCAGGAACCGGCCGTCACCGACGAAGACCTTGCCTCCGGCGATGGATGGCGAACCGATGTCGCTGCCGTTCCCGAGTGGGGCGGTCCACAGCGGATCGCACGTCGCCGCGCCGCACCCCGCCGCGTCGAAGGCGGCGAAGGTGGCGTGTCCGACCCCCGAGCCCACGTACACCACGCCGTTCGCCACCGCCGGCGAGCTGTTGACGTGCTCGCCGACCTGCGCGGTCCACAGCGGTTGGCAGGCCTTGTGGCCGCACCCGTTCGCGTCGTACGCGTACAGCTTGCCGTCGTACGCGCCCAGGTAGACGACGCCGTCGGCGACGGCGGGGGACGAGACCAGGAACGAATCGTCGCCTCCGATGCCGCGCCACAGCGGCTGGCACACAGACGCGCCGCAGCCGTTCGCGTCGAACACGTTCAGCCGGCCGTCGTTCGACGTGTACGACTGCTGCGACGTGACGTACACCAGGTCGTTCACCACCGCGGGTGTCGCCTGGGCCTGCGGGCCGGTGTTCCCCTGCCACGAGGGGTCGCACGTCGCCGCGCCGCACCCGTCCTGCGGGAACACGACCAGTCCGCCTTTCCCGCCGGTGATGTAGACGTTCCCGTTCGCCATGACGGGCGATGCCCAGTCGAGCTGCCCGGGGATCTGGCCGACCCACGAGAGGGTCAGGCCGGAGACGTTGCCGACGTTCAGGATGTGCTCTCCCTTGATGACGCCAGTGTGGGCGGCGTTGCCCTGGTACTGCGCCCACGGATCCCCCGGGAGTGGCCCGGCCTGCGCTGCCGGAGCGGCGATGAAGGCCACGGCCGCCAGGGCGGACACCAACGAGACGACGAGCGAGCGGATTCCGGTTCTCACGCGACCTCCCCTTCGGAAGCGAACACGGATCCTGGTCGTACGACCGATCCAGGGCGGTACTACGGACGAAGCAGGTGCCTCGACTGACCGGACGCTCAGCCGCGGCCCATGGTGCGCGCGACCGGCCCTCGACGCAAGCCCTGTCTCCGTGGGCGAAGGGCGCTGACCTGGGGCTCCCCGCTCAAGGGTCACCCGCGACCTGCCGAATTTCCTCCTCGAAGCGGTCAATTCGGCGAGGCAGGACATGGCACAGCAACCAAGCGGGTGGACGCAGGGACCGAGCGACAGCGAAGCTCGCTGGCGGGCGCGGGACCGCGAGCTGAAGCTGCACTCCTTCAAGGTCGCGCTCGGGATCTTCGGGGGCCTGGCGGCGTTGAGCATTTTCCTGATGGCTGCGGCTCACGTCGTCTTCCTCCCGTTCCTGACCCTCATCATGGGCGGCAGGGCGGCGATCATCGGCTGGCAGGTGTTCGGGAAGGGCGCGAGCGCGCCCGCCGGATACCGCTCGGCGCCGCCGACCGGCTGGCAGCAGTCCGCGCCGGTCCCACCCCCACCCCCGCCCCCGCCGCCCCCGACCTGGCAGCCCCCCTCCGACCTCGCGGACTGGAGCCAGTCCATCCCGGCTCCGCCCACGCCGCAGGGGACGCCGCCTCCGCCGCCCCCGCCACCGGCCGGATCCGGCTGAATCTCCGACCACTCGGGCGCTCCGAGGCCGTGCGGGGCTAGGGTGTCCGTGTGGCGGGAGCGAAGGAGATCCTCGAGGTCGCGGGCCGAGAGGTCGCGATCAGCAATCCCGACAAGGTCTTCTTCCCGCGCACCGGTCACACCAAGATCGACGTGGTCCGCTACTACCTGGCCGTCGCCGACGGCGCGCTGCGCGGCGCGGGCGGCCGCCCCATGGCCATGAAGCGGTTCGTGAACGGCGCGGAGGGAGAGTTCTTCTTCCAGAAGCGCGCGCCGGAGAAGCGGCCCGAGTGGGTCCGGACCGTCGAGCTGCGCTTCCCGTCCGGGAGGACGGCCGAGGAGGTCGTCCTTGACGACGCCGTCGCAGCTCGCGTGGATCGTGAACCTCGGCTGCATCGACCTCAACCCACATCCCGTGCGGGCGGACGACCTGGACCACCCCGACGAGCTGCGCGTGGACCTCGACCCCGTGCCCGGCATCGAGTGGCCGCAGATCATCGACGTCGCGCTGGAGACGAAGCAGGTGCTGGAGGACTTCGGGCTCACGGGATGGCCCAAGACGTCGGGGTCGCGCGGCTTCCACATCAACTGCCGCATCGAACAGCGGTGGACGTTTCCCGAGGTCCGCCGCGCCGCCGTCGCGCTGGCGCGCGAGGTGGAGCGTCGCGCACCCGAGATCGCCACGAGCCGCTGGTGGAAGGAAGAGCGTCACGGCGTCTTCATCGACTACAACCAGAACGCGAAGGACCGCACGGTCGCGTCCGCGTACTCCGTGCGTCCGACGCCGGACGCGCGGGTCTCGACGCCGCTTGCGTGGAAGGAGGTCGCGCGCTGCGACCCGGCGAAGTTCACCATCGACACCGTGCCGAAGCGCGTCGCGAAGAGTGGGGATCCGCTCGAGGGGATGGACGAGGCCGTCGGGTCGCTGGACGCCCTGCTCGAGCTCTCGAAGGAGCACGAGGCCCTCGGCTTCGGCGACGCGCCCTGGCCGCCGCAGTTCGCCAAGGCGGAGGGCGAGCCCCCGCGTGTCCAGCCGTCGAAGCGGAAGGGCCGCGCGAAGCCGAAGGAAGGGGCGGTGCCTCCGCCCGCGCCCGGCAAGTCGGCCGGCCCCACGGGAAGGCGCCGTTCGACGATGCCGCTCATCGAGATCGCTCGCGCCGCCACCGAGGCCGAGGCGCGCGCCGGCTTGGATCGCTGGCGCGAGCGCTGGCCGGACGTCTGGCCGCGGCTGGCGCCGGCCGACGTGCTGGTCGACTCGATGCGCGGGCGCAGTACCACGTGGACGCGCATCCGCGTCAACCTCCGGAACGTTCCGGAGAACGAGCGGCCGCCGCAGCAGGCGTTGGAGGTCGACTACGACCCCTGGGCGGGCGTGGAGCGGCCCGAGGAGGAGGAACGGCCGGCCCGGCGCCCTCGACGGACCACGTGATCGACGTCGCGTCGTATCTCCGGCGCATCGGCTCGGAGGGCGTCCACGAGCCCGATCGCGCGTCGCTGCGGGCGCTGCATCGGGCGCACCTGCTGACGGTCCCGTTCGAGAACCTCGACATCCACCTGGGCCGGCCGATCGAGCTCTCCGAGCAGTCGCTCCATCGGAAGATCGTGGACGACCGGCGAGGCGGCTTCTGCTACGAGCTGAACGGGTTGTTCGCCGCGCTGCTGCGCGCGCTGGGGTTCCGCGTGTCGCTGCTCTCGGCCGGGGTCATGACGGCCGAGGGGGACTTCGGGCCGCCGTTCGATCACCTGACGCTGCGGGTCGTCGACGGCGCGGGGTCGGCGCGGTGGCTCGTCGACGTCGGCTTCGGCGAGGGATTCATGGACCCGGTTCCGTTCGAGGTCGGACGGGAGGACGAGCAGGACACCGGGTCCTATCGCATCGACACCGACGACGGACAGTACGTGCTGTGGCGCCGAGGGCGGGGGGCCGAGGCGTTCGAGGCGCAGTACCGGTTCCCGCCGGACCCGCACGAGCTCGCGGACTTCGAGGGCATGTGCCGGTACCACCAGACGTCGCCGGCGTCGTCCTTCACGCGCCAGCGCGTGTGCTCGCTGGCGCGTCCGGACGGACGCATCACGCTCACCCAGGGCAGCCTGATCGTCACCCGAGACGGCCACCGTTCCGAGCAGCCGGTCGAGAACGACGCCGCCTACCGCGCCGCACTGCGCGAGCACTTTGGGATCGAGCTGAGCGGCGACTGGGTGCGCTGACTATCGCGCGCTCAGCAACACGCCGACCAGCACGCACGGCACGCTGCCGCGGTTCTGCCAGTCGTGCGCAACGCCCTGTTGCACCACCGAGTCGCCGGGCCCGAGCGTCACTTCGCGCTCACCGACGATCAGCGTCACCTGGCCCGAAAGCACCGTGACGTAGTCGAGCGTCGGCGTGGCGTGTGCCTCCAGGAAGTCGGCGCCGCCGACTGCCTCGGCCGGCAGCGGGACCTCGTCGTCGGGTGCGATGCGCACGATGCGGAAGCAGCTGCCGCCGGCCGGCGGCTCGAGCTCCCAGGTCCGCAAAGACCGGTCCTCGGACCCATCCGTCGACGGCGGCGCCGTATCGGTGACCCACAGCTCGGTCGTCACGTACTTGCCGAAGTCCACGACCGTCGGCGGTGTTCCCTCGAACAGGATGGTGGGCGATCCGTCGGCGTCTTTCCCGGTCACGATCCTCTGCATGACGCCTTCCCCCCTCACTCGGTGGGCCCCGACCACGGGCTCCATCGGATTATGCCCCGGAACGGCGGAACCGCCCTCCAGCGGGCGATGTAGAACGGTTGGGTGCACCGACGATCCGTTCCCGCTCGCGCTCGGACGGCGGCCGCGGCGCTCGCCGCGATGCTGCTCGCCGCGGCGTGCACGTCCGGGGGCGGATCTCCGCCCGCCACCGCCGGTCCGGCCGCCACCGCATCCCCCGCCGCCTCATCCGCGGCGCCCCGGGAGATCCGCCCGTCCATCGTGCTCCGCGGTCACCATGCCGCCGTGACGCACCTCGCCTGGTCGCCGGACGGCAAGCTGCTCGCGTCGTCGGCGGGCTGGTTCCGGACGGGTGACACGGCCGTCAGGTTGTGGCGGAAGGACGGCACCCCGGCGGCGGTCCTGCGCGGGCACACGTGCGGCGTCCTGGCCCTGGCGTGGCGACCGGACGGGCGCGAGCTCGCGTCGGGATCGTGCGACGGGAAGGTCCTGCTGTGGCGGCGGGACGGGAGGTCCACGCTGATCATCGCGCCGGGACACGGGGCGGTCATGGGCCTCGCCTGGTCGCCCGACGGGCGGACGCTCGCGACCGCGTCCGTGCGCGGGCCGAGCGACAACACGATCGATCTCTGGGACATGCGGACCGGCGTGCGCCGCGCGACGCTTCGCACCCGCTTCAGCGGCGGCAAGTTCCTCAACGTGGGATGGTCCAGCGACGGCCGGTTCTTCGCGGGCGGCGCCGTCGACTACCACGAGTGGCGCTCCGACGGGACGCCGATCTTCTCGACCGGGGGGTGTCGCCACTGCACGCCGGCCTGGGGGTTCGCGTGGGCGCCCGACGGCTCGATGTGGGGGACCGGCAACGAGAGTGGCGTCGTCCACGTCTACCGGACCGACGGGACCGAGGTGGCGCACGGAACCAACGCCTACGGGAACGTCGACGTCATGGCGTGGTCCCCGGACGGCACGGTCCTGGCGGCCTCGAACGTGCTGTGGGCCATCCGCGGCGGGAAACTCGAGACCGTCGGCACCTTCGGGGGCGGTCGGATGACGGCGCTCGCCTGGTCGCCGGACGGCAAGGCCGTGGCGGGCGGCATCGTCGGCATTCCGGACGTGTCGGTGATCCGCCCCGATGGCACACCGCTCGAGACACTGGTCGGCGACGCGGACGTCTCGTCGCTGGCCTGGTCGCCCGACGGCGCCGTCCTCGCCTCGGGCTCACGGGACCGCGCGATCCGCCTGTATCCGATGACGTCTCCGTAGGGGCGGGCTACCCGATCAACGCCTTGACGGCGCCCGCAGCCGCGCTCACGCCGACGACCCACAGGACGTTCACGCGGAACCGCGCCAAGGCGACGAAGCTCGCCGCCGCGACCACGAGCGCGAACAGGTCCAGTGAGTCGAGCGAGGGCACCACGATCGGGCCGCCGAACACAGTCACCACGTGCACGCTGTCGAACAGTACGTGGATGCCGAACGTGACCGCGAGGCTCGCGATCACCCCGACGACCGCCCCGGTGATCGTCGACAGCGTCGCGGCGAGCGTTCGGTTGCCACGCAGGCGTTCCACGTACGGCGCGCCCAGGAAGATCCAGAGGAAGCACGGCGCGAACGTCGCCCACGTGGTGACCGTGGCGCCCAGCACGCCGGCCACGGTCGGCGACAGGTTCCCCGGGTTCTGGTACGCGCCCAGGAAGCCGACGAACTCAGTCACCATGATCAGCGGCCCCGGCGTGCTCTCGGCCAGACCCAGCCCGGCGATCATCTGGCCGGGCAACAGCCAGCCGTACTGCTGCACCGCCGCCTGGTTGATGTAGGCGAGCACCGCGTACGCGCCGCCGAACGTGACGAGCGCCGCCTTCGAGAAGAAGGCGGCCTGCTGCCCGATGACCTCCGGCGTTCCGGGGATGAGCGACACCAGCACCAGGGGCAGGAGCCACGCGCTCAGGCCCACGGCGAGCACGGACAGGCTTCGCCGCGCGGTGGGGCGCGCGGTTTGCGGTCCCTCGCCCGCGGGAGGCGGTTGCGGCGTCGATCACGAGCCCGGGCCGTAGCCGTCCGGCGAGCGCCCCGGCACCCCCTGCGACAACGATGACGATCGGGAAGGCCACGTGCAGAAAGAAGATCGCGACGAACGCGGCCACCGCCACCGCGATCAGGAATCCGCCCCGAAGCGCGCGGCCCGCGATGCGGATGAGCGCGGCGGTGATGATACCGACCACCGCCGCCTGGAGCCCCTCGAACACCCCGCCGACTGCCCGGACGTCGCCGTGCGCCGCATACGTCCACGACAGCGCGAGCATCAGGAAGAAGGCCGGCGCGATGAACGCGATGCCCGCCACCAGTCCGCCCTTCACCTTGTGCAGCAACCACCCCACGTAGATGGCCAGCTGTTGCGCCTCGGGTCCCGGCAACAGCACGCAGTAGTTGAGCGCGTGCAGGAAGTGGTCTTCGTCGATCCACCGCAGTCGGTCGACCAGCTCCTCGTGCATGATCGCGATCTGGCCGGTGGGGCCGCCGAAGTTGATGAAGCCGAGCTTGATCCAGAACCTGGACGCCGTACGGAAGGGGACCCCGCGGTCGGCGGGCGGTGGTGACGGGCGGTCGGTCACGCCGGATCCCCTTCACTCGGCCCGCCCTGCATGCTGGGCAGCGGAATCCGCCGGAACCAGAGGTACAGCGCCACGTCGTACACGCTCTTCAGCGCCCCGGCCACGAAGAACGGCAGCCCGGGGAGCGAGGTGCCGACCGCGGCGCCGGCGATGGGAGCGCCGAGCGGCCGGACCGCAGTCCGCGCGGCGTTCGTGTAGGCGGCGGCCTGGGCGCGGTGCCCGGGTCCCGCGATCGCCGCCAGGTAGGCCTGCCGGGCGGGCACGTCCATCTGCGACAGCCCGAACCGCAGCAGAAGGAGGGCGACCGCGACGCCCAGGTTGGGTGCCAGCGGCACCGCCATCAGCAACAGGTTGGAGGGGAGGTGGGTGAACACCATCGTGTTGAGCAGGCCCCAGCGAATCGCGATCCGCGAGGAGAGGACGAACGAGCCGGCCTGGATCAGGCCGGCCGCGGCGAACACGACGCCCATCAGCAGCGTCGAGGCGCCGAACTCTTGCGTGAACCAGAACACCATGAAGGCCTGGACGACGAAGCCACCCGCGAACGAGTCGAGCCCGAACAGCCCGGCCAGGCCAACGACCGGGCGGGGCACGGGCATCCTCTCGCGCGAGAGCGGCAGGGGAGATTCCACCGCCCGCGACAGGCCGCCCACGAGCAGGACGCCGCAGATCCCCACCACGGAGTAGACGAGCATCCATCGCTGATCGGCGGGCAGGCCAGGCACCACCTCGCGGAGCGCCGCCGGTCCGCCGGCCACCAGGGCGCCGCCCGCGCCCGCCAGGGCCGCAACGGCGTTGTACCGGCCGAACGCGTGCGTCGTGTGCTCGCCGGCGACCTCGGGGATCATGGCCTGTTCGACCGACGTGAATGGCCCGGATTCGCTCACGTCCACCGACAGGGTTCCGGTCAGCCCCGCCAGGATCAGCAGCGGCAGCGAGCTCGACAACGCGAAGATCGTTCCCGCCACGGCCATCAGCGCGTACAGCAGCGCGTACACACGGCGGCGACCCAGTTGGTCGGCCCGGCGGGCCAGGGCGATCGAGGCGAGGGCCGAGCCGGCGAGCAGCGACGCGAACACCAACCCCACCTGGGGTGAGGTCAGGCCTCCTTGCGCCAGCGAGACGCCCAGGATCACGCTGCCGAAGCCGTAGACCGAGGCCCGGACGGCCTGGAGCTGGAAGATTCGGCGCAGGTCCACGTGGGCGGCTACTCCCCGGGCCCGATCTCCACGCGGCGCCGGCACCAGGCGTAGAGCGCGTCGTACACGAATGTTCCCCGCTCCAGCAGCGTCAGGTCGTTTTCTTCGACGTCCAATCCTCCTTCACCGATCGCGAGGAGTCCTGCTCCCAACGGATCCGAGTCAAGGGCCTGGGAGATGTCCGCTGCGTGCACGATGCGGGCGAGCCGCGCCAGTGCCGGGTCGCCGCCCAGGTCGAACTCGTCGATCAGCACCTCGAACGTGCATGCGTCGCCGCGATGCGTGAAGTCGGCGCCGGGCGCGTCGAACGAGCGGGCGTCCGGATCATCGGCGGCGGACGGTACGACCTCGTCCGCGGGAAGGAAGACGATCTCCGCGACCGGGTCGATGAAGTTCCGGATCAGCCACGGGCAGGCGATCCGGTCGGTCTTGGGCCGCTCCCGTGTGATCCAACGCATGAGGGGCCTCCTTCCGGCCTCGCCCGTCGCCGGCACGCTGCCCGGCCGGCGTCCCCCATTGTGACCGTTGTGACCACCCCCGGTCCGCAACACGCCTGGCAGACTGTTTCGGATGGACCGACTCGGAGCCAGGGAGCGGGTACGGACCATCGGTCCGCTGGCACTGGCCGTGTTCGGCTTCGGAGTGTCGTTCGGCGTACTCGCCCGTGCCGCCGGCATGGGGGCGGTCGCACCCATCGTGATGTCGGCCACGACCTTCGCCGGCTCGGCCCAGTTCGCCGCGTTGTCGGTCGCCGGCGACGGCGGGACCGTGGCCGCCGCGGTCGCCGCGGCGCTGCTGCTCAACGCGCGCTACGTTCCGATCGGCATCTCGGTCGCGCCATCGATCACGGGCGGGCTGTGGCGCCGGTTCGCTCTCGGTCAGCTCACGGTGGACGAGTCGTGGGCGCTCGCCTCGCGGGGAGACGGACGGTTCGACGTCAGGACCCTGGCGCTCGCCGGCGTCTCGCTCTATCTCGCATGGATCGTAGGAACGACCATCGGGGTGTTCGCGGGTAGCCTGCTGGGCGACCCGGCGCGCTTCGGCCTGGACGCGGCGTTCCCAGCTCTCTTCCTTGCGCTACTGGTGCCGCAGCTCGCGGACGCCGATCGACCGGCGGGTCGCCCTGTCTCGGCGGCGCCGTGGCCCTGGTCCTGATCCCCATCGCCCCGCCGGGGGTTCCGATCATCGCCGCCAGCGCGGCCTGCCTACTGGGATTGAGGAAACGGTGACGTCGGCGGCCGTGTGGACGATCGTCGCCGTCGTCGGCGCGGGGACCATGGCGATGAAGGGCGCTGGCCCGGTGCTGCTGGGAGGCCGCACGCTGCCGCCGCGGGTCATGGCGGTCGTCTCGCTGCTGGCGCCGGCCGTGCTGGCCGCGTTGATCGTGACCAACACGGTCGGCGGCGATCACCGATACGTGCTGGACGCGCGCCTGGCAGGGGTCGCGGCGGCGGCGATCGCGCTGCGGTTCCGTGCGCCGCTCCTGGTGGTGGTGATCCTCGCCGCGGCCGTGACGGCGGCGATCCGAGCCATCTCCTGAGGGCTCAGGCCTCCGGCGCTGCCTCCGGCCCGTCTCTCCCGACGAAGATGGCCCGCACGACCGTTCCCTTCGCCCGGAGCGGAGTGCAGCTCCCACGTCCCGCCGACGGTCTCGACGCGCTCCCGCATCGCGATCAGGCCGAGGTGCCCGTCCTGCACGAGCGTGGGCGCCTCTTCGGGGCGGAAGCCGACGCCGTCGTCGCGAATCTCCAGCGTGACGGCGTTCCCGGCCTCGCTCAGCGACACCCAGACGTGCGCGGCACGGGCGTGCTTCACGATGTTGGTGAGCGCCTCCTGTGCGACGCGGTAGAGCACGGTCTCCAGGTCGGCGCCGAGCCGCTCGGCCAGGTCGATGCGGATCGTCACGTCCAGACCGGAGTCCTGGCGCACGATGTCGAGGTGATCGTGCAGGGCGTCCTCCAGTCCGAGCTGGTCCAGGACCGGCGGCCGCAGCTGCGTGATCATCGTGCGCAGGTCGACCACCTCGTCCCGGAGCTCGTCCTGCGTCGCGGTGAGGGTGGGGACCGCCTGCACGGGGATGTCGCCGCGCTCGAGCGACGCCCGCAGCCCCTCCAGCCGGAACACGATGGCGGCGAGGTGCTGGATCGGCCCGTCGTGGAGCTCGGCCGCGATGCGGCGGCGTTCGTCCTCGGTCGCCTCGACGGTCCGTTCCAGGAGGCGCCGGCGCTCGGCTTCCAGCGTCGCCAGCTCGTGGAGCGCGTGCTCCAGCTCGACCTGCCGTGCCCGTAGCTCCTCGGTGGTGCGCTGGAGCTCGCGCGTGCGGAAGAACATCTGCCGAGCCAGCAGCAACGGTCCGAAGAAGAGCAGCACGGCCAGGATCTGACCCTTGTCGTACAGCACCGCCATGACCGAGGCGAACAACCCCAGGCCCAGATACGACAGCACGAATTCGTAGGGCTTCCCAACCATGAGCGCGGCGATCACCTGCCGCATGGTCTGATGGGTGGTGAGCGTCATGTATGCGCCGACGACAGCGGTGTTCACGACGTAGTCGGTCGCCACGGCTGCCAGCACGGCCGGGATCAGCAACACGACGCGCGAGTCGATGCTCGCGATGGAGTGGAACACGATGCTCGCCATCAGCACCGACAGCGCGACCTCGCTGCGGACGAACACCGCCTTCAGCGGGCGGATCGTGCGCTTCAGCTCGCGCTGGTCCACCGAGCCGGCGAGGGCGATGGCCGCGGCGACGGGCGGCATGAACACGAACGCGGCCGCCAGCAGGATGGGGAAGCTGAGGCTCAGCTGGGCCGAAGCCGGCCCCTGCACCGGCATCAGGTCCATGGCCGCGACCGCCACCGCCCAGAGGATCAGCCTCCAGTCGGCGAACTGCCCGGGGTCGGTGGCCACGGCCCAGATCAGGACGCCCAACATCAGGGCCGAGACGGCGAGCTCGTAGGCGCGGACGGAGAACGACACCCCGGGAGGCGGCTCTGCCAGCTCGGCCCCCACCGGGACGACCGGCACAGCGGCCTCGGTGGTCGACTCGATGTGGGTATCTGCTCTGGCCACGGGTGCTCCAGCGGGGAACGAACGCCGCGCGGACGCGGCGAGGAGAGGTGATTGTCCCCCCGCAGCGCCTCCCGGTCCAGAAGGTTCGGGTCGGGTACCCTTCGCTGACCTGCCGGGGAGCGTGGTCATGGCCGACGAACAGGGGTTGTCCGAAGGGGACGTCGATCCCGACCCCCTGGTCGAGTTCCGCGGCTGGTACCGGCTGGCCGAGGAATCGGGAGCTCCGCAGCCCGACGCGATGACGCTGGCCACCACCACCCCAGACGGGGTCCCCTCCGCCCGCATGGTGCTGTTGAAGGGCGTCGACGACGGCGGGTTCGTCTTCTTCACCAACTACGAGAGCAGGAAGGCCCACGAGCTGTCCGAGAACCCCCGCGCGGCCCTCATCCTCTATTGGTCGGCGATCCGGCGGCAGGTGCGGATCACCGGGCGCGCCGAGCGCCTGTCGCAGCCGGAGTCCGAGGAGTACTTCCGTTCCCGTCCCCGGGGAAGCCGTCTGGCCGCCTGGGCCTCCCGCCAGAGCGAGGTCATCGCGGACCGCTCGGTCCTGGAGGACGAGTACCGGCGCCTCGAGAACGAGTACGCCGACGCCGACGTCCCCCTCCCGCCGTTCTGGGGCGGGTATCGCGTGACGCCCGACGTCGTGGAGTTCTGGAAGGGCCGCGAGAACCGGCTGCACGACCGGCTTCGGTACACCAGGCAGCGCGACGGCTCGTGGGCGGTCGAACGGCTCGCGCCGTAGGGTGGCCTTCGTGAGCGACGCGTACGGGCCGGAGACCTACGGCGACCGCATCGCCGACATCTACGACCGCTGGGTCGAGGACGCCGGGATCGGCGCGGGGACCGACGACGCCGTGGCGTTCGTTGCCGAGCTCGCGGGGGACGGCCCGGCGCTCGAGCTGGGAATCGGGACCGGTCGCATCGCGCTCCCGCTGGTCGCCCGCGGCGTGCAGGTGCACGGGGTCGACGCGTCCGAGCAGATGGTGGCGGTGCTGCGCTCGAAGCCGGGCGGCGCCGACATCCCCGTCACGATGGGCGACTTCGCCGACGTGCCGGTCGAGGGCGACTACGGGCTGATCTACATCCCGTTCAACACGCTGTTCGCGCTGCTCACGCAGGAGGATCAGCTGCGGTGCTTCCGGTCCGCGGCCGCGCATCTCTCACCGGGGGGCGCGTTCGTGATCGAGGTCTTCGTGCCGGACCTCTCCCGCTTCGACCGCGGCCAGCGCGTGCAGTCGACGATCGTGGAGAACGACCGCGTGCTGCTCGACGTGAGCGTGCACGACCCGGCCACGCAGACGGTCGTGTCGACGCATGTCCTGGTCGCCGAGTCCGGGAATCGTCTGTATCCGGTTCGCCTCCGCTACGCCTGGCCGAGCGAGCTCGACCTGATGGCGCAGCTGGCCGGGATGCGGCTCCGCGAGCGGTGGGGCGGCTGGCGGCGCGAGCCGTTCACGGGCGACAGCGTCAAGCACGTCTCGGTGTACGAGCTCGCGGGCTAACCGGCCGCGGCCAGCGCGGCCTTCGCCTTGGGCACCGTGTCGGCGGCCTTCACCTTGTAGAACGCCTTGATGAGGCGGCCGTCCGGATCGATCAGGAACGCCGACCGGATGATGCCCTCGTACGTCTTCCCGTAGTACGTCTGCTCGCCCCACGCGCCGTACGCGTCGGCCACCGCGTGGTCGGGATCGGATAGGAGCGGGAAGCCGAGGCCGTACTTCTGGTCGAACGCCAGCTGCTTGCCGGGCAGGTCGGGGCTGACGCCGACCGCGTCGACGCCGGTCGTGGTCAGGTCGGGGAGCGCGTCGCGGACCTGACACGACTGCGTCGTGCAGCCGGGCGTGTCCGCCTCGGGGTAGAAGTAGAGGAGCAGGGTGCGACCCTTGAACTCCTCGAGCCGCACCTCGTTCCCGTGCTGGTCGAGCAGTGTGAACGGCGGAGCGGGGTCGCCCTCCTGCAGCTTGACGGTCATGGGCCGACCTTACCCCAGCGCCCGGGAAGCGTCAGGCGAGCCCGAGCAACGAAGGAACGTCCGCGATCGAGTCCACGACGTGGTCGGGCGCGTCGTCCGCACGGTCCAGGTCGTCCTGGCGGAACTTGCCGGTCCGGGTGAGCACCCCGGTCATCCCCAGGGACTGCGCGGCCAGGACGTCGTTGTGGAGGTCGTCGCCGACCATCGCCGCCCGTTCGGGCGGGAGGCCGATCGCGTCGAGGCCCGACCCGAAGAAGTCGGGCGACGGCTTCCCGGTGATGGCCGCGGTCAAGCCGGTCGCGGCCTCGAGCCCCACGACGTACGCGCCCGCGTCCAGGCACAGCCCCTCGTCGGTAAGCCAGGAGAAGTTCCGGTGCATGGCGACCATCGCCGCGCCGTTTCGCAGCATGCGGAAGGCGACGTTCATCGTGTGGAACGTGAACGCCTCGTCGGCGCCGCCGATGACCACGACGTCGGCCGGCTCTTCGTCCACCAGGTCGACGCCGTCCAGATCCTGCGCGACGCCGGTCTCGCCCAGGAGGTAGACGCGAGCGCCCGGGTGGTGGGCGCGGAGGTACCCGGCGGTGGCGGCCGGCGCGGTCAGGATCTCCTGGGGCGAGACGTCGAACCCCGCGCCGCGCAGCTCGGCCGACAGGTCGGCGCGGCTGTGGCTGGTGGTGTTCGTCATGATGCGGAACGGCACTCCGCGTTCCCGAAGCAGCGTCATGGCGTCGAGCGCGCCGTCGATCGGCTTCCACGAGACGGTGAGGACCCCGTCCATGTCCAGCAGCAGGCCCTCGATGGGACCGCGGGACGCGCCGTCGCTCACCGCTCGACCGCGGCCCGCGACAGGTCCCGGATCGACACGACCCCCACCGTGGCGCCGTCCTCGACCACGGGCAGGTGCCGGTAGCCGGCGGCGAGCATGCGGTCGAGCGCGGCCCGGGCCGACAGGTCCGGCTCGACGGTGGCGGGTTGCTCGGTCATCCAGTCGCTCACCGTGTGGCCGGCGGCGTCGAAGTCCGCCGCCAGCGCTCGAACGATGTCGCGTTCCGTGAAGATCCCAACGACCCGCTCGTCGTCCATGACCAGCGCCGAGCCGACGTGCTGCTTGCCCATCAGGGTGGCCGCCTCGGCCACGGTCGCGGAAGGACCCACCGACACGATCTCGGTGCTCATGATCTGACGGACCGTGACGTCGCCCTGGCCCATGTCCCCTCGTGTGAAGCCTACTCCCGATGCGGGTAGCCTTGCCGCCGTGGCGGGCGAGCGGACTCGGACGGCCGGGAGGGCTGCACTGCTCGCCTGGTACGAACCCCGCAGGCATGCGTATCCGTGGCGGGGTACGGGCGACCCCTACCGCGTGCTGGTCAGCGAGGTCATGCTCCAGCAGACGCAGGCCGCGCGTGTCGCGCCGGCCTTCGAGCGGTTCGTTGCGGCGTTCCCGACGGTCGGGTCGCTGGCCGCTGCGTCGCCCGCCGACGTGCTGCGGGCGTGGGGCGGGCTCGGCTACAACCGGAGGGCGCTGAACCTGCACCGCGCGGCGCGGGCGATCGTGCGCGACCACGACGGCCGCGTGCCCGGCGATCCGGCGGTGCTCGTCACGCTCCCGGGCGTCGGTCCGTACACCGCGGCCGCCGTCGCGTCGCTCGGCTTCGGCGCGCCGGTTGCGGCCGTCGACGTCAACGTCCGCCGCGTGGTCTCGCGGGCGCTGCTGGGCGGAGCGACCGGTGGCCCGGCGGTGGAAGCTGCCGCGGCCGCCTGGCTCGACCGCGACGACCCGAGTCGTTGGAACCAGGCGATCATGGACCTGGGTCGCGAGGTCTGCCGGCCGGTTCCCCGCTGCGCCGCATGCCCCATCGCCCGCGCGTGCCGCTTCCGGAAGCAGGCCTCGACGTCGGTCGCGCGGCCGGCTACCCGGCGGCAGGGCCGGTTCGAGGGATCGGCGCGCCAGGTGCGCGGCGCGGTGGTGCGGATCCTCCGCGACGAGCCGCGGTGCACGCTGGGGACGCTGGCGCGCCGCAGCGGTCACTCGCCGGAGCGGGTGGCCGACGCCGTCGCGGCGTTGCATCGCGAGGGCCTGGTCGAGGCCGGGCCCGCCGCACGACGCGGAGAGCCGCGGGGGAGCGTTCGCCTCCCTTCGTGAAGTCGGCCCTATCATCGAGCCGTCCGCCACCATAGAGGAGGCTCCACCCGTGACCGAGCGCGTTCGCTTCTACTTCGATCCCACCTGCCCGTGGGCGTGGCAGACCGCCAAGTGGATCCGGGAGGTGGAGGGCGTGCGCGACGTGCGCGTCGAGTGGCGCCTGTTCAGCCTTCGGCTGGTGAACGAGAGCGCGGACGATCCGCTGACCGACACGTCCGCGCGCAGCGTCCCCGCCCTGCGCGCCCTGGCCCTGACCGGGCGGGAGCAGGGGAACGAGGCGGTGGGGCGTCTGTACGCCGCGATCGGCGAGCGCATCCACGACGCGGAGGGCGACCTGTCCGTCGACCTCCTTCGCGAGGCGTTGGTCGCCGCGGATCTCGACCCGGACACGGTCGACCGCGCGCTGGCCGACCCCACGACCGCCGAGGAGGTCCGGTCGCAGCACCGCGAGGCCGTGGACGAGGTCCAGGGATTCGGCGTGCCGACCGTCGTGCTGCCCTCGGGCCGCGGGATCTTCGGGCCGGTGGTGGCCGTCGCGCCCGGCGGGCGAGGACGCGGGAGTCCTGTGGGACCACGTGCGATGGCTGGCCGAGTACGACGGGTTCTTCGAGCTGAAGCGGGAACGGGACCGCCGGGCCGGCGAGGCCGTCGCCGTCACGTAGTCGCGGCGCTCACGGCTTCGTCGGCTGCGGGACCGTGAACGAGAGGCCCATCCTGCGGATGCCGCGGATGATGCGCGGCAGCGCGGCCACGGTCGCCGAGCGGTCGCCGCCGCCGTCGTGCAGCAGGATGATCGAGCCCGGCCGGACGTGCGACAGCACCGAGTGGACGATGCGGCGGGCCTTGGTTCCCGGCTTCCAGTCCCTGGGATCCACGGACCACAGGACCACCCGCACGCCCTGGCGGGCGGCCTCCTTCAGCACCCACGGCGAGTAGCTGCCGCCCGGTGGCCGGAACAGCTGCGGCTTCACGCCGATCGAGTCGAGCTCGGTGTTCGTGCGGCGGATCTCCGACGTGACGCGTGGGTGGGGGAGGTCGCGGAACGGCGGCGTGATCGGGTGGTCCCACGAATGGTTGCCGACGACCATGCCGGCGTCGAGCTCCTGCCGCACGAGGTCGGGATGGTCCCGGGCCAGGTAGCCGACGTCGAAGAACGTCGCCCGGACGCCCATGCGGCCGAGGATCGCCAGCACCTGCTGCGTGCTGTCGGGCCACGGGCCGTCGTCGAACGTCAGCGCGACGCGCGGCGGCCGGTGCACGGGCCCGGTGGCCCGGAACACGCTCGACACGACCACGCCGGAGATCGCGCCCCGCCGGACGACCTGCTCGCCGGGCTCGTTCCCCAGGAAGAACTGCGGGTTCCCCGGCTCGCCCGCCGGCACCGGGACGACCACACGGGTCACGGTCTCGGTCCGGTCGGTGCCGTTCACGACGCCGACGACCTGTCCGTCGCGCAGCACCGGGTCGCCGGTCTCGCGCTGTCCGTCCAGGGTGTTGTAGCCGGGGTCGATGCCCGGACGCAGCGGCTGTCCCTGCACGTTCAGCAGGTCGCCTCCCGAGGGCCAGAGGCCGAACGTCCGGATGGTCTGGTCGAACGTCGTGCCCCTCGGCAGCACGCGCGGCTCGCCGAGAACGGTCACGCGCACCAGGTCGGGCCCGGGGAGCGACCGTGGCATGGTCACCGAACCGTGAGGGCCAGGACGAGCCCCGCGGCCACGGCGCACCCGGCGAGCAGACTGGGGATCTTCATCGTCAGGAGACGCTTCGCTCGCCGGTTCCGGTTCCGCGCCGCGCGCGGCTACCAGCCGCGGGCCCGCCACGTCTCGACGTGCGGCCGTTCGCGCCCGATCGTCGAGTCGAGGCCGTGGCCGGGGCAGATGCGTGTCGTGTCGGGGAGGGTCCCGAACAGCCGGTCGAGGCCGCGCATCGTGCGGCCGAACCGCTCGGCGTCGCCCCCCGTGTTGCCGGGGCCGCCGGGGAACAGGGTGTCGCCGCTGAACAGGAACGGCCCGGTCAGGTAGCAGGTGCTCCCCGGCGTGTGGCCCGGCGTGTGCACGGCGCGGACCTCGAAGCCGCCGACCGCGATGGTGGTTCCGTCGCCGAGCGGCTCGGTCGGGACGGGCCAGGCGTCGTCGGGGTGCGCGCGCACGGGGCAGCCGAGCGCCTCGACGAGGGCCGGCAGCGCCTGCACGTGGTCGGGGTGGTCGTGCGTCTGCAGGATGGCGGCCACTCGGAGACCCTTCACCTGTTCGAGGATGCGGTCCGGGTCGGCGGCGCCGTCCACGATCAGCGCCTCGCCGCCGTCCGACAGGACGTACACGTTGTTGTCGTACGGTCCGACCGAGAGCTTCACGACGCGCGGCGCGCCATCCGCCGGCGGGTACTCGTGCGCCGGCCCGCCGGGAACCACGTGGCCGAACTCGGCCGTCTCGGGCGGCCGGGGCGTCTCCTGCGACGCGCGATCGCTCATCCTTCGTCGCCTCCCTTGGGGGTCAGGTAGCTCGCCAGCGCCTCGCGGAGCGGGCGCGGCCGCACCTCGGGGAACGCCTTGAACAGCGGCCCGGTCGAGGCCACCGCCTCGCCCGTGAGGAAGTCGACCGCCCCGGGCGAGAGCGGCGGCTTGGGCAGCGCCTGGGCGAAGAAGCCGACGCTCTTCGGCATCCACACGGGAACGTGCACCACCTTCCGTTGCAGGCCGAGCACGTCCAGCAGCGTGCGAATGATCTCGTTCATGGTGAGGACCTGCGGGCCGCCGAGCTCGAAGATCCCCGTCGGCGCGCCCGGCTGCGCGGCCAGGGCGAACGTCTGGCCGACGTCGTCGATGAAGACGGGCTGCAGCCGCTGCCGGCCGTCGCCGACCACCGGCATGACCGGCGAGCGGCGGGCGAGCGTCACGAATCGCGACATCGCGTTGTCCTCCGGGCCGTACGTCCACGACGGCCGGACGATGCAGTGTTCGGGAATCGCGCTGTCCACGATCGCCCGCTCGCCCGCCCACTTCGCGCGGAAGCGCGACTCGGCGGCCTTGGGGTCGGCACCCACGCCGGACACGTAGACGTACCGGCGAACGCCGGCCGCCGCCGCGGCGCCGACCAGCCGTTCGGTTCCGTGGTGCTCGAACTCCTCGAAGGTGTAGCCCTTCGACGGCTTCTCGACGGGGAATCCCGGGAAGGCGAGCGCCTGGACGACGACCTCGGCGCCGTCCACTGCCGCGGGGAGCGTCGCGGGTCGCTGGACGTCGCCCTCGACGACACGCGCGCCCATCGCCTCGATGCGCGCACGCGAGCGCTCGGGGTGCGCGGTCATCGCGGCCACGTCGGCTCCATCCCGCAGCAGGCGCTTGACGATCGCCGAGCCGACCACGCCGCTGCCGCCTGCCACCAGGATCACGCCGCTCCTCCCATTCCCCCCCGACGGTCGAACTCCTCCGGTGGAAGGCTACGCGCAGCGGGACCGTCGGGGGCGCGTTGCGGGCCGGGAACATGCGAGTGAGGGAGCGTCGCCTGCGAGGTCGGAGCCGCCCCCTATGCTGGTGTGCATGACCTGCGAGTTCTGTGATCACGAGCTTCCCGAGGGCGCCCGTTTCTGCCCGAATTGTGGCTCTCCCGTGGCCTCCACCGTCGGCACGGAGGAGCGCAAGGTGGTCACCGTCCTGTTCGCGGACCTGGTCGACTCCACGGGCCTGGCCCAGCGGCTGGACCCGGAGCGTGCCCGGGAGGTGCTCGGGCTCTTCTACGACGCGGCGACCGAGGAGCTGCATGGCGCTTCGGGGCCAGGCCGAGAAGTTCATCGGCGACGCGGTGATGGCCGTCTTCGGCCTGCCGCAGGTGCACGAGGACGACGCCGTCCGGGCGGTCCGTGCGGGGCTGGCCATCCGCGACCGCGCCCGGCGGCTGGGGCGTGAGCTGCGCCTGCCCCAGGCCCTCGAGGTGCGCGTGGGGATCGAGTCCGGCGTGGCCGCGACCGGCACCGGGCCGACCGGCCAGCTGCTGGTGACGGGGCCGGTGGTGAACGCCGCGGCCAGGATCCAGGTCGCGGCCGAGCCCGGCGAGGTGCTGGCGGGCGAGACCACCCGGCAGCTCACGATCCGCTCGGTCTCGTTCGGCGACGAGCGGCTCGTGGTGGCCAAGGGCTTCGCTCAAGAGCTGCGCGCCTTCCCCGTCGAGGGGCTGAGCACGCGGTCCGCCCGGCGCACCATCCCCCTGGTGGGACGCATGGTCGAGCTGTCGATCCTGCGCGACTCGCTGGCCCGCGTGGTCTCGACGGGACGTCCGTACCTGTTCACGCTGCTCGGCGAGCCGGGCATCGGCAAGTCGCGGCTGGGCGACGAGTTCGTCGCGGGTCTGGGACCGGAGACGCGGGCGGTCGTCGGCCGCGGACAGGCCTACGGCGACAGCGCCACGTTCGCGCCGGTGGCCGCCATGGTGCGCGACCTCGCCGCCATCGACGACGGCGACCCGCAGGACAAGGCGATGCTGCGTCTGCGCGAGCTCGTGGACGGCGCCGTCGACCCCGAGGACGCCCCGCGCGTCGCGGCGCGCCTGGGCCTCCTGCTCGGCCTCGGCGAGGCGCGCCGCGACGAGTCCACGTTCGTCCAGGAGGTGCAGAGCGGGTTCCACACGCTGGTGGAAGGGCTCGCCGCGTCCGACCCGTTGGTGCTGGTGTTCGAGGACGTCCACGACCAGCGCCCGCCGCTGCTCGACCTGATCGAGCGGCTGCCCGGGCGCATGGGTTCGAGCAGCGGGAAGCTCCTGGTGCTCGCCATCGCGCGACCCGAGCTGCTGGATCTGCGCCCCGGGTGGGGGTCCGGCACGGCGAACCACACCACCCTGCACCTCGAGTCGCTGTCGGTTCCGGACGCCACCGACCTCGCCCTCCAGGCGAGCGGCGGCGCAGTGGGGGATGCGACCGCCGCTGCCATCGCGGTGCGGACCGGCGGCAACCCGTTCTTCATCGTGGAGACGACCGGCATGCTGCTCCGCCGCGACCAGCCGGGCCCGACGCGCCGTGGCGAGGAGGAACCACTGCCGCCGACCGTCCAGGCGGTGGTCGCCGCGCGGCTCGACAACCTCCCCAAGGCGCTGCGCGACTTCGCGCGGCGCATTTCCACGTTCCTGTGGACGGTCGATGCGGAGGACCTCGAGTTCATCGGCGAGCGCTGGATCGAGGGCCTCCAACAGCTGGAGGACGAGGAGATCCTGGTGCGCGACGAGAGCGGGTCCCGGCTGCGCTGGCGGTTCCGCCACGAGACGCTCCGCGAGGTCGCGTACGCGAGCCTGCCCAAGCGCGAGCGGCTGCGGCTGCACCTCGCCATCGCCGACGGGCTCCTGAGCACCGGCTACCCGTCGTATGCGGCCGACCACCTCGAGCGGGCGGCGCTCGCGTCGGTCGACCTCGACCCGGGTGACCGGACGATTCCCGAGCGCGCCGCCGACGCGCTGGCGGCGGCGGGGAATCGGGCCCGCCGGCGGATGGAGAACCGTTCGGCGCTCGACTACTACGAGCGGGCGCTGGCCATGGCCGGGCCCGAGGACGCGTGGGGCGTGCGCGAGGCGCGGGTGCAGGCCGGGATGGGCGAGTCGCGGTACTGGCTGAGCGAGTACCCGGCGGCGATCGACGTCCTGGACCGCGCCGTCGAGCTCGGCCGCGCGCGCGAGGACGACTGGACGATCGCGCTCGCGCTCCGCTTCCGCGCGGACATCGCGCTCAACATCGAGGGCAACCTGGAGTGGGCCGAGGAGCTGTTCGCGCAGTCGCTCGCGGCGGCCGAGACGCTGGACGAGAAGCACGCGGTGAGCCGGACGCTGCTGTTCGCGGGCTGGGTGCCGTGGTCGCGCGAGGACTACCCCGCCGCCGAGGAGATGTGGAAGCGCGCGCTGGCGATCGCCGAGGAGAACGACGACGACTGGGCGCGCGTCCGCGCGCTGACGTCGCTCTCGATCAGCCGCGCCGACCAGGACGACTACCAGGAGGCGCAGCGCCTGATCGAGCAGGCCCAGGAGGTCGCGAACGAGATGGGCGACCAGTTCAGCCTGGCCGTGACGATCGTCCAGCGTGGACGGCTGCTCGCGTACACCGAGCAGGCCGAGGAGGCCGCCGAGCACCTGACGCGCGCGATCGCGATCTTCAACGACCTGGGCGCGCGGTGGGAGCTGGCCGACGCGATGGCCGAGCGGGGGATCGCGTATCGCGAGATGGGCCGGCTGGACGACGCCGAGGCCGACCTCCAGGCCGCGGTCCGCATCTCCGAGGAGTTGGGCGAGCGCCAGCTCGCGTCGTGGACGTGGCGCGCGCTGGCCCGCGTGTCCCAGAAGCGCGGCGACCGCGCCGAGGCCGAGGAGCGGCTGCGACGAGCCGAGGAGGAAGAGGCGCGCCGTCCCCAGTAGCGGGGCCCGCTCGCTAGGGTAGGGGCATGCCCGGCGGTCCCCCCGAGCCCATGAACGACCGTTTCCTGCGCGCCTGTCGCGGGGAGCCCGTCGATCGCACGCCCGTGTGGTTCATGCGCCAGGCCGGACGCTACCTCCCCGAGTACCGGCGGCTGCGCGAGGGCCGGGACATGCTGGAGACGTGTCGCACGCCCGATCTGGCCGCGGAGATCACGCTGCAACCGCTGCGCCGCATGCCGCTGGACGCGGCGATCCTGTTCTCCGACATCATGGTGCCGGTCGCCGCGCTCGGCGTCGGCGTTCGCATCGAGGAGGGCGTCGGCCCCGTGGTGGACGAGCCCCTTCGCACGGCTGCCGACGTGGCACGTCTGCGGACGCCGTTCGACCCCGAGACCGCGGTTCCATTCGTGCTCGAGGAGATCCGGCTGTTGCGGGCCGAGCTGACGGTGCCGCTCATCGGCTTCGCCGGCGCGCCGTTCACGCTGGCCTCGTACCTGGTCGAGGGTGGGCCGTCGCGGAACCACGAGCGGACGAAGGCGATGATGCACGGCGACCGGGCGGCGTGGTCGGCGCTCATGGCGGCGCTGGGTGGCGCGACCGTCGCGTACCTGCGGGCGCAGGTCGAGGCGGGCGTCCAGGCGATCCAGGTGTTCGACTCGTGGGCGGGCGCGCTCGATCCCGACGACTACGAGCGCCACGTGCTCCCGGTGATGCGCGACGTGTTCGCGGGGCTGGCCGACCTCGGCGTGCCGCTCATCCACTTCGGGGTGGGGACCGGCGAGCTGCTGCCTGCGATGCGCGCGGCGGGCGCGACCGTGGTGGGCGTGGACTGGCGCGTGCCGCTCGACCGGCCTGGGAGCGGGTGGGCACGGACGTCGCCGTGCAGGGGAACCTCGACCCGGCGGCGTGTCTGGGGCCGTGGGAGGTCGCGGAGGCGAAGGCGCTGGACGTGCTGCGCCGCGCCGGCGGCCGTCCCGGGCACGTGTTCAACCTCGGGCACGGCGTGCTGCCGGGGACCGCGCCCGAGACGCTGGAGCGGTTGGTCGAGCTGGTGCACGAGCGGACGGCGGTGACGCACGAGTGAGCGAGCCCATCGGCGTGCTGGTGATGGCGTACGGGACGGCGAGCGGGCCCGGACGACGTCGAGCGCTACTACACCGACATCCGGGGCGGGCGCCCGCCGACGGCCGAGCACCTGCGGGAGCTGCAGGAACGCTACGCGGCCATCGGCAACCGGTTTCCGCTGCTGGAGACCACGCGGGCGCAGGCGGAGGGGCTGGAGGCGGAGCTGAACGCCGGAGGCGACGGAGCGTTCCGCGCGTACCTGGGGATGAAGCACTCGCCCCCGTTCATCGACGAGGGCGTGGAACGGATGCGGGCCGACGGGATCGGGCGCGCGGTGGGGCTGGTGATGGCGCCGCACTGGTCGGGCATGTCCATCGAGACGTACGCGGCGCGGGCGCGCGACGCGATCGCCGAGCGCGACGCCCGCCTCGAGTTCACGTACGTGCGCCAGTGGTACGACCATCCGGGGTTCGTCGAGTTCCTCGCCCAGCGCGTCGCGGCCGCGCGCGACGAGCTCCCGGAGGAGGATCGACGGGACGCGCTGGTGATCTTCTCGGCGCACAGCCTGCCGCAGCGGGCGGTGGAGGACGGGACGACCCGGTGCACCCGCTGCGACCTGTGCCCGGGTGGGTGCACGTACGAGGCGCAGCTGCGCGACACCGCCGACCTGGTCGCGGCGCGGCTCGGGCTCGCGTCGTACACGACGGGGTGGCAGAGCGCGGGAAGGACGGCCGACCCCTGGCTCGGCCCCCCGGTCGAGGACGTCATCCGCGAGGCGGCCAAGGACGGGCGCCCGGCGGTGGTGGTGTGCTCCGCCGGGTTCGTGGCCGACCACCTGGAGGTCCTGTACGACCTCGACATCGAGGCGAAGCAGATCGCGGAGGAGGCCGGCGTGCGCTTCGTCCGGACGGAGATGCCGAACGTGGACGAGCGGTTCATCGCGGTGCTGGCCGACGTGGTGCGCAGGCACGTGTCGGAGGGGCCGGACGGACGCTGATGGACCGTCCCGCCCGGGTCGTCGTGGTCGGCGGGGGCATCACCGGGCTGGTGGCCGCCTACCGGCTGACCGCGGAACCGGGACGGCGCGGCCCCGATGCACGTGACGCTCGTGGAGTCGGCGCCGCGGCTCGGCGGCAAGGTCCGTACCGGTGAGGCCGGCGGCCTCCTCGTCGAGACCGGCCCCGACTCGTTCGTCGTCCGCAAGCCGTGGGCGGTCGACCTCGCGACCGAGCTCGGCCTCGGGCCGGACCTGATCGTCCCCGGCGCGTCGGGCGCGTTCGTGTGGGCGCGCGGCCGTCTCATCCGATTCCCGACCGGAACCGCGTTCGGCGTTCCGACGGAGGTCGAGACGGTCCTGCGCTGGCCGGGGCTCTCGCTGCGGGGCAAGCTCTCCGCGTCGCTCGATCTGTGGCGGCGCGCGCCCTCGGCGAAGCCCGACCCGGACGACGACGAAACGCTCGGCGGTCTGCTCGACCGGCGCCTCGGGCACGAGGCGGCCGCGGTCCTTGCGGGGCCCGTCCTGGCCGGCATCCACGCCGGCGACCCGGCACGGATGAGCGTCGCCGCGACCTTCCCCGAGCTGCGCGCATGGGAACGTGGCGCCGGGAGTCTCATCCGGGGGGCGCGCGCGGCGTCGAAGATGGCCCGGAAGCAGTCGGCGCGCTCGGGCTCCGAAGCGGCCGGGTCCGCTTCGCCGCACCTCTTCACGACCATCGACGGCGGCCTCGATCGCCTGGTCGACGCGCTGGCCGCCCGCCTCGGCGCCGCGGACGTGTTGACGGGGACGCCCGTCGAGCGGATCGAGCGCGGCGCGCACGGGGGTCACGCGGTCGTGGCCGGCGGCGGCCGCATCCCCGCCGACGCCGTGATCGTGGCCACGCCCGCTGCGGCCGCCGCCGGCGTGCTGGCGTCTGTCGCGCCGACGGCGACCGTGTCCCTCCGCGAGCTGCGCGCCGTCGTCGACGGCGACCGTCACGCTGGTCTATCCGCCGGGCACCGCGGAGCGGCTCCCCGACGCGACCGGCGTGCTCGTCCCGGCGCGCGCAGGGGCCGAAGGCGAATCGGGGGCCGCGCCCGTCGGGTCCGAGCGTCGTCACCGCGTGCACGTGGATATCCCGGAAATGGCCCGATGCCTCGTTCGCCGACCGTGCCGTGGTGCGCTGCTTCGTCGGCCGCGACGGCGAGCAGGCCCCGCTGGACCTCGACGACGACGCGCTCGCCGGCGCCGTCGCGGCCGACGTCGAGCGCATGACCCCCCTCGGCGCCGGGCCCCAGTCGACCCTCGTGACCCGGTGGCCGGACGGCATGCCGCAGTACGACGTCGGGCACCTCGGCCGGGTCGCCGCGGCCGAGGAGGCACTGGGCGCCGAGGCGCCCGGGGTGTTCCTGGCCGGCGCGCCGTATGGTGGGATCGGCATCGCGGACTGCGTCCGGCAGGGGAACGAGGCCGCCGACCGGGTGCGGGCACACCTCCGGGGCACGAACGCCCCCGCGCCCGACGGGAACGAACCGACGACCATGAGGAGCTGACGACGGTGACCGACGACCAGGCATCCACCATCTACGCGCACTTCCTGGTGCTCCGCTCGACGCCCGGGCTGCGCGCCCTCGACGCACCCGCGCGCGACCAGGCGTTCCACGAGGCCGACGTGCTGCTCAAGGAATGGAGCGACCGCGTGACGCTCCGCGGCGCCTACTCGACGGTCGGCCTGCGCGCCGACGCGGACCTGGTCCTGTGGCTGGTCGCGCCGTCCATCGAGCTGATCCAGGACCTGACCGTCGCGCTGCGCCGGACCGACCTCGGCCGACGGCTGGAGCTGACCCACGCGTTCACCGGCACCGTGCGCCCGGCCGAGTTCACGCGCGACCACGCGCCCGCGTTCGTCAAGGGCGAGGCACCGCGCCGCTTCCTGTGCGTGTACCCGTTCGTCCGCACGCCCGAGTGGTACCTGCTGCCGCCGGAGGAGCGGTCCGGCCTGCTCCGCGAACACGGCGAGATGGGCCGCGAGTTCCCCGACGTCCTGGCGAACACGACCAGCGCCTTCGGCATCAACGACTGGGAGTGGATCCTCGCGTTCGAAGCCGACGACCTCGGGCGCATCGTGGACTGCATTCGCAGGCTTCGCGAAGCCGAGGCACGCCGGTACACGAAGGTGGAGATTCCGTTCGTGACCGGCATCCGCAAGGACGTCCCGGAGGCACTCGCCGACCTGGCTTGACGTACGTACGAGTCAGTCGGCGCTCCGCTGAAGCTGCCACGCAGCCTCGAGCGCATCCTCCATGGCGCCAGCGTCGCCTCCGGCGAGATCCGCGACAACCATCATGTGCTTGACCCACCGGGTTGGGACGCTGAAGGTCTCGGGAAACTGCCGCAGGATGAAGTCGCGGTAGTCGAAGTCGGCGCGGATCACCACGTGTGCGTCGTCGAGTTGCCGTGCCACCAGTCTGCCGTGGTACCGCCACTCAGCCAGCCCCTGTGGCGCCGTGAGGCGGACACCAGCCAGGGCCTCGGCCAAGCGTGCGACGTCATCCATCTCCACGAACCGCAGGCCCTTCTCCTCGCCGCCAAGTGTCCCACCTTGACCGCCGTCCGAGTGCCGTGTTTGTCTCGGACCGTGACCGGCCGAGGACAGGCGTGAACCGATGAACGTCGCCGAGTCGGTCGGTGCGGCCCTCGTCGATCTCGGCGTCACCGACGCCTTCGGCCTCCTCGGAAGCGGCAATTTCATCGTCACGAAGGCGATGGTTGATCGGGGGGCCCGGTTCGTGGCGGCTCGCCACGAGACCGCCGCGGTGAGCATGGCCGACGCCTACTCGCGGGTCAGCGGACGGGTGGGCGTGGCAACCGTCCACCAGGGCCCCGGTCTCACCAACACGACCACGGCCCTCACGGAGGCGGCGAAGGCACGGACGCCGCTGGTCGTGGTCGCCGCGGACACCTCGGCCGGAGCGGTTCGCATCCAATTTCCGGATCGACCAGGCGGGGCTCGCCGCGGCAGTGGGTGCGGTGCACGAACGCGCCCATTCCCCGGAGTCGGCGCTGGACGACCTGGCTCGAGCATGGGAGCACGCCGCCGTCGGGCGCCGCACGGTCCTGTTCAGCCTGCCCCTCGACGTGCAGGCCGCCGAGGCACCGACGGCGAAGGTCACCGTTCCCGGCCGGCCCGCCCCGCTCGCGGCGGCGCCGGAAGAGGTGCGGCGGGTCGCCGATGTGCTGGCGGAGGCCCGCGCGCCGTTGATCCTGGCCGGCCGGGGCGCGGTCCTGGCCGGGGCCGGCCCGGCCCTCGAGACGCTCGGGGCGCGGACGGGAGCGTTGCTCGCGACCTCGGCGAACGGGCACGGCCTGTTCGCCGGAAACGCCTGGAACCTGGGGATCTCCGGAGGGTTTGCCCCGCCGACGGCCGCTCGGCTCCTCCGGGAGGCCGACGTGGTGCTCGCGGTGGGAGCGTCGCTGAACATGTGGACCACCCGGCACGGAGAGCTGATCGGGCCGGATGCCCGGGTGGTTCAGATCGACGTAGATCGAGACGCGATCGGCGCGCATCGCCCGGCGGACCTGGCGGTGATCGCCGACGCGCGCCTGGCGGCCGAGGCCCTGACGGCGCAGCTCGGACGGGCGCGGCCACGCGGCGCAGGGCTCTCGGCGCGAGGACGTCGCCGCGGCCATCGCGGCCGGTGGGTGGCGGGACATCCACCACGACGACCGGTCCACCGGTGACCGCATCGATCCCCGCACGTTCTCCAAGGCGCTCGACGCCATCCTTCCGGCCGAGCGCCTCGTCGCCGTGGACTCGGGGCACTTCATGGGATGGCCACCCATGTACCTCTCGGTTCCGGATGCCGCCGGGTTCGTGTTCACGCAGTCGTTCCAGTCCATCGGACTGGGGCTGTCCTCCGCCATCGGGGCCGCGGTCGCGCGTCCGGATCGGCTCGCCGTGGCCTGCCTGGGGGACGGTGGGGCTCTCATGGCTGCCGGTGAGTTCGAGACACTCGTTCGACTGCAACTCCCGATGCTGGTGGTGGTGTACAACGACGCTGCGTACGGCGCCGAGGTGCACCATTTCGGTCCCCAGGGTCACGACACCGACCTGGTGCGGTTCCCGGACCCGGACCTCGCGGGCCTGGCCCGGGGACTGGGCGCCGGGGCGGCCACGGTTCGGTCGCCCGAGGACCTGGGGGCACTCGAGAAGTGGCTCGAACGCCGGGACGGCCGTTCGTGCTCGACGTCAAGGTCGTCCCGGACGTTGTGGCGGAGTGGCTCGAAGAGGCCTTCAAGGCCCACTGACGGAAAGGGAGGCGGAGATGGAAGCGCTGGCGTCGCTGATCGAGGGACTCGCCGACGGGTCGATCGAAGTGGTCGACCTGACACAGCCCCTGTCGGAGCAGACTCCGCTGATCCAGCTCCCGGAGCCATTCGTCAACACCCCTGGGTGGAAGCTTCGCGAGCTGAGCCGGTACGACGACCGGGGCCCCGCGTGGTACTGGAACGCGTTCGAGGGCGGCGAGCACGTCGGAACCCATTTCGACGCCCCGATCCACTGGGTCACCGGCCAGGACAAGGAGGACGTCTCCCAGGTCCCCGTCCGCAACCTCGTCGGTCCCGCCGTGGTGATCGACAAGTCGGCGGACTGCGCCGCCGACCCGGACTTCCTCCTCAGCGTCGATCACGTGAAGGCGTTCGAGAAGGAGCACGGCCCGCTTCCGGAAGGAGGATGGCTGCTCTACCGGACGGGATGGGACGCGCGGGCCCACGACCAGCAGGCGTTCCTGAACGCCGACGAAACCGGGCCGCATACGCCGGGGATCGAAGTGGAGTGCTCGCGGTGGCTGGCAAGTGAGGCCCCCATCGTGGGCATCGGAGTGGAGACGGTCGGGACCGATGCCGGTGCCGCTCACTCATTCGACCCGCCCTTCCCATGCCACAGCCACATGCTCGGCGCCGGGAAGTACGGTCTCACCCAGCTCGCGAACCTGGCCGAGGTGCCGCCCACCGGGGCGGTGCTCCTGGTGGCGCCGTTGAAGATCGTCGGGGGTTCGGGAAGCCCGTGCCGGGCGCTGGCCTTCGTGCCGGCACGGTGAGAGTCGAGCAGGCGCACGCGCAGTACGGAACGGCGACGGCCGACATGGAACTGTGAATCGTCGCCGTGGCTGCATCGACTGGTAGGGCGTGAAGAGTTGAGGGACCTCCATGTCGGCCAGGTTCGCTCTCAGCTCTTGGCTCGGCTCACCCAGGAGCTCGCCGTGGACGACGGAGACGTCGCTACCACTTCAACGCTTTCGGGCAAGGCGAAGGCCCCGGACGTTCGCCCGAGGCCCTCGACTCGCGCGCCTTCCGTCCGGCTCGCGCCCACCCTGCGACGACAGGAGTGCTACGGGCCGCCCACGCAGATCACCCAGGACTGGGTGGACGGGTAGGGGAACGGCTCGACCAGATTGTTCTCGTAAGAGTTCCACGTTGCCCCGTCCGGATAGGTGCTGTTCAGAAACACGCCGTTCCCGGTGGCGCTGGAGTACTCACCTCCGCCACTGGGAACCTGCCGGCAGGGCAGGACACCGAGGAGAGCGACTCGCCCTCTTCGGGGATCGTCACCGCGGACCCCGAGTAGACTGTCCGTCCTTTGCTGTTCCCGCACACCGCGAACACAGTTACCTGGGCGGGGGACGAATCGTTGCTGGCCATGCGCACAGACCATACGTTCTTGCCGTTCGGGAACGTCGAGCTGATGTTGACGGTGCCAGCGGCCCCCCCGCTGCTCCTCGAGTTGGAGTAGCTCCCGCCTCCAGGACCTTGCTCCTCACCGGACACGCGACCTCGGCGGAGGTGAGGCCAGTCGGGTTCGGAAACGTCGCGGACACGACCGCATAGTTGCGCGGCTGTTTCGCGCAGATGGCGTAGACGGTGAATGTCGTGTCGAAAAAGCCGTCGAATGTCGCGTTGTTCACACGAGCGATCCAGCCGGTGCTTCCGGCCGGGTACGAGCTGTTCACGTTGAAGTCGAGTGCACGATCGGTGATGTACACGCCGCCGCCCAAGACCACGGTGAGCGGCGGACACAACACTGCTCCGTACGTCTCGGTTCCCGCCGGAGACGAGATGAGTTCGGAGTTGACGACGGTGTAGCCCTTCGGGATCGAGGACGTCTGGTCGGGTCGCACCGTGCTCGGCGGGACCTTCCCCTCTCCCCGGGGAGTGGGACGACCCTGATTGGGAGACTTCGCCACTGCGATGCCGCTCCCAGCGACGAAAGCGATCACAAGACCAATGATCGTGATCCTAGATACGAATTTCATGATCCCCCTCTTGAATGTGAGTTGCATGTGAGACGGCCGATCAGCCGGCCTCGAACGGCCATGGATTTGCGGCGCACCCCCTCTTTCCCCGACGCAGAACTGGGGCTGAACAATGGGACGAGGCGAACGGTAGCACTTCAGGCCGTGCTCCAACCCCTCGCGTCGCCCCTAGGCCCCACTATTGGTGGTCGCGGGGGACCCTCTCCTCCCACGTCCGCGTGCGAATGACCTCGCCGTTCTCAGTGAGCTCGCGCGTGTAGCGGTAGAGGAATGTCGTTTCGTCGCTCGACAGGTCGATGACGCCGCGCCAGCGGAGCGACCGGCCGGGCAGGCTCCGACCTCGGTAATCGCCTCGCCCCACGCGGAGGCGTGCGCGGGATCGTCGTCGGCCACCTCGAAGCGAAGCTCCTCGGTCCCGCGGGTCCGACCCCACGGGAACTCGCTGGACCAGTTGCCGCTCCAGCCCGCGGTCGCCCGGGCACCCTCTCGCCGGATCGTCCAGTCGATCGGCACCACGCGGTCCTCCGACTCGACGCCGGGCGGCCGCACGTGCGCGGCGGGTGGCGAGAAGGACGGCGCCGGCCGGTCCTCGTGCGGCACGACCGGCAGGACGAGCCGTGAGCCGTCCTCGCCCGACCGACAGCGACAGCGTCATCGGGTGCGGCGTCGGCCAGATCATCGGGAAACAGGCGTTCGACACCGCGAGCCGGATGCGGTGGCCGGCGGGGAACACCCACGACGTGACGTGCAGCTCGAACGCGATGTCGTGGACCTCGCCCGGGACGAGGTCCGCGGGGCTCCGACATCGACTCGCCGGTGCGCGCCGTTCATCCCGCCGCCGGCGACGAGTCCCGACCGAGCCGTCCGGCGCGACGTCGCACAGGCGGGCGAAGAAGTGCGCCAGCGGCGCGTCCACCGCCGCGTGCAGCTCGACGCGCGGGAAGCCCAGGATCTCGCAGCGGCTCCTCCAGCGGCGCGGTCTCGTAGACGAGGCTCGCACGCGTCCCACGGCCCCTGGTCGGGCCGCAGCTCGCCCCACCAGCCGCCCGCCTCGATCCCGGCGGAGGGCACGTACGGCAGCGTGTGGACCGCGGCGTCGCCGGCATCGTTCCCGAGTGCCGCGTCCTCGCGAAGCGCCAGCTCGCGCTCCGCGCAGGCGTTCCAACGGCCAGCCGTCCTCCAGGCGCCAGCGGCCCGGGATCTCGGCGACGTCCGTCCCCGGCCGGTACCAGTCGCGCACGTAGACGGCGAACGGTGGCTCGCGGTCGATCCCGTTCTCGTCGTCCTTCAGCCAGCGGTCCCACCACCGCGCGGTCTCGTGCCGCCACTCGATCTCCGGGCCCGGCACGGCGTCGTGCGGCCACGTGTGGTTCCACGGGCCCGACGATCGCGCGCACCGGGACCCGGTGCAGCGTTCGAGCATCCGCGGCACGCTGTCGCGGTAGCCGTCGTACCAGCCGCCGATCAGCAGCGCGGGCACCGTCAGCCGCTCGTAGTCCGGGGCCAGCGAGCCGCGCCGCCAGAACGGCGCCGTCGCGCTGCTGCCGGAGCCAGCGCAGGAACCACGGCGGCGCGTCGAAGCGCGCGCCAGCGTCTCGCTCGTCGAGTCGGGAAGTCGGGCGCCGGTGACAGCGCGTTCAGGAGGTCGATCATGATGACGTACTCGTCGACGTGCATCATGCCGTCGATGTAGTGCACGTCGTCGTTGAACAGCATGGTCGGTGGCGTCGACCGCGACGATCGCCGGAGCGCGTCGGGCGTCTGCGGGCCGCATCGCCATCTGGATCGAGTTGAACCCGCCCCACGAGATGCCCCACATCCCGACCGCGCCGGTGCACCACGGTCCTGTGCCGCCAGCCACGCGATCACCGTCGTCGCCGTCGGCCCACTCCTGCTCGCTGTACTCCCACTCGGGCAGCGTGCCCTCGCTGCGCCCGGTGCCGCGGATGTCCACCCGCGCGCCGGCGTAGCCGCGAGTGCCGGTGACGAACGAATACAGGTCCCAGTCGCGCTCGAGCATGCCGTCGTCCTTGCGGTACGGCAGGTACTCCAGCAGCACGGGGACGCGCTCGCCGGCCGCCGCCTCGTCCGGCAGGAAGATGTTCGCGGCCAGTCGGACGCCGTCCGGGAGCGGGATCCACTCCTCCCGAAGCTCCATCGCGCGGGACCTTCAGCGGCGGCCGATGGCGCGGCGCAGGAGCTTCACGAACTGGTCGATGCGCACCTGGATGGACGTCGTGCGCTCGCCGCCGCGCGAGAACAGACCGGGGTCGAGCTCCTGGGTCACCAGCGCGTCCTGGAACTTCTCCATGAGCCAGTCGACCATCGACAGCGTCATCTCGAAGTCCATGTCGGTGCGGACCTCGCCGCGCTCGATGCCGTAGCGGACGAACGCGACCGGTGCCGTACGGATCCTCGGTGCGCAGGTAGCGGTTGATCTCGCGCTTCAGCTCGAGGTCGATCGCAGTAGTTGCCCAGCAGCGTGACCCGGTAGGGGATCCAGTCCTCGCGGACCAGATGGGGCGTCTCGCCCAACCAGTACTCGATGATCTCGAAGAATCCCTTGGTGCGGATCTGCGGCGGGCAATCCAGGTACGCCGGGAGCATCGTGACGGCCTTCTTGTACGACGCCAGGAACAGGCCCTGCTTGCTGCCGAAGTGCTGAAAGACCGAGCCCTTCGCGATGCCCATCTCGGCGGCGATGTCCTCGACGCGCGCGGCCTGGTAGCCCGAGTCGGCGAAGTGCCGCATCGCGACCTCGACGATGCGCTCGCGCTTGGCCAGCGAGCGGCTTGAGGGCGCGCGCGGCAGGCGCGCCCGAGACGTCGGGGCGTCCAGGCTCCCCAGGGGAGTCGCTTTGATTTGACCCTGAGTCATGGCTGTGAAGCGGGCCTCTCTTTGAGGGCATACGCTGCGGGTGTAAGGTTGCGAGCCGGGCCATGCTAAGGCGTTTCTGACCGAAGGTCAAGAGCAGGAGCACGCGACTCCCGATGAGCCAGCCGCGCGGCACGACTTCCTACGACGCCATCGTCGTCGGCGCCGGCCACAACGGATTGACCGCCTCGGCCTACCTCGCCCGCGCGGGTCTGCGAACGCTGGTGCTGGAGCGTCGCGAGATCGTCGGCGGCGCGTGCGTCACCGAGGAGATCGCCCCCGGCTGCCGGGCCTCCACCACCTCGTACATCGCGAGCATGCTCCGCCCCGAGGTCATCCGCGACCTCCGTCTGGGCGACCACGGGCTGCGCATGGTGCCGTGCGAGCCGGGACTCCAGGTCCCCTTCCTGGACGGCGAGATCCTGCCGTGGTGGTCGGACGACCGGCCGGACGTCGGAGGAGATCCGGCGGTTCTCCGCGCGCGACGCCGAGACGTTCCTGCGCGTCCAGGGCGAGCTGAAGAAGCTGGCCCGCTACCTGCAGCCCGTACTTCCTGGAGCCGCCGCCGGACATCCACGCCGCGCGGCCCGGCCCGCATCCGCGAGGCGCTGCGCCACGCGATGCGCTTCCGCCGCATCGACGGCGACGAGATCGGCGCAGATGGTCGCGTTCCTGACCGGCAGCCTGGGCGACTACCTGGACCGCAGCTTCGAGTCGGACAAGGTGAAGACGCTCTACCTGGCCAACAACGTGTACGGCAAGCACGGCGGCCCGTACCAGCCCGGGACCGCCATCGGGCTGCTGTTCCACCTGCTGTCCGGTGGTGACCACGACGTGCAGGGGTTCTACGGACACGTCATCGGTGGGATGGGCGCGATCACCGGCGCGATGGCCGAGGCCGCGAAGGGATTCGGCGCGGAAGATCCGCACCGACGCCCCCGTGGCGAGCATCGACGCGCGCGGCGGCCGCACGACCGGCGTCACGCTCCAGGACGGCACCGAGCTCCGCGCGCCGCTCGTCCTGTCGAACGCCGACCCCAAGCGCACGTTCCTGGGACTGGTCGACAAGCGCGAGCTGCCGGACGAGTTCCGCCACGCCATCCAGAGCATCAAGATGGACGGCCCTTGCGCCAAGGTGAACTTCGTGCTGAACGCCGAGCCCCAGCCGTTCTCGATGCCGGCCGGCGCCGACCCGGGCCGCCGGTCGCTCTTCACGCTGGTCTCGTCGCTCGAGTTCGCGGAGCGCTGCTACGACACGGCGAAGATGGGCGAGCTGCCCGACGAGCTGTGGGTGGACTGCGTGGTCGCGTCCAACGTGGACGACTCGCTCGCGCCGGCCGGGAAGCACGTGATGACCACGTTCATCCAGTACGTGCCGTATCGACTGCGCCAGGGGACGTGGGACGAGCGGCGCGACGACCTGCTGCGGCGTGTGGTGTCGAAGATCGAGGAGTACGTCCCCGGATTCGGCGGCACGGTCGAGGCCGCGCAGGTGCTCACGCCGCTCGACCTCGAGCGCACCTACGGCCTCACCGAGGGGAACATCTTCCACGGCGACCTCACCACCGAACAGCTGTTCTTCATGCGGCCGATCCCGGGCTGGGCGCACTACCGGACGCCGCTGGCCGGGCTTGTACCTGTGCGGGGCCGGCGTGCACCCCGGCGGGGGCGTGACCGGCGCGCCGGGCTACAACGCGGCGCACCAGGCCCTGCGCGACCGGAAGCGCTCGCGCACGAAGGCCCGGGCGTGAGCGTCCCGGCCAGCGTGCCGGCGCCGGACGCCGACGGGCGGGAGTTCGGCCTGGAGAGGACCCTTCCGGCCGACGCCTATCGTTCCGTCGAGGCGTTCGACGCGGAGCGCGAGCGCCTGTTCGCCCGCGAGTGGTTCTGCGTCGGGCGCGAGCGCGAGGTCCCGGAGGCAGGTGACTTTCTGGCGCTCGACGTCCTGGGCGAGCGCATCCTGCTGGTCCGCGCGAAGGACGGCGCCCTCCACGGCTTCTACGACGTGTGCCGGCACCGCGGCTGCCGCCTGTCGCTGGGCATCGCCGACTCGGCCGCGCCGTGCGACGAGCCGGTGCCGACCGGCCGCTTCAGGGGCGCCATCCGCTGCCCGTATCACGCCTGGACGTACGGGCTGGACGGCTCGCTGCGGTCCGCGCCGTTCCTGCCCGAGGACGAGCAGTTCCACCGGGCGGACCTGGGGCTGCACCCCGTGGCCGTGGAGACCTGGGCCGGCTTCGTGTTCGTCCACCTGACGCCGGCCGAGTCCGCCGCCCGCCCACTCGATGCCCAGCTCGGCGCGACGCCGGACCGCGTGGCGAACTACCCGCTGTCCGACCTGCGCGCGGCCCGCCGCATCGTCTACGACGTGGCAGCCAACTGGAAGGTCCTGATGGAGAACTACAACGAGTGCTACCACTGCGGTCCGGTGCACCCAGAGCTGTGCGAGATCGTGCCCGCGTTCAAAGAGGGCGGCGGCGGCGGGCTCGACTGGGACGCGGGCGTCCCGCAGAAGGAGGGCACGTTCACGTTCACGCGCAGCGGCACCAGCGACCGCGCGCCGTTCCCCGGACTCTCCCAGGAAGAGCGCACGCGGCACAAGGGCGAGATCGTGTACCCGAACCTGCTGCTGTCGCTGTCGGCCGACCACGTGGCGGCGTTCACGCTCTGGCCCCACGGACCGGCGCGCACCACGATCGTGTGCGACTTCCTGTTCCATCCGGACGAGATGGCCCGCGAATCGTTCGACCCGTCCGATGCCACCTCGTTCTGGGACCTGGTCAACCGGCAGGACTGGACGGTCTGCGAGGGTGTGCAGCAGGGTATGTCGAGCCGCGTGTTCCGCTACGGCTACTTCGCCCCGATGGAGGACCTGAACCTGGACATCCGCCGCTACGTCGGTGAGCGGCTGAGAGGGGAGGACTGATCCGAATGGCCCGAGGGCTGCGGGAACGGCTGGCGGACGGCGTCGTGCTGGGTGACGGCGGCTACCTGCTCGAGCTGGAGAAGCGGGGGTACGTGCAGGCGGGACCCTTCACGCCCGAGGTGGTGATCGAGCACCCCGACGCGCTGGCGCAGCTGCACCGTGAGTTCCTGCTGGCGGGCGTCGACGTGCTCCAGACCATGACGTTCTACGCAAGCGACGACAAGCTCGCGACCGTCGGCCTGGAGGGCAAGGTCGACGAGATCAACCGGAACGCCGTGCGCGTCGCGCGCGACGTTGCCGACGAGGGCGGCGCGCTGGTGGCCGGGAACCTGTCGCTGACCTGGGCGTACGACCCCGCGGATCCGGCTGCCGTGGACCACACCCGGGCGCTGTTCGACCGGCAGCTCCAGGACCAGCTGGACGCCGGCCCTCCCGACTTCTGGATCGGCGAGACGTTCGGCTGGCTGGGCGAGGCGCTGCTGTTCGTCGAGCGCGCGAAGGCGACCGGCCTGCCGGTGATGGTCACGATGTCGTTCGAGAAGCCCGAGCCGCGCGCCTATGAGGGCGAGACGCCCGGCGAGGCGGCGCGGAAGCTCGCGGACGCCGGCGCCGACGTGGTGGGTGTGAACTGCCTGAACGGCCCCGAGCAGATGCTGCCGATCGCGGCCGAGATGGCCGCCGCCGTCGACACCCCGGTCGCGGCGCAGCCCGTCGCGTACCGCACCAGCAAGGACAAGCCCGACTTCACCTCGTGGGAGAACTTCCCGTACGCGCTCGACTCGATGCAGGTGAACCGCGGCGAGATGGCCGACTTCGCGGTGGCCGCCCGCGACGCCGGCGTCCGCTACATCGGCAGCTGCTGCGGCTCGGTGGCCGGCCACGTTCGGGCGATGGCGCGGGCGCTCGGCAAGCTCCCCGCCGAGGAGCGGGAGTGGAGGTCGAAGTCCGGCAAGCCGATGTCGGGCTACGAGTACTACGACCACACCGAGAGCGAGCCGGGCTCGGACTGACGGGGCGAGGCCTCAGGCCCGCCGCTTCGCGGCCAGGTGGCAGGCCGCGAAGTGCCCCGGCTGGAGCTCGGCCAGGGCAAGGTCCTGGGTCGTGCAGCTCGACTCGACGCCAGCCTCGGCGGCCCTGCCCGAGGCGACCTCGGGGCACCGCGGGTTGAAGCGGCAGCCGTCCGGGATGCGCGTCGGGTCCGGCGGCTCGCCCTGGAGGATCGGACGGTCGATCCCGCCCGCCTCGGGCACGACGTCCAGCAGCGCCTGCGTGTACGGGTGCAGCGGCCGGGTCAGCACCTCCTCGGCCGGCCCGATCTCGACGACGCGGCCCAGGTACATGACTGCCACGCGGTCGGCGACGGTCCAGGCCAGGCCGAGGTCGTGGGTCACGATCAGCATGCTGATCTCGAGCTCGTCGCGGAGCTGGAGCAGCAGCCGCAGGATCTCCCCCGTACCGACGCGTCCAAGTTCGACACGGGCTCGTCGGCCACGATGACTTCGGGATCGAGCGCCAGGGCGCCGGCGATCACGACGCGCTGGCGCTGACCTCCCGAGAGCTCGTGCGGATACAGCAGGTAGAAGCGCTCGGGTGGACGCAGCCCGGCTCGTGACAGCGCCCGCGCGACGATCTCCTCCTCGTTGCCCCGGACCTTGTGGATGCGCAGGCCCTCGGCGACCGACTCGTAGATCGTCTGGCGCGGGTTCAGCGCGCCGGTCGGGTCCTGGAAGATGATCTGGACCTTTCGCCGGTAGGCCCGGAGGTCCTTGATGGGCTCGCCGCGGAAGAGGATCTGCCCGCGCTCGGGCTTGACCAGGCCCATGATGGCCCTCGCCAGCGTGGTCTTGCCGCAGCCGGATTCGCCGGCGAGTGCGATCACCTCGCCGACCCCCAGTGCGAGGTCGACCCCGTCCACCGCCTTGGCGTCGGCGCCCTTCTTCCCCGCGAGCCCGCTGACCAGCCCCACGCGGCCGGCGAAGTTGACGTGGACGTCGCGGACCTCGAGCACCGGCTCCCTGGCCGCGCGGGAGGGATCGGTCGTCTGCGCGGACTGGCTCACGATCCGTCTCCCGGGGTGGCTGCAGCCACGGGACGCTGCAGCAGGCAGGCCGCCCGCCGCCCCGCACCCGTCGGGTACAGCTCGGGCTCGGTGTCGGCGCAGGGCTCGAAGACCTCGGGGCAGCGCGGGTGGAACGAGCAGCCGGAGGGGATGGCCGCCGGGTCGGGCGGGTCGCCCCCCAGGCCGGAGGGCGCGCGCCGGAACCGCTGGTCGCCGATCTCGGGGAACGCCCGGGAGAGCGCCCGCGTGTACGGGTGCTTCGGGTCGCGGAAGACGTCGTTCGCCGGGCCCTCTTCGACGATCCTGCCCGCGTACATGATGGCCAGACGGTCGGAGACCTCGGTCAGCACGGAGAGATCGTGCGTGATGAACAGCATGGCGAGACCAAGCTCGCGCTGGAGCGACTTCAGCAGCTTCAGCACCTGGGCCTGGACCATGACGTCCAGGGCGGTGGTCGGCTCGTCGGCGATCACCAGGCTCGGGTCACACGCCAGCGCCATGGCGATCATCACGCGCTGCTTCTGGCCGCCGGAGAGCTCGTGCGGATAGTCGCGCATGCGCCTGGCGGGCAGTCCCACGTGCTCGATCAGCTCGGCGACGCGCGAGGTCGCCTCCTTCCCGGACATCTTCTGGTGGATGGTGAGCGCCTCGGCGATCTGGTCGCCGATCCTACGCACCGGGTTGAGGGCATGGAGTGCGCCCTGGAACACGATCGCCGCCTCGCTCCAGCGGACCGCGCGCAGGCGACCGGGCTTCATCGCCAGGACATCGTCGCCCAGCAGGCGGACGTCGCCGGCGATGGTGGTGCCTTCCGGCAGGAGACGGAGGATCGCCCCTGCGATCGTGGACTTTCCACACCCCGACTCGCCGGCGAGGCCCAGGACCTCGCCCCGCTGGATCTCGAAGTCCACGCCGCGGACCGCGGGGACGGGGCCGGCCATCGTCGTATACGAGACGTGGAGATCGCGAACCGACAGGACGGCCGTCATCGCTGGCGGAGGCGGGGGTTGAGGATGTCGTCCATCGCGTACCCACACATCGTGAACGCCACCACGACGAACACGATGGCGACGCCGGGGGAGACGAGCCACCACCACGCGCCCAGGCTGGTGGCGCCCGCGTCGAACGCGTTCTCGATGATCGTCCCCCACGAGATGTGCAGGGGATCGCCGAGGCCCAGGAACGAGAGCGTGGTCTCCGACAGGATGGCGGTCGCGACGATCAGGATCGTGTTGGCGAAGATGACCGGGAAGACGTTGGGAAGCACGTGCCGCGTGATCACGTGCCAGTCGCTCGCGCCCAGGGCGCGAGCCCGCTCGACGTAGGAACGCTCGCGCACGGACAGGACCTGGGACCGGACGATGCGCGCGGTGCTGGCCCACGACGTGACCCCGATGACGAAGATGATGATGCCGAGCGACTGGCCCAGGATCGAGGCGAGGACGATGGCCAGCGCGATCCACGGGATCACCAGGAACCAGTCGGTGATGCGCATTAGGAGCCCGTCGGTCCATCCCGCGCGGTAGCCGGACAGGATCCCGATCCCCGCGCCGATGATCATCGTCAGGATCGTCGCCAGCAGGCCGACGAGCAGCGAGATCCGCGATCCCCAGATCACCAGCGTGAGCACCGACCGGCCCAGGTCGTCGGTCCCCAGCGGGTACTGCCAGCTGGGGGGCGCGAGCTGCGGCCCGTTGACCAGCGTCGGGTCGAGGCCCTTGGGGTCCGCGAGCAGGGGCGCGAAGACGGCCACGAAGAAGAAGAAGATCAGGATGATCAGCCCCGCCATGCCCATCTTGCTCCTGCGGAAGCTCTTCCAGAACCGCGACACGGCGAGCCGGCGCCGTTGCCAGGCGATCCGGCGCGGGTTGGCCACGCCCGTGAGGTGCTCCGGCGCGGGAACGGCCTCGTCGGCCGGGGGCGGGGACATCTCGGTGGGGAGTCGCTTCGCCATTACGCCGCCCGGACCCGGGGATCGAGGTACACGTAGAGCAGGTCGGCGACGAAGTTCGCCAGGATCACCGCCAGGCTGAAGAACAGGAACATTCCCTGGAGCAGCGCGAAGTCCTTGGACTGCAAGGCGTCGAACGTGAGCAGCCCGAGCCCCGGATAGGAATACACGGCCTCGACCGTGATGGCGCCGCCGAGCACGAAGCCGAAGTTGAGGGCGATCAGCGTCACGGTCGGCAGGAGCGCGTTCGGGACCGAGTGGCGCCACAGGACGTGCTTCTCGCGGAGGCCCTTCGCCCGCGCCAGGGTCACGTACTCCTCACCGAGCACGTCCAGGAGCGAGGAGCGCATCAGCAGGTAGTACTCGCCGAGGTACGCGAGCGTCAGCGTGAGACAGGGCAGGAACAGGTGGTTGAGCACGTCGACGACGTGGGCCATGCCCGTGTACGTGGCGGTGACGGTCTGCGACCCTCCGGTCGGGAAGAGCCCCAGACCGACCGAGAACGTGATCAGCAGCAGGATGCCCAGCCAGAACTCCGGCATCGCGTACAGCACCAGCGACACGCCCATCGACGATAAGTCGAACGCCCCGCTGCGTTTCCAGCCCCCGTAGATGCCCATGAGCATGCCGAAGACGGTCGAGAAGATCGTCGAGAGCCCGACGAGCAGCAAGGTCGGCCACATGAACTGCGCGAAGATGCTCGTCACCGACTCGCCGGGGTAGGTGATCTGCGAGAGGCCGAGGTCGCCCGTCAGCGTGTTCTTCGTGTACGTCAGGAACTGCTGGAACATGGGCTGGTCCAGGCCCAGGTCCGCCTCGAGCTGCTTCTGGGCTTCGACGGACAGGTGCGCACCGGACGAACGGGCCAGGAGCTTCACGGGATCGCCCGGCATGACGCGAAACAGGAAGAAGTTGAAGACCAGGATGAAGATCATGGTCAGGATGACCTGAGCGACCTTCTGGAAGAAGTATCGCCGCATCGACACCCTGGAACTCGCCTCCTTTCAGCGGACGCCGTCGTGCGAAGCCCGGCGCGTGATCAGGCTCGCTCCTCGTCTCCCGCGGCGGCGGACCAGGAGGATGACGCCGACCAGGACCACCACCAGGATCAGGCCGACGAGCCACACCGCGCCCGAGATCCCGCTGCTGGTCGTCGCCGCCGCCGCCGTCGACTTGAGTTGCAGGCTCAAGTAGGAGTAGTTGCTCATCGCGTACAGCTTGTATCCCTGCGGCTGCGGCTGGGTGACGAAGCCGGTCCAGCGGTCCGTGCGGTAGGCCTGGAGATCCTCCTGGTAGTACAGGACCACCTCGGGCACGTCCTCGTAGATGGTCTGCTGCATCTGGTCGATCAGCTTCTTCCGCGCTTCCGTGTCGAGCTCCACGCGCTGCTGCTCGTACAGGGCGTCGTAGGTCGGGTTCTGGTAGCCGGTGTCGCTCCACACGTCGACCTGCCCGGTCGTGAACGTCGAGACCATGAAGTCGGGGTCGGGATCGGGCGCCCATCCCCACATGTACATGTCGAAGTCGTTCGCGTACCAGTTGTCCGTGAACTTGCCCTCGGTCATCACCTGCGGGTCGATCTGGATGCCGATCTGCTTCAGCCAGCCTTTGATGAACGGCGCTTCCTTGATCTCCTGCGGCTGGCTGGTCAGCAGGAAGAACCGGAACTTGAGCGGCTTGTTCCCGTTGTGGGAGTCGAGCCGGATGCCGTCGGGCCCCATCGGGTAGCCGGCGTCGTCCAGGATCGTGTTCGCCTCCGCGATGTTGAAGTCGATCGTCTGGTCGGCGGTGGGTTCCCAGTGGTACTGAGGGAACCCCACCGGAATGATGCTCGTGCCGACAACGCCGTGCCCCCCGAGCGCCTTGTCGATCAGCGTCTGCTTGTCCATCGCGTGCGCGATCGCCAGCCGCACGTTCTTGTCCTGCAGCGCGGGATTCGCGGTGCTGGCCGGTCCCTGGCCGTTGTCGGGCTTCTGGCCCGGCGGCAGCATGTTGAAGCTCATCTGGTCGAACGTCGTGGGCGAGGTGACGTTCTGCGCGACGTTCGCCTGTCCCTTGAGCGAGTTGAACAGATCGGCCGGGATGTTGTCGGCGAAGTCGATCTCACCCTTCTTGAGGGCCGCCACCATCGCCTCGGCGTTGTCGAACAGCCGGAAGATCAGCGTCTGGATGTGGGGAGCGCCGTTCCAGTATTTCGGATTGGCCTGGAACTTCCAGAACTGGCCCTTGGTCCACTGCACGAGCTGGAAGGGACCCGATCCGATGACGGGCACCTTCTGGTAGGTCTTGGCCTGGTCGACCGTGAGCTTCGACCACACGTGCTCGGGCAGGATGTACACCCACGGAGGGAACGTCGGCGCCAGCGTGGGTTTGGTCGTGACCCATTCCACCGTGGTCTCGTTCGGCGCCGTGACGCTCTTGGTGAACGGGAAGTAGTTGCTGAACGCGCCGATGTTGTTCTTGACCATGAACTCGTACGTCCAGGCGACGTCGTTCGCGGTCAGGGGCACACCGTCCTGCCATGTGGCGCCCGAGCGGATCGTGTACGTCCAGGTGAGTCCGTCGGCGCTGTGGCTCCACTTGGTCACGATGCCGGGAACGGGTGAGAGGTCCTTGGGCGAGTACTGGATCCCGAGGTCGTAGTTCAGACCGAGGAACTCGTACTCGCTTCCATTCAGCGCCTTGATGGGGTTGATCGTGTTCAGGTCCTGCAGCGTGCCGACCGTGTACGTGAGGTTTGCGGCGCTCGTCGGGCCGGGACTGGGCGAGCTGTCATCGCTCCACGCCGGAAGGGACGACATCGCGCACATCGCCAGGGCGAGCACGATGACCAGCCAGCGGGTTGCACCACGCATTCCCCTTACCTCCCCGGTCGGAACCCTGGCCCGTGAGTCTAGGTGGTGCCCGATCGGAAGGTAAAGGGCCCTTGCGGTTGACCGGCGGTCACGAATGCGTCGGGTTGGTCGGTCAGGTCTGGTGCACCTGTGTCAGGCTCTGCGTGCCGTTGTTCAGAAAGATCCCGAAGCCCGGCTCGTTGTAGAAGCCTGCCCATTTCTTCCCGTCGTACGCGTCGATGACGTCCGGGTAGTTCAGGACGATGTAGGGACGGTCGTTGAAGAGCTTCTGCTGCATCGCGTAGACGATCTGCTTGCGCTTCTCCGGGTCGATCTCGCGCTGCTGCTGGTTGTACATCTCGTCGTACGTGCTGTCGTTGTAGCCGGTGTCGCTGTTGCTTCCCCACTGGTTCCGCAGCAGCACGGAGAGGATCTCCGCGGGGTCGACGGCCGGGATCCAGTCCCACATCGCCAGGTCGAAGTCCTCGTACTTGTAATTCGGCGATCCGATCGCGTCGAATGCGGCCGACGGGTCGAGGATCTTCAGCGAGAGCTTCACGCCGATCTCCTGGAAGTCGGGCTGCATGATCTGGAAGGTCCGCGACAGCTCGGCTTCGCGGGAGTTGGGGACGATCACCGTGTAGGCCATCGGGTGTCCCTCCGCCACGCGGATGCCGTCCGAGCCCTTGGGGTAGCCCGCGTCATCCAGGAGCTGATTCGCCTTCGTGATGTCGAACGGCAACGGCTTCAACGAGGGGTCGTGCCACACCCCGTCGGCGGGCGGCACGATCGAGTCCCCCAGCGTGCCGTAGCCCCCGAGCGCGACGTCGATGATCTGCTGGCGGTCGATCGCGTACTCGAACGCCTCTTTCACCTGCGGGTTGAGCAGCTCCCGGTGCTCGGGCTTCGCGGGGTTCGAGTTGATGATGAAGTCGTAGAAGAACATGCCGGGCGTCTTGTTGAGCGAGAACCCCGAGTCCTGCACCGTCTTCACGTCGGTGGTGGGGATGGTCTCGACCGCGTCGAGCTCTCCGGACTTCAGCGCCGTGACCATGGCGTCGTCGTTGGAGTAGATCTGGATTCCGAACCCGTCGATGTGCGGCTTGGTCCCCCAGAACTTGTCGTTGCGCTGCATGAGCACGATCTGGTCCTTCTCGTACTTCGTGAGCATGAAGGGGCCGCCCGAGACCACGGGCTGCGAGTCCGTCGGCTGGTTCTGGTACGTGCGCAGGGCCTTCCCGTCGCCGGCGGCGAGCTTGCCCCAGATGTGCTCGGGGAGGATCGGGATTGCCTGGAGGAGCGCGACCGCGTTGGACGACGGCTGCGAGTAGGTGAACTCGACGGTATTCGGATCCGTCGCCGTGATCGTCTTCAGGTCGACGACGTCACCGGCGTAGTACGAGGTGGGGCCGTTCTGGAACTTCACGACCGTGTTGTAGGTCCAGGCGACGTCGCTCGAGTCGAGCGTTTGGCCGTCCGACCACGTGGCGCCCGATGTGAGGTGGAACGTGACGGTGAGTCCGTCCTTCGAGATGTCCCAGGACTTCGCGAAGGACGGGACCAGCTCGTTCTTGTTGTCGTACTGGGCGAGATACGGGTACTCGTACAGAAACACCAGGATGGAGTTCGCCTGGAAGGCCGTGAATGGGTTCAAGGTGTCCAGCGTGCTGCTGGTGCCGACCCGGAGCGTCCCGCCTTCGGAGACCTTGCCTCCCTGGTTCCCCTGATTGTCTCCGGAGCTGCTGCTGCAGGCAGCGCCCAGCATCACAACGGCGATCAGGCCTGCCACCACACGGAGCCGCCCTGCCATGTCCGTCCTCCTCCACGATCGACGTCCCGCTGGGGGTGTACGAGAGCGGACGGGCACCAAGCTTGGATGTGCCGGGGCCCGATGCCCCGCGCCGTGAACTCCCCCCGCAACGTCGAGTCTCCGGCGCGGCGGAGCGCCTGTCAAGGGAGGTTGCGGCCAACCAGGGCTCCGGCCAGCGTCGACGCCTCCGCGAGCGCGACCGGATCGATGCCGGTGCGAACGTCCCTTCCCTCGAGCATCGGCGACGATGTCCTCGGTGGCCAGGTTCCCGTTCGGCCCCGGGCGCGAACGGCGAGCCGCCGAGGCCGCCGACGCTCGCGTCGAACTCGGTCACCCCGGCCTCCATCGCCGCCAGCGCGTTCGCCATCGCCGTCCCCCGCGTGTCGTGGAGGTGGAGGTTGAGGCGGCACGTCCGGGAGGCGTTCGCGTGAACCGCTCGACCAGTCCCACACCGTGGCCGGCGTGGCCATCCCGGTGGTGTCGCCGAGCGAGATGCCGACCGCGCCGGCCTGCGACGAACCGCGCGGCCACCTCGACCACCCGGGCCGGCGGCGACGTCGCCCTCGTACGGATCGCCGAACGCCGCGGAGATCGACACCTCGACCGGGACGCCCGCGGCCGGCCGCCGCCTCGATCACGTCGCGCGACGTCGGCGACCGATTCCTCGACCGTCTTGCCGACGTTGTGCGCGGTTGTAGCCGTCCGACGCGGCCAGGAAGGCCTGGAGCGAGGCGAACCCGCCGGCCTCGAGCGCCGGCCTCGGCGCCCGCGCCGGTTCGGCACGAGCGCCGAGTACGCGACGCTCCGGCACGCGGCGCACGCGCGACCACACCTCGGCGGCGTCGGCCATGGCCGGGACGGCCTTCGGGGAGACGAACGACACCGCCTCGATCTTCGGGACGCCGGTACCGCGACAGCGCGTCGATCAGACGGGCGCGGTCCTCGACCGGCGAGCGGCCGCTCGGCCTGCAGGCCGTCCCGCGGGCCGACCTCGCGGATCGTGACCCGGCCGGGAAGCGTCGGGCCGGGTCAGCGGCCCTTCCACTCGGGGTCGCGCTTCTCGTTGAACGCGGCGATGCCCTCGGCGCGGTCCTCGCGACGCGACCGCGCGCGCGCCAGCGCCAGGTCCTCGAGCTCGAGGCCCTCGGCGAGCGGGAGCGCCGAAGCCGCGGTCGATGGCGCGCTTGGCCTCGCGGACGCCGACGGGCGAGGCGCCGCAGATCTCGGCGGCCAGCGTCGGCGTCGCCTCCGCGAGCGCGCCGGCGCGGCGCACGACCCGGCTGCACGATGCCCCATCGTGGGCGCTTCCTCGGCCGCGATGCGCCGGCCGGTGAAGACGAGCTCCTTGGCCCGGGCCACGCCGCACGCGCCGGGCCAGCAGCTGGGTTCCGCCGCCGCCGGGCACGATCCCGACGCGCGATCTCCGGCAGGCCGAACACCGCGTCGTCGGCCGCCACGATCAGGTCGCAGGACAGCGCCAGCTCGAACCCACCGCCCAGCGCGAAGCCGAACACCGACGGCGATGGTCGGGCTGGGGCATCGCGCGGATGCGCCGTCGAACATCGCCCGCATGCAGCACGCGGTTCCGGAGCCAGCCGCGCGTCGTCGAGCGGTTGCGCTCCTTGAGGTCGGCGCCGACGCAGAACGCCGTCTCGCCCTCGGCCGCCAGGACCATCACCCACGCGTCGGGCTCGGCCGCGGCCTGCGAGGAACGACGCCGGCGACCTCGTCGGCCATCTCGCCGGAGATCGCGTTCAGCGCCTCGGGCCGGGACAGCGTGACGCGTGGCGACGTGCCCGTCGCACCGTCGACTCGACCGGGCCACGGCGGTCATACCGGCGGCACCCCGTGGCGGCGGTCGCTGAACGAGCGATCCTTCGTGGCGGCCTGCCGCAGCCGGCGGATCAGCTCGGCTCGCGGAGGTCGTCCGGCTGCGACCACGGCGTCGACGACGTTCTCGCTGGCCAGGTGGAGCAGGTCGATGTCCTCCTCGTACTCGCGCCGCCGCTCGGCGACGAACGCGGCGCGCTCGTCCGGGTCCGCGATGGCCTGGATCTTGTTGAAGTACACGGCGTTGACCGCCGGCTCCGGCCCCATGACGGCGATCCGCGCGGTCGGGAGCGCAATCGTCGCGTCGGGCTCGAAGCCCGGCCCGGCCATCGCGTACAGGCCCGCCCCGTACGCCTTGCGCACGATCACGCAGATCTTCGGCACCGTCGCCTCGGTGACGGCGGTGATCAGCTTGGCGCCGTGGCGGATGATCCCCTGCCGCTCGACGGCGCGACCCGATCATGAAGCCCGGGACGTCGGCCAGGAACACCAGCGGGATGTTGAACGCGTCGCACAGCCAGACGAACCGCGCCACCTTGTCCGACGAGTCGACGAACAGCACCCCGCCCTTGTGCGTCGGCTGGTTCGCCACGATCCCCACCGGCGCGCCCGTCGATCCGGCCGAGCCCGACGACGACCTCCTTCGCCCAGTCCGGCTTGATCTCGAAGAACGACGCCTCGTCGACGCACGCCGGCGATCAGCGCGTACATGTCGAACGGCCTGCGACTCGTCCTCGCGGCACCAGGCCGGCCAGCGAGCCGCGAAGCGCCGGCGGGCGCGCCTCGGCCATCGGCGGCGCCTCGCGCAGCGCTGGGGGAAGTAGGAGAGGTACGCCCGGGCCGCCTCGATCGCCGGCCTTGTCGTCGGGGACCAGGAGGTCGCCGCATCCCGCTCACCTCGCAGTGCATCCGCGCGCCGCCCATCTCCTCGAGCGTGACCTTCTCGCCGATGACCTCCTCGGCCATGCGCGGCGAGCCGAGGTACATCGAGGCGTTCTGCTCGACCATGAACACGACGTCGCAGAACGCGGGGATGTACGCGCCGCCCGGCGGCCGAGGGCCCGAACAGGCAGCAGACCTGGGGGATGCGGCCCGACGCCTGCACCTGGTTGTAGAAGATCTTCCCGCGCCCGCGGCGGCCCGGGAACAGCTCCACCTGGTCGGTGATCCGCGCCCCGGCCGAGTCGACCAGGTAGACGATCGGGAGCTCGACCGCTGCCGGGCCAGCTCGATGATCCGGATGATCTTCTCGACCGTCGCGCGGCCCCCACGAACCGGCCTTCACCGTCGAGTCGTTGGCCATGACCGCCACCGGCCGGCCGTGGATCGTCGCCGACGCCCGGTGACCACGCCGTCGGCCGGCAGGTCGCCGGCCAGCGCGTTCGACCAGCAGGCCGTCCTCGGCGAACCCGTCCGCGTCGTCGAGCAGCAGCGCGGAGCCGCTCGCGGACGAACAGCTTGCCCTGCTCGGCGAGCTTCTGCGTGGTACTTGGGGGCGCCGCCGGCCCGGGCGCGATCCGCGGCCGCCGCCACGTCGTCGCCCACGGGTCGTTCCTGGTCGGCCACGGGTCGAGTGTAGCCGGGCGTTCAGGCGGGGAGGAGCTTCTCCATCAGGCGGGCCAGCTCGTCGAGCTCTGGCTCGGAGAGCCGCTCGGTGAAGTGCTCGCGGACGCCGCGTAGGTGGGTCACCGCGGCGCGCCGCAGCCGGCGCAGCCCGTCCTCGGTGAGGGCCGCGTACACGCCGCGGCCGTCGGACTTGCAGGTGTGGCGCTCGACGAGGCCGTCCGACACCAGGCGGTCCACGAGACGGCTGATGCCGCTGCGGCTGAGCAGCACGAGGTCGGCCAGTTCGCTCATGCGCAGTGCCTGGCCCTCGGCGGTCGACAGGTGCAGCAGCACCTCGTACGACCCCAGGGGCAGGTCCTGCTCGCGGCTCAGCTCCTCGTCGAGCGTGTCGGTCACCACGTGGTGCGCGCGCAGGAACGTCTGCCAGGCGCGAAGTTCTCCCTGGTCGAGCCTGCCCACGGCCATGGCGCCGAGCGTACACATGTCCTTTGTGCGCGCACAAGCACGGGCCGTGTGTTCTGTCGAGATGGCCCACGTGCCGCACCTGGGTAGTGCACATGCGACCCCCGGGCAACGAGGGGGACGTTTGAGGAATATTGCGGGCATGGACCTCCGTTCGATAGTTGCGTAATCAAGCATCCGCCTCCAGGGCCCCAAACCGAGGTCCGGAGCCGCCAGGAAGGGAGCCACCGTGACGGAGACACAGACGACGCCAAAGCTGGACGAGGTGACGGGGACCTGGGTCGTCGACGCCGCCCACTCGCTCGCCGAGTTCCGGGTGAAGTACATGATGATCGTGAACGTGAAAGGTCGCTTCGACGAGCTCGAGGGGGTCGTGGACCTGAAGGACCCAATCGAGGACTCGACCATCGACGTGACGTTCAAGACGGCCAGCATCTCCACCAACGACGAGAAGCGCGACGGCCACCTGCGGTCGCCCGACTTCTTCGACGTCGAGACCCACCCTGTGATGACGTTCCGCGGCAGCCGGATCGAGCGCACGTCGGACACGGCGGGGACGGTGCATGGGGACCTCACGATCCGCGGCGTGTCCCGGCCGGTATCCCTGGACATCGAGTTCAACGACTGGACCCCCAAGGACCTGTGGGGCAAGCAGCGGTTGTCGTTCTCGGGTGGCACCACCATCAATCGCAGCGACTGGGACCTGACGTGGAACCAGGCCATCGAGACCGGCGGCGTCCTGGTGGGCGACCGGATCGATATCGAGTTGGAGGTCTCGCTGGTTCGGGAGTGAGCTACTCGGGGTCGGCGACCCGGAGGGCGGCGCCCATCGCGTGGTAGCCGCCGTCCACGTGGACGATCTCGCCGGTGATGCCGACCGACCACTCCGACAGCAGGAACGCGATCGCGCGCGCCACCGGCTCGGGATTCCCCGTGTCCCAGCCGAGTGGCGCCTGATCGGCCCACACGTCCGCCAGATTCTGGAATCCGGGGATGCCCTTCGCCGCGATGGTCTTGAGCGGCCCGGCCGAGACGCAGTTCACGCGGATGCCGTGCGGACCGAGGTCGCGGGCCAGGTAGCGGGTGACCGACTCGAGCGCGGCCTTGCTCACGCCCATCCAGTCGTACAGCGGCCAGGCCTGCGTGGCGTCGAAGTCGAGGCTGACGATCGCTCCGCCGCTCTCCCGCATGAGGGGTAGCAGCCCGGCGGCGAGTGCCTTCAGCGAGTAGGCGCTCGTCTGCACGGCGGTCGCCACGCTCTCCCACGGTGTGTTGAGGAAGTTCCCGCCCAGCGCGTCTTCGGGCGCGAAGGCGATGGCGTGCAGAACGCCGTCGACGCGGCCCCAGCGCGCCTCGAGCTCCTTGGCGACGGCCTCGATGTGCTCGGGGCGGTTCGCGTCCAGCTCGAGGATGTCGGGCGGTGACGGCAGCCGGCGGGCCGTCTTCTCGGTGAGGCCCATGCCCCGGCCGAAGCCGGTGAGCACGATGTCGGCGCCCTGTTCCTGGGCGACCCGGGCCGAGTCGAAGGCGATGCTGGCGGGCGTCAAGACGCCCGTGATGAGGAGCTTCTTCCCGTCGAGCAGCATGCGCGCAGTCTAGGACAGATCGGCTCGCCGCCTTGCGTCAGCCGACCTCGAACTCCATGCCCTCCCACGCGCAGAGAACGAGGCCGTCGCGCTCCGACCCCCACAGCTCGCGCGCGCGCAGCAGCAGCTGCTCGAGCGCCAGGTCGGAGTGCAGGGGATCGTGATGGAACATCAACAGCCGGTTGACCTTCGTCATGTGCGCGAACAGCACGGTGTCGGCGATGCTCGAATGCCCCCAGCCGACGCGCTTCGGGTACTCGTCCTCGGTGTACTGCGAGTCGTGCAGCAGGAAGTCGGCCCCCAGCGCCAGCCCGTAGCCCGAGACCTTCTCGGGCTCGGTGGACGCCAGATCGATCCCCTTGGCGGGCTCGTGGTCGGAGATGTAGGTGAGCACGTGGCCGTTCTCCTCCAGCCGGTACCCGAGTGTCGGACCTGGGTGCTCGACCAGCGCGGCGCCGACGGTCACCGTCCCGAGCTCCCACGGTTCCGGCGGCGCATCGTGGAAGACCACGCGCGCGGGGATGTCGTGCAGGTGGATGGGGAACAGCGGCGGCGAGAAATACGTGAGGATGCGATCGCGCAGCGACGCGGACTCGGAGGCCGGGCCCCACACGTGGATCTCGTAGCGCTCGTCCCAGATGGGCGAGAAGAACCCGAGGCCCTCCAGGTGATCCAGATGCAGGTGCGACAGCAGGATGTCGATGCGACTCGGCTCCGCGTTGGCCAGCGACAGCCCCAGTCCTCGGATCCCGGTTCCGGCGTCGATCACGATCAGGCTGCCGTCGTCGCGACGCACCTCCAGGCAGGACGTGTTCCCCCCGTACCGGACGGTCTCCGGCCCCGGCGCGGCCAGTGAGCCGCGACAGCCCCACACCCTGGCTCTCACGAAGGGCGAGGTTACTACTGGTCCTGCGCCGCGCGCTGGAAGGCCCCGAAGGCCCCGGCGTCGAAGAGCACGAATCTGACCAGTTCGACCCGGGTCTCCGCGTCCCGGACGGCCTGTACGGCGACCGGGGCGGCCTCGTCCACCGCGTACCCATACGCTCCGGTGGAGATCGCTGGGAACGCCACGGTCCGAGCGCCGATCTGGTCGGCCACCCGGAGGGACTCCACGTGGCAGGAGGCCAGCAGGGGAGCCGGGTCGTCGTGGCGCGAGTAGACGGGGCCGACGGTGTGGATGACCCACCGCGCGGGAAGGTCGCCGGCGGTCGTCGCGACGGCCTGTCCGGTCGGCAGTCCCTGCGGGAATCGCTCGTCGCGGATGCGCTTGCACTCGGCAAGGATCGCCGGGCCCCCCGCGCGGTGGATGGCGCCGTCGACACCGCCCCCACCCAGCAGCGACGAGTTCGCCGCGTTCACGATCGCGTCGACGGTCTGCTTCGTGATGTCGCCCTGCTCGATCTCGATCCGCATGACGAGGGTCGAGCGGGTCAGCGGCGGGCGTCGACCTCGCCGGCCGCGGCGGCGAACCACGCCATGTGCTTGTTGAGCCGCTCGCCCGTCGTCGCGCCGATCACGCCGAATCCCTGCACGATGACCTGGGCCTTGGTGGCCAGGCGCTGGAAGGTGTCGTCGATGCGGAGCTTGCTCAGCTCTTCCTGGTCGCCGCGAACGATGAAGAACCCGTCCAGGTCGCCGCCGTGCGGCTCGAGGAAGAACGGCTCCACCGACTTGACCTTGCCCTGCGAGACCAGGCTGGACAGGTATTTCAACGATTCGGCGAACAGCTCCACCGACTGGCGTTCGCGGCCCGCGGCCGCCCCGCCCCAACGAATGAACAGCGCGGCGTCGGTCATGCCCAGAGCATAGTCGGGCAGCCGGGCGCCGGCCGAGGGCCGGCGCCCGGCCGGGTATCCTGGCCGCATGCCGGTCCCCATCGCGCCGGGTGCTTCCGCACCGTCGATCGTCGGCGTTCCCGACGAGGGCCCGCGCGCGATCGTCTTCTACAAGGTGTCGTGCCCCGTGTGCCGGATGGCGGCGCCGAAGGTGCAGGCGCTCGCCGACGGGTACCCGGATCGCGTGACTGCGGTCGGTCAGGATCCGCCCGACCGGCTCTCCGCATTCGGCGAAGAGTACGGGATGCGCGTCGCGCCGATCGTCGACCTTCCACCGTACGCCGCGTCCGAGGCCTACGGTGTGCGCACCGTGCCCACCGTGTTCCTGGTCGACGATGGCGCGGTCGTCGACACCGTGGAGGGGTGGGACCGCGCCGGGTTCAACCGCGTGGCCGAGCGCCTCGCCGACCTGACGGGCTCGGAGTACCGGCCCGTCTCGGAGGCCGGAGACGGGCTGCCGCCATTCCGTCCCGGTTGAAGCTCGCGCAACGCGCACTAGGTTGGTGCGCCTGACCATTCGGGGGAGGGCTCTCACATGAGCGAGTCGCCGGCCGGGCCGGGACGTCCTCGAACGTCCGCCGCCGTCCAGGCGTTCCGGCCGATCCGTCGCTTCCTCGCGCGCATCGCGCTCGTCGACGAGGAACGGACGCGCAGCCGTCAGGAGATGCAGCGGCTGCGGGACGACCTCGAGCGCGTCCACCGGGAGAACGCGGCCGTCCTGCGCCTGGTGGCGGGATCCGGCCGCGAGAGTCCGAACCTCCCCTCCGCGCCCCCCGGCGTCAGCCGCGAGGGCCTGTTCACGGAAGTCGAACGCGGCTCGCGCGCGGAGGTCATGGGAAAGCTGGAGCAGTACATGCCGTTCTTCCGGGATGCGTCGCCGGTCGTCGACCTCGGGTGCGGGCGGGGCGAGTTCCTCGAGCTGGCCTCGCGACAGGGGCTGGAGGCGCACGGCGTCGACACCGACACCGACTCGGTGCGGCGGTGTCGCGACATCGACCTGGACGCGCGCGAGGAGAACCTGATCGACCACCTGGGCGAGCTCGATGCGGCGTCCGTCGGTGGAGTGTTCTGCTCGCAGGTCGTCGAGCACCTTCCCCCCGAGACGATCCCGGTGTTGATGGAGCAGATCGCGCGCGTCCTTCGGCCTGGAGGAGTGGCACTGGTCGAGACGCCGAATCCGGCGAGCTTCGCCACGCACGTGCAGAGCTTCTGGCGCGACCCGACACACATCCGTCCCGTTCCCGACGCTGCGCTCGCCTTCGCCGCCCGCAGCGCCGGGTTGGTCGTGGCGTCGACCATCTACAGCTCGCTGCCGCCGGAGACCGACCGGCTGAAGCCCATCTCCGCCCGGCCCGCCGGCCGCGATGCGCGAGACTTGGTGCGCGGCGTCAACGGTCTGGTGCACCAGCTCAACGCGCTCCTCTACGGCCCCCAGGACTACGCGCTCGTCCTGACCAAGCCGGCCGACCCGGCCGGGACGCCGTCGGCGACCCTGGCTTAGACTGACGCGCATGGTCGTCCTGAAGCTGCGCTCGCCGCTGCGGGAGCTCGCGGGGTCCGGCGAGGTGGAGCTCGAAGCCGGCACGGTCGGGGAGGCGATCCGCGGGCTGGAGGCCGGGCACCCACGGCTCTCGGGGTGGGTCCTGGACGACCGTGGGCGGCTCCGCGAGCACGTCACGGTCTTCGTCAACGGCGAACGCGCGCCGCTCGATGCACCCGTCCACGAGGGCGATCAGATGCACATCCTTCCCGCGATCTCCGGCGGATCCGTGCAGACGCTCACGCGCACCCAGACCGAGGGTGCGGCTACGTCCGAGGACGACGCCGAGCTCCTGGTCGGCACGCGCAAGGGGCTGTTCGTCCTGCGCGGCCAGCGAGGCGGCCCGATGGAGGTCGCGGCGCGGCACTTCGCGGGACAGGTCGCCGAGTTCGCGATGCGCGACCGCCGGACCGGCACGTACTTCGTCTCGGTGACCCACGGCCAGTACGGGCCGAGGGTCTTCCGGAGCGACGACCCGCTGGCCGAGGAGTGGGAACAGACCGATGGGCCCGTGTTCCCGGAGGACGCCGGCGCCACGGTCGATCGCATCTGGCTGGTGCGCAAAGGCGAGGAGGACGGCGTGCTGTGGGCGGGCGTGGCGCCCGCCGCCCTGTTCAAGAGCGAGGACGACGGACGGACGTGGCACCTGAACCGCGGACTGTGGGACGACCCGTCCCGCCCGCACTGGCAGCCCGGAGCGGGCGGCCTGGCCTGCCACTCGATCTGCACATGGCCCGGCGACCCGTCGCGCATCGCCGTCGGGATCTCCGCCGCCGGCGTGTGGCTGAGCGAGGACGGCGGCGAGTCCTGGCGGCGGGGGAACAAGGGTCTGGTCGCGCGCTACCTCCCCGAGGAGGCGCGCGAGGGCGCGGTGGACCTCTGCGTCCACAACATGCACCGGGCGCCGCTCGAGCCCGAGACGCTCTACATCCAGTTCCACTGGGGCGTCTACCGCTCGGACGACGCGGGGGAGAGCTGGTCCGACGTCGGCACCGACAAGGGGCTGCCGTCCGACTTCGGGTTCCCGCTGGTGATCGACCCCGCGGATCCCAACTCCGCGTACGTGATCCCGCTGAAGGGCGACTTCGACCGCATCACCACCGACGGCCGCGTCACCGTCTTCGAGACGCGCGACCGCGGAGACACGTGGACGGAGCGATCCCTCGGGCTCCCGCAGAACGATGCCTACCTGACCATCCTGCGCCAGGCGTTCTGCCACGACGGCCGCGCCCCCCTCGGCCTGTACTTCGGCGCGGAGTCCGGCGAGGTGTTCGGGTCTGCCGACGGCGGCGTCACCTGGGCGACGGTGATCGAGCATCTCCCGGTCGTGACGTCCGTCCGCTGCTCGTCCTGATTAGCGGCGCTCGCTGAGGTAGGCCTGACCCAGCTCGCGGAGCCGCGAGTGGACCCCGCCGTACACTGCGGCGCTCGGGAGATACCGCTTGTCCACCTTGGAGACGAACGTGTAGTTCGGGTCGCAGACGTTGGCGACGGGCGTCTCGCTCACCTGTGACACGAGTTGATACGCGTCCAGCTGGTCCATCCCGAATCGCCGTGCCCAGCCACTGCACCAGGTCCACCTGCGAGATGCGAAACGCGTCCTCGAGCGGCCGGGCCGAGCCCGTGCTCATCACGTGGGTGTCGCTCTCGATCCGCGGCCAGGGGGTCGTCGCGCCCTTGATCACGTCGACCACCAGGACGGAGTCCATCGCCGCCTCGACGGCCACGCCGCACGTCTCGCCCTCTCCCTGCCGGCAGTGCCCGTCGCCGATGGAGAACAGAGCCCCTTCCACGTTCACGCCTAGGTAGCACGTGACCCCGGCCCGCATCTCGGGCGTGTCCATGTTGCCCCCGTGCGAGTCCGGAACGAGCGAGGAGCGCGCCTCGAACGCCCCGGGTGCGACCCCGACGGTCCCGTGCATCGGATCGAGCGGCATCTGGAACGCGGTGCTCCCCGTTCCTGGCCTGGAACGTCACCGTTCGCGCCTTTCGGTCGACCTCGTAGATCCAGACGACCTCGGGAAGCGGCTCGTGGAGCAGGGCCGTCGCGTGGGTCGCCGACAGGGCCCCGAAGAGGGGCACCGTGCAGGAGGCTGCCCAGTCGCGCGACGGCTCGATCGACACGAAGTGGATGGCCAGCGTGTCGCCGGGCTCGGCGCCCTCGACGTAGAAGGGACCGGTCTGGGGGTTCACGAACGGGAACTCGATGACCTTCGATACGAGGTCGTCCGGTCCCCGAACCTTCCCGCCGAACGCGTCCTCGGTGAACAGCTCCAGAACGGTCTCGGGCCGGAGCGTGCGGACGGGGGGGACGCCGCCGAAGGTCCACGCGAAGTCGGCGGGCTCGGGCCGGTAGGCCACGACGGTGGTCTCGGTCACGTGCGCGGTTCCCTCTCGACGGGCAGCGTGCGCGGAGCATACACTTCGACCGGAACCGACGGGTGGTACAGCCTTCCACGATGCGGGACTCACCGCCGAGCGGACAGGAGGTGCTCCATGGCACAGGCGTCGGAAACGGGACTTGCCCGCGGGGCGATCGGTCTGCGGGAGGTGCTGTTCCAGTCCATCACGCACATGGCGCCGGCCGCGGCCGTCGCCTTCTCGATCCCCTTCGGCATCAGCTTCGGCGGCGGCTCGACGCCGCTGGCCGTCCTGATCGCGATCGTCGGCTGCCTGATGGTGGCGATCTCGATCGGCCAGCTGGCGAAGCACCTCCCCTCCGCGGGGTCCTTCTACACGTACGCGTCCCAGGGGATCCATCCCTCCATCGGCTTCCTCATCGCCTGGGCTTACGCGGGCATCGAGCCGCTCGTTGCGCCGCTCCTGTATCTGAACCTGGGGTTCGTCGCGGCCGACTTCTTCCACAGGGTGCCCCCGCACCTGTCGGCCGACCTCTGGTGGCCGTGGGTGCTGATCGGCGCGGCCATCATCTTCTTCCTGGGGTACCGCGGCATCCAGGTCTCGGCACGGACGGGCACGGTCCTCGGTGTCTTCGAGATCGGTGTGTTCGTCGTCCTGGCCGTATTCCTCATCTTCGAGGGCGACCACAACACCCTCGGCGTGTTCACGACCAAGTACGCGAACAACCCCGACTTCACCGGGTTCTCGGGCGTGATCGCCGCGTCCGTCTTCACGATCCTCGCCTTCATCGGCTTCGAGGCCGCGGCGCCGCTGTCCGAGGAGGCGAAGGATCCCAGGCGAACGATCGGGAAGGCCGTGATCCTCTCGTGTCTCCTGATCGGCCTCTTCTACATCCTGACGACGTACGCGGCGATCGCCTATCGCGGTCCCGACAACATGCTCGACTTCGTTCCCGGAACCGGATGGGAGGACCTGGCCCGTGCCGTCTGGGGCGCGGGATGGGTGCTGATCTTCCTTGCCATCGTGAACTCCACGATCGCGAACTCGAACGCCGGATCGAACGCCGCCACCCGAACGATGTTCGCGATGGGTCGTGTGCGCATCCTCCCGCACGTGCTGTCCGAGGTGCACCCGAAGTGGCGATCCCCGTACATGGCCGTGTACGTGCAGGGCGTCGTCGGGGTCGGGGTGGCCCTGGGGCTGGGTTTCGCGTTCGACCCGATCACCGCGTTCGGGCTCGTGGCGACCATCGCGGTCGTGCTGTTCATCCCGATCTACATCGTGGTGAACCTCTCGTCGCTCCTCTACTACGCACGCAAGCGGAAGGACGAGTTCAACTGGCTCCTCCACGGTGTGGTGCCCATCGTGGGCATCCTGTTCTTCATCCCGGCCGAGTTCGCCGCCGCCGGCGTCCCGGTGTTCAAGTTCATCCCGCAGCTGACCTCGCCGCTCTCGTACGCAGGGCTGGTCGCGGGGATCTGGATGCTGGTTGGGCTCGCCTACATGATCTACCTGTACAACAGGAACCCGCAGCGGGTCGCCGACACGGGGAAGGTGTTCCTGGACGAGGGCGCGCCCTCGACCGCCCCCGCCGTCTAGAGGAACTGCGGGAACTGGGCCCGCAGGGCGATCGTCCGCAGGGCGATGATCCCGACCGCCACGAGCACCAGGGCGGCGAGCCCGGCCACGCGCACGACGGGGCGGACACTCGGGGGGCCGAAGCCCTCGACCACGGTGCCGGCGATGGCGCCGCCCACGAGCCCGCCCAGGTGCGCGAAGTTGTCGATCCCGCCGACGGAGAACCCCAGGACGAAGTTGAGGGCGATCCAGAACAGGGCCTGGCGTAACTGCGCCGCCCCGAACGCGGTGTCGCGCCGCCGGAAGGCGAAGGCCGCCCAGGCGCCGAGGAGGCCGAAGATCGCTCCCGAGGCTCCCACACCGAGCTCGCCCACGGGTCCCAGCCAGTAAGAGGTCGCCGCCGCGACCAGTCCTGAGACGAAGTAGACGGCCGCGAAACGGCCCGACCCGAGCGCGGGCTCGACCATCGAGCCGAGGATCCACAGGACCCACATGTTCAGGGCGATGTGCAGCAAGCCGCCGTGCAGGAACATGGACGTGATCAGGCGGTAGTACTCGCCGTGAAAGGCGATCTGCAGCGGCTGCAGGCCTCCCCAGGTCACCACGCTGCTCCCGAATGCGCCGTTGAGATCCAGCGCCACGCCACCGCCCGTCGCGATCTCCACGACGAAGAACCCGACGTTGATCGCCACCAGCGCCCTCGTGACCGGGCCGGGGGTGCCGAGCGCGAGCACGCGGCGCGATCGAGGCATGGTCTTGGCGGACTCCTGGAGGCACTCGGGACACTGGTAGCCGACGGCCGCGGGCCGCATGCAGTCGGTGCAGATCGGCTTGCCGCAGCGGGTGCAGTGGACGCCCGTGGCCCGGTCGCCGTGCCGGTAGCAGAACTCAACCGCCAGGCCGCTCGTCCGCGGCTCGGCCGGTGTGTCGGGGTCGTTCGGGCCGCCGCTGTCCGGGCCGCCGGGCTGGGCCATGGACCGATCGTACACTCGGTCCCATGAAGACCGGGGCCGGCCTCTCCACCGCCGACGACACCCGCACGGCGGCCGTCGAGGCGTCCGAGGCGGCGCTCGCGTCGCTGGAGGGGCAGGCCGCGAGCCTGGCTCTGGTGTTCGCCACGCCCCATCACGCCGCGTGGGCGCGGGAGGTCGTGGACGCCGTCCGGGGGGTCGCGGCGCCCGAGCACCTGATCGGCTGCGTGGGCGAGTCCGTCGTGGGCGGCGCCCGAGAGGTGGAGGACGCGCCCGCCGTCTCGGTGTGGCTGGGGTCGCTGCCGGGGCCCGTCGAGTCCTTCCACATGACGTTCGTAAGCACCGACTCGGGCGGCCTCTTCGGCGGGTGGACGTTCGACCGGGGCGACGGCCCCGGGGCGACCCATCTGCTCCTGGCCGACCCCTACTCGTTTCCCGCCGACGCGCTGCTGCGCCATCTCAACGACCTCGAGCCGCGCCCGATCGTGGTGGGTGGACTGGCCAGCGGGGCCAGCGGGCCCGGCGACGCGATCCTGTTCCGCGACGACGAGGTGCTGCACGAGGGCGCGGTCGGCGTGCGGCTCCCCGAGAGCGTGGCGCTCCGCACCCTGGTGTCGCAGGGGTGCCGGCCGTTCGGCGCGTCGTTCGTCGTGACCAGGGCGCGGGACAACTTCCTGCTGGAGCTCGGCGGCCGCCCGCCGCTCGAGCGCCTGGAGGAGGCGCTCACCTCCCTGGCCGCGCCCGACCGGGAGCTGGCCGCGGACGGCCTGCAGATGGGCAGGGTCATCGACGAGTACAAGAGCGAGCACGGGCAGGGCGACTTCCTGATCCGCGGCGTGATCGGGGTCGATCCGGACTCGGGTGCCCTGGCCGTGGGAGACCGTGTGGAGGTCGGTGAGACGATCCGCTTCCACCTCCGCGACGCGGCCACCGCCGACGAGGAGCTGCGTGCGCTGCTCCAGGAGTCCGTCGCCGAGCTGCAGGGCCGGCCCGCGGGCGCGCTGCTGTTCACCTGCAACGGCCGGGGGACGCGGTTGTTCCCGGAGGCCGACCACGACGCTCGCCTCGTATCACGGGCGCTGGACGGCACCGCGCTCGCGGGGTTCTTCTGCGCGGGCGAGATCGGACCGGTGGGCGGGCGGAACTTCCTGCACGGACTGACCGCGAGCCTCGCGATCTTTGTCGACCGCCGCACCGCCTAGCCGCGTCACTCCAGGGCGCCCTCCAGCTGGAGCAGCGCGACCTTCCGCGGGATCGTCCCGCCGTACCCGCCGAGCCCTCCGCCGGTGCGGACCACGCGGTGGCACGGCACCACGATCGGGATCGGGTTGGCGTGCAGGGCGTTTCCGGCAGCGCGGGAGGCGCGGGCGTTCCCCGCCTTGCCGGCGACCTGGGTGTACGTGAGCACCGAGCCGAATGGGATGCGCGTGGTGGCACGCAGCACCTTCCGCGTGAACCCGTGCACGCGCGACCAGTCCACCGGCACGTCGAACGCGTGCCGGCGGCCGTCGAAGTACTCGTCGAGCTCGCGCCGCACGTCCTGCGTCGCCCGCAGCGAGTGCAGCACGCGCGGCGACACGGTGTCGGCCAGATTCTGCTCGACGTCCTCTTCCTCGGGGAACGCCACGCGCACGACGCCGTCGTGCGAGACCGCGACCAGCAGCGTGCCGATCGGCGTGTCCGTGCGCGCGTAGAGCACGTCCACCAGGCCGGCCTTCTCGGCGTGTTCGGCCAACCGGGCCGCTGCCCGCTCGGCCATGCCGTCGGCGGCCGCGGTCAGCTCCCGAAGTTCGCCGGCGATGCGCCGAGCCTCGTCTCCGTTCGCCGTCTGTTCAGTCCTGGAAGGCATGCTCGTTCCCCGTTCGCTCGCGGAGCTTCTTCAGCCCCTGGTACACGTTGGCGCGGGCGGCCTCCTCCGTGGTGCCCATGGCCTCGGCCACGCCTGCGTAGGTCATGTCCAACACGAAGCGGTGCGCGACCGCGGCCCGCTGCTGCGGTGGGAGCGCCCGGACCGCCTCCCATATCGGGCCGGTCCCGTCCGGTGACTCCTCGTCCCGGCTCGCCCCCGCGTCCGGTTCGGCGACCGGCACCGCCCTCCTGGCCCGCGCCCGGGCCGCGTCGATCACCTTTCGCGTGGCGATCGTCAGTACCCACGCGCGCAGGTTCGACCCGTCCCGCAGGGTCGGGTAGGCACGCAGCGCGGACAGAAACGTCTCCTGGAAGCAGTCGTCCGCCTCCGCTGGCCCCACCGACGCCATCAGGAACCGGTAGACCACCGTCCGGTGCGCATCCATGAACTCCTGAAAGGGCGGAAGCCCGCTTCGTGGCATCGCTCTATTGAACGCGCTCACGGCGCGTGGCGTGAAATCCGGCGCCGATGTGGAAGGCCGGGAGCGCTACGAATCGCAGGTGTGAAACGTGACCGGCGGTTGCGTCCGTGGCTTCCGCTCGCCCCATCCGGGCCTGGCCACGGTGTCGCGGATTCGACGGTCGGACGGATCCACCGCTGCGTGAGCGCCGAAATGCGGACCGTCGTCGCGAAGGAAATAGCAGATGCCCTCGTTCGCCATGGCAGCGAGGCCGATGGGCCCACCGGCGTATCCCGGGGCAGTCCCACGGTGGACGGTCGGCGGCACGTCCACCGTGACGGGTCCTGGGGAGCACGCCGCGAGGGCGACCGCGACGAGCAGCAGGCGGATTCCTCTCACCTGTCCTATATCGGCGTTCCGAGGGGCGAAGCCGACCGGCCGGGTTCAGACGGGGGGCCAGGGGAACGGGCGCTCCGAGTCCGGCTCGGGAAAGCGCTTCGTCTCGATGATCGCCTCGGCTCGGGCCGCCGCGGCGTCGACCTCGGCCCGGGACAGCAGCGACGACATCGAGTCGCGGAGCGCCCCGGATCGCAGCTCGCCCGCCACACGGCGGACGTCCTCGAGCAGGTCGTCGGGGATCCGCTCGCCGGCGAACTCCCAGATCACCGTCCGCAGCTTCGGCTGGGTGGCGAAGCACACCCCGTGGTCGACCACCCAGATCGACCCGTCCGACGCCAGCAGGCAGTGCCCGCCCTTGCGGTCCGCGTTGTTCGCGATGACGTCGAACAGCGCCACGGTGGCGAAGTCGTCGATGCGCGTGTCGCGGAGCGTGAAGAAGTGCTCGTCCGGGTCGCACTCCACGAACAGCTGCATCGAGCCCGTGCCGTGGGGGCCGTCGCGCACCACCGTGGGCGGCACGGCCGGCCAGCCGAGCGCGCGCGACAGCTCGAAGGCGGCGACCTCGCGGCGGTAGAGCGTGCCGTCGGGGAAGTCCCACAGGGGTCGCTCGCCCCTCCGGGGCTTGTAGACCCCGAGCACCGCGCAGTCCGGGTGGCGGACCTCCGCCAGGAACGTGTAGTTGGACGAGTGGGGGAGCCGCCCGATCAGGGCGACGTCGCCCCCCGAGAGCAGGCGCAGCGCCTCCTCCTCGGGGGTCACCCCAGCTCGTTGTGGCCGTTCATGGCCGGGCAGACGTGCCCCTCCGCGTCCATCGCGTTGCCGCAGAACTGGCACGTGGGCCGGCCGGCGGCACACACCTCCACTCCGTGGCGGGCCAGCGCGAGCATCTGGTCGCGCGTCGCCCAGAACCGCACCATCCCGGGCTCGGGCAGGTCCTCGGCGGCGGCCACGGGCTCGCCTTCCAGGGCCTCCTCGTCCTCGGCCTCGGGGACGAACTCCTCCACCTCGAGCACCAGGAGATCGCGGTCCTCCTCGTAGCCGATGGCGAGCCGTCCGGCGCGCCACTCGGGCTCGAGGGGCGACTCCAGGTCCATGGGGACCGCCTCGGGCTCATCTGCCGGCTCGGCCTCGATGCGCGCGAGGATATTCACCACCGAGGCGGCCAGCAGCTGCACCTGCTGTTTCTCGACCAGCAGCGTCACCAGATGGTCGCCCTTCCGCCCCTGGAGGAAGAACGTGCGCTCGCCGGGCTCGCCGACGGCGCCGGCGGTGATGCGGTCCACGGGGTCGAGCTCGATGGCCACGTACCTATCCTCGCACCGTGCCGGGTCCTCGCGTATGGGCACGCGGGGGAGGCCGTCCGCGGCCGCGGGGGACCAGGTCCTCCAGGGACCCCGTGTCGTTCAGCCGGAGCACCCGCGGGATGCGATCTCCCAGCAGGATCGCCGACACCGACACCGGGCTCACGATGAGCCGTTGGAAGAGGTCGAGGTGCACGCCCGTGTAGTGCGCGACCGCGAGCCGGATGACGTCCGCGTGCGCGACGGCCGCGACCACCGCCTTCGGATTGCGCGCGGCGATCTCGTCGAGCGCCTCCACCGTCCGCAACTGCACGTCGCGCAAGGTCTCCCCTTCGGGAAAGCGGATCGAAGACGGCGACGACTGGACCTGCTTCCACAGGGTCGTGCGGACCAGCTGTGCCATGGAGCGGCCGGTCCACCTGCCGTAGTCGACTTCGATCAGCCGCGGCTCGATCCGGACGTCCAGACCGCGCGCCCGCGCCGGCGGCCGGGCCGTCTCGACGCAGCGTTCCAGCGGGCTCGAATAGAAGGCCTTGATGGGCACGCCGGCCAGGCGCTCCACCAGCCGGTCGGCCTGGGTCCGTCCGGCCTCGGAGAGATGGATCCCGCGCGTGCGCCCCGACAGGTGCTTCCCCGTGGCGTCGGTGAGTCCGTGGCGAACGAGCAGCAGGAGCGTCACGCGGGAAGGATACCCGGGCGCCCGGAGCGCCGTGATCGCCACAACTTCGCCAAGGCGGGCCTGTTTCCACCGCCCGGCCGGGACCGCTACGATTCGGCGGCCCGGCTCCGCCCGGGCCGTGGACGAGGAGCCGGAGGGAATCGGATGGACGTGTTGCTGGCGGCGACGCACGGAAGCCTGAGCGTGTGGCAGGCCATCGTGCTCGGCCTGACACAGGGACTGACCGAGTTCGCGCCGGTCTCCAGCTCGGGGCACCTGATCCTGGTTCCCTGGCTGTTCAACTGGGACATCCTCCAGGACCCGCAGCTCAACAAGACCTTCGACGTCGCCCTGCACATGGGGACGCTGCTGGGCGCCGTCGCCTACCTGTGGAGCGACGTCGTCCGCTACACGAAGGGGTGGTTCCGCTCGATCGCGCACCGATCGATCCAGACGGTGGACGAGCGGCTGGCCTGGTTCATCGTCATCGCGACCATTCCGGGCGCGGTCGCGGGAGCGGCGCTCGAGAGCGTCATCGAGGACAAGCTCGGCCAACCGGTGCTGATTGCGACCATGCTGGCCGTCGGTGGCGTGGTCCTGTACGCGGTGGACCGCGCGTGCCGCGCCGACCGCGAGATCCCCGACCTGACCCTGCGTGACTCCGTGATCATCGGCGTCGCGCAGGCCGCGGCCCTGCAGCCGGGCGTCTCACGATCGGGCGTCACCATCACCGCCGCCCGGGCACTGGGCATGACACGGGAGTCCGCCGCGCGCTTCTCGTTCCTGCTGTCGCTCCCGATCATCGCCGGCGCCGGACTGTTCAAGGGCGCCGGCGTGATCAAGGAGGGAGGCCTGCCACCCGGGTTCGCCGCCCCGTTCTTCTGGGGGTTCGTCGCGGCGGCGGTGAGCGGGTACGTCGTCATCTGGTGGCTGCTCGCCTACCTGCGCCGGCGGGACTTCGCCCTCTTCATGTGGTACCGGCTGGCGGTCGCGGCGCTCGTGTTCACGCTGGTCGCCACCGGCGTCCGTCCCTCCGGCCTGTAGGCGCTCTCGCGGGCTCGGGCTCTGGACACGACCGGCTGAACCTGCTACCTATGCGCGGCGCGCCTGTCGTGGAGGGGGCGCGCGCGGCCGCGAGCGCATGGAGGGGCTGCGGTGCGATTTCAGATCATCCCGCGTGGGCGGGACTTCTATGAGCTGTTCGAGAGGGCATCCGGTGGCGTCGCCGACGGTGCGGCGCTGCTGGCGAAGCTCTTGGCGGATTTCCACGACCCCGAGACCGCCCACGCCGAGATCCGCCAGCGCGAGCACGACGGGGACGAGATCACCCACCAGATCCTCCGCGAGCTGAACACGTCGTTCGTCACGCCGTTCGACCGCGAGGACATCCACCACCTGGCGTCCGGCCTGGACGACATCCTCGACGGCGTCGAGGCGGTCGCCGACATGTTCGTCCTGCACCACATCAACGAGCCCCTTCCCGAGATGCGCCAGCAGGCGGACGTGCTCTGGCCAGCGCGGCCGAGGAACTGCACCAGGCCATGGGCCGCCTGCGAAGCCTTCGCGGGCTCGAGCCTCACTGGGTGGAGATCAACCGGCTGGAGAACGAAGGCGACCGGGTCTACCGAAAGACCGTGGCAGCGCTGTTCTCCGGCGATCTACGAGGCGATGGACGTGCTGAAGTGGAAGGACATCGTGGACCAGCTCGAGGGCGCGATCGACGGCTGCGAGGACGTGGCGAACACGCTCGAGTCCATCGTCTCTGAAGCACGCCTGAGCCGTGGTCAACCGCCGGAGGCTCGGTCGTCGTCATCGCGATCGCGCTCGCCTTCGACTTCTTCAACGGCTTCCACGACGCGGCCAACTCCATCGCCACCGTGGTCTCCACACGGGTGCTCACCCCCAGGTCGGCCGTCCTGTGGGCGGCCTTCTTCAACTTCGTGGCGTTCCTGATCTTCGGGACCAAGGTCGCCGCGACGATCGCCAACGACGTCGTCCAGCCGGACGTCGCTGACGCTCGGCGTCGTGTTCGCGGGGCTCGTCGGCGCCATCGCCTGGGACCTCATCACCTGGTGGCTCGGCCTGCCGACCTCGTCGTCGCACGCGCTCATCGGCGGCATGGCGGGCGCCGCCGTCGCCCACGCGGGATGGAGCTCGCTGGTCGCGTCGGGATTTCGGAAGATCGCGCGTGTTCATCGTGCTGTCGCCGATCCTCGGCCTGCTCCTCGGCTTCACGATCCTGATGCTCGTCATGTGGACGTTCCACCGGTACCGGCGCGTTGATCGGCTCAACCGCGGCTTCCGCCGCGGTCAGCTCGTGTCGGCGGCCGCGTTCAGCCTCGGGCACGGCGGCAACGACGCGCAGAAGACCATGGGCGTCATCCTGGCGCTGCTCATCGGCGCGAAGGTCGTCCCGGCGAACGCGCCGGTCCCGCTGTGGGTGGTGCTCTCGGCGCAGCTGGCCATCGCGCTGGGCACGGCCTTCGGCGGCTGGCGGATCGTGAAGACGATGGGCTCGCGCATCACCAAGCTGCAGCCGGTCGGCGGGATGAGCGCCGAGACCGCCGCGGCGGCGACGCTGTTCTTCACCACAGCCACGGGGATTCCGGTGTCCACCACGCACACCATCACCGGCGCCATCGTCGGCGTCGGGACCACGCAGCGCCTGTCGGCGGTCCGGTGGGGCGTGGCCGGCAGGGTCGTGTGGGCATGGATCCTGACCATCCCCGGCGCGTTTATCGTGTCCTGGTTGATGTTCCAGGTGTTCCGGCTGGCATAGGGGAGAGGGAGAGCGGACATGGCGACCATCGGGCGGCGGGCGTGGTTCTTCCTCTGCGTGTCGCTGGTCTCGCTGCTGCTGGTCCTGCCCTGCCCGCCGGAGTTCCGCTGGGTGGCCTGGTTCTGCGCCGGCCTGGCCGCGTTCTGGGCCATCCTGTTCGCCGTCGACAGCCTGAGCGCCTCCGACACACCTCCCGGCAAGATAGTTTGACAAACTAATTAGCTATGTGAAATACTTGGTGGCGTGACCGAATCCACCACCCTGCCAAAGACCCGTGCCGCGACTTCCCCCGAGGCGACGGAGATCGCCGCCGGGCTTCGACTGGTCGTGAACCGTCTGGCCCGCCGGATGAGGCAGGAGGCGGATGCCGGGATCGGCGTCTCGCTGTTGTCGGCACTCGCCGTGATCGACGCTGCGGGGCGCGTCACTCTCGGGGAGCTGGCGGCATCCGAGCAGGTACAACCCCCCACCATGACTCGGATCGCTGCCGCCCTCGAGGACCGTGGTCTGGTCGTCCGCGAGCCGGACCCCAGCGACGGCCGGGTGGCATGGCTCCGGCTCTCCACGGACGGGAAGCGCTTCCTCGAGCGCACCCGAGGGCGGAAGAACGCGTACCTCGCACGGCGCCTGCGCGACTTCGGCGACGAGGACCGACGTGTCCTCCAACGAGCCGTCTCCCTCATGGAGCGGCTGGTGGGGGACCAGGAGTGACGGCCGTCCTCCGGACGGCCAGGGCCACGTTCCGCTCGCTGCAGGTCCGGAACTACCGTCTCTACTTCCTGGGCCAGATCGTCTCGACCACCGGGACGTGGATGCAGTCCGTCGCCCAGGTCTGGCTCGTCCTCCGACTCACGCACAGCGGGCTCGCCCTGGGGATCACCACGGGGCTGCAGTTCCTGCCGATCCTGCTGCTGGGGCCGTGGGGAGGCGTCGTCGCCGACCGGTTCGACAAGCGGAAGATCCTGATCGCGACCCAGGCGGCCGATGCGGTGCTGGCGCTGACGATCGGTCTCCTGACGCTCACCGGCGTGGTCGAGCTGTGGATGGTGTACGCGCTCGCGCTCGGTCTTGGCCTGGTCACGGTGGTCGACAACCCCACCCGGCAGAGCTTCGTCGCGGAGATGGTGGGCCCCGCCGATCTCCAGAACGGCATCAGCCTGAACAGCGCGGTCTTCACCTTCACCCGCATCCTGGGACCCGCGATCGCGGGGGCTCTGATCCTCACGGTCGGCCTGGCGGTGTGCTTCCTGCTGAACGCGCTGTCGTTCCTGGCCGTCATCGCCGGGCTGCTGGCCATGCGGCCGGCCGAGCTGCACCGGCAGGACCGGCTCGGCCGCTGGAAGGGGCAGGTCCGCGAAGGGCTTCACTACGTCTGGAACACACCGCGGCTGCGCTGGCCGCTGGTGCTGATGGCGCTCGTGTACACGTTCTCGTTCAACTTCTCCGTGCTGCTCCCGCTGCTGGCCGGCTTCTCCTTCGGAGGCGGCGCCGCGCTGTACGCGCAGCTGCTCTCCGCGATGGGCGCCGGGTCGCTGCTGGGCGCCCTTCGTCATGGCAAGCAGGCGGCGGCGCGAGCTCCCGGGTGCTCGCCTGGGCAGGGGTCGCGCTGGGGGCGGCGATGGTGGCCGCCGCGTACGCGCCCACGCCCAGGATGGCCTTCGTCCTGCTGGCCATCGTCGGCTTCACCAGCATGGTCTTCATGGCGACCGGGAACACGATGATGCAGGTCGCCTCGGCGCCGTCCATGCGCGGCCGGGTCATGGCCGTGTACGCCATGGTGTTCCTGGGGAGCACGCCCATCGGCGGGCCGGTGATGGGGTGGCTTGCCGAGCAGACGGGGCCTCGCTTCGCGTTCGCCCTCGGGGGCGCGGTCGCCGTCGCGAGTGCCCTCGCCGCGCTGTGGGTCCTCCACGCGCTGGGAGGCAAGGGCCGGGTTCCCGTGTTGCTGCGCAGGCTGGCCGAATCCGATCCCGAGCCGCCTGCCGACGTGCGTTCGCCGGAGGCGGAGCCGCTCAGTGCCTAGCGGGACGGACGTCCCGGTCGGGCTCGGTGAGACCCGTGACACCCCGCCACGCGAGGCGGACGAGCGTATCCACGGCGTCGGTGCGCGCTCGGGTCCCTCTGCCAGGGTTCTGCGGGGCCGCGGTCTCCACCATGCCGACGAGGGCCAGCGCCACCGTCTCGGCATGGGTGGGGTCGAGCCGTCCCTGCGACTCCCGGACGATCAGGGCCGCCACCTCGGCGATGATCCGGGTGCGGACCTTCCCGACCCGCCGGCGCAGGTCGCGATCCGTTCCCGTCACCTCCTGCATGAGCAGCCGGAACCCAGGGCCGTGATCGTCCACGAAGTCGAAGTAGGCCTGGAAGGAAGCGCGGATCCGTTCCCGGTTGCCGGTCGGGGCGGCGAGCGCCTCGCTGACCCGACGGCCGACCGTCGCGAGATCCGCGTCGATCAGGGCGAGGTAGAGGTCGCGCTTGGACGAGAAGTGGTCGTAGAGGATGGGTTTGGTGACACCGGCCCGGCGCGCGACGGCCTCCATCGAAGCGGTGTGGAACCCCGACGAGCCGAACACGTCGCGGGCCGACTCGAGCAGCTGCGCGCGACGCTCCGGACCCTTCATGCGCCGCCGTGGAACGGTCGACCTGGATGTGGCTGCCACCGTGGGTATCCTACGGGCTTCCTACCGGTGGGTAGGTTCGGCGTATGGGCTCCTCGGGGGGGTCCTGCACTCCCCGGAAGGCCCCCGTCCGCGGCCGGGGTGGGGCACCACCACGTGAGGAACCGTCCCGACTTTCGACCCTGAAGAAACATCCCCCGTTCATGGCATTGGGAAGCCGGGTACGCCGTCGATAGACTGGGATCGGCCCGGCCCCGACAGATTGGGAGACGCATGCGAGGCCAGCGGAACCCGGGGGGCGGCCGTGCCAGCGACGTTGGCGGGCCCCCGGGCAGTTCATCCTCACCCGAACCCGGGTTCAGCGCGGCCCGAAGGAGGCCCGGGTGACCGGTTCGTCCTTCCGCTCGCCATCGCGATGCTCGTCGCGCTCTCCATGCTGTTCGTTCCGTGGTCGTCGATCGGGTCGAAGCTGCACGCGCGAAACGGGCAGGCAGGTCCGGCCTCCGGCGGACCCCAGGCGCCCGCTTCGCCGGCGCCGCCGTCCGGCGCTGCCCAGGGTGCGGTGGGCGCCAAACGGGCCCAGGGCGCTCTGCTGGGCGGCCAGTCCTTCCTGATCCGTTTCATCGTCGCCCGGCACCCGGTGGCGCACACGGAGTCCACATCACCCGGCGGGGACCAGGGTCCCGGCGGGCCGGGCAGGCCCCCGGCGGTGGCGACGGCCCGGCAACGGTCATCACCACTCACCACCCCAAGGGCCACCATCATCATCACCATGGTTGCCATCACGGTCACGGCCATCACGGCCACCACGGTCACGGCCATCACGGTGGTGGCCACCACGGAGACGGCGGTCACTCCGGTGGCCATGGTGGAAGCGGTCACTCCGGTGGTCATGGCCACGGCCACTCCGGCGGTGGAGGGCACTCGGGCGGTCACGGGCACTCCGGCCACGGCTGCCACCACGGCGACGGCGACCACCACGGCGGCGGCCGCCACCACAGCCACTAACTGCTGACGGCTCAGAGCCGCCCGCCTCGCCTCCTCCCCACGGGGAACGTTCGCCGTCCGGTCCGCGTCCAACCGTGCCACTGGTCGGGCTCGTTTCCACGACACCCCCGGGAGGATCCGCATGAAGAGGACGGCGTTCGTCGTTGTTGCGTTCGTGGCACTGGCGGGAGTCATCGGCTTCGCGGTCCGGAGTGGGCCGTGGGGTTCGAACGCCCAGAGCTCGGGCGGCGGCGGGTCGGTCGCGGCCGGTTCGGCGGGGATGGAGGATCGTGCCGTCCCCGCCCCCCTCCCGTCCCCTGCGGGGGACGGTTCGAAGCTCGCCGCACTGCCCTTGTCCGAACAGCTCGCATCGTCCGCCGTCCCGGGCCTCGGCGCAGAGGTGATCAAGGACGGGCGCGTCTCGCTCCAGGTGAAGCGCAACGGCCTCCAGGATGCGCTGGACGCCGCGACGGCGACCGCCGGCAGGTTCGGTGGCTACGTCCAGTCCTCGTCGTCCCACGACCGATCCGGCTCCCTCCTCCTTCGCATTCCCGCGCCGTCGTTCGAGTCGGCGCTCGCCTCCCTCAAGGGAATCGGGACCGTCACCTCGCAGACGGTGTCGGGACGCGACGTCACATCGCAGTTCGTCGACCTGAACGCGCGCCTGATCACGTGGCGAGCCCAGGAGACCGTGCTCCTGCGGCTGATGGACCGGGCGGCCTCCATATCGGACACGCTGCGCGTCCAGGCTCAGCTGCAGCAGGTGCAGTTCCGGATCGAGCAGATCCGCGGCGCCCTGCGCGTCCTTCGCGACCAGACCTCGTACGGGACGATCGAGGTCGCGGTCCGCGAGGTCGGTGCGCCGGTCGCGACGCAGCGGACCACGGCCACCCCGAGCATCGTCCGCGCATGGCAGCTGTCGTGGGCGGGGTTCCTGGGTGTGGTCGCCGCCGTCATCGTGGGGCTGGGCTACCTGGTGCCGCTCACGCTGCTCGGGCTCGTCGGATGGGTCGTGTTCCGCCGGGCCACCCGGACTCGGCCCGAGCCGGCGGCGGCACCCGCGTCGTAGCCTGGCCCGCATGCGGGCGGACGAGCCGGGCGGGTACGCCGTCGTGGGCATCCATCACGTCCAGCTGGCGATGCCGGCCGGGCGCGAGCCGGAGGCCGAGGCGTTCTACGCCGGCGTCCTCGGCCTGACCCCGGTGCCCAAGCCCGCGCCGCTCGCGCGGACGGGGCGGCTGCTGGTTCCGTGGGGCGGGCGTGGAGGTGCACCTGGGCGTCGAAGAGGCGTTCCGCCCGGCGCGCAAGGCGCACCCCGCGTTCCTGGTCGCCGGCCTGGGTGCGTTGCGCGGGCGCCTCGAGGCGGCCGGCGCGCCGATCTCTGAGGAGCCGCCGTTGGCGGGTTGGAGCCGGTTCCACACCGCCGACCCGTTCGGGAACCGGATCGAGCTGATCGAGGCGGTCAGCGAGGCAGGGGACGCGTGAACCCCATCGCCCGGCACACGACCCGGAACCCCAGCCGCTCGTAGAGGCTCTGGGGCTTCCCGTTCTCCTCTGCCAGCAGGAACACGGTCTGCAGACCCCGGTCGTACGCCGCGGCCACCGCTCGGGTCACGGTGGCGCTGGCCACCCCCCTCCGCCGAAACGAGGGCCTCGTCACCACGTTGTCGACGTACCCCGTGCCCGCGAGCTCGATCAGGGACGTGAATCCCGCGATCTCGCCGTCGAAGCTGCCGGCGAAGATGCGCAGGCCGGCGGTGTGGAAGACGTCCCGGTCCCGCGCGACGAGCTCATCGATGACGTCCTCGCCGAGCGGTTCGCCGAACTCGCTCCGCGTCTCGCGGTACATGCGCCAGAACGGCTCGTCGAGGTGGGTGATCTCCTCCACGCGCGCCTCGGTCTCGGGCTCGACTCCGCCGCCCTCGTACCGCATGACGACGTCCGCCGTGACCGCCGGCTGCTCACGCCGAAGCTCGTGCGTCGCCGGGCAGGGATCGGACAGGTCCATGACCTCGATGTGCTCGTGCGTGGCGCCTGCCTCCCGGAGGAGGGGATGGAGCCGTTCGCGGACCTCCGCCAGGGACAGATCCGGGGCCGGCTCGAGGATGCCTGCGTGGTTGGCGTCGTAGATGGTGGGGTAGCGCGCGTCGCTGATCAGGACTCCCCAGGGGGTGCGAATGCAGGTCTCGGCGAGCCCCTCCGCCGCGTACCAGAACGCGCGAATCGGCTCGGGCAGCGGCATCGGCCCAGCGTACCAACGCCGCGCTACGCTGACGGTCGTGTCCGACGTCGAGCCCTCCATCCGCGACAACCTCGAACGGCTCATGCCGGCCGAGGGCCGGACCCGCCGGCTGGTCGGCTGGGGCGTCGTGGCCTGGGCGGGGATCGGGGTCGGCGTGCTGGTCCTGGCGCTCGGACTGGTCCTGGCACGGATGGCAGGCGTGGTGCCCTACCTGGTGGTCGCGATGATGCTGGTCTTCCTGCTGAACCCCGCCGTCGTCCGCCTCACCGCCCGCGGCGTGCCTCGGCGAGCCGCCGCGGTCATCCTGTTCGTGGCGGCCATGGCCGTCGCGAGCCTCGCGCTGGCGCTGCTGGTTCCGGCGGCCATCCACCAGATGCAGGATCTGGTGCGCAACTCGCCCACGCTCCTGCGGAAGAGTGGAGGGCTCGTGGGGCGCCTGTCCCACTCGTCCAACCCGCTGCTGCGCCACGCCGGCGAATCCACGTCGGAATGGGTGCAGCAGCACGCCGGAACGGTTCGGGGCGAGCTGCACACGTTCGTCGGCGCCGGGCTCCGGCTCGCGCACCTGGGCCTGGTGCTGGTGCTGGGGGGCTTCCTCGGCTTCCTCGTGCTGCTCTCGCTGCCGTCCGCCTCGCGGGGGCTCGTGGCCGCCATCCCGCCGTCCCTTCGGGACGAAGTCGACCCGTGGCTCACGCAGGTCCGCCAGCTCGTTGGCGGGTACGTGCGCGCTCGCCTGGTCGTGTCCGCCGCGGTCTGGCTGCTGGCCACCCTGGGCCTGTGGGCGGTGGGCATGCCCTTCTGGCTGATCCTCGGCGCGATCGTGGGGGTGGCCAACCTGATCCCGATGTTCGGCGCGTGGATCGGAGCGGTCCCCGTCGTCCTGGTCAGCCTGGCGACGAAACCGCCCGCGTTCCTGCTGCTCGTCCTCGTGGTCATCGCGCTAGCGCACGTCGTGGACGGATACATCCTCTCGCCGATCGTGCTCCGGGAGACGACGAATCTCCACCCGGTGATCGTGCTGCTGGCAGTGCTGGTGGGAGCGGATCTCTTCGGCTTCTGGGGGGTCCTCGCGGCGATCCCCGTGGCCGGCATCGTGCAGCTGACACTCCGCGGATGGGTGCTGCCGCGGTTCCTCGGGTCGGGGGCCGAGCCCGTCGGAGGCCGGGCGGGTCCCGCGTGAGACGTGGGTGGGCGAACGTGTGCCGTGCGCTGAAGGTCATGTGCGCCGCACCGGGTCCGGACTCGCTGCGGGTACTCAAGGGCGCCGCGGTCTCCGTCTCGTGGGAGCTGGTGGGTGGGGCGACGACCGCCGAGCAATTGGTCAAGCAGGTTGACGAATATGCGCCCGACGTGCTCGTCCTCGACGCGGCGCTGCCCGGGGTCGCGATGGATGCCATTCGGGCAGCGGCACCCCGGATGCGGGTGATCGCCCTTGGGTCGCTCGCCGGCGCCGATGGCGTCGCGGACACCCCGCAGGGCATCCGCGACGCCATCCTCGGGTTGCCGCCGGTGGGCGGGCCGGTTCGACGCTGAGGGAGTGCGGCGTGTTATCCGCGGGAGCCGCAGACGGGCCAGGCCCCAAGGCCGGCACGCCGGGCGAGGTGATACGCGACCACGACCTGCTGCGCGGGACGAGCGAGATCGGCGCGGGAGGCGTACCGCTTGCCGCCGTTGCTGATCCACGTCGAGGTCAGGAACTGAAGCCCGCCGTAGTACGGCGTGGCGGTGATGTGCCAGCGCAGCCCCGATTCGCACCGGGCGATGGCCAGCCAGTCGATCCCTCCCAGGTGGGCGACCTTCGACAGCGTCAGCCGTCGGTGGTGGGTCGGCACGTGCCATTCGAACGGAGAGGCGCCGTGCGGGCGGGTCGTCGATCGGAGATGTCCGGAGGTCCGCGTGTGCGCGGGACTCGCGAACGAGGGAAGAGCGATCGTCGGAATGGAGAGAGAAATGAGCGACAGGACGATCGCTCTCGAAAGCGGGCGATTCCATTTCGAGAGCATGTGATTTCGGCTTCACCCCCGGAGCTTGGTCGAGGTTATCGGCCCCCGACGTGGGCTCGGCAGGTCCTGGGTGGTGCCCTCACCTCCTTGTTTGCAAGACGGACAGGCCTATCGCCTCCCCTCGCGTCCCCCACACGCCGCGCAGCAGCGCACAGCCGTCATGAGGGGTTTGAGGGAGAGGCGAGTGCCCGGATGGGCGCGCCCGATGCTACAGACTGATCATCGAATTGACACCTGGCCAAAAGGCCTAGATTGCGCGTTGAGACTTCGTGGCGAGCGGGTTCCAGGCGGTCGTGCGATCTACCATGACCTGGTGAAACGGATCCTCCTGGCCGCGCCGCGCGGGTACTGCGCGGGCGTCGAGCGCGCGATCGAAGCCGTGGAACGGGCTCTGGGCGAGTTCGGAGGCCCCGTGTTCGTACGCCGGCAGATCGTTCACAACCGGCACGTCGTCGCCGACCTCGAGGCCAAGGGCGCTGTGTTCGTCGACGACGAGCGCGAGGTGCCCGTCGGCTCGGTGATCGTGTTCTCCGCGCACGGCGTCGCTCCGGCAGTGCACGACAACGCGGCCCGCCGCGGACTCTCGGTCATCGACGCGACGTGTCCGCTCGTCACCAAGGTGCATCGCGAGGCGAACCGGTTCGGGCGACGCGATGTGACGATCCTTCTCATCGGTCACGCCGGCCACGACGAAGTGATCGGAACTGCCGGTCACGCCCCTGGCCGCACGATCCTGGTGCAGACGGCGGAGGACGCATCCGAGGTGCAGGTACCCGATCCCGAGCGCGTTGCCTACGTCTGCCAGACGACCTTGTCGGTGGATGACACCGCCGAGATCGTCACGATCCTCCGCCGGCGGTTCCCGTCGATCCAGGCGCCGCCCAGCGACGACATCTGCTACGCGACGCAGAACCGCCAGGAGGCGGTGAAAGCCATCGCCGGCGAGTCGGACGTGGTGCTGGTCGTCGGATCGGCCAACTCGTCGAACTCCAACCGGCTGGTCGAGGTCGCGCGTTCGATGGGCGTGCCCGCCCACCTGATCGAGGATGAGGGCGAGATCGATGCGGAGTGGCTGCAGGGCGCCCGGACGGTCGGCGTCACGGCCGGCGCGTCGGCACCCGAGCCGCTGGTCGAGCGCGTCGTCGCCCGTCTTCGTGCCTGGGGCGCAACCGAGCCGGAAGTGGTTCGCGTGGCCGAGGAGCACCTGGTGTTCGCGCCGCCGCTCCCGCTCCGACACCCGGGCGCCGCGCCGGCGTTCGCCGGAGGAGACTCGGTCGGTGCCCCGCTCGTCTAGCCCGCGACCGGCTGCCCGGCGGCGGCCAGCGCGCCGAGCTCGAGGACTCCCTCTTCCGGACCGGTGGCGATGACACGGTCGCCGGGCTGGAACTCGAACCGGGGTCGTGGCCGGTAGATCCATCTGCGGCCGCGCTGCACCGCCAGGACGAACATCCCGGTCTCCGTCTCGACCTGGAGCTCCTTGAGCGACCGGCCCGCGGCGCGGGAACCCTCCTCGATCAGCGTCTCCGACGCGATCTCGTCGGTCTCCTCCAGGGCCATCTGGATGACCGGGTGGAGCGTCTCGCCCGTCTCGATCGGCCACGTCAGGTCCCTGGCCGCGTCGAAGATGATCTCGCCGGCGTACGCCAGCCGGAGAAGCCCACGCAGCTCGTCGGTGTTGCGGGCCTCGGGCGCCGCCTTCAGCACCCACGACTCCAGCTCGTCGTGCAGGATGTCCGACCGTGCCTCGAGCGCGGCGACCTCCGCCGCGAGCGCGCGATGCTGGAACAACAGCGCGGAGTAGGCGAGTCCGACTGCCACCTCGGAGGAGTTCTTCATCTCGATCAGGATGTCCACGGCGCGGTCGAGCTCGGTGAGCGCGGGGAGGTCCACCTCGGGCGGCTCGGGGAGCGACGGTGCGCCGGCCACCTCCCGGATCAGGTTGACGCCATCCTCGGGCCCGTTGAAGAGCAGCACGTCTCCCTCGGACAGCACCGCGTCGGCGTCGGGGTCGAACACCCACTGGTCGCCCCGGCGGATCGCCATCAGCCACATCCCCGTCTCGGACGGCAGCAGGAGGTCGCGCAGCGACCGGCCGATGCACGGCGCGTCCTCTCGCACGCGCACCCGCCCGATGATCTCGTCGGCGTGGCGGAGATCCTGGCGGAGCGCGTCGGGGATGCCGAGCTTCGCCTGGATCACCCGGGCGATGTCGGACGCCGCGTCGCCGATCTTCTCGATGGCGCCGGCGATCCACAGGACGTCGCCCATCTGCTCCGCGTCCTCGGGCGAACGGGCCGCCAGGATGGCGAACTGGCGCAGCCGCCGCAGGTAGCCGTAGAGGCGCTGCCCGAGGTCGTCGACCTCCTCGGCCAGCTTCTCGTCGTTCAGGAACACGGCGGCGTAGGCGAGGTCGACCATGAGCTCCGAAGCGTCCTTCGCCTCGGCCAGCAGGTCCTTGACGTTGCTCGGTTGATCGTCGGGATCGGACATCTCAGGTCACCCCGAATACTGACAGAACGAAGAGGAAAGAGACCACGCCCGCCAGGTCCATGACGCTCGTGAGGATGGGCACCGACTGATTGTCCGGATCCAGGCCGAACCGGAACGAGATGATGGCCACGTAGTAGGAGAACACCAGGTCGACCCCGATGGCGATGAGGCCGGCCAGAAGGGTGGCCCCGATCATGACGTCGGCACCGGGCGAGGGGCCCCGGGCCAGGCTGTACACGTATCCGAGGGTCCCCACGGCCGTGAACGCGACCAGGCCGAAGCCGACCGCGAGCGATCCGTCGAGCCACGCCGCTGCCTCGGGCCGGCCGCGCGGGGAGATGACACCCAGGTGCAGCTTGGACGAGAGCCGTGAGGACAGGATGCCGCCGATGGCGCCCAGGTTGGACACGAGTGGCGCGATGATCGCCAGGAGCGCCGGATACTGGACGAAGTGCTGGAGGTGGGGTTCAACGACCGTCCCGGCGAGGATATCCAGGAAGGGTGTCAGGGCGATCACGCCGACCATCTCCAGGATCGCGCGTCGCGCGATCGGCAGATCGGTCAGGGCGCCGCGCACGGTGGCGTACAGGCAGACGCCGATGCAGAGGGCGGCGACGATCGCGTTCACCGCGGGCGAGCGGGCGATGAACGTTGCCAGGAACAGGGTCGGGATCGTGACCATGTCCCCGGCCGCGGTCACGAGCGGCGTCGACACCGTGTCCAGGTCGTAGCCGCGGCGCGACGACAGGACCGACAGGCCCACCGTCATCACCAGGATGATGGCCGACCCGAGCGCGCCGCCGACCACCGAGATCGTGACGAACTGCAGGAACGAGATCGACGGCAGTCCGAACACCGCGGCCGCCAGCCGGGCGAGCGCCGCCAGCCAGAGCGACGACGAGAACGTGGTCACGACGCCCGACGAACACGTTCTGGTAGACGATGCCGGTCCGCTCGCGGGTGATCTCGAATACGCCGGCGGCGCTGTTGGTCCCGAACCGGGCCCCGATCGCGCCGAAGATGGTCCCGCGCATTCCCGTCGCCGCGGGCAGCAGGATGTACAGGCTGGGGAGGAGCTTCAGGGTGGGCAGGATCGATGCGGTTGCGACGCCGGCTACGAGCGCGGCGAGCGTGCTGACGAGCAGCGCGACGAACCCCTGACGGAGGGTGCGCTGCTCAGACCGCCAGTACCGGAAGACCCGCCTGGCGCGGAGCCGGGGAGATCTGGCCATAACGGCACGCCCATCTCACTTCCTTCCGTCAAAGCCGCGGACGTGAGCCGACTGGGGTCGGCTCGGGGGGAGGAACGCCCGACCGAGTATGCCGCCTCGAACAGGCCCCGGCAACCACCAAACGGCCTCTGACCTGCGGAACCGGGACGCCGCACCCGAACGGTTCGGACCTTTTATGCCCTTGCGATACCGGACGGCCGCCGCTACCGTTGGCCGCCAAGGGGAGGGACCGCTCGTCCCACGACCGGACGGGCGGGAAGCGCGGTGACGGGCCCGGCAACCGAGACGCTTGCGGAGTCGAACGCGGACGCGGCGGACGCCGTCCGGCTGGACGGGGTTCGCAAGCGCTTCGGCGACATGGCCGCGGTCGACGGGGTGGACCTCGGCATCAGGCAGGGCGAGTTCTTCTCCATGCTGGGGCCGTCCGGGTCGGGGAAGACGACCTGTCTGCGCATGATCGCGGGCTTCGAGAAGCCGACGGAGGGCCGCATCCTGCTGCACGGCGCCGACGTCACCCGCGTCCCGCCGTACGACCGCGACGTCAACACCGTCTTCCAGGACTACGCGCTGTTCCCGCACATGACGGTGTCCGAGAACGTGCAGTACGGGCTCAAGGTGAAGCGCGTGGACAGGGGCGAGCGCCGCACGCGTGCGGCCGAGGCCCTGCGCATGGTCCGGCTGGAGGGCTTCGAGTCGCGCAAGCCCGCCCAGCTGTCGGGGGGCCAGCGCCAGCGGGTGGCGCTGGCACGGGCGCTGGTCAACCAGCCGTCGGTGCTGCTGCTGGACGAGCCGCTGGGCGCCCTCGACCTGAAGCTCCGCCAGGAGATGCAGATCGAGCTGAAGGCGATCCAGCAGCGGGTGGGGCTCACGTTCATCTACGTCACGCACGACCAGGAGGAGGCGCTCACCATGAGCGATCGTCTCGCCGTGATGAACGCGGGCCGGATCGAGCAGGTCGGGTCGCCGGCCGAGGTGTACGAGGAGCCGCTGACCCCGTTCGTGGCGGGCTTCGTGGGGACCTCGAACATGCTCACGGGGGCGGCGGCGCAGGCGGTCGCCGGTTCGCCGGCGCCGCTCACGATCCGTCCGGAGAAGATCCGCATGACACGGCCGGACGTTGCCGCCGGCCCGGACGACTGCACGATCACCGGTCACGTCGAGGCCGTCGTGTACCTGGGAGCCGTCACCCGCTACCGCGTCCGGCTCGACGTCGGGGACCAGGAGCTGATCGTCCTGCAGCAGAACCTCGAGCACTCGTCCATGCAGGCGCTCGAGGTCCAGGGGACGGCCGTCCGCCTGACGTGGAGCAACGAGAACAACCGTTTTCTGCACGAGGAGCCTGGGACAGAGGAAGGGGAGGGAGCATGAGCAAGCGATGGTCGATCATCGCCATCGCCGCCGGCGTGATGCTGATCTCGGCCGCTTGTGGCGGCGGATCGAGCGGCGGCGGTGGCGGCAGTGGGAGCGGTGGCGGCGGGACGACGGGCACTCAGCCGCCGACCGCGAACATGAAGCCGCCCACCTCGATCGGCGCCGGCGAGGGCCAGCTGGACGTGATCGCGTGGGAGGGCTACACGCAGCCGCTCTGGGTGAAGCCGTTCGAGGCCGAGACCGGGTGCCAGGTGAACGCCAAGTACGCGGGCTCGTCCGACCAGATGGTGTCGCTGATGTCGGGCGGCGGCGGCGGGCAGTACGACCTGGTGTCGGCGTCCGGCGATGCGTCGCTGCGCCTGATCTACGGCGGCGACGTCAAGCCGGTGAACGTGGACCTGGTCCCCGACTGGCAGAACTTCTTCCCGCAGCTGCAGAGCCCGCTGCACAACACGATCGACGGGATCCACTACGGGATCTCGTTGCAGTGGGGGCCGAACACGCTGATGTACAACACCACCGACTTCCCGACGGCCCCGGCGAGCTGGAGCACGATCTACGACAGCACGTACAGCGGCAAGATCACGGTGCCGGACAACCCGATCCAGATCGCCGACGCGGCGCTGTACCTGTCGAAGACGAAGCCGGACCTGGGGATCACCGACCCGTACGAGCTGAACGAGTCGCAGTTCAACGCAGCCGTCGACCTGTTGAAGCAGCAGCGGCCCCTGATCAAGAAGTACTGGGGCCTGGCCTCGCAGGAGATCTCGATGTTCAAGAACGGCGACGCGGTCGTGGGGGCCTCGTGGCCGTACCAGGAGAGCGTCCTGGTGTCGGACGGCGTCCCGGTCGCATCGACGATTCCCACCGAGGGAGCGACGGGGTGGGCCGACACGTGGATGCTGGCCACGAACGCGCCGCACCCCAACTGCGCGTACCTGTGGATGAAGTACATCAGCACGCCCAAGGCCCAGGCGCAGCAGGCGACGTGGTACGGCGAGACGCCGGCCAACAAGCTGGCCTGCCCGATCATGGACCAGTTGGTCAAGGGCTCGTGTGAGCAGTACCACGCCAACGCGGACGAGGCCTACTTCAACTCGATCAAGTTCTGGAAGACGCCGGTCGCCGACTGCGGGAACGGGCAGACGGACTGCATGACGTACTCGCAGTGGCAGCAGGCATGGACCACCGAGGTCACCGGCTAGCGCGAGCGTGGCGACGGAGTCCGTAGGGACGAGCGAACGGCGAGGCGCGGGGGCCCGCATCTCGGCGGCGCTCTGGCGCCGGCCGTGGACGCGGGCCACCGCCCTGCTCACGCCTCCCCTGGCGTGGTTCGTGCTCATCTACCTGGCCTCGCTCGGTGTCCTGCTGATCACGTCGTTCTGGCGGATCAACGAGTTCACCACCAACATCGAGCGGGTCTGGGGGCTCACCAACTTCCAGCAGATCTTCAGCAGCCCCGCCTACCGGACGATCATCCTGCGCACGATCGCCATGGCGGCCGGCGTGACCGTCGTGGACGCGCTGATCGCGTTCCCGTTCGCGTACTTCATGGCGCGCGTCGCGTCGCCCCGGACGCGCACGACGCTGTTCGTCGCCGTGCTGCTGCCGTTGTGGGCCAGCTACCTGGCCCGCGTGTACGCGTGGGTGCTGATTCTCAACCACGACGGTCTCCTCAACTGGAGCCTGGATCGCATCGGGCTGGGGCCGGTCAACCTGCTGTACACGAACGCCGCCGTGTTCATCGTGTTCTGCTACATCTGGCTGCCGTTCATGGTGATCCCGGTGTACACGGCGCTGGAACGCATCCCACCCTCGTACCTCGAGGCGTCGGCCGACCTGGGCGGCCGCGGTTGGCGGACGCCGCGAAGCGTCGTCGTGCCGCTGGCCATCCCCGGCGTGGTGGCCGGATCGATCTTCACGTTCTCGCTGACGCTGGGTGACTACATCAACAACCAACTGATCGGGGGGGCCGGCTCGAACCTGATCGGGAACGTCATCGCGAGCAACGTCGGCGTCGCGAACAACATCCCGTTCGCGGCGGCCTTCGCGATGATCCCCATCGCCATCATGGCCGTCTACCTGTTGCTGGCGCAAGCGCGCGGGCGCGTTCGAGGCGGTGTAGCGGATGGAGAGCCGCTGGACGCGAATCGGCCTGCGGACGTGGGTCGGTGCTGGTGGTGCTCTTCCTCTACATCCCCATCGGGTTGATCATCCTGTACGCGTTCAACGAGTCGAACGATCCAGAGCTGGCCGATCACAGCACTTCTCGCTCACTGGTTCACCGTGGCGTGGCACGACCCCGAGGTCCGGGACGCGCTCTTCCTGTCGCTCAAGGCCGGCCTGCTGGCCACCGTGATGGCCCTGCTGCTGGGGTCCGCCGCCGCGTTCGCCGTGCACCGTTTCCGGTTCTTCGGTCGGGAGGTGGTCTCGTTCCTGCTGCTCCTGCCGATCGCGCTCCCCGGCATCGTCACCGGCATCGCGCTCAATTCGTTCTTCTCGTTCAACGGGATCCGGCTGTCGATCTGGACGATCATCGTGGGGCACACCACGTTCTGCATCGTGATCGTCTACAACAACCTGATCGCCAGGCTGCGACGAACGTCCTCCTCCCTCCTCGAGGCCTCGATGGATCTCGGGCGCCCGGGGCTGGCAGACGTTCCGCTACATCACGCTGCCGATGGTCTCCACGTCGCTCATCGGCGGCGCGCTCCTGGCGTTCGCGCTCTCCTTCGACGAGATCGTGGTGACGGTGTTCACCGCCGGTGCCCAGAACACGCTGCCCCTCTGGATCTTCGGAGCGATCCGGTTGGGGCAGCAGCTGCCCGAGGTGAACGTCGTCGTCTTCGCCGTCATCGTGCTCACCGTCATCCCCGTGGCCATCGCCGCGCGGCTGACCGGCGGCGGCGAGATCGCCGGCGGCCGTGCCGGCGGGGCGGGTGCGGAGCGGGCCGCCGGAATCACGGCCGAGTAGGCTCTCGGCTCCATGGGCGACGCCGGAGAGCTGACCGCGGTTCGCTGCGGACGTCTGGTCGACACGCTCGCCGCCGAGGTGGTCGCGGATCGAGTCGTGCTCGTGCGCGGCGAACGCGTGGAGACCATCCGGGCCGACGACGGCGCGTTCCCCGAAGACGCGTCGGTCCTCGATCTCCGCGAGCACACGGTGACACCGGGCTTGATCGACTGCCACGCGCACCTGGTGGGCGGCATCGAGCACGCCGGCGTCCCGGCGATCCAGGACTCCGAGGCCCGCGAGGCCTACCTGGGCGTCGGCAACGCCCGGAGCACGGTCCACGCCGGGTTCACGTCGGTGCGCGACATCGGGACGTTCCGTGCCTTCGTCGACGTCGAGCTGCGCCGGGCCATCGACGAGGGGATCGTGCTGGGCCCCAGGATGTTCTGTGCCGGCGCGTACGTCACCAGCACGACCGGCGCCGGGGAGATCGCCGGGCTGTCGTCCGACGTCACGGTCGGGCCCGTGTTCAAGGTGGGCGTGGCCGACTCGGAGCCCGAGGTCAGGCGCGCGGTCCGGCGCATCCTGCACGGCGGCGCCGACTTCATCAAGGTCCTCGCCACCGGGGCGGTGCTGACGCGCGGCGGGACGCCGGGCGCGCCCGAGTTCACGGAGGGCGAGATCCGGGCCGCGGTCGAGGAAGCCGCCCTATACGGGACCCACGTCGCCGCGCATGCGCACGGCGCGGAGGGCATCGACCGCGCGGTCCGGGCCGGCGTCCGTTCGATCGAGCACGGCTCGCTGATGGACGACGAGTCGATCGCGCTCATGGCCGAGCACGGCACGTACCTGGTGGCCGACATCTACAACGGCGACTACATCGCCGAGACCGGCCGCCGCGAGGGTTGGCCGGCCGACACGATGCGCAAGAACCACGAGACCACCGAGGCGCAGCGCGAGGGGTTCCGAAAGGCGGTCGCGGCCGGCGTCCGGATCGCCTACGGCACCGACAGCGGCGTGTACCCGCACGGCGACAACGCCAAGCAGCTGCCCTACATGGTCCGGCACGGGATGACGCCGGTCCAGGCGATCCAGGCGGCGACAATCGTGGCCGCCGAGCTGATCGGCTGGGAGGACCGGGTCGGGGCGCTCGCGCCGGGCCGGTTCGCCGATCTGGTTGCGGTGCGCGGCCACGACCTCGGCGACCTGTCGGGGTTCGCGGACGTGGATGCCGTCATGAAGGGCGGCGACGTCGTGAGGGCACCGGCGGGCTCCCGTCCCTGACGCGGTCCTATCATTCGAGGATCGTGATCGAGTTCACCGACTGGGCGGTCGAGATCCTCGGCAAGGCCGACACCGCCGCGCGCCGCTTCAACCCCGACATCCACATCCGCCTGACCAGGCAGGGCGGCGTGGTCCAGGCAATCCTGGCGGAGGGCCCGGAGGACGGCGACACGGCGGTGCCACTCCCGACCATGACGCTGTTCGTCGAGCACGGCCTCGAGGGCCTGGTCGACGTCGAGGAGCCGCACGACCGGCTGGTGCTGCGACCCGCGGGCTCGACCCCGAACCCCCGCGAGCACTGAGACCGGGGCCTTATCCCCCGCCTGCCTCCGACTCGGCGGTGGCGAGCGCCTTCTCGACGACGTCGAAGCCCTCCATCAGCAGTCCCTCGTCGATCGTGAGTGGCGGCAGGAACCGGACCACGTTGTCGAACGTCCCGGCCTTCAGCACGATCACGCCCTGCTTGTAGCACTCTTCGATGACGCGGTTGGTGGCGTCCTTGGCCGGGTGCTTCGTTTCCCGGTCGTCCACCAGCTCCATGGCCACCATGGCCCCCCGCCCGCGCAGGTCGCCGACCAGGGATGAGTGGGTGGAGATTTCGAGCAGGCGCCCGGTCATCAGCTCACCGATCCGTGCGGCGCGCTCGACGAGCCCGTCGCGCTCGATCGTGTCGAGCACCGCCAGCGCGGCCGACGTGGCGAGGGGGTTGCCGCCGTACGTCCCGCCCAGCCCTCCGACGTGAACCGCGTCGAGGATCTCGGCGCGGCCCGTGACCGCGGCCAGGGGCAGGCCGCCCGCCAGCGACTTGGCGGTGGTCACCAGGTCGGGCTCGACGCCGGCCTCCCACTCGATGCCGAACATCTTGCCAGTCCGCCCGAACCCGGTCTGCACCTCGTCGGCGATGAACACGATTCCGTTCGCGGCGCAGTACTCGGCGAGCTTCGGGATGAACCCCTCCCCGGGGACGATGAAACCACCCTCGCCCTGCTGGGGCTCGATCAGGACGCACGCGAGCTTCTCGGCACCGATCTGCTTGTCGATCATGGTGATCGCTGCGTCGGCGCATCGAGGCCCGCACTCGTCGTACGTCTCGCCGGTGGGGCAGCGGTATGGGTAGGACATCGGCAGCCGGTAGACCTCGGGCGCGAACGGCCCGAACCCGTGCTTGTACGGCATGGCCTTGGCCGTCATCGTCATCGCCATCAGCGTGCGGCCGTGGAACGCGTGGTCGAAGACCGCCACCGCCGGACGCCCAGTGAAGTAGCGACTCAGCTTGATTGCGTTCTCGGTGGCCTCGGCCCCGGAGTTGACGAACATCGTCTGCTTCGGCCCCGGGCCCGGTACGAGCGCGTTCAGCCGCTCGGCCAGCTCGACGTACGGCTCGCTCATCGTCACGTGCATGCACGTGTGCGTGAAGCGGTCGAGCTGGGCCCGGACGGCCTCGACCACCGCGGGGGCCGAGTTCCCGACGTTCAGGACCGCCAGCCCGGCGCCCAGGTCGATGAGCTGATTGCCGTCGACGTCCTGGACGATGGCGCCCGAAGCGGCCTGGGTGAAGATCGGCGCGGTCGAGGCGATCCCCTTGGGCACGGCCGCCTTCCGCCGTTCGTACAGCTCCCGCGACCGCGGTCCCGGGATCTCCGTCACGATGCGGCGTTCCTGCGCCAGGTCCATCCAGCCACCTCCCGTCCGCGACGCGCCCGCGCGTCGCACCCCGATCGATGCGCGACATCCTTGACTCTGGGTCGTACTCCGTGAGTGTCCCCGCGGTGGCGGGGATGCGTCAGGGCCCGGCGGAAACAGCCGCCCGGGTGCTTTTGTACGCTCCGGCCCAGCTATCGGGGCCGGCCTCCGGGTCGGCCCGCCCCCGCGCGACCTCCACCGATATCGGGCGAAAGAGGGGCTTCACGGGCCAGTTGTACGAACCGTACAATGGCCCTCATGCCGCTCACCGTCGGGGATCTCCTCAAGACGCCCGGCCTGCCCCTGAAGGCGGTCGCGGGTCTGAAGGGACTGGACCACCCGATCCGCTGGGTGCACGTGAGCGAGCTGGACGACCCGACGCCCTGGCTGAAGGGTGGCGAGCTCCTCCTGGTCACCGGCATGGGGATCGGGTCCACGCCGGCCCGGCAGCGCGCGTACGTCAACCGCCTGGTCGAGACCGGGCTTGCGGGACTCGGGTTCGGCCTCGGCTTCTCGCACCAGCGGGTGCCGAAGGCGCTCGTCGAGGCCGCCGAGGCGGCCTCGTTCCCGGTCTTCGAGGTCCCGTACGTCCTTCCGTTCATCGCGATCACCGAGGCGGTGTTCACCCGCCTGGTGGCCGAGCAGTACGACCTGCTGTCGCGGTCGCTCGAGGCCGAGCACACCCTGACGCGCGCCGTCCTGGAGGGGCAGGGGCCCGAGGGCGTGGTCTCGTCGCTGACGTCGGTGGTCGGCGGGTGGGCAATCCTGCTCGATCTCCACGGGGCCGTCGTCTCGTCGACGCCCGCGACGGCGAAGAGCTACGCGCGCCGGATCTGGGGCGAGCTCCAGTCGTCCCGGCCCGAGGGCATCCACTTCAGCCTCTCGCTCGTGGACCGTGGACAGAACATCGCCGTGCAGCCCGTCTCGTCGCAGGGCCGCGTCGAGGCGTACCTGGCGGTAGGGAAGAAGGAGGCGCTCACCCAGTTCGATCGCATCGTGTCGAGCCATGCGATCGGCCTGCTGGCGATCGAGCTGGCGAAGGTCCGGGCGGTGTCCGAGACCGAGCGCCGGCTCCGCGGCGACGCGCTCGAGCAGAATCCTGTCCGCGAGCCTGAGCGCCGGAGAGACCAGGCGGCTCCTCGAGCGTCTGGGGTTCGACCTGTCCCGGCCGGTGGCCGCCGTGGCCTGTTCGTCGGCGGACTCGGCCGAGGATACTCGCGGAGGCGTGCGAGGAGGCGATGACCCGCCGGACCGACGCGTTCCTGTGCTCGGCGCGGGACGGCGTCGTCGTGGTCGTGCTCCAGCCCGAGGGAGACGAGAAGTTCGTGTCGACCTTCCGGTCGGCCGTCGCGGAACGGGCCGGGGGCCAGCTGATGGCAGGCGCGGGGAGCCTCGTCCCCCACGGGCAGCTCCCGCAGACCGTCCGCGAGGCCCGGTACGCGCTCCAGGTCTGCCACACCGAGGGCCGGCCCGAGGCAGAGTTCCGGGACCTGGGCACGTACCAGCTGCTGCTGTCGCTGCAGGATCCTCAGGCGCTCACGACCTTCGCCTCCAGCGTGCTGGGCCCCCTGGACGAGTACGACGAGGCGCACGGCGGCCACCTGCTCCCGTCGCTCCAGGCGTTCCTGGAGCGCAACGCCCGGTGGGAGGCGGCGGCGGCGGAGCTGTACGTCCACCGCCACACCCTCCGGTACCGCATGCGCAAGGTGGAGGAGCTGACGGGGCGCGACCTCACGTCGGCGCGCGACCGGATGGAGCTGTTCCTGGCGTTGCGGGCGCGCGACCTGTTGGCATCGGCGGACGGAACAGACGGGCGCGGCGCCGTGTTGGCCCCGCCGTACAAGCCGAATGGGGCCGTTGCACCGAGCGGCACTCGACGGGCGCGCCGAAAGGGATAGCGTTAGCGAAGGTCTGACACGCGGGACGGGGAAGGGACCGCAGGGTTCCCAGGGTTCCAAGGAGGAAGCGAATGGCCACCACGGTCAGGAAGGCCCAGATGTACGTCGGCGGCGAGTTGGTGGACGCCGCCGAGGGGAAGACCCGGACGATCACGAGTCCGGCGACGGGGCAGGTCGTCGGCGAGGTCGCCGAGGGAATCGCGGAGGATGTCGACCGCGCTGTGGCCGCGGCCAAGACCGCGTTCGAGACCTGGTCGGACAGCACGCCGAAGGACCGCATGACGGCGCTGTTGAAGCTGGCCGACATCGTCGAGGAGAACGCGGAGGAGCTGGGCCGCATCGAGTCCGAGAACGTCGGCAAGCCCTACGCGGTGACGATGTCCGAGGAGGTACCGGTCATCGCCGACCAGTTCCGTTTCTTCGCCGGCGGGGCGCGGTTCATGGAGGGCCGGGCGGCCGGTGAGTACATGCAGGGGTTCACCAGCATCCTCCGGCGCGAGCCGATCGGCATCGCCGGCCTGATCGCGCCGTGGAACTACCCGCTGTACATGGCGGCGTGGAAGCTGGGTCCGGCGCTGGCCGCGGGCAACTGCGTGGTCATCAAGCCGTCGGAGATGACGCCGATGACGCTGGTCCGGTTCGCCGAGCTGGTGGCCGAGAAGGAAGTCTTCCCTCCCGGCGTCTTCAACGTCGTCACGGGCGACGGCGTGCCGGTCGGCGAGCGCATCGTCACGCACCCCGACATCGGCATCGTGTCGCTCACCGGCGAGACGTCGACCGGCAAGCTGATCTCCAAGCTGGCCGCCGACACGTTGAAGCGCACGCACCTCGAGCTGGGGGGGAAGGCGCCGGTCATCATCTTCGACGACGCCGACCTGGCCACGGCGGCCGAGTGGATCAAGATCGCCGGCTTCTTCAACTCGGGCCAGGACTGCACCGCGGCCACGCGGGTGCTCGCCGGCAGCGCCGCCTACGAGGGACTGCTGTCCGAGCTGGTTCCCCAGGTCGAGTCGATGAAGGTCGGCGACATCTGGGCCGAGGACACCGAGATGGGCTCCGTGGTGTCCAAGGAGCAGTTCGACCGGGTCAGCGGCTTCGTGGAGCGGGCGCAGGACGCCGGCGCGAAGGTGCTCACCGGCGGCGAAGCCTTGAAGAACGGCGAGAACACGTACTTCTACAAGCCGACGGTCATCGCCGACATGAAGCAGGACGCCGAGATCATCCAGAACGAGGTCTTCGGTCCCGTGGTGACGGTGCAGCGCTTCGACGACGAGGCGCAGGCGCTGTCGTGGGCCAATGACGTCGACTACGGCCTGGCCTCCTCGGTGTGGACGCGGGACGTCGGCCGCGCCCTGCGCATGTCCCGCAAGCTGCAGTTCGGGACGGTGTGGATCAACACCCACATCCCGATGACGCCCGAGATGCCGCACGGCGGGTACAAGCAGAGCGGCCACGGCAAGGACATGTCGATCTACTCGATCGAGGAGTACACGAACATCAAGCACGTGATGGCGTCGCTCGACTGACGGACGCCGGTACCAGACGGGCAGAGCGAGCGCCTCCGGCCGAGCCGGGGGCGCTCGCCACGAGACGACAAGGCAGGTGAGGCGCTGATGGCAACCAGGCCGTTCTACGTTGCGGGCGAGTGGCGAACGGGCGAGCGCACGACGGAGGTGCGCAGCCCGTACGACGGCTCGGTGGTCGCCGAGGTGGGCGTCCCCTCGGATGCCGACGTCGAGGACGCGGTCCGCGCGGCCGTCGATACGTTCGCCGAGTCGCGTCTGCTGCCCACGCACGCCCGGGCGGAGGCGTTGATGCAGATGTCGCGCGGGCTGGCGGCGCGGGTCGATGAGTTCGGGGAGAGCATCGCCCGCGAGGGCGGCAAGCCGATGAAGTGGGCGAAGGTCGAGGCCAGCCGCGCGGTCAGCACGTTTCGCTGGGCGGCCGAGGAGACGCGCCGTGCGGGCGGCGAGTTCATGAAGCTCGACGCCGACGCCGGCATGGACGGCCGGGCGGCCATCCTGCGGCGCTTCCCGATCGGGCCCGTCCTGGGCATCACGCCGTTCAACTTCCCCGTGAACCTCGTGGCGCACAAGCTGGCGCCCGCGCTGGCCGTGGGCGCCCCCATCGTGATCAAGCCGGCCGGCCAGACGCCGCTCGGCTCGCTGCTGCTGGCCGAGCTGGTGGCCGAGACCGACCTGCCGAAGGGAATCCTCTCGGTGGTCACGATCCCCGGCTCTCGCGCGCAGAAGCTCGTGGAGGACCGGCGGTTCAAGAAGTTCTCGTTCACCGGCTCGGGGATCGGCTGGGACCTCAAGAGCCTCGATCCCCGCAAGCACGTGACGCTCGAGCTGGGCGGCAATGCGGGAGTGATCGTGCACTCGGACGCCGACCTCGACTGGGCAGCGCAGCGTATCGCCTTCGGCGGCTACTACCAGGCGGGGCAGTCGTGCATCTCGGTGCAGCGCATCTTCGTGCAGGCGGAGGTCTACGACGACTTCGTGGACCGCCTCGTGAAGCAGGTCGAGAGCCTGAAGACCGGCGACCCGATGGACCCGTCGGTGGATGTGGGGCCGGTCATCGACGCCGGCGCGCTCGACCGCATCGAGGAGTGGGTCGACGAGGCGGTCGCGTCGGGGGCCGAGGTCCTCACCGGCGGGAAGCGCGAGGGGACGCTGTACTTCCCCACGGTGCTCGCGAACACGACGGCCGAGATGAAGGTGCGCTGCCAGGAGGTCTTCGGGCCGGTGACCACCGTCGAGAAGTACGAGACGTTCGAGCAGGCCGTCGACCTGGTCAACGACTCCGAGTTCGGCCTTCAGGCCGGCGTGTTCACGTCGAGCATCGAGCGCGCCATGCTGGCGCACCGCGATCTGCAGGTGGGCGGCGTCATCGTGAACGACCAGAGCGCGTGGCGCGCGGATCAGATGCCGTACGGCGGGGCGAAGGACTCGGGCTACGGGCGCGAGGGCCTGCGCTGGGCGATGGAGTCGATGACCGAGGAGAAGATCCTGGTCCTGTCGAACATCCCGCTCTAGGAGCGGGATGCGTTCGGCGCTCCGTCGCCGCCCAGCGGCACGGTCCAGGCCAGCGCGGCAGTCACCACCGCGACCCCGGCGACCGCCAGCCCCGAGGCCGTCATCCCGGCGGTCCCGGTGATCCACGTGGCGGCGGGTGGCGCGATCAGGTAGCCGAGCGCGAAAGCCTGCGAGGCGAGCGTCATCGCGGTGAGCATCGTCTCCTGGGGCGTGCGGGCGACCATCGAGACGGCGGAGGTCTCCGACATCCCGACGCCGATGCCCAGGATCGCGGCGAGAACGAACCAAAGCGTGGGCGAGTCGCTCGCCGCGATGGCCACGATGGTCACCGCGCACAGCAGCAGCGCCAGCTGTCCGGCCCGCCGGCCCCGTGCGCCGCTCTCGCTGGCCACCGGGAGCGCGGCTCCGATCCCGAACGTCACCGTCACCAGCGCGATGAGCAGGCCGAGCTGCCCCTGCGACAGGCGCGTGGCGAACCGGAGCGTGTACGAGCCCTCGATCGTGGTGAAGACCAGCGCGTTGAACAGCGCGACCATCGACCCGAAGGCCAGCCGCCGGTCCCGGAGGACGCCGAGACCCCAGTCGAACGTGCGCGCGGCAACGGCCGGCATGGCGAACGCCGCCACGAACCCGAACGTCGAGAGGATCGCGTCGCCGGCGAAGGGCCGGACGGCACCCCCCAGCCCGGCGAGGAGCGGGCCCATGACGGCTCCGACCGCGTAGGCGGTGATCATCCTGCCGAGCCACACCCCGGGGCGATCCGGCCACACGGCCAGCACACAGAGGATCGCGGCCATCCACAAGAGCCCCGAGCCGAACCCCTGGAGGAGCCGTCCCGCCATGTAGACCTGCGTCGAGTGGCCCCCGATGAACAGCAGGTCGGCGACCAGGTGCAGGGCGACGCCGGTCACGGCGGCCGCACGCGGTCCCCGCCGGCGGACGGTGGCGCCGCCCGCCGCGAACCCGGCCAGCATGCCCAGCGAGAACACCCCGAAGATCAGGGACGCCTCGAGGGGCGTGGCGCCGGCCCGCTCCCTGATCGCCGGCAGGACGGGTCCCACCACCTCGAACCCGATGGAGTCGTAGGCGGCCAGCACCGCCACCGGCCAAAAGGAACGAACGTCTGGGGAGGTCCAGAAGGCTCTCGGTCGGGTTCGCACGGGCGTGGACCCAGTCTGTTGGGCCGAAGCGGCCGCCTCCGGTGGCCGCGGTGTACAAAGGCCCATGGGGCCTTGTGCCCACAAGGTAGTCCCCCCCGCATTCCCCGAGCCGGTACGGTCCGCCACACGACTCCGCCGAATTGGGCCGAACGTGGCAGAATCCGGATACGTGGGACAGGGGTTGCGAGGGGAGCGGGAGATGGACGCTGGGGACGTCGACGTTCGGCTCGAGCGCGTAACCAAGCAGTTCGGAGATCAGGGCCGTGGACGACCTGTCGCTCGACATCGAGCACGGCGAGTTCTTCAGCCTGCTCGGGCCGTCCGGGTGCGGCAAGACCACGACGCTCCGCATGATCGGCGGCTTCGAGGAGCCCACCGCGCGGGCGATCCGGCTGGACGGCGCCGACGTGACCGGCCTCCCGCCGTACAAGCGTGACGTGAACACCGTGTTCCAGTCCTACGCCCTGTTCCCGCACCTCGACGTGTTCGAGAACGTCGCCTTCGGCCTCCGCCGGAAGAAGGTCGCCGAAGAGCGCCATCCGCGACCGGGTCAGCGAGATGCTCGAGCTCGTCGACCTGCCCGGGCTTCGAGAAGCGCAAGCCCTCGCAGCTCTCGGGCGGCCAGCAGCAGCGCGTGGCCCTCGCCCGGGCGCTGGTGAACCACCCGCAGGTGCTGCTGCTCGACGAGCCGCTCGGCGCGCTCGACCTGAAGCTCCGCAAGCAGATGCAGCTCGAGCTGAAGCGGATCCAGCGCGAGGTCGGGATCACGTTCATGTACGTGACGCACGACCAGGAAGAGGCCATGACCATGTCGGATCGCCTCGCGGTCATGCGCCACGGCAGGATCGAGCAGATCGGTCACCCGGAGGAGGTCTACGAGCGACCCGCAGACCGAGTTCGTCGCGGGCTTCCTGGGGGCGTCGAACCTGATCGACGGCGAGGTCAAGGATCGCGCCGGAGATATGGCGACCCTGGTTGCTCGAGGGGGGGAACTCGATCCAGGTTCCAGTGGAGCGCGTACCTGGGACGGAGCGCATGGTCCAGGCCGGTGTGCGGCCCGAGAAGATCCAGATGCAGCAGGACCAGGCGCCGCGCCGGAGAGCGGCTGGAACGCCGTGGCGGGAACGCTCCGCGTGGCGACGTTCATCGGCGTGAGCCACCAGTTCACGGTCGACTGCCGACCGGCCGGACGATGACCGTCGTTCGAGCAGAACCTCGGCAACGAGAACCCACCGCGGCCCGGGGACCGCGTCCGGCTGGGGTGGCGGCCCGAGCACACGTTCGTCGTGGCACCGTCCGAGCCGCCGCGGACTGGAGAGGAGGAGACATGACGAACGACCAGGAGGCCGTCGATCGACCCCGCGCTGTGGCGGGGCTGACCCAGCGCCGCTTCTCGCGTCGCCAGCTGCTCCGGTACGCGGGCGTCGGCGCCGGCAGCTGCGGCCTGGCCGCGTTCCTCGCCGCCTGCGGCGTCAAGGGGACCCTCCCCTCCGGAGGCGGCGCGAGCGGGAACCAGCTCCCCGACGCCGGCATCGGGACCCCCGCGTGGTGGGACAAGCAGAAGCTCCACCACAAGCTCAACTTCGCCAACTGGCCCTACTACATCGACGTCGCTCAAGGGGAAGCACCCGTCGCCTCGAGCAGTTCACCAGGACACGACCGGCATCAAGGTCAACTACAAGCGAGCCGATCAACGACAACAACGCCGTTCTACGCCAAGATCTCGCCGAGCCTGCAGGGCGGCCAGAGTACACCGGCTACGACATCATCGTGATGACCAACAACACGCCGCCCGCTGCTCGGCTACCTCTTCGAGGCCGGCTGGCTGATCCCGCTCGACCACCGCAAGATGACGAACTTCAACAAGTACGCCGGCCCACTGGTGAAGAACCCCGTCTGGGACCCGGGCAACAAGTACACGATGGCCTGGCAGTCGGGCTTCACCAGCGATCGGCTACAACTCGACGATGATCACGGAGGACATCACCGCACAGCGTCGACGCCTGTTCGACCCGAAGTACAAGGGCACGGTCGGCATGATGTCGGACCCGCAGGACCTCGGCGAGCCTCGGCCTGCTCGCGGCGACGTGGATCCCGACCACCGTCGACGCCCGACCAGTGGAAGACAGGCGGCCGACAAGCTCCAGGCCGCAGAAGGCGACGGCATCGTCCGCAACTACTACGACCAGAGCTACATCAACGCACCTGAAGAACGGCGACATCCTCGTCACCCAGGCGTGGTCGGGCGACATCTTCCAGGCCAACCTCAACGGCAAGTACGACGACCTCAAGATGGTGATCCCGCAGGAGGGCCCGATGCTCTGGACCGACAACATGTGCATCCCGCTGTACGCCCAGAACCCGCTGGACGCCATGACGTACATGGACTACGTGTACGACCCGGAGGTCGCAGGCCGTGGTCGAGTACTACAACGACTACGTGTGCCCGGTGCCCGCGGCGCAGGAGTACCCATCGCTGGACGACAGTCCTGAAGGACCCGGTCGGTCGGCCAACAGCCCACGGTGTTCCCGACGCTCGAGAGGATCCCTGACGCAGGCGAGCGTACTACGTCGTACAAGAACCAGGAAGAACTGAACGCGTGGAACGACCTGTTCCTGCCGATATCAGCGCAGTAGCCCGGCGCCGCGGAAGGGCCGGGTCGGGAAGGCCCTGGCGCCCTACCTGCTCGACCCTGCCCGGCGGGCCTGTGGCTGCTGATTCTGTTCCTGGTGCCGCTGATCGTGATGCTGTCGCTGTCGCTGCAGACCGGCGACCGTGCTACACGGGGCTGCGCGCATCACCTGGCACTGGGCCGAGTTCCGGCCAGCTGCTGAGCGTACCACACCCAGTTCGTCCGGCATCGCGTGTACGCCGGCATCGCGACGCTCATCTGCCTGGTGGTGTCGTTCCCGATCGCCTACTGGATCGCGTTCTACGGCGGCACGCAGGAAGAACTTCTTCCTGCTGATGCTGCTGCTGCCGTTCTTCGTGTCGTTCGTGATCCGCACGCTGGTCGTGGCAGTTCATCCTGTCGGACCAGGGGATCGTGCTGGGGACGCTGAAGAACTGGCACCTGCTCCCGCAGAACTTCCACGTCCTGGCCACCAGCACGCGCGGTGATCGCCGGGCATCGCCTACAACTACCTGCCGTTCACCGCGCTGCCGCTGTACGTGGCGCTCGAGCGGATCGACCGCGGCTGCTCGAGGCGGCGCGGCGACCTGTACGCGAACAAGGTCGCCGCGTTCATGCGGGTGATCCTGCCGCTCACCATCCCGGGCATCTTCGCGGCGTTCCTGCTGACGTTCGTCCCGGCCATCGGCGACTACCTGAACCAGCAGATCCTGGGCGGGCACCAGCAACACCATGATCGGCACGATCATCCAGAGCGACGTTCCTCGTCAACCAGGACTACCCGGCCGCGTCCGCGCTGTCGGCGATCCTGCTGGCGATCGCGCTGATCGGCATCTTCGCTGTACGCGCGGGTCCTCGGCTCGCGGACGATCGAGGAGTACGTCTAGTGGCCGCCACGGTGAGCCAGCCACCGCCGAGGGCGCGACCGCCGACACCGGGCGTCCCCAAGCGGCGCAAGCCGCCGTGGTGGACGAGGTACATCCTGCCCACGTACTACGGGACTGGTCATCGCGTACCTGGTCATGCCGATCCTGGTGATGATCCTGTACAGCTTCAACGGTCACAGCCCGGCTCCCGCAGGTGAGCTTCGACTGGCAGGGCTTCACCCTGCAGTGGTACCAGGAGTGGAACGGCAATCCCGGGCCTCACGACCGCGTTCTCGCGGACCGCTGATCATCGCGTTCACCGCGTCGATCACCGCCGCCGTGATCGGGACCTTGCTGGCGCTGGCCCTGGTGCGCTACCGCTTCCAGGGCAAGGCGGCGCAGGAACAGACGATGTTCCTGAACATCGCCGCGCCCGAGATCGTGCTGGGCGCCTCGCTCCTGGGGCTCTTCGTCACGATCGGCGTGACCCGCGGCTTCACGACGCTGTACCTGGCGCACGTGACGTTCAGCATCGCGTACGTCACGATCACCGTCCGGGCGCGGCTGGCCGGCTTCGACCGATCGCTGGAGGAGGCCGCGCGCGGATCTCGTGCGCCGACGCCGTGGGTGACGTTCGCGCAAGGTCACGCTCCCGCTCATCTGGCCGGGCGTCCTGGCCGGCTTCGCTGATGGCGTTCGCGCTGTCGATCGACGACTTCGTCATCTCCAACTTCGTCGTTCGGCGACTACGAGACCTTCCCGCTGTGGGTGTACGGCGCCGTCCGGGTCGGGATCCCGCCGCAGGTGTTCGTCATCGGCACCGTGATCTTCATGGTCGGCCTGACGATCGCGCTCAGCAGCCTGGTCATGCGAAAGAAGTCGTGAACCCGGGCTCCCGGCCCACCGATAGGAGGAAATGCCCGTGACCACCCAGACCGACGTCGACCGTACCCTCGCGCGCGCGTCCGAGATCGCCAAGTCAGAGACCCAGCGGCTGCTGGAGCGGACCACCGCCTCCGAGAAGCTCTTTCGGCGTGCGGTCGGCAGCATGCCCGACGGGGTGGCGTCCAACTTCCAGGCCGGCGACCCCTACCCCGTGTACCTGGACCGCGGCAAGGGCGCCCACGTCTGGGACGTGGACGGCAACGAGTACGTCGACTGCCACGGCGGGTTCGGCGTCAACGTCGTCGGCCACGCCCACCCGAAGATCGTGGAGTCGATCGCTTCGGCCATCCAGAACGGCACGCACTTCGCCGTGACCACCGAGAAGACGGTGGCGCTGGCCGAGCAGATCTGCTCGCGCTTCGGCCTCGAGCAGGTCCGGCTGGTCAACTCGGGCACCGAGGCCACCATGGACGCCATCCGGGTTGCCCGGGCCGCCACCGGCCGGGACCGCATCGTGAAGATGGAGGGCTCGTACCACGGCCACCACGACGCGGTGCTGTTCTCGGTGGTCCCCGAGTCGGCGGTCCTCGGGCTGCGGAACAACGTGAGCGGCGAGTCGGCCGACGACGAGGGAACGGCGTACACGACCCAGCCGACGTCGAAGGGCGTGCCGCGCTCGACGTGGCACGACACGATCATCGCGCCGTTCAACGACGCGAAGGCGATCGAGGACGTGTGCCGCGAGCACGGCGACGAGATCGCTGCGGTGATCCTCGAGCCGGTCATGATGAACGTCGGGATCATCGTTCCCGAGGATGGATACCTCCAGGCGCTCCGGGACATCTGCGATCGCTACGGCGTCGTGCTGATCTTCGACGAGGTGAAGTGCGGCGCGACGATCGCCTACGGCGGCGCCATCGAGCGGTTCGGCGTGCAGCCGCACCTGGCGGCGTTCGCGAAGGCCATCGGTGGCGGGACGACGGTCGGGGCCTTCGGCGGCGACGCCGCGATCATGGGCTACGTCAGCAAAGGGGCCGCGCAGCAGGGGACGTTCAACGGGAACCCGCTGTCGGCGGCGGCCGGCTACACGGCCCTCACCGAGGTGCTGACCCGCGACGCCTACGACCACATGGGCAAGCTGGGCACGCTCCTGGCCGAGGGATGCCGGGCCGCCATCGCCGAGTACGGCGTGCCGGCGCACGCGGTCGACTTGGGCGCCAAGGGCTGCGTGTCGTACCGGCCCGAGCCGATGAAGAACTACCGCGACTTCCTGGAGGCGCACGACGAGCTCTTCTACGCGTCGTATCCGTGGATGGTGAACCGCGGCATCTTCATGACGCCCGGCGACGAGGAGCAGTGGACGATCTCGGTCCAGCACGAGGAGGCCGACGTCCGCCGCTACATCGACGCGTTCGCTGGGTTCTGCGCCGAACTGATGCAGTAGCCGCCCGTCTCCCGGCTCCTCCCCGGGTGTGTTCGGCTGGCGCACGTCCGCCCGACTGGCGCATTCCGGTGAACCGTTCTACGCTCGCGACACAGTCCGCCTCCAACGGAAGGGAGTGCGCCGTGAGCGAGTGGAACGCCATGACGTTCGAGGCCAAGGACAACCTCCTGCGCGTGGTGCGCCGCGAGGCCGAGGGCATGTTCGCGATGGCCGAGCAGCCGGATGCCTGGGAGCGGCCGACCATGCCACCGGGGTGGGAGGTGCGCGACGTGATCGGGCACCTGGTCGACGTGACCGAGTCGTACTTCGTCGCCTTCGACGCCGCGCGGGAGGCGATCCGCGGTCCCGGACGCGTACGGAACGGCCGGCATGGCGGCCCGGCTGAACGAGAAGGCACAGGGGCTCCGGACCGAGAGCCAGTCCGACATGATGGCGCGGGTCCGCAGCGACTTCGAGCAGATGATGAGCATCGAGGAGGGCCTCAGCGAGAAGGAGTGGACGGACCTGATCGTTCCGCACTACTACATGGGACCGCTGCCTGCGTTCTTCTATCCCGCGTTCCAGCTCATGGACTACGGGGTCCACTCGTGGGACATCCGGCAGGGAACGGGGCGCGCGCACGGCCTGGCCGGCGACGCGGCCGACCTGCTGGCCCCGTTCATGATGGTCCTGTGGTCGGCGACGACCGCGGTCGAGCCGGGCACCGAGCCGTTCGACGTCGGCGTGCGCGTGACGTCCGGCCCCAACGCCGCCGACTACCGTGTGCGGGTCGGGCCGGACGGGTTCGCGTACGAGCCCGGGACGGTCGACGATCTGCCGGTGGTGTTCGAGTTCGACCCGGCCAGCCTGGTCCTCACCGCGTTCGGCCGCGTGAACGCCGGGACGTACCGGGGCGATCCCGTCCTGGCCGACCGGTTCCTGAACGTGTTCTTCCGGATCTGACGACGCGGGCGGGAGGAGAGCCATGAGCGACACCGACATCGACCTGCAGGCGATCGAAGCCGAACGCGAGCGCATCCGCGCCGAGCATCTGCGGCCCAAGGGCGAACGGCCGCCCTCGACCGCGCGGGGCGTACACCACACCGCGCTGCTGTCCTCCGACGTGGAGCGGACGGTGCGGTTCTACCAGGACGTGCTGGGGTTCCCGCTGACCGACATCTTCGAGAACCGCGACTACAAGGGCTCGAACCACTTCTTCTTCGACATCGGGAACGGGAACCTGCTCGCGTTCTTCGACTTCCCGGGGCTCGGCCTGGGTCCGTACGCCGAGGTCCTGGGCGGGCTGCACCACATCTCGATCTCGGTCGAGCCGCAGACGTGGGACCGGCTGAAGGCGAAGCTGGACGAGCAGAAGATCGAGTACCTGTTGGAGAGCGGGTCGTCGATCTACTTCCTGGGTCCGGACGGCGAGCGCCTGGAGCTGATCTCGGACCCGCTCGGGGAGATGTACGGGAACGAAGTGCTCTAGGAGAGCGCGGGAATCACCTCTGCCGCAAGGATCTCGGCCTGTGCTTCCTCGTCGAACACGGGGTTGAGCACGATGAGTTCGGCCCCGCCCCGCGCCACCTCCGCCAGCTGCTCCACGCACGCCTCGGCCGGCCCGAAGACGGCGACGCGCTCGGCCAGCTCGGGGCCGCCGTAGAAGACGCGGAACCACTCGCCCAGCCGCGCGACCGGCGCGATCGCGGTCGTCGTCCACCGCGACGTACACGCGCTTGGCGACGGGGAAGTCGGACTGGGTCGCGGCCCTCCGCCTCCAGGGCTTCCACCAGGACGGCGTGCGCGGCGATGAAGTCCGCGGTGCCGATCGACCCCGCGCCGATCCAGCCGTCCGCGAGCCTGGCCGCGCGCCGTACCGCCGGGGGAGCGGTGCCGCCGAACCACAGCGGCGGGTGCGGCTGCTGCACCGGCTTCGGCTCGACGGACGCGTGGTCGAGCTGCCAGAACTCGCCGTCCAACGTCACGGCGGGCTCGGTCCAGAGGCGCTTCAGCAACCCGACCGCCTCCTCGAACCGTCGGATCCGAGCCTCCTCGGTGAGGCCGAACGCCGCGTACCGGCCCTTTCTGCCCAGCGCGACGCCGGCGATCAGACGGCCGCTCGGAGAGCTGGTCCAGCGACGCGAGCGTCTTCGCGAGCTCGACCGGGACGCGCAACGGGAGCAGGATCACGGCGGTCCCCAGTCGGATCCGTTCCGTGACGGCCGCGGCATACGTCAGCAGGGCCGTCGGGTCGAGCGTCCGGGCCGAGCCGATCGGCTGCTCGAGGACCCATGCGCTGTCGTAGCCGAGACGCTCCACGCGCTCGAGGAACCGCCGTAGGGCCGCGACGTCCGCCCGGGGGTCCGGAAGGATCTGCGGGATGCCGATGCCGAACCGAACGGCCGCGGCCATGTCAGTTCGACCGTTCGGGCGCCGGGCCGTCCGGCCGAGCTTCCGCAGCGCGATCCCGGACAACGCCTCCAGGATCACGCGGTGTGCGAGCAGCGCCGTGATCTCGGCATGATCGTAGGGCGGCGACACCTCGACCACCTCCATGCCGGCGAGCGGCATCTCGGTGGCGATGCGGCGAACGGCGCGCAGCAGCTCCCGCGCGGTCAGGCCGCCCGGCTCGGGCGTGCCGGTGCCGGGCGCGTGGGCGGGATCGCACACGTCGATGTCCACGGACAGGAACACGTGCGGGACGCCGGCCAACGCGCCCAGCGCGTCGTCCATCACGGGGCCCATCCCACGCTCGTGGATCTCGTCCATGAGATGCCACCGAAAGCCTTGCTGCCGAGCCCATTCGAAGTCCGACGGCGGCGGCCAGTAGCCGCGCAGGCCGAGCTGGACGATGTGCTCGCCCTTCAGCGATCCCTCCTCGACCAGCAGGCGCATGGGGGTCCCGTGCGAGAGGCGCGGCTCCTCGTACGCGTCGTCCGCGTGGGCGTCGAAGTGGAGCAGCCCCAGCGGCTCGGGCGCGACGTGCGCGGCGACGGCGCCGGCATCCGGGTGCGCGATGGAGTGGTCGCCTCCCAGCACGAGGGGCATGGCACCGGCGGCGCACACGGCGGAGACGGCGGCCTTGAGTCGCTCGTGCGTCTGGATCGGGTACCCGAAGACCGGCGGCACGTCTCCGTGGTCGACCACGGAGAGCGCCTCGAACGGATCGACCCCCACGTCCATGTTCGGCATCGACGCCGGCGACCACCCGATGGGGTCCGCCGCGCGGATGGCCCGCGGCCCGAACCGCGTGCCCGGCCGGTAGGACACCAGCTCGTCGGTCGGCGCCCCCAGGATCGCCACGTCGACGCCGGACAGGTCGGCCGCGTCGAGCACGAGCGGCAGCTTGCCGAAGGTAGTGATCCCCGCGAAGGCGGGCTCGTCGTTCCGGTGCATGGAGTGGTCGGGCATTCGAGTCCTCCCTAGCGTGATCCCGTGCGTTTGCGCTGCAGGTCCGCCAGGACGACGGTCGTCCCGGTCGCCTTCGCCACCAGGACCGGCTCGTCCAGGAAGTCGACCGCCGACTCCTCGAGGTCGGGGCGAGCGTCGATGATCCGCCAGGCCTCCGCCTCGAACGTCCGCGAGGTGGTGCCCTCGCGGACGAGCGTCGCCCTGCACTCCAGGAAGTCCCCCGGACGGACCGGGGCGAGGAACTCCACGCTGCTCGTAGGCGCGGAGCAGCCCTTCGTCGCCGTCGCGGCGCACGGTGACCTCGGTGGCGAGGTCGCCGAAGATCTTCATCACGTAGGCGCCCGCGGCGATCGAGCCGTAGTGCGCGTCCTCGGAGCCCACCCTGATGCGGATGGATGCCGTGATCGGGTCGGTCATCGGTTTCCTCCTCTGGACCGGCCGGCGCCCGGCCCCTTCCTCAGTTGGTCACGTCCCTTTCCGACTCTGTCGCGTCGGCGTGCAGCACGACCAGCGCGTCGGCCGCGGCCGCCCCATCCCTCCCCACGAACATCGGGTTCACGTCCACCTCGGCGATCTCGGGATGCTCGACCGCCAGCCGGGCGAGCGCCGACACCGTCGTGCGCAGCCCGCTCGCGTCGGCCCCGGTTCGGGCCAGCAGGCGCCCCACCGCGCATTCTTCCAGCATCTCGTCCAGATCCTCCACCGACGGCGGCACCAGGCGCACGGCGACGTCCTTCAGGACCTCGGTCAGCGTCCCGCCGAGGCCGATGAGCACGACGGGTCCGAATACCGGGTCGTGCCGCATGCCGCAGATGACCTCCAGACCGGAGGCGGTCGCCTCGACCAGGACGCCCCGGGACGGCGTGCCGTTCTCCTTCGCGCGCGCGCTCAGCCGGCCGAACGCGTCCCTTGCGGCGTCGTCCCCGGCCACCCCGACGGCAACGATGCCGGCGGCCGACTTGTGCGCCACGCCCGGGACGTCGGCCTTCATGACGACGGGGTATCCCAGGTCCGCCGCGAGCGCCACTGCCTCGTCGGCCGAGGAAGCCACGTCGCCGGCCACCATCGGAACGCCGTACGCCGCAAGGATCCTCGCGGCTCGAGGCCTCGGAGAGGATCGGGCCGGGCTCGTCCAGATCGAGCGGCGCCGACCGCGGCCGTCGCCGCCGTGTCCGGCGTTCGCGGCCGCCACGACCGCCACCAGGCGGCGCGGCGAAGGGCAACGAGCGCCGGCCGCAGCCCGTGCAGCAGCGGAACGCCCGCCTCCCGCAGCAGCTCGCGCACCGCCGGATGAGCCGGGCCCATCCCGTGCAGCGTCAGGTACGCGCCGAACCTCCCGGTCCGCGTGGTCGCGTCGATCAGCGAGCGCGCCGCGGCCTCGCCCAGGTCGATCTCGTGCTCGCCCATCCACGACGTCACCTTGTCCAGTGCGACCGCCACGATGTCGACGTCCTCGTCCGCCATCGACTGCAGGATCTCCTCGTACAGAGGCGGAAAGTCGGCGTCGACGCCCCACGGGTCGACCGGGTTCCCGATGAACGAGAAGTGCGGCCACCGGGCCTGCAGCCGCGTCCGCATCGACTCGCTCGGCTCGGGAAGCTCGAACCCCAGCGCGCGGGCGTGGTCGGCCACCAGCTGCGCCTCGCCGCCCGAGTCGCCGACCGCGATGAGCCGCATGCCCCCCGGCAGCCGGCCGTGCGCGAAGACCTCGGCCACCTCGATCAGCTCGTCCAGGTCGTCCAGGCCGATCGCGCCCAGCTGGTGGAGCAGCCCGGTCACGACCTCGTCGGCGCCGGCCAGCGTGCCCGAGTGCGCCGCGATGGCCGCGGCCGACTCGGCCGAGCGGCCCGCCTGCAGCACGGCGAGCGGCTTCCCGGCAGCGCGCATCGCCTTCGCGCCCTCGGATGAACGCCTCCGGGTCGCGAAACCCTTCCAGGAACACACAGACGGCGCCCGTCGCGTCGTCGCCCGCGAAGTACTCGAGATAGTCGCCGCACGACGTGGCGACCTCGGTGCCGGAGGACACCAGGGCGGAGAACCCGACGCGCGGGCCCATGTTCACCATCGCCTCGATCACCGAGCCGCTCTGGGAGCACCACGGCCACCCGGCCCGGCAGGAGGTGCTCGGGGATCGTCCCGATGTACAGCCGGCCGCACGCCCCGGCGCGATGACACCCATGCAGTTGGGCCCCGCGATCGCCATGCCGAACTCGCGACCGACGCGCGCGATCGCCGCCTGGGCGACCCGGGCGGCCTCGCCCGTCTCCGAGAACCCGCCTCCCGGGACGATCGCGGCCCGCACCCCGCGGGCGCCCGCCGAGCGGAGCACCTCGGGCACGAGGTCGATGCGGACCGCCGCCGCGACGGCCTCGGGGGTCTCGGGCACGTCGTCGAGCGAGGGGAAGCACGGAAGGCCGAGGACCTCGTCGTACCGTGGGTTCACCGGGTAGATCGGCCCCTCGAACCGAAGAGCCTGGAGGTTCTCGATCACCACGCGCCCGACGTAGGACGTCGGAGACGCCCCCACGATCGCGACCGACCGTGGCTCGAGCAGGCAGTCGATGGACGAGCGTTCGGCCGCGGACATGAGGTGGGCATTCTCCCCGCCGGGAAGCGCGGGCTCCAACGGACGCCCCGGACAACGGCCGAGCGCCCTCCATTCCGCGACGGTGTCCTAGACTTGGCCGCATGATCTGGCTGCTGCTGCTCCTGATCGTGCTGATCGCGACCGGCGCCTTCTGGCTGGTGTTGAAGATCGCGCTCGGCGTCGCCCTGGGGGTGTTCCTCGGCATTCTGGCCATCGCCGCCTTCGCGTGGTGGCGCTTCCGGAAGGCGATGACCCCGCCGAAGGATGGAAACGGCTCGTCCCAGATCACGATCGACTACCGCCCCGACTGAGGCCGGCCAATGGCGGAAGCGCGAACGGGGCTGGTGCTGCGCGACCCGCTGCCGTGGGACGACGCGCTCCGCGTGGTGCGGACGGCCGAGGCCTCCGGCTACGACGCGATCTTCGTTCCCGAGATCCAGGCCCGCGAGGCGTTCACCACGCTCACCGGGTTCGGCGCGGCCACCGACCGCGTGCGGCTGGGGACCGGGGTCGTGACACTCCAGTCGCGGACGCCGACCGTCACCGCGATGGCGGCGGCCACGGTCCACGACGAGTCCGGCGGTCGCTTCGTGCTGGGCGTCGGAGCCGGCGCGGGCCGCGGGGCGGCGGGCCTGCGGCCGAACGCGGCGGACCTCCGCCCGCTGGCCCTCACCGAGGAGTACACGCGCATCGTGCGCGGCGCGCTGGCAGGCGAACGCATCACGTCCGAGCCCTTCGGCGTCCGGGACTTCAAGCTCGGTCTGTCCTTCGACGGCAGTCCCGGCCCGCCGGGTGTGTGGCTCGCCGCGCTCGGCGACCGCATGGTGGCGCTCGCGGGGCGCGCCGCCGACGGCATCCTGCTGAACTGGTGCACGCCCGAGCGGGTGTCGGCGGCCCGCCGCACGCTCGCCGACGCGCGCCGAGGCGGCCGGGCGCGACCCGGCGTCGATCACGGTCGCCGTGTACGTCCGCGCGGCGCTCGAGGTCGACGAGGAGGCCGCGCTCGGCCCGCTTCGCGAGATGACCGGGCCTCTACGCGTCGTACCCGGCCTACCGGCGCGCAGATGGCGGCCATGGGGTTCGCGGCCGAGAGCGAGGCCGCCGCGGCCGCCCACGCCGCGGGGCGGTCCGAGGACGTCCCCGAATCGCTCGTGCGCGCGCTGATCGTCCTCGGCGGCCGGAGCGGAGGCCCTCGAGCGCCTCCGCGCGTTCCACGACGCCGGCGCCGACCTGGTGCTCTGCTACCCGGTGGTCGCGGGCGACCACGCCCTATCCTCGGTCATGGGGACGGCCATGGCCGCCGCCCCGTCGCCGGCCCTCGACCGCTAGGACCGCCTCGGAGATCAAGGTCTCCGTCGCCCGCCGAGAGCCCGGGTGGTTGCCGACCCGGCGGCCGGGGGTACACTACCGATTTACACGGTCCGCACCGTGGAAAAGGGGAGAACCCGTGCCGGGAGAACGAAGGAGAGCTCGATGACCTACGTGATCGCGGAACCCTGCATCGACGTGAAGGACCGCGCGTGCGTCGACGAGTGTCCGGTGGACTGCATCTACGAGGGCGGTCGCAAGCTGTACATCCAGCCCGACGAGTGCGTGGACTGCGGCGCCTGCGAGCCGGTGTGCCCCGTGACGGCCATCTTCTACGAGGACGACGTCCCGCCCGAGTGGAAGATCTACAACGCGATCGACGCGGAGTTCTTCGCCGACACCGTCTCTGGGATCGGATCGCCCGGGGGCGCCGCGCAGGTGGGCGCCGTCGAGGCCGACCATCCGACGGTGGTCGGCGTTCCAAGCTCCCGAGTAGCCGGTCCTCAGCTGGCCGGCGCCGCGGGAGCGGCGCCCTCGCCGTTCGCCTGGCCGTTGACGGCGACGATCGGCAGCAGGCCCGGCCCCAGGTTCGCCTCGGGAACGTCCGCCGGCCACCGCTTACGCGACTTCGGCGGCGAGCTTCTCCATCAGCGCGAGCGCCGCGGGGTCCTCCGTTCCCGGCCGCGCACTCGACGACGCCGTCCGCCAGCGCCTCGTTCCAGATCTCTTCGCCCTGCTCGGTGCGGATGATCGTGAGCGACCAGCCGCCCTCCTGGCCCGAGCCCGCCGAACGAGATGTCGGCGTGCTCGGCGGTGAAGTCGGGGCAGTGGTTGCACCCGGGCCGCGTCCACTGGTGCGCTTCCTTCAACGAGATGTCGGCGACGTCGCCGTCCTTCTTGTAGACGATGCACCTTGCCCTTGACGTTGATCCGCGCGATGTCGTCCCACGCGACGCCCAGCTCGTCGTGGACCTTGCCCTCCATCAGGCCCTTCGTAGGTGAACGTCTTCGAGCACAGCAGGCCGAACGTCCACGCGACCTTCTTGCGCCACTTGTTGACGCCGCGCGCCTCCAGCGCGCCGGTGATGCTCGACTGGCAGCGACATGCCGACCAGCGCCATCTTCGACAGCCCCATCTCGGCGCCCTTCACGAGCGCGAGCGGGTTGGCCGAGTACGTGTAGCGCGAACCGGCGGCGAGGCAGCACGTCCTCGGCGGTGGTGACGATCGCGGGCTCGACGTCCCAGGCGCGCGTCTCGGAGAGCTTCGACGTGGCGGCGCCGTCGATGTAGCCCTTCTCCAGTCCCCAGATGCAGCAGCGCCGAGACGACGCCGCCGTCCTGGCCGGCCGCCAGCACGCGCGGGTCGGCGGCCCGCGCCAGGACGATGTCCTTGTGGAACCCGATCACCTCATCGGGCAGGCGGGTCCGCCCGAACAGCGTCTCGTCGACCTGCTCCTCCCAGTTCCGGAACCGGGGGCAGGCGCGCGTGCAGATGTCGCAGCCCTTGTCGCCGTGGACGCAGATGCCCGGCCCCTCGGGCTGCAGCTGCACCGGCTTGTCGTCCTCGTAGCCCAGCACGTGGAACGGACAGACCACGATGCAGGCCGAACAGCCGGTGCAGAGTCCGGAGGTGACGACCTCTTCGTAGAGGTCGCTCCACTGGGTCTTCGTGGCGAACGGCGTGGCCATGTGCGGGGACCGAGTATATGGGTCGGCCGACGGGAACGGGGGGGCCGCTACGTCACATGGATGCCCAGGTTTCGGGACCAGTTGGACGCGACCGTTCCCGCCGCGTTCGTCACGCGGGCGCGGAAGAAGTAGTCGCCGGTCCCCCCATCGGGGACGAAATTCGCCGACGTCGCCGTTCCCATCTTCCAGGCGCTGAAATCGACGTCCCCCGGCCGCTCGATCTGCACTTCCAGGACGTCCCCCGCGGGGGGCGCCGCCGAGCCCCACGTGATCGCGAACGTCGTGGACGTGCCGCCGGAGCGCGGCTGGGCGGTGGGGGTGACCCGGATCACGGAGGTGAGACCCGTGGTCGTGTCGATGCTCTGGAAGGACCCCGCCCACGCGAGCGTCCAGGTGAACGCTCCCCCCGCCGGACGCGTGGTGTCGAAGAGGCCGAGGCCGGACTTGTCGGTCACCGAGTGCGAGGCGGTGTTGGCGGCGTCGAAGTGCCAGAAGGCCGTGGCTCCCAACGCTCCGGAGACGTCCTGGGGAATCGACCCTGCATCCGTGACGTCGATGGCGCAGAGGTGCTCGATGATGCCGGCGTCCTCGCGGAACCCGACGCGCCAGCCCTCGGTCTGCGAGCCGACGGTCACACCGTCATACCGGTCGGCGCGGGCCCCGTTCAGCTGACCCGTGACCGTGCGCCAGTTGCCGCCGGTGAACCGCGGCCCGGTGGACCAGATGTCGGTGGCCGAGACCACGGCCATCCCACGTGCCGCGGTCGCCGACGCGACGCCGTGCCAGGACGAACCCGTCCAGTGCGCGAAGCCGTTCGCCCCGGCGGCCCAGACGTCCGAGGACGTCACGGCGGCCGCGGCGTTCAGCGGGCCTTCGCTGGGCGACGTCGAGAGCGTCCACGTGGAGCCGTTCCACTTCTCGATCAGGCTCTGATTCGTCACGCCCGAGCCGGCCCTGCGGCCCACGGCCCAGACGTTCGTCCCGGTCAGGGGAGCGAAGCCCCGGATCCTCGGAGACGGGCGCGGACTGCGTCGCCGGCGAAACGACGCGCCACGACGTGCCGTTCCAGTGCTCGATCAGCGCGTGCCGGGTCCCGCCGGTCGTCGGGTTGAACCGGTAGCCGCCGGCCCAGATGTCGGCGGCGGTCCGCGCGCGAATCGTCTGCAACACGTACGTGACGTTCTGCGGCGGTGCCGGGCTGCTCACCAGGTGCCAGCTCACGCCGTCCCAGTGCTCGATCATTGGACGGGTGACGTCTTCGGCGCTGCCCACCGCCCAGACGTCGGCGGTCGCCAGCGCGTCCACCGAGGTCAAGGAGTTGGTGGCTCCGGCGCCCGTGGGGACCGGCGCGTCGATCTCCGTCCAGTCGGCCCCGTCGAAGTGCACCGTGGTGGCCTGCGATCCGGCGCCGTCGCCCACGGCCCAGACATCGGTCGTGGAGAGCGCATCCACTCCGTGGAGCGGCGGCAGCGCCGACCCCGTGACGACGTCCCACGTCGGCAGACAATCGGTGCCGGCGGCCGCCGCGGATGCGGCGGGAGCCGCCGCCACGGCGGCAAGCAAACAGAGCCCGGTCAAGGCGCGTGCGAGTCGCGTTCGAAAGATCATGCTGTGTGCCCTCCTCAACGGCCGGATCGTGCGCGAAGAAGATCTCTTCCCACACAGATCGTAGGGACCCGACGGCGACTCTCGCAATAGGCCGTTCGACCGGCGGCCCGGGAGGACCTTGCTGTTAGGCTGCACCCCGTGCCGCGCCCGGGGGGAGCAGACGATGGACGATGACGTCCTCCGAGCCGCGTTGTTCGCGGCGGCCGGCGAGACCCAGGCCGTCGTGAACCAGTTCGGCCTCGCCTCGCGAGCCGGGCCCGGCGCCCGCCTGGCTGCCGACGGCGATTTCCGGGCGGCTCTTCGCCGGTCCCTGCAGATGGGACGGGCCGAGACCGTATCGATGCAGGCGGGCCTGGGCGGCCACGGCGTCCTCGCCGAGCCCTGCGACGTGGTGGTGGCCGGCCGCACCCGCACGCCTCAGCTCGCCGTGCAGATCGCGTGGCATCCGCGCGGGGAGGATCACGGCGGCTTCGTGAACGACGCCATGCGGGTGCTGCTGAAGATGGGCTTGGCGCGCGCCCACGGCTCGGTCGAGCAGGCCGCCGTCGTGCTGGCCGCGCCGGCGCGATTCTGGCGCTGGCTGCCCGGACACACCGCCGACCATCCCGGCATGGACGTCCTGGACCCCGATCCGGAGACGCCGGCGAGCGCCACGCTCGAGTTCCTGACCGGCTCTGCGTGGGACCCGCTCTTCCACTCGGGACTCGACGTCGAGCTGCCGGAGCGCCTGTGGTCCTCGGTTCTCGCCACGGTCGTCGTCGCCTCGCCCTGGGTCGACATCGAGATGCACATGCTCGAGGTGAAGGGGCTGGGCGCCGTCAAAGCCGTCCGGTAGATGCCCGAGAAGGACTACTCGGGGACGCCGCTCCCGAAGAAGCTCGGCATCAAGGAAGGGAGTCGCGTCGCGATCGTCGACGCTCCCGATGGATTCGTCGGGACGCTCGTCCCGATGCCGGATGGGGTCGAGATCGCGTCGCGCGTCGGAGGACACCTGGACGTGGTGATCGTATTCGCCACGCGACTCGCGCCGCTGAAGCGCCGGCTCGGCCCCGCGGTGCGCGCCCTGGAGCCCGACGGCGGCCTGTGGCTCTGCTGGCCGAAGAAGGCCGCGAGGGTCGAGACGGAGCTCACGTTCGACGTCGTGCAGCGGCTCGGCCTGGACGCGGGACTCGTCGACAACAAGTCGGCCGCGATCGACGAGGTGTATCAGGCCATGCGATTCGTCTACCGGTTGAAGGATCGCCCGCCGAAATCGTCGCGCTGAGGCAGCGCGGATCACGTGGGTCTTACGTCCAGATTCGAAGGAGACCGGCGAGCACTTCGGGCCAGTGTGCGTCGATGACGTCGAGGTGCGACTCTCCGGAAAGGATGACGAGATCCGATCCACGGATCCGCTCCGCGTACCACTCTCCGTGGAGGACCGGACAGGGTCTGTCCGCGTCCCCGTACCACAGCATCGTCGGGACCTCGACCTCGCGTGGATCCGCGTCCCATGGTCCGCCCCAGGCGAGGTTGTCGAACGCGGAGCCTTCCATGTGCTCCAACACCGTGCGCAGGTTTTCTGCCCAGAGGGCCCGGTAGCGCCCGTCACGGAAGAGGCGGCTTTCGCCGCCGATGTCCGCGAGCATCGTGTCGACACGCGCATCGTCGTCGAGCGGGGCCATGCCGCGATACGCGCGCTCGACGTCCAGCAGCATGCAGTCCCATGCGGCGGCCGCGTCCCCCGCGTCCAGGAGGGCCAGGCACTTGCTGCCTTCGGGGTCTTTCGACGGGTCCTCCAGCAGGCGCCACGGTCCCATACCCCCCACCACTCCCATCGCGCGAACGTGGGCCGGATCGGCAACCGCGGTCGCAACGGCGAACGGTCCTCCTCCCGAGAGACCGAAGACCGCGTACCCGTCCGCGCCGAGGTGGGCGGCCAGCGCGGCGGTGTCCTCTCCGGTCGCCCGCAAGCTTGGGGGCGCCGTCGTCGAACCGCCGTATCCGGGGCGATTCACCGATACGAGTCGGACCCCGGCCGAGACCGCGGCATCATGGCCCCACCTCCCCATCACCCGTGTCTCCGGGGTGCCGGGATGCAGGATCATCAATCGTCCGGTGGGCTCGCCGCCGTCCCAGTACTCGAGGACCCGTCCATCGGGCAGCTCGAACGCGGCGTCGTGTCCCAGGGTCACGCGTCGAAGACTACTCTCCCGGCCTAGCGTGCTTTCAGGCGAGCGCCACGCGGCCGGGCGGCCGCGCCGCTACCAGGACGTGATCTCGGACTCGGGGTCCTGGTCCGGCTCCCAGTCGCGCAGGCGCTCGCCCAGGGCGACCAGGACCGCCACGCCTCCGAGCACTTCCACGACGCGGAGCGCCGGGTGGCGGCGGAGTCCGGGAAGTCGAAAGAGCATTGGACTGCCCAGAATCACCACGGTGCCCACGGTGCGGCGCATCCGCCGGCCGGCGGGAGAGGCGGCGTAGCTGCGGAGCGAGCCGGCAGCCTGCGATGCGCGCTCGAGCATGGGATGTCCTTCGCCGTCAGACCGAGAACGACTCGCCGCAGGAGCACTCGCTCACGGCCTGGGGGTTGTTCACCTTGAACCCGCCGCCGAGCATCGCGTCCACGAACTCGATGGTCGAGCCGGCCACGATCGGGGCCGAGGCGGGGTCGACCAGCACGCGGAGGCCCGAGTGTTCGGTCACCAGATCGTCGGTCGCCGGACCGTCCTCGAACGAGAGCTTGTAGGAGAAGCCGGAACACCCGCCGGCCAGCACCCGCAGCCGAAGGCAGACGTCCTCGCCGTGGCCCTCCTGCATGCCCAGCTGGACCGCCTTCTCGGCGGCGCGGTCGGTGACCTCGACGGGTGCGATCTGCGTGTCCATGTCCCGTCCAATGATATCGGCGGCGGGGGCGACCGGGCTCAGTCCTGGCCGCCGGCCTTCCGCATGGCCGCCCGGACCGTCTCGGACCGGGTCGGATACGGATGGATCGCCCGCCCCGCCACCGCCGCCGGGACGTGGCCGGCCATCGCCACCACGATCTCGCCGAGCAGCTCGCCCGCCGTCTCGCCCACGATGTGGCCGCCCAGCACCTCGCCGGTCCCGGCGTCGGCGACGACCTTGACGTGCCAGTCCGACTCGCCCTCCAGGAACGACCGCGTGCCGTCGGCGAACGGGACCCGTCCCACGCGAATGGGGCGGCCCTCCTCGCGCGCCTGCTCCTCGGTCAGGCCGACGCCGGCCACCTCGGGTTCGCAGAACGTCACGCGCGGCACCACGCGGTAGTCGGCGGAGAAGGGACGGCCCAGGACGTCGGCCACGATCACGCTCGCCTCGTAGCCGCCGACGTGGGTGAACAGCAGGTCGCCGGTCGCGTCGCCGCCCACCCAGATGTGCGGCGCGGTCGTGCGCAGCGTGTCGGTGCGAACCGGCCGTCCGCGGTCGTCGAGCTCGACGCCGGCGGCCGCGAGGTCGTGGCCGTCGAGAACCGGGTGGCGGCCCGTGGCGACCAGCAACCGCTCGGCCGAGACCGCCGGGCGGCCCGCCACCGCGAGCTTCCACCCGCCGCCCGCGGTGCGCTCGGCCCGCTCCACGCGCGCGCCGGTCAGGAACTCGATGCCCTCCTCGCGCAGCGCCGACTCGACCGCCGCCGACGAGTCGCGGTCCTCCAGCGGCAGCACGCGGTCGAGCGCCTCCACCACCGTCACGCGTGCGCCGAACCGCGCGTAGATCTGCGCGAACTCCACGCCGATCGCGCCCGCGCCGAGGATCGCGAGCGACGCCGGAACGCCCTCGCCGTGCCAGATCGCCTCGCGGTTGGTCCAGTAGCCGCCGCCCTCCAGCCCGTCGATCGGCGGCGCGCTCGCCTCGGACCCGGTCGTCAGGACGACCCGGTCGGCATCCCAGATCGTCCCGTCGGCGGTCTCGACCCGGTGCGGCCCGGTCAGGCGCGCCTCCTGCATCAGGACGCGCGCGCCGCGTTCCTCGTACGGACGAGGTCCCTCGATGGTCTCCTCGTCGATCAGCGCGCGGACGCGTCGCATCACGGCGGGGAAGTCCACCTCCACCCGGCCGACGCGGATGCCGTACTCGCCGGCGCGCCGGGCCGTCGCGGCGACGCGCGCCGCCTTCAGCATCGCCTTGGTGGGATCGCAGCCGAAGTTGGCACACTCGCCGCCCAGGACCTCGCGCTCGGCCATCACCACGTTCAGGCCGGCGCCCGCGAGCGCGTACGTGACGTCCGAGCCGGTCCCGCCGCCTCCGATCACGAACACGTCGACCCGTTCCATGGAATCCCTCGCGCCGAGCGCGCCGGGTCCGCGCGGACCGCGGCTACGATGGTGGACCAATGTACTCGGCCGACGAAATCCGAACGCGTCTGGCCGGTGTCCTCGACCCCTCGGGCGCGTTTCCCGACGTGCCGGGCGAGCGCGTGGCGGCAGTCCTGGTGCCGGTGATCACCGGCGGCGAGCCGCGCGTCGTGTTCACGCGGCGCACCGACACGCTGTCGCGGCACGCGGGCGAGATCTCGTTCCCCGGCGGGCTGGCCGATCCGGGCGAGACGCCGGTGGCGACGGCGCTTCGCGAGACCGAGGAGGAACTGGGCCTGCCCGCCGAGGCGGTCGAGGTCCTCGGGACGTTCGGCACGTTCCACACGCGCGTGCTGGGAACGGTGATCGTGCCCGTGGTCGGACTGCTGGCGTCCGAACCCGAGTTCCGGCCGAACGCCGCCGAGATCGAGCGCGTGCATGGTGGAGCCGCTCGCGTCGCTGGGCCCGCTGGGTCACGAGTCCGAGTTCGAGTGGGAGGGGCGGACCTACCCCACGTACGTGTTCGACACGCCCGGCCAGGTCATCTGGGGCGCGACGGCGCGCATCCTCCGCGGGTTCCTGGACGCGCTGGAATCGCCGGCCGCGCGGGCGGGTTGAGAAGTCCCATGAGCGACCCGCGACCCGTGCTGCCGAGCGACGAGGAGCTTCGCGTCGATCCTCGGATCGGCGCGCACGATCGCCGTCGTGGGCCTGTCGTCCAAGCCGCTCGCGGCCGTCGCACGAGGTGGCCGCGTACCTCCAGGGCAAGGGCTACCGCATCGTTCCCGTGAACCCGAACGAGACCGAGGTGCTCGGCGAGCGCGCGTTCGCGTCGCTCCTCGACGTGGACGTGCCCGTCGACGCGGTGGACGTCTTTCGCCGCGCGGAGCACACGCCGGAGATCGCGCGCCAGGCCGTGCAGGTCGGGGCGAAGGTCCTGTGGCTCCAGGAGGGCATCGTGAACGAGGAGGCCTACCGCATCGCGACCGAGGGCGGCCTCGAGGTCGTCATGGGCGCCTGTATGATGCGCACGCGCGAGCGCTTGGAGGGATGAGCGATGCAGACGTGGGAGTACTTCGTGGCGCCGCTCCTGCCGCACAACCCCGGCGAGATCCTGAACGGGTTCGGGGCCGACGGCTGGGAGCTGGTCTCGGTCGTTGCAGCAGGAGACGCCGGCCGGCGGCGTGTCGCTGGTGGCCTACCTCAAGCGGCCGAAGGCGTAGCCGCCAGCTTCGGCGAGATCACCAGCAGAGCGACGGCGCCCGCCAGCGCGAGCGCGAACGCGCCCGTCAGTCCCGCGACCAGGCTCGCGTCGAGGCTCTGCGACAGCGCGATGGCCGCCGCCGCCCAGTCCGGTTCCCGCGGACGCGCCGAGCGAGTCGATCAGCAACAGCAGCGCGACGGTCGTCCCCTCGGCGCCCTCGCCGGCCCGGTCCATCGTGACCAGGTAGACCGTGGGATACGCGATGCCCATCCCGATCCCCGCGATCGTCCACCCCGCGAACGGGATCCACAGCGGCGCGTCGTGAGCGCCCGCCGCGACGCAGACCGTTCCGACGATCAGGGCGACCATCGACCCGGCCACCAGCCGGCTCGCGGAGATCGACGCCGCGACGCGCGACTGCCACCAGCTGCCCGCGGACCAGCCGAGCGTCGCGAGCGTGATCACCAGGCTGGCCTCGCCGACCGACAGGCCGCGCACGCCCGTGAGCATCAGCGGCACGAACCCGTCGGTGGCGAAGAACGAGAACGTCACCAGGAACCCGGCGGCCAGGGCCCAGACCAGCCCGGGCTTGGAATCCGCGGCGTCGTCGCGCACCAGGTGGTGGATGCCCGGGCCGGCGAGGGCCAGCCCCACGACCACCAGCGGCACGGTCCACACCGAGACGTCGCTGATGCCGCCCAGCAGGGCAGCGGAGCCGACGGCCGTCTGGATCGGCCACCGGATCGACGAGGCCCGAGGCCGGGGTTCGGGCGGCGCCGTCGTCCCGGCCACGCCCCGGAGCCCGGGGAACACCAGCGCGGCCGCCACTCCGATCAGGGGCACGAGCGCGAAGAACGCCCACCGCCAGCCGACGGTGCTCGCCATCAGTGCGCCGAAAGACGGTCCGATCAGCCCCGGCAGCACCCAGGCCGCCGCCAGCAGCGCCAGCACGCGCGGCCGCAGCTCGTCCGGGTAGGTCTTGGCCACGGTCCCGATCGAGACCGCGAACTGCGCCCCGGCGCCCAGCCCCTGCAGGAACCGGCCGAATACGAACACCGGCATCGTCGGTGCGGCGCCGGCGACGATCGTCCCGGCCGCGAAGACGGTCAGCATGATCGCCAGCGGCCGGATAGGCCCCACGCGGTCGACGGCGCGGCCGGTGAGGGGAATGGCGACGACTGTCCCCAGCCCGGCCACGCTGAAGGCGAGACCGTACAGGTGCAGGCCGCCCAGGTCGCGCACCACGCGCGGCATGACGGTCGTGACCACCAGGATCTCGATGGCGCCGACGACCTCGAGCAGGAACAGCCCGAGCGTCAGCCGGCCCAGCGTGCCGCGGAAGACCTCTCGCCAGCGCGGCGGAGGGACGCGCGGCGCAGGGGTGGGGGTGCCTGGGGTCTCGCCCTCGCCGGGCGACCGGCTCATGCGGCCGCGGCCGCGTCGAGCGCCTGTCGCAGGTCGTCGATCAGGTCGTCCACGTGCTCGATGCCGACCGACAGCCGGACGAGCGTCGGCGAGACGGCCAGCGGCGACCCCGCAACGCTCAGGTGCGTCATCCGGCCGGGGTGCTCGATCAGCGACTCCACCCCGCCCAGCGACTCGGCCAGTGTGAACAGCTCGGTGCTGCGGCAGACGGTGAGCGCCTGCTCCTCGGTCGCCATCTCGAACGAGACCATGCCGCCGAAGCCCGACATCTGGCGCGCCGCGACATCGTGTCCCGGGTGCGAGCGCAACCCCGGGTAGTACACCCGCTGCACCTTTTCGTTCGCGACGAGCATCTCCGCCACGGCCTGCGCGTTGCGGCAGTGCGCTTCCATGCGGACGGCGAGCGTCTTGATGCCGCGCAGTGTCAGGAAGCAGTCGAGCGGACCGGGCACGGCGCCGGCGGCGTTCTGCAGGAAGGCCAGCTGCTCGTGCAGCTCGTCGTCGGCGGTGACGGTCGCGCCGCCGATCACGTCCGAATGGCCGCCGAGGTACTTGGTGGCCGAGTGCACCACCAGGTCGGCGCCCAGCTCGAGCGGGCGCTGCAGGTACGGCGACGCGAACGTGTTGTCGACGACGCAGCGAGCCCCCGCGCCGTGTGCCACCCGCGACACGGCCGCCACGTCGATGATCTTCATGGTCGGGTTCGTCGGTGTCTCCACCCAGACGAGCCGGGTCTCCTCCTTCATCGCGCGCGACAGGGCGTCCAGGTCGGTCAGGTCGGCCGGGTCGATGGTCAGCCCCCACTGCCCGAACACGCGGTCGAGCAGCCGATACGTGCCCCCGTAGACGTCGTCGGCGAGCACCACATGGTCGCCCGGCCGAAGGGTCGAGAGGACCGTGGACTCGGCGGCGAGTCCGGAGGCGAAACAGAGCGCGCGGCCGCCCTCCAGCGCGCCGAGCGCCTCCTCCAGCGCGGTCCGGGTCGGGTTCCCCGTGCGCGCGTACTCGTACGTGCGGGGCTTGCCCGCCTCCTCCTGCGCGTACGTGGAGGTCTGGTAGATCGGCACGTTGACGGCGCCGTGGGCCGGCTCGGGCTCCTGTCCCGCGTGGATCGCCTTCGTCTCGAACCTCATGCGTCCTCCTCCAGGAATCGGAGCCATCCCAGGCGTTCCAGGTCGGCCCGCGCCGCCGCGCCGGCGCGCGCCTCGGACAGCAGCCGGGCGCGCAACCGGGCAGCGTGTCCCGGAACGAAGCGCTTGCGGACCGGCGTGCCGCAGCCGCACTCACACAGGCGCGGCTCGGGCGCGGCCCGGGCCGGGTGCACGCCCGCGGCGCCCCCCGCGTCGGGGGGTGCGCACCGATGGTAGGCGTCGCTGAGCCGCGGTACCGGCAGCACGATCGTGCCCTCGCGGGGGTCGCCCAGCCACGAGCCGCCGCCATCCAGGAACCGCCCGGCCGTCAGCGCGGCGCAGGCCGCGTCCACGGTGTCGATCGGGGCGTCGGCGGCGAGCCCCTCGACGCCCGCCTGCGCCAGGACGGCCCGGCGCCAGGCCAGCCGCCAGCGGCGCCCGGGGGAGAGGCAGCCCGACAGCCCGACGTACGACGCGTACGGAAAGACCTCGAACGCGCGGCCGCGGGCGGTGCCCTCACCCAGGAACAGGTCGTAGCCGGCGCCCGCGGCCGCCGCGAACGCCTCGAACCCCGCCGTCATCCACGAGAAGAGCCGTGCCTCGTCGCGCGGGGTCTGGTGCGACCCGATGCCACGGCGCGACAACTCGTACTCGGCGACGCGGCGGTCCAGGTGGCGGCCGGCGGCCGGCGGGACGGGCAGACGGGCGCGCTCGGCGTCGTCGCGCAGGAGGCCTAGCCCCGGGCGCGGCGGAGCGTCGATCCCGACGGCCTCGGGTCGATGCTGGACGAGCAGCTCCTTCAGGCCCTCCGCTCCCACGCGCGCCCAGGTCTGGACCACGCGCGAGCCGTCCAGCAGGGCCACGTCGAGCCCACGCCCGAGCGAGACGTCCACCCCCATGACCGCGCCCATCCGGGGAAGCCTACCGTCGGCTACGCGTCCCTCGCGAGGGCCGCCTCGAGGCGTTCCAGGAACGGGACCTGCGCGGCCTTGAGCTTCCGGCGGGCCTCGTCCAGGTCGAACCACTCGACGCGGTCGATCTCGGGAAACGATTGGGTGCGACCAGAGCGCGGCGGCCACTCCATGTCGTACGTGTTGCTCACCGCGGTGGAGGCGTCGAGGTCGCCCTCGGCGGCCCAGCCGAGAACGACCTTCCCGGACTTCTGGCGGATCTCGCCGAGGTCGACCAGCGGCACGTCGGGGGCCGGATGCCCCGTCTCCTCGGCGAACTCCCGGAGGGCCACGGCGACGAGCTCCTCGCCCTCCTCGATCTCACCCTTGGGGATGGTCCAGTGGCCGAGGTCCTTCTTCGCCCAGAACGGGCCGCCCGGATGGGCCAGGAGCACCTCCACCCGTCCCTTCCGCCGGCGCCACAGCAGCAGGCCCGCGCTCGTGCGGCCGGCCTTGTGCGACGTCACCGGACGGCGCCCGCTCAGCCCCGTGATTCGCGGCGGTGGGCCAGGAACTCCAGCAGGTCCGAGCGGGTCAGGACGCCGAGCGCCTCGCCCGCCTTCGTCACCACGACGGCCGGCGAACCCTGCAGCTCGGCGAACGCGGTCTCGACCGGCTGGTCGAACTCGACCATCGGGAACGGCGGCGCCATCACCTCGGCCACGTCGGACTGCAGCGAGTCGGGGTCACGGAAGAGGCGGTCGAGCAGCGTCCCCTCCCGGATCGAGCCGACGAACGACGACACCGACATCGACGCGTCGCGCACGACCGGCGCCTGCGAGATGTCGTGCTCGTGCAGCGCGTCGATCGCCTGCCGCACCTTGTCGTGCGCGCCGATCGTGATGATGGGCGGGATGTCGCTGTGCTCGCCCCCGTCGCCGTGGCCGCCGTGCTTTGCCGCCAGCACCTCGTCGACGCGGATCTGCTCGGTCGCCTCGAGGAACCCGTACTGGAGCATCCACGAGTCGGAGTACAGCTTGGACAGATAGTTGCGCCCGGTGTCGGGCAGGATGACCACCACGACCGCCTCGGCCGGCAGCTCGCGCGCCACCGTCAGTGCGGCGAACACCGCCGTCCCGGTCGACCCGCCGACCAGGATGCCCTCCTGGCGCGTCACCGCCCGCGCGGTGAGGAACGCGTCGCGGTCGCTCACCCGCACCCAGCGGTCCACGACCGTCGGGTCGAACGTCTCGGGGAAGAAGTCCTCGCCGATGCCCTCGGTCAGGTACGGCCGGGCCTCGTCGCCGGACAGCAGCGAGCCCTCGGGGTCCGCACCCACCACGACGAGCGACGGCTTCTGTTCCTTCAGGTACCGCGCGGTGCCGGTGATCGTCCCGCCGGTCCCGACGCCGACGACCAGGACGTCGATGCGTCCCTCGGTGTCCCGCCAGATCTCCGGCCCGGTCGTCTCGTAGTGCGCCCGCGGGTTCTCCTGGTTGAAGTACTGGTTGGGCTGGTACGCGCCGGGGATCTCCTCGGTCAGCCGGTCGGCGACGCGGTAGTACGACTCGGGCGACTCCGGGGGCACCGCCGTCGGCGTGATGACGACCTCCGCGCCGTACGCGCGCAGCAGCGCGACCTTCTCGGCGCTCATCTTGTCCGGCATCACGAAGATGCAGCGGTACCCCTTGATGGCCGCGGCGATCGCGAGCCCGTGTCCCGTGTTGCCGGACGTCGGTTCGACGATGGTCCCGCCCGGCGTGAGGGCGCCCGAACGCTCGGCCGCCTCGATCATGCGGATGCCGATGCGGTCTTTGACGCTCCCGCCCGGGTTCAGCATCTCGAGCTTGGCGAGCACGGTGGGGCGCACGCCGCGGGCCACCCGTGACAGGCGGACCAGCGGCGTGTCCCCGACCGCGTCCAGGAACGAGTCGTAGACGCGCATGGATCCGGGATCCTAGCCGGGAACCAGCTCGTAGATCCCGTTCGGGTCGCTGAAGTACAGGTGGTGGTTCACGGGGTTGCGCTCCATCGACAAGATCAGGTCGGACCGGCTCATGACCACCTTGGGCCACCCGGAGAGGATGCCCAGCCGGTTCCCGGTGAAGCGGACCTCACGGATCTTGTCGTCGTTGACGGAACCGAAGAACGCGTGGCCGCCGTGGCCGGGCAGCCCGCAGCCGTTCTTCGGGCAGAACACGATGCCGGTCGGGGCGATCGTCGGCGTGTACCAGCGCTTCGGGAACGTCCGCGGCGACGGCCCGCTGTTGTTGGTGTCGCCCGGCGACGTCCCGCTGCAGTTCTCGTTGGGGCCCCACGCGCCGTTGTCACCGTTGTCGAACTGATTGATCTCGTCGTTGCACTCCGGTCCGTTCTCCGTCTCCCACAGTCGGTGGGTGATGGGGTCGAACGTGAAGCCGAAGCCGTTGCGCATGCCCCGCGTGAAGATCCGCCCACCCAGCGGGTTGTCGCCCGGGGCGTTGCCGTTGAGGTTCATCCGCAGGATCTTCCCGGCGTCGGTCGACAGGTCCTGCGCGTTGGACGGGTCGTGCGCTTCGCCGACCTGCGCGTACAACTTGCCGTCCGGCCCGAACGTGATGTGGCCGCCGTCGTGATACTGGCCGGCCGTGGTCTGGCTGGTCCAGATCGGGGTGGCGGTCGTCCCCACGCCGCCCGAGATCGTGATCTTGACGATCTGATTCTCCAGCGAGCCGTTGTCACGCGTCGCGTACGCGTAGAGGTACGGCGAGCTCGGATAGTCCGGGTCGACCGCGAGCCCCAGCAGACCCTGCTCGCCGTCCGTGGACAGGTTCGTCACGGTCCATACCAGGACGTCGCCGCCGGCCTTCTTGCGGTAGATCTCGCCGCTGAACCGGTCCGCGTAATAGAGCGCCCCGCTGGGTCCGAACGTGAAGGCGGCGGGGAAGTTCGAGTCGCTCACCACGCGCTTCGCGCCGAGCGCGTGCGCGGGAAGCGCGGGGAGCACGACGACGGACACGGTGAGGCACAGGGCCATTGCCTGCAGCAAACGTTTCACGGACACCTCCAGGGGGGTGAGGGGTCGTGGTCGGGAAGAGTCGTGCCCAGGGTATCGGCCGGATCTACCCCGCCAGCGCAGCCACGGAGAAACTCTCGTCCGGCAGATCGCCGGGCTTGGCCAGGAAGAACCCCTGGCCATAGGCGACGCCGAGGCCTCGGAGCGTCTCCAGCTCGCTCTGGGTCTCGATGCCCTCGGCAACGATGGCCGCGCCGATCTGGGAGGCGAACGAGATGAGCCCGGCGGCCAGGGCGCGCTTGGCCCGGTCGCGGTCGATGTGGTGGGTGAGGCTCATGTCGAGTTTGATGACGTCGGCGTCCAGCTGGAGGATGTGCCGCAGGCTGGCGAAGCCGGCGCCCGCGTCGTCGATCGCCAGTCGGACGCCCTGGGCGCGGAGGTCGTGGAGCGCCTCCTTCAACTCGTCGTAGTCCTCGATCGGCGCGTGCTCGGTCACCTCGAGCACCACCCGCTCGGGCTGGTGATCCTCCAACAGCTCGGCGAACTGGGGCGAGACCGCGGTGATGGGCGACATGTTGAGCGAGAGGTAGCTGGCCGGCGGGATGCGGCCGAGCTCGACCAGCGCGGCCCGGATGGCGGTCAGCTCGAGCTCGAGCGTCAGCCCGGCCACCGCGGCGTCGGCGAACCACACCTGCGGGCCCCGCTCGGGTTGGACGTCGAACCGGGCCAGGGCCTCGACGCCGGCGAGGCGGTTGTTCGCGAGGTCCACGATCGGCTGGTACACGATGCGGAGCAGCGACGGGTCGTCCAGGATGGAGTGGATGCGGTCGAGCTGCTGCCGCTTCTCGGCCGACTCCCGTTCCTGACGCGCCAGCTGCCCGGCCAGCTCGTGCACGACGTGCCCGGTGACGTGGGCCGACAGGCTCGCCTGGCCGAGGACCGAGCGCCGGACGGTCTCGAGGATCTCCTCGGCCGAAGCCCCCTTGACCACGTAGCCGACCACGCCCGCGCGCAGCATCTCCAGCACGCTCGAGCGATCTTCGTGCGCGGACAGCGCCACGACGCGCGTGTGCGGCGTGATCGCGCGGATCTCCCGGGCCGCGCGCGGACCGCCGCCGCCAGGCATCTTCACGTCGAGCAGGGCGACGTCGGGCATGGTGCGTCCGGCCAGCTCGATCGCCTCGTCGGTGTCCGTCGCGACGGCCACGAGCTCGAGCGAGTCCTCGCTGGCCAGGAGGTCGGCGAGCGCTTCCCGAATGGCGGCCTCGTCGTCCGCGATCAGGACGCGGATGCGCTGGCGTTCGGGCCGATCGTCCGCCGCCCCCGCCGTGGCGAGAGGCGCGCGGTTGCCCGCCGTGGTCATTCCGTGTCGCCTCCCTCGTCCGGAAGCCAGAACTCCATTCGAGTGCCCCCTTCGGGGCGGCTCTCGATTCGCCACCACCCTCCCAGGGCTTCGGCACGCTCCCGCATCGACTGAAGCCCGATATGTCCGGCTCGGGGATGGGTCGGGTCGGCGCCGGCCCGGAACCCGACACCGTCGTCGGTCACGACGGTCGCCATCCCACCGTCGCGTTCCCGCAGCTCGACGAGGACCCGTGAGGCCCCGGCGTGCTTCCGGACATTGGTGAGCGCCTCCTGGACGATCCGGTACGCGGTCGTCCGGATCTCCCTGGCGGGTTCCCTCGGCAGGTCGTTCTGGAGGGCGACGTCGATCTCGATGTCGGCGAGGTGCTCCATGTACTGGCGGATCGCGGCCGCCAGGCCCTCGCGATCCAGCGCGGGAGGTCGAAGCTCGAAGACGAGGTTGCGCAGACGGTTGATGGCCTGCTGCACGGTCTCGGCGGTCCGTTCGAGGGCCTCCTGGGCGGGGGTGCCGATCGCTGCCCGCTCGACCATGTCCAGACGGACGGCCGCCGCGGCCATCACCTGGATGGGGTCGTCGTGGATGTCGCCGGCAAGTCGCTGCCGCTCCTCCTCCTGCGCCGCGACCAGCCGGCCCAACAGACGCTGTCGATCGTCGCTCAGGCGATGGAGCTGGCGGAGCGTCTTGCGGAGGTCGTCCTCCGTGGCCCTCCGCTCGGTGATGTCCTCGATGTTCCCGTCGTACATCACGACGGCGCCGGTTTCGTCGCGCACGGCCGTGGCGCTGTCGCGAACCCAGATGACGCGCCCGTCCGGGCGGCGCAGTCGCTCCTCGAACCCCCGCACCACGCCCTCGCGGTCGATCGTCTCCCGCCAGGCCTGCCGGTCCCGTGGGTCGACGTACAGGTCGTGGGCGTTCGAGGCGAGGTAGTCCTGCACGGTGTCGAAGCCCAGGATCTGCACCATCGCGGGGTTGACGTCGATGTGCGTGCCATCGGGCGCCGACCGGTACAGGCCGATAGGCACGTTCTCGAACACGTCACGGTAGCGGCTCTCGGCCTCCACACGCTGGGCATGGGCCTCGAGTCGCGAGGTGACGTCGTGCGCGTTCAGGATCAGGCCGCCCACCGTCGGCTCGTGCAGCCGATTGGTCACGACCCCCTCCCAGGACCGCCACGGGCCTTCCATGCGCCCGAAGCGCGCGGCGAGGATGAGCGCGCGGTCGGGTTCCTCGCCCAGGCGCCCGATCAGGCGGCGGATCTCCTCGGCGTCGTCGGGGTGGATGAGGTCCAACACGCTGGTGCCGACCAGCCCATCCGCGGAGTGGCCGAGGTCGGCGGCGACCGACGGGCTCACGTACCGCATCGTGCCGTCGGGGTCCAGCACCATGATGAAGTCCGACCCATTCTCGACGAGCGCCCGGAACCTGCACTCGGCCTCGATGACGGCCTCCTGCGCCTCCCGGGACCGGGTGACGTCCTCGATCACCCCCTCGAACCACATGGGATCGCCGATGGGGCTCCGCACGAGCCTCGCGCTGTGGCGCACCCACGCCACGTCCCCGTTCAGTCGCCGGATGCGGTATTCGATGCCGGTGGCGACGCCGTCGGCGACGGCCGCCCGCCACCGATCGCGATCCGCCTGGTCGACGTAGAGCTCGCGGGGGAAGCCCGCCGCGCGAAGGGCGAACACGTCGGCGGCCCCGAAGATGTCCAGCAGCGCCTGGTTGCATTCGATGAGCGTCCCGCCCGGGTCGTAGCGGTACAGGCCCACAGGGACTCGCTCGAAGAGCGATCGGTACCGCCGGGTTTCGGCGGACAGTGCCCGCAGGTCGTCCACGTGGCGGAGGGCGCGCTCCACGGAGGATCCGAGGCGCAGGAACCGCTCCCCCGACTTCACCACGTAGTCGTCGAGGCCGAGCTTGATGCCCTCGACCGCGACCTGCTCGTTCCCGGCGTCCGCGTACGCGATGACCGGGGTCCCTCCCCAGCGCTCTCTCACGAGCCGAAGCACCGTCAGTCCGTCGGTCCAGCCCAGGTCGTCGCCGGTGATCACGAGATGGGCGGGAGGCCCGTCCAGTGCCGTGGCCAACTGCGTGCCGTCGGCGATCTCGACGAACTCGGCCGCCGCGTGCCAGCGGCGGAGCTCGCGCAGGACCAGCGCCCGATCGGCGTCGTCGTCGTCCACGAGCAGGATGCGGTTGCCCGCCGTCATGCGGCCGCCTCCATGCGGGGGAGCCAGACGCGAAGGCTCGTCCCCTCGCCCACCAGGCTCTCGATGCGGCACCAGCCGCCGCCCATCCGGCAGCGTTCCCGGATCGTCGAGAGCCCCACGTGGCCCGCCTCGCTGACCCGCTCGGTCGACTCCACCTCGAAGCCCACGCCGTCGTCCTGCACCGTGAGGAGCACGCCGCCGCTCTTGCTCTCCATCGTCACGGCGACATGGCGTGCGTGCGCGTGCTTCCGCACGTTCGTGAGAGCCTCCGCGCAGATGCGGTAGAGCATCACGCGGACCGCCTCGGGCGGCTCCTCCGACAGGTGGTCCACCACCCGGAAGTCGAAGCCCGCATCGACCGCCGCCTGCGAGAGCCAGCTCTCCACGGCAGTGGCGAGTCCGTCGCGCTCCAGCGCCAGCGGGCGCAGGTCGAACATGAGCCGGCGCAGCCGGGCGACCGCTTCCGCAACGGTCCGGTCCAGTCGATCGAGCAGCGCGATGTGGTCCGGATCGGTCAGCGTGCGCCGGAGCGCGTGCAGCCGCAGGCCCACGGCGGTGATCACCTGCACCGAGTCGTCGTGGATGTCGGAGGCGATCTGGGTGCGCTCGCGCTCCTGGGCGTCCACCAGGCGGGTCAGCAGGAGGCGGCGCTCCTCGCTGATGCGGTGGAGCTGTTCGAGGCTGTCGGTCAGCTCCTCCTCGGCCCGCTTCAGCGCGGTCTCGTCCACCAGCACGCCCTGCCAGAACTGGGGAACGCCGTTCTCGTCGCGCACCAGCACGCAGGAGTCCTGCACCCACAGCATCCGGCCGTCCTTGGTGGACAGCCGGTACTGCATCTTGAAGGGATCGCCGGTTGCGTTCGTCCTTCGGTCCTCGGCCACGACCCGTTCGCGGTCGTCGGGGTGGATGCGCTTGACCCAGACGTCGGGATCGGCCATGCGCTCGTCGGCCTGGAAGCCGAAGAGCTGCTCGTACTGCGGGCTGAGGTAGGCGAGCTTTCCGGACATGTCCTCGACGTAGATCACGGCGGGCACCTGCTCGACGATCGACCGGTACTTGTCCTCCGCCGCCCGGAGGGCCAGCTCGACCTCCTTGCGCTGAGTGACGTCGACCATCACGCCGCGCCAGAAGCGGCGGTTGCCGTCCTCGTCGCGGACCAACTCGGCCTCGTCGCGAACCCACACCGTGCTGCCGCTCCTGGAGACCATCCGGTACTCCATGCGCCACGGCTGGCCGGTGCGAACCGCCTCGGCCCCGGCGGTGCGGACGGCAGCCGCCTCTTCGGGATGCACCAGCCCGTGCCACAGCTCGGGGCTGGCGATGATCTCCTCGGGGGTCACCCCCAACAGGTCGTAGATGCGGGGGCTGCTGTAGATCAGGTGGCCGTCCAGGCCTTCCAGGTAGATGGCGGCGGGCACCTGCTCGACCAGCGCCCGATACTTCTCCTCGGCCTCGGCCAGCCGTCCCTCGGCGTCCTTGCGCGATGTCACGTCGCGCAGGAACACGGACAGTCCGGTGTCGGACGGATACGCGGTCACCTCGAACCAGCGGCCGGTGGGCGAGTACGAGTCCTGCACATCGACGGCGACGCGCTCGCGCATGGCACGCCGCACCGCGTCCTGGAACGACGGGGCGATGGCGGCCGGGAACACCTGGAAGACGTCGGTTCCGATCAGGTCCTGCAGCGGCCGCTGCAACAGGGACTCACCCAGGCCGTTCGCGTACGTGATCCGGAACGCCGCGTCGAGCGACAGGAACGCCACCGGCATGTGCTGGAGGAGGTCGGCCGCCTGACCGCGCCAGAGATCCAGCTCGCGCTCCAGGCGCTCCTCGGCCGGGCCCGGCCCGGCGTGGCGCCGCAGGTTGACCAGCACCAGTTCCGCGCCGCCGATGGTCACGATCTCCGAGGACAGCCGGCACGCGACTCGGACTCCCGTCTTGGTCGCGATGACGTGGTCCTGCTCGAAGAAGACGCCCTTGCGGCGAAGGGCCGACACGTACGCCCCGCGAGCCGCGTCGCTGGAGAAGGCCCCGAGCTCGACCGAGGTCCGCCCGATGACCTCGTCCCTGGTGTACCCGTACAGGTTGAGGTAGGCGTCGTTGACGGCGAGGTGTTCGCCCGAATCCAGGCGCACGATCGCAAGGCACTGCGCGCTCGCCAGCAGTGTCTGAGAGAGCAGGTCCTCAGCGGCCTGCCGGAGCCGGTCGTCTGTCACCGCGAGCGCGATCCGTCCCTTTCTGGCGTCCCCGACCGGATATCGGAGCCCGCGCGCCCCCCCTTGAAAACGGCCCCCCGCGGCCCGGTTGCGAAGGGCGCCGGGCGGCGGTCATGCTGGACCGGTGACGACGCCCACGCACCAGGGGAAGGGGCCTCGGGAGGTCCGCGCCCCCCGCGGCCGGTCGATGTCGGCCCGGGGCTGGCCCCAGGAGGCCGCCCTGCGGATGCTCATGAACAACCTCGACCCCGACGTGGCCGAGCGCCCCGAGGACCTGGTCGTCTACGGCGGCACCGGCCGGGCCGCCCGCTCGTGGGACGCCTTCGACGCGATCGTCCGCGCCCTGCGTTCGCTGGCGGACGACGAGACCCTGCTCATCCAGTCGGGGAAGCCGGTCGGCGTGTTCCGCACGCAGCCCTCGGTGCCGCGCGTGCTGATCTCGAACTCGATGCTGGTCCCGAAGTGGGCCGACTGGGACACGTTCCGCCGGTTGGAGGCCGAGGGCCTCACCATGTACGGGCAGATGACGGCGGGCTCGTGGATCTACATCGGGACCCAGGGGATCCTCCAGGGCACGTTCGAGACACTCGCCGAGTGCGGCCACCAGCGCTTCGGCGGCACGCTGAAGGGCACCGTGACGCTCACCGGCGGCCTGGGCGGGATGGGCGGCGCCCAACCGCTCGCGGTCACGATGAACGAGGGCGTCGCCCTGTGCGTCGACGTCGACCCGGCGCGAATCGAGCGTCGGGTGAAGACGCGCTACCTGGATCGCGAGACCGCCGACCTGGACGAGGCGGTGCGCTGGGCCGAGGAGGCGCGGGCTGCCGGCGAGGCCGTGTCGATCGGGCTCGTCGGCAACGCGGCGGAGGTGTTCCCCGAGCTGCTGCGGCGCGATTTCCAGGCCGACGTGGTCACCGACCAGACGAGCGCCCACGACCCCCTGGGCGGGTACGTGCCGGCCGGGTTGTCGCCGACCGAGGCGGCAGACCTCCGGACCGCCGACCCGCGCGAGTACCAGCGCCGCGCCTTCGCGTCGATGGCCGAGCACGTCGAGGCGATGGTCGGGTTCCTCGGGAAGGGCTCCGTCGTGTTCGACTACGGGAACAACCTCCGGGCCGGGGCCGAGCTGGGTGGACTGGCGCACGAGCGCGCCTACGCCTATCCGGGGTTCGTCCCCGCGTTCATCCGGCCGCTCTTCTGCGAGGGGAAGGGACCGTTTCGCTGGGTGGCGCTCTCCGGGGATCCGGCCGACATCATGGCCACCGACCGCGCGGTCGCGAACCTGTTCCCGGACAACGAACGGCTGCAGCGTTGGATCCGGATGGCCGAGGAGCGCGTGGCGTTCCAGGGCCTGCCGGCACGCATCTGCTGGCTCGGCTACGGCGAGCGCGACCAGGCCGGTCTCGCGTTCAACGAGCTGGTCGCCTCGGGCGAGGTCTCGGCGCCCGATCGTCATCGGCCGCGACCACCTGGACAGCGGAAGCGTCGCCTCGCCGTACCGCGAGACCGAGGGGATGAAGGACGGCTCGGACGCGATCGCCGACTGGCCGATCCTGAACGCGCTGGTGAACACCGCGGCCGGCGCCCACTGGGTGAGCGTGCACCACGGAGGCGGAGTGGGGATCGGCTACTCGATCCACGCCGGGATGGTCGTCGTGGCGGACGGAAGCGACGACGCGGCGGGACGCCTCGAACGGGTGCTCACGTCCGACCCGGGCATGGGCGTGATCCGGCACGCTGACGCCGGCTACGACCGTGCGCTGGAGGTCGCCGCCGAGCGCGGCGTCCGTCTGCCGTGGCGGGAGTGATCCGGCCGTTCCCGCTGCGCGACGGGTCATGACCGGGCTCGTGCCGTCCTCGGTCCGCGCGGTGGAGGACCGCGACGTCGCCGCCGTGCGGGAGATCTCCGAGGCGTACGACAACCTGCGTCCCTGGCCGGACCGGCCCGACTTCCTGGATCACGAGCACCGGGCCGGGCGCATGATCGTCGCCGAGCGGGACGGCCAGGTGGTCGCCTTCGGCGGCTCGTTCGATCGCGGCGACGTCGTGTACCTGGCCGACCTGTTCGTGCGGCCGGGGTTCCTCGGTCACGGCATCGGCGCCGCGGTGCTGGAGGCCATCTTCGATCGCGGCGGTGTCCGTCTGACGTCGGCGTCGGGTGACCCTCGCGCCCTGCCCCTGTACGCGCGCTTCGGGATGCGGCCGCTGATGCCGGTGCTGTACCTGCACGCCAACGCAGAGGCGCTGGGGCGGCTCGCGAACGATCCCGGCGAGCTCGTCCCCGGAACGCCGGAGGCCATCGCCGTCCTCGACGGAGCGCTGTCGGGACGACCGCGGCCGCAGGAGCACGCGTTCCTGGCCACGTGCGCCGGCATCGAGGGCTTCCGCATGGACGGCTCGGGGGGCGACGCCGCCGCGTACGGATGGATCCGGACGGTGACGATCGACGGGCCCGCCGGTCCCGAGCGTCACGCCTTCGTCGGCCCGATGGGCGGCCGGACGGAGGCCGACATGGACCGGGTGACCCGGGCGCTGGCGGACCGCGCGGCCTCGGGGGCGTCCCACGTGCACCTGGTGGTGCTCGGTCCGCATCCCGGCCTGGTGGCGTTGTTCGACGCGGGCTTTCGTCTCGTGGATCGCGACACCTGGATGTGCAGCCGGCTCGACCTCGTCGACGGCCGCCGATACGCTCCGTCCCCGGAGCTGGGCTGAGGAGGGACGGACCGGTGAGCGAACAGGGAACGCGGCGGCCGGCGCGACCGATCGTCGGCGTCGTGCCGAACTTCAGCGAGGGTCGCCGCCGCGAGGTGATCGACGAGATCGTCGGCGCGCTGCAGGTTCCGGGCGTGCTGCTCGTCAACGTGCAGTGGGACGCCGAGCACAACCGGCTGGACACCACCCTCCTCGGGACGCCGGAGGCGGTTCGCGCGAGCGCGCTCGCCGGCGCCGCGGTGGCCGTTCGGCTGATCGACATGACCCGGCACCACGGCGGGCACCCGCGCATGGGCGCGGTGGACGTCATCCCGTTCATGCCGGTCCGCGACGTGACCATGGACGAGTGCGTCGCCCTGGCGCGCGCGGTCGGACGCGAGCTCGCCGAGTCGCTCGGCCTCCCGGTGTACCTGTACGACCGCGCGGCGCTGGTCCCCGAACGGCAGAGCCTGGCCGTGGTACGCAAGGGCGAGTACGAGGGCCTGCGCGAGGCCGTGGCCGGCGGCGAGCGCCTCCCCGACCTCGGTCCGCGCGAGATCGGACGTGCCGGCGCCGTGGCCGTCGGGGCGCGCAAGCCGCTCGTCGCGTTCAACGTCTACCTCTCGGGTCGCGACGAGGCCGCGGCCAAGGAGATCGCGCGGGCCCTTCGCGAGTCCTCCGGCGGGCTGCCGGCCGTCCGGGCCATCGGCTTCGACGTGCCGGAGCGCGAATGTGTCACCGTGTCCATGAACCTCGTGGACCACGAGGTGACGTCGCCGCGGAAGGCCTTCGACGCGCTCGTCGAGTTGGCGGCTCCGCGAGGCATGGACGTGCTGTCGAGCGAGATCGTCGGGCTGGTGCCGGCCTCGGCCCTGGCCTCCGGCGACGTGGAGCACCTGCGACTGGAGGGATTCGATGCGGACGAGCAGATCCTGGAGAACCTGGTGAAGCGGTACGACGAGGACGCGTCGTGAGCGCGGCCGGGTTCGGCCAGGAGCGCCTGGCCGACTTCCTGGAAGCGCTGGCGTCGGCCGAGTCGACGCCGGGCGGCGGCAGCGCCGCTGCGGTCGCCGCCGCCACCGGGGCCGCGCTCGTTGCGATGGTGGGCCGGCTGACGGAGGGGAAGGATGGCTACGAGCGCGTCTGGGAGGCCATGTCGCGGATGGTCGCCACGGCGGACGAGGCCCGCGAGGGGTTCCTCGAGCTCGCCGACCGCGACACGGCGGCGTTCCAGGCCGTGATGACCGCGTTCCGGCTTCCGAAGGACTCGGAGCAGGAGAGGACGGCCCGCTCAGCCGCGATCCAGAGCGCCTACCTGGAGGCGGCCGACGTTCCCGCCGAGGTCGCCCGCCGAGCGGTCGAGCTGATGCGGGCCGCCGTCGAGGCGATCCAATCGGGCAACAGCAATGCGGCATCCGACGGGGTGGCCGCCGCCAACCTCCTGTTCGCCGGCGCGCAAGCCGGCGCTGGCGAACGTCGCCATCAACATCGGCTCGATCAAGGACCAGGAGGTCGTCGGCCGCCTGCGGTTCGAGGCCGAGACGCTCGACGCCCGGAGTCGCGAGCAGCTGCGCACCGCCGCCGACGCCTTTCGACGCTCACTCGGGCCCGTCTGACGCCGGATAGGATCCGCTCGTCATGAGCGACGTCCTCCGCGTGGGCATGCTGGGCTGCGGCAACGTCGGGGCCGCGGTGGCGCGCCTGCTCCGCGACCACGCCGGCGATATCGAGCGCAGAGCCGGCGCCCGCATCGAGATCGTGCGCGTGGCCGTGCGCGACCCGTCGAAACGGCGCGGCGCCTCGCCCCTGCCGAATCTGGTCACGGAGCCCGACGATGTCGTGACGGCGGACGACGTGGACGTCGTGCTCGAGCTCATCGGCGGGATCGAACCAGCGCGGTCGCTCGTCCTGAGGGCGATGGAGGCGGGGAAGTCCGTGGTGACGGCGAACAAGGCACTGCTGTCCGAGCACGGCCCCGAGCTGTTCGACGAGGCCGTGCGCCGCGGCGTCGACCTCCTCTATGAAGCGGCCGTGGGGGGCGGCATCCCCGTGATCCGCGTGATCCGTGAGCACCTGGCTGGGGACCGCGTGGTCCGGCTCACCGCGATCCTGAACGGGACGACGAACTACATCCTGACCCGCATGACCGAGGAAGGGTCCACGCTGGAGGACGCGGTCCGCGAGGCGCAGGTCCTGGGGTACGCCGAGGCGGACCCGACCGCGGACGTGGGCGGCCACGACGCCGCCGCGAAGGCGGCCATCCTGGCGACGATCGCGTTCGACACGTCGATCCCCGGCTCGGCGGTCCACCGGGAGGGGATCGAGGGGGTGTCGGCCGAGGACATCGCGTTTGCGCGCCGGCTGGGCTACGTGGTCAAGCTCCTGGCGGTGGCCGAGCGCGTGGGCGACGCGGTCTCCGTGCGCGTGCAGCCGGCGATGCTTCCGTCCGCGCACCCGCTGGCCGCCGTGCGCGAGAGCTTCAACGCGGTGCTGATCGAGGGCGAGCGCGTCGGCCCGCTGATGCTGTACGGCCGGGGAGCCGGCGGCGACCCGACGGCGACGTCCGTGGTGGGCGACCTCATCGAGCTCGCGCGCGGGCGGGGCGCGGCGGGCTCGATCACGATGGCAGGCCACGGCGCCCACGGCGCGGGCGTGGCCGCAATGCCGGCGCTCCTGCCCATGGACGACGTGGAGGGTGAGTACTACCTGTTGCTCGAGGTGGCCGACCGCCCCGGTGTCCTGGCGGCGATCGCCCACGCGTTCGCCCACCACCAGGTGTCGATCCGTCAGGTGTGGCAGGAGGGGCACGAGGACGAGGCGCAACTCGTGCTCATCACGCACCGCGCCGCGGAGCGCACGCTGCGCGAGTGCGTCCGGACACTCCGGGGGCTGGGGAGCGTGAAGGCGGTGCGGTCGGTGATCCGCGTCGAGGCGGCCGAGGCCTGACGACCCGCGGACGACGTTCTGCCACTCACGCGACCCGCGCCCGCTTGGCCAGGAGCCACCCGGCTCCGCCCAGGACGAGCGTGCCCCCGAGCATCACCAGGAGGATCGACGCGCTCGGCGACGACCACATGACCGCGTCCGAGTAGCGGATCAGCGCGATGGTCTGCAGGACGAACAGGACGACGGACGGGACCAGCCCGGGACGCACGCGCTCCCAGTCGTTCTCGACGATCATCGTGAGCAGGACGATGCCGTACCCCACGAGCCACGCCGCGATGGCCTGTGCGGTCAACGGCGTGAGGGGCCACGGCCACAGGTGCGTCGCGGTGGACGGCGCCACGAACAGGCAGGCGCCGACCACGACCGACACGGTGCCTTCGACCGCCAGCAGGCCCGATACCACGGCGGAAGCAGCCGGGACCGCGGCCGGTCGGGTCCGCGCACGCGCGTCTGGAGGAACCAGAGCGTCGTCAGGGCGAGCGGATCCAGCACGTAGATCACGAGCCACGCCCATGCCGCGGCGCGCGCCGTCCCGGGTCCGGCGTGCAGGTGGAAGAGGTCGAGATGCAGCGCGGTCGCGAGGAGTGTCAGCCAGAGGAACGCGGCCACGCCGGGGACACCCACCCGTGCACGGGACCACTCCCGCTGCCGGGCGCTCAGGACGGCCATGCCGAGGGCCGTCAGGTAGAACGCGCCGAGGAACGCCGCCGTCAGCGGGAGCGTGATCGTCCAGGCGAAGTAGCGGTCGGTCTGGGAGGACAGGAGGTACTCGTTCAGCCCCGCGGCCGCGACGAACCCGGCGCCGATCCAGAGGATCGCCCGCATGCCGGTGGTCGTGCGGCGGAACCCTCCGGCCCCGTCGGCGGGATCGCTCACGCCTCGTCGCGCCGCAGCTCGTACCGGACGCCCGCCCACTTCACGCCGTCGTCCTCGCCTTCGAAACGCTCGATCAGCCGCAGGCCGGCGTTCTCGGCGACGTGGTGCGACGGCGTGTTGAGCGCGCTCGCGTACGCACGGACGATCTCGGCGCCGAGCGTCTCGAGCGCGTAGGCCACGAGAGCGCGGACCGCCTCGGTCGCGTAGCCGCGTCCCTGGAACGCCGGGTCGACCGTGTACCCGATCTTGATGACGCCCGGCTCGTCGTCGGCCGGCGAGAGCCCGACGTCGCCGACGATGCGCCCGCCCTCTCGCTCCTCGACGGTGAACTGCACCCATCCACCCGGCTCGCCCGGCGCGCGCGTTGTCATCTCCTCGATCTGCGCGCGGACCGTGGCCGCGTCCGTCTGGCCCCACCCCTGGTACCGGCCCACGATCGGATCGCTGCGATACCTCGCGATCGTCTCCGCGTCCTCGGGCGCCGACCGCCGCAACAGCAGCCGCTCGGTGGCGATCGGCTCGAATCCGGGGTCGGGCTGCATCTCGCGCACAGGCTAGCGGGTCGTCGTCCTCGAGTCGGACGGCACGCCCGGATCGGGGCAGCGGAACGTCCTGTGGACGCGGTGCCCGGTTGCCTCGGGGAGCGGCCAGTCGTAGCCTCCGGGCCGTGACGGTCGAGGTCGGGGGGACGCTCTCCATCGACGACGTGCTGGCCGCGGCGCGCGGCGAGCCCGTCGCGCTGGCGCCGCAGGCCCACGACCGCATGCTCGCCGCGCGCCGCGTCGTGGACGACAAGCTCGCCGCGCGCGAGACCGTCTACGGCGTCACCACCGGTTTCGGCGCGCTTGCCGACGTCCACCTCACGCCCGAGCAGGCGCGCCAGCTCCAGCATTCGCTGCTGCGGTCGCACGCGGTCGGCGTGGGCGCGCCGCTCTCCGAGTGGGAGGTGCGGGCGATGCTCGTCCTGCGCGCGCACGTGCTGGCGCTCGGCCACTCGGGCGTCCGGCCCATCGTCGTGGAGCGGCTGCTCGAGTTCCTGAACCGGAGCATCCTCCCCGTGGTCCCCGAACAGGGGTCGCTGGGGGCCTCCGGCGACCTCGCTCCGCTCGCGCACCTGGCGCTCCCGCTCATCGGGGAGGGCGATGTCGCGTACGACGGCCGACGCATGCCGGCGTCCGAGGCGCTGAAGGGGCCGGCCTCGAGCCGCTCGACCTCGAGGCCAAAGAGGGGCTCGCGCTCATCAACGGCACACAGGCCATGCTGGCGGTCGGCATCCTCGCGTCCGCCCGCGGTCTGGCGCTCGCGAAGGCCGCCGACGTGGCCGCCGCCATGACCGTCGAGGCGATCCTCGGGACGGATCGCGCGTTCGACGAGCGGCTCCAGCGGCTCCGCCCGCACCCAGGACAGGCCGCCTCGGCCGAGAACCTCCGAAACCTGTTGCGGGGGAGTGCGATCGTCGCGTCGCACCGCGACAGCGAGCACCTGGTGCAGGATGCCTACTCGCTCCGCTGCGTGCCGCAGGTCCATGGGGCGCACCGCGACGTCCTGGGGTTCGCGCGCGGCGTCCTCGAGCGCGAGATCGGCTCGGTCACCGACAACCCGATCGTGCTGCCCGAGGACGGCGAGATCCTGTCCGGCGGGAACTTCCACGGCCAGCCGGTGTCCGTCGCCATGGACGCACTGGCCGCGGCGACGGTCGGCGTCGCCTCGATGTCCGACCGCCGCCTGTACCGGCTGCTCGACCCCCACACGAACAACGGCCTGCCGGCGTTCCTGGTGGCCGACTCGGGTCTCAACTCGGGGTTCATGATCGTGCAGTACACGGCGGCGTCGCTTGTATCCGAGTGCAAGACGATGGCGCACCCAGCGTCCGTCGACTCGATCCCGTCGTCCGCCGGGCAGGAGGACCACGTGAGCATGGGGATGACGGCCGCGCGGCACGCCCGCGACATCACGGCGAACGTCGAGGCGGTCGTCGCGATCGAGGTGCTGGCCGCCGCGCAGGCCCTCGACCTGCGCGCGCCCCTCGCCCCGGCCGCGGGTACCGCCGCCGCCCGGACGGCGATCCGCGAGGTGGTGCCGTTCCTGGACGCCGACCGCGCGCTGAAGCCCGACGTCGACGCCGCGATCGAGCTGATCGGGTCGGGCGCCCTGGTCGCGGCCGTCGAGGACGCGGCCGGTGTGCTGCTGTAGCGACCCGGAGAGCGGAACCGATAGACTCGGGCCCGGCGAGAAGGAGGCCGCGTGGAAAACTCCGATCGACTGCTAGAGGCCATGACCGATCTCGAGTCGGTAGCCGACGAGGTCCCACCGGACGAGGCGGCACAAGGCTTCGACGCGACCACGCTCCAGGTGTTCTGGCGTGACTGGCCCCGAGTCAGCGGGTGGGCCGGCCAGCTGTGGCGCCGGTTGAACGAGGACATGGAGGCCCCGGGTACGCCCGTCCGCGACTTCGATCTGGACGAAGTCGGCGGCGAGGGCGGCGGGTAGGGGGACGGTCGACGTGCCGACCCTTGGCGAGATCATGGCGAAGGAAGCGTTCTCGGTGGAGTCGTCGGCGACCGTCTCGGAGGTGGCCGCCGCGATGGACAAGGGACGCGTGGGCTCGGCGATCGTGATGGACGGCTCGTGGCTCACCGGCATCTTCACGGAGCGCGACGTCCTGCGCGCGGCCGGGTCGGGCAAGGACCTGACGTCCGCGCGCGTAGCCGACTGGATGACGCCCGACCCCGTGACCGCGGAGCCGAGCATGGAAGCCGAGGAGGCCGCTCAGGTGATGCTGTCCCGCGGGTTTCGTCACCTGCCGGTCATGGAGGACGGCAAGGTGACAGGTGTCGTCAGCTTGCGCGACGTGCTCTCCACCCGCGTCGTGCGGCGTCCCGGCTAGGCGACCCGCTCACCCGCCAGCCAGACCTCGGCCACCGGGTTGTGCCCGGGCCGGTACGGGATCATCGCGACGTCGTCGGCGTCCAGCACCAGGAAGTCGGCGCGCTTCCCCGGCTCGAGCGAGCCGTGCCGCTCGTGCAGCCCCAGCACCCACGCGGTGTTCAGCGTCGCCGCGGTCAGGCTCTGCGCCGGTGTCATCCGGTAGAGGGACGCGGCGGTCGCGATCACCTCGGGCATCGAGAGACACGGCGAGGTCCCCGGGTTGAAGTCCGAGGCGAGGGCGACCGCCGCACCGGCCGCGACCAGGTCGGCCGCCGGCGCCGGCCGCGCGCCCAGGAAGAGCGTCGACGCCGGGAGCAGGACCGCGACAGTCGCGTCGGCGCGACCGAGCGCCGCCACGCCCCCCGCCTCGGCATGGTTGAGGTGATCGGCGCTCCTGGCGCCGAGTTCCGCGGCCACCTCGGCCGCTCCGCTCGCGGCGAGCTGGTCGGCGTGCGCGCGCAACGGGAGGCCCGCCTCCGCGGCGGCGTCGTGCACCCGCCGCAGGTCGTCGACCGTGAAGGCGATGTCTTCGACGTACACGTCGACGGCGTCGATGAGCCCCTCCGCCGCCGCGGCGGGGATGATCGTCCGGCACACCTCGTCGACCCACGCAGTGCGCTCGTACCCCTCGGGCACGGCGTGACAGGACAGCAGCGTGACCGTCGCGGTCTGGGGGATCTCGGCCGACAGCCGGCGTGCGAGCCGCGCCTGTCGCAGCTCGGCGTCGATCGAGAGCCCGTACCCCGTCTTCAGCTCGAGCGCGGTGGTGCCGCAGGCCAGCATCTCCTCGGCCAGCGGCACACAGAAGTCGAGGACCTGATCGTCGGAGGCCGCCGCCAGCAGGCGCCGACTGCGGAAGATGCCGCCGCCCTCGCCCTGCACGTCGCGGTAGGTCTCGCCCCCAAGGCGAGCCTGGAACTCGTCGGCGCGCCAGCCGATGAACGGGAGATGCGTGTGGCAATCGACGAACCCCGGGACGATCGCGCCCCCTGCGCGTCGCTCGTTCTCCGCGTCACCGGCGGCAGCGAACTCACCCGGCAGGCCGGCGGCGGGACCGGCGTACGTGATCACACCGTCCCGCCACGCGATCGCCGCGTCGCTCACGACGCGCAGAGTCGCGAGATCCGCGCCGCGACGGGGCTCGGCCCCCTCGGGGGTGACCAGTGCGGGTCCGAAGACGACACCCGCGCTCATGGGCGCCGCCGCGGCGAGGTCCACCCCGCCGCTAGACTCGCCCGCATGCTGCCCGCCGCCATCCACCGAACCGTAACAAGCGCGAGCGGTGGGAGGCCAGCACCGCTGGGAGCCCGATAGGTGGCGCGCGCGACCTCGGCGCAGACCCCCGGCGGCATCCGGTCGATCGTCTCCGACCGGCGCGTCCGCGTCGTCCTCGGAACGATCCTGGTGACGATGATGGGGTTCGGCATCGTCAACCCGATCCTCCCCCTGTACGCCCAGAGCTTCGGCGTCAGCTACGACGCCGTGGGCATTCTGGTGGCCTCGTTCGCGTTCACCCGGCTGGCCTTCGACCTGGTCGCCGGGCCGTGGGTCGACCGGTACGGCGAGCGCGCCATGCTGACGATCGGCATGGTGTTCCTGGCCGGGACGACCGTCCTCCTGGCGAGGGCCCCAACGTTCGCCTGGGCCGTCGTGTTCCGGGGTGCCGGCGGCGCTGGGTCGGCGTTGTTGTTCGCCGCCCTCTACTCCTCGTTCCTGAAGATCGTCCCGCACGACCGCCTGGGCCGCGCGTTCGGGATCTTCTACGGCATGTTCAACATCGGACTGATCGCAGGGCAGTCCGTCGGCGGCGTGATCGCCGGCATCAGCGGCAGCCTGACCCTCCCCCTGTACTCGTACGCGCTCATGTGCCTCCTGGCCGGCGCGCTGTTCCTCGGGATGGCGGGCCACATCCCCCGGTCCGAGCAGGTGGGACGGGCCGGGCTCCATGGCCTCCGTTCGCTCATGCGCGAGCGGGCCTTCGTCACCGCCATCGTGGCCAACCTCGCGGGGTTCTGGATCATCGGCGGGGTGTGGAGCACCCTCATCCCGCTGTTCGGGCACGACGCCCTCGGGATGTCGGCGGAGGCGATCGGAACGGTGCTGTCGATCGCCATCGCGGCGGAGTTCTTCACGCTGTATCCGTTCGGCGCCATCCTGGACCGCCACGGCCGGCGGCTGCTCCTGATCGGCTCGCTGGCGGCCTACGCGGTGTCCGTGGTCGCGGTCGGGTACGCCACCAGCGTCCTGTCGCTGACCCTGCTCCTGATCCTGCTCGGCGTCGCGAGCGGCGCGGGCTCGACCGCGCCGACGGCCATCCTCGCCGACGTCACGCCGAAGGACCGGTCGGGAACGGGCGTGGGGGCATTTCGGTTCTTCGGCGACCTCGGTTTCGTCCTCGGTCCTGCGATCGCGGGATGGAGCGCGAACGCCTACGGCTTTCGCGCCGCGTTCGCGCTGGCGGCGGTGCCGCTGCTGGTGGCGCTGGCGCTCGCCGCGCGGACGCCCGAGACCCATCGCCCGGCGTCCGCCGTGGAGCATCCGCTCACGTGAACCTGCGGGTGGCGCGGACGCTGCCGGCGACCCCCGAGCGGGTGTGGGAGGTCCTCGCCGACTGGGAGCGGCAGGCAGAGTGGATGCCCGACGTCGTCTGGATGCGCGTGATCGGGACCGAGCGCGCCCTCGGGGCGCGCGTGGTCGCGCGGACCAGGGTGCTCGGCATCCCGGCGACGACCGACGTCCTGGACGTGGAGGTCTGGGATCCGCCCCGCGTGCTCCGCGTGGCGCATCGCGGGTTCGTGTCGGGCTGGGGCGAGTGGCGGTTGGTGGCCGGTCCGGGCGGCACCACGCACTTCGTGTGGGACGAGCACCTGCGGCTGCCGTTCGGGCTGCTCGGCGAGCTCGGGCTGACGGTCTACGGACCGGTCCAGCGCGCGATGGCCAGAAGGTCGCTCCGGAACCTCGCGGCGGTGGTCTCGGCCCACTGACGGACGCGTCGAGAACGTGGCATCCTCCTGCCATGGGCCTCCGCGCACCGATGCGCCGGACCGTTCGGCGGTTCGAACGGGTGCTGCTCGGCGCCGCCATGAGCGTGGCCGCCTTCGTGATCGAGCGCCTGCTGCTGAAGGCCATCCGGGAAGGCGGAAAGCAGAAGCCCGAGCAGACCCCCGCCGCGACGCGGGTGACCGTGGCCCGGGCCCCCGCGCCCGACGACGGTCTCTGAAGCGCACCCTTGCTTGACCCAGGTGGTCAACTGCCTGTTGGCGCTGTACCAGCAGCGGTCCAGGGCCTGACGTCTCGGCGGGTCAGGTCCGCCGGCGGAGCAGGTCCCCGACCAGGCCGAGCGTCAGCAGCCCGCCCAGCACGCCGAGGGTCGTCGGCACCCACGATGCCACGTGCGTGGACGTCGCCGTGATCGCGCAGGCCAGGAGCGAGCCCGCGGCGGTGAGCGACAGCGACAGCCGCCGCCCCGCGCGCCGCATGTTGGCCTCCAGCCCCTCGATGCCGCGGAACTGGATCTGCAGCTTCGGCCCCGGGCGAGCGCCCGTGACCCGCTCCACCGCTTCGACCATGCGCATCAGACGGACCTTGAGCTTCTGCGTCTCGTAGAAGATGCGGCGCGGGTCGGTGGACTCGCTGATCCGCGTCAGCAGGTTGCGCGCCAGGAACGAACCCGCGACCGCGAAGGGGTCGAGATCGGGATCGAGCTCGGCCGTGGCCAGCTGCATCTGCGCCAAAGCCTTCGCGGTGAGCGCCATCGACGCCGGCAGCGGGACGTCATGCCGAATGGCGATCTCGGTGACCTCCTGCAGGATCGGTCCGAGCTGGATGTCCTTCAGCGAGGAGTGCCGGGCCTTGGTCATCACCTCGCCCACCTCCTGCTGGAACTTCGTGAGGTCGATGTCCGTACGCTGGTCCTCGCCGGTCAGCATCAACGTGACGTCGGTGAGGAACGTGACGTCCTCCTGCCAGAACGCGAGCAGCAGCAGCATCAGGTTCTGGCGGATCTGGGGTCCGACCTCGCCGATCATGCCGAAGTCCAGGAAGTAGATCTTGTCGTTCCACCACATCAGGTTGCCGGGGTGCGGGTCCGCGTGGAAGAACCCGTCCACCATGATCTGGCGGTAGTACGACTCGAGCATCTGGCGCGCCGCCTCTTTGCGCGCCGGACCCTCCGGCGCGTCGCGGATCGGCCCGCCCTGGATCTCCTGCATCACAAGCTGACGCACCGTGGAGAAGTCGCTGTAGACGTCCGGCACGTCCAGACGCGGATACGACTGGAGGACCGCCCGCATCCGGTCGATGTTGGCGGCCTCCTGCCGGAAGTCGAGCTCGCGCTGCAACGACTCGGACAGGTGCTCAACGATGGCGTTCATGTCCACGACCTGTTTGAACGCGGGGCGCTTGGCCGTCCGCTCGGCGAACAGCTGGAGCAGCCCGAGGTCGCGCATGATCTCCTCGCGCGCGTTGGGCCGCTGGACCTTGACGACGACGCGCGACCCGTCCGCGAGCGTCGCGCGGTGCACCTCGGCGATCGTCCCCGCGGCGAGCGGCTTCGCGTCGATCGACTCGAAGACGTCCTCCCAGGGGACGCCCAGTTCCTCCTCCATCACCTGCACGACCTGCTGCTCGGTCAGGGGAGGGACGCTGTCCTGCAGGGTGGACAGCTCCTCGATGAACTCGGGGGGCACCAGATCGGGTCGCGTCGACAGGATCTGTCCGAGCTTGCAGAAGGTCGGCCCCAGCTCCTCGAGCGCCGCACGCAGATTGCGGGCGCGGGCACGCATCGGCTCCTCGCCGGGACCCGGCTTGCCGAACAGTTCCTTCAGGCCGTGCTTGGCCATCACCGCCCCGATCTGGGTGGCGCGGCCCATGAGCGGGGGGGCCTCGTCGAGCCCGGTGTCGGTGACCGCGCCGGGCCGGGGAACGACGCGCGTCACCGAAGAGCCCTTCCCGTCGGGGGCGACCGTGTTCACGATGACGACCGTGCACCGGGCGTTGTGCGAGATGCGGTTGGGGACGTTGCCCAGCAGGAACTCCTTGCGCCCGCTCATCCCGGCGTTGCCGACGACCAGGACGTCCGCGCCGGCCTCCTCGGCGGCGCGGACGATGGACGTCGCGGGGTCGTCGTCGACGACCACGCGCGCGGAGCCCCGGGTCCCGGCCAGTTCCTCGGCGCGCTTGGTCAGCTCGGCCGCCGCGAACGACGCGCGGGTCGCCTCGGCCTGCCCCGCCTCGGTGCCGGCGGCGTTCTGGGGCACGAGCACCTGAATGACGACCAGCTCGGCGCCGTAGCGATCGGCCATCGCCGCCGCCCAGTCCTCGGCGCGCTGAGCCGTCTCCGACCGGTCGGTCGCCACCGCCACTCGCTGCATTCCCACTCCTCCGCCGAAAGCGGCCTTAGGTTAGCGCTCGGGGGGCTACTGCACTAAGCCAATAGAGTTTGTTGACAGCCTGAGGACGGACGATGTAGCGTGCCGCGCATGGATCACACCATGCACACAGCGCTCTTGTGGTTCGTCGCGGGCATGGGAGTCACTGCCTTCGTCCTGTGGCTCACGATGGTCGCGGCGAGCGAAGGCGACCGGCTCGGTCCCGAGATCGATCGGATGCTTGCAGAGCCCCGCGTCGCCGCGGCTGAGGTCGAGCGCGCGCCGGCCGCGGAGCGCAGCCCCGGCCGCGCCGAGGATCGCTTCCGGCAGTTGGGCGATCCGGAGTACGGGCTGTTCCTGGAGGGGGAGTCGTCGGTCTCGGCCGCCTGAGCGGCCGCCCGACCGCCAGTTCGCGCGCGGTGGAACCCCTCTAGTACCCGCCCCCGCTGCCTCCGGGACAGCCCGCCAAGAGGAGTACGGCGGGAATGAGCAGCAGGTAGAGCGGGTACCGCCGGGCAAAGTGAGCCAGCCTGAGCCGCATGACATCGCCTCCTCTGTTGTGCACGAGCCGTCGTCTGTGTGACGGAGCAGTCGTCGTCATGGACTACGAGTGGGCGCAACGGGTGGATCGCTCGCCGACAACGGGGGTCGGCTGAGCGTGTGGCTCAGAACCGGGGCAACGAGGCCACGTAGGCGTCGAGGTCGGGCAGGTGCGCAAATGCGTGGCCGAAGGGCCGCTTCGGCGCCCCGGTGACCGACCCGAGGAGATTTCCCAGCCGGGCGCGTTGATCGGTGTCGTAGAACGCCTTGGCGGACCACTCCTCGTCGCCCATGTGCGAGATCTCCTCGATCAACTCGCGGTGCGTGTCGGCCGCCTGGATTCGTACTTCGTCGAGCGAGAGGCCGCGCTTCGCCTGGACGCGCTCGGCGTTGAGTTCGTCGACGCCCTCCGCACCCTTCGCGAAGACCTCTTCGATGGACGGCGTCGTGGCGTTGCGCCACTCCTGCAGCGTTTGGAGCGCGAGGGCTTCCCACACCTCGATGTGCGCCATCACGTCGCGCGCCGACCAGTCACCGCCGCCGATCGTCGCCGGCTCCGCGAGCTGGTCATCGGTGAGACGCCCGAAGAGATCCGCGAGGGCCTGATGCCCCTCCTCGAGCGTGCGAACGGCCTCGTCGGGCGTGAGCTGCGCCACGGCCGGAGCATAACGCGACTATTGGCCCCGACGATTGAAAGGGGCCGGCCCGAAGGCCGGCCCCCTTCATGTAGCGCCCTTCAATTACCTTGCAGAGAACTGGACCGCCGGGACGTAACCCGCCCAGCAGGAATTGGTTGGCGAGTCCAGGTTGAACGTTCCTACCACGGGGGTGGCGTCACAGTAGTCGGCGCCGTAGGCCGCGTTCTGAAAGACGGTGTCCGCGTACGGCTTCGAGCCGACGGTCACAGCCGGTGCCAGCGCGATATTCAGCGCGTCGTACGGGCAGCCGCCCGAGCTCGTGAAGCACGCCGCCGACTCCCCGATGGGGCTGTATCCGTAGTGGGTCGTGTCGTAGGCGATGCCGTAGACCACCGAATCGGGATCCACGTTCTTGAACGGGAACTTGAACGTGACGTTCGTGGCCAGCCCGTTGAAGCAGCCCTGCCCATTCTTGAACCACTTTCCGGCGTCCGCGCCCGTGCAGAGGGGACTCGCGGATGGGCGGTAAGGGACCTGGAACGTCTGCGTCACGGTGGCGATCAGCGACCCGGCGGGCACCGGGGTGATGCCCGGGCTCGTGGAGGTCGTGCGGTAGATGTTGAAGGTGATCGGTACGGCGAACTTGTCGCCCGGAGTCGTCGCGCAGTCACTGGTGTTCCAGTGTCCCGTTTCGCATCCCCAGCTGCTGAGGGTCACGACGACCTTCTTGACGTTGCGAGGCGTGCTGGGTGCGAACGTGATCTCGTCGCCGAACTCGTTGAAGCTGTAGGCCTCCGGTCCCACGCTCGGCAAGTTCGCCGGAAGCGGCTTGAGGGTGCTCTTGTAGATCACCGTCAGGGCTGAGGTCGTGCTGGCCGATGCGGGCCCGAGGATCAGAGCCACCATCGACACGATCATGGCTATTGGGATCAGAATGCGTTTCACGGTATTGCTCCTTCCGTTGAACCGACTGGTCGGTTCTCGATACAAATGAATGGATCCGGTTCCCTCTCGCACGCCTCCCTAAAGGGCGCGAATGGTCTACCGCTCGGGCAGGACCCGGAGAAAACTCCGTGTCCAAGGCGAGCGTGAAAACTCGTCATGAGGGGTTCGGGCACATCGAGGAAGCCGTTCGGCGCGCTCCCCCGCGCTTGCCTGCATCCCCATCAGAGGGAACTACTTGAGGTTCCTGACCGAGCTGGCGCTATCGCCTCAACCAGAATGTTCCCGGCCAGAAACTCATTATGGGCTAGAAAGACGGTCAGGTCAAATCGAGCGCAATCCGGTCACGCGCAGGCTCAGGCGCGGCCGCGGAAGCCGGCGTGCGGCGGACCGCGGGTACGATAGGAACGGAGGGAGATCGCGCATGACCTACCAGGACAGCGTGGCCGGATTCAGGGGACGAATCGCCGCCGGCGAGAAGATCGAGGCCGGCGACTGGATGCCGGACGAGTACCGGCAGGCGGCGCTCAAGTTCATCGAGATGCACGCCAACTCGGAGGTCATGGGCGCACTCCCCGAGCGGGAATGGATCCCGCGCGCGCCGACGCTCCGGCGCAAGCTGTCCCTGACGGCCAAGGTCCAGGACGAGGTCGGGCACGGCCAGATCCTGTACCGCGTGGCCGAGGACCTGGGGAAGAGCCGCGAGCAGATGTTCGACGACCTGGTGAACGGCCGGACCAAGTTCCACAACGTCTTCCACTACCCGACCGAGTCGTGGGGGGACGTGGCGGTCATCGGCTGGCTGATCGACGGCGCGGCGCTCGTGACCCAGAAGGCGCTGCTGGACGCGTCGTACGCGCCGTACGTCCGCGCGATGCGGCGCATCTGCGCCGAGGAGTCGCTGCATCTTCGCCACGGCGAGGACATCACGCTCGAGCTGGTGTCGGGGACCGACGAGCAGCGCGCGATGTTCCAGGACGCGGTGAACCGCTGGTGGCAGCCGATCATGCACTTCTTCGGGCCGCCCTCGAAGAAGAGGGACGTCCTGCTGGAGTGGGGGATCAAGACGCGCACGAACGAGGACCTGCGACAGGAGTTCTTCTCCACGTACGTCCCGAAGCTGTGGGACCTGGGCATCTCGTCCCCGACCCGGAGCTGCGCTACGACCGGGACGCGGGCGAATGGATCTGGTCCGAGCCCGACTGGGACGAGTTCTGGGAGGTCGTGCGCGGAAACGGACCGATGACGGCCACCCGGCTCTCGCTCCGCAAGGGGATGTGGGACACGCACGCGTGGATCCGGGAGGCCTTCGCCGGCATCCCGCCGAAGGCCGCCTGACGGCCGGCGCCCGCGCGGCCGTGGACGTGTGGGACGTGCTCGGCAAGCGGACCGCCGCGGACGAGTGGACGCTCGTGGGCGGCGTGACGGCCCCCGACGAACAGATGGCGCTGCTGCTCGCGCGCGAGACGCACTTCCGGCACAAGGAGGGCGTCGCCTACGCCGTCCGTCGACGGGGCGACGCCTCGGACGCGCTGGTGGCGGGGGAGTGGCCGGCCGAGACGCTGGGTGGGGTGACCGACCGGTCGTACCGGCGTCAGGAGGCGTACGCGGGCGTCGGCGCGAAGCTGAAGCGGGTGGCGGCCGAGATGGCGGCGCGCGGCCTGCGCATCGACCGTCCGCGGCCGCCGGGGTCGTCGTGAGCGGTGGCCCCGGCGGGCTGGCCGTCGACGGCGCGATCGACCCGCGGCTCGAGCTGCTGCTGGCGCTGGCCGACGACGAGCTGATCATCGGGCATCGCCACAGTGAGTGGACCGGCTGGGTGCCCCACCTGGAGGAGGATCTCGCCTTCTCGTCGATCGCACAGGACGAGATGGCCCACGCCCGCCTGCTGTACGGGCTGGCGCTGCCGTTACTGCGGGAAGGGTGGAGCGAGGACCGTCTGGCGCTGGGGCGGGAGCCGAACGAGTACCGCAACGCGGTGCTGTGCGAGCGTCCCAACCGGGACTGGGGCTATTCGCTTGCCCGGCAGTTCCTGTACGACACGGCCGACGACGTCCGTACGCAGGCGCTCGCCGGGTCGTCCTGGCGTGAGCTGGCGGACGTGATGACGCTGGTCCGGATGGAGGAGGCGTACCACCTCGAGCACGCGCGCGAGTGGTTCGGACGGCTCGCCGACGGCCCTGTGGCCGCGCGCGAGCACCTGGCGGCGGGCCTGGAGGCGGCGCTTCCCGACGCGCTCGGGCTGTTCGAGCCGCTCCAGGCCGAGGAGGCCCTGCTGTCGGACGGCGTCCTTCCGCGGCCCGGCGAGGCGCTGCTCGCCGAGTGGCTGGCCCGCGCGGGCGAAGAGCTGGAGCGCGTCTCGCTCGACTACGTGCTGGAACGGCACACGCCGGTGGGCGACCTGGTCCCGACGTCGTCGGGCGAGGTGACGGGGGACGAGGTCCTGGGGGTTCCGGGCGTCCTCCGCATCGATGGCCGCTGGGTCCACCAGGGCCGGTTCTCGGGCGAGGGTGGGCGGCGCGGCCGTCATTCGGACGACTTCGTGGAGCTCTGGGAGGATCTGACCGGACTCTACCGAGCCCACCCGGGTGCGACATGGTAAAGCGACCTGACGATCGGGACGAGGATGTCTGGGCGGCCCTGAGCGGCGTGCACGACCCGGAGATCCCGCCCTGCGCGATCACGGACCTCGGCATCGTCGAGGAGGTGCGGACGGGACCGGACGCGGTCGAGGTGGATCTGCTCCCGACGTTCGCGGGGTGTCCCGCCCTGGACGTCATCCGTGAGGACGTCGAGGCGGCGCTGGCGCCGGTCTCGCGTGGCCGGGAGGTCCGCGTGCGCTTCGTCACGTCGCCCCCCTGGACCAGCGACCGGATCACGGCCGCGGGCCGTGAGGCGCTGCGGTCGTACGGTCTGACCCCGCCGGAGCCCGGACCGGGGCGGGTCGTCGTCCCGCTCGCGTCGGTGGGGCGAGCCGGCCCGGACCCGATCGCGTGCCCCTTCTGCGGGAGCCGGGAAACGGTGCGGGAGAGCGCGTTCGGCCCCACGCTCTGCCGGTCGACGCACTACTGCCGCTCGTGCCGGAACCCGTTCGAGGGCTTCAAGCCGAAGGTCTCGAGGAGCTAGCGCCCGCGGAATTCGGGCGTCCGCTTGTCCAGGAACGCCAGCACGCCCTCGCGGTGATCCTCGGTGTGCGTTGCCTCGTCCTGCACGCGGCTCTCCAGCGCGAGGGTCTCGTCCAGCGACAGCGACGCCGCGTCGCGCAACAGCTGCTTGGTCAGGGCGATCGCCCTCGTCGGGAGCGCGGCCAGCTCGGCCGCCAGCGCCGCGGCGGCACCCCCGAGACCGTCGGCCGGGGCCACGCGCGAGATCAGTCCGATGCGGAGGGCGCGCTCGGCGTCGATCCGTTCGCCGGTGATCGACAGCTCGAGCGCGGCCGCCGTCCCGACGATCCGCGGGAGAAAGTACGCGGCCCCCGAATCCGGAACGAGGCCGATGCGGACGAACGCCATGCTGAACGTCGCCGTCTCGCTCGCCAGGCGCAGGTCGCAGGCCAGCGCGAGCGAGAGGCCCGCGCCGGCCGCGACACCGTTCACGGCGGCGATCACCGGCTTGGGGCTCTCCACGAGGAGGCGGACGATCTTCGCGTAGCCCTCGTCCAACAGATCGGTCGGGCGTGCCCTGCCGCCGCTGCGGTACTCCTCCTCCATGCCGCCCAGGTCCGCCCCCGAGCAGAACCCCCGGCCCTCACCGGTCAGCACGACGGCGCGGACGTCGGGGTCGTCCTTCAGGGACTCGAGCGACTCGATCAGCTCGTGGGTCATCGTCTCGGACAGCGCGTTCAGCTTGGCGGGGTTGTTCAGCCGCACGGTCGCGACCGCGCCGTCCCGCTCGACGATGAGCTGCTCGTAGGCCACGGCTGTGGATGATAGTCATAGACTCGGCACGGCAGGGGAGCCCGGGGCGACCGGGCTGAGAGGCCGGCTGGACACCGCACGTCACGCGCCGGCGACCCTTGGAACCTGATCCGGGTAACGCCGGCGGAGGGAGAGCGAATGGCGTCGGTCATCGAGCGCCTCGAGCGGACGCTGGAACGCGAGGCACCCGTCTGGGGCGTGGACCCCGTTCCCCCGGAGCGCCGCCACCTGTCGGGTTTCGACATCGCGGTGCTGTGGGGCGATCTGTCGGTGGGGCTGCTGGTCCTGCTGACGGGCGCGCTGCTGGTGCCTGCACTGTCGCTGCCGCGGGCGCTGGCGGCGATCGTGATCGGCACCGCGCTCGGGTGCGTGCCGCTCGCACTGGTCGGCCTGGCCGGCGCGCGCGAGGGGGTGCCGGGGATGGTGCTGTTCCGCCCCGTGCTCGGACGGCGCGGCTCGTATCTCCCGTCGGTCCTGAACATCCTGCAGTTGGCCGGGTGGACGGGCTTCGAGCTGTGGGCGATGAGCCAGGTCGCCGCCCGCATGTCCGAGCGGCTGTTCGGGTTCTCCGCGCCGGGGCTGTGGCTCGCGGTGATGGCGGTGGTCTGCACGCTGCTGGCGCTGGGCGGGCCGATCCTGGTCGTGCGCCGCTGGCTCGAGCGGTTCGGCGCGTGGGTCGTCGGCGCGGTCGGCGCTGTGGATCACGATCCGGGTGCTCACCGTCTCGGACCTGGGGTCCCTGTGGCAGGCCCCGGGAACCGGCGGCCTGCCGTTCTGGCTGGCCGTCGACCTGGTGATCGCGCAGCCGGTCTCGTGGCTGCCGCTCGTCGCCGACTACACGCGCTTCGCGCGAACGCGCAGGGGAGCGGCGCTCGGCACGTACGCGGGCTACGCGGTCGGCAACCTGTGGTTCTACGCGCTGGGAGCGCTGCTGGTCCTGGGAGCCGGGCTCAGCGACGCGTCGCCGGCGGGGCTGGCGCAGGCCATGGCCGCGCTCGCCGGGGGGTGGATCGTGCTGCTCACCCTGCTGGTCGGCGAGACCGACGAGGCGTTCGCCGACATCTACTCGGCGGCGGTATCGGCCCAGAACCTCCGGGAGCGGCTCTCGACAGCGCCGCGCGATCCTGGTGGTCGCCGTGGCGGGCGTGGCGCTCGCCGTCTGGCTGAACGGCCGGGGCGCGGACGCGACGGCGACGTTCGAGTCGTTCCTGTTCCTGCTGGGTTCGGTGTTCGTCCCCCTGTTCGGCGTGTTCGTCGCCGACTACTTCCTGACACCGAGATCGCCTGTGTCGCAATCCATTCGGCCGGTGGCGCTGATCGCATGGATCGCCGGGTTCCTCGTGTATCAGTGGTGCGTCCCGACCGGGCCCGGCCGCGTGGCAGTCCGGGGTGCAGACCGTGCTCCACGGCTGGCTGGGGCTCCCGTTCCCGCTGGCGGGATCGGCGGCCGGCGCGAGCATCCCCAGCTTCGCGACGGCGCTCGTCGTGTACTGGCTGCTGCGCGCGGCCGGGCGGCGCGGGCTCAGGACGGCACGACGACGATGACGCCGACCATGCCGCGGGCGCGGTGGTACTTGCAGAAGAACGGGTACGTTCCCGGCTTCAGCGCGCCGCCGATCGGCTCCGTCCGGGTGGTCTCCCCCGGCGAGGTGTCGAGGTCGACCTGCGTCCCCGACACCGACAGGTTGTGCAGCGATGGGCCCTGGTTGAGGATGTGCAGGTCCTGGCCGGTGCCGATGACGATCCGGGCCGGGGTGAACTGGTAGTCGGCCTCGCTGACGGAAGCGAACGGGCCCGACGGCGGGGTGGGACCGGTGCTCGGACTGGCCGACGTCGGCGGCGAGGTGGCGGGGGGCGACGGGGTCGGCGAGCCGCTCGTGCACGACGCCAGCAGCGCGACGGCGACCGACAGGGTGACCGCGGGAGCCAGCGAGATGGTGCGGGCCGGCGGGATCACGCGGACGACGTCCGCGCAGTCGGCGGCGGGCCTGCGACGACCATGAGCACGAGTGGCTCGGTCGAGGCGTTGGTCACCGTCACCTCCGCGCGGGCCGGAATCAGCACCGTTCGCCACTGCTTGAGCCGCTGGCGTTTCCGATCGACCACGAAGACCGCTTCGCCCGCAACGACCGTGAAGATCGCGTCCGACTCGTCGTCCGAGATCGGGCCGAGTGTCTGGTTGCGGTCGAGGCACGCCACCTCGGCCCAGATGTGACCGGTCTCGAACAGCGTCTCTCGCGTCACGACCTCCGGGTCGAACCGGATCGAGTCGCGCAGGTCACGGGCCTCCACGCGCGGAAGCCTACGGTCGTCCGCGGAAGGCGACAAAGGGCTCGGCGGGTGCCCGCGAAGGCCCCGGCGAGGCCGCGGCGCGGCGCCGGGCGCGGCCGTCCCGTCCCCTTTGCCGTCTCCGGTACACTCTCCCCGGTCTGCTCCCCGGTCTCCGGCCGCCCGGGGATTCCTGCACTCGGTTCAGGAGGAGGAGCTTGTGCCTACGTTCGAAACCTCGACAGCGTCGCCGGCCGACGTAGCCGCCGACCTGCTGATCGTCCCCTTCTTTCGCGGCCGGGAGGCCGGCCCCGGATTCGCCGACGTGGCTCGCGCGCTGGACATCGATCTCGTCGCGGTCCTGGAGCAGAACCACGTCCTCGGAAAGGTGGGCGAGTCGTTCACCCTGCCGACCTTCGGCCGTATCCCGGCCTCGAACGTGCTGCTGGTGGGCCTCGGCCCAAAGGCGGAGGCGGGCCCGGCCGAGATCCGCAGGGCGGCCTTGAAGGTCGGGCGCCGCGCCGCGCAGTCGAAAGTGGTCGCGACGACCCTGCACCGCGTCGGGCGCTCCGCCGACGAGTCGTCGCGTGCGCTGGCAGAGGGGCTGACGCTCGGCGGGTACCGGTTCGATCGGTACAAGGAACGTCCCATCGACGAGGAGGCGAAGGAACGGCCTGCCTTGAAGCGGGTCGTGGCGCTCGGAGGGCGGGACCAGGCCACGGTGCGAAAGGGACTGCAGCGCGGAGCGATCTACGGCGAGTCCGCGAACTTCGCGCGCGACCTCGTGAACACGCCCGCGCTGGACGCGACGCCGGAGTACATGGCCGCGCAGGCACAGAAGATGGCCCGGGACGTCGGCCTGCAGTCGAAGCTGTGGAGCCGCGCGCAGCTCGAGAAGGGCGGGTTCGGCGGCGTCCTGGGCGTCGGCTCGGGAAGCGTCAACCCCCCGCGGATGGTGGAGCTGACCTACTCGGGCGGCCGCGCCTCGGCCCCGCCGATCGCGATCACCGGCAAGGGGATCACGTTCGACTCGGGCGGCCTGTCGATCAAGGACTCGCACGGCATGGAGACGATGAAGATCGACATGAGCGGCTCCGCCGCTGCGCTTGCCACGATGCGCGCCGTGGCGCTGCTGAAACCGAAGGTGAACGTCGTGGCGGCGATCGCGTTCGCCGAGAACATGCCGAGCGGGTCGGCCATCCGGCCCGGCGACGTCCTGCGCCATCGCGGCGGCAAGACGTCGGAGGTGCTGAACACCGACGCCGAGGGCCGGGTCCTGCTGGCCGACGTCCTGGCGTTCCTGGCGGAGAAGAAGCCGTCGGTGATCATCGACTCGGCGACGCTCACCGGCGCGGCGATGATCGCGCTGGGGCTCGACGTCTACGCGGTGTTCGGCAACGACCGGGACCTCGTCCAGGACATCCTTCGCGCCGGCGACGAGAGCGGCGAGCCCGGCTGGGAGCTGCCCCTGTGGCGCGACTACCGGAAGACCATCGAGTCGACGATCGCCGACGTGAAGAACATCGGTCCCCGCTACGGCGGCGCGATCACGGCGGCGTTGTTCCTGAACGAGTTCGTGAACGGCGTTCCGTGGGCGCACCTGGACGTGGCGTCGACCGCGTTCGTCGAGGGCGGCAACGAGTTCTGGCCGAAGGGCGCGACGGGATCGCCCGCGCGTACCCTCATCCGGTACATCGAGCGAGCGGCCGAGTCGCAGGGCGGCGGGCGGAGGCGGCGCTGACCGACACCGTCCTCGCCGTCATGACCCACCCCGACGACTGCGAGATCTCGTGCGGGGGGACACTCGCCAAGTGGGCCGCCGACGGGCGCCCCGTGGTGATCGCGGTGCTGACCGACGGGCGGCGCGGCTCGCAGGATCCCGGTGAGGACATCGAGGCCCTGATCCTGACCCGGCGCCGCGAGCAGGAGGCGGGCGCCGCCAAGATGGGCGCGAGCGAGGTGCGGTTCTTCGACTCCCGCGACGGCGAGCTCGAGAACACGCCGGACGTCCGCCGCGACGTCGTGCGGCTGGTCCGCGAGCTGCATCCCGGGATCGTGATCACCGTCGACCCCAGCGCCTGGTTCTTCGGCGACGAGAAGTTCGCCTACTACAACCACCGCGACCACCGGATGACCGGCGAGATCGTCCTGGACGCGGTGGCGCCGGCCGCCGGCAACCCGCACTTCTTCCCTGAGCACCTGGCCGAGGGCCTGAAGGTCTGGGACGTCCCCGAGGTCTGGCTGGCTCACACGTTGGAGCCGAACCACACCGAGGACATCAGCGGATTCGTCGACACCAAGGTGGCGGCGCTGGCCGAGCACCGCAGCCAGCTCACCGATGACCAGCTCGCGTTCTTCAAGCAGTGGATGCCGACCGCCGCCGCCGATGCCGGGAAGAAGATCGGCGTCGACGCGGGGGAGGATTTCCGGGTCCTGCGGTTCGGCGAGCCCTGATCACGCCCGCAGCGGCACTGTCGCCGGCCCCGCACGGTAGCGCACGCCGTTCGGGTGGAACCACGAGACGGTCCCTGCCGGGTCGCGCTTGATCCTCCACCCGTGCTCGTGCACCAGCGTGTGGTGAAACGAGCAGACCATCACCAGGTTGTCGAGATCGGTCCGTCCCCCGCCTGACCACCACCGGATGTGGTGGGCGTGGGTGAACCGGCGCGTTCCGCACCCCGGGAACCGGCACCCGTCGTCCCGGCGGCGCAGCGCCCGCAGCATCTGCGGCGAGGGCTCCCTTGAGGTCCTCCCCAGGCCGACGATGCGGCCGGCAGGGTCTTCCACCACCGTCTCGATCCGGGCCGTACAGGCGAGTCTCCGGGCCGTCTCGGAATGGATCACGCCACCGCCCTCGAGCCCACATCCGGGCTCACGGTCGCCGTCAGGCCGACCCTCGAGCACCTCCAAGGGCACGTGCACGACCACCGTCGCGCGGTCCGGGTCGGCGTCCGAGGCGATCCGGACCGAGGCGAGTGCCACCAGGGCGTCTGCCCGACGTGCATCCCGACCCGGAGGGTCATCACCCACGGGCACAGCGGGAAGCTGGTCGGCGACGCGCTCCAAAGCCCTCATCACCACCGCTCCTGCGGCGACGGGCATGCGACCTTCCAGACACAGGGTTCGTCCCTCGTCCTCGTGCCACCACCGCAGGTACCGGGACCGTTCGATCTGGCGAACGTCCTGGAGGCTCTGGCGGATCTCGCGGTCCCCCCGGGACCTGATCGCGCCCGCGGAGACTCTCTGCGCCCACACCACCAACATCTCCTCGTTCTCGGGCGTGGCGAACCGGCAGAGCTCCACGACCTTGTCCACCCCGAGTGATCCCGACGCGAAGGCCGCGGAAACGGCTGGAAGGGACCCGAGGGCGTGGGCCGCTGCGATCCAGCGCCTGGCCTTCCATTCGGACAGGCCATAGCGCATCCACAACCAATGGGCCATGTCACGCGCGCCGTCGTGCTTCCAGAGTCCGCGGCGATCGACTTCTGCGATGCAGGACAACAGGTTGCGCTGAGCACGGCACGCATGTCGGTGCCAGTCATCCATCTCCTGGATCACCGCGTGGTTACCGGCAGGCGCGGTGCGTTTCGTCTGTTGCAGCATCCCGGACCTCACGCTCATACGTGGGAAGGAAGTCACGGGGGAGGAGACAGTCATCATATCGAACATACGTTCGACAGTCAAGTAGCCCGGAACGGATTTCTTCAGAGAAGAGGGAAAGCTACGCTCGACACCATGACGTCGCGCACGCGTTGCGACCTCCTCGCGCTCCAGATGCGCGAGGCGTACGAGCCGCTCCGACGCCGGCTCGACGGACTGACGGACGACGAGTTCTTCTGGGAGCCGGTCCCCGACGCCTGGACCGTCCGGCAGCTGGCCGACGGCCGCTGGGACGCCGACTACGCCGAGCCCGACCCCGAGCCGCCGCCCTTCACGACGATCGGCTGGCGGCTCGTGCACGTCGCGACGTGCAAGGTGATCTACCACGACCACGCGTTCGGCACGCGCCGAGATGAGCTGGGCGACGCTCGACCATCCCCACACGGCCGGCGCGGCCATCGCGATGCTCGAGGACGGCCACCGTCTGCTCACCGGGGACCTCGCGGCCCTCGACGACGACGGCCTGGACACAGACGTCGCCACCAACTGGGGTGAGCGCTGGCCGGCGTGGCGGATCTTCTGGACGATGATCGACCACGACTCGCACCACGGCGGTGAGATCGGCGTCCTGCGGGACCTCTACCGTCTGCGCCGGGACGGCGCCCTGCCATAGCTCGCTACGACGGCTTGGTCCCGACCGCCATCACGACGTCGCGGAAGTCGTTGAACCGCTCGGGGAACCGCTCGTGGAACACGTCGCGCACCCGGGCGCGGAACCGTTCCCATGACCCATCGCCGACCATCTCGCGCAGGAATCGACCGGTGGCGGTCGCCTCCCGCCCGTCGAGGTAGTCGTCGATCGTCGTCTTGAAGTGGTACTCGCGCTTCTCCACCCGGATCTCGCGCAGGCCGGCCTCGTGCAACCGATCGCGGGTCCGTCCCGGGTCGGCGAAGTGGTCGTGCCACGGCATCGCCCGGTCACGCGCGTCCTTCAGCATCTCCCGCTCGGCGAACTCCTCGGCCACCGAGTCCCACGCGGCGGAGAACGAGTCGAGTCCCGCTCCCCACGACGCCACGCCCATCCGTCCGCCCGGCTCGAGCACCCGGAGCATGTCGAACAGCGCCGTCTCGTACCGCGTGAAGTGCGACAGGACGAAGGACGCCGTGACGTACCCGAACGCCCGGTCCCGGAAGGGGAGGTCGATGGCCTCCGCCGCCGCATACCGCGGGGCCGGCTCGCCCCGCCCCGACGCCTGGGCCAGCATCGCCGGCGCCGGATCGATGCCGACGACCAGGCCGTCCGGCCCGGCCGCCGCCGATGCCGCGCGCGCGGTGACGCCCGTGCCGGTCCCCACGTCGAGCACGCGCGCGCCGGGCGGAATGCCGATCAGGCCCACCAGGTCGCCCGCCGCGAGGGCGGTGCGAGGTTCGAGGACCCGCCGGTAGTCCGCCGCGACCGAGTCGTATCCGCGCCAGTCCCCGACCATGGCCGACCAGCCTAGCGGACGGACCCGCCTTCGATGAGGCCGGCCGATACGCTATGGGCCGTGGATCGCCAGGGGAAACAGACCCGATGAGGGGGCCGACCGGCGTCATGGCGCTGGTGCTCGCCGAGACGACGGCGGGCGGGGTGTTCTTCCTGTTCCTCACCCCGCTCTGGAACGAGGTCCGGCTCGGCTTCTTCTATCTGACCGGCGGGATCGTGCTGGTGACGGCATTCGCCACCGCCGGGACGGCCGCGTCGGCCCAGGCCCCGTCGGCGGCCGCCGAGGCCCACCTCGCGATCGCTCCTCTCGCTGGCGACGGCCGGCGCGACGCTGGCGTGGATCCTGCTGGCGATGGCGAAGCAGACCACGTTCAGCCGGATCGTCGGGGTCGCCACGGTGCCGCTGTCGGTCGCCATGCTCTTCGCGTTCGCGCGCACCGGCGACGAGTCGACCATGCTGTCGTTCTTCCAGCTGCTGGCGGGGGCCGCGTTCATCGGCGCGGTGCTCGACGGGCTGCTGCTGGGCCACTGGTACCTCACGGAACGGAAGCTCCCGCGCAAGCCGATCCTGCGGATGACGTGGAGCCTGATCGGGGCCGTGGTGCTGGAGGCGATCGCGGTGGCGATGGGCGGATTCGGCGCGCCGTCCGACACGAGCGTGACCCAGGCCATCAGCCCGATCCTGACCGTCGCCGGCGTGGCGTCCTGGATCGCGATCGGGATGGTGGCGCTGACCGGCCTCATCGCCGTGTTCATCCGGATCACGCTTCAGGGCGACCGGCCGGCCGCGGTGCAGTCCGCCACCGGGTTCTTCTATCTGGCCGTCATCACCGCGTTCACGGCCGAGGTGGCGGCGAAGGTCCACTTCCTGCCGTGAGCGGGACGCTCCCCGCGGCCGCTCGGCGGGCGCTGGAGGAGGCGACGTTCTGTCACGTTGCGGCCCGGTCGAAGGCCGGCCCGCACGTCACCCCGGTGGTGTTCGTCCTGGACGGCGGCGCCGTCTGGATGACGACCTCTCGTGGGTCGGCGAAGGCGCGCGCCTGGCGCCGCGACCCGTACGTGGCCGGGATGGCGCGCGCCGGCGACGTGGCGGTCCTCTTCCGGGGGCGCGTCCGGACCCACGACGCGCTCGACCCCCTGAGCTGGCCGAGCATCACGGCGGGGCCGGCCGTGGCGCGCGCGACCGCCCGGTTCGCGCTCCGCAACGCCCGGTTCTTCGCCGGCTACGCGGTCGACGCCCCGAGGGTCCCGCTCGCGTGGGGACCGGGGGGGCGGCAGTTCGTCCGGCTGTCACTCGCCGACGGCCTGGTCGTCGACCTCGCGTCCGGCCAGCGCGTGGCCGAGTGGGGGTCGTGGCCGCCGCGCGGGTCGGCCGCCTTCCTTTCCTATGCGCCGGCACCACGGACCAGGCCGCTCGACGCGCGGGCGCCCGCGGACGTTCGCCGTGCCGTCGGGAAGGCCGGCGACGGCGCACTCGCCCTCGAGGGACGCGACGGACCGCTGGTGCTGCCGGTCCGGTGGCGGCGCCGGCCGGCCGAGGGCGGGTACGAGGCCATCGTGCCGGCATCCCTGCTCCGCGCCGCGCGGGTCCCGGCCCGGCCGCCGGCCGGTCTCGCGGTGGACCGGCCGGGCGAATGGCGCGCCGCGGAGATGTCCGGCATGCTCCTTCGTGGACGGGCGGAGCTGTTCGCACGCTCCGCGAACGAGGTGAAGGCGCTGCGCGACCGCGTTCCCGAGGGATGGGCGCTCGTTCGCCTGCGTCCATCCAGCGTCGTCTGGTGGCGGGGCTGGACGAGCGGTACGGTGGCGGCCTCATGACGGTGGTGGAGGTCTCGACCGTGGTGGACGCGCCGCTCGAGTCGGTGTGGCGGGTCGTGTCGGACCCGAGGAACCTTCCGCAGTGGGACCGGCGCATCGGGCGCGTGCGCGGAACGCCGGCCGGGCCGTTCCGGACGGGGAGCGAGTACGAGACCGAGGTGCACTTCCTGGGCGTGCGGACCCGGGTGCCGGTCGTGGCCGAGGAGGTGGACGAGTTCGAATACGCACGGCTCCACCTGGGCGGACTGCTGTCGGCGACGGTGGAGACGTGGCTCCAGGAGCTGCCGAAGGGGCGGACCCGGCTCAGCCATCGTGTCGAGTACCGGTTCCGCGGCGGACTCCTCGGCGAGTTCGCGGCCGAGACGGTGGGCGTGATCGGCGCGCACACGCTGCTGCGTCGCGGCATCGAGGCACAGCGCCGGCAGATCGAGGACGCGGAACGCGGTTAGCGGGAGGACCCGCCCCCGTCGCCCTTCCTCTTCTTCGGCTTCGCCTCGTGGCCGGGACGGCCCAGCAGGTAGCCGAGGATGCCTCCCAGGACGGCGCACGTCACCATCACCCAGATCAGCCGGGGGTGGAACGTGCCGAACAGGAAGTTGACCTCGACCGGCTGCGCGTTCCCCACGATGAACAGCACCAGCAGCACGAAGACGACCAGGGCCGCGACGGCCTTCGCGGCGCGCCGCCGGCGCGCCCTGGCGACCTCGGCGAGCGCGTGATCGGGCTCGGCCGGCGTCGCGGCCGCGGGTGTCGCATCCGAGGATGCGGGCGGCGGAGCCGCCGAAGGCCCGCCCGAGGGCGCTCCGCCCGGTTCGCGATCCGGCTCGTCGGATGACACGTCGATCACTGTAGCCTGCGGGGACGATGGCGCGGGGCAGGAGAGGGCGGTGGGTCGCCGCGGGGATCGCGGCCGGTGCCGCGGCGGGGGTCGCCGCGGTGTCCGCGCGCGACTGGGGGCGCGCCCTGGACCGAAGCCTCTTCAGCCGGTTGAACGCCGACCGGGGGCCCGCCGCCGACCGCTTCTTCCGGGGCGTCACCGAGCTGGGCTCGATCGGCGCCCCGATCGGCGCCTGCGCCGCGCTCGCGCTCCGCGGCCGGAGCCGCGCGGGGGTCGACGCCCTGGGGGCCGCGACGGCGGCCTGGTTCCTGGGCCAGTGGCTGAAGAAGCGGCACCTTCGCGACCGTCCCTATCAGGCGGCCGATCACGCCACCCGGCTGCTGATCGGTGAGCCGCACGGCACGTCGTGGCCGAGCAGTCACCCGGCCGTCCTGCTGGCCTTCCTGACCGTCGCCGCGCGCGATCTCGACCTGCCGGCGGGCAGGCGCGCGTGGCTGAACGGGCTCGCCGGCGTGGTGGGCCTCTCCCGGATCTACAACGGCGTCCACTACCCGTCGGACGTGGTGGGCGGGCTGTTCCTGGGCCGGGCCACGGCCGACGTCTGGACCTCGGCCGTCAGCAGGGCGGTGCTCGCCCGTTCCCCCAGCGGCGCCGGTACAGTACGCGGATGAGGGCCCTCACGTTCTTCGTCGCCGACCTGCACACGATCGCAGCCATCGGCTGGAAGGTGCTCGACCGGTTCCACTTCACCGACGGCTTCGCGATCTCGCCGCACGGCGTCGGGATCGCCGTCGGCTACCTGTGCGGCTCGCTGATCTTCATGCACGAGGGCCCCAAGCGCGGCGTCTCGGAGGAGCAGGTCAGCTCCCTCGTGCTGTGGGGGCTCGTCGGCTCGATCCTCGGCGCGCGCATCGGCTACATTCTGGCCCACCTGTCGCAGTTCAACAGCCTCGCGGACATGCTGGCCATCTACCGCGGAGGCATCAGCCTCGTCGGCGGCATCATCGGGTGGATCGTGGCCTCGATCCCGGTGGTGCGCCGCGGTCACATCAGGACGCTCGACGCGTTCGACGCCGCCGCCATGCCCCTCGCGGTCGGCATCGTCATCGGGCGCATCGGTGACCTCATCATCGGCGACCACCTGGGCAAGCCCACCAGCTGGCTGCTGGCCTGGCAGTACCACGGCGGGAACCTGGCCGGATACGACTGCACCTCCGGGGCGCAGGGCTGTCTGGCGCCGCTGTACGGCGGCCAGCAGCAGGTCATCACGACCCGCGCCGCCACGCTGTTCGGTCCCGACGGGACGGTGCTCGGCCGCGGCGTCGGCGTGCACCAGACGGCGTTGTACGACTTCCTCCTCACGATGGGCCTGGTGATGCTGCTGCTGTGGATGATGCGGTCGGCGCACCGCGCGGGGGTGCTCACGTGCGTGTTCGGCATCTGGTACGCGAGCGGGCGTGTGCTGACCGACTTCCTGCGGGTTGAGCGGCGCTTCGCCGGTCTCACCGGCAGCCAGTGGGCGTGCCTGGCCGCGATCGCCCTCTGCGTCGGGCTGCTCGTCTACTGGCGGATCAAGGACGGACGCGCGCCGGCGCAGGCCGAGCCCCTGGGTGTGGCGAACGAGGACCCGGGCGACGACCATGGCGAGCCGCCCGGAGCGCTGCCACCGACGTAGGAGTCCGTCGCCGGACCGGCGTGATCAGTGGTTGTGTTCGTGGTCGTGCGCGTGCTGATGACCCTCGTGACCGTTCCCCGTGTCGCCGTTCCCCGTGTGACCATTGCCCGCCGCGGGACCGCCCGCCGTCATCAGCGTGAGGGGCTTGCGGAGGCGCGTGCGGCTCACGGTCGCGAGCGCCCGCGCGGTCTGGAGGAAGGCCTCGCCCGCAGCGGAGTCCGGGTGTGACACGACGATCGGTGTGCCGGCGTCGCCGCCCTCGCGCAGCTCGGGCATCAGCGGGATCTCTCCGAGCAACGGAACCCCCAGGGTCTCCGCCGCCAGCTTCCCGCCGCCTTCGCCGAAGACGCTCGTCCGGTCGCCGCAGTGCGGGCACACGAAGTACGACATGTTCTCGACCACGCCGACGACGGTCTGACGCACCTGGCCGGCCATCTTGCCGGCCCGCTCGGCCACCTTCCGCGCGGCCTCCTGCGGCGTCGTGACCACCAGCATCTGCGCGCCCGGAAGGAACTGCGCCATCGAGATCGAGACGTCGCCCGTCCCCGGCGGCAGGTCGGCCAGCAGGAAGTCCAGCTCACCCCAGTACACGTCGCCCAGGAACTGCTGGACGGCCTTGTGCAGCATCGGCCCGCGCCAGATGACCGGCGTCTCCTCCTCGACGACGAACCCCATCGAGATCAGCTTCACGCCATGGGACTGCACGGGATAGGCCAGGCTGTCGTAGCCGGTCAGCTTGTGCCCGGACACGCCCATCATCCGCGGCACCGAGAACCCCCAGACGTCCACGTCGAGAACGCCGACGCGGTGTCCTTCGGCCGCGAGCGCGCAGGCGAGGTTCACCGTCACGCTCGACTTGCCGACGCCGCCCTTGCCCGACGCGACCGCGATGACGGTCGTCTTCCCGTCGGTGAAGAACTGCGGCTGCTCGGGCCGGCCCCCGCGGAGCGAGGTCACCAGGGCGCCGCGTTCGTCCTCGCTCATGGTGCCCAGGACCACCTGGACGTGCTCCACCCCGGTCAGGGGCGCGACGGCGCCGGTGACGTCGGTCTCGATGCGCTCCTTCAGCGGGCAGCCCTCGATCGTGAGCAGCACGGTCACGGTGACCGTGTCGCCCTCGATCCGGATGTCCTTCAGCATGCCGACGTCCTCGATCGGCTTGCCGATCTCCGGGTCCAGGACGTTCCGCAGCGCGGCGCGGACCTCTTCTTCGGTGGTGGGCATGGCCTCTTCTCTCAGTGGGTTCGGGTGATGGGGCCGGGCCAGGGGTTGGGCCGGCACGCTCGATGATACCGCTGGGGCGGCGGCCCGGGACCCGAGGGCATAATGAGCGACGATGTCCCCTGCGCGGTCTCCGGAGATCCACAAGGCGCTGGCCGACGACACCCGGTTCCGCCTGTACCGGTACGTCCGGCTCGCGGGGCGTCCGGTGTCGGTCCCGGAGATGTCCGCGCGCCTCTCGCTGCACGCGAACACCATCCGGCCCCACCTGCGGCGCCTCGAGGAGGCGGGCCTGGTCACCCACGAGATCCGCAAGGGCGGCTCGGCCGGGCGGCCCCGCACGCTGTACCTGATCAGCGAACCCGCCGACGAGGAATCCCGCGAGTACCGGATGCTGGCCGAGATGCTGTGTGGTCTCGTGACCGGGAAGCGGGCGATGCTGCGTGCCCTGGAGATGGCGCGCGACTGGGGCGCGTACCTCGTCGCCCAGGGCAAGCCGAAGCCGGGTGGGCGCCCCCCGGCGGGCCTCAACCTCGCCGTCCTCCAGGAGGCCCTGGCCAGGGCCGGGTTCGACCCGCGATTCCGGCGCAGCGGCGGCAAAACGGTCGAGATCACGCTGCGAACCTGCCCGTTCCGCGACCTGGCCGACGAGCACCGCGAGCTCGTGTGCACGCTGCATCGCGGGCTGCTGGAGGGGATCGTGGCCGGCGTCTCGCCGCCGCTCACCTTGCGCTCGTTCCGCCCGTTCGTCGAGCGCAATCGCTGCCTGGTCACCGCGGGGTAGGGGCGGCCGGGTGTCCGGCATCGAGGTCCGGCCGCTGGAGGCGTCCGACCGCGACTGGGCCGTGGCGTTCCTTCGAGAACGGGGGAGCGAGGTGGTCGCGGCGCACGGCGTGCGACTGCGGCCGCTGGACCATCCGGGGTTCGTGGCGGTGGCCGGTGAGGAACGATGCGCGCTCCTCACCTACCGGATCGAGGGTGGCGCCTGCGAGGTGGTCTCGATCCACAGCGACCGGCAGGGGATCGGCGCGGGCACGGCGCTGATGGAAGCGGCCGAACGGGCGGCGCGAACCGCGGGATGCACCCGGCTCTGGCTGATCACCACCAACGACAACCTGCATGCGCTCGGCTTCTACCAGCGCCGCGGGCTGCGCCTCGTGGCCGTGCGCCCCGGCGCCGTGGACGAGTCGCGCCGGAGGCTCAAGCCCGGGATTCCGGTGACGGGCGACGCGGGCATCCCCATTCGTGACGAGCTGGAGCTCGAGCTGCGCCTGGACGCGTGAAGAGAACGTGACGCCGGCCGTCTAGGCCGGCGCCACGTCCGTCGAGATGTTGCCGTCCGCCGCGGTCGTCTCCGGCCCCACACGATCGGCCGACCTCTTGCCCCACAGCACGGGGAACAGGATCGCGCCGCCCAGCAGCGAGGTGATCCCTGCCGCCAGGTACGCGCCCCGTGGCCCGACGGCGCCGACGAACGGCCCCGCCGCCACGAACGACAGGGCGAGCGAACCGGTCACCAGCGCGTCGACCGCGCCCATGACCCGGCTCCGCACCGCGTCGGGCGTCCGCCGCTGCGCGATGTTCTGGAACGCCACGCTCGAGACGGCGTCGGTGCCGCCGGCGAAGCCGACGCTTCCCAGGATCGCGCCGAACCACGGGAGGACGCTCACCAGGCCGAAGCCGACGGCCGGGCCGACCGTACCCAGGAACAGGCCCGCCCGCTCCTGGTGTTCGCGCATGCGCGTGGCGAGCAGGGAGCCGATCACCGCGCCCACGCCCCACGACGTGGCCAGCAGTCCATACCCAGTCGCCCCCATGCCGAAGGCCTGCGCCAGCGGCAGCTCGGCTACGATGACCATGCTGACACCGAGCAGCAGCACCGCCCAGGCGAGCGTGACCGCCCGCAGGATCCGGTCGTGCGCGACGTACACGAACCCGGCGCGCAGGGCGCCGTGCTCCGCGGTCGCGGCCGTCCGGTCCTCCGAGAAGCGGCCGCGCACGGTCCACACGAGGACGGCCGACAGCGCGAACGAGCCGGCGTTCAGCCAGAACACGAGTCCCGGCCCGGCCAGCGCGACGAGCGCGCCACCCACGACCGGGCCGAGCATCTGGCCCATGTTGCGTCCGAAGCCGATCATCCCGTTGGCCCACGAGAGCAGCTCTTCGCCGGCCAGGTTGGGCACCGCGGCCTCGACGGCCGGAAACGTCGGCGAGGCGACCACCTCGGCGAGGAAGATCAGCGCGATCATCAGGGCCGGCGCGTGGACGAACGCGAGCACGCCGAACGTCACCGCGCCCAGGACGTCGGACACGATCAGGACCCGGCGCCGGTCGAACCGGTCGCCCAGCGCGCCGCCGAACGGCAGCGAGATGCCTGCGCCCGCGAACGTCGCGACCATGGCGACCGAGACCCAGGTCGTCGAGTTGGTCTGCCGGTAGACCGCGTAGATCAGCGCGATGAACGCGGCGTTGGTCCCGACGAGCGAGATCAGCCGTGAGAAGGCCAGGCGCCTGACGGCGGGACGAGGTTCGTGTGTCGTGAGAGTCATGCTGCTGCTCCGGTGGACCGAGTGGGACGGGGGACGCGAAGAAGCACCCGCGAGCGCGGGCGGAATCGTCTTCTTCGCTACCGGAGAGCAAACATCAGGCGGCGAGTGTAGCACGGCCTCCCGGGGCTCAGGCCGGCTTGCCGTTGCCTCCGCTCGAGCCGTTCCCGAACGCCCGGTCTCCCTGGCTCACGACGGCGCTCAGCAGGTTCGTGAACTCCATGGGGATCACGAACTTGGTCGATGCGGACGCGCCGATCTGCTTGAGCGTGTCCAGGTACTGCAGGCTCATCGTGTTGACGTCCACGGTCTGTGCCGTCTGGTAGATCTTGTCGAGCGCCAGCGAGAAGCCCTCGGCGCGCAGGATCGCGGCCTGCCGCTCGCCCTCCGCCTGGAGGATGTTGGCCTGCTTGTTGCCCTCGGCGACGGTGATCGCGGCCTGCTTCGCACCGTCGGCCTCCGTGACGACCGCACGACGCGTGCGCTCGGCCGACATCTGCCGGGTCATCGCCTCCTGCACCGCCGGCGGCGGGGTGATCTCCCGCACCTCGACGTTGGTGACCTTGACCCCCCACCGCTCCGTGACCTCGTCCAGTTTGGCCTGGAGCAGCTGGTTCATCTGCTCGCGCTTCGACAGCACGTCGTCGAGTGCCATGTCGCCGACCACGCTTCTGAGCGTCGTGGCCGCGATGTTCTGCGCCGCCCCCTCGAAGTTCTGCACGGCGAGCACCGACAGCTGCGCATCCTCGACCTTGTTGAAGATGATGAAGTCGATCGAGATCGGTGCGTTGTCTTCGGTGATGGCGGTCTGGTGGGGGATCTCCAGGAAAGACTCACGGAGGTCCACACGCACCACGCGGTCGATGATCGGCAGGATCAGAACGAACCCGGGCCCCCGGATCCCGACGCAGCGACCCAGGCGGAACTTCACCAGCCGCTGGAACTCGGGCACGATCTTGATCGCGTTCGGCAGGATCACCAGGATCAACAGCACGATGACCCCGAGCACGATCAGCGTTTTGATCATTCCGCTCCTCCCCTTTCATGACCGGCGGAGCCGGCCACCGCCGGTTGCTCCGTGGCGGGCTCCACCAACAACAACAATCCCCGGACGTCGACGATCCTCACCACCGAGCCGGCCGCGATCGGGTCACCCGTCGACGACGCACTCCAGTTCTCCCGTTCGACTCGCACCCGTCCGCGGGGTTCCAGCAGATCGAGCGTGGTGCCGAGCTTTCCGATCAGGTCCTGCTTCGGAACATCTGACCGCGGCATGCGACGCGCCTCCATCACGCCCTTCACGACGAAGCCGAAGAACAGCACCAGTGCGGTCGCCACCAGCGCGATGAGCCACGGCGAGACCCCGGCGTTGGGCACCGACCCGCTGTACAGGAACAGCGCCCCGAAGATCAGGAAGACCACGCCGCCCAGTGTCGGAAGCCCCAGCCCGGGATGCTTGAGTTCCAGCAGGAAGCAGACCGCGGAGGCGAGGAGGAGGACGACCCCCACCAGGTTCACCGGCAGGAGCCCGAAGGAGATGAACGACGTCACCAGCATCAGCGTGCCGACGATCCCGGGCACGGAGACCCCGGGATGCAGCAGCTCGAGCACGATGAGCGCGAGGCCGCCGAAGAAGAAGAGGAACGCGAGGTCGGGGTCGATGAGCGCGTGGAGGAATCCGCGGATCGGGCCCATGGACTCCTCGGTGATCGCCGTCCCGCAGAGGCCCGGGAGGGTGTCGCGCTCCGCGAGGAGACCCGTTGTGACCGAGGGGGCCGCGCCCCCGCATCCACCGGCCGCGTTCAGCAGGTCTCGGACGCTGGGTTCGATCAGGTCGATCACGTGCTTCGAGAGCGCCTCGTCGTTCGAGATGCTGACGGAGTTCCGGACCGCGTCCTCGGCCCAGTCGGCGTTCCGGTTCCATCGCTCGGCGAGCGACCGGATGTACGCAGCGGCGTCGTTGGTGACCTTCTCCTCCTCGATGGCGCCTGCCACGCCGACGGGGTGCGCCGCGCCGATGTTGGTCCCCGGCGCCATGGCGGCGACCGGGCAGCCGACCATGATGAACGTCCCGGCGGACGCGGCCCGAGCCCCCGAGGGGGCCGTGTAGCAGAGGACAGGGACCTTCGAGTTCAGGATCGACTGGATGATCTCGCGCATCGACGAATCCAGGCCGCCGGGGGTGTCGATGGTGACGACGACGGCCGGCGCGCCGTCGGTCTTGGCCTGATCGATCCCACCCGTCACGTAGGACGCGACGAGCGGGTCGACCACGCCCTCGATCTGGAGTTGAACCACGGGAGGGGAGGAGGTCGCGGCGCTCGCGTGGAGCACCCCCGACGCCAGCAGTGCCGCGAGTCCCACGACGAGGACCGCCCCCCGTCGCCGGGGTGCGGACCTCGAACTGTCCATATCCTCATGTTCTCACCGGTTGAGTCAGTTGCCCATGAGAGATAATTCTGGAAGCGATCGGCAAAACTCGCCGGCGCGAGGCTCCCGTATACACAGGAGGCAGGCAGTGGCCCCAGGACCTCACGGTCCCCTCTCACCCGAACAGGAGCATGAGCTGATGGCTCGACTCGTCGCCGGCGACGCCGACGCGATCCGGACCCTGTATTCGCGCTTTGGTCCGCCCATCTACTCGCTGGGTGTGCGCATGCTCGGGAGCCCCGAATCGGCGGAGGAGCTGACCCAGGACGTGTTCCTGATGGCCTGGCGGAAGGGCTCGGCGTTCGATGCCGCCCGCGGCCGGCTGTCGACCTGGCTCATGGCCATCGGCCACAACATCGCCGTGGATCGGCTCCGTCACGAGCGGGGTCGGTCACGGCCGCCGCTGGTGTTCATGGACGAGCTCCCCGAGCCCCCGCCCCGGTTCGAGGAGGACGGTCTGATCGAGCGGGAGACCGCCCGGCGGGCGCTGCTCGAGCTCTCCCCCCAGGATCGAGATCTCCTGGTTCGCACGTACTTCCAGGGGTGCACGGCGCGGGAGGTCTCCGAGGCCGACGGCATCCCACTGGGAACGGTGAAGACGCGCCTCCGCGCGGCCCTGATCCGGCTGCGGAAGCTCCAGGCCGAGCAGGCGCTGCGGGCGACGCGGTTCGCGGCAGGTGGGATCGAATGACCTGTCTCGAGGCGCGCGACCTGCTGGCCGAGTACGCGGTGGACGCGCTGTCGCCGATCGAGTGTCGCCGGATCGACCGGCACCTGGAGTCCTGCCCCGGCTGCGCCAAGGAGGCCGGCGAGCTCCGCGAGGCGGCGACCGCCGCCGTGCTGGAGCTGTCCGACACGGTGCCGCCCGCCGGCCTCGAGGATCGGGTGGTGGAGCGGATCACCCGCGAGACGCGCCGGCGCGCGGTGCGACGCAGAGGCGCCGCCCGTGCCCTCTGGGTCGCGGCGGCGTGTGCTGCCCTGCTCGCGGCCGGAGCGCTGGGCGGAGCGGTCGCCATGCGCGGTCAGGTCGCGGATCTCCAGCAGCAGGTGCATTCGACGAAGGACACGCTCAAGAAGGTGGAGGCCCTGGTCGACTCGGTGTCGTCCAGTGGGCGCGTGATGCAGGTCCAGATGGTGCCCCTCCGGGGACGCGCCGAGGATCAAGGCGGCAGCGGGATCATCTTCTCCTCGCCCAAGGCATTGGACTGGACGTTCCTCCAGGTCGCCATCGCGCACCCGGAGGATGGCCCGTACCGGGTCGTGCTGGCGACGCGCGGCGGGCGGACCATCGGCGGCGGGACGCTCGAGCCGCTGGGCAAGAATCAGTTCGTCCTGTCCTCCCCGGCCGGGCCGAAGCTCTTCAGCGAGAACCTCTCGCAGATCGCCGTGGTGATCGTGCTCGACCCGGAAGGCCGTCCGCTGCTGCGCGGTCTCGTCCGGCCCAGCGCCGGTTCCTGAGGCGCGTCCCCCCGGCCGGAACCTCCGGCCCCGGCACGGTGTAGAACGTCCCGAGAAGCCGGACAGACTCCTTTCGGTGGAGGGCCGACCACTGGAGGACGCCGACCTCGTCGAACGGGCGAGTCAGGGTGACGTGGGTGCGTACGAGGAACTCGTGCGACGGCACCAGCGCGTCGCGGTGCGGGTCGCCTACCTGGCGGGCGGCTCCGCGGCCGAGGCGGAGGACGCGACCCAGGAGGCGTTCGTCAAGGCGTTCCGGGCCCTGCCCCGCTTTCGCCGCGGCGCGGCGTTCCGACCCTGGCTGCTCGCCATCGTGGCGAACGAGGCGCGCAACCGCAGCCGGGCGGCGAACCGCCGGGGCCGCCTGGCGGCGCGAGTGGCGGCCGTGGAGGGCGAGGACCGCCCCGAGGGCGATGCGGCTCCATCGCCCGAGGCGGCGGTCCTTGCCGGCGAGGAACGGGCGACGCTGGTGCGTGCCCTGTGGGCCATGCGCCCGGAGGACCGGCTGGTGATCGGATATCGCTACTTTCTGGACCTGAACGAGGCGGACATGGCCGAGGCGCTCGAGGTCCCCCGCGGGACGGTCAAGTCACGCCTGTCCCGCGCCCTCGACCGCCTGCGGACGGTCCTGCGCGAGCAGGAGGGGCTGGTCGAGGCGGAAGGAGGCGGCGATGCCTGAGCGGCTGGCCGACCTGCCCGACGCCGACCTCGAGCGGGCGCTGCGGGACGTGGCCGATTCCTTCCCGTTCCCGCCCGATCCCGACCTGGCCGCGGCCGTCGGGGCGCGGCTCCGCGCCGAGCCGGCATCCCGGCCGATCGTGCTGCGACCCGGCCGCACCCTTCGTCGCGCGGTGCTCCTTGCCGCGGCGCTGCTGGTCCTCGCGGCGGGAGTGGCGGTGGCGGGGAAGCTGGGGCTTCCCGGCGTCCGCATCATCTTCTCCCGCACGCCGCCGACGGTGGCGCCGACAACCCTCCCGCCGACCGGCACACCCACGCCCACCGACCCGGGCCAGGCGCTCGGGCTCGGCGACCCCGTGTCGCTGCAACATGCGCGCGCGTCGGTCTCGTTCCCCGTCCGGCGGCCGACCCTGTCGGCGCTGGGCGACCCGGACGGGACCTACCTGTCGTTCGACGTCCCGGGCGGCCGGGTCTCGTTTGCATACGGCCCCCGGCCGGGCTGGCCCGTCTCGGGCGAGACCGGCCTCGCGCTGCTGCTGACCGAGATGCGGGGCAGCACCGAGCGCGAGCTGTTCGCCAAGATCGTCGGGCCCGGCACGCGGGTGGACCACGTCCGCGTGCACGGCTATCCCGGGCTGTGGATCCACGGGGCGCCACACGAGATCTACTTCCGGGGGCCGAACGGCGGGATCGAGAGCGACACCGTCCGCCTGTCCGGCGACGTGCTGCTGTGGCAGGAGGGGGGCGTGATCCTGCGGCTGGAGGGCGCGCCCGGGCTGACGCAGGCGCTCGCGGTGGCGAACTCGCTGCGATGACCGCTTCGGGTGGGACGCGCGCGGACTTCGCGACGTCAGCCCAGAGCCATTCCCTCCGCCGAGGCCGAGGGGGTGGGGTCCGGCAGCCGCATCATGCGGAACGAATCGATCAACCCGATGATCCCTGCGAGCAGGGGGATGAGCAGCGCCACCTGCAGCGCGCGGTGCCGCGCGTCCGTGTTGATGCTGATGACCTCGTCCTGAACGGCCGGGGGCTCGTCGGCGATCTGTTTCTGCAGAGCGGTGTTGCTCATGATCTCCGCATCGTGCTCCAGCGTGTCGGCGATCTGCTGTTGCTGGGCCGGCGCCAGGACCGTGCTCTGTGCGGCCAGGTGGTTGAAGCTGAACGAGAGCGTCGCCAGCATGATCGCCCCCGCGAAGGCCAACCCGAACGAGAGTCCGAACGATCCACTTGCGGAGTTCACGCCGGCCGCCTCGCTCACCCGTTCCTCCGAGATCGGCGACAGCGTGTAGTTGTTGAGCTGTGACACCAGAAGGCCCAGCCCCGAACCCGCAATGATCAGGGGGATCGCCATCCACCAGCCCGACGATGCCCGCGGGACGATCGGAATCAGCACCAGGAGTCCAAGCGACAAGAGAACGAACCCCGCGCGGATGATGCCGGCTGGGCGCCGATTCCCGGCCCGCTTCCCGGCGAGCAACGCGATCGCGAACATGCTCAGCGAGAGCGGCGCCATCGACAGACCGGCGCCCATGGCGCTGTACTCCAGCACCATCTGCAGGTAGATCGGCAGCACGATCATCATGCCGCCCAGGGCGATCTGCTGCATCATCTGGCCGGTGATCCCGAACCGGAACATCTTGGACTTGAACAGGTCGGGGTCGATCAGCGTCGCCTTGCCCTCGCGCTTGCGTCGCGTGAGCCAGTAGACCAGGGTCCCCATCGCGATCGCGCCTACGATCAGCAGCGCGGCGACCGCCTCGCCGCCTTCCTGCCACACCAGGATGCTGAGCACGAGGCCCCCCATCGCGACCACCGACAGGATGGACCCGACGACGTCGACGTGACGGTCCCCGGTGTAGGGCGCGTCGCGGACGAGCCCAATGCCGCTCAGCACGACGGCGATGATCACGACCTCCAGGGCGAAACCCACGCGCCACGACAGGTACGTCGTGATGAAGCCGCCCAGCAGCGGACCCACCGCGGCGGCGATCGCCGCCGCGGCGCCGACCAGCGCGTAGACCCGCCGCTGCGCGTCGCCTTCGAAGTTCCCGTGGATGAGTGACTGCATCGCCGGGAGCAGCAACGACGCGCCGATACCGCCGATCACCGCCCAACAGATGATGACCAGCGTGAGGCCCTGAGTGATCGTCATCGCGAATGCTCCGACCGCGTAGCCCAGGAGACCGATGACGTAGGCGCGCTTGCGACCGATCAGGTCGCCGACCTTGCTGCCGATCAGGATGAACGCGGCGGAGACCAGCGCTTCCAGCGCGATCGCCGCTTGGACGTTGCTGACGGTCGTGCCGAGATCGTGGACCACCGCAGCGATCGAGACGTTCATCAGCGAGGTGTCGACCACGAGCACGAACATCGCCATCGCCAGCAGGAGGGCCAGCTTGAGGTTGAAGGCCCCCTCCTGGGAAGGGTTCGTGCCGGCTTCCTCGGTCATCCCGAGCTCGGCGATCGACCCGCCGACGGGTCCGCGAACGCGACGACGCCGACCTCGAAGATGGGGCTCATCGCCACGCGGACGATCCTACCCGCTCGCACCCTGCGGGCGCATCCTGCCCGCGCGTCGCCGCAGGCCGGACCACGTCCACCACTTCGACCCAGCCGGGGGAGCCGCAGAGGGCGTGGCCGTGGAGACGTCGCCCTCGACCTCGTACCGGCGCGTGTACGTTTGGACGGCGGCCTGGATCACGCCCGCGGCCGGGAGCGCCAGGAACGCGGCGACGACGCCGCCGATCGCGCCTCCCAGGAAGGCCGCTCCGAACGCGATGGCGGGGTGCAGCGCCATGGTCTTCGCCGTGAGGCGCGGCGAGAGCCAGATGTTCTCCAGCTGCTGGTAGATCACGAACCACACGATCAGCCAGACCGCGTCGACCGGATCCGTCAGCAGCGCGATGAAAACCGGCACGGCGCCCGCGATGTACGTGCCCACGGTCGGGATGAACGCCGCGACCACGCCGACGAACACCGCGAGCGCCGAGGCGAACGGCACGCCCAGAAGCCGAAGCACCAGGTACGTGAGACTCCCGTTGATGATCGCGAGCAGCAGCCGCGAGTAGAAGTACCCGCCCGTCTGCTGGATCGCCGTCTCCCAGATGAAGATGACCTCGCGCTGTCGCTCGGGCCGCAGCCTCGAGCACACGGCGCGGCGGACTCTGGGGGCGTCGGTGACCAGATAGAACGTGAAGAACGCGATCGTGCTCCACTTGAACAGCGCAGCCACGAACCCGCCGGCCACGCCGAGCACGTTGTCGGCGAGCGACGCGAGATATTGCGCCAGGTCGACCCGGTATTGCTGGAGCGTCGCATCGAGGTCGGCCTGGGAGAAGTGGGTGCCGAGCCACCGGTTCATGGACTTGATCGTCCCCGACAGGAGCTCGGGGAGCTGATTCAGCAGGGCTTCGAGCTCGTGGATCACGGCCGGCACCACCAGGAGGAACACCAGGGTCAGCGTGACCGCCACCGCGAGGAAGATCGCGCCTGTTGCCAGCCCCCGTCGCCACCCGTGCCGGGCGAGCCAGTTCACGCCGGGCTCGATCGCGAACGACAGGAAGAACGACAGCAGGATGATCTCGAAGAACTCGGTGAGGTTGTCGAAGAGCAGGACGATCAGCAGAACGACGATCGCGGCCCCCACCAGGATGAGCAGCAGGCGCCTGCCCACATTGGGGGGAAGGGGATCGACTTTGATGATGGGTTGAGCCGGCTCCGTCAATGTCGGAACTCCCGCGAGCACGCGCGAACTACCCGTGGGGGATCATCGCACCTCCCTCGCCCCGCTCTCCGCATCCCCGGGAGAGATTTGCCGGCGGCCGATCCGGCTCGGGACCTCCCTCTATAGTGGCCGGACGATCGGAGGCTCATGCGAGGACACAGGCGCACCCGGCTCGTCCACCCCATCCGTGCCATCACGATCGTGTGCCTCCTGGGCCTGCTGGGGCTGACGGCGTGCACGAGATCGTCGGGGAGCGAACTGGAAGCCGCGCAGACGCGCGTCGCCGATGCCCAGAAGTCGGTCGACGACGCGACGAACGCGCTGGAGCAGGCAAACACCGCATTCTGTAGCGAGACGAAGGACTACGTCACCGCGGTCGATCGCTACGGCAAGGTGTTCGACGAGAAGGCGGCGACCGTCGGCGACGTGACGACGCTCGGGTCCGACCTCGCACAGCCACGCGAGAGCACGACGTCCGCTGCCCAGGACGTGCTCGACGCGCACGATGCCCTCAACGCCGCGAACCTGGAGCTCGCGGACGCGCAATCGGCGCTGGCGGTGACGAAGGCGTCGGCCTCGGGCAAGCCTGAGAAGGCGCCGTCGCCCACCGAGAATCCTCCGTCCTCGTCGCCCGGGGTCCCGTCGGCGTCCGTGGACCGGGTGCGGCAGGCCGAGGCAGACCTCGAGGCGGCGTCGACGAGCATCACCGACCAGACGCCGCTGGTCCAGGCTGGTCAGACCTTCACCTCCGCCGCGTTCGCCCTGGAGATGGCCTGGCTGAACCTGTTTGCGGATGCGGGATGCCTGACGGACGAGAAGTCGAAGGAGGTCGCGGCCGCGCTGCGCGACTACACGACGGCGCTCCAGACGGACCTGAAGACGGCGGGGTACTACACCGGCAAAGTGGACGGCGTCTACGGCCCGCAGACCGAGCAGGCGGTGGAGGACCTGCAGAAGGCCGCGGGCCTCCCGGTGACCGGCCTGGTCGACCGCGCGACCCGGGCGGCGTTGGACCAGGCCGTCGCGGGCAAAGGGCAGGACGCCGCAGCCGATGAGCAGATCGAGGCGACGTCCGTGCAGACCACGCTGAAGCTCGCGGGCTACTGGGACGGCCCGATCGACGGGCAGTGGACGCCCGAGCTCACCGCGGCGCTGAAGCAGTTCCAGAAGGCCCTCGGCGTGCCGCCCACGGGCGCCGTGGACGCTGCGACGTTGGCCGCGCTCGAAGCGGCCCTCGCCGCCAAGCCCCCTCCGACGCCGAGTCCCACGACAGGCGGCTGAGACGGGCGCCCGTCCTCGATGGACTATGCCTTCATGTCTCGGCCGTGCGCGGTCAGTGCCCAGATCACGAGGACCGAGACCGCGATGATGATGATCGACCACAGCGGGTAGTAGGGGAGCCACATGAAGTTCGAGATGATCACGAGGACGGCGATGAAGATCCCCACGATCCTGGCCCACAGTGCCCCGCCGAGCAACGCGAACCCCGCCAGCAGGATCACGAGCCCCAGGAGCAGGTTGATCCAGCCCCACGCCGAGACGTCGAACTTGTAGACGTATTCCGCGCCCACCACGTAGGCGTCCCCCTTGATGATGGCGGCCAGACCCTGCAGGACGTCGAGCGCCCCAACGATCATCATCGTCACCGCGGCGAAGAGGGTGGTGCCCATCGCCATCCCACTTCTGTCGTCTGCCATTTCCCTTCCCCTTTCCAGCTCACTCTAGGGAGGAACCGCCTCCGTCCCTCATTCTGACCCCTTGCGGCCGATGCACGGGGATCCGCAGCAACAATGCGCCCGGCCACCGTGGACAAGGCGGTCCAAGACGTGACGCGCCGCCCGGCTGCTGCGAGAGCAGCCGAGAACGGGCCGAGGAGATCCCCACGCCGGGAGCCTCGGGTATCGTGTCGCTCAATGGGTGGGGGGGCGCGGACAGCGCCTGAGCGGAATCGTTGGCGGCTCGTCCCGATGGTCGGATGGCTCCGCTCGTACGACCGCAGCTGGCTGCGGGCCGATCTCGTTGCCGGGGTGACCGTCGCGGCCCTCATCATCCCGAAGAACCTCGGATACGCCGGGATTGCAGGCATTCCGCTGCAGAACGGTCTGTACGCCGCGGCGGCAGGGGCGATCCTCTACGCGGTCTTCGGAACCAGCAGGCAGATCTCCACCGGGCCGAGCTCGGGACTGGCGGCGGTCGCAGCGAGTGCCGTCGCGGTGGCGCACATCACCGACGCCCAGGACGTCGCGACCTTCGTCGCCGGGATCACCCTGGTCTCCGGCGTGCTCTATCTGCTGCTGGCGGTCTTCAAGATGGGGTGGATCGCGCAGTTCCTGTCGCGAGCGGTGGTCACCGGGTTCCTCTTCGGCGCAGCGATCGACGTCGTGATCGGCGAGCTGCCCAAGCTGACTGGGACCGAGGTCACCGGCTCGAACTCGTTCCAGGAGCTCTGGTCCTGGCTCGGGACGCTCGGCGACGGAAACCGGACCACCGTGCTCGTCGGCGTGATCTCGCTCGTGGTGGTCTTCGGCCTGCACGCGATCGCGCCGCGCGTGCCCGGGGCCCTCGTCCTGGTCGTCGGCGGTCTGGTCGCGTCCTGGCTGTTCGATCTCGGTGCCCACGGCGTGGCCCTGGTGGGAGACGTGCCGCGAGGGCTGCCGTCGCTCGAGGTCCCGGACGTCAATCTGCTGTTGGATCACGCGGACACGATCGCCGTCGCGGCCGTCGGACTCGTGCTCATCGGGTTCTCCCAGACCGCCGGAGACTCCCGGATGTTCGCGGCACGGCACGGCTACCGCATCGACATCAACCAGGAATCGGTTGCCCAGGGCATGGCGAACGTGGGCGCCGGGCTGTTCCAGGGGATGCCGGTGTCCACGAGCCTGTCGGCGAGCTCGTTGAACGACCAGTCGGGCGCCCGCACCGGCATCGCGTCGCTCACCTCGGGCGTGGTCGTCCTGCTGACCCTGCTCGTGCTGGCGCCGCTGTTCTCGGACCTGCCGAAGCCGGTCCTCGCCGCCCTGATCATGGAGGCGGTGATCTTCGGAATGATCGATCTGCCCGAGATGCGCCGCCTCGCACGTGTGCAGCGCTTCGACTTCTGGATCGCGATCGCCGCGATCGTCGCGACCCTGCTGTTCGGTGTGCTCGCCGGCGTCATGATCGGGATCGGGCTCTCGCTCATCTGGTTGGTGTCGGTGGCGACGCGCCCGCGCATGCCCCTGTTGGCTCGGGAACGAGGCACCGAGGTCTTCCGCGAGCTGGACGAGCACCCCGAGGACGAGCAGTTCCCCGGCGTCGTGGTCGTGGGCCTGGACGGCGGCCTGTTCTTCGCCACGTCGGACGCGGTGGAGGACCGGTTCCGCGAGGTCGTGAGGTCGACACCCGGCCTTGCCGGGATCGTGCTCGACTGCGAGGGGATCGACTTCATCGACTCGCAGGGCTCGGCGAAGATGCGCGAGATCGTTGAGCTGACCGACCAGGCGGGCGTGACGCTGCGCCTGGCCCGGCTGAAGCCGGCCGTCCGGGCCGTGCTGGAGCGGGACGGGGTGTTGGAACGCATCGGAGAGGACCGGATCCACGGCAACGTCGACCACGCCGTCGAGGCCCAGCTGGCGGCCGACCTTGGGAACCGTGGGTGACCCAGCGGTGTATCAGCGCTATCAGTGGGTGAGCGAGAGGAGCGCGTGATGCGGAGGGCCGTTCGACGGATCGGAGTCCTGGTCGTGGTCGCCGCCGGGATGGCCCTGGTCACGGCGCTGCCCGCCTCGGCGAAGGGGGAGACTCTTCCCGTCCACATCACCACGTCCGTGACGGGACCGGGCCTTGCCACGCCGGTGATCATCAAATGGGGCGGAGATTGTCCCTTCCCCGAGTACTGCGGGTTGGACGGCAGGCAGAACGGCAACCGGCTCGACGCCTACTCGTTCCTCAACGGCGCAGGCATCCTCGGACGGGCCATCACCGGCCCCGGCCCCGACGCGGCGGTCCTCGGTCCGAAGTACGAGATCACCTACCGGGCCGTGTCGCGCGGCGTGGTCATGACTGCGCACCAGGACCTGTACCCGTTCGGCCCCGGGAGCTCCGAGTACGACCGGCAGCGCCCGTGGATCTACACGCTTCCCGGGCAGCGGCTGTTCACCACCGTCGTGCCGGGTGGCTGGATCATGGCACCGAGCAGCCTGATGTCCATCCTGCGGGACCACGGGTTCTCCGTTCCCGCTCCGCCGGCCATCGCCTGGGCGACGGCTCCCGAGACGGCGGCGCAGGCACCGGCCGCCCCCCGGCCCGCTGGCCCCGAGCCGTGGGCCCTGGGTCTGGGCGCGTTGGCACTGGCGGCCATGGTTGCGGTGGGCGCCGCCGTGGGCCGGGCACGCTCCGGGCGCCGCGGTGTGCGCCCGGCGGTCACTTCCTGAGGCCGCCCCGAACGACCTGCTGCTAGCCTTCCCGGGCCACCCCGAGGCCACTGGAGGCTGAAGCAATGCAGGTCGAGAAGGAGCCCGCCCGCAGCACCGAGTCGTCCGACTGGACGCCGCGCCCGACCCTCTCGGGGACCGACTACACCTCGCTCGAGGTCTACGACCAGGAGCGGGAGCACGTCTGGTGGGGCGACTGGGTCTGCGTCGGGCGGGCCGAGGACGTGGCCAAGCCGGGCGACTACCTGGTCCGCGACCTGGCCGGCGAGTCGATCTTCATCACCCGCAACGAGCAGGGCGAGCTGCGCGGGTTCTACAACGTGTGCAGCCACCGGGGGACGCGCTTCGTGGACGGCCCGGGCGGCTCGGCCCGCAAGGTTTTTGTCTGCCCGTACCACTCGTGGAGCTACGACCTGGACGGCTGCCTGGTGGGCTCGCCCAACGTCAAGGAGAGCGAGGACTTCGAGCGGGCCAGCTATCCGCTGCACGCGATCGCCGTCGAGGCCTACGCGGGATTCCTGTTCGCGAACCTGGCCGAGCAGCCGCGGCCGCTGCTCGAGCAGCTGACGTCGGGGCCCGAGACGATCACGGCGTTCGAGCGCTTCAAGATGGTCGAGCTCCGGGTCGGTGTGCGCATCCAGTACGACGTGGCCGCCAACTGGAAGATCCTGGTCGAGAACTACAACGAGTGCCTCCACTGCCCGACGATCCACCCCGAGCTGGTGAAGGTCGTGCCGCTGTTCCGCTTCGGTGAGGTGTGGGACGAGCAGATCCCCGACGACGGCAACCGGATGGTGGAGGGCGCGACCAGCTTCACGATGACCGGGAAGTCGTCGCTGCCGAAGCTCCCCGGCCTGCTGCCCGAGGACCACGAGATGTACTACGGGATGTTCTCGTTTCCGAACCTGATGCTGAACCTGCACCCGGACTGCGCGATGTACTACATCGTCTATCCGAACGGGCCGGGCCGTTCGACGGTGATCTCCGAGTACCTGTTCCGGCCGGAGACGATCGCGAGTCCGGACTTCGCGCCCGAGCCGGTGGTCGAGTTCTGGGATCTGATCAGCAAGCAGGACTGGGGGGTGTGCGAGCGCGCGCAGACCGGCGTCGGCTCACGCGCGTTCACGACCGGCATCTACCCTCGGCAGGACCGGTTCCTGTACTGGTTCAACGAGCAGTACCGCGGCGTGATGGGGCGACCGAAGCTCGGCTGACCGCTCAGCTCGAGGGAGCGGGCGCGCGATCCTCGGCCTCGGGTACGACACGCGTCTCCGGCTGTTCACCGGCCGCTGCGATCACTTCGCTGCCGTCGATCGTCTCCCGCTCGAGCAACAGAGCAACGACCCGATCGAGCGCTTCCCTGTGCGTCGAGAGCAACGAGCTCGCTCGTTCATTCGCCTCTTTCAGGAGGCGTTCGACCTCCTCGTCGATCACCCGTTGCGTGGCTTCCGCGTACTGACGGCTCCGGATTTCCTGCTGGCCCAGGTAGGCGGGCCCGTCGCCGGAGAATCCGACCGGCCCCAGCTTGGGGCTCATCCCGAACTCCGAAACCATCCGGATGGCGAGTTGCGTGGCCCCGGCCAGGTCGTTGGAGGCGCCCGTGGACCCCTCGCCCAGCACGAGCTGCTCGGCCGCCCGGCCTCCCATCCTGATGGCGAGGGAGTCGAGCAGATAGCTCTCGGGATACAGATGCCGCTCGTCCACCGGCAGCTGCTGGGTCACCCCGAGGGCCTGCCCGGCGGGAAGGATCGTTACCTTGGAGACCGGATCCGCGTGCTCGGAGAGGACCGCGACGAGGGCGTGTCCGGCCTCGTGGATCGCGACAGCATGCTTCTCGGTGGGAAGCAAGGCGTTCGAGGCGTCCCGGCGGCCGAGAAGAATCCGATCGCGTGCCTGGTCGAAGTCCTCGGCGCTCACGGTGTCCCGGTTCTCCCGGACCGCCACGATCGCGGCCTCGTTGAGCAGGTTCGCGAGGTCCGCCCCGGAGAACCCCGGCGTGCCCCGGGCCACGATCTCCAGATCCACGTCGGGTCCGAGCTTCTTTCCCTTGGCATGGACCGCCAGGATCGCCGCTCGCTCCCGGAGATTCGGCAGCGGGATCTCCACCTGCCGGTCGAAGCGGCCCGGTCGCAGGAGGGCAGGATCCAGCGTCTCCGGCCGGTTCGTCGCGGCGATCACCACCACGCCGGCCGAGGAGTCGAAGCCGTCCAGTTCGGCCAGCAATTGGTTGAGCGTCTGCTCGCGTTCGTCGTTGGACACGACAGCGCCGCCACGACGCCCGCCGATTGCATCGATCTCGTCGATGAAGACGATGGCAGGCGCGCGCTTTCGAGCCTCCACGAACAGATCGCGTACCCGGGAGGCCCCGACGCCGACGAAGATCTCCACGAAGCTCGATCCGGTGACCGAGAAGAACGGGACGCCGGCCTCGCCCGCCACGGCCCTGGCCATGAGCGTCTTGCCCGTCCCCGGCGGCCCCACCATGAGGACGCCCTTCGGCCCGGTGGCGCCGGCGCTCGAGTACCGGCCGGGGTTCTTCAGGAAGTCGACCACCTCGGCGACCTCCCGCTTGGCGCCTTCGTAGCCGGCCACATCGGAGAACCGCGTCGTCGGCTTGTCCGCGTCGTACAGCTTGGCCCGGGATCCCGTGATGGAGCCGATCCCGGCGGCCATCTGCCGCCCTGCGCGCCTGCCCAGGAACACGAACAGCCCCGCGAACAACAGGAGGGGCAGAAGACTCAGGATGATGGTGAGCAACGTGGCGCCGGGTGGGCCCTGGCCCGTGACCTGGACGTCGTGCTGTTGGAGAAGGGGGGAGACCGTCGTGTCCTGCAAGGCCACCGGGATCTGGGACGTGTAGAGGGTCCCGTCCTTCAGCTTTCCTTCCACCGCGCCGTTCGCATCGATGGTCGCCGTCTGGACCTTGTCTGCTTGCACGTCGTCGAGGAATTGGGAATAGGTCAGCGTCGCCGAGCCCCCACGCATGGCCGGGCGAAACAGGAGCAACAAGGTGAGAAGGATGCCCATGAAGATCAGCCAGTTCCGCCACCTGGGTGGAGGCGGAGGCGCGGGACCCTTGGGTCTCTGCGCGTCGCCTGGACCCGGCTGCGCCGGACTGGTTTGGTGCTTCACGCCGTCACCCCCGCCGCGGATATCCAGACACGCCCGCACGACCGAAACCCAAGGGTATCAGTCGCCTTTTCTTCCTTCGCGGCTCACCGGCTGAGGCGCTCGGCCAGGAACTTCAGGCTGATCGGGTAGCGGTACTCGATGCTCATGTGCGTCCCGTCGAACAGCTCGAAGAAGTAGTCCGTGATGCCGATGGTGTCGAGCTCGCGCTTGAACGCCTCGGCGCCCAGGTCGAGGTAGAACTCGTCGTTCTTGCCGGCGTCGATGTAGATCGCCCGCATCGAGCGCAGCGCGTCGGCGTGCGTGGGCGCCATGCGCACGGGGTCCTTCTCGAGCCAGCGCGCCCACACGTCGGGACGCAGCTCGCCGGTGGCGGTGTCGTACGGCAGCGTCACCGTCCCGTCGGGCTCGGCCGAGTAGCACGCCGCCATGCAGTAGTCGTTCACGAGCGTCCCGTCGGATGGCTTTCCGAAGGCCGGACGGCTCCGGAAGCTCTCCCAGAACGTGTCGAACGATCCCTCGTAGTCGTCGCGCAGCGCCCGCACGGACTCGCGGAACTCCGGCAGATAGCACATCTCGAACAGCGCGTCGCCGGCGTGCGTAGCCAGGCCGCCCCAGACGTCGGGGCGGAGCATCGGCACGACCATCGCGCCGTAGCCGCCGCTCGACTTGCCCTGGAGGCCGCGGTGGTCGCGGTCGGCGATCGTGCGGTAGCGCTCGTCGACCCACGACACGACGTCGTCGCACAGGTACGTCATGTAGTTGCCGGTGCCGGGGGAGTCCACGAACTGGCTGCCGGCCAGGGACGTCCAGCAGTCCACCCAGACCACGATGCAGGGCGGCGCCTCGCCCGATGCGAACAGGTCGTCGGCCAGCTCGGGGAAGTTCTTGCGGAACGGCGCCCGGTTCCGCCACATGTCGAGCTGGCCGGTCAGCCCCTGGATCAGGTACACGCTCGGGTAGCGCTTCGATGGGTCGTCGTCGTAGCCGGGCGGCACGTAGACCCAGATGGGCCGTTCCTGCGGGTCGCCCAGGACGTTGCCGCGCAGCGCCCCGCTGGCGATGACGCCTTCGTCGAGCCGTCCGCGCAGGTCGAAGGACCAGGGTTTCATGGCGTTCGCTCCTCTCGGGTGGCGGAGAGGCGGATGCTAGCAGCGGCCGCCTGGAAGGGGAGCGGGCGGCCCGGCCGTATCATCGGGCAGATGAGCGATGCGGCCGATGTGGTTGGGATCGGGCTGGCCGGTGGCAGCGGCGTCCGCGCCAGGCCCCTGACGCTCAAGGCCCCCGGCTACCTCCGTTCCAAGGCCGCCATGTCGTTCCTCGGCCGGCGCCTCATTCGCTGGGTCATCCAGGAGCTCTCGACCGAGGGCATCAAGCAGTACTACCTGATCGCCCACGGCAAGGAGAACCGCTACCAGATCAAGGTGATGATCGGGTACGGCGAGGCGTTCGGCGTGGACGTCATGTACTCGCCGGTGAAGTACGACTCGCTGTCGACGGGCAGCGCCGACTCGACGCTGCGGATGCTCGAGTACTGGGACATCGGCGGCCCGGTCCTGGTCTTCCCCACGGACTCGATCATCGACTTCGACCTCGCGCCGATGCTCGCGGCGCACCGCGAGTCCGGGGCCGCCGTGACGATCGCCGCGATGACCCGCGCACCCGAGGAGGTCGCCGAGAAGTACGGGGTGATGCTCACGACACCGGACCGCCGCGTGTTCGAGTTCGTCGAGAAGCCGTCGCTGGGCGAGATCCGCGAGCACTTCCAGGTCCGCGACGAGAAGGAGTTCGAGAGCCTCCCGCTGCTGACGAACGCCGGGTTCTACCTGGTGGACGCCGACGCGCTGCGCAGCCTCGCCGAGCACCCGCAGATCGCCGAGCTCCGCCGCCGCCGGCTGGACTTCGGCAAGGACCTGCTGCCGTGGATGGTGGGACACGGGCTCCCGGTGTACGCACATCCCGTCCGACGCATCGGCGACCTGGGCAACGTGCACGACTACATCGACACGATGGTGGACGCGCTGCACGGGAACTTCGAGTCGCTGGTGCGCCTGATGGGGCCGCCGTTCGACCCCGAACGCCACGTCTGGATCGCCCCCGAGTCGCTGCACCTCCGCGACGACGAGACCGGCCTGACGCTGGAGGAGAAGATCGAGCAGGGTGTGGTGACGATCGGCCCGGCGGTGCGCATCGGCCGCTACTGCGAGATCGGCGCCGGCGTGACGATCAGCGAGTCGAACCTGGACGACGACGTCGACGTGCGCTCGGGCGCGGTGATCCAGCGTTCGGAGATCCGCGACGGCGCGATCATCGGCATGGGCGCGCGCGTGCGGGACGCGTTCGTCGGCTCCATGAGCGAGATCCGCAGCTCGCCGCGCTTCCCCACGACCGTGGAGGACTACGTCGCCCTGGGGGACGAGGTCGTCGTCTACTCGGGCGTGAACCTGCAGGGCGACATCTCGGTGTACCCGCGGCTGAAGGTTCCCGGCGGCATCGTGGTTCCCCGCGGCGCCGAGCTCACCGGCCCCGCCGACGTCCTCCGGTACCTGTAGATGCGCATCGGCCTGGCCCTGCCGCACTACGACTTCTCGTTTCCGGACGGACGCCCGCTGACCTGGGATCGCCTGCTGGCGGCGGCGCTCCGCGCCGAGGCACTCGGGTTCGACTCGGGGTGGGTCTCCGACCACTTCTTCCTGGACACGGCGCGGTACGGCGGCACGGACGAGCCGGCCGGAAGCGTGGAGCCGTTCGTGGCGCTGGGTGCCCTCGCGGCCCGCACCCGGAAGCTGCGGCTGGGGACGCTGGTCGCGTCCGCGCCCTTCCGCCACCCGGCGCACGTCGCCAAGATGTCGACCGCGCTCGACATCGCGAGCGGCGGCCGGTTCGACCTCGGCCTCGGCGCCGGATGGTACGAGCGCGAGTTCGACGGGTTCGGCTACGACTTCGGGTCGGTCGGGGACCGCTTCGCGGTGCTGGAGGAGAACGTGGCGGCGGTCGCCGCGCTGCTCGGCGGCGAGGAGCCGGTGGACTACGCCGGCTCACACGTCCGGTTCTCGAGGGCGTACAACCACCCGCGCCCGGCCACGGCCGGCGGCCCGCCCATCTGGATCGGCGGTAAGGGCGGGCCACGCCTCCTGCGCCTCATCGCCCGGCACGCCTCGGGGTGGAACGTGGTGTGGAAAGCGACGCCCGAGTGGCACGCCGAGCGGGCGGCCGCCCTGCGGCGAACAGCGGAGCAGGAGGGGCGCGACCCCGCGACGGTTCGCCTCTCGGTGGGCCTGTACACGCTGGTCGGGGACGACGAGAAGGACCTGGCCGAGCGCTACGAGCGGCTGCGGGCCTGGGCGCCGGGCGGGGCGCTGGACGGCGTGCCGCTGGAGGAGTTCGCGCGGGACACGCTGGTGGGGACCGTCGAGCAGTGCCTGGAGCGCATCCAGGCGTTCGCCCGCCACGGCGTCGAGGAGATCGTCGTGTGTCCCGCCTCCCTTCCCTTCGCGGTGCACGACTGGTCGACGGTGGATCTGATCGGCGAAAAGCTCATCCCCGAGGCACATCGCGTCGAAGCCTAGGGACATGGAGTCGCTCGATGCCGCCCTCACCGTGCTCCGGGAGGAGGGCAAGCCGCTGCACTGGACCGTGATCCAGGACCTCGCCCTGAAGCGCGGCTACCTGAACCCGTTCACCCAGAAGGACGTCCGCCGGCACCTGCTGGCGGCGCTGGCCGGCGCGGCGAAGGCCGGCACGTTGACGCGGCCGTCGACGGGGGTGTTCGCCCTCGCCGATCAGGCTCCGTCGCCGGGCGAGTAGGCGATCCGGCTGATCGTGTCGAGCTTCTCCAACTGGTGCGTGGCCTGGATGCGCCGCACGGTCCCCGAGCGCGAGCGCATGACGATCGACTCGGTGACCGCGCTGCCCTCGTCGTAGCGGACGCCGCGAAGCAGGTTGCCCGTGGTGACGCCGGTGGCGGCCACGAAGACGTCCTCGCCCGACACCAGGTCGTTCAGCCCCAGCACGCGGTCGGGGTCGTAGCCGTCGTCGACGAGCCGCTGCCGCTCGTCGTCGTTGCGGGGCCACAGGCGGCCCTGCATGGAGCCGCCCAGGCACTTGAGCGCCGACGCCGAGATGACCCCCTCGGGCGTTCCGCCCACGCCCATCAGCAGGTCCACGCCGGAGTCCTCGCGCGCGGCCGCGATCGAGGGCGCGACGTCGCCGTCGGTGATCAGCATGACGCGGGCGCCGACGTCCCGCAGGCCGGCGAGGAGCTCGCGAGTGGCGGTCGCGGTCCAGGACGACGACCGAGATCTCGCCCGGGCGTCACGCCCTTCGCCTTGGCCACGCGGCGGACGTTCTCCTGCGGCGGCGCCTCGATGTCGATCGCGTCCTCCAGGCCGGCGCCGCCGGCGATCTTGTCCATGTACAGGGCGGCGCCGGGGAAGAACATCGTGCCGCGCTCGGCGACGGCGACGACCGCGATGGCGTTGGGCTGGCCGTTCGCGGTGAGGTGCGTTCCCTCCAGCGGGTCGACGGCGACGTCCACCTCGGGGCCCTGGCCGTTGCCGACGCGCTCGCCGTTGTACAGCATCGGCGCCTTGTCCTTCTCGCCCTCGCCGATCACCACCACGCCGTCCATCGAGACCGTGTCGAGCAGCAGCCGCATCGCGTCGACGGCCGCCTGATCGGCGCTCTCCTTCTCGCCGTGACCGATCCAGCGCGCCGCGGCCAGCGCGGCGGCCTCGGTCACGCGAACCAGCTCGAGCGCCAGGTTGCGGTCGGGCGCGTCGGCGGGCGCGGGCAGGATGCCCTCGGTGGGTCCGGTGTTCGTGTCGCTCATCCGTTCATCCTTTCGGGAAGCGTCAGCAGGCTCGCCGCCGGCTCGCCGTCGAACAGCACTCGGGAAACCTGGGCGTGGAAGGGCATGTGCACGCCTGCCTTCTCGGCCAACGCGGCCACGTCGCGCGCGGACTCGACGCCCTCGACGGTCATCCCCCTGGCGACCAGGCCGTCCAGCGCGGCCTTCGGCTCGGCGCCCTCACCGACCAGCTCGCCGTACAGGCGATTCCGCCCGCCGAGCGACGTGACCAGCGTGTCGCCCAGGCCGGCCAGGCCGATGGCGGTCTCGGGGCGTCCGCCCAGCGCGACGATCAGCTCGCCGAGCTCGGCCACGGCCAGGGTGAAGATCGCGGCGCGCGCGTTGCTGTAGGCGAAGCCGGCCTCCTTGCCGAGCCCGTCGAGGATCCCGAGCCCGATCGCGGCGACGTTCTTCGCCACCGTGCAGTACTCGACGCCGAGCACGTCGTCGGTGACGGCGACGCGGAAGCTCTCGCCGCGGACGAGGACGGCGGCCTCCTCGGCCCGGTCGCGGTCGGCGGCGCCGAACACGGCGGCCGACGGCAGGCCCTGCGCGATCTCGGGCGCCAGGCAGGGGCCGCCCATGGCCACCACGCGGTCGTGGCCGATCTCCTCGGCGTGCACCTGGGACATGCGCAGCGCGGTCCCGGGCTCGAGGCCCTTCGCCACGCCGAGGGTGAGCGGCAGGGCGCCGCACCCCGCCCGCACCAGCCGGGCCAGGCTGCGGGCGCCGCCGGAGTTCGCGGCCAGCACGGCCAGATCGAGGTCCGTCCCGGCCGCCGCCAGCTCGTCGGGGCCCAGGATCGAGAGGGATTCGGGGAGATGCTCGGGAAGCGCGGGGTGGCGTCCGTTCGTCCGGAGGTGCGTCCAGCACGCGAGCGTCGAACTCGCTCGCCCACAGGGTGGTCTCCTGCCCGGACGCGGGCCAGGTGCATGGCGATGGCCGTTCCCATCGCGCCGGCGCCGAACACGGTGACCCGTCCCACGCGGGGAGGATAGCGGAGCCGTCAGAATGGAGGCATGCCGGCGCGGAGCCTCGTCCTCCTGGTCATGGGGTCGTGGCCGTGGGCTTCGCCGCCATCTTCATCCGGTTCGCCGACGCGCCGAGCCTGTCCATCGCGTTCTACCGGAACGCCTTGGCCGCGGCCGTCGCTGCTGCCGCTGGCGCATCGCGCGGCACCCCGGCGAGATCCGCGGCCTGACCCGCCGCCAGGTGGCGATCGCGGTGCTGTCGGGGGCTTCCTGGCGCTGCACTTCGCGACGTGGATCTCCTCGCTGGCGCTCACCACGGTGGCGGCCAGCGTGGTGCTGGTGACCTCGGCGCCGATCTTCACGGCCGCCGCGGGGCGACTGTTCTTCGGCGAGCGCGTCAACCGGCGGGTGATGATGGCCGGCATCCTGCTCGCCCTGGCCGGCACGCTCGTGATCACCGGAGGAGACCTGCGGCTGTCCGGGCGGGCGGCGCTCGGGCGACCTCCTCGCGCTCGCGGGGGCGGTCGCGGGCGCCGGCTACTTCCTGGCGGGCCGGCGCCTCCGGCCGAGCATGTCGCTGCTGACGTACGTCGGGCTCGTGTACACGATCTGCGCCGCGCTGCTGTTCGTGATCGTCCTGGCGGCGGGGGATCCGCTGGGTGGCTTCGACGCGCAGACGTGGTGGATGCTCGTCCTGCTGGCGCTGGTGCCGCAGATCCTCGGCCACACCACGTTCAACTACCTGCTGGCCGACCTGGACGCCACGGTCGTGGCCGTCGCGGTCATGGGCGAGCCGGTCGTGTCGGCGCTGCTGGCGGTGGCGTTCTTCGGCGAGGTGCCGCCGTGGACCGCCGTGGCGGGCGGGCTGGTCCTGCTCGGCGGGATCTACGTGGCGCTCACCGACCGGCCGGGTGTCGCGGCAGAGCGCCCGGGCTAGGATGCGCCACGTGCCCGACCACCCGCCCGTCAACCTCGACGAGTTCGAGACCCTCGCGCGAGGGCGGTTGCCGCGGGAGGCGTACGACTTCTTCGCGGGCGGGGCGGGCGACGAGTGGACGCTCCGGGAGAACCGTCTGGCCTACGACCGGTGGGTCGTGCGGCCGCGCGTGCTGGTGGACGTGGCCAACGTCGACTGCTCGGTCACGATCCTCGGCGAGCGGATGGCGGCGCCGATCCTGGTGGCGCCCACGGCGTTCCAGCGCCTGGCGCACGCCGAGGGCGAGCTCGCCATGGCGCGCGGCGCCCTGGCGGCAAACGTCACGATGGTGGCCTCGACCGTGTCGTCGTTCTCGATGGAGGACATCGCCGCGACCGGCGTGGCGCGCTGGTTCCAGCTGTACGTGCAGCGGGACCGTGCCGTGACCGAGGACCTGGTGCACCGCGCCGCGGCGGCGGGGTACACGGCCATCGCGCTGACCGTGGACGCTCCCGTCCTCGGCCGGCGCGAGCGCGACGAACGCAACCAGTTCACGATCCCGCTGGAGGTCCGCATGGCGAACCTGGGGGGCGCGGTCGTTCCCATCGCCGAGATGGGGTCGAGCCTGCAGGTGCAGTTCGCGGAGATGCACAGGGTGGAGACGTGGGACGACGTCGAGTGGCTGCGCGGCCTCGGCGCGCTTCCGTTGCTGTTGAAGGGCGTCACCACGGAGGCGGACGCCGTCCGGGCCGCCGACATGGGGGTCGCAGGCCTCATCGTGTCGAACCACGGCGGCCGGCAGCTCGACGGCGCGCCCGCGACGCTGGACGCGCTCCCGGAGGTCGTCGCGGCGGCCGGCGACCGGCTCGAGGTCCTGGTGGACGGCGGCATCCGCCGGGGCGTGCACGTGCTGAAGGCGCTCGCGCTCGGTGCCCGGGGGGTGCTGGTCGGCCGCCCTCCCCTGTGGGGCCTGGCGACAGACGGCGCGGACGGCGTCCAGCGGGTGCTGGAGATGCTGCGGGACGAGCTGGTGCGCGCCATGGCGCTGTCGGGGGTGGCGTCGCTGGGCGCGATCGACCGGTCGCTCGTCATGCGGGCCGGCGGGCCCGCGACCGTCTAGCGGATCGTCACGCCTCCGAGACGAGCAGGGCCTGGCCGGCCGACGCGACCGAGAACGGCCACTGCCAGCCGCGGCCACGGGCCGATGCGACGACGGCGTCCGTGCCCTGCTGCCCGTCGGCGACCCGTCCCACGGCCGAGAGCGCGCCGCCCACCATCGGCCAGTACTCGACGAGGTGGCTTCCCTCGTCGAAACGGACCTCCGCGTCGGGGCGGTTCCACTGCGGCCAGTGAGAGGAGAAGCTCGACACGAGCGCGCCGGCGCGCGCCCGGCCGATCAGCGGCGCCTGGGGCCACAGCCCGTTGCCGACGGCGACCACCCAGGCCTGACCGGTGGCGTCCGGGTAGTACGTGTCCCAGTGTGCCCTGTCGAGCGAGCCGTCCTCGAACCGCGCGACGGCGAAGGCCGACTCGTCCGCCTGCCACATGCCGGCCACGGCCCGGCGGATGGCGTCGGCGGCCGAGCCGGCCCTCGTTTCCAGGGAGGGAGCGCCCAGCTTCCGCGCCAGGCTCGCGGCGGCGCGGAGCCCCGCGTACGCCTCGGCCTGGTCCATCAGCAGGGCGGCGTGGTAGTCCGGGGTGGCCCACGTCAGCCCGTCGGGCTGCTGCGTCGACCGGATGGCGTCCACGGCCCGTCGCACGCTTCCCCCGAACGCCCGGAGCCGCGCGGTGTCGCCCGAGGCCGCGAGGGTCCGTTCCAGCGCGAGGAGGAACGTGCCGGCGTAGGCGTCGGTCGAGTCCATGTCGCCCGTGGAGGTCTCCGCGAACGCCGGCCCCGGCCCCACCGTGTAGTCGGTGACGTAGCCGGAGGCGTCCATGTGGTCGCGGTACCAGGCCAGCCACCGCCAGCTCGCCCGCAGGTCGCGGACATCCCCGCCCGCGAGGTAGGCGCCGGCGAGTCCCATCGCCGCGTAGTTGGCCAGGTAGGGGTCGATGCGGGAGCGGTCGATCCACTGGGTGATGGCGCCGTCGGGCAGCTGCGAGTCCAGGATCAATTGGACGGGATTCCGGGGAGAAGGACTGGCCTGAGCTGCGACGATGGACTGGCCCGGCAGGGCGCCCGCCCCGAGCAGGACGGCCAGGACGAGTCCAACGGCTCGCGCCCAACGCAACAGTCGTCCTCCCGTCCCGCCCACGTTCACAGGGTCGGAAAAAGCGCTCTGGGGGCGTTCGGCTGGTGGTCAGCGGTGGTTCAAGGATTCTCAGGAAGCGCTAAAGAGCGGGTGGCTCGCGAATGGGCCGTTTGACCGATGGGCCGGGGGGTCCCGTATGGCAACATAGCCAGCCATGCCCGGGATCGACCTGCACGTCCATTCCATGTTCTCCGACGGGACCTTCACGCCCCGTCAGATCGTCGCGCTCGCGCGCGAGCGGGATCTGTCCGCGATCGCCCTGACCGACCACGACACGGTGAACGGGCTGGACGAGGCCATGTCGGCCGGCGAGGAGCTGGGCATCGAGATCGTGCCGGGGATCGAGTTCTCGACCATCTACGAGGGCAACGGCGTCCACGTCCTGTGCTACTTCATGGATCCCGAGAACCCCGAGCTCGCCGCCGAGCTCCAGCGTCTCCAGGACGACCGCTATCGCCGCGGTGAGCGCATGGTCGCCAAGCTCCAGGAGCTCGGGTACCCGATCACGTTCGAGCGGGTCCGCGAGATCGCCGAGGGCGGCAACATCGTCCGTCCCCACGTCGCTCAGGCGCTGGTCGAGGCGGGCGTCGTCCCGACGCTGAAGGACGCGTTCTCGGAGGAGTTCATCGGGTCGAACGGCCGCGCGTACGTCGAGAAGCACGCGCTGCACCCGCTGGACGCGGTCGCGCTGATCCACGAGGCCGGCGGCGCGTGTGTGCTGGCCCATCCGGGGACGTTCCGCGAGACGAAGCCGGTGCCGCCGGCGCTGATCGACGAGCTGGCCGCGGCCGGGCTCGACGGGATCGAGGTGTCCCACCCCGAGCACACGCCCGAGGTGGAGGCCGAGTACATGCAGGCGGCGCACCGACTGAACCTGATCTGGACCGGCTCGTCGGACTGCCACGGCGATCGGTACGACCCGGTGCGCCTCGGGATGCGAACCACCGCTCCCGAGCAGCTGAACCGCCTGCGAGCCCGCGCGATGGAGCTCCGGGCCGCCGCCAGCGCCTAGTCTTCGTCCCGTTCGAACTGCGCCGACTCGGTCGACCCCTCCAGCGCGAGCGTGGACGCCTCGCCGCCCGAGATCGTCTCGGCGACCAGGTCGAAGTAGCCGGTGCCGACCTCCCGCTGATGCCGCGTCGCGGTGTACCCGTACGCCTCCATCCCGAACTCGCGCTCCTGCAGCTCGACGTAGGCGGGCATGCCCCGCTCGGCGTAGCCGTGCGCGAGCTCGAACATCGACTCGTTGAGCGCGTGGAACCCGGCCAGCGTGATGAACTGGAACGCGTAGCCCATCTCGCCCAGCTCGCGCTGGAACCGCGCGATCGCGTCGTCGTCCAGGTGCCGCTTCCAGTTGAACGACGGTGAGCAGTTGTACGCCAGCAGCTTGCCGGGGTGCTCGGCGTGGATCGCCTCGGCGAACTTGCGGGCGTCGGCCATCTCGGGCGTGGACGTCTCGAACCACAGCAGGTCGGCGTACGGCGCGTAGGCGAGCCCGCGCGCGATCGCCTGGTCGAGGCCCGGTCGAACACGGAAGAAGCCCTCGGTCGTGCGCTCGCCCGTCAGGAACGGGCGGTCGCGGTCGTCGATGTCGGCCGTCAGCAGCTCGGCGGAGAGCGCGTCGGTCCGGGCCACCAGGACGGTCGGCACGCCGCACACGTCGGCCGCCAGGCGGGCCGCGGTGAGCGTGCGGACGAACTGCGACGACGGGACCAGGACCTTGCCGCCCAGGTGGCCGCACTTCTTCTCGCTGGCGAGCTGGTCCTCGAAGTGGACGCCGGCCGCGCCGGCCTCGATCATCCCGCGCATCAGCTCGAACGCGTTGAGGTTCCCGCCGAAGCCGGCCTCGGCGTCGGCCACGATCGGCGCCAGCCACTGGGTGTCCGAACGGCCCTCGGACCAGTCGATCTGGTCGGCGCGCTGGAGCGCGGCGTTGAGGCGGCGCACCAGAGCCGGGACGCTGTTGGCCGGGTACAGGCTCTGGTCGGGGTACACGTTGCCCGACAGGTTCGCGTCGGCGGCCACCTGCCAGCCCGACAGGTAGATGGCCTTGAGGCCGGCCTTCACCATCTCGACGGCCTGGCCGCCGGTCAGGGCGCCCAGCGCGGCGACGTACGGCTCGGAGTGCAGCAGCTCCCACAGGCGCTCGGCGCCGCGCGCGGCGAGCGTGTGCTCGACCCTCACCGAGCCGCGCAGCCGGACGACCTGGTCGGCGGCGTAGTCGCGCGTCACGCCGGTCCAGCGGTCGGTGTTCCATTCATCTTGCAGCGCAGCGGCTTCGCGCTGCATTCGTGCGTTCTGGTCCGTGTCGTCGGTCGTCGCCATCGGGTGGTGCTCCCTTCAGTCGATCTGCTCCAGTGCGGGGATGGTCAGGAAATCCACGAACTCGTCGGCCAGGGCGACCCGCTCGAAGAGCGCGGCGGCCTCGGGAATGCGGGCGGCCTCGAAGTCGGCGCCCAGGTGTCGCGGAGTCGGTTCATCTCGTCGCTGAGGATGACGGCCACGAGCGCGGCCGTCACCTCGCGCCCGTCGTCCAGGCGGACGCCGTGGCGGATCCACTGCCAGATCTGCGACCGCGAGATCTCCGCGGTGGCGGCGTCCTCCATCAGGTTGTCGATCGCAGCCGCGCCGGTCCCCGTCAGCCACGAGGCGATGTAGCGGACCCCCACGCTGACGTTGGTGCGGATGCCGGCCTCGGTGACGACCCCACCGGTCGAGGCCACGTCCAGCAGGTCCGCGGCCGTGGTCACGACGTCCTCGCGCATGACGTCGAGCTGGTTGGGCCGCTCGCCGAGCACCCGGTCGAAGATCTCGATCGCGACCGGCACCAGGTCGGGGTGCGCGACCCAGGTTCCGTCGAAGCCGTCGCCGGCCTCGCGTTCCTTGTCCTCACGGACCTTGGCCAGCGCGCGCTCGGTCACCTCGGGATCGCGGCGGTTGGGGATGAACGCGGCCATGCCGCCGATCGCGTGCGCCCCGCGCCGGTGACAGACGCGTACCAGGCTCTGGCTGTACGCGCGCATGAACGGCACGGCCATGGTGACCTGCGCGCGGTCGGGCAGGACGAACTCGGGCCGGTCCCGGAACTTCTTGATCACACTGAAGATGTAGTCCCAGCGGCCGGCGTTCAAACCCGTGGCGTGCTCGCCGAGCGCGGCCAGGATCTCGTCCATCTCGAACGCCGCCAGGATCGTCTCGATGAGGACCGTCGCCCGCACCGTGCCGCGGGGCAGCCCGAGCAGGTCCTCGGACGTGGCCAGGACGTCGTGCCAGATCGCCGCCTCGGCCGCGCCCTCGAGCTTCGGGAGGTAGAGGTAGGGGCCGCTGCCCCGGGCGATCAGCTCGGCCGCGTTGTGGAACAGGAACAGCCCCGCGTCGAACAGCGACCCGGAGACCGGCTCGCCGCCGGACCTCGCGTGGCGCTCGACCAGGTGCCAGCCGCGCGGCCGGACCACCAGCGTCGCCACCCGGTCGCCCAACCGGTACTCCTTGTCGGGCGTGACGAGCGAGATCGTTCGCCGCACCGCGTCCCGCACGTTGCGCTGGCCGTCGACCAGGTTGAACCACGTGGGCGAGCACGAGTCCTCGAAGTCGGCCATGAACACGCGCGCGCCCGAGTTGAGCGCGTTGATCATCATCTTGCGATCGACCGGGCCCGTGATCTCGACGCGGCGGTCGGTCAGGTCCGCCGGCGCCGGGGGGACACGCCAATCGCCATCGCGCGCCTCGGCGGCGCCGGGCGGGAAGTCGGGCAGCTCGCCCGCCTTGAACGTGGCCTGCCGCTCCGCCCGCGCGCCGAGCAGGGCCCGACGGGCCGGCTCGAAGCGCCCGTGCAGCTCGGCCAGGAAGGCGAGGGCGTCGGGGGTGAGGATCTCCTCGGAACCATCCACGCGCGGGCCGGTCACGACCAGCCGGTCCCCTGCGGCGGTCCCTGCGGGTTCCATTCCCGTCAGGTCGCTACGCGAATGGGACGGATCGGGTCGTTTCCACGGCCCATCGAGTGTGACCGGCCGCCCGGAAAGCGTCAAGACCGGGCCCGCACGACCCGGTCGGGCGCGCGGCGCGTAGGCTCGGACGCATGGGAACCAGGGGTCCGCGCATCCTGATCGTGGGGGGCGGGCAGGTCGGCCTGTTCGTGGCGATGGGGCTCCGGCGACACCTGCGCGGGCGCCCGGCCGACGTGGTCCTGGTCAACCCCGAGAGCTTCATGGTCTACCAGTCGTTCCTTCCCGAGGCCGCCTCGGGGAGCATCGAACCGCGCCACGTCGTGGTCCCGTTGCGGACCGTCCTGAAGAAAGCCCGTCTGATCACCGGCGAGGTCACCGCGCTCGACGCCGAGCGACGGATGGCCACGATCGCCCCGACGGAGGGCGGGCCGTTCGAGCTCCCCTACGACCACGTCGTCCTGGCGCTCGGTTCGGTGTCGCGTGTGCTCCCGATCCCAGGTCTCGCGGAACAGGCGGTCGGGTTCAAGACCGTGAGCGAGGCGATCTACCTCCGGAACCAACTGCTCTCGCGCATGGACGCCGCGGACGAATCCGAGGACCCCGAGATGCGCACGCGGGCGCTCACCTTCGTGTTCGTGGGCGGAGGCTACGCGGGCGTCGAGGCGATGGCCGAGCTGGAGGACCTGGCGCGGTTCGCCTGCCGGTACTACCCGCGCGTCCGACGGCAGGACATGCGGTGGGTGCTGGTCGAGGCGGCGCCGGGAATCCTGCCCGAGATCGGCTCGCGCCTGGGCGACTACGCGCTGGAGAACCTGCGGGGCCGCGACATCGAGGTGCACCTGTCGACCACGCTCCAGTCGGCGGAGGACGGTGTGGTGACGCTCTCCTCGGGCGAACGGTTCGCCACCGACACGCTGGTGTGGACCGCGGGCGTCCGCCCCTCCCCGGTCGTGGCCCGGCTCGGCCTGCCGGTGGACGAGCGCGGGCGGATCGAGGTGGACGAGTTCCTGCGGGTCCGGGGCGTGGAGGGGGCCTGGGCCGCCGGCGACTGCGCGGCCGTCCCGGACCTGCGTCGGAGGAGGCCTGGCGCCGCCGACCGCGCAACACGCCCTCCGCGAGGCGAAGCGGCTGGCCGCCAACGTGGCCGCGACCGTGCAGGGCCGCGCGCCGGCCGAGTTCCGCTACCGGTCGCTTGGCGGGCTCGCCTCGCTCGGCCTGTACAAGGGCGTGGCGCGCGTCATGGGGATCCCGGTGCGGGGCTTCCCCGCCTGGTTCCTGCACCGCAGCTACCACGTGCTGCGCGTGCCCACGATGAACCGAAAGGCACGGATCGTCGCCGACTGGACCGTGGCCCTGTTCTTCCGCCGGGACGTGGTGCAGCTGGGGTCGCTGCGGACGCCCCGGGCGCCGTTCGAGGAAGCGTTCCAGGCGAACGAGCGCCCCGGCGGTGCGCGGGAGGGCTAGAAGCCGCCCAGCCCGTTCGGCGTGCCGATGCCCGTCGGCAGGTCGTATCCCACGCCGGCCCCGCACTGCAGTGGGTGGCCGATGCAGGAGCCGTTCGTCCCGGTCGTCACGTCGTGCAGGCTGCCCGGCGAGGCGTACGCGCTCTGCGCCGGGTAGGTGAAGCTCGGCGCGTTGCCGGCCAGGGCGTAGACGGCCCCGATCAGCGGCGCCGAGAGGCTCGTCCCGCCGACCTGTACCCAGCCGCCGGCGCCGTACGAGTCGTAGACGGCGGCGCCCGTGTTCGGGTCGGCCACCGCCGAGACGTCGTTCATGCCGCGGCCGCTGCATCCGATCGCGCCCCACGTCGCGGTGGCCGTCTGCCACGACGGCGCCGGGTTCGTCGAGCTGCAGCCCGATCCCGTGCCGCTCCACACCGACTCGGAGTTGTACGAGCCGTCGCCGTTCAGGTTGAGCGTCGTGCCGCCCACGGCCACAACCGTGCTCTGGTTGGCCGGGCAGGCGACGCCGAATCCGGAGTCACCGGCCGAGACCGTGATCGCGACGTGGACCTTGTTGTATGCGGCCATGGGTGCGCAGTCGGACAGGTAGGCGCCGTAGCTGTTGGAGATGACCTCGGCGCCGCGCTTGGCCGCCGTGTTCACGGCCGCCTTGAGGTTGGCGAACGAGTTGCTCTTGGCCTCGAACAGCTCGATGCGGCAGTTCTGGCAGATCGCGTGCGCGACTTCCACGTCGAGCGCGATCTCGGTCGCCCAGCCCGCATTGGGCGGCGGCAGCGGAGAGGTCTGGCCGCTCTGGTTCAGCACCAGGAAGCAGTTGCCCTGCGTCGCGGACGTGCACCGGCGGAACTTCGGCAGGCCGTACGTCTCGATGTAGTGCTTGAGGTCCCCGTAGATGTTCGGGTTGCTGAACGCGTCCACGATCGCGATCTTGTGGTGCGTCGAGACCGTGGTCGGAAGGTTGTAGGCCGAGTGGAACTTGGCCGGGCTCAGGCCCGCCGGGATGTTCGGGTTCACCAGCAGGTTCCCGCTTGCGTCGACCTTCACCCACGCCATGCAGGACGCGTACTTCGAAGAGGTGGACACCGAGCACAGGGGCTTGGCGTGCGCGGTCGGCTTGGATGCAGACGCCGAGACGGCCGGGAAGGCTCCCAGCACTGCCAACACACCGACACACACGATCAAGCGACGCATCATGAGCCGTTCCTCTCAACGTAGGACCCAGCAGCCTCCGAAACGGACTGCCTTTCAGGATCATCGGCGATCACGCGAGATGGCCATAGGGGCTTCGGTCCCGACCTTCTCCCCGAACGGGGGACGACAAAGGGAGGGGGCCGAAGCCCCCTCCCTTTGTCTGATTCGAACGAAACGGGCTGCTTAGAAGCCGCCCAGACCGTTCGGCGTTCCGATGCCGGTGGGCAGGTCGTAACCCACGCCCGCGTGGCACTGCAGCGGGTGCGCGGTGCAGGTGCCCCCGCTCCCGTTGCTGCCCGTGGTGACGTCGTGGAGGCTCCCCGGGGAGAGGTAGACGCTCTGCGCCGGGTAGTTCCACGTGGTCACGTTGCCGGCCAGCGCGTACACGCCGGCGATCAGCGGAGCCGAGAGGCTCGTCCCACCGACCACCAGCCAGCCGCCGAACCCGAACGTGTCGTAGACGGCCGCTCCCGTGGAGGGGTTGGCGTCGGCCGAGACGTCGGCCATGCCGCGCTTGGTGCCGCATCCGATGGCCGCCCAGTTGGTGGCCGAAAGCTGCCACGACTGTGCGCTGATGACCGTCGAGCACGCGGAACCTCCGCCGCTCCACGCGCTCTCGGAGACGTAGCCGTGGCTCCCGTTCAGGTTGAGCGTCGTGCCGCCGACCGCCACGACCGTGTTCTGGTTGGCCGGGCAGGCGATGCCGAAGCCGCTGTCACCCGTCGAGACCGTCACGGCGATCTTCGTGTGGTTGTAGGCGGATTGCGTCCCGCAGTCGCTGCCGAAGGCGCCGTAGCTGTTCGAGATCGCGTCCGCACCCTGTGTCGCCGCCGTGTTGACGGCCGTGCCCAGGTTGGCGAACGAGTTGGTGTTGGCCTCGTACAGGTTGATGCGGCAGTTCTGGCAGACGGCGTGGGCCGTCTGGACGTCCAGCGCGATCTCGAGGCCCCAGCCCGTGTCACCGGCCGGCAGGGGCGTCTTCTTGCCGAACTGGTTGCGGATCGCCAGACACGATGTCTTGACGAGCTTCGTGCACTTGGGGAACTTCGGCAGACCCATCGTCGCGTTGTAGACCTTCAGGTCCGCGAACACGTTCGGGTTGGCGAACGCGTCCACGATCGCGATCGTGTGGTTGCCGGCGACCGTGTTGGGCAGGTTGTAGCCCGTGTGCCAGTCGAGCGGACCGTAACCGGAGACGTTCGGGCTGACCTTCGCGCGGCCACTGCTGTCGGTCACGACCCGCGCGAAACATTGCGCGTACGTGGCCGAATGGGATACGCCGCAGACCGCCTTCGAGCGCACAGGACTCGGCTTGGCGCCGGCCTGCGTCGCCGTAAGGGCCCCGAGCATGGCGACCACGCTCAGGGCGATGACGAACCGTCGAAGCATGTACTCCCCCTTCTTCCCGAAAGGCGCGAAGCAACTCGGTTGTTCGAGTGGGGCACGCGCCTTGCCAATACCCTGCCCCAGGCCGGGCTTGCGTCCAGGAGTGTACGGGACCATTCGGCCGCGCGCCATCAGCCCAACGAATGAGGTTCGCAGCAACGAGCAAACGGACTCAAAGAGATCTAGGCGACCGGATCGGCCTTTACGGCCGCGTGGAGCGCGGCCGAGCCGCGTTCGATGTCGGCCAGCTCGTGTCCGCCGGTGAGCTCCCCGACGGCCCAGGTCATCAGGTCCCGGATCGAGATGATCCCCACCAGCTTCCCCCGGTCCATGACGGGCAGATGGCGGATGCGCCGCCCCGCCATCGTCTTGGCCGCGTCGACGATGTCGGTCTTCGGGTCCGCGGTGGCGAGGTCCGCGGTCAGCTGCCGGGCCACCGTGAGGGTCGTCGGGTCCGAGCCGGCGGCGACGACGTCCACCACGTCGCGCTCGGTGACGATGCCCGCGGGACGGTCGCCCTCCATGACCACGACGGAGGAGATGCGGTGCTCGTGGAGGATTCGGGCCGCGTCCGCGAACGTGTCCTGCGACGAGACCGTGACCACGTCCCGGTGCATGATGTCGGAGACCTGCATGGTTCCCAGCTCCTGGTCGGGAGGGGTAGGGTACCGCTCCGGACACGCCGGTGCCCATGGCGTCGAACAGGCGGGAACGCGGCTAGAAGCGCACCGCCACGAGCACCCAGACGGCCGCGACCGCCACCGCGACGAGCCCGGCGACGCGCCCGGCCCGGCCCCGGGCGATGAAGACGGCGGCGATCGGCGCGTAGACCCCGGCCAGCCCGACCGCGGCGAACGACGCCGACCCGTCCGCGGACAGCGGGTGGATGAGCGCAGCCAGGCCGAGCGTGCCCGCCGCCATCGACGCCACGGCGGCGAACGCCTGGCCCGCGGCCGCGCTGGCGCGCCGTCCTTCCGCGGGTCGTCCGGATCCGCAGTGGGCAGGCAGGCGCGCAGGCCGCCCAGCGACGACAGCCGCCCCAGCACCGCGGCGGCGACGAAGCCCGCCGCCAGTCCCGAGTGCCCGACGAGCCCGCGCCCTCCCCACAGAAGCGTCTCGGCCCCCACGGCCGCCGCGGCCACGCCGATCGCGGTCAACACGGCCGGGGGGATGCGCAGCCCTCGTGCCGCCGCCCGGCGAAGCTCCTCGCCCCGCGTGGTGATCAGGCCCTCGTCGACGGCAACCACGAACTGGAAGATCCCGAACATGATCAGCAGCCCGGCACCCTCGGTGCGCAGGACGACGCCGTCCGAGACCACCAGCGCGGCCGAGACGAGCGGGAGGGCGGGAAGCAGCACGGCAACGAGCGAGGGCGACGGCGTGGGCCGCGCGCCCAGCAGCAGCCCGGCCCCCAGTCCCCCCGCAACCAGGTACGCGGCCGAGCCGAGGCAGACGCCGACGGCGAACGAGGGTGTCTGGCGCGCCGCGGCCAGGAGCGCAACGATCACCGGCCCCGCCTGGACGCCGATCAGGGAGAGGCCGACCGTCCGGGGCGAGGCGCCGCCGGCCAGCAGCATGCGCGCCACCCCGCGGGTGAGCGCGCTCGCCCCCACTGTCAGCACGGCCGCGCCGGCGAGCAGGAGGAGGACGGCGAGGACCACGGTTGGGGGACTCTAACGGGAATTGACGCAGCGGACGGTCCGGCCCGGCCGTCGCGTCAGTGGTCGCTTCGGCCGCTGAAGTTGAACGCGCCGATCTTCAGCGCCGGGACGCGCGAGGCCGAGAAGAAGAACTCGCTCACGAGCGCGGGTTCCTCGCCGACCTGCTCGACGTCCGAGAGTGCCCCGAGGATCGACTGCGTGAAACGGAGGTTCTTCACCGGGCTCGCGACGCGGCCGTCCTCGATGAGCCAGGTGCCGTCGCGGGTCATGCCCGTGAGCACGGTCTCGATGGGATGCACCACGTTCGAGTAGTGGAAGCGCGACACCAGCAGGCCGCGGTCGGTCGCCGCGATCATGTCCTCGAGCGACGCGTCGCCGCCCTCCAAGGACAGGTTCAGCGGGAACGGGCCCTCGGGGTTGGGCGGCGGGAGCGCGTGGCCCGTCGACTGCCGGCCGGCAAGGGCGGCGCTCCTGCGGTCGTACACGCCCGACCGGAAGACGCCCCGTTCGATCAGCTCGACCCGTTGCCGCGGCGTCCCCTCGAAGTCGAAGGGAAGCCCGATCGCGCCGTCGGAATGCACGTCGTCCACGATCGTCACTGCGGGCGCGCAGACCTGGTGCCCCGCCTTCCCGCTGAGCGCCGAGCGGCCCTCCTCGATGGCGCGCCCCCCGAAGGACAGGAAGGAGAGGAACCCGACGAGCGTGGAGACGGCGAGCGGCTCGAGGACGAC
>CAVOSS010000012.1:0-291366 GCA_963698955.1 uncultured Actinomycetota bacterium | reverse complement strand
GCCGTGACCGCCGTGGGTGGATCACCCGAGCTGGTGCCCGATCTCGTCCAGACCTTCCGCGCGTTCGCCCCCTACGTCCTTCCCCCTATCCGGGCGCCGCGCCCGCGCTGGCCGAGCTGCGCGCGCTGGTCCCGGTGGCGTGCGTTACCGACGGCGATCCGGAGATCCAGCGGGCCAAGCTTCGCGCCCTCCGACTGGAGGACGCCTTCGACGCCATCGTCATCTCCGACGAGATGGGCCGCGCGTTCCGCAAGCCCCACCCCGCGCCGTTCCTGCGCGCGCTCGAGCTCCTCGGCGTGCCGGGGTCGGCCGCCGTGCACGTAGGCGACCGTCCGGAGAAGGACGTCGCCGGACCGGCCGCCGCGGGCATGGCCGGCGCGATCCGGGTCCGCCAGGGAGAGTACGCCGACGTAATCGACGGGCCCGGCGGCCCCACACCGCTGGCCACCGTGTTCGCGGTCGGCGACGCGCTCCGTCTGATCAAGAACGCCGCAGGAGACACCGCGGCGACCTCCGAAGAACTCGTCTCGGGTCCACGGGCCCGTGGCGATGCCACCACGCCCCACCGCGCCGAGCGCACCGCCCTCGTCGCCGGCGCCGGGGTGCACCACGCGGCGGCGGACCTCCGCTCGCACGAACGGCACGCCTTCCCCCAGGAGGCCCGTCGCCGCGTGGTACCGGTGGACGCCGACGGGACCAAGGGGTCCCTGGGCGCCGAGGGTTAGACCGCCTGGCCCAGGCCGCGGTCGATCACCGACAGGAACCGCTTCACGTCGAGGGGCTTCGTCAGGTACGCACGCGCCCCCGCCGCGAGCATGCGCTCCTTCTGGCCGGCGGTCGCGTCCGCGCTGATGACGAGCACGGGGATGCCGCGGGTGCGCTCGTCCGCGCGCAGCTGCGCCAGCACGTCCAGACCCGGGACGTCCGGGAGGTTCACGTCCAGCAGGATCAGGCCGGGGCGATGCTCGCGGGCGAGGTCCAGTCCCAGCCCACCCTGCATCGCCACCATCAGCCGCACCTCGGGGCGGCCGGACAGCAGGCGCTGTACGGCCTTCCGGCATCCCGAGCAGCGGGTTTCACGGGAAGCGCCCGCCTCAGGGGTCCGTGCCCGGGCTGCCGATACAGGCCGGGTGGCCCGGGCGGTCCGGGCGGGAGCGAACGCCGTGGGCTCGAACGAGATTCTCGTCGCCGAGGACAACGAAGCGAACCGCCTGCTCGCGGTGAAGCAGCTGGAGCGGCTGGGCCATTCGGCGCGCGCGGTGGCCGACGGCGAGGAGGCGGTGGCGGCGGTCGCGGCGCACCCCTTCGCGCTGGTCCTGATGGACTGCAACATGCCCCAGCTCGACGGCTTCGGGGCCACCCGCGCGATCCGCGACGCCGAGGAGGAAACCGGCCGGCACACCATCATCGTCGCGATGACGGCAGGCGCCATGGAGGACGATCGCCAGGCATGCCTGCGGGCGGGGATGGACGACTACCTCTGCAAGCCGGTGATGCTGTCGGATCTCCAGCGGATCATCGGCCGGTGGCTGGAGGGCGCGGACGACGAGGGGCCGACGGCCGCCCCCGGCCTCCAGTCCGTCCCGCCGCCCGCCCGATCGTCGCTCGAGCCCATCGACCAGAACGTGTTCGAGCGGTTCCGGGCCGAGGTGGGCGGGGACGAGTTCGCGGCCATCTTCGTCCAGGTGTTCCTCCGCGAGCTGGACGGCCGTCTGGCGGGCCTGCACCGGGCTCGTGCGGACGCGGACGGGGAGTCGCTGCGGAGTCTGGCGCACACGTTGAAGTCGACCAGCGCCACGATCGGGGCCCGGCGGCTGGCCGAGCTGTGCCGCCAGCTCGAGGCCCAGGCGCACGACCCGTCCGGACCCAAAGCCGGGATCCTGGTCGAGGACGTCGACGAGGAAGCGGGCGCGGTGCGGGAGATCTGGGTCGGCGCGGGTTCGAGCCCGCGGACGCGGTGGCCTAGCCCGGCGCGGCCGCCGACGTGCCCTCGCCCATCCGGTAGCCCACGCCCCGGACCGTCCGGACGTACTGCGGCGAGCCCGGGTCGTCCCCGATCTTCTTTCGGAGGTTCGACGACGTGGACGTCCACGACGTGGTCGTCGCCGAACCAGTCGGGACCCCACACCCGCTCCAGGAGCTTCGCCCGGCTGAAGGCCATCCGGGGATTCGAGGACAGCACGTCCAGCAGGTCGAACTCGATGCGCGTGAGGTCGATCTTCTCCGTGCCCCGAAACACTTCGCGGGCAAGGGGATCGATGCGGAGCTCGCCGAACTCGCGGACCGTGTCGCTCTCGGCCGGGCCGGCGCGGGGCCTGCGCAGCATCGCCCGGATGCGGGCAACCAGCTCGCGGGGCGAGAACGGCTTGGTCATGTAGTCGTCCGCCCCGACCGACAGCCCGATGAGCTTGTCGATCTCGTCGCCCTTGGCGGTCAGCATGATCACGTAGGCGTCGCTGAAGGTCCGGATGCGCCGGCACACCTCGACGCCGTCCAGCTTGGGGAGGTTGAGGTCCAGCACCACCACCGCGGGTTCGACCGCCCGCGCGACCTCGACCGCCGCCTCGCCGTCGGTGGCCTCCTCGACCTGGAACCCCTCCTGGCGGAGCAGCGGGACCAGGACGCCCCGGAACTCGGGGGAGTCCTCGACCACCAGGACGCGCACCAACGGGGAGTCTGCGGCTGCGGGGCTCATCTCGGCCCTCACACTACCAATCACGACCGATCGGACCGTGGAGGCACCGACCAGGTGGAACGCGTCCCGAGGTTGCTACGACGTCAGCGTCGCCGCGTGGTCGGGAACGTAGGTGTACACGGACGGGTCGGGGCGCACGTATCCCTGGTCGGCCTGCTGCGCCGGCAGCTTCAGACGTTCCCCCGGCTCGGCGACGTAGGGGACACGGGAGAGCAGGTGCGCGATGCAGTTGATCCTGGCCCGGCGCTTGTCGTCGGCGGGGACGACGAACCACGGCGCCTCGGGCGTGTCCGTGTGGACGAACATCTCGTCCTTGGCGCGTGAGTAGTCGACCCAGTGGGTCCGGGCGCCGAAGTCGGTGCCCGACAGCTTCCATCGGCGCATCGGGTCGTCGATGCGGGCCTCCAGGCGGCGGGCCTGTTCCTCCTCGCTCACCGAGAACCAGTACTTGGTGAGGAGGATGCCGTCGTCGACCAGGAGTCGCTCGAACGTCGGGCACTGCTGGAGGAACCGCCGGTGCTCCTCGGGCGTGCAGAAGCCGAGAACGGTCTCCACCCCGCCCCGGTTGTACCAGCTGCGGTCGAACAGGGTCACCTCGCCCGCGGCGGGGAGCTCGTCGACGTAGCGCTGGAAGTACCACTGGCTCTTCTGGCGCTCGGTAGGGATGGGAAGGGCGACGTGGCGCACCGTGCGGGGATTGACGTGGTCGGTGATGCGCTTGATCGCGCTTCCCTTGCCGGCCGCGTCACGCCCCTCGAAGATCACGACGACGCGGGCGCCCGCGACCTTCACCCACTCGGTCATCTTCACGAGCTCCTCCTGGAGGCGGAGCAGCTCGCGCTCGTAGACCTTCTTGTGCAGCCTGGGCTCCGACTCCGAGACCGTGTCGACCCGGCCCTCCGTCCGTTCCTTGGTCATGTGCGACTCACCTCCGCGCCGACCATCCTATGCCGCGCCCGTCGCGGGCCACCCGTTGCCCCAGGAGCGCCCACGACCTGCGCGTTCGACTTGGCGGTAGGACGGGAGTACAACGATTGCAAGGCAGTCAAACGACGAACCAGGGGGGAACCATGCGAGCGGGACGGCGCCGACGGATCGGTTCGGTGATTCGGATGGCGACCTGCGTCGTGGCCGGCCTTGCGCTCTTGGCGCCGGCGCAGGCCCACGCAAGCGTGGCCGGCATGAGGCCGGCGTGGGAGGCGCGTTTCCTCCCCGGCGCAGGCCGGGCGGCCGACGTCGCCGCAAGCCCCGACGGCGCGAGGGTCTTCGTGACCGGAACGGTCGACGACCACTCCGGCCCCGGCCACATCGTGACCGCCGCGTACGACGCGGCCTCGGGCCACGAGCTGTGGACGGCGCCATACGCCGGACCCACGGGCGGTGGCGCGAGCGCGGCGACGGTCGTGGTGAGCCCGGACGGGGCCACGGTGTACACGGTCGGCACGGCCGCGTCCTCGACGTTCCAGGACTACGCGACCGTCGCGTACGACGCGGCGACCGGAGACGTGCGCTGGGTCCGGCTGTTCGACGGCCCGCGGCACTTCGGCGACTTCGCCACCGCGGCGGCGATCTCGCCGGACGGTGGGCGTCTGTTCGTGACCGGCGAGGTGGACGGACCCGACTCCCGCTTCGAGGACTGGGGCACGGTGGCCTACGACGCGGCCACGGGGCACAAGCTATGGTTCGACCGCCGTGGGGCGGTCTCGTTCGACGCCGGCGAGGCGATCGGCGTGGACCCGACCGGCACCACCGTGTTCGTCACCGGAAGCTTCGGGGGCGGCGGCGCGACGGCTGCCTTCGACGCGGCCACCGGGGCGCTGCGATGGCTGCGGCACGGCTTCAACTTCGGGCTGGGCGAGGACCTGGTCGTCGCCCCAGACGGCTCGGCCGTGTACGTCACGGGTGTGTCGTTCAAGACCATCGCCTACGACGCGGCAACCGGGGACAAGCTCTGGGCCCGCGACTACTCCGGACCGAAGGGCTTCGCGGAGTCAGCCGCCATCGCGATCGGGCCGGATGGGGGCACCGTGTACGTGACCGGGGACAGCCACGGCAGGTACCTCGACTACGCCACCGTCGCGTACCGCACCTCGGACGGCACGCGCCGGTGGGTTCGGACCTACGACGGGAAGCCAGGCATCGACCTCGCACGGGACATCGGCGTGAGCGCGGACGGATCGACGGTGTTCGTGACCGGCACCAGCAAGGTCGCCTTCACAGCCAACGACTACCTGACGATCGCGTACGACGCGGCCACGGGCGCCAACCGCTGGATCGGCCGCTTCGACGGCGGCGTCGCCGGCCGGATCGTTGGCGGGAACGACCGTGCCGCGGCCCTGGCCGTGGCGCCGGACCACACGGGCGTGTACGTCACCGGCACGAGCTTCGGCGACGGGACGCGCACGGACATCGCGACGCTGTCCTACGCGCCGTAATCGTCGTTCGCCCGGGGTCTACCCGGTCGCCACCCAGAAACAGAAGGGGTGACCGACCGGGTCGAGGTACACGCGCACGTCATCCTGGGGCTGGAACTCGGCCAGGGTGGCGCCTTGGGCGATCGCGTGCGCCCCCGCGGCCTCGAGGTCCTCGACCTGGATATCCAGGTGCAACTCCATCTGCTGCGCGTCCGGCCGGGAGGGCCACGTCGGCCGCTGGAAGACCGGTTCGAGCTGGAAGGCGAGCGGCGTCGTGCCGTCCATCGCCGTGAGCTTCACCCAGGTCGGGTCCGACGCCGCGACCTCCAGGCCCAACAGGCGGCAGTAGAAGTCCGCCAGTGCGGGCGGGTCCGGGGCGTCGAGCACGATCGTGGAGAGCCTCATTCGCGGTCGCTCGGTCACGGCTCCTCCTTGTTTTGGGATGAGGGCGAGACGTTCTCGGGTCGGGGTGGGCGGATTCGAACCGCCGGCCTCCTGCTCCCAAAGCAGGCGCGCTAACCAAGCTGCGCCACACCCCGCGCCGTTGATTCTAGGCCCGGCGAGGTCCGCGCCTCTGCGGCTCGTCCACCACCTCGATGTCTACGACCTGCTGGTCGAGCGGCGCCGCGCCGCCCTCCCACGGCCGGGTCTGCGAGAAGCGGACGGTCGCGCGTCCCGGCGTGCGGCCTTCCAGCGCGAACGACTCGGGGACGCTCGCCCCCGCCGGGAGCTCCCCCCCGGAAGGGCCGTCCACGCCGGACACCGGCGAGCGGGCGACGTCCACCACCCCCGCGTCTCCGATGATCTCGAACGACCACCGGTATCCCGCCGCGCCCATGCCGGGGAGCGTCACGACGTGGCGCTGGCCGGGACGCAGCCGGATCAGCTCAACGCCCTCCACTCCCCGCCGGAACCCCCTCCCAGAGATCGCCTCAGTCTCATCAAGCCAGCCCGCTCACCCATTCTGGACCGGGGACGCGATGCTCGTCAGGATTCCGCCGAGGCTCGCCCAGCCCGACCACCCGTTGTTCGGCGCGGTCTGCCAGATGTGCCACAGGGCGTTGTCCGTTCCCTTCGCGAATACCTCCAGCCGGCCGTCGGCATTGTGGATGACCGTCGGATCACTCGTCAGGATGCCTCCGAGGCTCGCCCAGCCCGACCACCCGTTGTTCGGTGCGGTCTGCCAGATGTGCCACAGGGCGTTGTCGAAGCCCCTGATGAACACCTCGATCCGGCCGTCGTAGTTGTACCCGAGCGCGGGCTTGCCGATGACCCCGGCTCCGAGGCTCGCCCAGCCCGACCACCCGTTGTTCGGCGCGGTCTGCCAGATGTGCCATAGGGCGTTGTCGGTTCCGACGGCGAAGACCTCCAGACGTCCGTCGAGGTTGTTGACGACCGCCGTGTCGCTGACGAGGACACCGCCGAGGCTCGCCCAGCCCGACCACCCGTTGTTCGGAGCCGTCTGCCAGATGTGGTACAGCCCGTTGTCGAGGCCGCGCGCGAACACCTCGATGCGTCCGTCCGCGTTGCGACCGAGCGCGGGCAGGCCCACCAGCACGCCGCCCAGGGCTCCCCACCCGGACCACCCGTTGTTCGGCGCCGTCTGCCAGATGTGGTACAGCCCGTTGTCTGTCCCGAGCGCAAACACCTCGAGCCGGCCGTCGGCGTTGTTGATGACGACGGGGTCGCTTGTCAGCACGCCGCCCAGGGCTCCCCACCCGGACCACCCGTTGTTCGGCGCCGTCATCCAGACGTGGTACAGGCCGTTCTCGCCACCCTTGGCGAACACCTCAAGACGGCCGTCCGCGTTGCGTCCGGCCGCGGGCGCGCCGGTGATGCGACCGCCGAACCCCTCCCACCCGGACCACCCGTCGTTCGGGGCGACCTGCCAGACGTGGAACAGCCCGTTGTCCGTCCCACGGGCGAAGACCTCGATGCGGTCGCCCAGCGCCGGCGGCAGGCTGACGCCGTCGACGGCCCACGCCACCGCGTCGATGCCGCACTCGCCGTAGCCGATGCAGAAGTACCCGCTCTCACCCCAGCTGGTACCCCAGCTGTTCTTGCAGATCCAGAACTGCCCCACATCGTCGTAGCCGATGATGGAGACGCAGTGCCCGCCGGCGACGCCCCCCGACACGTGGTGGTAGGTGCCGGAGCTGTACGAGAAGAAGTCGTCGTAGACCGTGAAGCACGCCGCGAGCGCCCCGCGCGTCGAGATCCACTCCTTCATGTCGTCGTGCGACGTGGTCTGATGCCACGCGGTCACGAGCGTCGCGCGGTTCTTCCAGTCCGTGCACAGATTGGCGCAGTCCTGGTCGCCGGCCGTGTACGGATAGCAGGCCTCGTCCGTCACGCCCTCGTTCTTGAATCCGTCCAGGGCCGGCGGCACCCACCACCCGCCGCTGGGACCGCCGCAGAAGCGCCCCTGCGAGCGGGCGATGCAGTAGAAGAGCTGCGCCTCGGACAGATCGATGGCGAGGGCCGGGTCCTGCTCCTGTACCCTCGCGGTCGTCTCCACCGTCGCGCACGTGCCGAAGGCCACGCACGAGCCGCAGCCTCCCTGGTCCCTGATCGCACTGACGTAGTTTTGACCTGCGACGTTTCGCCAGTCGAAGGAAGGTGGAAAGGCGGGAGCCTCCGCTGCCACGGCGCGCGCGTCCGTGGCTGCCCGCAGCGCCTGGGTGGCCAGCTCCTCCCGCTCGGTCAGCGAGGGCTCGTCCGGCCCGGGCACGTATCCCAGTCGGAGCTGCTGCTGCTCGGGCGACAGCTGGGACATGGACGTGAGGTCGGCCCGCCATCGCGCATCCGAGCGCGCGAGCTCCGCCCTGAGCGCCGTGATCTCGATGGGATCAGGCATGGATCGCTCCTTTCGGCTCGAGGAAGACCTTCAGGATGCGCCCGGCCTGTCACCGGCCCGTCTGTGCCCGCGTCACGACGGCACCTGAGAACCGGGTCCGCAGGCGACGAACGCCGCGCGAGGATGGACGGCTTCTCAGCCGGGGACGTCGAACATGCCCTCGCCGACGATCGCGACCCCGCCGCCGACGTGGACGGACAGCGTGTCGCCCTCCGGCTCGACGTCGACGATCAGGGTGCTCGGCCGGCCGATCTCCACGCCCTGCTCGATCTCGATCCGGCCGGGGGCGTGGGCGCCGTGGTGGACAACGTATGCGCCGAGCGGACCGGCCGCCGATCCGGTTGCCGGGTCCTCGCCGATGCCGTATGTGACGTCGAACAGACGGGCCTTCGCGCCGGCGTCGTCGACCGCGAACAGGTAGAAGGCGTCGCCGCCCGCCTTCTCCAGCGCTTCCCGGACGGCGGGTGGGTCCTGCTCCGCGCGCGCGACCACCTCCCGGCTCGCGGCCGGGACCATCAGGTGGTGGATGCCGGTCGAAACCGGCTGCGCGACGAGCGTCGGGTGCAGATGCTCGACGCCGATGCCGGCGGCACGAGCGAGGAGCTCGCGGTCGTCGAAGGGGTCGGCGAAGTCGGGGGCATGTTGGCGCATGCGCGCGAAGCCCTGTGCGGGGTCGGCCTCGATCGTGAACTCGCCCGCCCCGACCACTTGCGTGGCGGGCGACGTGACGCGACCCTGCGCGGTGAGCACGAACATGGTCCCGAGCGACGGGTGGCCGGCGAAGGGCAGCTCGCTGCCCGGAGTGAAGATCCGCATCGCGTACCGGTCGCCGGCGGCCTCGGACACGAACGTGGACTCCGAGAAGTTGATCTCCTTCGCGATGGCCTGCATCAACTCGCCGGACATGCCCGTGGAGTCGGGCACCACGCAGAGCTGGTTCCCGGCCAACGGACGGTCGGTGAACACGTCGACGAGGATGAAGGTGACCCTCATGGCGCCATCGTAGCCGCGATCCGGCGAATGCTAGATTGGGCGCACCCCGCGGGTGTAGCTCAATGGTAGAGCTCCAGCCTTCCAAGCTGGTGACGGGGGTTCGATTCCCCTCACCCGCTCCATGCCGAACCGGCCGCCACCGTCAGCGCGTGACGATTCGGAAGACGTCGTAGACCATCCAGGCCGGCCAGAAGATGCCCTGGAAGAACGCGAGTATGAACGCCCAGAACGTGTGGGCTTGCTGGAAGAACCAGACCCACGCTCCGAAGATGCCCAGGGCGTAGATCGCTCCTCCTCCGGCGACCGCTCCTCTGTTCTTGTCACTCATCGATCACCTCCGGCTCGTAGCCGAGATTCGGCCGCAGCCAGCGCTCGGCCTCCTCGGGCTCCTCGCCGCGGCGCTTCGCGTAGTCCTCGACCTGGTCCCGGCCGATGCGACCGACGGCGAAGTACCGCGCCTGCGGGTGCGCGAAGTACAGGCCACTGACCGACGCCGGCGGCGTCATCGCGAATGACTCCGTCAGCTCGATACCGACCGACTCCGCGCCGAGCAGCTCGAACAGGCGGCCCTTCTCCCGGTGGTCGGGGCACGCTGGGTACCCGAACGCCGGACGGATGCCCCTGTACTGCTCGGCCGTCAGCTCCTCCGCCGTCCAGTCCTCGTCCTCGTAGCCCCAGGCCCGGCGGGCCTCGCGGTGCAGGTGCTCGGCGAACGCCTCGGCCAGGCGGTCTGCCAGCGCCTTGACCATGATCGCCCGGTAGTCGTCGTTGTCGGCCTCGAACTCGTGCGCCAGCTCCTCGGCGCCGATCCCGGCCGTGACCGCGAACGCGCCGATGTGGTCGTGCAGCTTGGCCTCGGCCGGCGCCACGAAGTCGGCCAGGCCGCGATTGGGCCGCCCATCGTCGAACGCGGCCTGCTGGCGGAGCATCGGGAACCGCGCCTCGCCCGCCCCGGTCCCGACGACCACGTCGTCGTCCTCGGTCCTGGCCGGCCAGAAACCGAACACCCCGTGGGCTTGGAGCAGATCGCGCGCCACGATGTCGTCCAGCAGCTCGTTCGCCGCGTCGAACAAGTCCCGCGCGGCCGGCCCCCGCTTCGGGTCGTCGAGGATCTGTGGGTAGCGCCCCTTCATCTCCCAGGCCGTGAAGAAGAACGTCCAGTCGATCAGGGGACGCAGCACCTCGACCGGCACCTCCACCGTCCGCGTCCCTAGGAACGACGGCGCCGGCAGGTCCTCCTGGCGCCATTCGATCGCCTGGCGGTTGGCGAGCGCCTTGTCGTACGGCAGCAGCGGACGGTTCATCCGGTGGGCGTGCTCCTCGCGGAGCCGCTCCTGCTCCTCGCGGTTGTGCACGTCCAGCTCGGCCTTGCGCCCGGTGTCCAGCAGGTCCGACATGACGTTCACCACCCGCGAGGCGTCCAGCACGTGCACGACGGGCTGCGAGAAGGCCGGCGCGATCTTCACGGCCGTGTGCTGGCGCGACGTCGTGGCCCCCCCGATCAGGAGCGGCAGCACCATCCCGCGCCGCTCCATCTCCTTGGCGACGTGCACCATCTCCTCGAGCGAGGGCGTGATCAGGCCCGACAGCCCGACGGCGTCGCACTTCTGCTCGATCGCCGTGTCCAGGATCGTGGCAGCCGGCACCATGACGCCCAGGTCGATCACGTCATAGTTGTTGCAGCCCAACACGACGCCGACGATGTTCTTGCCGATGTCGTGGACGTCGCCCTTCACCGTGGCCATGACGATCCGCCCGTGGTACCCATGCGGGTCCTCGGCCGCGACGGGGCCGCGGTTCACGGACACCAGCGCGCGCAGCTCCTCTTTCTCACGTTCCATGAACGGCTCGAGGTAGGCCACGGCCTTCTTCATGGATCGCGCGCTCTTGACGACCTGCGGCAGGAACATCTGGCCCGAGCCGAACAGGTCGCCGACCACCTTCATGCCGTCCATGAGCGGCCCCTCGATGACGTCCAGCGGCCGCGGGTACTTCTGCCGCGCCTCCTCGGTGTCGTCCTCGATGAAGTCGATGATGCCGTGGACCAGCGCGTACGAGAGCCGCTCCTCGACCGGTCCCTCCCGCCACGACAGGTCCACCTCGCGCTTGGTCGCCTCGCCCGTGACGGTCTGGGCGAACTCGACCATCCGCTCGGTGCCGTCGGGCCGGCGGTTGAGCACCACGTCCTCGACGTGCTCCAGCAGATCCGGCGCGATGTCCGTGTAGACGGCCAGCTGCCCGGCGTTCACGATCCCCATGTCCAGGCCCGCCTTGATGGCGTGGTACAGGAACACCGAGTGCATGGCCTCGCGCACGGGGTCGTTGCCGCGGAACGAGAACGAGAGGTTCGAGATGCCGCCCGAGACCAGCGACCCCGGGCACCGCTTCTTGATCTCGGGGATGGCCTCGATGGTCGCCTTGGCGAACTCGTCGTGCTCCTCCATCCCGGTCGCCACGGGGAGCACGTTGGGGTCGAACACGATGTTCTCCGGGGCATAGCCGGCCTGCTGGGTCAGCAGCGTGTAGGCCCGCTCGCAGATGGCGACCTTGCGCTCGGCGGTGTCTGCCTGGCCCTTCTCGTCGAACGCCATCACGACCACCCCGCCGCCGTAGCGCTGGACCATGCGAGCCTTGTCCAGGAAGTCGTCCTCCCCTTCCTTCAAGCTGATCGAGTTGACGATCCCCTTCCCCTGCACGCATTTGAGGCCAGCCTCGATGGCCGCCCACCGCGACGAGTCCACCATGATCGGCAGCCGGGCGATCTCGGGGTCCGACTCGATCAGGTTGAGGAACGTCGTCATGGCCTCCTCCGAGTCCAGGAGGTCGGCGTCCATGTTCACGTCCAGCAAGTTCGCGCCGCCGCGCACCTGGTCCACGGCGACGTTGGCCGCGTCGGGGAACTGCCCGCCCTCGATCAGCCGCCGGAACCGGGCCGAGCCGGTGACGTTGGTGCGCTCCCCCACGACCGCGAACCCCGTGTCCGGGCCGATGACGAACGGCTCGAGCCCGCTGAACCGCGGCCGCCCGTCCAGCGGCGAACGCTCGGGGACGGTGCGGGGCGGGAGGTCGCGCACCCGCTCGGCGATGGCGCGCACGTGCTCGGGCGTCGTCCCGCAGCAGCCGCCCAGGACGTTGGCCAGCCCGGCCTCGGCGAACTCCCCAAGGATGCGGCTGGTGATCTCGGGCAGCTCGTCGTATCCGCCGAAGGCGTTGGGCAGTCCGGCGTTCGGGTAACACGACGTGTAGATGGGCGCCACGCGCGCCAGCGTCTCCAGGAACGGCCGCATCTGCTCGGCGCCGAGCGCGCAGTTGGTGCCCACGCTGAACGGGCGGGCGTGCTCGATCGAGATCCAGAAGGCCTCGAGCGTCTGCCCCGACAGTGTGCGGCCGCTCTGGTCGGTGATGGTCACCGAGATCATCAGGGGGACGTCCGGGGCGACGTCGCGCGCCGCCGCGATGGCGGCCTTCGCGTTCAGCGTGTCGAAGATCGTCTCGATCAGCAGCAGGTCGACGCCCCCGGCGACCAGTCCCCGCATCGCGACGGCGTATCCCTCGCAGATCTGGTCGAAGGTCACGGCGCGGTACGCCGGGTCGTTCACGTGCGGCGAGAGCGAGAGGGTCTGGTTGGTCGGGCCGACCGACCCGGCCAGGAAACGCGGCGAGCCGCTCTCGGCGACGAACGCGTCTACGGCGCTCCGGCCGATCTCCGCGCCGGTCCGGTTGATCTCCTCGACGTGCTCGGCCAGGCCGTAGTCGGCCTGCGAGACCGGCGTGGCCGTGAACGTGTTGGTCGAGACGATGTCGGCCCCTGCCTCCAGGTACCCGCGATGGACCTCGGCCACGACGTCCGGCTGGGTCAGGTTCAGCAGATCGATGTCGCCACCCAGGTCGCGGTCGTGGTTGCGGAAGCGTTCGCCCCGGAACTGCTCCTCGGTCAGCCGGCGCGCCTGCACGGCCGTGCCCATGGCGCCGTCCAGGATGACGATGCGTTCGGCGAGCAGGGCCTCCAACCGGGTTCGAACGTCGTCCATGTCCACTCCCACGGGCGGACGCCGGGCGCCGACGCCGCGTTCAGGAGGGCCCCGGCCGGTGGGCGCACGGGCTCGGCCCGCACACCGGAGTCCGGCCTCGATCGGACGCTTGGTTGCCCGTCGGGGGCCACATCCTCGCCGCGGCGAGAGGCACCTTGGAAGTCCGCTTCCCAGGTTGCCGGGCCGGCTCCGCGCCGGCCACTCCAGATGCTGGCGCGTAGTTTACCGCGAGTTCGTCCCAGGAAGCGGCAGGCGGCACGGGTAGGACCGCACCGTAGAATCGAACCTTCCAGCGCCGGTAGCTCAGCCCGGACAGAGCGGCGGCCTTCTAAGCCGCGGGTCGCAGGTTCGAATCCTGCCCGGCGCGCACACAGCCCACGTCAGCCGGACGGACTCGGGCTGGGCGTCGGCGACGGTCCGTGCTCGGTCAGCCGTTGCACCAGCTTGGTCATGTCGGTGAAGTCGTAGACGTGCGCCAGGTTCTCGAACGTATAGGCCCGGTCGGGCAGCAGCGGCACGTGCGCGCCGAAGTAGCTGTTGAGCATCACGCGGAACGTGTTCACCGGCGTGATGGTCTGGTACAGCCCGGTGTGCTTGAGGCCCGGGAAGTAGTAGGCGTTGAGGATCCCGAACTTCCGCTCCAGATCCGCAACCGTGGGATCGGTCCAGTCGGTCGGAGCGCCCGCGTAGGGCCCCTCGTCGGACTGGATGATGATGATCGGCTGCTGGTCGGCGGGGCGCGAGAGCAGGCTGCTCACGACCTCCTCGACGCGCTTGTTCACGTACAACAGCTGGTTCACGTACCGCCCGGTCCTGGGCAGCGCCTGCTCCTCGGACTGCGAGATGTACCGCCCGTTCTGGTCGAACACGATCGGGCCGTGCGGACAGATGATGTGCGCGAAGACGAACCGGGGTCCCTTGAACCGTTCCAGCCGCGTCAGGGCGCTGAACTGGAACAGCGCGTCCTTCCACTTCTGGCGCCGGGAGTCCTCATCCGCCTCCGGCGAGAGCGCCGTCGTCTCATACAGCAGCTGCGCGAACTCGGACATCCCGCCGAAGCGCACGTTGACGTCCGCGATCGGCGACGTGGCCGTCGGGCTCCACCACGAGCCGAGCTGGATGTATCGGTAGCCGAGCGACTTCATCACCCGGCCGATCTGGTTGTCCTGCATGAGCTTGATCAACGGCGTGATGTCACGCGTGTCCGTGCCGTACTTCTGGGCCAGGTAGTTGATGTACTTCATGTTGAGCGAGGAGGCGACCGACAGCTCGGTGCGCGGGTAGTTGGTCACACTGTCGTGCGACACGTAGAAGCCCTTGCTGGACAGGAAGTTCAGGAAGGGGCTGTTGTCGTACCCGAAGTAGTCCTTGAGCGTCTGCTCGCCCCCGTACTCCTCCAGGATGATGTAGTACACGTCGGGCCGGTGCGGCGGCGGCTTCTCCAGGATCGGCCGGGGCAGGCGCACGTCGCCGGCTTCCAGGAACTGCGCCCCGCTGGGATTCGCGCTGAACTGGTATCGGATGATGGGCACGACGTTCAGCAGCACCAGCGTGACCGCCACCAGGTTCAGACCGCGGGTCCACCCGGCGACCCAACTCCCCCCGCGCACGGCCAGGACGATCGCGCCGACCGCCAATCCGATCCACAGCGTCAGCAGGACCCCGTTGCTGCCGACGTGCACGCCGCCCACGCGCCAGCCCTCGGCCGCGTCGTACAGATAGCCGTAGGAGAAGAACAACACCACCAGCACCGATGCGATCAGCGCCGACCTGCCGACGCTCCGCAGGATGAGCGCACTCACCAGCCACACCACCGCCGCGCCCGCGATCAGCAGGACCAGGGCCCGGTCGACGTCCCCGAACGTGACTCCCTGCCCCTGGTTGTGCGCCCACAGGAACAGGACCGGGAACGCGGCGAACAGAATGGGGTGCACCGGCAGCGCGCGCAGAGCGCGCAGTGCACCCGCTCCGATGCGGCTCCGTTTGGCAGGCGATGCCTGGGCGTCGCCCTCTGGCTCGTCCATGCTCACCCCGGCGATCGCCATGGAAGGTGGGCGCCGCGCTCCCCCATCGCCGCCCGTCAGAAGCCTCGGGATTGTACCAATCGACCTGTCTGTGGTCTCCGGCTCGGGAGAACGACTGCGGCGTCGCCGGGCCTGTCAGCGCTGGGTCGTGGAGCGACCCCGCCGCGCGACGGCGTCCACCGTCGCGGCGGCCAGCAGCACGACGGCGGTGACCATGTACTGCGTCGCCGCGCTCATGCCCAACAGGCCCATCCCGTTGTAGATGGCCGCGATGACGAGGCCGCCGAGCACCGCGTGCAGCGGCTTGCCGCGGCCGCCGAACAGGCTCGTCCCGCCGATCACCGCCGAGGCGATCGCGTACAGCACCAGGGTGCCGCCGTCGAGGCTGGTCGAGACCGACCGCAGCCGCGACGCGTAGACGATCCCGGCGATCCCAGCCGTCAGGCTCGCCAGCCCGAACGAGATGGTGCGGATGCGGGCCAGGTTGATGCCGGCGCGCCGGGCGGCCTCGGGGTTGCTGCCGATTGCGTACACGTAGCGCCCGAAGCGCGTGCGTCCCAGCAGGAACGACCACGCCCCCAGGACGCCCAGCACGATCAGCACCACCCATGGAACCCCGCTGATCGGGACCAGCGCCCCCCGGTCGGTGTTGCAGATCAGCACCAGCGCGATCCCGGCCGCCGCAACGAGGACGATCTTCACCACGACCAGGCTGGCCGGCGGCGCGACCAGCCCGCTGCTGCGCCGCTTGGTATCTCGCCGGATGGTGATGACGGCGAACATCCCGACCACCGCGCCCATGACGATCCAGCTGGTCGCGGGGGTCATGTTCCCGTTCGCGAAGCCGTTGACGACGTCGCTCGGGATCGGGTACGTGCCGCCCTCGCCCAGGATCCAGATCATGACGCCCTGGAACCCGAGCAACCCGGCCAGCGTCACCACGAACGAGGGCAACCCGAGCCGCGTGATGAGCGTTCCCTGGAACAGACCGATGGCCGTCGTGACGAGCAGGGCGGCCAGGATCGCCGCCCACCACGGCCAGTCGTACGGGCCGATCAGGAGCTTGGTGGTGACGACGCCGCCGATGCCCGAGACGAACCCGATCGACAGGTCGATCTCGCCGAGCAGCAGGGCGAACACCTCGCCCATGCCGAGCAGCATGAACGCGGCCCCCTGCGTGAGCAGGTTCACGAGGTTGCCCGCCGTGAGGAAGTTCTCGTTCTGGGACTGGAAGATGATCGCGATCAGGAGCAGGCCGACGACGACCGGCAGGACACCGCTCTCGCCGGCGCGGGCGCGCGCGAGCAGGGCGCGCCAGTACTCCGAGAGCGATCCGGCCGCGAGCTCGGGGGCGGCGACGGCCAGCGCGGCCTGATCGGCGGCGGGATCGGTCGATGCGTCGGACTCGCGGTCCAGTGCGTCCACCCCTCCCGGATCGGCCGGCTCGAGCCGGGGCTTCTCGACGTCGGCCATCGGCTAGGCACCTCCTTCTGGGACGTCGGTACGCTGCGCGGGCGTCCGGCTGGAGGCCCCGGTCGTCATCAGGTCCACCACGATCTGCCGGTCGAACTCGGCCACCGGGCCCTCGGCCACCTTTCGCCCCAGATACAGCACCGCGATGCGATCTGCCACGTCGATCACGTCGTTCAGGTTGTGGGACACCATGATCACGGCAATACCCCTCGACGCCAGCTGCCGGATCAGCTGGAGGACCATCGCCGTCTGGCTCACGCCGAGCGCCGCGGTCGGTTCGTCCATGATCACGAGCTTCGAGTTCCACATCGCCGCCTTGGCGACCGCCACGGCCTGGCGCTGGCCGCCGGACAGCGAGGCGACGGGCTGCCGGATCGACCGGACGGTCGTCACCGACAGCGACTTGAGCACGTCCCCGGCGGCGCGCTCCATAGCGTCCTCCTCCAGCACCCGATACCGCACACGCTCGCGGCCCAGGAACATGTTCTGGACGATGTCGAGGTTGTCGCACAGGGCGAGGTCCTGATACACGGTCTCGATGCCGATGGCCGCCGCCTCGTGCGGGCTGCGCATGTGGACGGGGCGACCCATCCAGAGGATCTCGCCTCCGTCCGGGTGCCAGATGCCGGAGATGGTCTTGATGAGGACCGTCTTGCCGGCCCCGTTGTCGCCGGCCAGCGCCGTGACCTGGCCCGCCGGGACGTCGAGGTCGACTCCGACGAGCGCCTGCACCGGGCCGAAGTGCTTGTTCACCCCGCGGAGGCGGAGGAGCGGATCGCCGCTCGCCTCGGGCACTGTCGGCGGTTGGTCCTCCGTGTGGTCGACCTCTCCCTCGGCGACAGTCACCGATGCACGCTCCCCTCGCGACGCCGTGTCCGGCCGGCGGCCGGGCCGCGCCCTGATTCTGTCAGGTCGCGGCCCGGCCGTTCTCCAGCGCGGCGGTTAGCCCGAGATGCCCGCGGCCGTGCAGGCGTCGGCCATCTTGCCTGCGCAGAGCTGGTCCACCGGCACCCACTTGTCGGCCACGACGGTCGACGCCATGTTCTCGGTCGTCACCCAGATCGGGACGGCGAGGACCGAGGGGACGTCCGCGTTGGCCTGCGTGTCCTTCACCGTGCCGTTGACCAGACCGGCCGGCGGGGTCACGCCCGCGCGCAGGTACAGTGCGAGCGCGACCGAGGCCTGGGCCTCCAGGTAGATCGGCTTGTAGACCGTTCCACACTGGTATCCGGCCAGGATGTTCTGCAGCCCGGTGAGCGTCGCGTCCTGCCCGGTCGTCGGGAAGGTGTCGGCCGGGATCTTCAGCGTCTTCAGGTACGAGATGATCGCGTTGGCGTTGTCGTCGTTCGGCGTCACGACCGAGTTGATGTTCTTGTGCGCCGTGTACTGCTGCTGGAACGTGGTCTGGGCCGTGGGCGGGTCCCACGTCCCGGCGGGCTCGCCGACCTTGATGTAGTCGCCGGAGTCGAACTTCGGCTGAAGCACGCCGTCGTACCCCTGTGCGAACAGCGTCGCGTTGTTGTCGGTGGGGTCGCCGCGCATCACCAGGACGTTCGGCTTCGAGACCTGCCACGAGTCGACGCAGTCGATGAAGCCCTGGCCGATCAGCTGGCCGACCTTCACGTTGTCGAAGCTGACGTAGTAGTCGCGGCTCCCGCCCAGCGTGATGCGGTCGTAGTCGATGACCTTGACGCCCTTCGATTCGGCCTCTGACTCGATCGCGGCTCCGACGCCGGAGTCGATCGGGTCGAGGAGCAGGACCGTCGCGCCCGACGTCATGGCCGCCTCGGCCTGCGTCTTCTGCGTCGCGTCGCTGCCCTGCGCGTTGGTGATGCTGTAGTCGTCCTTCGACATGCCGGCCGCCTCGAACGCCTGCGTGAGGTACGGCGCGTCGAACTCCGTATAGCGGGCCGACGTCGTCGTCTCGGGCAGCAGCACGGCGACCTTGCCCTTGCCCTGCGCCGCCAGGTCCTTCAACTGGGCCATCGCCGAGAAGTCGGCGGTGAACGACGCGACGGTCACCTGCGGCACCGAGCCGCCCGCGCTCGGCGTCCCGCCCGACGAGGTCGGCTCGTTGTTGCTGCATGCGGACAGCACCAGCATCGAGACGGCCACGACCGCCAGCCCCATGCCTCCCCTGCGTGAAGTCGTCATTCCCTTCCCTCCGATCCGTCTGCGCGTGGGTCGCGCGACCCTCCCCTGGCGCTCACCCTAGGCGGGGGACCGACAACGGAACGTGAACGTTGCCGCGGCCGCGTCAACGATTCGTAAACGACATGCTGCGGCGCCGGCGTCACCGGCGCGTCACGCCGTGAAGCGGTAGCCCGAACGGGGTTCGGTGATGAACAGGGTCGGGCCGTCCGGCTGCTCCAGCTTGGCCCGCAGGCGCGCCACGTACACGCGGGTGTACTCGGTCTGGGTCTCGTACCCCGGGCCCCACACGCGCCGCAGCAGATAGGCGTGCGTGAGCAGGGCGCCCCGGTTGGTCGCGAACTCCTTGAGCAGGGCGAACTCCGTCGGCGTCAGGTGGATCAGGACCCCGCCACGGGTGACCCGCCGGGCCTCGAGGTCGATCTCGATGTCCCCCACGGTCACCGTGGCGGTCTCCGGCGGATCGGCGGGCGCTGGCCGGCTCCGGCGAAGCGTCGCGTTGATGCGCGCCAGGAGCTCCTCGACACCGAACGGCTTCGTGAGGTAGTCGTCCGCCCCAAGGTTCAGGGCCCGCACCTTGTCGGTCTCGCCGCGCCGGGCCGAGACCACGATGATCCCGACGGAGGACCGCTCGCGGATCTCGCGGCACAGCTCGAAGCCGTCGGTCCCGGGCAGCATCAGGTCCAGCAGGACGATGTCCGGGTCGTCCACCTCGAGCATGGCTGCGATCCCGGCCCCGTCTTTCGACACGACCACCTCGTGATCACGCGCCATCAGGTTGGCGCGCACCAGGTCCACGATGTTCTGGTCGTCCTCGATCAGCAGGACGGTCGTGCGGTCATCCATGCTCCGGACCCTCGCCGTCGTCCAGGACGACCCACGAGGCGTCGCCGGCCGGGCCGCTCGCCTCGTTCCGGGGCTCGGACGGAAGCGACACCACGAAGCAGGCTCCCCGCTCGACGGAGACCAACCCCACCGAGCCCTCGTGCGCCTCGACGATGCCCCGGGCGATGGGAAGCCCCAGCCCGGCGCCCGCGACGTCCGTCGTCCCGCGGACCCGCGGCTGGAAGATGCTGTCGGCGAGCGGCGGTGGGATGCCGGGCCCGTAGTCGCGACACGCGACCTCGACCGTCCCGGGCACCTCGCCCAGCCGGGCGCTCAGGTCGATGCCCTGGTCGGACCAGCCGTGCGACGCCGCGTTCTCCAGCAGGTTGACGAACACCTGCTCGAGCCGGTCGTGGTCGGCCCAGACGGGTGGCAGGTCGGGCGCGATGCGCACCCGGATGGGCTCCTTGCCCGACACGCACCCGCGCGCCGCCTCGACGACCAGGCCGACGTCGCACCAGTGGCGTTGCAGCCGCAGGACGCCGGACTCGATCGCCGTCGAGTCGAGCAGGTGACCGACCAGCCGCTCCATCCTGGCGGACTCCGCGGCGATCGATCGCAGGAAGCGCTGGGTCGAGTCGGGATCCCAGGTGAGGTCCGGCTGACGCAGGGTGGACGCGTACCCGTGAATGGCCGTGAGCGGTGTCCGCAACTCGTGGCTCAGCCACGACAGGAGCTCCCGCTGGATGGTCTGCGACCGTCGAAGCGCCGCCGCCTCGCGCTGCGCCATCTCCAGCGACTCCCGCTCCATCGCGAGCGCCAGCGAGCGGCCGGCGTCGTTCAGCAGCTCGAGCGAGTCGGCCGTCACAGTTCGGTCCGACCGCCAGTGCGCCACCAGCGCGGCGCGCGTATCGGGCAGGCGGAGCGTCACCGCGGCGACATTGGGAGCGACCAGGCGGGCGCGTCCCTCGTCCTCGGCGGCGAGGATCGAGGCGGCGCCGGCGCGAAGCCGGGTCGCCACGTCTCCGCCCGCGCCCGCCAACAGGTCGATCGTGGCGCGCGACTCGAGGCCGTCGGGTCCCTCGGCCACGAGCCCGACGGCGTCCGCGCCCAATCCGTGCGACAGCGCCAGCAAGGACACGTCCAGGCCGCCGTCGATGCGCTCGGGTCCGGCGAGCGTCTCGAGCATGCCGCGAAGCGACTCGAGGACGGTGTTGCGCCGCGACACCTCCGAGAGCAGCCGCTCGCGCTCGATCGCGGCGGCGGCATACCCGAGGTAGATGGTGGCCAGCTCGAGCCGGTCCGGGGCCGGGTTCCCGACCGCCGTCCCGAACCCGGAGACCGTGCCCAGGACGCCGCGCCCTCCCACGATCGGCGCCGCCCAGGCACTGCGAATGCCCGAGGCAACCGCCGCCTGGCGGAGCGGACGCCCGAGCGGATGGGTGAGCACGTCGTCGACGACGACCACCTGCGCGGTCGCCGCCGCGACGCCGGCCGGCCCGCCCTGCGCCCCCACGAGGACCTCGGCGTCGACCGCCAGGATCGGCGACGGAATCCCGATCGCCCCCGAGCGCCGCAGGACCGGCCGCCCGTCCTGCGTGTCCAGGAGGTGGACGCACAGCATCTCCTGATCGAGGGCGGCGGCCATCGCGGACACGATGAGCGGAAGGGACGCTGCCGGCTCGACGTCCGACAGCTGATCGACCAGGCTCTGCAGCCGCCGGAGCTGGCGGCTGGCGATCGAATCGATCTCGATCCCGGACATGATGGCCACGACGTCGTCCCGGTGCACCTCCTGGGGCGAGACGTCGGCGACGAGACGCCCCTGGCGGAGGACGACGATGCGGTCCGCGATCGCAAAGACCTGCTCGAGGTCGTGCGTGGCGAGCAGGATCGCCGTCCCGGCGTCGCGCAGCTCCCGAACGAGGCTCTGGACCCTCCTGGTCTCGGCGACCCCCAGGGACGCCGTGGGCTCGTCGAGCACCAGCAGTTGTGGCGGCTTCAGCAACGCGCGGGCCAGGGCGACGAGCTGCCGCTGCCCACGGGAGAGCGTGCGAACGGGGACGTCGAGCGGCAGATCCTGCGCGCCCACACGCTGCAACGCGGCCACGGCACTCTGCCGCGTCGCCGTCTCGGAGACCACCCACCGTCCGCGGCGGCCCAGGTGGATGTTGGCGACCGCATCGAGGTCCTCGCACAGACCGTGGTCCTGCCACACCACTTCGACGCCGGCCCGCCGGACGTGATCCGGGCTGGGCGGCAGCGGCTTCCCCAGGAGCAGCACGTCCCCGGCGTCGGGCTCGAGCACGCGGGCCAGCGTGGCGATGAGCGTGGACTTGCCCGCGCCGTTCTCACCCACGACGGCGACGATCTCTCCGGCGCCGACCCCGAAGCTCAGATCGCGGAGAACGGTCAGCGCACCGAAGCGCTTGGTGAGGCGAACGACCTCCAGTACGTCGTGTGGAGGCGCGGGCGCCGGCACCGCGCCCATCAGCCGGCTGAGGTCGGCCATCGCAGGCCACGATAGCCCACGACCCCGGAACAGGTGAACCCCTCCGCGGGGGAGGCCGACCGGCGTACCGCATCGGCCGAAGGACTCCCGCATACGCCAAGGCGAAGACTCCCCGGCCGGGTGACGGCGCGACGGCCCGTCCGAACCTACGATTGACCCGGTGTTCAGGAAAGTTCTCATGCCCGTGATGGTCGTTGTCGTGTCGGCCGCCACCGTGTCGCCGGCGCTTGCTTCCGGACGCCCGGACGGGCCCGACCCCGCGGCCAAGCCGAGGCTCGCACTGCCGGTCTCGTGCCCGCGCTGCTGGCACCCGGACCTCGAGACGAGCTGGCAGTGGCAGCTGTCGGGCACCATCGACCAGAGCGTCGACGTACAGATGTACGACGTCGATCTGTTCGAAACCAGCGCTGCCGAGGTCGGCCAGCTGAACGACGGCGACGACTACGCGATCTGCTACCTGGACGCCGGCACGTACGAGAACTGGCGGCCGGACGCGAGCCAGTTCCCGTCCTCCGTCCGTGGGAAGTCCAACGGGTGGCCCGGCGAGCGCTGGCTGGACATCCGAAGGATGGCCGTCCTCAAACCGATCATGGCCGCGCGCCTGGACCAGTGCGCCGTGAAGGGGTTCGACGGCGTCGAGTTCGACAACGTGGACGGGTACGCCAACAGGACGGGCTTTCCCCTGACCGCGTTGGAACAGCTCAAATACAACGTCTGGCTGGCCAACCAGGCGCACCTCCGCGGATTGTCGGCCGCGCTCAAGAACGACCTCGGCCAGGTGAAGACGCTGCTCCCCTACTTCGACTACGCGGTGAACGAGCAGTGCTTCCAGTACCAGGAGTGCTTCAAGCTGCTGCCGTTCATCGCGGCCGGCAAGCCGGTCTTCCAGGTCGAGTACCAGCTGGCGCCGGCCAAGTTCTGCCCCAAGGCGAACACGCTCGACTTCAACTCGCTCCGGAAGAACCTGTCGCTCGACGCCTACCGCGTCGCCTGCCGCTGACCGCGAATCATCAGGTTTCGGTCAAGGCGCGAAGCCTCCCGAGCCGATGACCAGGGACGTGAAGGCCACCCGGCGACTGCCGGCAGTCCTGCTCGTCCTGCTCCTTGCCACGGTGAGCCTGTCCATGCTCGCCATCACCCCGGCGGGATCCTGGGGGGACGGCGACCGGCCTTCGACACAGGGACGCGAACTTCCGCGGGCAACGAGTACCCGCGAAGCAGAGGCACGGCGGTGGCGCGGCGTTTCGGGAGCTGAGAACCTCAGCCGCGCTCGAAGTAGCGCACGAGCTCCCAGTCGGTCACGCAGTTGTTGTCGAAGATGACCTGCTCCTGCGCCGCGGTGTTCAGCAGGTGCCCGAACACGAGGTCGCCGAACGCCTCGCGCGCCACCTCGCTCGCGCCGAACGCGTCCACCGCCTCGTGCAGCGACGTCGGGACGCGCGGCACGTCCTTCGCCTCGTACGCGTTCCCGTGGAACATCTCGGGCGCCTCGACCTTGTTCTGGATGCCGTGCAAACCGCCCGCGATCGTCGCGGCGAAGGCAAGGTACGGGTTCGCGTCTCCACCGGGAATGCGGGACTCGACGCGATTCCCCTTCCCCTCGCCGACCACCCGGAAGCCGCACGTGCGGTTGTCGTGGCTCCAGACGATCGCCGTCGGCGCCCACGACCCCAGCTGGTAGCGCTTGTACGAGTTCACGAAGGGCGCGAACAGGATGGACATCTCCCGAGCGGTGCCCATCAGCCCGCCCAGGTAGTGGTCGAACGTCTCGGACATGTGGTTCGCGGCGGCGGCGTCCCACATCAGCGAGTCGGCCCCGTCCTCGCTCCACATGCTCGAGTGCAGGTGGCAGGACGACCCGGCCTCGGCCATCGTGTACTTGGCCATGAACGTGGCGGCGACGCCGTTGGCCGCGGCGATCTCCTTGACGCCGTGCTTGTAGATCGCGTGGTTGTCGGCCGCCTCGAGCGCGTCGGCGTACGTGATGTTGATCTCGTGCTGGCCCCGCCCGAACTCGCCCTTCGAGAACTCGACGGGGATGCCGGCGCCGAGCATCCCGTTGCGGATCTGGCGCACGATCCAGTCGTCCTTGGTCGTCTGGAGCATGTGGTAGTCCATGATGTAGCTGGACGACGGGCGCGGATCGCGGTAGCCGCGTTCGGCGAGTTCCTCGAACGAGTCGCGGAACAGGTAGAACTCGAGCTCCGAGCCCATCTTCGACGTGAACCCGGCTGCCTTGGCGCGCTCGATCTGGCGCTTGAGGATCTGCCGCGGCGCGACCTCGACCGGCTCACCCGTCTCCTCGTCGGCCACGTCGCAGATGACCATCGCGGTCTTCTCGAGCCAGGGCACGATCCGGAGCGTCGACATGTCCGGCACCATCCGGAAGTCGCCGTAGCCGGTCTCCCAGCTCGCGTACTGGTAGCCGGGCAGCGGCTCCATCTCCATGTCGATGGCCAGCAGGTACAGGCAGGCGTGCAGCCCCTCCTCGCCCAGGATCTCCTCCAGGAAGAAGTGCGGGACGACGCGCTTGCCCATGTACCGGCCCTGGAGGTCCGTGAACATGCACAGGACGGTGTCGATCTCCCCCGCGTGCGACATCTCCTCCAGGGTCTTCGCGTCGAGGTTGCCGGCCATCGCTTCTCCTCCTCGAAAGACGCGAGAGGCGGTGAGGTTCCCCCACCGCCTCTCGGCTGCCTGCGTGATCCCCGGGGTTACTCGGTTGGTCCCGGCCCCGGCGGTGCTGACGGTGCGGATGGTCCGGATGGTGCCGCGGGTTGCGCGACGCCGCCCGACCCGCCGCCCAGGATGGACTCCTGCTCTTCCTTCGAGGTCGTGTACCCCTCCTGCCGCGGGCACGCCGTGGTCGCCCTGCGTGAGCGCGAACTCCTCCTCGGGCGACAGCACGAGCTTGTTCCGGCCGGCGACCGCGAAGTAGATGACGCCGAGGACGTAGTAGATGGCCACGCCGTAGACGCCCGGCCGATAGGCGGAGTTGAGGAAGATCGCGACGAGCGAGATCGCGGCGAGGGTGCCGGCGATCACCGCCCCGGGGACCCCCCACCTGCTCCGGTACGGCCGATCGATGTTCGGCAGCTTCTGCCGCAGCATGACGAACGACGTCATCTGCAGGATGTAGGAGATCACCGCCGCGAACACCGCCATGTTCAGCAGCGCCGCGACGATCTGCGGACCCGCGTCGTTCTTCTGCAGGATGTACACGAGCAGGGAGACCAGGAAGCCCACGATGGCGCCGGCGATCAGCGCCACGTGCGGCGTCTTCCGGGTGCCGTGCGTCTTCGACAGGAAGCCCGGGAAGTAGCCGGCCCTGGAGAGCGAATACGTGTTCCGGCCGTACGCGAAGATGATCGTGAAGAAGCTCGCGATCAGCCCGATCTGGAAGAGCAGCCCGAGCACGTACGCGGTCTTCCCCGTGTCCCCGAAGATCGCCTTGAAGCCGTCCAGGAGCGGGAACCCGGACGCGCCGTACAGGAACGCGCCGCCGGGGAGCGCCGTGTTGAAGACGAGCGTCAGGATCGCCGCGATCAGCAGCGTGTGCATCGCCAGGACGGAGCCCTTGGGCACGTCGCGGCGTGGGTCCATCGACTCCTCCGCCGCGAGCGGGACCTCCTCGATCGCGAGGAAGAACCAGATCGCGAACGGGAGGGACTTGAAGATGCCTTCGATCCCGAACGGGAGCCAGTCGACCACCGCCTCCGGGGATCAGCTTGCCTGTGCTCGAGATGTTGGTCCACAGGTCGAAGTCGAGCTTGCCCGAGAAGATCGCCGCGATGAAGAAGAACGCGAGGACGGCGAGAGACGACACCGTGATCAACACCGTGAATCGCATCGTCGCCTCGATCCCGACGATGTTGATCCCCACGAAGATGACGTAGAAGACCACCCACCAGAAGGGCAGACTGTTCCACCACGAGGCGCTGACCACGGCTCCGGCCGCGTCGAAGTGCCCCCCGGCACTGAACAGCCCCACGACGATCTGCTGCATGAGCAGGGCGATGGCGCCGACCACGACGGCCGGCGTGATCACGTACTCCATGTTCTCGGCCAGGCCGGTCAGGAACCCGCCCCACGGACCCATCGCCGACCGCGCGAACGAATAGGCGCCTCCGGTGTGCGGGAGCGCGGGCGACATCTCGGCGATCGAGTAGACGAGCCCGTAGTACATGATCGCCATCAGCGCGCCGGCGATGAGCAGCCCGCCGAACCCACCGGTGCCCAGGCCGAAGTTCCATCCGTAGTACTCGCCGGAGATGACCGCGCCGACGCCGAGCGCCCACAGCGACCACTTGCCCGCATGGCGCCGGAGCTTTCGGCTCTCGAAGTAGTCCTGCCCGACCTCCCGGTACGTGACCGAGCCGACCTTGCGTTCGTCGCTCAAGGCCTACCCCCCTCCTGGCAGTCCCGGCGTGACGGGCTGCGTGGATTTGTCTGACGCTTCCCACCTCGCGGCATGCTAGGCGGGCCGCCGAATGGAGTCAAGATGGAGGCGTGGGCCGGGGGTCCGCCCTCAGGGGCTCCGTCCCGCGCGGATCAGCGGGCGCAGGACCAACGCGACCGTGATCACCGCGGCCAACGCCGCCACGAGGCCGAAGTGGGCGGCGATCGTCGAGCACGGGAGGCCACCTGCGAGGGCGACCGGCACGCTCCACCAGCGAAGCCGGATCCCGGCCACCCAGGCCGCCAGCAGGAGCAGCACGGCCCACAGGAGCGGTGAGAAGTCCCAGTTCGCGGGCTGTGCCAGGCCCGGCCAGGCGGCGCCGATCGCCCCGACCATTCGACCGATCGTACGCCGCCCGACGGCGGCCGGATCTCCGCCGGGTTGACGCTCGCAAGTTGTCTGACAAATACTCTTGGTTCATGCCGACGCATCCAGCTGGCTCACGACGGCGGTCGACGCTCCGATCGGTGTCGGTCCGCCAGGAGCTCACGGCCCGGATCGAGGGGGGCCGCCTCCAGGCCGGCGCCCGCCTCCCCTCCGAGCCCGAGCTCGCGGCCGAGCTCGGCGTGTCGCGGGCCACGCTCCGGGAGGCGCTGCGCTCGCTGGAGGGCGAGGGCCTGCTGCGCCGGATGTGGGGCTCGGGCACGTTCGTCGCCGAGTCGCCGCGGGTCGCGAACAGCCTGGACCTGAACTTCGGCGTCACCGACGCCATCCGCGCGGCCGGCATGGAGGCCGGCGTCGAGCGACGGGCGGTCCTGGGTCGAGCCGGCGTCCGCCAGCGAGGCCGAGCGTCTGCGCATGGAGCCGGGGCACGACGTCGTCCTCATCGAGCGCGTGCGCACCGCCGACGGGAAGCCGGTGGTCGTCTCCCGGGACGTGCTTCCCCGGCGTCTGGTGGAGGGACGGGACGATCTGGTGAGGCGTATGTGCGAGGAGTCGATCTACGAGGTCCTCGAGCGCTGAGCTCGGCATCGTGATCCAGCACGGGGTGGCCAGCTTCCGGCCGGTCAAGGCGGATCGATCGGTCGCGGGTCTGCTCGACGTTCCCCGTGGGGAGATGCTGCTGTACCTGTGGCAGGTGGACTACGCGGAGGACGGCCAGCCCGTCCTGTCCTCGCACGAATACCACCTCGCCGACGCCTTCGAGTTCTCGGTGGTGCGGCGGGGTCCGGGAAGGAGGTTGACGTGAACGGCAGAGGTGGGCGAGCGGATGCGACTGAAGCGCGTGATCGATCCGGCGGGCGTCTCGGTGATCTGCGCGCTCGACCACGGGATGACGTCGCCGACGTTCCTGGAGCCGCTGGCGGACATCACCACGCGCGCCGCAGAGACGGTCGGCGGGCGGCGCGAACGTGATCATGATGTCGAAGGGGATGATCCGGATCGCCGAGCCGGCGTTCTCGCCCACCACGTCGCTGGCGCTCCTGCTGTCGGCGTCGGCCGAGCCCGGCGGGGCCCAGCCCGAGATCGTGCAGATCGCGGAGGTGGAGGAAGCGCGGCGGCTCGGCGCCGACGCCGTCGTGCTGTTCATCGCGCTCGCCGCGGGCATCGAGGCCGGCATGATCCGGACGCTGGCCGCCGTCGGGCGCGAGTGCGCGAGCACCGGCATGCCGTTCATCGCCGAGGCCGAGTTCCCCACGACCTACGCCTCGGTCGAGGAGCTGAAGGCGCAGTACGGCTTCGCGTACCTGAGCCGCAACGTGCGCCTGTGCGCCGAGCTGGGCGCCGACATCGTGAAGACCAACTGGCCCGGCGACGGCGAGTCGTTCGCGAAGCTGGTCGTCGCCGCGAACGGGATCCCGATGGTGCTGGCCGGTGGGTCGCGGCTCGAGGATCGCGAGCTGCTGACGCGGATGGAGCAGGCCGTCTCGGCCGGGGCCATCGGCTGCTCGGTCGGCCGCAACATCTTCATGCACCGGTCGCCCGAGGCGATCACCCGGGCGCTCTCCCGGGTGATCCGCGAGCGGTGGACGGCCGAGAAGGCGTTCGACGCGCTCCAGGGCGAGCTCGCCGAGCAGGGAGCCGCCTCGTGAGGGCCGCGTTCATGACCGCCGTGAACGAGGTCGAGGTCCGGGAGACCGACGAGCCGGCGCTGGACCCGCGGGGCGCGCTGCTGAGGGTCGAGGCGTGCGGCATCTGCGGAACGGACGCGCGGACCTTCTTCAACGGCGACCCCGAGCGCGCCGGCGCCGTGGGTGCTCGGCCACGAGCCGGTCGGCGTGCTGGCGCAGGTCGGCGACCGACGCCGTCCTCCCGGACGGCGTGCCGGAAGGGCGACCGGGTCTTCCTGGGTTCGATCCTGACCTGCGGCGAGTGCCGATGGTGCATCGACGGGTTCCAGAACCTCTGCGTGCGCCACCTGCTGTACGGATACGATCCGTTCCCCGGCGCCTACGCGAGCGTACGCGCCGGTGCCGCCGATCGCGCTGAAGAACCTGATCCCGCTCCCCGACGACCTGCCTTCGGACCTGGCCACGGTCGCCGACCCGTTCGCGTGCGCGCTGAACGGGATCGAGATGCTGGACGTCGGCCTCGACGACACCGTGCTGGTCCTGGGCGCCGGCCCGATCGGCTGCTGGCAGACGGTCATGGCGCGCGATCGCGGCGCGCGGAAGGTGTTCCTCGCCGACGTCAATCGGGAGCGGCTCGACCTCGCGCTCTCGATCGTCGGGAGCTTCGTCGACGACGCGTGGGTCGCCGGCGACGACAACGGCGTGGCCCAGGCGTTGGAGCGCGACCGAAGGGGCTCGGGCCGAGCCGGATCAGCGTTGCGGCGCCGTCCAAGCAGGCGCAGCAGGCCGCACTCGAGATGGCGGCCGAAGCGCGCGCCGCGTCGTGTACTTCGCCGGGTTGCCGAAGCACGATCCGGTGAGCGCGCTCGACATGAACCAGCTCCACTACAAGGAGCTCACCATCCTGGGCGCGTACGGCGCGACGCATCGCCAGTACCGCATCACGATGGACTACCTGAACCGGCGCCGGGACGACCTCGCGCCGGTGGTGACCCACCGCTTCGAGCTGGACCGCATCGCCGAGGCGTTCGAGACGATCCGGTCCGGGATCCGGCCTGAAGGCGGTCATCGTCCGTGACCCGTCGTGGACGCGCGGTGCGGGTGGCCGCGAGCCGGCATGACCGGCCCGTACGTCATCGGCTGCGACGTCGGCAGCCAGGGAACGAACGCGGCGCTGTACGGCGTGGACGGGACGCTCGTCGCCTCGGCGTACGAGACGCACGATCTGGCGTTCCCGCACCCCACGTGGGCCGAGCAGGATCCCGAGGACTGGGTCCGGGCGCTCCACCGGGCGATCCCGAGCCTGCTGAAGCGAGGTCCCGGAGGGGCCGTCCGCCGTGAAGGCCGTGTCCTTCGGGTCCGCAGCTCGACGGCATGGTCGTGTGCGACGGCGCGGGGCGGCCCCTTCGGCCGGCGATGATCTGGATGGACCGCCGGTCGGAGGACCAGGCCGCCGCCGTCGCGGAACGCATCTCTCCCGCCGACTTCTACGCCGCCGTCGGGGCCAACCTCGATTCGTCGCACGCCGCGTTCAAGGCCCTGTGGGTCCGGGACGACGAGCCCGAGGCGTTCGCCGCCGCGCGCTGGCTGCTGCTGCCCGGCTCGTACGTGCTGCTGCGCGCGGCCGGGATCGCCGCCGTGGACTCCTCGAACGCCTCGTCCCTGGCGCTGCTCGATCCCCGCAGCCGCACATGGTCTGAGCGCGTGCTGGACGCGACCGGCCTCGACGCCGGGCCTGCTGCGGCGAGCTCGTCGCGGGGACGCAGCCGGTGGGCCCCGTCACCGGGGACTTCGCCGAGGCGACCGGGCTCGCGCCGGACACCGTCGTCGTCGCCGGGTGCGGCGACGAGATGGCCGCGACGCTCGGCGCCGGCGTGTTCGCGCCAGGCGACGTGTGCGACGTGGTGGGCACGGCCGAGCCCGTGTGCGCGGCCTCCGCCGAGCCCCGGGGCGACGCGACGATGCTGGTCGAGTGCCACCCGCACGCCGACCCCGACGTGTGGCTGCTGGAGAACCCGGGCTTCGTCTCGGGCGGCAGCCTCCGCTGGTGGCGCGACCAGTTCTCGGCCCCCGAGCGGGCGGCCGAGGAGCGGGGCGACGGCGACGCGTACGACCTGCTCACGCGCGACGCCGCGGCGGTCCCGCCCGGCGCCGAGGGCCTGGTCTTCCTCCCGTGTCTCCAGGGCGCGATGGCGCCGGAGTGGAACGGCGCGGCCAGGGGCGTCTTCTACGGCCTGACCCTCGCGCACACGCGGCCGCATCTGACGCGGGCGCGTGCTGGAGGGCAGCGCCTTCGCACTCCGCGACATCCTGGAGGCGATGCGAGGCGCCGGCCTGGACGTGCGGCGCATCTCGATCGTCGGGGGGGGCGCGAAGGGCGCGCTCTGGCGCCAGATCAAGGCCGACGTCACCGGGCTGCCCGTGCGGGTCCCCGTCAACGTCGAGACCACCGCGACCGGGGCGGCGATCCTGGCCGCCGTCGGGTCGGGGCAGCACCCGACCGTCCCCGACGCGGTCGATGCCTTCGTGGCGTACCGGCCGGAGGAGCACGTCCCCGATCCCGAGCGGGCCGAGGCGTACGAGGAGGCCTACCGCCGGTACCGCGAGGTGTACTTCGCCCTGAAGCCGGTGTTCGATCGATCGTGACGCCGTCCGCTAGGATGGCGGCCAACTCGTCGGCCGACCGAAGGAGGAGGAGATGACCCGCGCGTACATCCTTGTCCAGACGGAGGTCGGCCGGGCCGGCTCGAGCGTCGCCGACGAGATCAGCCGGATCTCCGGGGTCCTCGAAGCCGACAACGTGACCGGCCCCTACGACGTCGTGGTCGTCGCCGAGTCCGAGAACCTCGAGGGGCTCAACCGCGAGGTCCTGTCACGGATCCAGGCGGTCACGGGCATCACGCGGACACTGACCTGTCCCGTCGTCCACCTGTAGGAGCCCCTTCCGCGGCATGCCGAAGGATCTGAGCGTCGTCGTCTCGAACCGCCCCGGGATGTTCGATGCGCTCCGCGAGGCGACGGTCCGGGCCGGGACCCCGATCGAGGGAGTCTGCGCAGTCTCCAGCATGGGCCAGAAGGTGTTTCACCTGTTGGTCTCCGACGACGAAGTTCGCGGTCTTCGAGCGTCGCTCGAGGACGCGGGGTTGGAGGTTCGGCTCGAGCGGGACGTCCTGGTGCTGGACATCCCGGGCGGCCCGCGCGCCATCGGGCAGCTCGCAGCCCGTCTGGCGCAGGCCGAGGTCAACGTCGACCTCCTCTATCTCGCGACCGGCGACCGGCTGGTCCTCGGCGTCGACAGCATCGACCGGGCCCGCACGGCGCTGATCGACTTCAAGGGCTGAGCGGCCCGTTCGGTCGAGCGCGCGACACCTCCGCGCCGATCGCCCTAGAGCGCGTATCGGCTCAAGCTGTGCTGCTTGACGCAGGTCGTGCCGGCCTGGTCGCAGACCTGCGTGAAGAACCCGCCGACCCACACGGTCTGGTTCACCGGGTCCACGAGCAGGGTCCGAGCGCCGACGAAGTTCCCGATGTCCGGGATAGAGGTGCGGCAGCCACGTGCACACCGCTTCTCCGGTCGCGACGCTCACGGACGCAAGCCCGTGCAGCGCGAACCCGTCACAGAGTTCCACCCTCTTGTGGGCGGTGCCGAAATGTCCCCCGATGAAGAGCCGCGAACCCTGGGGACCCAATGCGACGCTCTCGACGTTGCCCGTGGCGTGATGCAGCCACACTTCGTCGCCCACACTGCCGTCGTCCAGACCGAACGCCGCATAGTAGTTCTGCTTGTTCCCGAATCCGACGTAGACGCGGGTGGGCTGGACCGCGATGTCCCATGCGGTCTGGGGCGGCGTCACGACTCCCGAAGGCACGGTCCAGTCGTTGAGCGTCCCGTCCAGGTTCAGGCGCGCGACGGACTGGCGAGGCACGCCGTTCAGCGCCGTGAAGTGCCCGCCCACGAAGATGGTCTGCCGATCGGCGGCGAACCGCAGGACGCGAACGTTGTCGTCGGCGGAGGGCGTCCAGCTGGGATCGAGCGTGCCGTCGGGAAGGAGCGCGGCGAGGTTCTGCCGCAGATGCCGATTGACCCGCCTGAACGACCCTCCGAGGTAGATCTCCCCGGTCGACGGGCTCACCAGGATCGTGTTGGTGACGTTGATGTCGGGCAGCGAGAACCCGGGGACCAGGTCCGCGGTCGATGTCGAGATGGCCGCGAAGTTGTGGACGGGCACGCCGTTCACCGCATCGAACTTGCCCCCGACGTAGAGCACGCTCGCGTCCGGAGAGAGCGCGAGGGCGTTCACGGTTCCCGGGAACCCCCCGAGCGTGATGCTCGGCCGCCACGTCGTGATCGGGCGCCCGGTGACGGGCGCGAACGCCGCGAGGCTCTGGGCGGGCTGGCTCGCCGGGCCGTCGGTGGCCAGGAGCGCTCCGAACTTCCCCCCGACGTAGACGCGGCCGCTCGGGCCCTGCGCGAGCGCGTACACCTTGCCCCGCACCCCCCACGTGGTGTCCGGGAGCGGTGCGGTGGCCCGGGCGGGGAGGATTCCGACGACCAGGAAGGCAAGAGAGAGGGCGACGATCGATGCTGGGCGATACGACCGTGTGAGAGCGGACATGCAGCCCTCCAATCAGCGACCTTACGTCTGGGCGAAGAACACGTTCTTGATCTCGGTGTACAGGCTCGCCGCGTGCATGCCCATCTCGCGGCCGATCCCGCTGCGCTTGTAGCCGCCGAACGGCGCCTCGGTATGCACGCTGTGCGAGGAGTTCACGCTGATGACGCCGGCGCGGATGCCCTTTGCCACCCGGATGGCCCGGCCGACGTCGCGGGTCCACACCGACCCCGACAGGCCGTAGTCGGTCTCGTTGGCGAGCCGGATGGCCTCCTCCTCGGTGTCGAACGGGATCAGCGACACGACCGGACCGAAGATCTCCTCCTGGGCGACCCGCATGTCGTTGCGCACGTCCGCGAGGACCGCCGGCCGGATGTAGAACCCGCCGTCCGCGGCCTGCTCCTCGGGGACGTCGCCCCCGGTCACGAGCCGTGCGCCCTCCTTCTGGCCGATCTCCAGGTAGTCGAACGACGTCTGACGCTGGCTCGCGGAGATCATCGGTCCGAGCTCGGTCGCCTCCTCGAGCGGCCGGCCCACCACCAGGGTCTCGGCGCGCGCCGCCATCGCGGCGACGACGTGGTCGTACGCGGGACGTTCGACGAACACCCGCGACCGCGCGCAGCAGTCCTGTCCGGTGTTGCCGAACACGGCCCACACCGATCGCTCGACCGCCGTCTCCATGTCGGCGTCCGCGAAGAGCAGGTTGGCCGACTTCCCGCCGAGCTCGAGCGAGACGCGCGTGATGTGCTGCGCGCACTGCGCCATGATGCGCGCGCCGACCTCGGTCGACCCCGTGAACCCCACCTTGGCGACGCGGGGATCGTTGACGAGGGCGTTGCCCACGGCGCCGCCGGGGCCCGGGCAGCACCGAGATCGTGTCGGGGGGCAGCCCCGCCTCGATCAGGATGTCGGCCAGGCGCAGCACCGAGAGGGGCGTGTACGACGCGGGCTTGACGACGATCGTGTTCCCGCAAGCGAGCGCCGGCGCGATCTTCCACGACGCGATGACCATCGGGAAGTTCCACGGGGTGATCAGCGCGCAGACGCCGACGGGCTCGCGCAGCGTGACGTCCATCCCGTTGTCCTGCACGGGGATCGTCTCGCCGAAGATCTTGTTGGCCGCGCCGCCCCAGTACTCCAGGACGTCCGCGACCAGACCCACCTCGTCGCGCGCGTCCCGGATGGGCTTGCCGGCGTTGCGCGCCTCGAGCGTGGCGACGTCCTCGAGGCGCTCACGCAGCAGCGTGGAGGCCTTGAGCAGCACCCGGCCCCGCTGCGTGGCCGGAGTCCGCGGCCAGGGGCCCTCCTCGAAGGCGCGATGAGCCGTCGTGACCGCGCGGGCGGCGTCCTCCGGTCCGGCTTCGGCGACCTCGGCCATGGGGCCGCCCGTGCCCGGCTCGATGACCGGGAACGTCGCACCCTCCGCCGCGGACGTGTGCTCTCCGCCGATGATCAGGGACTCGATCGCCATCTGTCTCCCCCTCGCCCGGGTTTCCGCAGGAACCGCATCATAGCCCCGCTCCACTCGCATCGAGCAGGCCGCCGAAGGCCCACTGCTAGAATCGCTGCCCTTGGTGGCCGTAGCTCAAGTGGTTAGAGCACCAGGTTGTGGTCCTGGGGGTTGGGGGTTCGAGTCCCCTCGGTCACCCCCGTTTTTCTATACTTCTCAACCGGGGCCGTTAGCTCAGCTTGGTTAGAGCGGCAGACTCTTAATCTGCGCGTCGGGGGTTCGAATCCCTCACGGCCCACCATCACCGAGCGCGGGCGGCGCAGGGCCCGCGCAGTACCGCTCACCGTCGGGACGGAACCACAGCACCTCGCCGTCCGACTCGCGCTTGACGGTCCACCCGTACTCGTGGACGAGCTTGTGGTGGAACCCGCACACCAGGATGAGGTTGTCCAGCCGCGTCGGACCGCCGTCCGCCCACCACCGGATGTGGTGCGCCGTCGCGAACCGCCGGGCGCCGCAGCCGGGGAACCGGCACTCGCGGTCCCGGTGGCGGAGCTGTCGCATCATCCACGGCGGCGGCTCGCGGTGCATGCGCCCGAGGCCGACGGCGTTGCCCGACCCGTCCTCGACGACGGCCTGCACGCGCGACGAGCAGAGGAGCCGCCGGGCCGTGGCGGCGGGAACGATGCCGCCCCCTTCCACCTCGCCGCATCCCCTGCCGGACGTCACGACCTCCGCCGGCACGTGTACGACCACCGTGGCGCGTTCGAGATCGCCGTCATCCGACAGGCGCGACGACGCGAGCGCCACCAGCGCATCGGCGTGTCGCCACTCGGACGACCCCGCGCCCTCCTCCCCCGGCATGACCGGCACCTGTGCGGCGACGCGCTCGAGGGCGCGCGCCACGACGGCCCCGGCGGCCGCCGGCAGCTCGGCCTGAAGCCCGAAACGACGCCCTTCGTCGAAGGACCACCACCGGAGCGAACGCGCCGAGTCCAGGTCGGCAGCCTCGCGGACCTCGCGCTCCCGCGCGACGTCGGCCTTTCTGCGGATCGCCCCCGCCGACACGCGCTCGGCCCACGGCAGCACGTCCTGCTCGCTGTCCGGGGTCACGTACCGGCAGAGCTCGACCACCTTGTCGATGCCCACCCGCCCCGCCACGAACGCGTCGGACGTCGACGGCAGGGATTCGAGCGCGTGGGACGCGCCGATCCACCGCCTGGCCTTCCAGTCGGAGACGCCGTACCGCATCCACAGCCAGTGCGCCATGTCACGGGCGCCGTCGCCCTGCCAGAGCTTCCGTCGATCGGCCTCGGCGATCAGCAGGAACAGGTCGCGCTGCGCTCGACAGATCAGGACGTGCAGGGCGTCCAGGCCCTGCGTGAGGGCATCATCGCTCGGTTCAGGAGCGTCGTTCATCCCGGGACCTCGCCTTCGGGTCACGGGGGGAGTGCCGATCATCCTATCCGAACGTATGTTCGGTGTCAACCCCCTGCCCATGTCCGGCGTCTTCCCCCGATACGATTCGACCGGCCCGCACCCGAGCGGCGGTGGCGGAACTGGCAGACGCGCCGGCCTTAGGAGCCGGTGGCCGAGAGGTCGTGTGGGTTCGAGTCCCACCCGCCGCACCGAGGGTCGTTGTCACGAAGGGCGCGAACCGGTAGAAGGAACGCCATGGAAGATGCGGACATGAACGGAGCGCAGGGCCGGGGTGGTTCGGTGCTGGCCTACGTCGACGAGTCGGGCACGTTCGACCACGTGCTCCGGACCGCCCGCACGCTCGCCAAGGAGCACGCGGCACGACTGATCCTCTATCGCTCCATGGCGGCGCCGGGCGACCCCATCCGCGTGCCCGAGGCGAACGTCGAGGACGAACCCCCACCCGATCCTCTATCGGCGCGGGACCTCCGGCGCATGGGCCGCCCCGTGCTGGCGGCGGCCGTGGAGGGCGCGCGCGACGAGGGGATCGACGCCTGGGGATGGCTCACGCCCGAGCCCGGCGTCGGCGCGCTGATGCGCTTCGCCGAGCAGGTGGACGCCGAGGTCGTGGTCCTGCCGGCAGAGCTCGGGGACCCAACCGTGTTCGAAGGGCTCCGCGGCGAGCAGCTCCAGGTCGCGCTGGAGCGGGGAACGGTGAACGTCGTCGTGGTGGACCGCGAGGGCCGCCTCGTCTGTCCCGCCTGAAGCCGCATCTTCACTCGGCCCGGAGCAACTCCCCAAGCGCGCGCAGCGCCTTTCCCCGGTGGCTGATGCGGTTCTTCTCGTCCGGCGAGAGCTCGGCCATCGTGCGATCGAAGCCCTCCGGGACGAACGCGGGATCGTAGCCGAACCCACCGCTCCCCCTCGGGTCCGGCGTCATGGCGCCGTCGCAGGACTCCTCCGCCACGACCCACCGGCCGTCCGGCCATGCGCAGACGGCAGCGCACCGGTAGCGCGCGGTGCGTTCCGCTCCGTTCACATCGGCCAGGCGCGCGAGCAACAACGACAGGTTCTCCTCGTCGGTCGCGTGCTCGCCGGCGAACCGGGCCGAGCGCACGCCGGGCGCGCCGCCCAGGGCGTCCACCTCGATTCCCGAGTCGTCGGCCACCGCCGGGACGCCCAGGACCCGCGCGACCTCGCGCGCCTTCAGCAACGCATTGTCCCGGTAGGTCTCCCCCGTCTCCTCGACGTCCGGCCAGTCCGCCCCGTCGGCGGTCAGCCACTCGACGGGCCACTCCGCGCAGATCTCGAGGATCTCGCGGATCTTGCCGGGGTTCTTCGTGGCCAGGGCCAGCCGCGGCGGCAGCGCCATCGGGCGGGTTACAGACTCGCCAGCGTCACCCGCTGGAACTCGACCAGGCGCTCGATGCCCGACGAGGCGGCGCTCACCAGGTCGTCCAGCTGCGCGCGCGAGAACGGCCGGCCCTCGGCCGTGCCCTGCACCTCGACCAGCGAGCCCGCGCCGGTCATCACCACGTTGAAGTCGACCTCCGCCCGCGCGTCCTCCTCGTAGCAGAGGTCCAGGAGCCGGTCCTCGCCGACGATGCCGGCGCTCACGGCGGCGACCGCGTCGGTCAGGACGTCCGCCGGCACGGTCTTGTCGGCCGCCAGGCGCGACACCGCCTGGGCAAGCGCCAGGTAGCCGGCCGTGATCGACGCCGTCCGCGTGCCGCCGTCGGCCTGCAGCACGTCGCAGTCGATCAGGATCGAGCACTCGCCCATGCGCTCCAGGGCCGTCACCGACCGCAGCGAACGGCCGACCAGCCGCTGGATCTCCTGGGTGCGTCCCGAGGGCCGCCCGCTCTTCACCTCGCGCGGCGTCCGAACGGCGGTCGCGCGCGGCAGCATCGCGTACTCGGCGGTGACCCAGCCCGAGCCCGTTCCTTGCAGCCACCGCGGAGCCTTCGGCTCGAACGACGCCGACACCAGGACCCGGGTCTTTCCCATCTCGAGCAGGCAGGAGCCCTCGGCCCACTCCAGGTAGCCGAGCTCGGCCTTCACCGGCCGCAGGTCGTCCGGCCCCCGCCCGTCCACGCGCTGCGTCGTCACGGCCTCACCACCAGTCCCTCCTCCGCCACCGCGATGTCCCCTCGGAACGTGCCGGCCGCCCGTTCGGCGGCGCGGTCGCGCTCGACCCTGAGGTGCGAGAGCACGAGCCTACCGGCATCGGCGCCCGCCGCGTGCTCCCCCGCCTCCGCGGCCGACAGGTGGAGCGTGTCCAGCCCGTCGCGCTCGGCGAGGGTGGCTTCGGCCACCAGCACGTCCGCGCCCGACGCCAGCGCGACCAGCGCGTCGGTCGGCGCGGTGTCCGCGCTGTAGCCGATGGCCGCGCCGCCGGCCTCGATGCGCATCCCGAGCGTCGGGACGTAATGCCGCATGAGCGCGGTCCGGACGGTGAACGGGCCGGGATGGAACGTCTCCCCCGGCTCGATCTCGTGGAGCTCGAACACGGCCGGGACGCGGTCGAGCGCCTCGGGAGGCAGGAGCTGCACCGCCCGCGCCAGCAGTCCCGGCGGCGCGTAGAGCGGCGTGGGCGGCCGGCCCGGCGCACCGAACCACCGCGCGTAGAAGAACGGAAAGATGTCCAGGAAGTGATCCAGGTGCGCGTGCGAGAGCGCCAGCGCGCCCACGTCCTCGATCGCGACGTGCTGCTGGAGGTTGGCGAGCGTTCCGGTTCCCGCGTCCACCCACAGCGAGAAGCCGTCGTCGCGAACCAGGTAGCCGCTGGACGCGCCGCCCGCGCGCGGCCAGGTCCCGTCCGAGCCGAGGACGATCAGCTCCACGTCAGCCCGCCGGTCCCGAGGCGAGCGGGACCGCGCGCACGTCGTGGAACTCGGGCCGCATGAACAGGGTCAGGAGCGACGCGAACTTCGCCGTGTCGCCCGAGGACTCGAACGCGTGCTGCGGCGGCGTCGGGTCCTCGCGGAGCGCGCCCGCCGCCTGCAGCGTCTCGTACACCTGCACCGCCGTCTCGTCCGCCGACGAGACGAGCGCGACGTCGTCGCCCATCACGCGGCGCAGCGCCGCGCGGAGCAACGGATAGTGCGTGCAGCCGAGGATCAGCGTGTCGACCGCCGCGACGCGCAGCAGGGTCAGCGACGACTCGACGACCCTGAGCAGCTCGGGGCTGGTCGTGTCGCCGCGTTCGACGAAGTCGACGAACTGCGGGCACGCCTGCGCCACCAGCTCGACCCGGCCCTCGGGGTCGAGCCGCGCCAGCGCGCGCTCGTACGAGCCGCTCGCGACGGTGGCCGCGGTGCCGATGAGGCCGACCCGGCCGTTGCGGGTCGCGTTCATGGCCGCTCGCACCGCGGGGTCGATCACGCCGATGACCGGGACGTCCACGGCCGCGGCCACGTCGTCCAGGGCGGCCGCCGTCGCCGTGTTGCAGGCGACGACCACGATCTTCGCGTCGCGATCGACCAGGTACCTCGCGATCTCGACCGCGAACGCGCGCGTCTCCTCCAGGGGCCTCGGGCCGTACGGGAACCGCGCGGTGTCGCCGAAGTACACCACCGGCTCCTGGGGCAGGACCTCCATGATGGCCCGCGCCACCGTCAGGCCGCCCAGGCCCGAGTCGAAGACGCCGATCGGCCGTCCGTCAGCCACGCGCGCTCACCACCACAGCGTGCGCTCCACGTTCTTCTCCGCCTGGTCCAGCTCCTTGTTCCACGCGTGGGTCGACAGGTACTTCCACCCGCCGTCGGCGAGGAGACACACGACGTCGCCGGTCTCCAGGCGCTCGGCCACGCGCCGGGCGGCGTGAATGACCGCGCCGGCGGACAGGCCCGCCAGGATCCCTTCCTTCTCCAGCAGCGCGCGCGTGGCGTGCAGCGCGTCGGTGGAGTTGACCAGGAACTTCCCGTCCAGGACGGCCTCGTCCAGGATCGGCGGGATGAACCCCGCGTCCAGCGAGCGGAGCCCGTAGACGAGCTCGCCCAGCTCGGGCTCGGCCGCGATCACCTTCACGTCGGGGTTGTGCTCCTTCAGACGGTGGCCGGCGCCCGTCAGCGTCCCGCCGGTGCCGAGCCCGGCCACGAAGTGTGTCACGTCGGGGAGGTCGCGCACGATCTCCGCACCGGTGCCGTCGTAGTGCGCGGCCGGGTTCGCCGGGTTCCCGTACTGGAACGGCATGAAGTAGCGTTCGGTCTGCGCCATCCGGCGGGCGACCTCGATCGAGCCGTTGGTTCCCTTCTCGGCGTCGGTGAACACGATCTCGGCCCCGTACATCTCCAGCAGCTGGACGCGCTCCTCGCTGGCGTTCTCGGGGATGACCACCACCAGCTTGTACCCCTTGCGTGCGGCCACCATCGCCAGGGCGATGCCGGTGTTTCCGGAGGTGGGCTCCAGGATGGTGGCTCCCGGCCGGAGCGAGCCGTCGCGCTCGGCTTCCTGGACCATGCGGACGGCGATACGGTCCTTCAGCGAGCCGGTCGGGTTCTGGCCCTCCAGCTTCGCCCACAGGCGGACGCCGGGCGACGGCGACAGGCGCTGGATGCCCACCAGGGGCGTGTTGCCCACCGCGGAGAGGATGTCGTTGGCCTTCACGGCGTCGATTATCCCAGCGCCGGCGACAAGCCCCGCCGCGGCCGGCTACAGCTTGTAGCCGAAGCGCCGGAGCAGCTCCTTGCGCTCGGTGATGTCGGCGTCGGTCTCGATCCCGAGGGGGCTCGATCCGTCGACCACGCCCAGGATCGCGCGACCCTGCTCGGTCTGGCCGACCACGACCTCGACCGGGTTGGCGGTCGCGCAGAAGATGCGGCAGACCTCGGGAACCATCTTGACCGCGTTCAGGACGTTGATCGGGAACCCCTCGCGCAGGAACACGATGAACGAGTGGCCGGCCCCGATCGCGGTGGCGTTGCGCTGTGCGAGCGCGATCAGGTCGTCGTCGTTGCCGGCCCAGCGCACCAGACAGGGGCCCGACGCCTCGCAGAACGCGAGCCCGAACTGCAGGCCCGGAACGGCGCCCACAAGCACCTCGTACAGGTCCTCGACGGTCTTGATGAAGTGCGACTGCCCGAGGATGAAGTTCAGGTCGTCGGGCTTCTCGATCCGGACCGTGCTGATGTCCACACACACCCCCTACAAGAAAGGGATCGAGAGGTGGTGACCAAGCGTCCTGGTCGCCTGTTCCCTCATATAGAGGGGTACGGTCTCCCGAGACCGACCGGGCGTGGGTGCCACCTCTCAATCCCTACCCGGTGACGATACCCGAAGCGCGTGCCGGCCGCGAACCCCCGGACGGCCGACGTCGTTCGGTCCTCCGACGTTCCCGGATCAGACGAGTCCCTGGTCGAGCATCGCGTCCGCCACCTTGATGAAACCCGCGATGTTCGCACCGTTGACGTAGTTGCCGGGGGTGCCGTACTCCTCTGCGGTCTCCTTCACCTGCGCGTGGATCGACTTCACGATGTCCTTCAGGCGCGCGTCGACCTCTTCGCGCTTCCAGGGGAGGCCCTGCCGGTCCTGGGTCATCTCCAGGCCCGAGACGGCCACGCCGCCGGCGTTCGCCGCCTTGCCCGGGCCGTAGAGGATGCCGGCCTTCACGAACTGCTCGACGCCGTCGGGCATCGTCGGCATGTTCGCGCCCTCGCTGACCATGTACACGCCGCCGTTCAGCAGGTTGGCGGCGTCCTTGCCGTTGATCTCGTTCTCGACGGCGCTCGGGAACGCGCACTCGGCGGGGATGGCCCACAGCGGGTTGAAGTCGGCCTGCGGGTCGTGCGGCGTGAACGAGACCCCGGAGAAGTGCTCCGCGTACTCGCGCGATGCGGCCGTGCCGGTCGTTCTTCAGGTCCTTCACCCACTCGAGCTTCTCGTTGTTGATGCCCGCCGGGGTCGTGGATGAACCCCGACGAGTCCGAGAGCGTGACGGCCTGCGCCCCAAGGTCGTTCAGCTTCTCGATCGTGTACTGCGCGACGTTGCCCGAGCCCGATACGAGGCACGTCTTGCCCTCCAGCGCGTCGTCGCGCGTGTCGAGCATCTGCTGCGCGAAGTACACGGCGCCGTAGCCGGTCGCCTCGGTCCGGATCCACGAGCCGCCCCAGCTGATCCCCTTGCCGGTCAGGACGCCGGTGAACTCGTTCTTGATGCGCTTGTACTGGCCGAACAGGAAGCCGATCTCCCGGCCGCCCACGCCGATGTCGCCGGCGGGGACGTCGGTGAACTGGCCGATGTGGCGCTGCAGCTCGGTCATGAACGACTGGCAGAAGCGCATGACCTCGCCGTCGCTCTTGCCGTGCGGGTCGAAGTTCGACCCGCCCTTGCCGCCGCCCATCGGGAGGGTGGTCAGCGCGTTCTTGAAGACCTGCTCGAAGGCGAGGAACTTCAGCAGCCCCAGGTACACGGTGGGGTGGAAGCGCAGGCCGCCCTTGTAGGGGCCGATGGCGCTGTTCATCTCCACGCGGTAGCCGCGGTTGATCTGGATGTCGCCCTTGTCGTCCACCCATGGAACCCGGAACATCACGACCCGCTCGGGCTCGACCAGGCGCTCGAGGACCTTCTCGGTCCGGTACCTGGGGCGGCGCTCGATGACCAGTTCGATCGATTCGGCGACTTCCTGGACGGCCTGATGGAACTCGGCTTCGCCCGGATTCTTGGCCGTGACCTCGGCCATCAGCGTGTCGACGTACGTGCTCATCCCGACTCTTCCTCCCACGTCCCCTGAGAGTTTCGGCACTGTTGCGGCGGGACAGAAGGTTAACGGGCCGGGGCGCCTTTTGGCTCTTCCCAGTGGCCCCCTCTCAACGGCCCGGGTGGCCGGAACGGCTAGCTGGAAGACTGAGTGGAGGAGCCGCCGGCGACGGCCGGCAGGACCGAGATCGTGTCGCCCTCGCCCACGGCGGTCTCGAGCGACCCCAGGTAGCGCACGTCCTCGTCGTTCACGTACAGGTTCACGAACCGGTGGAGCGTCCCGTCCTCGGTCACGATCCGCCGCGTCAGGCCCGGATAGCGCGCCTCGATGTCGGACAGGACCTCGCGCACGGTCTGGCCGCCGCCCTCCACCACCGGCTCGCCGCCGGACTGCTCGCGCATCATCGTCGGGATCTTCACCTTCACCGGCATCGCGATCTCACGCCTCCACCGGGGTCGTGGCCTCGCCCTCGCGGGACGGCAGGCCGCAGAACAGCTCGTAGTCGATCAGCTCGGTCACCGTCGGTTCCTTGCCGCACACGGGGCAGTCGGGGTCCCAGCGCAGCTTCACCGTCGTGAACTCCATGTCCAGCGCGTCGAACAGCAGCAGACGGCCCGACCAGCGGATCGCCCTTGCCGATGATCAGCTTGATCGCTTCCACGGCCTGGATCGAGCCGATGATCCCCGGCAGCACGCCGAACACGCCGGCCTCGGCGCACGACGGCACCGAGCCGGGCGGCGGCGGCTGCGGGAACAGGCATCGGTAGCACGGCGTGTCCTGCCCCGGCATGAAGACCGACGCCTGGCCCTCGAACTGGTAGATCGAGCCGTACACCAGCGGCTTGCCGAGCATCTGCGTCGCGTCGTTCACCAGGTAGCGCACCGGGAAGTTGTCCGAGCCGTCGATCACGATGTCGTACTGCCCGATGATCTCGAACGCGTTGTCGGATGTGAGCATCGTGTCGTGCGGAACCACGTCGATGCCGGGGTTCATGCGCGTGCAGACGGTCGACCGCCGAGTCCACCTTGGGCCGGCCCACGTCGTCGGTGTCGTGCAGCAGCTGCCGCTGGAGGTTGGTCAGGTCGACGCGGTCGAAGTCCACGATGCCGAGCGTGCCGACGCCGGCCGCGGCCAGGTACATGGCGATCGGCGACCCGAGGCCGCCCGCGCCGACGCACAGCACCTTCGCGTCCAGCAGCTTGCGCTGCCCCTCGCCGCCGATGCCCGGCAGGATGATGTGCCGCGAGTAGCGGAGGACCTGTTCTTCGGTGAAGGTGGGGCCGGTCATGTGATCGTCACGTCCTGTTCCTCGATCTCGCCGTCGCGGATGCTGAACCCGCGCAGCACGGGGTGCTCGCGATCCTCCAGGGACACCAGCAGGTAGTGCGCGTCCGGGTAGTACGCCTGCTTCCGGTCCGTCTCGGAGGGGAATGCCTCCGAGTGCGTATGTGAGTGATAGATCGCCACCAGGTCGAGCCCCTCGGTGTCCAGCTCCTTGAAGACCTGGAACTGCTCCTTCGAGTCCAGCCGGTACGAGCTGGGGCTGGCGTCGGTGTTGGTCATCGGGAAGAACCGCTCGGCCCTGGCCGCGGACTCGGGCCAGCCGTTGAGCGAGCCGGCCAGGAGCCCGCACGCCTCGTTGGGGAACTGCCCCGCGGCGTGGGCCAGGATCTCGTCCTTGATCGCTGCCGGTATCTCGATCACCGTCTCTCCTGATGTGGCCCGGGACCACAGGACCCCGGGCGGTCGGGCTCGCAGGTGCAATTTCTACTGCAACAGTTGAATTTACCAAGCCATGCCCGCTCCGGGTAGACCCGGAGCGCCTCAGTCCGAGGGGTGGCCCCGGACCGAGATGGCGCCGGCGGCGCCGTCCACCACAACCCCGACCGGCGCCGCCGCTATTCCGCGAGCCCGGAGGGCCTCCTCCAGCGCGGGAGCCCGCTCGGCGGCGATCGCCATCAGCATCCCGCCCGAGGTCTGGGCGTCGGCCAGGGCCAGACGCTCCCACTCCGGCGTGTCCGGCCAGTCGACGTGCGGGCCGACGAACTCGAGGTTCCGGCGCGTGCCCGACGGCGCCAGGCCGTCCCGCGCCAGGTCCATGGCCCCCACCAGGAACGGCACCGCCCCCGCGTCGACCTCGGCGGCCGCGCCCGAGGCCTCCAGTGCGATGTGGAGGTGCCCCAGGAGGCCGAACCCCGTGACGTCCGTCCCGGCGACGACGCCGGCCTCGCCCATGGCCTCCGCCGCCCCGCGGTTGAGGGTCGTCATCGTCTCGACGGCCGCCCGCACCTGCTCGTCGGTGGCCTTCCCCGCCTTGATCGCCGTCGAGATCAGTCCCAGCCCGAGCGGCTTGGTCAGGTACAGGCGGTCGCCGGGCCGCATCGCCGAGTTGCGGACGATGCGATCCGGCGCGACCAGCCCGGTGACGGCCATGCCGTACTTCGGCTCCTGGTCGCGGATCGAGTGGCCGCCCACGATGGCCACCCCGGCCTCGGCGGCCACGGCCGCGCCGCCCTCCAGGACCGCGGCCAGCAGCTCGAGCGGCAGGTCCTCGACCGGCCAGGCCACCAGATTCAGCGCGGTCAGACGGGCGCCCGCCCATCGCGTAGACGTCGCTGAGCGCGTTGGTCGCCGCGACGCGTCCCCAGTCGTACGGGTCGTCGACGATCGGCGTGAAGAAGTCGACGGTCTGCACCAGCAGCTCGCCGGAGGGCAATCGGTACACGGCCGCGTCGTCGCCCGTGGCCGGGGAGACGACCACCTCGGGGGGATACGTCGCCGGCGTCACCATCTGCATCACGGCAGCCAGGTCGCCGGGGGCGAGCTTGCAGGCACAGCCCGCGCCGTGGCTGAACGCGGTCAGCCGGACCGCCGCCTCGTCGACCGTGCTCATGGCTTCCAGTATCGCCGCTCCCGCGCGTTCGTCCCGATCCACAGGCCAGCTCGTCACCGGTCGCACCTCCCCGGCGTCAGCAGCCGGGGAGGTGCGACCGGAACGCGATGTAGCCGAGGCCCGCCCCCAGGTCGAGCAGGAAGTGGGCGACGATCAGCGGCCACGTCCGGCGCCACCGCACGAAGACGGCGCCGAAGACCAGCCCGAGCAACAGGTTGCCGAGGAATCCGCCCCAGCCCTGGTACAGGTGGTAGGCGCCGCGCAGCAGCGCACTCACGCCCACGGCCGCCGCGGCGGTGAGCGCGAGCCGCTGGAGGCGCGGGATCAGGTACGCGACGACGACGATCTCCTCCAGCAGCGCCGCTTGCGCCGCGCCCAGCACCAGGATCGGCACCGTCCACCAGTGACCAAGCGGCGGCGCCGGGATCACGCACCGGTTGAGGCCGATCGACACCGACACCAGGTACAGCCCGATCCCGACCGAGCCCACCACCACGGCCAGCACCGCGCCGAACAAGGCGTCGCGGCCCAGCATGGACGTCCCCAGCCCGAGGTCCTCGACCGTCCCGCCATCGCGCCGGTTCAGGTACAGGACCAGCCAGACGGGCGCCAGGCCGAACACGATGGAGGCGAGCTGCGTGGCGAAGGGCGCGGCCGGATAGAGGACGACGGTCTGGCCGCGGAGCGGAGCCGTGGCGAGGTCGATGACGGCGAAGACGGCGCTGGCGAGCAGCGACAGCGAGAGGACGACCAGGATCTCTTCCGCGAGATCGCGGCGGGAGGGTCGCGGGGAGGGGGGCTGCTCGATCAGGCGGGCGGAGTGGTGCACTCCCAGATGCTGAGCCGCCACAGCGAGCGGCTTCCGCGTCTGATGAGGTTGACCACGCCCGACTCGGCCAGGCGCCGGACGACCGCGGCCTCGGCGATCTTGCCCGGCAGCGGGAAGAGCCGCTCGCGGAGGGCCCGGATGCGCCCCTCGCCGAAGATGCGCCGCGCCGCGCGCAAGACCGCACCCTCGTCCTGGATCGTGCCGGTGGGCAGGTACAGCCGCCCGCCCGGTCGCAGGTGGCCGGCGGCCGCCTCGAGCATCGCGACGGGGAGCTCGGCCCCGGTCGGCCCGCCGGCGAAGCCCCCGGGGAACCAGTCGGACATCTGCGCGAGATCGTCCGGGATGCCGGACACGTCGCCGATGACCACGTCGGCCTGGATGCCCTCCAGCGGCTCGAACAGGCTGCCGAACCGGAAGTCGGTTCGGTCACCCAGGCCCAGCAGCTTGGCGTTGCGGGCGGCGCACGAGACCGCGGCCATATTGGCGTCCGTTCCGTAGACCTTCGTGGCCCCCATGCGGGCGGCCACGAAGGAGAGGACGCCCGACCCGCAGCCGATGTCGATGACCGTCTCGCCCGGATTGACGATCAGCCCGGCAGCGATCTCGCGGCTCGTGCTGGACGGCACGAACACGCCGTCGTCCAAAACAACGCGAAACGGACCCGTGGGTCCGTCCCAAACCAGCTCACGCGGCTCTGAGTTCATCTACACATGCATTCTACCGCGAGCGGGGCCGCGGAAAACAGGGGCAGCTCCGTTCACCGGAACGAGGAGGTCCGAGGCTGCGTGATCACGGGCCGACTCCCCAGGGCCTTGAGGTCGGCCTCGATCTCCCGGGAGGTGTCGAGGAGGCTCGGGAGGAATTCGTCCCGGACCGCCTCGATGCTCACCCGACCCAAGTACGCCGACAGGTTGACCGCCGCCACGGTCGCACCGTTCCCGTCGCGGAGCGGCGCGGCGACCGCGCGGATCCCCTCCTCCATCTCCTGGTCCACGATCGCATAGCCCTGCGAGCGCACCTCGTCCAGCACGGTCCGCAGACGGGTGGGATCCGTGACCGTCTTGTCGGTGAGCTGGTCCAGGTGCGCGGTCGCCAGGTACTCGTCCAGATCGTCCGGCGAGAGGCTGGCAAGCAGCACGCGGCCCTTCGAGGTGGCGTGTGCCGGGAAGCGCGAGCCGACGGGCACCGACACGGTCATGATCCGCTTGGCCGGGACCCGGACGATGTCCACCACCTCCTCCCCGTCGAGGACGGCGACCGATGACGATTCCCGAACGCGGTCCACCAGGTCCTGGACGTGTGGATAGGCGAGGCTGGGAAGGGTCATGCCGGAGAGGTACGCGTATCCGAGCTCCAGCACGCGGGGACGCAGCGAGAACTCCCGCCCGTCCGACCGCACGTAGCCCAGCTCGACCAGCGTCAGAAGGAACCGTCGGGCGGCCGCGCGCGTCAGGCCGGCCTCCCGCGCGACTTCGCTCAGGGTGAGCCGCGTGCGGTCGGGCCCGAAGGCCCGGATGACCGCGAGACCACGCCCCAGCGACTGCACGAAGTCGTTGCTTCGACGGCGACCATTGTCGTGCGAATCCCCGCCGATCGGTTTGCGCTCGGCGCCGGTGGACGAGGACGTCACCGCGTCTCGCCGCCGGTGGCTGTCTGCCCGTATCCCGGCTTCAGGTGCGGTTTACGCACGACAGTTCTCAAGGTGCACATCCTATCAGCGCGCCCTACCTCCATCGTGCGGGCGCTCCGTCAGGTCTCCTGCTCGCTGGACGGGCTTGACAGGTGATCGATCATCAAGCGCGTCACGCGTTCGGGCTGCTCCACGTTGGCCAGGTGCGCGGCCGGGTCGAGCACCGCGACGCGGCTTCCCCGAATCCCTGCGGCGAGCGTGTCGATGCCCTCGGGTGTGGCAGCCGGGTCCTGCCTGCCGGCGATCACGAGAGCCGGCGCGCGGATCGCCTCGAGGTCGGGACGAAGGTCGGTCGTGCCGACGGCCTCCGCGCACGCGGCGTAGCCCTCGGGCGGCGTCGCGGCGATCATCGCGCGCATCCCTTCGACAACCGCCGGCTCGCGTTCTGCGAACGCCGGCGTGAACCAGCGAGCCACGACGGCCGCGGCAACTGCGGCGGTCCCCTGTGCCCGCACGGTCGCGGCCCGCTCGAACCACGGCTGGGGCGGACCGAACCACGCCACGGAGCAGACGAGCACGAGCCGGTCGACGCGCTCGGGTGCGTGCGCGGCGATCCACATGGCCACCTGGCCACCCATCGACGCACCACACAGATGGACGCGGTCGATGCCCCGTTCGTCGAGCGCCGTGACCAGATCGCCGGCGAGGTCCCCGATTGCGTAGGGGCCGGGTGGCACAGGCGACTCGCCGTGTCCCCGGTGGTCGTAGCGGAACACGCGGAACCGCTGGGACAGCGCCGGGACCTGCGGATCCCACATCGACAGCGTCGCGCCAAGCGACCCGATGAGCACCACGACGGGAGCGTCCGGTGGACCCTCCTCGGCCACGTGCACGCGAACCGCGGGGCTCATCACGCTCACCTCCGGTGCGGTGGGGTGGCCATCGCGCGCGATGCTAGGCGGGCCTCCCCTGGGCGTCAACGATGCGAGCGATCGTGCGCAGAGCGCCCATCCTCGCGCAGAGACGGGACCGTACCATGGGACGCCTGCGTGTGGGGACCGACTGCCGACCGAAGGAGGAGGAGCGATGTCGGAGGCGAACAAGGAGCTCGTCCGCAGGCATTTCGAGGAGATCTTCAATCGCCAGAACTTCGACGCGTGCGACGACCTGATGGCGGAGGACTACGTCGAGCACGCCGTCGCGCCGTTCGGCCAGTCCGAGCCCGGGAACGTCCACGGCCCCACGGCGAGCGGGCGACGGCGGAGTGGCTCATCGCGCAGTTCCCCGACATCCACATGACCATCGAGGCGATCGTGGCCGAGGGGGACATCGTCGTCGCACGGGTTCTCTCCGAAGGAACGAACCTCGGTCCGCTGAACGGCGCCATCCCCCCAACCGGGAAGCGGTTCCGCGCGTATCAGAGCCATTGGTACCGCGTCGCGGACGGCAAGCTCGCCGAACACTGGGCCACACGCGAGGACCTTCCGGCGATGCTGCAGCTCGGCGTCATCCGGCCACCGGGCCCGCCAGGAGGCTAGTTCGGGGCCGTCCTCCCCGCGATGGTCGTGAACGGCGGCAGGTTCGTCACACGCCAGCCCTGGACGTGTCCGTCGGGCCGGTATCCCCAGCCGGCGATCGTCGTGCCGTCTCCCGAGATCGCGAGCGCGGTGTCCAGCCGCCACCCGTCCAGGCCGGTGACGCCGAGGCCCTCGAGGTAGTCCTGGAGCTTGAACATGCCGGTGGCGTTCGTCCAGACGAACGCATCGCGGCGGCGGGCGCCGCTGAAACCGACGATGACCTTGCCGTTGTTTGTCACGCCGAAGGCCGCGGCGCTGCCGAGGATTCCCCCACCGGGCAGCTTGCCGAGCAACCGGGCACCGCGCGACTCAGTCCAGCGGTAGGCCTGCCGGCGCACGTCGCCGCGCCCCGCGTTCTGTCCGACGACAACACGACCGTCCGGCGTCACGGCCTCCGCGCTTCCGAGGAACGGACCGAACGGCGAGAGCAGGCTCTCGCTGCCGTGGGCCCACATCGCCCCGCGACGTGATCCGTCCGGCGCGTCGTCCCAGCCCACGATCACCGAGCCGTCCGCGCTGACGTCGTTCGCGCGGCTGGCCATCCCGTCGAGGCTCCCGAGGCTCTTCAGGCCCGTCGCCTTCCGCCACCGGAACGCCGTCGCCTTGCAGCCGTCCCAGCCGAGTCCCACGACGGTCGAGCCGCCGTCGGACACCGCGTACGCGTTGCTGAGGTCGGGACACCCCTCCGAGCCGGGGTAGCTCCCGAGGCTCCGCCAGCGCGTTCCGCCCCGCCACATCGCGGCCGTCGTGTGCTTCCGGAAGACGTCGCCCACGATCGTCCCCCCGTCCCGGGAAATCGACACCTGACCACCCGCGTTGCCGAGCTGTTGCGTGCCGTGCTGCCGTGTCCAGCGGAATGCCCCGCCGCCGAAGATGTTGGTGCCGACGAGAACCCGACCGTCCGACGACATGCTGAGGACGTTCGAGTCGAGGGGACCGACCGGGGTGAACGTGGGAACTCGGGGTTGCGTCCCGGACGACTCCGCGGCGATCGACGGGCCGGCCTGGAGCGTCAGGGCCGTGAGGGCCCCCAGGCTCAGTGCGAGCAGGCGTTTCGTGCGCATGAATGAGGCTCCTTGGTTGCGGGCGGCCCATCGCGGCATGCGGACACGCGACCGGCACGGATCCCACTGCGTCGTGCCAAAGCGGGCGGAGTGTACCCGCGGGCATCCACGGCAACTGCCGGCAACGTGTGGACAGCGGAATCCGTCACAGGAACTCAGCAGGAAAGCGATGACGTGCCTCTGCGGCGGGTTCAGTCACGAGCAGGCGGAGGCCAAGCTCCGCTGCATCGAGTGCGACGAGGTCGCGGTTGCGTTCGGCCCACCGGCCCGAGACGAGGTCCTCACCGAGGCTGCGCACCGCCCGTTGCTCGGCTTCCGGCCCGACGAGGGACCACACCGATACCCCGCGACGAACACGATCGTCCAGGTATGCCTCGGGCCGGCGCCAGTAGGCCTCGAAGAAGCCGTCGGCGCAGTCCCAAGGAATGAGCACCGGCTCGATGCGAGCTCCGATCACGCGGGCCTGCTCGGCGAGCGAAGGCCGGCCGACGATGAGGTCGGCGACCTCCGGCAGGTAGTCGCGGGTCAACCAGAACCGGCGAAGCAATCCGTCTTCGCTGGAGTCGAAGGTGAAGACCACGACGCGGCGAGCCACGCGACGCATCTCGCGCAGGCCCGCGATCGGGTCCTGCCAGTGATGCACGGTGCTCAAAGCCATCGCGGCGTCGAAGGACTGGTCCTCGAACGGAAGGCGCTCCGCGATGGCAGCCACGCACGGCGCTGCGCCTGCGGGACGCTGCGCACGCATGAGCGCCGACGGTTCCACCGCGGTCACGTCACGGTCGGGGGGCTCGTAGGAGCCGGTACCGGCCCCGACATTCAAGACCGTCCGCGCGTCGCCGAGCGCAGCCCAGATCCTTGCGGCGATCCGCGGCTCGGTGCGCCGCGTGACCGTGTACGTGGCTCCGATGGTGTCATACAACTGCGCGCTGGACATGTCGCTGTCTCGATCAAGTCGTACGTCAGTGGAGGTGGGGGGATTCGAACCCCCGTCCCGGCCGACCATCTGGGTCTTCTACGGGCGTAGCCACTGGATCAGATCTCGCCTCGAGGCTCCCGGTGGCGGAGGACCTCTCGGCCAGCCCGAGTGAAGTGTCCGTCAGCGGCCCTCAGGCGTGACCGCTGTCGTGAGCCTGCTCGCGACGTCCACACCGCAGGGGCAGGCACCCCGCGGGGGACGGCTACCTAAGCGTACTTAGGCAGCGAGCGCCAGATTGTCGTTGGCACTTGTGTTTGTTCCGGCTTTTAACGAGGCATCCGGAGACCTCGGCCCGCTTCCCCCAGACGGCAACCGTCCGGGTCGAAGCCAGTTCACCCCCGTATTGAGTTGTCAGCCTCTGAGTATAGGAGCCCGCCTCACCAGAGCCGACCTCTCAGACGATCTTCACCGGCGTCCCCGGCCCGGCGATCTTCGCCAGCCAGGCGATCATCGCGTTGTCCACGCGGACGCAGCCGTGCGATCGCGCGCTGCCCAGCGGATCCAGCAGGCTCGCGCCGCCGCGCCCGTGGATGGCGACCCGGCCGTCCCCGCCCTCGAAGTGCTCGTACACCGTCGAGTGCGCGGTCAGCGACAGGATCCAGCTCCCGTAGAAGCCGGCCGGCGACCCCGTGCGGATGCGCTCGAGGACCGCGAACGTCCCGTGCGGCGTCGGGCTGCCGGGCGCCCCCACCACCGCGCGGAAGTGCCGAACCTCCTGCCCGAGTCGGAACACGCTCACCGTCCGGCGCTCGGTCGAAACGACGATCCTCCAGGGGCTCGTTCGCAGGATGGCGACGTTCGCGTCGATCCAACCGGCCGCCTGGTTGGGACGGTCGGGCAGTCGCACCTTGAGCCAATCGGCGCCGTCGAACCGGCGCTGTTCCAGCACCAGGAGCTCCGTCGGGCCGCCGTTGACGCGCACCGAGGTCCAGAGTTGATCCACCACCCGCGAGCCGCCGGGGCGCGAGACCGCCTGTGTAGGCACCATCAGGCGGGCGATCGTCACCGGGAAGAACGGAGCGGGCGTCCTGGCGGGGTGGGCCGCCTGGTCGAACACCTGTGGAGACGGACCCGGGGCGCCGGCGGGAGCCCTGGTGCAGCCGACCGCCAGGAGGGCGACGAGGATCGCCCCGACGGCGACGCGGTGAAGGCCCGTGCTCCGCGCGTTCATCCGGTCACCGGGACCGTCCCGCCGCCGTGCTGCGCGAGCACACGAACGGCCGCGTCGTCCTGGGCGTTGCCCGCGTTGGACGAGGTGGCACGCGCCACGTTGCGCTCGACTCCGTTCGGCGCGTCGGCGTCGACATGCGCGACGATGTGGAACGTCCGGCGGGCCCCCGCGGCGAGCGAGGCGAACGCCCAGCAGGCCTTGCCCCCGACGAACGTCGCGCCGGGTGCCGACACGAACGTCATGTGCGCCGGCAGCGTGTCGCACATCAGAACGTTCGCCGCGGCGACGGGACCGCGCACGCGCAGCACCACCGTGAAGCCGACCTGGTCTCCCGCGTCGACCGTCGAGCGGCTGGCCGTCTTGGTGAGCTGCAGCCTGGTCTGCCGGATCAGCGCGTGGATCGAGTCGCTGTTGTTGGACGTGTCCGGGTCGGGCTGGTCTGCCGTGACGCTCGCCGTGTTGTCCAGGAACTGTCCGGCGCTTCCCGCGGCGAGGGTCCCGGCGATCTGCACGGTAGCGCCCGCCCCCGAAGCCACGGCCCCCAGGTCACACGTCACAATCGCCGTCACGATCGCGCACGTTCCCTGCGAGGGTGTGGCCACCGGCGACGTCAGCTGCGGCGGCAGCGGGTCGGTGACCGTCACTCCCGTCGCGTCGTCCAGGCCGAGGTTCGACACCGTCAGCGTGAACGTGAGCCCCTGCCCGGCCACCGGCGGGGCCGGGGCGAACGTCTTCACGATCGCCATGTCCGCCGCCGCCGCGACGTCCACCTGCACCGGCGGCGAGTCGTCGGTGAGGTGCAGCCCGGGCAGCGTCTGCCCGTCCAGGTCCACCGTGGCGTGGTTCACGATCGCGGTGCCTCCCGGCGTGGAGGAATCGACGCTCACCCGGAAGCGCACCTCGAACGACTCGCCGCTCGCGATGAGCCCCCCGGTGGTGCCATCGGCGCCCGTCCCGAGCCGGAACGTCACCCCTCCCCCGCCGACCTCCGCCTGGTCGTCGCCGGCCGCGTCGGTCTTCGATCCCGCGATCCCGCCCGGGCTGCTCACGATGTCGAGCGAGCCGGGCACGTACGTGGTGTTCGCCGGGAACGCGTCGGTGACGACCACGTTCGCGGCCCCGTCGTCGCCGGTGTTGGTGCCGGTGACCGCGTACTCCAGGACATCGCCTCGTTGCACCTGGCCGCCATTCAGGTCGGTGACGGTCTTGTCGGGGGCGATCTTCGGCGCGTACAGGTCGGTGGCGAACGTGATCACACCCGGCAAGAAGGTCTCCCCGCCCGTGTGCGCCTGGATCGTCGCGCTGGTGGCGCCGTTCGACAGGATCCCGCTCGCGTCCATCAGGTCGGTGTCGAAGCCGAGCTGATTCGGGTAGCTGGGGCTCTTCGTCGTGACCAGGCTCCCGTGGTACGAGATCGTGCTGTTGAAGAAGTTCGTCGCCGGGTTGACCGCGTCGGTCAGCGTGGTGGCGTCCAGCCGGGCGGTGTCGCCGGTCATCCCGCGGTCGCCCTCGTACGCCATGAACCCCAGCGTGGTGCGGACGGGACCGGTCAGCGGCGTCTCGAAGCCCGAGACCGGGATGGTGATGGTGGGGTTCGCACCCGACACCGTCTGAAAGCCGTCGAACACCGTCAGGTTGCGCGCGGGCATGCTCTGGTCGTGGTACGCGACGATCAGCGCCCAGCCACCGTACCGGTCGTTCCCCGTTCCCGCCTGGAGGTCCGCGACCGCGTAGGTGCCGCTCCCCGCCGCGGCGACCGCCGAGGTGACGTCAGCGAATCCCTGATACCGGTTCGGGAGCGACGTGCTGGTGTCGAGCTGCGAGGCGGTGATCGGCGCGTACGACCCGCCGGGCACGGCGAACTGGACGGTCCCCCGGGCGGCCGGGTTCGGCGCGGCCGCCCCGCCCGTCCCGGCGCTCGTGTCGGCGCCCCAGTACAGGCCCGCGAACAGCACGGTCCCTCCCGCCGGGATCGAGAGGTCCGCGGTGCTCGAGTCGAACGTGGTGGCGTCCGCGTCGGCGTCCACGTACGTCATCACGAAGTTGTTGTTGTCCCGGTTCCCCCCTCCCTGGGCGGCCGCACAGAGGGGATCCGATGCCGGGCAGGTCAGCATCGTGTTGGCGGCGGCGGTGATGTCGCCCTCGTCGTTGGTCTGGAACCGGGTGCTGAAGCTGCGGTCGGCAGCATGCGCCGGGGTCCCGACGCCCAGCAGCAGCCCGGCGAGCGCAACGAACGCGATCGTCCCGGCCGCGAAGGATCGACGCGTGCCCCCCTTCCCCTGCACCGGGCCGGAGGCTAGCACGGCGGTTCTGGGCTGGCGAAATCCGCAGCCCGGAGGACTACCCGGAGTCGAGCATCTTCACGAAACGACCCATCTCGCCCTCCAGCCGATACCCCATCGCGACCCAGAAGTCCTGCGCGTGCCGGTGATCCAGGATCACCATGGCCCCGACGCGGCGCGCCCCCAGCTCGCGGAAGCGCTCCTCCGCCCTCCGGACCAGCTTGCCGGCCACACCCTTCCGGCGGTCCTCGCGGGCGACCACCAGCCGGTAGACGCCGGCGCGCCACCCGTCCCACGCCGCGATGAGCGTGCCTACGAGCCGGCCGTCCTCCTCGGCCTCGGCCACCAGCAGAGCCTCGGGGTCCCTCGCCAGCAGCGTGCGGACCCCGTCCACGTCGTCCGTGTGGCTCACGACCGATGTGCCGTCGCGCCACAGCCGAAGGATCGCGTCCGCGTCGGCCTCGGTCGCCGCCCGGATGTGCATGGCGGCTAGCGCCGCCGTCCCACGGCCCGTTCCATCTCGCGCCGGTGCTCGCGCTCGGCGATGGCCTGGCGCTTCTCGAACTGCCGTTTGCCCTTGCCCAGCCCCAGCTCGATCTTGGCCAGACCGTGCGTGAAGTAGATGCGCATCGGGACCAGGGTCAGACCCCGCTCCGCCGTCTTCCCGATCAGGCGCTGGATCTCCTTCCGCCGGAGCAGGAGCTTGCGGGGCCGAGTCGGGACGTACGTCCGCTGCTGGCCGGCCATCGGGTACGGGGGGATGTGCATGCCCTCGATCCAGACCTCCTGGCCGCGGACGCGGGCATAGGCGTCGGTCAGTCGTGGCGCGGCCGGCCCGCAGGGACTTCACCTCGGGCCCGGACAGCACCATCCCGGCCTCGAAGGTCTCGTCGATGGCGTAGTCGTGGCGGGCCCGGCGGTTGGTGGCCACCGTCTTGTCGCCGGACCGCTCGGGGCGCGAACCGTCCGCCACGGCGGCGGCCGCCTAGACGTCCAGGTACCGGCGGGTGGCGAAGAAGCCGGCCACGATGGCGACGCCCACCGCGGCCAGGAGGATGATGCCCGCCGCGTACAGGATGTCGGAGGAGCCGACCAGCGGAAGGAACTGGATGGTGCCGCGGATCGGATCGATGAAGAACGCCATCATGATCATCAACGCGAAGATCGCCGCGGCGGCGCCCAACATGCCCTCGACGAGCCCCTCCATCAGGAACGGGATGCGGATGGTCCAGTTAGTCGCCCCGACGAGCCGCATGATGCCGATCTCCTTGCGCCGCGCGAACACGGCCATCCGAACCGTGTTGCCGATCAGGGCCATCGAGGCCACCAGCATCACGATCGCGACCACCAGGACCCCCCATCGGAAGATCGCCGTGATCTTGAGCAATCGGTCGTAGATGTGCTTGTTGTCCCTGATCGTGGAGATGCCGGGCTGGCCCTGGAGCTGCTGGGCGATGGCCCCGAACTGGTTCGGGTCATTGAGCTGGACCTGGAACGACGCGGGAAGGGCGTCCGGCGACACGTTGCGCGTGAGGTCGGGCTGGTCCTTGAAGAGCTGGAGAAACTTCTGGTACGCCTCGTCCTTGGACTCGTAGCTCACGGTCTTGGTCTGCGGCATCGTCTCGAGCATCTGCTGGAGGTTGGCCTGCTGCGTCGAGGAGATGTCGTCGTCCAGGAACACGGACACCTCGACGTTGGCCTCGACGCTCGCGGCGATCTTGTGCACCTCTCGCTGCACGAGGATCGCGCCGCCCAGCAGGAACAGCGCGATGAACGCGGTGGAGATGGCGGCGAAGACGATGAAGCCGTTCCGGCGGAAGGCCTGCAGCGTCTCCTTGACGAAGTACTCGACCCTACGCACCGTACCCGTACACCCCCCGCTCCTGGTCGCGCACGACCTTCCCGCCCGTCAGCTCGATGACGCGGCGGCGCATCGCGTCCACGATCGCGTTGTCGTGCGTGGCCATGACGACGGTGGTGCCGGTGCGGTTGATGCGGTCGAGCAGCTTCATGATGTCGACGGAAGTGGCGGGGTCGAGGTTCCCGGTCGGCTCGTCGGCCAGCAGGATCAGCGGCCGGTTGACGAACGCCCGCGCGATCGACACGCGCTGCTGCTCGCCGCCCGACAGCTCGTCGGGGTAGTTCTTCATCTTGTCGCCCAGGCCGACCAGGTCGATGATCTCCGGCACGCGCGACTTGATGACGTGCTTCGGCTTGCCGATGACGTCGAGCGCGAACGCGACGTTCTCGTACACGGTCTTGTCCGAGAGCAGCTTGAAGTCCTGGAAGACCGTGCCGACGTTGCGGCGCAGGTACGGAACCTTCCACGAGGTCAGGTTGGCGATGTTCTTGCCGGCGACGTGGATCTCGCCCTTGCTCGGCTCGTCTTCACGGATCAGCAGCCGGATGAGCGTGGACTTGCCGGAGCCGGACGGGCCGACGACGAAGACGAATTCGCCCTTCTGGATGTCGACGCACACGTCGTCGAGCGCGACGACCGAATCCTTGTAGACCTTGGTGACGTGATCGAGTTTGATCATGATGAACGGGGCTTCTCGCGGGGAAACGACTCAGGAACCTCCCGAGGCCCCACGATGCTAGCAAAGGACTCGGCGAGGGGAGGCGCTTCCTGTAGCGAAAATCAACACAGGCTCCACAGATCGCCGTTCGGGGAATGCCTGGTCCGTGACGTAGAATCCGCTGCTCGATGACCCCCTCGACGGCCGACGCGGCCGCTCAACCGGCCTCCACGACCGTCCCCGCGCCCCCGGCCACCCCCTTCACCCGGCGGATCGCACCGTTCGCCGGCCCCCTGCTGATCGTTGTGGCGGTCCTCATCGTCACTCACGGCTTCTGGTTGCAGGGACGACTGTCCCGGGAGCATGTCGACCTGCTGTCGTTCTGGTTGCCGCGGTGGTGCGCGATGGGCAAGAGCGTGTTCGCCGGCCACGTGCCGACGTGGCTCCCCAACCAGTTCGGGGGCGTGCCGTTCGCCTCCGATCCCCAGTCGGGCTGGGCATACCTGCCGGTGATGTTCCTGTTCGGAGCCACGTCGTGCTCGCGGGCGCTCGGGCTGCTAATCACGCTGAACCCGGTCCTGGCCGGCCTCGGCATGTACGCCTTCTTCCGCGGCGAGCGGCTGTCGCGCCCCGCGGCGACCTCCGGCGGCCTGGTGATGGCGATGGCGATCGCCGGGTCGATCGTCGCGCTGTCCATGCCGTTCGCCGGCTCGCTCGCGTGGCTGGGCGTCGCGCTGGCCGGCCTCAGCCATCTGCTGCACGCGCGGCGGCGATCGTCGATGGTCGGGTGGCTGGCGCTGACGGGACTGGGGTGGAGCCAGATCGCCGCCGCGCACCTGACGAACGGCCTGTTGATGGGAACGTTGGTGATGACGCTGTACGTGCTCGCCCGCTTGACCGTCCAGGTTCGCGCGGGCGATCGCGCGCTTCGGTCCGCCGCCGGCACCGCGGTCGCGGTCGCGGTGTCGTTGCCTCTGCTGGCCGCCGCCGTCCTGGTCCCGCGCCTGTTGCTGCTGCCGCGCACCTCTATCGGACAGGGCTACCTGACCCTGGGCGAGATGACCAGGCAGCTGGGCGGGTTCACACAGGAGACCGCCCTGCACCTCTCCCCGCTGACGTTGCAGGGAACGAACGTCTGGTGGGGCACGGGGTTCGCGCGCGGTCCGGGCGCGTACGTGGGCGCCGCCACGATCCTGCTGGTCGGGTTCGGGGTCTGGTCGCGTCGCTGGCGGCTCCCGACGCTTGCGTTCGCGGTGTGCGGCTTCGTCGGGTGGGCCCTCAACCAGGACCGGCTGATCGGCTCGCGCCTGCACACGTGGGTGCTGCACTCGTCGCTGGGCGAGCTGTGGCTTCGCGACCCCTACCGGTTCCGCTACCTGCTGATCCCCGCGTTCGCGGCGTTCGGCGCCTACGGGCTCCAGGCGTGGCTCGACGCGTGGTCGGGGCGCGACCGGCCGATCCGGCCCGCCACCATAGCCTGGCTCGGCGGCGGCGCGCTGGCCGTGTTCGTGGTCCTGCCGCTGATCGCCGGCGCCGACGCTGCCGACTACCTGCCGTTCGCGCTCGCCGTCGTGCCGACCGCGGCCCTCCTGTGGCTCGTGACCCGGAGAACGGCGTGGGCCGCGGCTGCCCTGCCGGCGCTGCTCGCCGTCGAGCTGACGGTCACGGCGCTCGCCGGCCAGGCGGGGACGCCGCTGGGGGGCGCCGCAGAGATCGGCCAGGGCGGCACGGTCGCCTCGGGGCCGGGACCGGCGTTCGGGACGTGGCACTCGCCGTGGATCGAACCCTCCTCGTACCTGACGCCGGGGGCGATCGGCAGGACGCTCATCGCCGCGCGGGGCGACGGCGGGCGCTACCTGACGTTCGACCCCGACATCGCCGACCACGAGCCCAAGGGCTTCCTCTACCACCAGAGCCCGGCGAACTGGCCCGCGTATGCCAACGGCCGGTCGGTGCTGTTCGGGCTCGACGAGCTCCAGGGCTACTCGCCCGTGCAGCTGCTGCGCTACTGGACGTACCTGCGGAAGCTGAACACCAACGGGCCCACGTACTACAACGCGGCCACGTTCCAGTCGGACGATCCATCCGTGTTGAACCTGTTCGGCGTGGAGTGGGTGATCCAGCGGACGTCCCTGGCGAGCCCGCCACCCGGCGGCGTGGCGGTGGCCACAGAGGGCCAGTGGACGCTGTACCGGATCAATGATCCGGCGCCGCGCGCCTTCCTCGCCTCCGCGTGGAGACTGAACTCGCCCGCGGATGCGCTGAGCGCCGTCGTCGAGCCGGACTTCCCGCTCGACTCCACGGCCCTCCTCGAGCAGACGCCGACCGTTGACGGACGAGAGGTTCCCGTCAACGTCGAGCAGAGCGGCGGATCGCCGGCGACCGGGACGGCCGCGTACCGGGACCTCTCCGACGAGCAGCGCGCAGGTGCGGGTGCAGACGTCATCGGGGGGCGTCGTCGTCGTTCGGAACCCGTGGGACGAGAACTGGCACGCGACGCTCGACGGCAAGCCGGTGCCGCTGCTGCACGCCGACTACGTGATGCAGGGCGTCGCCGTTCCGGCGGGAACGCACACGGTGGACCTGTCCTACCGCGACCCGGGGATCGGACTTGGGCTGTGGATCTCGACCATCGCGTGGATCCTGCTGCTGGCTGCCTACGTGGTGCTGCGAAGACGCGATCGGCGGGAGCTCAGCCGTGCGGCGGGAAGCTCGACTCCGCGATCTGCGCCGCCTCCCGGTAGGGAGCCTCTTCCCGCCGGATGAGGTCGGGGTTCACCCCGGCAAGGTGCACCAGCTCGAGCGTCAGCAGCTGCAGCGCGGGCGCCGACGCGAGCAGCGACGCCGTCGGCGCGGGAAGGTCCGGTGCCGCGGGCACGTCCACGCTGCCCGCCGAGATCGCGTCCACCGGAAGCCCCTCGGCCGCCGCGGGCGAGACGATCGCGGCCGTCCTGGCCCCGAGCGCCCTGGCCGCCATGAGCATCTGCGTCGCCGCGCGGCGCGCGCCCGCCACCCCGGGCGTCGGTGAGGAGCAGGACCACGGCCGTCCGCTCGTCGACCGCCACCCAGTGCCCGTGCAGGATCGTCTCCAGGTCGCGCGCGGCCGCGGGGACTCGAACGCCCTCCTCGATCTTCAGCGCAAGCTCGCGCGCCGCGATCCGGTCCGCGCCGCTTCCCACCGTCAGGTACCGCTCGACCCCGTGCAGCTCGCCCGCAACCTGCCGGATCGCGGGCCGGCGGTCGATCGCGTCCGAGATCGTGCGCTCCGCGGCGTCGGGATCGCTGACGGTCCCGAGCCCGTCGGCCACCGCCGCGCCGGCGAGGACCGGTGACAGGTAGCCCACCGTGTGACACCACGACCGGTCGCGGACCGGCGTGACCAGCACCCGGTCGGCGGCGGCCGCGGCCGCCGCACCCGGGACGGCCGTGACCAGACCGACCGCCGCGCCCGCGCGCCGCGCGCTCTCCATCGCCGCGACCGTCGCGGCGGTTCCGCCGTCGTGCGAGATCGCGACGCAGACGCCGGGCCACGGGTCGAGCATCGCCTCGAAGGCCTGTCGCGGATGCACCACCGCGCGGCCGCCGAGAGCCGCCGTGAGCTGCTCGGCCACCGCCATCGCGCCGTGCTCGCTGGTGCCGCAGCCGACCGTCGCGAGCGGCGCTCCCCGCCCGGCCGCCTCGGCGACGCTGGCGGCGATGCGGGCGGCCGAGGGGTCGCCGAGGATGGGAGTGGCCAGGCCACGCCCGGCCGCGATCATCTCCTCCATCACCCAGGGCGGAGACGAGCGGAATTCGGGGAAGTCGTCGGTGTGCCAGTGCTCGTGGGTCATGGCCGCATCCTACCGAGCTCCGTCGGATGCCCGGTGGCGAAGCTCGGCCTCGATGAACGGCTCGAGGGCGCCGTCCAGGACCGCGTCCACATTGCCCACCTCGACGCCCGTGCGGTGGTCCTTGACCAGCCGGTAGGGATGCAGCACGTAGGAGCGGATCTGCGAGCCGAACTCGATGTCGCGGCGCTCGCCGCGGATGTCCTCCAGCTTCTGCTCCCGCTCGCGGCGCGCCCGCTCGGCCAGGCGCGACGTCAGGATGCGCATCGCCACGGCCCGGTTCTGCAGCTGCGACCGCTCGTTCTGGCAGACCGCGGTGATCCCCGTGGGGAGGTGGGTGATCCGCACCGCCGAGTCGGTGGTGTTCACGCCCTGTCCTCCCGGCCCCGTGGCGCGGAAGATGTCGATGCGAAGGTCCTTGGGGTCGATCTCGACGTCCGCGTCCTCGTCCTCCTCGATCAGCGGGATGACGTCGAGCGAGGCGAACGACGTGTGGCGCCGGTGCGCCTGATCGTACGGCGAGAGCCGGACCAGCCGGTGCACGCCGCGTTCGGCGGACAGGAGCCCGTAGGCGTTCGTGCCCTTCACCGTGAGCGTCGCGCTCTTGATGCCGGCCTCGTCGCCGGGAAGGACCTCGTCCAGTTCGGCCTGGAGGCCCTCGCGCTCGGCCCAGCGAAGGTACATGCGCAGCAGCATCTCGGTCCAGTCCTGGGAGTCGACGCCGCCGGCGCCCGCGTGCAGGCTGGCCACGGCGCCGTGATCGTCGTACTCGCCCGAGAGCAGGCTGGCCAGCTCGACGCGGTCCAGGTCGGCCTCCAGCGCGCCGAGCTTCTCCCGCAGCTCGGACGCCAGCTCGGAGTCGGCCTCGTCCGACAGCAGCTCATCGGCAGCGGACACATCGTCAAGCTGCTTGACCAATCGGACCTGGCGTTCGAGCGTGTCGTTCAGACGGGACAGCTCGGTGGTCAGGCGCTGACCGCGCGCGGCGTCGTCCCACACGCCGGGTTCGGACAGTCGCTGCTCCAGCTCGGTCGCGCGCATCTGCTTGCCGGCGACGTCAAAGGTACTCCTTCGCCGCGTCGACCCGCTGCCGGAGATCCGTGATGCGCTCGCTGTACTCGCTCATCGGACGTTAGACCTGGCCGTGGCACTTCTTGTACTTCCGCCCCGAGCCGCAGGGACAGGGAGCGTTGCGGGGGGTCTTGTCGCCGGCGCTCGCGGTCCCGCCGCCCGCGGGGGCCTCGTCGCCGTGCTGTGTGACCACGCGCTGCGGCCGGGGCCGCGACGGCTCGTCCTGGCGAACCAGCTCGATCCGGTAGATGTAGCGCACGAACTCGTCGCGGATCACTTCCTTCATCGCCTCGAAGCTGGCGTAGCCCTCGCGCTGGAACTCCACCAGGGGATCCTTCTGCCCGTACGCACGGAGCCCGATCCCGTCCTGGAGGTAGTCCATCGCGTAGAGGTGGTCGCGCCACTCGCTGTCCGTGATCGACAGCAGGACCATGCGCTCGAGCTCGCGCAGGATCGGCTCGCCCGTCTCCTCGTTGAGACCCAGCGTCCGCTCCTTCTCCTCGAAGACGGCCAGCGCGTCCTCCAGGACGCGCTCCTCGAGCGCCGGGGCGCTCTCGGCCTCCTGGAGGTCGCCCTTGGTGAGCGTCGTCGGGTACACGGTCTGGAGGGCGGTCATGAGCCCGTCGAGATCCCATTCCTCGCTGAAGGCCTGCGCGTCCACGAACTGCCCGACCGTGGCGAGCACCACGTTCTGCACCATGTCGAGGGCCTCCTCGCGCAGGTCGAGCCCCTGGAGGATCTTCTGCCGCTCGCCGTACACGACCTTGCGCTGGGTGTTCATCACCTCGTCGTACTTCAGGACGTTCTTGCGGATCTCGAAGTTCTGCTCCTCGACGTTCTTCTGCGCGGTCTGGATGGCCCGGGTCACCATCTTGGCCTCGATGGGCTCGTCCTCGGGCCAGTTGAAGCGCTCCATGATCCGTCCGATGCGGTCCGAGGCGAACAGGCGCATCAGCTCGTCGCCCAGCGACAGGTAGAAGCGCGACTCGCCGGGGTCGCCCTGGCGGCCGGACCGCCCGCGGAGCTGGTTGTCGATGCGGCGCGACTCGTGCCGCTCGGTGCCCAGGACGTACAGGCCGCCCAGCTCGACGACCTTGTCGTGCTCGGCGTCGGTCTCGACCTTGTGACGCTCGTAGATGGGCCGGTACGCGGCCTCGTACTCCGCGCGCTCGTCGGGCTCCATCTCGAACAGCAGGTAGCGGTCGTTGTCCCAGCCCTCGGCGGCCATCTCCTGACGGGCCAGGTACTCGGGGTTGCCGCCCAGGACGATGTCGACGCCGCGGCCGGCCATGTTCGTCGCGACGGTGACGGAGCCGATCCGCCCGGCCTGGGCGATGATCGCCGCCTCGCGCTCGTGGTTCTTCGCGTTCAGGACGTGGTGCGGGATGCCGCGACGGTTCAGGAACCCCGAAAGGTGCTCGGACTTCTCGATCGAGATGGTGCCGACCAGCACCGGCTGACCCCGCTCGTGGCGCTCGGCCAGATCCTCCGTGACGGCCGCCCACTTGGCCTCTTCGGTCTTGTAGATCGCGTCCTGCTGGTCCTCGCGAACCATCGGTCGGTTGGTGGGGACCTCGACCGCGGAGAGCTTGTAGACCTCCTCGAACTCGCGGGCCTGCGTCCGCGCGGTACCCGTCATGCCGGCCAGACGGTCGTACATCCGGAAGTAGTTCTGGATGGTGATGGTGGCGAGCGTCTGGTTCTCTTCCTTGATCCGGACGCCCTCCTTCGCCTCGATCGCCTGGTGGAGCCCCTCGGAGTAGCGGCGGCCCTCCAGGGGGCGGCCGGTGAACTCGTCGACGATGAGCACCTCGCCGTTCGCCACCATGTAGTCGACGTCGCGCTTGTACAGCTCCTTCGCGCTGATGGCGTTCTGGAGGTGGTGCACGAAGAGCGTGTTGACCTCGTCGTACAGGTTGTCGATGCCGAGCTCGGCCTCCACCCGGTCGATCCCCGACTCGAGGACCGCGACGGTGTGCTTCGCCTCGTCGACCTCGTAGTCGTGATCGCGCCGCAGGCGGGGCGCGATCCGCGCGAACACCTGGTACCACTTGGCGGCGTCGGCCACCATGCCGCTGATGATGAGCGGCGTCCGCGCCTCGTCGATGAGGATCGAGTCGACCTCGTCCACGATCGCGTAGAAGTGCCCGCGCTGGACCATCTCCTCGGCCCGCATGGCCATGTTGTCGCGCAGGTAGTCGAACCCGAACTCGTTGTTGGTGCCGTATGTGATGTCGGCGGCGTAGTTCGGCCTGCGCTGCTCGGGCGTCATGTTCGACTGGATCAGCCCCACCGACACGCCGAGCGCCCGGTAGATCGGGCCCATCCACTCCGAGTCGCGCTTGGCCAGGTAGTCGTTCACGGTCACGACGTGCACGCCCTTGCTCTCCACCGCGTTGAGGTACGCGGGCATCGTGGAGACGAGGGTCTTGCCCTCGCCGGTCCGCATCTCGGCGATGTCCCCCTGGTGCAGGACCGAGGCCCCGATCACCTGGACGTCGTAGTGGCGCTGGCCCAGGGTGCGCTTGGACGCCTCCCGCACCAGCGCGAAGGCCTCGGGAAGGAGGTCGTCCGAGGGCTCCCCATCCGCGATCCGCCGACGGAACTCCTCGGTCTTGGCGGGGAACTCCTCCGTGGGGACGTCCTCGAACTCGGGCTCGTACGTGTTCACGAGCTTCGCGAGGTCGCGGAGACGGCGGACCTTGCTGCCGTCCCCCGCGGTGAGGATCTTGTCCAAAACCATTCGAGTACCTCTATCGGCCGCGTCCGGCCTGCTTGTGAGAAGGGGGCAGGGTCTCGATTATAGGGACGGCCTCACCAACGAGCGTGGAGGGATGAAGCGACGATGGACCTGACCCCTGAGCAGGAACGACTGTTCCAGGACCGGAACTTCGGGGCCGTCGGCACGATCATGCCGGACGGTTCGCCGCATGTGACGATCCTGTGGATCGACTACCGGGACGGCCTGATCTGGCTGAACACGGCAACGCCCCGCCAGAAGCCGGCCAACCTGGCCCGGGACCCGCGCGTCAGCGTGACGGCGTGGGACGCCGCGGACCCCTATCGATGGGTCCAGGTCCGAGGGGTCGTGGCCGAGACGACACGGGACGGCGCCGACGACCACATCCGGTGGCTGAACCGCAAGTACCACGGCAACGACGACTTCGCGTTCACGCCGGGCGAGCAGCGGCTGATCGTCAAGGTCCGGCCCGACCACGTCACCAGCGACCTCTGACGGGACCGCGCCTCAGCGCTCCCCGCGATCCCGGTCGCGGGGCGGGCGCAGCTCGGGAGGGATCCCCCTTGCCGACGAGCGCGCGGCCCGCTTGCTCCGGTAGGTCGCGATCTGCCGCTCGAGGTGGTCGACCACGCTGTCGAGCGCGGTGTCGACGTCGGGACCCGCACCGGCGGCGTGGAACGTGTGGTGGGGCGTCTCGCAGGCGATCTCGACGCGGTGGCTCTGCCCGATTCGAGGGTTGTGCTCGCCGATCACCTCGACCTCAAGCCGTTGCACCAGGGGCCGACGCCGGCGGTCGAGTCGCCGGAGCTTGTGCTCGGCGGCGAGACGGACCTTGTCGGTGATGCGAATGCCTCGTCCCTTGAGGACAAGATCCATACGGCCGGAGTGTAACACCGGTCCAAAATCGGATCGCCGATCGCGCGGGCGGCGGTGAGGACGCCGACCTCGCGCGCCCCGGCTCGGCGCAGCACGCGCGCGCACTCCGCCGCCGTGGCGCCGGTCGTGAGGACGTCGTCGACGAGGATCACGCGGGCCGGCGCCGGCGCGACGGCCCGGAAGGCGCCCGCCACGGCTCGGCGGCGCTCGGCGGCGCTCCGGCGTGCCTGCGGGTCGGTCTCGCGTACGCGTTCGAGCAGCCGGATGCACGGCAGACCCGATGCCCGCGCCAGCCCGGCCGCGAGGACCTCCGCCTGGTCGTATCCCCGGCCGCGCCGGCGCCGCCTCCCGAGCGGCACCCACGTGATCGTCGTGCCGGCGGCCCCCTCGGGGCGCTCGGCCCGCCGTCGCTCCATCCACGGGACGAACGCGTCGGCGACCGAGCGCGCACCGCCGAACTTCAGCGAGAGCAGCGCGCGACGAACGGGCTCGTCGTAGCGGAACGCGGTGCGGATCCAGTCGACCGGCGGCGCCGGACAGTCGTCGCAGGACGCGACGTCGCGTTCGCGCGGGAGCCCGCACCGGGCGCAGCCCGGCGGATCGAGGACACCGATGCGCGGACGGCACGCCGAACAGAAGGGCCACCCACGACCGCCGCATCCCGCGCAGCGGCGCGGGAACACCACGTCGAGCACGGCGCGCAGGTCGACCGGGGCCACGCGTGAACGGTACCGGGGCCCACCGACGCGGCCGGCGGCCGGCTCAGCGAATGAGTGCGCGGACGATCTCGGACCGGTCGCCGGCCGGCGACACGAAGACCATCTCGAGTGCGGCGGCGCCGTGCGGCGCCGGATAGTGGACCGAGCGCTGCTCGCCCGGCTTCGGCTCGGATCCCGGAGCGCGCGGCACCGCGGCGAGGGCCCGGCCGTCGGCCGAGACCTCGACGCGCACCTCGACGTCCGCTGCGGCGGTCTCGTCGTCCGGCGCCCCCTCGGGCTTCCAGACCAGGATGACCCGGTCGCTCTTCAGCTCGGCGCGGTCGATCCGCAGCGCGGCGTCGCCAACGCGGACGGACTCGTCCAGCGACACCGAGCCGGTCCGGACCTCACCGCGCGGCCACGCCACCGAGAAGGGCCGGCTCGAGCTCCGCAGAGGCGCGCTGCCGTCCACCTGCATCTCGGCGGCGATGACGTACCAGCCTGGGTCGAGCTCGGCGATCCCCGCCTCGAACGGCACGAACAGGTCGCGACCCGGCGCGACGTCCACGTCCACGTGGCCCATGGCGATGTCCCTCGCCTCGCCGCCCGACACCGGCTCGATGCCGGCACGGATCACGCGCACCAGGTGCGGGTTGGCGTCGCCGCCCCGGAGGACGAACGCGCCCTTCACCGTGGCCGGGAACCGGTCGTAGCGCGTCTGGACCAAGACGGCCTGCCGCTCGTCCGGCTCGGTCACCTCAGGTCCCCTGGTCCCACGAGGCCAGGTACGCGTGCTGCTCGTCGGTCAGCTGGTCGATCTCGACCCCCATCGATGACAGCTTCAGTCGCGCCACGTCGGCGTCCAGATCCTCGGGCACGCCGTGCACGGCCGCGTCGAGGTCCGCCGCGTTCTTGATCAGATGCTCGACGGCCAGCGCCTGGTTCGCGAACGACATGTCCATCACCGACGCGGGATGCCCCTCGGCGGCGCCGAGGTTCACCAGGCGCCCCTCGGCCAGCAGGTTGATGCGCCGGCCGTCCGGCATGCGGTACTCGTCGACGAAGTCGCGCACCCGCCGGACCTCCGTCGACATGTCGCTGAGCGCCCCCTTGTCGATCTCGACGTCGAAGTGGCCCGAGTTCGCGACCACCGCTCCGTCCTTCATCACGTCGAAGTGCTCTCGCCGGAGCACGCCCGTGTCGCCGGTCACCGTGACGAAGATGTCGCCGACGCGGGCGGCCTCGCGGATCGGCAGGACCTCGTAGCCCTCCATGACGGCCTCCAGCGCGTTCAGCGGCGCCACCTCGGTGACGACCACCCGCGCCCCCAGCCCGCGCGCCCGTGACGCCACGCCCCGGCCGCACATGCCGTAGCCGCACACCACAAGTGTCCGGCCGGCCAGCAGGAGGTTCGTGGCGCGGATGATGCCGTCGATCGTCGACTGCCCCGTGCCGAACCGGTTGTCGAACATGTGCTTGGTGTTCGCGTCGTTGACGGCGATCACCGGATAGGCCAGCACCCCGTCGTGCGCCATGGCCCGGAGCCGGATGACGCCGGTGGTCGTCTCCTCGGTCCCGCCGATGACCTCGGGGAGCTGCTCGGGCCGCTCCTTGTGCAGGGTGGACACCAGATCGCATCCGTCGTCCATCGTCACCTGCGGATGCTTGTCCAGGACCGCGTTCAGGTGCCGGTAGTACGTCTCGTTGTCCTCGCCCTTGATGGCGTACACCGACACGCCGTCGTCCTCGCAGAGGGCGGCCGCCGTGTCGTCCTGTGTGGACAACGGGTTGGAGGCGCACACGAAGACCTCGGCACCGCCGGCAACCAGCGTGCGGACGAGGTTCGCGGTCTCGGTGGTCACGTGCAGGCAGGCCGCGATGCGGATGCCCTCGAGTGGCTTCTCCTTCTCGAAGCGCTCGCGGATCAAGCCCAGCACCCGCATCTCGTTGCTCGCCCACTCGATGCGTGCCCGGCCCCGCTCGGCCAGGTCGATGTCCTTGACGTCGCAGTCCATCCGTCCCTCCCCAGTCCTTCGCTCGTCTCGTCCTACGCGCTCGCGGCCGCTGCCGGGAGCGCGCGTCGCAGGATCGCCCGCAGGTCGGGTCCCGCCCCGGTGGCAGCGACCAGCACCTCCTCGTGCGTAAGCTCGGTCCCGGCCACGTCGGTGATGCACGAGATGCCGAGTACCCGGAGCCCGAGCGCCGCGGCCGCGACCGCCTCGGGAACCGTCGACATCCCCACGGCGTCGGCGCCGAGCCTCGCCAGCGCCGTGGTCTCGGCGGGCGTCTCGTACGACGGCCCCGAGACCGCGGCGTAGACGCCCACCCGCACGTCGATGCCGGCCTCCTGCGCGGCGCTTCGTGCCGCTTCCACCAAACTGGCATCGTACACACGGGAGATGTCGACGAACGCCGGCGCCCCGTTCGGCATCTTCCAGCCGAAGAGCGGGTTGACGCCCATCGAGTTCAGATGGTCGCGCAGGATCATCAGCTGCCCCACGCGCATGCCGGGGTCGAGCCCGCCGGAGGCGTTCGTGAGCACGATCGTGTGGGCGCCCATGGCGGCGGCCACCCGGGGAATCAGCGTGGTGGCGGCGACCCCGTGGCCCTCGTAGAAGTGCACCCGGCCGAAGAAGGCCGCGACCGGCACGCCGTACAGGGTGCCCAGTCGCAGCCGCCCCGCGTGGCCCGGCACCGACGCCGGCGGGAACCCGGGCAGCTCGCCGAAGGCGAGCTCGGCGTCCACCTCCAGGTCCTCGGCCAGCGCGTCGCCCAGCCCCGACCCGAGGACGATGGCCACCGACGGGCGTACCGACGTCCTGGCCGCGACCGCGGCCGCCGCCCGCTCCGGCTCGTCGCCCCCCGGCGACGGTCGCGCGGGGATCGGCGGCGACGAGGCGTCGGTCACCGGGCCAGCTGCTTCTTGAGGGTCATCAGGACCGGCACCGGCGTGGGATCCACGCCGCGCAGGAGCGCCAGGTACGTGGCAACGAAGTCGACCAGCATCACCAACGAGAAGAGGATCTCGAGCGGAGCACGCCCCTCGGCGTGCAGCTCGCGACACTCGAGCCCCGCGTCCGAGATCGCCTCCAGCGTCGCCGCGAGGCGGTCGCCCACCCGAGGATGCTCGCGCGCGTGCCGAAGGGCGATGGCGGCGAAGCCGCGCCCCGAACCCGCGGACCATCCCTCGATCTCGTTGTGGTCCAGCTCGGAGAGCACCGCGGAGAACGCCGGCGCCTTTGCGTTCTCGTTGACCTGGGTCCGGAACCGTCCCGCCGGCGCTTCGGCCAGCCCCTCGCTCCCCCACACCACCGGCGTGCGCTCCCCGATCCACGCCGCGAGCTCCTTCGAGACGTTGTCGGCGAGCGGCCGGTCGGGGCCCAGACGCCCGGCGAGGTCGTCGACCAGGGACGCGGCCTCCTCGACCTCCTCGTGGGCCGCCGGGACGAGGCCCATGGCCTCGAGCGCACCGATCAGCGACGCGGAGAGGTCGCCCACCGCCATGCGGGGCATCGGGACGTCCGTCGGCAGCGGCACGTGGGTGACGCCGTCCGCGCCGGCACGCTCGGCGAGCTGGCCGCCGGCGCTCACGGCGACCACCCGGCAGCCGCGCGCGATCGCCTCGCCGTAGGCGGAGAGCGTCTCCTCGGTGTTGCCCGAGAACGACAGCGCCGTCACGAGCGTGTGCGGTCCGGCGAACTCGGGAAGCGCGTAGGCCTTGTTGACCACGATGGGGATGGGGACGCGGTCCGCGTAGAGCCCGCGGAGGACGTCGCCTGCGACGCCGGAGCCGCCCATCCCGCACACCACCACCGCCCGCACGCCGTCGCCCGAGGGCAGACCGGTCGATTCCACCGCTGTCCGGTAGCCCCTTCGAAGCTGGCGGCCGAGCCCGGCCGCCTGGTCGAGCGCGCCGCCCGGGTCCAGTGCCCGGAGACGGCCCGGGTCGTCGAGCACGCCGGCGGACCCGCGCCCCGCCTCCGTCACGGTTGCGTGGCCTCCTCCACGAGCATGACCGGGATGCCGTCGCGCACGGGGTAGCGCAGTCCGCACTGCAGGCACACGATCACTTCTCCGTCACCCTCCTGCCGCAGCTCGACGTCCCCGCGGCAGCTGGGACACACCAGGATCTCGAGCAGCTCCTTGTCCACCGTCACGTGCGATCAGCCTCCTCCCCCACGGATGATCGCCAGGACCTCCGCGGTCTTCTCCTCGAGCAGCTCGGAGGTGCGTGCCTCCACGTTCAGCCGCAGCAGCGGCTCGGTGTTGGACGGCCGCACGTTGAACCACCAATCGTCGAACTCCACGGTCAGCCCGTCCAGACGGTCCTGCCGACCGTCCCGGAACGCCGCGGCGATCTCCTCGATTCTCCCGCCTGGTCCGTCACCTCGGAGTTGATCTCTCCCGAGGACCGGTAGCGGTCGAAGGGCGCCAGCAGCTCGGACAGCGGGACGCCGGCCTTGGAGAGCTGGTCCATCACGACCATCGACGCGACGAGCCCGGAGTCGGCGCGGTAGTGGTCGCGGAAGTAGTAGTGGCCGGAGTGCTCGCCGCCGAAGACGGCGCCGGTCTCGGCCATCACCTGCTTGATGAACGAGTGACCGACACGCGTGCGCACCGGCACGCCGCCGTTCTCGCGGATGACCTCGGGCACGGCCCACGAGCAGATCAGGTTGTAGACCACCTTCGACCCCGGGAACCGCTGCAGCATCCCCTTGGCCACCAGCGCCGTCACCAGCGACCCGCTGACGTCCCGGGCGTGCTCGTCCACCAGGAACACCCGGTCGGCGTCCCCGTCGAACGCCAGCCCCAGGTCGGCGTGGTGCTCGACCACGGCCGCCCGCAGGTCGCGCTGGTTCTCGGGTTGGATGGGGTCGGCGGGGTGGTTCGGGAACGTTCCATCCAGGTCCATGTACAGGGGGACCAATGTCGCGGGGAGCCGCTCGAACAGCCGCGGCACCACCAGGCCGGCCATGCCGTTGGCCGCGTCGGCCGCGACCGTGAGCGGTGCGAAGGAGTTCAGGTCCGCGAACGACAGGAGGTGCTCGAGATAGTCCTCGGTCAGGTCGAGGTGCTCGACGGTGCCGGTCGCGGCCACGGCCGAGGCGCCGTTCAGGCTCGCAGCGAGGTCCCGGACGTCGCGGAGGCCCGTCTCCTCACCGACCGGGGCCGCCCCGGCCGGCAGAGCTTCAGGCCGTTGTACTGCGGCGGGTTGTGGCTGGCGGTGAACATCGCGCCCGGCAGCGAGAGCCGGCCGGAGGCGAAGTAGACCATGTCGGTCGTGGCCAGACCGATGTCCACGACGCCGGCGCCCTCCGCGGTGACCCCGGAGACGAATGCCTCGGTGAGCGCGGGAGACGAGAGCCGGCAGTCACGGCCGAGGACGATGCGGGGCGATTCGACCCACCTGGCGAATGCGCGCCCGATGCGGCGCGCGGCGTCCTCGTCGAACTGCTCGGGGTACACGCCGCGAACGTCGTAGGCCTTGAAGATGAGGGAGAGATCGACCGCCACTGCCGCGGGATTCTAGTCGAGCCCGGAAACGACGAACCCCGGCCGGCGAAGCGCGCGACCGGGGTTCGAGGAGTGCTAGTGCCGACCGACGAGCGTGAGCACGCTGTCGAGCGTCAGCATCTCGCCGTCACGCTCCCACCAGCGGCCTTCGCAGGCCTGGCAGGACGTGAATTCCACGGGGGATTCCGCGACGACGAGGCGGACGCTCATCAACTCGTTCGCGCCACAGGTGGGGCACGTGTTTCCTTCTGGATGAGGCCGCTTCATGATGAGCCTACTTTCGACGCTCCACCGGGCTCGCGGCATCGCCCGGCCGTCCGTTTTATGCCTCACCCGGAAGTCCATCCCCCGATCACCCGGATGGGGGACACCGGCCCCGACCGGCCTACCTTCCCCGTTCGGATGGGACGCGAGGCCGAAGGACCGCCCCCGCTCAGCCGACCGCGGCCGGGACGGCCCCCACCTTCTGCATGTAGGCCTCGATCCAGCGGTAGGTCTCGCCCATCCCGTCGGCGATGCTGACCGACGGCGTCCAGCCCAGCACCTCCTTGGACTTCGTGTTGTCGCTGTTGCGACCGCGGACGCCCTGGGGCTTGGACAGGTCGTGTCGCTTCGCCAGCGTCTTTCCGGCGGCGGCGGAGACCACGTCCACGAGGTTGTTGATGGTGGTCAGCTCGATCGGTGCCGAGGTTCAGCGGCTCGCGGGAAGTCCGAGTGCGTGATGCGGTAGATGCCCTCGACGCAGTCGGAGACGAACGTGAACGAGCGGGTCTGCTCGCCGTCGCCCCACACCTCGATCTCGTCGCCGTCGCGCGCCACCGCGACCTTGCGGGAGATGGCCGCGGGGGCCTTCTCGCGTCCGCCGTCGTACGTGCCGTCGGGACCGTAGATGTTGTGGAACCGGGCCACGCGCGTCTCCAGGCCATGGTCGTCGCGGTAGTAGCGGCAGAGCAGCTCGCCGTAGAGCTTCTCCCATCCGTAGCCGGGCTCGGCGTCGGCCGGGTAGGCGTCGGACTCCTTGAGGGGCGTCACGTCCGGCTGCTCCTGCAGGTACATCGGGTAGATGCAGGCCGACGACGAATAGAAGAACCGCTTGGCCCCGTGGATGCGCGCCGCCTCGAGCATGTGCGACTCGATCAGCACGTTGTTGCGGGCGACGTCGGCGTGGTTCTGGGTGATGTAGCCGATCCCGCCCATGTCGGCGGCCAGGTGGTAGACCTCGTCCACCCCGCGGGCGGCGATCAGGCAGTCCTCGTACCGGCGGAGGTCGAGAACCTCGAACTCCTGGCCCGACGTGGGCGCGTACTCGGGGCGTTTGATGTCGGCGCCCCGCACGTGGTACCCCTTGTCGACCAGGTACTTCACCAGATGGTGGCCGATGAACCCTCCGGCACCGGTCACCAGCGCGCTCTGTCCCATGGCATCCCCCTTCGTCATCAGCAGTACAGCTCTGCGGGCTGTCGTTCGAACGTCGTCCCCCTATGGTGCCAGACTCCGCAGGAATCGCCGTCTCCCCTCAGGGCCGTCCGCGATGCGCACATTTTCGGCCCTCTACCTCCCCAATCGCCCGATCCAATATTCACCCGTTCGTGTCTGGACAGCGGTCCCGGCGCCTCCATATGCTCGGCGACGCAATGCGGTGTGGTCCCTTCCTCGATGTCTTCCCCACGGGGGAACCCGGCGGCTTCCGCCTGATCGGCCAGCTGGGCGTCCCGGCCGCCGAGCCGCTCCGGGCCCTGCTGGAACCCGTGGCATCCTGCGGCATCGGCCTCACGCTCGACTGCGGCGAGATCTCATCCATCGATCCGATCGGGCTCGGGGTCGTGGTCCGGATGCTCGACTGCCGAGGCGGGACCGCCGTCCTGCTGACCAACGCGACGCGCCGCGTCATCGCGGTCCTCGATCGGCTGCTCCCCGACGGACATCCCGGGCTGTTGATCGTCCCCGAGGTGCGTGGCCGGGGCGTCGAATCCGCGGCGTCCTGACGCGGCGCCGCCGTCGCCTACTGGGCGATGATCACCGGCGTCCCGACGGACACCATCGTGAAGAGCTGCTCGACGTCCCACATGTGCATGCGGATGCACCCGTGCGAGGCGGCCGTTCCGATCGACGAGTCGTCCGGCGTGCCGTGGATCAGGATGCCGGGCGCGTTGAGGGCCATCGCCCTGGTTCCCAGGGGATTGCCCGGACCCGGACCGATCAACGGCGGCTCGTCCTTGCCCCACGTGTCGCGCGCGGGGTTGATCCACGTGGGGTTGACTTCCTTCGTGATGATCTCGAAGTGGCCGGTGGGCGTCGGGTAGATCGACTGCCCGGTGGCCACCCCATACGTCTTCTTCAACTTCATCTTGTCGTACAGGTAGAGCTTCTCCTGCGACAGCCGGATCACGATGACCTGGCCGATGTTCTTGTCGGTGACCTTCGGCCGCGTCTTCTTGACGTCCACCGCGACCGTGCTCGTGCCCGACCGCAGCGCGTCCAGCAGCGCCCCGGCGGCCTTCTGCTGGTTGACCTTCTGACCGACCCGCGCGTGCTGGAGGACGAGCTTGCCGTCCACGAAGTCGACCTTCGCGTCCTGCGTGTCGAGGAAGACCTCCTTGGAGACGCGCTGCGCGAACTGCGTCACGACCGTGGGATCCACCGAGTACGGGAGGTCGACGGAGGCGGAGACGGGCCGCCCGAGCAACCGGTGGTACACGCGGGAGGGCCACGCGAGCGAGTCGGAGACGTTCAGCGCGCGGTCGACGGCGCCGTTCACGTCGACCTTCACGCCGAGCTCCTCGGGGCTCATGGTCCAGCTCTTCTTGCCCGCCGAGATCGCGATCGGTCGCTGGAGGAACGTCTCGACCGCCGGCGCGAGCGCGTGCGCCGCCTCGGCCCGGGTCATCCCTCCGACGTCGACGTTCTCGACGCGGACGCCCGGCAGGACGGTCTCGGCCTTGGCGCGGTCGTAGCTGTAGCCGGCGAAGGCCGCCCCGGCCAGCAGGACCACCACGACGCCGGCGACGATCCCCGCGACCGACAGCCAGCCCCAGCGCAGGCGGCGGCGATGCCGTCCCTTCCCGTTGCCCGTCTTCTCCACTCGCTCGGTCCTCTCTCCTGCGGGCGGTGTACCCGCCCGATGATACGGGTCCATGGCCCCGTGGGGTTCAGCCGGCCCCATTCTGTTCGGACATCGGCACGCCCGTCGTCGCGCCGAACCCGTTTCCGTTCGACGTAGAGGACACCGTGCCGACCACGATGGTTCCATCCTTGGCCACGACGGCTGCCGAGAGGGGTTCGGAGCTGAACGTCCCGCTCATCTCCAGCGTCAGCGTGCGCCCGGCGGGAACCGTCACCGCGGTCTCGCCCGAGGCGGGGCCGGCCTCGCCGAACAGCTGCACCGTGACGTGGACGGGCGCATGGCCGGGGTTGAGGAGCACCAGCTGCTGGCTCCCGCCGGCCGGCGGCAGCGCCGCCGGCACGACCCAGGCCGGGGCCTGCTGCGTGACGGCCCCCACGGTGGCCTGGTCGTTCCCGTCACTCTCCAGGCGCAGGGACGCCCCGAGGAGGGCCCCGCCCTTGGCCGAGACGACGGTCGACGCGTCGTCGAACCCCGACTGTTCGTACGTCGCGGCCCGTCCCGGCGGAATCGGACCGGCCACGCTGCCGCTCACGGACCGCGCCCCGCTCGGCCCCAGCTGGAGGACCGAGGGGACGGCCTCGGCCGACCCGACGTTCGCCACGTAGACGCGGCCGATCCCGGCGTAGCCCGTCGCCGGGACGAACAGCCGGTGGCCGGCCCGCGGCTCGCCGGCCTCGGCGCGGAGCGCGTCGCCCTGGATGCCCACGCCGCCGGCCACCACGCGCCCCATGATCGGCCGCACTTCTGCCGTCACCGTGCGCTCCCGCGGCCCGGCCAGGGCGAAGTTGTTGACCCTGATGGCGACCGAACGGCCGGGGCGCAGGACGTCCGGCGAGAGCGGCCCCGGGCGGATGGTCCGGTCCTCCGTTCGGAACACGACATCGAACTCGGCGTTGACGTCGAACGGATTCATCACGACCACGTACGAGCTCTCGTCCTGTCCCGTCGACGCGTCCGGGACGAGCCACGTCGGCTGCGGCGTGCTGACGCACCGCTCCGCGGCGATGCTGCCCGCCTTCGACTGGACCACCGCGGTCACCGCCACCCAGCCGCCGAAGAACTCCACCTCGCTCGACGCGTCCATCGACTTCGCGGGGATCGGGTGGAAGACCTGGTGCGACCCGTCCACGGTGAAGGTGGAGCCCGACGAGGCGCCCGTGCTGTCGAACGACGTGACGCGAACGGTCGAGCGGGCCGTGCCGGGGTTGGCCACGACGATCCACGCCTGCCATCCCTCACCCCCGCCGTGCGGGCAGAACCACGCTCCCGTGGGCGGGCCGGCCACCACGGCGGCCGATGCCCGGACACCGACCTGCGTCAGCTGCCACCCGGACACGGCGACCAGTGCCACGATGGCGAGGACGACCACGAGGCGGCGGCCGATCCGGACCTCGCCGGGCGGCGGCGCGGGCGGCGCGACCTCGTCCCCCGCCGGGCGGATCGGAGCGGGAACCCGGTCAGCCATGCGCCGGCCTCCGTGTGATCCACAGGGCGAGTCCCCAGAGCAACGCGAGCAGGAGCATCTCCACCGTCCGCACCCACTGCGCCGTGTAGCGGACGACGGCCGGGCCGCCCGTGCGCTGCGTCGAAGCCCGCGGCCCACCCGAACGCCCGCTCGGGAGCGGTGCCCGGCCCGTCCCCGATCGTCAGCCGCCACCGCGAGTCGAACTGCTGCGAGAGCAGGACGAACGATGGCCCCGGCAGCGTGCCCTCGAACCGCTCGCCACTGCCCGCGAGCGCCGAGGTTCCGCCGGCGCGCAGTCCGGCGACCGTCAGCGCCGAGCCCGACGACGCGGCGGCCGCCCACGACGGATCGGTCGCCGCCGCCTGGGGCACCGACTGCACGTTGCGGAAGATCACGAGCCCTCCGGCCGCCACGCGAACGAGGTCCACCTGCTCGTTCAGCCGTTGGAGCGTGAGGGCGGGCAGGTCCCCCGGCGCGGCGACCAGGAATCGCACCGAGAAGGGCGCCAGCAGCGCGCCCCCGTGGCGGGTGTCGCCGGAGAGCGCCTCGCCGAGCGCCTCGGACAACGCGTCGTACCCCGCCCCGGCGGGCGGCCGGCCGGTGTCCAGCGCGGTCGCACCCCCCGACGCGCCGACCGCGAACCGAACGGCGGCTCCGCCCGCACCCGCCGTTCCCTGGGGCATTCCGCCGGGCGCGATCAGGGGCCCGCCGTCGGGACCGCCGATCCACACCACGCGCTCGGGCGGACCGGGGTAGGCCTGGACCAGGGCGAACGCCGCCGGGACGTGGGCCGGGCCGCCCACCGCCCAGGCGCCGAGCGCCGCCTGGCTCGCCTGGAGGAGGATCCCCGCGGCGGCGAGGAGCGACAGGACCGCGGCACCCACCTGCCGGTGGCCGAACGTGGCCCGCCCCACGCCGGCCACCGAAGAGGAGAGCGCCAGGCCCACCATCAAGGAGAACGAGAAGGCCGCCAGGCCGAGGTACGCGGGGGCGTTCGAGAGCCCCGCCGGCAGCCACCCGGTTCCCGACGCCCACGCCAGGTACAGACAGAGGACGGCGGTGAACCCCGCGCGAACGGCGGGCCGCAGCAGCGAACGCGAGACGAACGCCAGCCCGAGTGCCGCCAGGATGGGCAGGTAGAAGGAAGGGAGCCAGCCGCCGGGGGCCGGCCCCGGCGAGAGCCGGGCCACCTCGGCGAACGTGCGAACGCCCGTCGACTCGGTGAGGGCCCGCCCCGCGGCGTCCACGAGCACCCAGGCGAGGGGGAAGATCAGGGCGGCCGCCAGCACCAGAGCCACCACGGCCCCCGCCAGTCCCGCCCTCCGCGTTCCCTCGAGGGGGATCAGCATCGACACGATCAGGGCCACCGCCACCGCGAGCAGCGTCCCGGGATAAAAGGACACGAGCACCGCGAGTCCCGCGGCGACGCCGATGGCCCAGCGCAGCCTGGCGCGGCCGGGAGGCACCCCGAACCCCGCCTGGAGCCGGGTCACGAGCCACGGCAGGCCCGCCAGGAAGACGAGCTCGGGGATGAGTCCCTCCGAAAAGGCCCACATGAGCACCGGGGAGAGGGCGTAGACGACGCCGGCGACCACGGCGGGCAACCGTTGCCCGGTCGTCCGCCGGGTGGCCCGCGCCGCCCCGACCGCCGCCGCGGCGGGCAGGACGAACAGCATGGCCTTCTGCAGGAGGTCGGTGTTGCCGAGGGCGGCCGCGCTCCCCAGCCCGAGCATCCCCAGGGCCGGGCTCGCCGCCTGCGTGCCGCCGAGGCCGGTCGTGCGCACTCCGGACACGAGCTCGCCGAAGAACCCCGTCGCCGAGGACGGGAAGGCAGCGATCGCGCCGCCGGAGAGCGGATGGGCTCCCACCAGGTGGCGATAGGCGACCGCGGCGAGGAAGGCGGCGGCGACCCAGGCCACCAGCAGCGGGTGCGCGGCCGCGAACTGGCCGGCCAGGCGCCATCCCGACACCGGACGCGCGTCCACGTCCACCTGCTCGCTCTCCTGTGGGCGGGCCCACTCCGCGGCGGCGATCGACCATCGCCTCGCCAGCTCTCCGGCCGGCGCCATGAACTTGCGGACCTCGTGGTCCCGAGCCCGCCGGGCCCGCTGCGCCCTGCGCCGCAGCCGGAGGGTGCCACCGAGGTGCCGGATGTTCCACCACACGGCCGTCGTCATCTGGAACGCGTCCTCGAGCCGTCTCGACAGCAGGAGATAGATCGTGCGTCCCGCCGCCTGGAGCAGCCAGAGCGGAAGCATCCAGAGGAGGGTCACGAGGCGGTAGTTCTTGAGGACGCCGCCAAGTCCCGCGCGCTCGCGCTCGTAGCGGGCTCCGTGCGAGCGGCCCCGGGTCGAACGCTGGCCGCGGCCTCCCGCCGACCGGTGCAGCGCGACCGCGCGTGGCGCCATCAGCACGCGATAACCGGCCACGCGAGCGCGCCAGCAGATGTCCACGTCGGCGAAGCGCGTCGGAAAGCGGTCGTCGGGAAGGCCGATTCCCTCCATCAGGTCGGCGCGGACGAGCATCGCGCTGGACGACACCGCCATGACCTCGCGGAGCCGGTCGTACTGGCCCTGGTCGATCTCTCCCGGCTCGAGCGGCGAGTAGGGGTACCCGAACCGGTCGATCGTCTGCCCCACGTCCAGGAGGACGTCGGGGTGATCGGCGTCGCGAATCTTCGCGCCGACGACGCCGGCGCCCTCCACGCGTTCGGCGATGTCCACCAGACGTTCGACGGCGTCGGCGGCGAGCACCGTGTCGTCGTGCAGAAGGAGGAGGTAGTCGGCGCGCCCGGCGGCCTCGGACTTCAGGGCCTCCGCGGCCGCGCCGCCGAACCCGCGGTTGGTGCCCAGGCGGATGACGCGGTCCGAGCCGAGGGTCGTCTCGAGCATCTCCGGGGAGGCGTCGGAGGACGCGTTGTCCACCGCGATGACGCCCAGGCGCGGATGGGTCTGACGCGACAGGGCGATGAGGCACTGGCGGAGCCATGCCGCGCCGTCGCGAACGACGAGGACCACGAGCACGCTGGGTGCCTTCCCCGGCTCGTGCACTCTTCGCTGGGCGTGTGTGGTAGAGGCGTTCGGCATACGAGAACCGCGGACGGGATGTCCGGGAGGGCGCGGGGAGCATAGCACGGGCCACTGTGCCCGAGACGCAAGGAAGGGGGGCATGCGCCCCCCTTCCGGGTGCGTTGACCAGTGAACGGATCGGCTACCGCTTCTTGGCAGTGGACTTGCGTGCCGACTTTCTGGCGGTGCTCTTCCTTGCCGTCGACTTGCGAGCGGGGCTCTTCCGAGCCGTGCTCTTCCTGGCCGTGGACTTCCTGGCCGTGGACTTGCGCGTCGACTTCCTGGCCGTGCTCTTGCGGGCCGTCGACTTGCGCGCGGTGCTCTTCCGAGCCGTGCTCTTGCGAGCGGGGCTCTTCCTGGTGCTCTTGCGCGCGGTCGACTTCCTGGCCGTGGACTTCCGGGCCGGGCTCTTGCGGCGAGCGGTGCTCTTGCGAGCGGTGCTCTTCCTGGCCGTCGACTTCCTGGCCGGGCTCCTCCGAGCGGTGCTCTTGCGAGCGGTGCTCTTCCGGGCCGTGCTCTTCCTGGCCGTCGACTTACGGGTCGTCCTCTTCTTGGCGGTCGACTTCTTCGCAGCAGGCATGGGCGTTCACCCCCTCTCCAAGATCACGACGCCATACGCTTCAGGCGTCTGCGTTCGCGTTCGCTCATGCCTCCCCACACCCCGTACCGCTCGTCGCGACGGAGGGCATAGTTGAGGCACTCGATGCGCACGGGGCACTCCGCGCAGATGCGCTTGGCCTCGCGCGAAGATCCGCCCTTCTCCGGGAAGAAGACCTCCGGGTCGTACTCCCGGCAGCGGGCACGTTCTTGCCATGGGATGAAGTGATGCACCGACCTCCCCCTGAATTACATTTTTGTAATTCTGAAGGAAAGGGCGCCCAAAACGCAAGTCCGGACGCCGCGTTTTTTCCGCGGCCATCATTTTCCCGCTCACAACATGAAATGGTGACGGGAGAAATGGCAATTCGCAACCACTTTTGGAGAAAAAGTTGCTCGTCAGGCTCCCTGACCAAATTGGTACAGTTACCTGACGGAGCCGCACTTCGGGACTACTAGCCGACCGCCATTTGGGGGATACGAAGGTCAGGAACGCGTTCCCACGAAAGGACGCAACGAGCGGTCGACACGCCCGTACAACGTGGTTCGCTCGGCGGGGATACGTCCGATTTCGCGAATCGCGGATTCGAACTCCTCCGGCTCCTTGCGAATCCCCCACTCCGCGCCGGCCATGCGCGAGATCGTCTCCTCCATGAGCGTTCCGCCGAAGTCGTTCGCGCCGCCGCGCAGGATGGTCTGGCAGTACTCCATGCCCATCTTGACCCAGCTCACCTGGACGTTCGGGATGCGGCCGTGCAGCAGGACGCGCGCCACTGCGTGCATGCGCCGGTTGTCCTGCAACGTCGGCCCGGGCCGTGCCTTGCCCGCCAGGTAGATCGGCGCATTCTGGTGCACGAAGGGCAGCGGAACGAACTCGGTGAACCCGCCGGTCTCGTCCTGGATGCGGGCCAGCCTCCGGATGTGGGCCACCCAGTGCGGCGGCGCGTCCACGTGCCCGTACATGATCGTCGAGGACGAACGCAGCCCCAGCCCATGGGCGGTCTTGACGACCTCCTCCCACGTGTCGGCCGGCAGCTTGCCGCGCGTCAGGACCCATCGGACGTCGTCGTCGAGGATCTCCGCGGCGGTCCCCGGCATGGACCCGAGGCCGCGCGCCCGGCACTCCTGCAGGAACTCGCGGAACGAGATGCCGAGGCGGGCCGAGCCGTTCAGGACCTCCATCGGGCTGAACGCGTGGACGTGCATGTCGGGGACCCGGGACTTCACGGCCTCGAGGACCCGGAAGTAGAAATCGCCGGGGAGGCTCGGGTGCAGCCCGCCCTGGATGCAGACCTCCGTCGCGCCGTAGTCCCACGCCTCCTGCGCCCGGTCCGCCACCTCGTCCAGCGACAGGGTGTAGGACTCGGGATCGATCTCGCGCTGGGCGAAGGCACAGAACCGACACCCCGTGTAGCAGACGTTGGTGAAGTTGATGTTCCGGTTGACCACGTACGTGACGTCGTCGCCGGCCGCTTCCCGCCGGAGGTCGTCGGCGACCGCGCAGAGCTCCTCGAGCGCCGCGCCCTCTGCCTGGAAGAGCGCCAGCGCGTCGGCCTCGGAGAGGTCGTCGGGACGTCCATCGGCCGCCGTTCGCAGGGCCCTGCGGACGTCCGCGTCCAGGCGCTCGGGCGCGCCGCGCGGGCGCGCTTCCCACGCCCGCGTCGCCTCCGGGTACTCCACGTCGCCGTAGACGTCGAGCGCATCCTCGCGCAGTCCGGCCTGTGGGCCCTTGGCGAACGTGAGCTCGATGGTCCGCGGCTTCCAGGCGACCTCGGGGTCCTGCCACGGGACCGGCGCGGGGGCCCTGCCCTCCACCGCGAGACCGTCGTCGGCGGCCAGCCGGCGGACGGGGTCCTGCATCTTGCCGGCGAGCCACGGATCGGGACGCAGCGCGTACTCGGGGTAGATCGCCAGTCGCTCCCGGAGCGTGTACCCGCGTTCGGCGGTGCGCCGCGACAGGTCCTCGAGCCTCGGCCACGGGGCCTCGGGGTTCACGTGGTCGATCGTCACCGGCGACACGCCGCCCCAGTCGTTGATGCCGGCGTCGATCAGCCGCGGGTAGTGCGGGTCGGACAGGTTCGGCGGCGCCTGGAGGTTCATCCGGGGGCCGAACAGGACGCGCGCGACCGCGACCGTGGCCAGGAACTCGTCCTCCCGCGGTTCGGGCGCACCGCGCATGGCCGTCCCCGGCTTCGCGCGGAAGTTCTGCACGATGATCTCCTGCACGTGGCGGTACTTCAGGTGCAGCGAGCGGATCGCGACGAGCGATTCGGCGCGCTCGCGGAGCGTCTCGCCGATGCCGACGAGGATGCCCGTCGTGAACGGGATCGCGAGGCGCCCGGCGTCCTCGATCGTCCGCAGACGCACCGCAGGGACCTTGTCCGGCGAACCGAAGTGCGGGCCCCCCTTCCGCGACAGCCGGTCGGACGACGTCTCCAGCATGATCCCCATCGACGCGCTCACGTGCTTGAGTCGCGCCATGTCCTCCCACGACATGACGCCGGGGTTGAGGTGCGGCAGCAGACCGGTCTCCTCGATGACGCGGATGGCCGTGGCCCGCACGTACTCGAGCGTCGAGGCGTACCCACGCGCCGCCAGCCACTCGCGCGCGGCCGGATAGCGGTCCTCGGGGCGGTCGCCCAGGGTGAACAGCGCCTCCTTACACTGCTGCTTCCGGCCCGCCTCGGCGATGGCAACGACCTCCTCGGGGGTGAGGAACGCGGCGTCGAGCTTCGCCGGGGGCTTCGCGAACGTGCAGTAGTGGCAGTGGTCGCGGCACAGCATCGTGAGCGGGATGAAGACCTTGCGCGAGTACGTGATGGTCTGCCCGTGACCCCGGTCCCGCAGGCCGGCCGCGATCCGCAGCAGGTCCTCGAGCGCCTCGCCCGTGGAGCCGAGCAACGCCTCGGCCTCGTCCACGGAGAGCGCCTTGCCCGAGCGGGCCCGCGCCAGCGATCGGCGGAGGACGTGGGTGGCCTCGGTCATCGTCGGCCCGAATCTACGGCGACAAGGTGTGAGCGGCAAACGGGGTAGGCTCGCCGCCATGCCCAGGGTGGTCGCGTTGGCCGGTGGAATCGGCGCGGGAAAGTTCCTGCGGGGTCTCGTGCGCGCGGTGCCGCCCGAGGACGTCACCGTGGTGGTGAACACCGGCGATGACATCGTTCTCTACGGGCTGCACGTGTCGCCGGACCTCGACTCGGTGACGTACTGGCTGGGCGGCGTCATGGACCGGGAACGCGGCTGGGGCCGCGCCGGCGAGACGTTCCGGGCGACCGAGGAGCTGCGGGCGCACGGTGCGGACGGCAGCTGGTTCGGCCTGGGCGACCTCGACCTCGCGACGCACCTGTTCCGGACGGAGCGCATGGCAGCGGGCGAGACGCTGACGGCAGCCACGGCCGCGGTGGCGTCCAGGTTCGGCGTGGCCTCCACCCTGCTGCCGATGAGCGACCAGACCGTGACGACGCGGATCGACGTGGTCGACGACGCCGGACGCTCGCTCGACCTCCACTTCCAGGAGTACTGGGTCCGGCGGGCAGGGGCGGGAGAGGTCAAGTCGGTGCGGTTCGAGGGTGTCGGGGACGCGCGCCCCGCGCCCGGCGTGCTCGAGTCGATTGCGTCCGCCGACGCGGTCCTGCTGTGCCCGTCCAACCCGGTGGTGTCGATCGGGCCGATCCTGGCGGTGCCGGGGATCCGCGGCGCGGTCGCCGCGCGGCGCGGCCGCGTGGCCGGCGTCTCGCCGATCGTCGGCGGTGCGCCCGTCCGCGGCATGGCCGACCGGCTGATGCCCGCGGCCGGCGCCGAGGTCTCGGCCGCCGGCGCGGCCGACTGCTACGCGGGGCTTCTGGAGGGATGGGTGATCGACGAGGTCGATCGCGACCTGCGGGCGCGCGTCGAGGCGACGGTGCCCCGCGTCGCGGTGACGGACACGATCATGGACGACGACGCCAGGGCCGAGGCGCTGGCGCGCACCGCGCTGGACCTGGCTCTGGCATGACCCAAGCGGTGGGCCCGTGAGCATCGAGGTCGTCCCCGTCCCGGGCCTTCCCGAGATCGCGCCGGGCGACGACCTGTCCGCGCTGCTGATCGCCGCCCTCGAGCGCGGCGGCATCGAGGTGCACGCGGGCGACGTCGTGGCCGTGACGCAGAAGGTCGTCAGCAAGGCCGAGGGCCGTGTGGTCCCCGAGCCCCGGGGCGGCCGCGCGGAGGCGGTCGCCGCCGAGTCGGTGCGCGTGGTCGCGCGGCGCGACGACATCGTGATCGCGGAGACGCGGCACGGGTTCGTGTGCGCGAACGCCGGCGTGGACGCGTCGAACGTCGCCGAGGGCTTCCTGACGCTCCTGCCCGAGAACCCGGACGGCAGCGCGGAGCGCATCCGGGAGGCCCTGGTCGATCGCTTCGGCGTCCCCCTCGGCGTGGTCGTCACCGACACGTTCGGGCGGGCGTGGCGGCGGGGCGTGGTGAACGTGGCGATCGGCGCTGCCGGCCTCCCCTCGGCGGTCGACCTGCGCGGGACCAAGGACGCGGGCGGCCGCGTGCTGGAGGCGACGATCGTGGCCCTGGCCGACGAGATCGCGGCCGCCAGCGGCCTGGTGATGGGCAAGGCCGAGGGGGTGCCTGCGGCCGTGGTGCGCGGGGTTCGGGCGGATGCGCCCGCTTCGCCCGCCAGCGAGCTGGTTCGCCCTCCCGAGGAGGACCTGTTCAGGGAGTCGCCCGCCCAGGCCATCCACGCACGGCGCTCGATCCGCCGATTCCTCCCCGCGCCCGTCCGGCGGGAGGCCCTGGAGGAGGCCGTCCGGGCCGCGTGCACGGCCCCGGCGCCCCACCACACGCGGCCGTGGCTCTTCGTGATGCTCGGGCGGGGCCCGGCGCGCACCCGCCTGCTGTCGGCCATGGCCGAGGCGTGGCGGGAGGACCTGCACGGCGACGGCACGTCCGATGAGGTGGTCCGCAGACGAGTGGGGCTCTCCGACGCGCTCCTGGGCGAGGCGCCCGTGCTGTGCGTTCCCTGCGTTCGTCCGCGCGGCGCGCACGTGTACGCGGACGAGGAACGGGCCGCCGCCGAGCGCGAGATGTTCCTGCTGTCGGGCGGCGCGGCCATCCAGAACCTGATGCTCGCGCTGCACGCGCAGGGCCTGGCGTCGTGCTGGGTCTCCTCGACGCTCTTCTGCAAGGAGGAGACGCGGGAGGCGCTGGGCCTGCCCGACGAATGGATCCCGCTCGGCTCGATCGCCGTCGGGCACCCGCCGCCGGACCGGCCGGCGGAGCGGCCGCCGCTCGACGTTGCGGAGTTCATCCGGTTCCCCGGGGACGGCTGAGCCCGAACGGGTCCGGAACGCGGACGAGGGGCGCCTGAGAGGCGCCCCTCGTCAGTCCGCGGAACCCTTCCCCGTTGGAACCGCGAACGAGGATCTGAGCCTACACGACCCCGTAGACGAAATACCAGGCGAAGACCGCGGCCACCACGTACATGAGCGGGTGGACCTCCCCGGCCTTCCCCCGGAAGAGCTGAATGAGGGTGTAGGAGAGGAACCCCGCCCCCACTCCGTTCGTGATGCTGTAGGTGAACGGCATGACGGCGATCGTCAGCAGCACGGGGATGCCGATGCCCGGGTCCCGCCAGTCGATGTCCTTGACCAGGGTCATCATGTAGTAGCCGACGATCACCAGGACCGGTGCCGTGGCCTCGGGCGGGATCACGCCCGCCAGCGGCGAGATGAACAGGCACAACAGGAAGAGCGCACCGACCACCACCGCCGTGAGGCCCGTCCGGCCGCCCTCGCCCACCCCTGCCGCGCTCTCGATGTAGGTGGTGTTCGAGGAGGCCGAGGCCGCTCCGCCGGCGGCAGCAGCCAGCGAGTCGATCAGGAGCACACGCCGGATCCCGGGCAGCCGGCCATCCTTGTCGAGCATCCCCGCCTCGCCGCCGATGCCCACGACGGTTCCCATCGTGTCGAAGAAGTCCGAGAGCATGACCGCCAGCACGATGGCGACGGCCGTCCCGATCCCGAGCGCGGAGACGAACGAGAACGAGAAGTTCCCTACCAGGCCGAAGTGCGGCATCGACACCCATTTGTCGGGGGCCTGCGCGATCCCCGGCCCCACGCTCGCCCAGATCCGGTCGTGCCCCCAGATCGCGTTGATCAGGGAAGCGACGACCGTCGTGGAGACGATCCCGATCAGGAGGGCGCCCCTTGTCTTCCGCGCGACCAGCGTCGCGGTGATCAGCAGTCCGATCGCGAACGTCAGGATGCGAAGCGTCGTCAGGTCGGGGGCGATGCTCACGATGGGGTCGCCCGCCGCCGGGTGCACCACGATCCCGGCGTTCACCAGCCCGATGAACGCGATGAACATCCCGATGCCGATCCCGATGGCCCGCTTGAGGTCCATCGGGATGGCGTTCAGCACAGCCTCGCGGAACCCCGTGAGCACCAGGGCGGAGATGACCAGGCCCTCGACCACGATGACGCCCATCGCCTGCGGCCACGTGAGCTGGTGCCCCGCCACGAGCGTGAACGCGACGTAGGCGTTGAGCCCCAGGCCGGCGGCGAGCGCGAAGGGGTATTTCCCGTACACCCCCATGAGGATGGTCATGCACCCGGCGACGAGCGCGGTCACGGTGAGGACCTGGTCGAAGGGCAGCTGCGTGCCCTGCGAGTCCTTCACCGCCCCGAGGATCGCCGGGTTGAGGAACAGGATGTAGGCCATCGTCAGGAACGTGGCCAGGCCCGCGATCAGCTCGGTGCGGATGCTCGAGCCTCGCTCCGCGATGTGGAAGAAGCGATCGAGCGTCGCGCCGAACCCCTTGTCGTGGATGATCGTGGGCGGCGCCTCGTGCTCCGTTCGTGCCATGCCGTCCTCCCTTTCGAGAGTCCGGGCCCTCCGTCCCGGACGGACGATACGGGGAAGGCGGCCGAAGCATAGGGACGGATAGTGTGAGGATGCAAAGCGACAGGTCGAGGCCGGTCCGAGGCCGCAACGAGGTGAGAGGGTTGGCGACGCCGTGAGCAAACGCCGAACGTCCGGGAGTGCCTCGCGCAAGCGGACAGGGAGTCGGCCTCCCTCCGGGACACGGTCGACGTCCGGGACACGGTCGACGTCCGGGACACGGTCGACGTCCGGGAGCGCCAAACGCCGCCGCGCCGTGGCGCCGCCCCTGCCCACCCGACGGCGCTGGCCCGTATTCCTGATCTCGATTGGACTGCTTCTGGGCTTCGCCGGCTTCTACCAGTTCCACCGCACGTCGTCCCCGACGACCGGACCGCGCTACCTACCCCCGCTCACGATCGCCGACCCGTCCACGCTCCCGGGCATCCAGACCGGCGATCCACCGTGGGGACCGGGGCACGCGGGTCTGCGCGACAGGCTGCGCGCCCTCGGTCTCCCCGCGCTCGACGCCGAGGGCACCGCGCTGCACACGCACGAGCATCTGGACGTGTTCGTCCACGGGGCGGAGGTGACGGTCCCGGCGCAGATCGGGATCGACCCGGACGGCGCCTTCATCTCGCCGCTGCACACGCACGACGACAGCGGCGTCATCCACGTGGAGTCGCCGACGACGCGGTCCTTCGCGCTCGGGCAGCTCTTCGACGTCTGGGGGGTGCTCCTGACGCGAGACTGTGTCGGTGGCCTGTGCACGTCCGGCGACAACCGGCTCCGGGTCTTCGTCGACGGACAGGAGGCGACGGGCGACCCTCGACTGCTGGAGCTCTTCTCGCACGAGGAGATCGTCGTGACCTACGGTACGGACGCGGAGCTGCCCGATCCCATCCCGAAGTCGTACGGCTTCCCGATCGGCGAGTAGACCCGGCCGTCAGTGGACGGCGCAGTTCCCGGTGTCCGTGTGGCAGGTGATCGAGCCGTGCTGGTACGTCTGCGTGCGGTCGCTCCCGTCGGCCTGCACGTCCGTCGTCGGCAGTCCCAGCGCGCCGGCCGCCCCTCCGTGGTTCTGGTACGCCTCGCGCACGATCCCGTGCGATTCGTGCGCGGCCGTGTCGGTCGAGTTGTAGATCGTCCCGGCGACGAACGTGGCGCGCGACCCCCACGGCTGGTTCACGACGCCGGTCTGGGGCCAGCCCAGGAAGCCGCCGAGACCCCCCAGGGCGTAGAACTTGTCCAGGATCTCCCCGCTGTGCAGGAAGACGCTGTGGCCGCGGACGTGGTCGATGTAGATGGCGCCGTTCGCGAAGTTCTGCCGCCGGCCGCCCGGCGGGCTCGTGGCCGGGCCCGTCGGCTGGCCCGGCGCGCACTTCAGGTGGTCGTACAGAGCGCGGACGTCCCCCGTGATCAGCATGTTCCGGTTGATCCACACGAGCGACGACTTGAGCGCCAACGCGGCCCGGAGCTGTGTCCCCGTGATCGTGACGTCGGCCGCCGTCCCGTGGACGGTGACGCTGCGGATGCGGCCCGAGTCCCAGCGGCTGCCGACGGCCATGCCGGTGGCGTTGCCGATGTCGGTGCCCGTGTACGAGCTGATCCTGTTCCCCACCGCCACGCCGGTCATCTGCATCGACCACGTGCGGTTGGGATTGGCGGACGTGTAGTCGCCGGTGTCGCACCGCTCCTGGAGGTAGGGAAGCTGGCCGCTCCCCCACTCGGCCGTGTTGCTGTTGGTGTGGCCGCCGCTCGAGGACGAGTAGAAGGCCGCGATCGGCGTGCCCGAGTACGTCACGACCTGCCAGGCGGTGTCCTCGGAGGCGGCCTTCCACCGGTCGCCGTCGGCGCCGCTCACCTTGTCGTACCCCACGTAGACCTGGTCCGACGTGTTGGCGTAGACCGCGCAGTTGCATCCCGCCCGGTGCTGCCCGGACGTGTTGGCCTTGTAGACCGCGTACGTGCGCGACGCCACCGCCTGCGCCTTCAACGCCGCGACGGGCCAGCTGGAGGGCACCTCGCCGATGCCCTGCACGTACCCGTTGGTGCCGATGTTCAGGATCAGTCGCCCGCGGTACCCGCACGTCCCGCAGGGCTTGTACGTGTTGAACTCGAAGGACCCGAGCGCGTATCGGTGCCCGGTGTCCGGCACGCGCACGATCGTCCCCGCCTGGTTGTAGAAGGCGAAGAGGTGGGCGCTGGGTCCTCCCCACCCGTGTCCGCCGAGGAACGTCCCGTCGGGCTTCTGCAGCCAGTACCGGCCGTCGCCGTGGAACTGCACGTTCCACGTCTGGCCGGTCGCGATGGTCCCGATGACGGCGCCGGACGGGCCGTTCAGCCGAAGCGTGACGGGGCCGTTCGTCGCCTGCAGCGCGACCGCCGTCTGCACCTGCAGGAGTCCCACGCGCAGCGTCGCCGGCGACGAGATCGTCTGCACGGCCGTGTCGGCGTAGTAGTGCGTGAGGATGCTGGTGTAGGCCGCTCCGTTCACGGCCATGCCGTACGCGCCGTACTGGCTCATGCCGACCCCGTGGCCCCAGCCGCCCCCGTAGAACGTGAAGTTCGAGGCCGCCACCGCGGGTGCGGTGGAGCTCGCCGCGACGAGCCCGGCCGCGGCGGCGAGTGGAACGATGGCGAGCGCGATTCGTCGTCTCATGGCCTGAATGTCCCGTTCGGTCGACCGGGAGGGCAGGCTAGCACACGCCACGACGCTGGGAGGCTCGACGGCCCGTCAGGTCTCCAGAACGGTGAACGGGGGGACCTTCGCGTCGCGGGCGGCGCCACCCGGGGGCACGACGGCCCCCTCGGCCAGGACCGAGCGCTGGACATTTGCGTCGGCACCCACGTGGACCGCGTGGCCCAGGATCGAGCCGACCACGCGGGCCCGCTCCTCGACCCGGACGCCCGGGAACAGCACCGAGTCCCGCACGTCTGCGTCGTGGCCGACGACCGTGCCCCGGCCCAGGACCACCCGCGGCCCGATCTCGGCGTTGTCGGCGACGTCCACGCTCTCGCCGCGGAACGGGGCGTCGTAGGCGAGTCCGTGGATGCGGCCCTCCAGGGCGTCGAACGTCGCCAGCAGGTATTTCTCGGGCGTCCCGAGATCCCGCCAGTACGCGTCGGACAGGAATCCGTAGACGGGGACCTTCGAGTCGATGAGCCCTGGAAACACCTCGGTCTCGATCGACACCGCGCGACTCGTGGACACGCCGCGCAGCGCCACAGGTTCCAGCACGTAGGTTCCCGTGTTCACCGTTCCCCGGACGGGGTCGGACGGCTTCTCCCGGAACGCGCGCACCCGGGCGTTGGGATCGATGTCGACCAGTCCGTAGGGCCGCGCGTCCTCCACCGGCGCGAGCGAGATGGTGGCCACGGCGCCGCGCGACCGGTGGAAGACCATCAGCGCGGTCAGGTCCAGGTCGGTCAGGATGTCGCCGTTCAGCACCAGGAACGTGTCGTCCAGGTGGTCGAGCGCGTTGGCGATCGCGCCGGCCGTGCCCAGTGGCTGCGCCTCGGTGATCCACTGGATCGACGGCGGCCTGCCCGCGCGCGTCTGCAGGAACGGGTCGAACACCTCCTCGAGGTACGGGGAGGACAGGACGACGCCGTCGACGCCGTGGGCCGCGAGCCGGTCGAGGACGTGGTCGAGGAACGGCCGGTCCACCATGGGCAGGAGCGGCTTCGGCAGTGTCTCGGTGAGCGGGCGCATCCGGGTGCCCTCGCCGCCCACCAGCACGACCGCCTTCACCGGACTAGTGCTCTCCGCGTCTGCGCGACACGATCTCCGCGCGTGCCCGAAGCGCCAGCCACGCCGGCGGCCGCAGGACGGCCCGCGCGCCCGGCGAGCGGTGCTTCACGAAGTACCGGTACATGCTGCGCGAGTGCTCGAGCGTCATGCGCCGCTTGCCCCTGGTGGCCGTGCCGCCGATGTGGGTCACTTCCAGCTCGGGCGTGAACCACACGTCCCAGCGGGCGCCGCGCATGCGCGTGCACAAGTCGAGGTCCTCGACGTACATGAAGTAGCCCTCGTCGAACAGGCCGACGTGGTCCAACGCCGCCCGTCGCAGCAACATGCTCGAGCCCGAGACCCAGTCGACCGAGCGCTCGGCCCGGCGGTCCCAGTCACGCATCTCGTATGCGGCCGTCCAGGGGTTGTCCGGCCGGAACGGCGACACGAACGCGTGCAGCACGGCCTCGGTGTACGTCGGCACCTTGCGGGCCGAGGGATACACGGTCCCGTCGCCGCCCCGGGTCAGGACCCCGATGGCGCCGGCCTCGGGCCGGTCGGCGGCCACCTTGATGAGGTTGCCGAAGGTGCCCGCGGAGACGCGCGCGTCGGGGTTCAGCAGGAACACCCACGGCGTGGCCGTGGCCCGCATGCCGACGTTGGCTGCCGAGCCGAAGCCGGCGTTTCGCAGGCTGCGGATCACGCGGATGCCCGGGAGCACGGCCTCGGCGCGGTCGGCGCTGCCGTCGCGGGAGTGGTTGTCCACCACCACGACCTCGACCCGTGCGTCTCCCGCGGCGTCCATCGCCGACCGCGCGGCGTGGGTGACGTCCTCGCCGCTGTTGTAGTTGACGATGACGACCGCCACGTCGGCGGGGCGGCCGGACGAGGGCGCGCGCTCAGGCATGGGTGCGGGAGACGAGGATGATGCCGGCGATGATCAGGGCCACACCCGCGTAGCGGATCCCGGGGATGCTCTGGTCCAGTACGAACCGGTCGAACAGCAGGATGATGACGTATGTCAGCGAGGCGAACGGGTAGGCGAACGAGAGCGACGCCCGAGACAGCACGATCAGCCACACCGCCGCCGAGAGCGCGAAGATCACGAACCCCAGCCACACCCAGTAGCTGGAGGCGACGCGCACGGCCGTCCCGCCTGGATGCGTCAGGTCGAGCGGCTGGGCGCCGTCCAGGGTCACCTGGTTGATGCCGTGCTTCAGCGTCAGCTGAGCGACCGCCGCCAGGGTGACCGAGATCAGGATGAGCGCCAGGAGCACGAGCTTTCCTTTCGAGAATCCCTCGCCGGCGTCCTCCGCTTCGCCGTCGATGGGAGAGGCTACACCAGCGTTTGGATCGCCCGCGCCACCGGCGATGGCGGGCCGCCCGGGCCGAATGCGGGCCATGGCCTCCGCCAGGTCCCGATGGCCGTCGACCACCGTGTCGGCGGGTCCCGCCTGCTCGGCCAGGCCCCCCTCGGCGGACACGATGGCGGGCGTCCGGAGGGCCTGGGCCCGGGCCAGGACGCCCGAGGACCAGGTCCGGCGATACGGCAGGACCACGGCGTCGGCCGCGACGATCCACGCATCGAACTCGGCGTCCGACAGGAACCGCAGGTGGAACGCCACGCCGGGCGTGTCCTCGGCAAGGCGCCGCAGTCCCTCCACGTGCGCCACGTTCTCGGGCGTTCGGTCGCGGACCGAGCCCACGACGTACAGGCGTGCGCCGTGGTCCGCGGCGCCCGACGCGGCGAACGCGTCGACGGCGGCATCGAAACCCTTCGATGGCTGCAGGAACCCCGCGCAGACGAGCACGGGACCGTCGCCCTCGATGCCCAGCGCCGCCCGGGCCTCCGGACGCGAGGGGACGTGCCCGGTGGGGAGCACCCGGTGCGGGACCAGGGCGCCGTGGACCCGGACGTGGTAGTCGCGTTCGAGCGCCACGCGTTCCGCGTCCGTGTGGAAGACCACGCGGCCGGCCATCCGAAAGGCGAGTGCCAGCAGCAGGTAGTCGGGCCGCCAGCGGATGGGCGGGTCGGCCTCGTGGACGACGATCCGCAGCGCGGGACGCCGGAGCGCCAGCCACAGCAGCGACGCCGACGACGCGATCTTGGAGAGCGGCGCCCGCGGCCGGTAATAGAGCGCCGGCTGGAAGTGCACGATCACGCGATCGAACCTCCCACCGATTCGCGCGGCAACGCGAAACGCCTTGCCCCCCAATAGTTTCGCAGTCCGGTCACCGTTCCCGTCGGGTGCGGTCAGAACGGTCACCTCGTGTCCCGCCGCGCGCAACTCGTGCACCTGATCGCGCGCGTAGGCGCCGATGCCGCAGTGCCGCGGCGGGTACGACGAGACGACGAGGATCCTCACGGCGCGGCCCGGCCGGTCACAGCGGCTCGGTTCGGCACTCCACGGCGATCCAGACGAGCCCCGGGTTCTCCGCGCCGCGCACGACGTCGAACGCGTAGTGCTGCTCGTGCAGGTGATAGACCGTCCGCGCGTCCCGCGAGTGCACGCCGAGCGTCACGAAGTACCGCCCGTCGATGAACGGGAGGCTCTGCAGGACGAACTGCACGCGGTGCTTGCCCTCGAACAGTGGCCACGTGACGCCGCGCCAGTCGGTGTTGGTTTCGTAGACCTTGCGATTCTCCTCGTCGTGGACGGCGAACGACACGATGGGGTCCTCGATGGGCTTCTGCGCCTTGAGGTCGACCTGGATGACCAGGCCGTCCCCGGGAGCGAACCATTCGCGCGTCTCCCCGCCGGCGCCGAAGATCTCGGCGGAGACGATCTCGATCTCGCGGTTGCCCTTGTCCCATCCGTAGGCCAGCTGGTCGCGGTGCATCAGCGCGCGGAAGTCCCTGACCGTGTCCCGCGGGTTGCCCTCGGCCACCATGCGGCCCTTCTCGAGCAGGACGACGCTGTCGCACACGCGGAGGACGAGCTCGGGCGAGTGGGTGACGAACACGATGGTCCGACCGTCCTGCTGGAACTCCTGGATCTTGGCCAGGCACTTCTGCTGGAAGCCGATGTCGCCCACCGCGAGGACCTCGTCGACGAGCAGGATGCGCGGGTCGACGTGGACGGCCACGGCGAACCCGAGCCGGACGTACATGCCGTCGGAGTAGAACTTCACCTGGTTGTCGATGAAGTCGGGAAGCTCGGCGAACTCGACGATGTCGTCGAAGACCGCGTCGGTCTCGGCGCGGGAGAGGCCCATGATCGAGGCGTTGAGGTAGACGTTCTCGCGGCCGGTCAGCTCGCGGTGGAACCCGGCGCCCAGCGCGAGCAGCGACGCGATCCGGCCGCGCGTGGTGACCTGGCCCTCGTTGGCGCGCAGGATGCCGGCGATGATCTTCAGCATCGTGGTCTTGCCGGAACCGTTGGGGCCCAGCAATCCGAGCGTCGCGCCCTCCGGGACGCCGAACGACACGTCCCGCAGCGCCCAGAACTGCTCGGACGTCAGGCGGAAGCGGACGACGCGCTCCTTGAGCGACGTCGGCCGCTCCTTGTAGCGCTTGAAGAACTTCCCGATGTGGTCGACGGTGATGGCGTCGGTCACGGCCGCTACAGCTCCTCGGCGAAGTCGCCGGACATCAGGAAGTACGTCCGCCACGCGAACAGGAGCAGCAGGATCGACCCGGCCGAGACGCACGCGAGCAGCACCGCGAGGAACCCGACACTGACGGGGATCAGGATCTGCACCGTCTGCGCCGTGGCGCCGGACCCCGTCGTCGCCTCGACCGTGCCGTAGAAGACACGCTGGAAGGCGAACACGATGTCCGCCATCGGGTTGAGCATGAAGACCTTGTACAGCGGGATGCCGAACAGCTCCTTGCCCACGATTCTCGAGGTCGGGTAGACGACCGGGGTCATCCAGAACCAGACGAGCAGGATGATCGTGAGCAGGTACTGGGTGTCGCGGTAGCGGACGTTCAGCGCCGCGACGAACATGACCATCGCCGACGTGAACGTCACCAGCGCGAACACCGCGAGTGGGAGCAGCAGCCAGTTCAGCCCGAACTGGAAGGCCTGAAGGATGAACATGAAGAGTACGAGCACGATGGCCTGGAAGCCCGTGTCGACGAGGGCGGTGCCGACCGCGGCGAGCGGAAGGATCTCGCGGGGGAAGTACACCTTGGTGACGAGGTTCTGGTTGTCGATCACCGAGCGGACGCCCACCCCGAGCGACGTCGCGAAGAGGTTCCACGCCAGCAGGCCGCTCAGCATGTAGATCGGGAAGTGCGGGGTCGGGTTCGGCACGACGACGCCGAACACGATCGAGAACACGCCGAGGTACAGGAGCGGGCTGAGCATCGACCAGCCCACGCCCAGCACCGAGTTCTTGTACTTGACCTTGACTTCCTTGCGGATGAGGTTCCACAGGATCTGGCGGGCGCCCAGGACCTCCCGGAAGCGGGAGACCACACGCAGCCGGGGCGGCTCGGACGTGCGGACGACGACTTTCGCGTTGGTGGTTGCTGCCATCTGCTCCAGTGGCTCCTCGGGCCTCTCGTGGGCGGCCCGGACGCGGCGAACCCGCAGGTGAGCGGCCCTTTGGGCGAAGTGTAACAAGTCTTCTTCGCCGCACTGTGGAGCGTCCGCGCTGCTCGGAGCGGCCGGCCGGGCCCGGTCAGACCCCGGCCGGGGCCCGGTCGTGCGCCGCCCGCAACCCGTCTCGTCTGCTTCCCGAAACGTCGGATCGCGGCGGCGCAGGTCCGGCCCGGTACCGTCGTCCATCGGGCCGGAACCACGAGACCTCTCGCCCGGGCCGCCGGGCGAGACTCCAGCCGAACTCGTGCACCAGCCGGTGATGGAATCCACACAGAAGCACAAGGTTGTCCATGTCCGTTGGACCGCCCACCGACCACCACCTGATGTGATGGGCGTGGGTGAACCGCCTCGAGCCGCACCCCGGGAACCGGCAGCCGCCGTCGCGGTGCCGAAGCGTCCGGAGCATCTGGGCCGAGGGCACCCGCGAGGTCCGGCCGAGGCCGACGACCCTGCCCGCCCGGTCCTCCACCGCCGTCTCGATCCGCGCCGTACAGGCGAGTCGTCTCGCCGTCTCGGCGTGGATCACGCCACCACCCTCCAGCCCACATCCGGGCTCGTCGCCGGCAACGCGGTCGCTCCCGACGCGGTTATCTCCTCCCCTTGCAGTCAGCACCTCGAGTGGTACGTGCGCGACGATCGTCGCCCGGTCCTGATCGGCGTCGGAGGCGACCCGGGCGGAACAGATTGCCACCAAAGCGTCGGCCCGGCGAGCGTCGGGCCCAAGGTGTTCCTCTCCCTCGGGCGTGGAAGGAAGCTGGTCGGAGACTCGTTCCAGAGCCCGTGCAATCACCGCACCTGCGGCCGCGGGGTAGCGGGCCTCCAAACACAAGGTTCGTCCTTCGTCCTCTTGCCACCACCGCAGGTACCGGGAACGCTCGATTTCCTGCGCCTCTTCCAAGTGCCGCCGGATCTCCCGGTCTCCCCGGGACCTGATCGCGCCGGCGGAGACGCGTTCGGCCCACGGCAGCAGGTCGGCCTCGGTGTCCGTCGTCGCGAAGCGGGTGAGCTCCACCACCTTGTCGATGCCGACCGTTCCAGAAGCGAACGCCGCATCGATCAGCGGCAACGATTGGAGAGCCTGCGCAGCAGCCAACCAGCGCCGTGCCTTCCAGTCAGAAAGCCCGTAGCGCATCCAGAGCCAATGGGCCATATCGCGGGCGCCATCATGCTTCCACAGTCCGAGCCGGTCGATCTCTCCAATGAGGGCGAGCAACTGGCGTTGCGCGTCGCACACGAAGGAGTGCATCCGGTCCGCAGCCCCGACGACGGGGTGATCGCTTCGTTCGTTCATCCCAAGGACCTCGCACGGGGAGGAAGTCTTCGGGGGGAGGACAAGCAGGATACCAAACATATGTTCGAGTGTCAAGACCCGGACCCTCTTTTCCTGCATCGCCACCTGCGGGAATCGCGGGCCGGCTCGGCGCGTGCGCTACGCTTCTCTCGTCATGGCCGACCTCCGCACGCAGGTCAAACGAGTGATGCCCACCGAGTGGGTGCACGCCTACCGCAGGCGCCGCGCGACCAAGCGCTACCTGCGCGGCCTCGCCTACGAGCTGTACGACCGCCAGGTCCGCCTGTCCCTGGAGGATCTGGAGACCGACGTGGCCGAGCGCCCGAAGGGCTTCCACGATCGCCTCGCCAAGGACGTCCTCTCGCGGACAGACGCCGTCCTGCAGGGACTCGACCGCAAGATCGAGGGCGTGTCCGCGCGGCAGGGAACCGAGCTCCGCAAGCTCCGGGAAGAGCTCGAGGCCGCCCGCGCCGAGGTCGCCGCGCTCCGCGACGAGGTCCGGGCGCTGCTCGCCGCCCGGGCCGGGAGCTAGCCCTCCGGCCCGCCGTGCGCATCGCCTGGTTCTCGCCGCTTCCCCCGATGCCGTCGGGCATCAGCGACTACTCGTTCGAGCTGCTCCCGCTGATCGCCGAACGCGCCGACGTCGACGTCGTGTGCCCGAAGGTCGGATCGCGGTGGCGGCGGCACACGCCGCGTCGCGCCCGCGGACATCCCCGTGATCGACCCCGGCGAGTTCGCGGCGCGCGCCGCCCGGTACGACGCCGTCGTCTACCACCTGGGGAACAACCCCGCCCACAAGTACGTGTTCGACGAGGCGATGCGCCGCCCCGGCATCGCCGTCTTCCACGACTTCACGATGCACCACCTCATCGACTGGATGTACTGGGGGCCCCCGCGCCGGGACCTCCGCGGCTATCGGGAGGCCGTCTCCCGCGAGGTCGGGCCCGAGCTGGGGGGGCGGCTCGCCGAGCTCCACGCCACCGACGTCGTGACCGACTTCGAGAAGTTCCTGTGGCCGCTCAACGGCGAGCTGGCCCGCGGCTCGCGGGCCATCGTCGTCCACAACCACGACGCCGCCGACCAGATGCGAGAGATCGCTCCCGGCGTCCCGGTCACGGTCATCCCCCACCACGCCGGCCGCCCTCCCGCCGACGTCGAAGGCGTCACGCGCGCGGAGGCGCGGGCCCGCCTCGAGCTTCCGGCCGGCGCGTTCCTGGTCGGCCACTTCGGCTACATCACCCGGCCCAAGCAGCCGGGCGCCGTCGTGGGCGGCTTCGCGCGGCTCGCCCGGCGCCGCGACGACGCGCGGCTGCTGATGGTGGGCGCCGACACCAGCGGCGGCGGCCTCGACCGGCTCATCCAGCGCTACGACCTTCGAGGGAAGGTGCGTCCCGTCGGCTTCGTGGACCTGACACGCTTCTACCTGTTCCTGAAAGCCGTGGACGCCGTGGTGAACCTCCGGTATCCGAGCGCCGGGGAATCGTCGGGAACCGTCTCGCGCGCCCTGGCGGAGGGCCGCGCCACCATCGTGAACGACCTGGGCTCGTTCTCGGAGATCCCCGACGGCGCGGCGCTGAAGGTCGAGATCGACGGCGATCAGCCCGAAGAGGTTGGGGCGCACCTGATCCGGCTGGCCGAGGACCCCGCGTACCTGCACGGCGTCGAGCGCGCCGCGCGGGGAGTACGCGGCCACCGAGCTGGACCCGATCCGCTGCCGTGACCGCTATCTGGAGGTCGCCGCCCGTACGCCCCGGGAGGTCGCCCGCACATGACGGGCCCGGCACACGACGTGGCCTCCACCGCCCGCGACCTCGCCGCGCGGGCGATGTACGAGGGAAAGACGATCGTCGCGATGTATCCCTCCGTCGCCCTCCCACTCTCCCGCATCCGCGGCCGCAACCACCCGATCGGGCCCGGCACCGAGGTCGTCATCGAGGGCTTTCCCCGGTCCGCGACCTCGTTCGCCGTGGCCGCGTTCCAGATGGCCCAGGACCGCAAGGTGGACATCGCCCACCACACGCACTCGCCGGCGCAGGTCATCGAGGCCGTGCGGCGCGGCATCCCCACGCTCCTGCTGGTGCGCGAACCGGAGGACGCGATCCTGTCGCACCTGGTGCGCCGCCCGGATCTGACCGTCGGGCAGGGCCTGCGCGGGTACGTGCGCTTCCACCGGCCGCTGATCCGCTACCGTCGCGGCTTCGTGGTGGGCACGTTCGAGCAGGCGGTCACGCGGTTCGGGGACCTGATGCGAGAGGTGAACGACGCCTTCGGCACCTCGTTCGTCCCGTTCGACCACACGCCCGAGAACGTCCAACGGTGCATGGAGACGATCGAGTCCTACGTCCGCCGCAACCACCCGCCCGAGCGGGTGGAGATGGTCGTCCCCAGGCCGTCCGCCGAGAGAAGCGGGCACAAGGAGACGCTCCGGCCGAAGTATCGCGCTCCCGAAATGGCATCTCTGCGGGCCAAGGCGGAGCAACTGTACCGAAGCATAACGTCCCACTTAAGAGGACCATCCGGACTCGCCCTCTTTGCCCGGCCGTGGTAGGAAAATGTCGAAGTTCGGCCGGAAGGGGGCAGATCATGCGCGCACAGCGCGGGCGGGCACTCAGGCTCGCCACGTCATTGGCAGTCGTACTCGTCGTAGCCGGCATGGCGATCCCAATGGGGGTCGCGGCCGGGGAGTCAACGAAAGCTCGGCGCCTGACCGCCGAGCGGTGGACCGGCGTCGACGCCCGCACACAGGGCAGGGCCGTCGGGGTCAGCGCGCGCGTCGCATCCGCGCGCGCGGCACTCGCAGGAACGCTCGGCTCGCAAGGCGTCGTGCAGAGCGACCGGGCCACCGGAACCCTCCGATACGTCGGCAGGCTCGACGGCTACCTGACGGGCGCCAGCGGCAGCTCCGCGGCCTCCGTCGCGCTGGGGTACGTGCGCGGGCACCTCGCCGCGTTCGGCCTGAGCGCCGGCGACCTCGCCACGCTGCACCTGCGCCGCGACTACGTGGACGTGCTGGGCACGCACCACCTGTCGTGGACGCAGTCGGCCGGCGGGCTCGAGCTGTTCGGCCAGGGACTCTCCGCAGCCGTCTCCAAGGCCGGACGGCTCATCAACGTCACCGGCTCACCCATGCGGGGCCTGCGGGCCCCCGCGGGAGCACCGAGCCTGGACGCCGACGCAGCCATCGCGGCCGCTCGTGCGGGCGCGGGCGCGCGGGCGACGTCCCGACGCGCGTGACACCGCACGGCGGGTCCTGTTCCCGACCGGCAGAGGCGCCGTCGGCGCGTGGCAGACGATCACGTTCGTCTCGCCGTCCGAGACCGACCTGTCCGTGGTGGACGACGCCGGCGGCCGGGTGCTGTACCGGCACAACCTGACCAACTCGGCGACCGGTGTCGCCCAGGCGTGGCAGGTGTACGCCGAGCGACATGCTGGCCGGTGGGAACGAGCTGCGATCCGTCACGTTCCCCGTCTACAACGGGTCGGCGCTGAACGGCAACAACGCGCACGCGTACCTGGACGTGCACGACGACAACGTGCCCGACCCGAGTGACGAGGTGCCGGCGAACCACGGCACGGACTGGTCGGCCTACCCCGTGCCGCTCGACTTCTCGCACGCCGGCCAGAACTGCACGCACACCGCGTGCACGTGGGACCTCCACACCGCGTTCAGCTGGGAGGACAACCTGGCGCACAACGCGGTGCAGGTGTACCACTTCCTCAACCGGTACCACCAGCACCTGCTGCAGAACCCGATCGGCTTCACCGAGGCGGCCGGGAACTTCGAGCAGAAGAACAGCACCGGCAAGGGACTGGGCGGCGACCCCGTCCAGGGTCAGTCCTCCGACGGCGCCGACACGGCAGGCGGATTCCCCGACCTGGGCCACGTGGACAACGCGAACATGTCGACGTTCCCCGACGGGACGGCGCCGATCATGCAGATGTACCTGTTCCGCAAGTTCGACATGTTCGGCCTGCCCGACGTGGTGTCGGCCAACGGCGGGGACGACGCCGAGGTCGTGTACCACGAGTACACGCACGGTCTGTCGAACCGCCTGGTCATCTACCCCGACGGCAACAGCGGACTGGACAACCAGCAGGCCGGGTCGATGGGCGAGGCCTGGAGCGACTGGTACGCGCTCGACTTCGTCAACGACCAGGGCTTCAAGCCCGATCCGCCGGGCAACGGGAACTTCATCATGGGCCAGTACACGTTCGGCGGCGACCTGCGGTCGCAGCCGGTGGACTGCCCGGTGGGCGCTCCCGCGTCCGAGTGCCCGGGGCCGGCGAAGCGCCGGTCCGGGCGGCTACACCTACGGCGACTTCGGCAAGATCGCCGGCGGCCCGGAGGTGCACGCCGACGGCGAGATTCTGGCTGGAGACGCTGTGGGACCTCCGGAACGCCCTCGGCACCAAGACGACGGAGAAGCTCGTGACGCGCGGGATGGAGCTCTCCCCCCGAGCCCGTCCTTCCTGGACATGCGCAACGCGATCGTGCAGGCCGACCTGGTGGCGACCGGCGGCGCCAACGCCGACACCATCTGGGAGACGTTCGCCAACCGGGGCATGGGCTACTTCGCCTCGTCGGTCGGCGGCGCCGACGTCCACCCGGTGGAGGACTTCAGCACGCCGCCGACGTGCGGTCCGTGCTACTCGATTCGGGGCCGGATCGCCGACAAGGTGACCGGCGAGCCGGTCGAGGGCCTGACGGTCGGCATCGCCGGGCTCGACTCGGGCTTCGAGGGCAACCTGCAGGACGACACGAACGCGAACGGCAGGTACGAGATCACCGACGTGCCGAAGCACGTCTACCCGGCGCTCGAGGTCCGCGGGCCGGGCTACGAGCAGTTCGTCGTGCAGAACGTGAACGTGAATGCGGACATCGTCGTGAACGGGAAGGTGACCCGCGACTGGGCATCGCTCAGCGGCGGTGCGACGCTGCTGTCCTTCACGCCGCCCGACTACGGCCCGTTCTGCGGCTCGAACGCCAACGGCGCATTCGACCTGAACCTGGGCAACGGGTGGCCGTCCGACTCGCCCGACAACCCCGGGAGCGGGGTCACCGGCCCCCGGAAGGCGACGGTCGAGCTCCCGAACGCGGTGGACATCACCCAGTTCGCGGTTGCGTCGGGCGGGACTTGCGGCGACGACAACGACTCCGCGGTGACCGACTTCAAGATCCAGACGAAGGCCGGCGGCGGCACGTGGCAGACCGCGTTCGCAGGAACGGCCACTCCCGACGGCTCGCTCCAGACGTACACGCCGACCGGCGGGACGGACGGGGTCACGCGGATCCGGTTCATCATGCTGGACAACAACGGGAACCCCGACTTCATGGACGTTCTCGAGGTGATCGTGCGCGGCACCGCAAGCTGACGACGCACCGGGAACCGCAGCACCGAAGGGGCCGGCGCGACAGCGCCGGCCCCTTCCGCACGCCAAGGACGTGAGCAACTCGTTCAAGGACTGAGCGGGGAACGGGAGGCGCTAGACCCGGTCGAGCCAGGCGCCGATCGCGCCGAGGTACTCCGCGGGTCGCTCGGCGAACGGGAAGTGGCCGACGCCCTCGAGGATCTCGCAGCGTCGCGTTCGGGCAGGAGGGCGGCGATCTCCTCCGACTCGGCCGGGCGGGTGATGCGGTCCTCCTTCCCGGTGATGACCAGCACGGGCACGGTCACGCCGGGAAGCGAGGGTCGCACGTCGTAGTCGCCGAACCCCTCGTGCCGGTGGATCTCCGGGCTGTACCGGACGTCGCTCCAGTTCCGGTCGATGTCGGCGAGGGCCGGGCCGTCCGGCTCGGCGAGGAAGAACGGCATCATGCCCATCCAGGCGGCGTGGCAGTCGGCCGGCGTCTCCACCGACTCCTCGGCCTCGAACGCCGCCTCGACGCTCGCCCGCTGCTCGGGCGTGCCCCACGCCTCGAACGTCTCGTCCATGTGCGCCAGGGCCTCGGCGTGGGCGATGCCGCCCGAGCTGATGATGCGGGCGGCGTGGCCGGGATGGTCGACCGCGTGCTGCAGCGCCACGCGTGCCCCGAAGGAGTGGCCCAGCAGCGTGTAGTCCTGCAGCTCGAGCGCATCGGCCAGCCGGGCGACGTCCGCCGCCCAGTCGGAGACGGTCCAGCGCGCGGGATCGCCGCGATCGGACTGCCCGTGGCCGGTCAGGTCGACGGCCAGGAGCCGGTAGCCCTCCAGCTGTTCGAACCAGGGAAAGAACACGCTGCCGTCCAGTCCCGGACCCGGCGGGAGCATGACGATCGGCGGGCCCTCGCCGAACTCGTGGACGTGCAGCGCGACGTCACCGATGTCGACCCGCACCGAGGAAGGCGGCACGTCAGCCGCTCGGGCCGAAGTGGCCAATGGGCTGAACGCGGAACGGCAGCCGCTTGGCCTCTTCGCCGTCGACCGCGATCACGAACGTGTAGCGACCGGCCGCGACGAACGGCAGGCCATTCAGGTTGATGGCCAGCGGGATCAGCTGGCCGTCACCCGCGACCAGCGTGGGCGGGACGACCCACGTTGAACACGCCCTCGATCGTACGGACCCTGCCGTCCGGCGTCTCCATCCCGGGGGGCGCGTCGCCCAGCGGCAGCTGTTCGCCGTCCTCGGTCTCGAGGTGCAGCGAGAACCCGTGCTCCTGGTTGGTGGCGGTGTACGGGACGTCGATGATCATCCCGATCCCCACCCGGTCGTGGACCGCGGGGAGCGACTGCACGTTGAGCGTGTTCCAGCCGGCGCCCTGCACGAAGAGCTTGCCCTCGGCGACCACCACCGAGTCGGCCAGGAACGCGTCGACCTCCATGCAGGCTCCTCTCTCTTTCCACGTGCGTCGGGATACGACCCTACCGGACCTCGCGGGGCCGTAGGCTCTGCCCATGAAGTTCGAAGCGGCTGCGCGAATGCTCTTCGGCACGTGGCGGCTCACGCTCTACGAGGACCGGGAGGCCGAGGCGGACCCCTGGTCACCCACCTTCGGGGTGAACCCCAAGGGCCTCGTCGTCTACGACCCCGGCGGCCTCCTGTCGGTGCTGGTCTTCGCCGGCACGGAGCCCGTGCATTCCTGGCCGTACGTCGGCTACCTGGGGACCTTTCGGGTGCGGGAGGCCGGAAGCGTCGGAGACTCGATCGTCGGGATCGTGGAGCACCACGTGGAAGCCGGGACCCATCCGCTGCTCCTGGAAGAGGAACCGGACCGCCCGTTCACGATCTCGGGCGATCAGCTCATGCTCGGCGACGGCCTCACCGCGCGGCGGCTCTTCACGCGCGCCGACGCCCGCTAGCGCTTCAGGCGCTTCAGGAATTCCTTCTCGTCGATGGTCTCGACGCCGAGCTGCTGCGCCTTGTCGAACTTCGAGCCGGGGTTCTCCCCGACCACCACGAAGTTCGTCTTCTTCGACACGCTCGCGACGAGGTGGGCGCCCGCCTCCGTCGCGGCCCGCTCGGCCTCGCTCGCGGCTCAGCGACGTCGAGGCCGCCGGTCAGCACGATCGTCGAACCCGGTCAGCGGGCCCTCGGGCGGCGGCCTCGACCTCGTCGTCCTCGATGCGGACGCCGGCCTTCGCGCAGCTTCTTCAGCAGCTTGAGGTTCTCCTTGTCGTGGAACCACTCGAAGATGCTGCCGGCGATCTCGGGGCCGATCGCCCTCGACCCGTTCAGGTCCTCGTCGGTCGCCTTCGCCAGCGCGTCGATCGACGGGAACGCCCGCGCCAGCACCTGCGCCACCGTGCCACCCGACGTGGCGGATGTTCAGCCACCACGAGCAGCCGCCAGAGCGGCCGGTCCTTCGACCCCTCGATGGCCGTCAGCAGGTTCTGGATCGACTTGCTCCTTGAACCCGGGGAGCTCGGCCAGCTGCTCGGCGGTGATCGAGTAGATGTCGGCGGGGTCCTCGACCCACCCGTTGTCCAGGAGCAGGATCCCGGTCTTGTAGCCGAGGTGCTCGATGTCCATCGCGCCGCGCGACGCGAACGGAACAGCCACTCGATCGTTCTGCGGCGGGCACCCGCGCTGGTTCGGGCAGCGCCAGTACGCCGCCCTCCGTCCCGCACCAGCGCGGTGCCGCACGACGTGGCACCTCGTCGGGAAGCGCCACGGCTTCGAGCCCTTCGGCCGCTTCGACAGGACCGGCCCGACGCATCTCGGGGATCACGTCGCCGGCCCGGCGCACGATGACCGTGTCGCCCTCGCGGACGTCCTTGCGCTTCGACCTCGTCCTCGTTGTGCAGCGTCGCCCGTCCCGATCGTGACGCCGCCGACGAACACCGGCTCCATGATGGCGAACGGCGTGACGATGCCCGGTCCGCCCCGTGTTCACCGCGATCTTCCGCAGCAGCGTCGTGCGCTCCTCGGGCGGGAACTTGTACGCGATCGCCCACCGCGGCGCGTGCGACGTGGCGCCCAGCTCCTCCTGCTGGGCGATCGAGTCGACCTTGACGACCACGCCGTCGATCTCGTAGTCGATCGTGTGCCGGTCGCGCTCCCATCGCTCGCAGAACGTCGAACACCTCGTCGAGCGACCCGACGACCTCGGTGGCCGGGTTCACCGGGAGCCCGGCCTCGCGGAGGTAGGTCAGCGCCTCGGAGTGCGCGCCGAACCGGCGCGCCCTCGGCGTACAGCACGCCGTGGCACCACAGGCGCAGCGGCCGCGACCGGCCGACACGCCGGGGTCCTTCTGCCGCAGCGACCCGGCCGCGGCGTTGCGCGGGTTGGCGAACGCCCGCTCGCCGCGGTCGAGCAGCTCGTCGTTCAGCCGCTCGAACGCCCTTGACCGGGAAGTACACCTCGCCGCGGACGTCCAGCACCGGCGGGCGGCCGGTCCCCGCGGAGCTTGATCGGCACCTGACCGGATCGTGCGGATGTTCGCGCGTGACGTCCTCGCCGGTGAGCCCGTCGCCGCGCGTCGCGCCGCGGACGAACGCGCCGTCCTCGTACGACACGCACGACCGCGAGGCCGTCGATCTTCAGCTCGCACACGAACCGCGGCCGCGGCGCCGATGCCGCGCTCGACGCGCTTCGCCCAGGCCTCCAGCTCGTCCCAGGAGAACGCGTTGTCCAGCGACAGCATCTGGGCGCGGTGCGTGCACCGGGCGCGAACAGGTCGGCCGGGGCGCCGCCGACGCGCTGGGTCGGACTGTCGGGCGTGATCAGCTCGGGGAACTCGGCCTCGAGCGTCTGGAGCTCCTTGACCATCTGGTCGTAGTCGAAGTCGGAGACCTCGGGGTCGTCCAGCACGTGGTAGCGGTACGAGTGGTGGTTGACCTGCTCGTGCAGCTCCTCGACCCGCTTCCGCGCGTCGGACAGCCGCCGCTCCTCCGGCCGGCGCCGCTGCTGCGGCTCGTCCGGGCGTCGCTCGTTTCCGCGGGCTCATGTCTGGGTTCGAACGCGCACGACCGGCCGCCTATGCCGCCAGCTCGAGGTTGCCGGCCAGGCCGACGCGGTCGCCGCGGACCACCATCGCGCCGTGGACCCCTCCGAGGCGCCGGAGGTACGTGAGCGCCGCGCGGAGCGAGTTCGGCTTGGACAGGATCGCCAGGGCGCCGGCGGCCGCCGCGTCGGCAAGGATGTTGGACGAGGCCACGATCACCACGCCGTCGCCGGTGTCGGTCGGGAGGTACTGCCGGCCGGTCGTGGTGTAGAATCCCCTGCGGACCCAGCTCGGGCTTGACCACCACCGAGATCGCCGAGCCCCCGACGCCCGGATGGACGTGCAGCCGGGCCCGCCGCTTCGCGATGACGAAGTGGTCGCCCCCGGATGACACCAGCACCTCGTCCTGTGTTCGCGCCAGCGCCGTCCCCACGAACTCGGCCAGCGCGCCCTGGAAGGTGAACATCGGCCCGACGCCGGCGCGCGCGGCGACGTCGGCCATGCGACGCAGTGCCGCCGGGGCGTCCTCGGGCAGGTGCAGCGGCCGCTTGCTGGTTCGAAAGTCGGGATTGCGGATCGAGTAGCTCTGCAGCTGCTCCCAGAACTGCATGCCGGACGCGCGCGCCTGCTCGTACAGCTCCTCGGGACCGGCCACGCGCAGGACCATGTCCTGGACCAGCACCTCGAAGAACCGGCTCTTGCGCCTGGAACGGAGCGGCACGGGTCCCTCTCTCACGACGGCCCGGATGGTCCCCGGGGGACCCACAGGCTACACGCCGGAGACGACGGCCCGGAAGGCGGTCAGACGCCCTTGTAGTTGACGAGCCCGCGCAGGGTGTGCAGCACGTCGACCAGGTCGGCCTGGTCGGCCATCACCTGATCCACGTCCTTGTACGCCGCCGGGATCTCGTCCACGAGCGCGTCGGCGCGGGACGACAGCCACGTCCGGCCCTGCATCGCCGCGGCCAGGTCGGCGGCGGCGAACCGCTTGCGGGCCTGGGTCCGGCTCATCCGCCGGCCCGCCCCGTGCGCGCACGACTCGTACGACAGCGGGTTCCCCTTGCCCCGGATCACGTACGAGCGCGTGCCCATGCTCCCCGGGATCAGGCCCAGGTCGTCCACGCCGGCCTTGATGGCGCCCTTGCGCGTCACCCACACCGCGCGTCCCCCGTGCGTCTCCTGCTGGGCGAAGTTGTGGTGGCAGTTCACGCGGAGCCGCTCTCCGCCGGCCCGGGTGAAGGCGAAGAACGTCGCCAGCGCCGCGTCCATCATGCGGGCGCGGTTGGCCGCCGCGTACTCCTGCGACCACAGCATGTCGCGGATGTAGGCGTCGAACGCCGGCGTGCGCTCCTGCAGGTACGCCAGGTCGGCGTCCTCCAGCGGGACGTCCGCTTCCTTCGCCATGGCCTTGGCGACCTTGATGTGCGCCATCGCCAGCTGGTTGCCCACGCCGCGCGATCCCGAGTGGAGCGTGATCCAGACCACCTCACGCTCGTCGGCGCACACCTCGAAGAAGTGGTTGCCGCTGCCGAGCGTGCCGAACTGGACCAGCGCCCTCTGCTCCTGCTTCGGCGTCAGCGCCGGGTTGGGATGACCCGCCAGCCAGGCGCGGGCCTCGTCCGACACGTCCGCGTGCCACCTGCCCAGCCCGGCCGGAAGGACCGCCTCGAGGCGCGACAGGAACGGTTCCAGGTCGTCGGGCAGGTGCGCCGAGGACAGGTCGGTCTCGACGGCGATCATGCCGCAGCCGAGGTCGACGCCGACCGCCGCGGGGATGACCGCGCCGTCGGTGGCGATCACCGAGCCGACCGTGGCGCCGATGCCCAGGTGCGCGTCCGGCATCAGCGCCACGGGACCGGCCAGGATCGGGAGCCGAGAAGCCTTCTTCGCCTGCTCGAGCGTCTCGGGCTCGATGTCCGAAGCCCACGAGCGGAGCTGTGGGGTGACCTCGATCACGCCGTGAGCCTACGCGGCGACGAGTTCCCGATCGGGTTTCACGCGGGGAACGCACGTGCGACGTGCCACGTCGCGCGCGGCCGGCCCGCCGATGATCGCCAGCGCCAGAAACGCAGCCGGCCACCACGCGATCGGGCTCAGGTGCAGGTGGAAGTAGGCCATGAACAAGCAGCCGGTGACCGACGTGCGCCACCAGTGCCCGGTCGTCAGGCGTTCGTGCAGCAGCAGGAACAGGAGCCCGGGGCCGAGGTAGTAGAAGAGGACGCGCGGCTCGAAGACCAGCCGCGCCAGGAAGATCAGACCGAACCCGGCCAGGATCAGCGCCAGCTCCTTGCGGTCGCGGAGCCACCATGCGACGCCGGCGCCGAACAGCAGCGCGGCGACGCGCCCCGGCGTGCCCGTCACGATCCCGTCGTTGTCGCGTATCCACAGGGCCGTGTGCGTGATCGCGTGCGGATACGAGCGCGCCCCCAGCAGCGCGCGGCTCGCGAACTTCCAGTCCTGGATCAGGGGGATGGCCACCAGGGCCGCGGGAACGACCAGGCTGCGGACCGCCATGGCGACGCGCTTCTCCTTGGGCGACAGGAGGATGAAGAGCGGCAGGCCCAGCAGCGCCCACTGCTTGAAGGCGATGGCCACGCCGAACACGAACGCCGCCGGCACGTCCTTCTCCTGGAGCAGCAGCGTCACCGCGAGCAGCACGCCGGCCAGGCACAGCGCGTCCTCCCAGTGCCCGTACAGCACCGCCATCGGGATGGCGGCCAGGATCAGGGCGGCCCACTGGACGACCCAGGCCTGGGCCGCCAGCCCCACCTGGTTGGCGAGCTTCCGCGCCGCCCAGTACAGGGGGAAGCTCAGCGCGAGCGCGTACGGGCCGTACACGAGCCAGGCGGTCGGATGCGGGATCTGGTACGGGTAGTTGTTCAGGAGGTTGAGGTTGCCGGCCAGGAAGGCTGCGGGCGCCAGGACCAGCGCCAGGAGCGGCGTGACCACGTAGAAGACGCTCGAGGAGTAGACGTAGCCGAACGCGCCGTTGGAGACGTAGTTGGCCGCCAGGATCGACGGCCACGCGTCCTCGGGCGCCAGCCAGCCGCGGTAGTGGACGACCAGGGGGACCAGCACCAGGGACGACAGCATCCCCAGCCCGATCGTGAGCACGGTGAGGATGACGGCGAGACGCCAGGGGTGAGGGTCCGAGGCGGCCTCGAGCAGTTCGGGGTCGCCGTTCTCGGTCCCGACGCGACGGGAACGGGCATGCATGTCACGGGGTACATCGACCCGCCCCCGCGACGCCTTGAGCGTTCGTCGTCCCCCGCCCGGGGGATCAGATCGTCGCCGGGTCCGCCTCCGGCACGACGACCGTCTCCGGCGGCTTCGCCCGCTGGAAGCCGAGGTAGTAGATGACCCCCAGGATGAAGATGAAGACCATCACCAGCTCGATGATCGGGATCTTGTTGAGGAAGTCGATCCCGAAGCTCACCAGGCGGTCGCCGGCGGTGTAGTAGTCGGTCTGGTTGGCCGTCGGGTTGGAGAAGATGCGCAGCGTCGCGTCCGGCGAGAACGCCGAGTCCCCCGGGGACGGCCACCAGAAGTTGATGAGCATGGCCATGCCCCACAGGATCCCCAGGACGGTGACCACCTTGCCCCACACGCCGAGCTTGAACGGAGCGGACACCTTCGGCCACCCGTTCATCCGGGCGCGGAGGATCGCGAAGTTCCCCAGCAGGTAGGACAGGTAGATCATCGCGGTCGCCGAGACCGCGATCGTGCTCGCGCCGGCGAACTCGATGAACGGAACGGCGGCCAGGGCCCCGATCGCGAGGCAGGACCACACCGGGGTGTGCAGGTGCGGGCTCACCCGGGAGAGGTACTTCGAGCCCGGTAGCTGGTCGTCGCGCGACATCCCGAAGCACAGCCGGATGGTCGAGGTCATGATCGCCATGCAACAGACGAAGATGGCGGCGGACACCACGAAGAGGTACACGTTGGAGAAGAAGCTCCCCGCGCCGAAGGCCGCGTCGATCACGGTGGCCGGCGACGTCGCCAGGCCGGTCGCCGCCTCCTTCAGGTCCGGGATCGCCATCAGCGTGCCCAGCAGGAAGACGGCGCCGACGACGAAGGCCCCGAGGATCGCGCCGATGATCGCCCGCGGCGCCTCGCGCCGCGGATTCTTGGTCTCCTCGGCCAGCGTGCCGGCGGTATCGAAGCCGTAGACGACGAACAGGCTCATGAACATCGCGATCAGGAAGGAGCCGCCGTTCACCGGCTGCCCGCCCGAGTCCGTCACGACGTCGATGCCCTGGTGGTTGTGGGCGACGGCCAGGATGATCGCGAAGACCACCATGCCGAGGATCTCGAACAGGACGCCGGTGTTGTTCACGATCGCCACCAGACGCACGCCGTAGATGTTCAGCAGCGTGACGACGATCAGCGTGATGATGGCGATGATGCGGCCGTTGGCCACCGTGTTCTCGATGTTCCAGCCGAGGCCGTTCAGGAACGGGATCAGCGCCAGCGGCAGCGTCGCGCAGACGGCGGCCACGGTGATGATGCCGGCGAACAGGTAGAACCAACCGGTGAACCAGGCGTAGCCGCGAGGGGCCAGATACTTGGTCCACTGGTACACCGAGCCGGCGATCGGGTAGTGGCTCGACAGCTCGGCGAAGTTGATCGCGATGAACAGCTGCCCGAGGATCACGATGGGCCAGGTCCAGAACATCACGCCGCCGATCGACAGCGCCAGGAAGTACAGCGTGAAGATGCCGGTGGACGGCGAGATGTAGGAGAACGCGATGGCGAACGAGCTGAAGACGTTCAGCGAACGCTTCAGCTCCTGCTGGTAGCCGAACCCCGCCAGATCCTTCGCGTCCCGTTCTTCCGTGCTGGAGTCGTGCTCTGGCATCCGCTCACCCCTCCGTGTCGACGGCCGCCTGCCCCCGCCGCCCCCGGTGCTGCCCCGCAGGGGCGACTCCGGGGGGAAACGTACCTCGCGCGGGGGCCGCAATCCAGTCGCGGAAAGGGACGTCGCGGGCGCGGCCGGAGCGGGCTAGCGGAGGGCTTCGAGGATGCGCCCGCCGCCCAGGACTTCGTCGCCGTCATAGAAGACGACGCTCTGGCCGGGCGCGACGGCGCGCTGGGGGCTGCGGAACTCGACCCGGGCCCCGCCGCCGGCGCCGGACGTGACGACCCCGGGGGCGTCCTCGCCCCGGTAGCGGATGCGGACCGTCACCTCGGTGGGTCCGGCCGGAGGCGAACCGGACACCCAGGTCACGCGATCGGCCAGCAACCCGTTGCGGGCCAGCAGCTCGCCCGCGCCCACCACCACGCGGTTTGCAGCGGGATCCACGTCGACGACGTAGGACCGCTCGCCGGTGGACACGCCCAGTCCCCGCCGCTGCCCGATCGTGAAGCGGAAGGTCCCCTCGTGCTCGCCGAGCGTCGCGCCGGTGGCCGCGTCGACGACGCTGCCGGCGCGGACCAGGTCGGGCGCATGCTCGGCCAGGAACGCGGCGTGGTCGGCGCCCGGCACGAAGCACACCTCCTGCGAGTCGGGCTTGCCCGCGACGGGCAGTGCCAGCCGTGCGGCGTGCGCACGGGTCTCGGCCTTGGTCTGCCCCCCACCGGGAACAGCGAACGCGCCAGCTGCTCCTGACCCAGGACGTGGAGCATGTACGACTGGTCCTTCGAGCCGTCCAGGCCGCGCGCCAGGTGCCAGCGGCCGCCGGTGTCCCGCCACGAGCGGACGTAGTGGCCGGTGGCGACGAGGTCGAAGCCCAGCGCGTCGGCGCGGTCGAGGAACGCCCCGAACTTGATGTGCTGGTTGCAGCGGACGCAGGGATTGGGCGTGCGCCCGGCGCGGTGCTCGTCGAAGAAGTCCGCGAGGACGGTGCGCTCGAAGGCGGTGCCCATGTCCACGATCTCGAAGTCGAACCCGGCGATGCGGGCAACCTCGGCCGCGTCCGCCTCGGCCTGCGGGCCGCAGCAGCCGTGGTCCACGCCGCCCGTCCGGATCAACTTGAGGTGCGAGCCCAGGACCCGGTAGCCGCGCTCGTGCAGCAGCGCGGCGGCGACCGACGAGTCGACGCCGCCGCTCATGGCGACCAGCACGGACGGGGAACGGTTCATCGCGAACCGAGGCTAACAGCCGCTGAGACACCTGTTAGTCTGGTGTCCATGGCACGAGCCCTTGTGCAACCGGTCACCGGCGACGTCGACCCGGACGCCGAGCCCCATGAGCTCGTCTTTCGCTTCGACACCGGCCGCCCGAGCCTCGACCTGGTGATCACGGTCGGCGAGCGGTGGCGGCGGTCGTTCGAGCGCCTCCGCTCCCCCGCCGACCTCGCGCGTTGGCTCGTGGCCGGCGGCCTAGCCGAGGCGCCGCCGCGCGTCACGGCCCAGGACCTTGCCGGGGCGGGCGAGCTGCGCGAGGCGATCTTCCGGATCGCCCGTGCGGCGATGGACGGCCGTCCGGCCCCCCGCGGCGACGTGGCCACTGTGAACGCCTGGGCCGCGCGCCCGGACGTGGCGCCACGCTTCGACCGGCTGGGCGGCGGCATCCGCTTCGAAGGCGCGTCGGTCCCGGCGGCCCTCGCCACGATCGCGCGCGACGCGGTCGACCTGTTCGGCGGCCCCCTCGCCGGACGCGTCCGTGAGTGCGCGGCGCCCGACTGCTCCGGGCTGTTCCTGGACACCTCCCGGGCGCGCCGGCGCCGGTGGTGCTCGATGGCCACGTGCGGCAACCGGCAGAAGGTCGCCGCCTACCGGCGCCGGCGCGGCGCCACCCGCGCCCCGCTGGTGCCAGCCGGTCATGGCTGAGTCCCCCGGCACGCCGGCCGGCGACCGCCCCGCGGGCGGCGGTCTGGAGAACGTGGTCGTCGGGACCACGTCGATCAGCCACGTGGACGGCGCGCGCGGCCGCCTGATCTATCGCGGACACGACGCCGTCGCGCTGGCCGAGTCTGGCCCGTTCGAGTCCGTGTGGTATCTGTTGCACCACGGCGCCCTCCCCGACGCCGGCGAGCTGGAACGGTTCCGCGACCGTGTTCGCGACGAGGGAACGCTCTCCGCGGCCGAGTCCTCGGCCGTCGGCGCGGCGGCCGCGGCGTCGTTCGACCGGGACGACCCCGCTCCGACCGCCGCCGTCCGGTCGGGCGTGTCGGCGCTGGCCGGACAGCGCTCGTTCGAGCCGTGGTTGGAGCGGCCGCTGGATGAGTTGCGTGCCGAGGTACTGGGGCTGTCCGCCGCCACCGCCGCTGTGGTCGGGCGGTCGGCGGCCGCCCTGCGCGGGCGGGACGCGCCTCCCCCCGAGGGCGACTCGCACGCCGCGCGCTACCTGCACGGGTTGACCGGCAGGACGCCGTCGCCGGAGGCCGTCCGGGGTCTGGACCGCTACCTGTCGCTCACCGCCGACCACGGCATGAACGCGTCCACCTTCGTGGCGCGCGTCGTCACGTCGACCGGCGCCGACGCCGGCGCGGCGGTGGTGGCCGCGCTGGGCGCGCTCTCGGGCCCGCTGCACGGCGGCGCGCCGGGACCGGTGCTCCAGATGCTCGACGAGATCGGCCGCCCCGACCGCGCGCGCGACTGGATCGCGCGCCGGATCCGCGAGGGCCACCGCATCATGGGCTTCGGTCACCGCATCTACCGAACCGACGACCCCCGAGCGATGTCCCTGCGCCGCACCGCGATCGAGAATGGGCTCGGGCGGGCCGAGCTGGCCGCCGCGGTCGAGGAGGCGGCGCTCGAGGTGCTGGCCGAGCTGAAGCCGGGCCGGCCACTGCGCACCAACGTCGAATTCTGGGCGGCGATCACGCTCGACGGCTGCGGCATCCCACACGACCTGTTCACGGCGACGTTCACCGTGAGCCGCGTGGTCGGGTGGGCGGCCCACATCGTCGAGCAGGCCGCCGATAACCGCCTGATCCGCCCCACGGTCGACTACATCGGCCCGTTCCCCGACGAAGCCCGCTCGGCGTGATGCCGGGACCGGCCGTCAGCGGCCGAAGCGCCTGAGCCGCAGCGAGTTCGACACCACCGACACCGACGACAAGGCCATCGCCGCACCGGCCACGATCGGGTTCAACAGCCCCAGCGCCGCCAGCGGGATGGCCGCCACGTTGTAGCCGAACGCCCAGATCAGGTTCTGGACGATCACGCGGAACGTCCGTCGCGACAGGTCGATGGACGCGGGCACGCCCCCCAGGTCGCCCCGGATCAGCGTGATGTCGGAGGCCTCGATAGCGACGTCGGTCCCGGTCCCGAGCGCGATGCCGAGGTCGGCCTGGGCCAGGGCCGGTCCGTCGTTGAGCCCGTCGCCCACCATGGCCACCACGCGCCCGTCGGCCTGCAGCCGCTCGATCTCGGCCGCCTTCTGACCGGGCAGGACCTGGGCCACCACGCGGTCGATGCCCGCCCGCCCGGCGACGGCGCCGGCCGTGACCTGATTGTCGCCGGTGATCATCACGACCTGGACACCCTTCGCGCGCAATGCGCGCACCACGCCGTCCGCGTGCGGCTTCAGTTCGTCGGCGACGGCCAGGACGCCGCGCGCCTCGCCGTCCCACCCGACCCAGAAGACGGTGCTGCCGCCTTCCTGGAACCGGGCCGCGTCCTCCGCCAAAGCGTCCGGGATCGCGCACCCCAGCGCCTCGAGCAGGCTCCGGCGCCCGACAGCCACGGTCGCGCCGTCCACGGTCGCGCGGACACCGCTTCCGGGGTGGGCGCGAAACGCCTGAGCCCGGGCCGCGACGAGTCCGCGATCCCTCGCTCCGTCGACGACCGCTCGGGCGATGGGATGCTCGCTCCCCGCTTCGGCGGCGGCGGCGAGCTCGAGCGTGCGCGGGTCGCCGGCGACGTCCACCAGTCGCATGCGCCCTTCGGTCAGGGTCCCGGTCTTGTCGAACACGACCACGTCGATGCGGCGCGAGCGCTCCAGCACCTCGCCCCCGCGGATCAGGATCCCCAGCTGCGCGCCGCGTCCCGTCCCGACCATGATCGCCGCGGGCGTGGCCAGGCCCATCGCGCACGGGCACGAGATGATCAGCACGGCGACCGCGGCCAGGAGCGCCTTCGAGCCGTCGCCGGTCGCGATCAGCCAGCCCACGGCCGTGACGGCGGCGATCCCCAGCACGACGGGCGTGAAAACGCCCGCGATGCGGTCGGCCAGCCGCTGCACGGGCGCCCGGCTCTCCTGGGCCTTCGCCACCAGCCGCGCGATCTGGGCGAGCGCCGTGTCGGCGCCCACGGCCGTCGCGCGGACCAGCAGTACGCCGTCCGCCACGATGGTTCCGCCCGCGACACCGTCGCCGGGCACCTTCTCGACCGGAACGGACTCGCCGGTCAGCATCGACTCGTCCACCGCCGACGACCCCTCGACCACGACCCCGTCGGCGGCGATGCGTTCGCCCGGCCGCACGCGCAGCAGGTCTCCGACCGCCACCTCGGCGGCGGGCACGACCACCTCGACGCCGTCGCGAAGCACGCGCGCCTCGCGCGCGCCTGTCGCCAGCAGCTTCCGGATGGCCTGCGAGGCACTGCCTCTCGCGCGAGCCTCCAGGGAACGACCGAGCAGCAGGAACGAGATCACGATGGCCGAGGTGTCGAAGTAGATGTCCCCGCCGTGGACGAGCGACCAGACCGAGTACGTGAACGCCGAGAGCGTGCCCACGGCGACGAGCGTGTCCATGTTCGTGGACAACCGCCGGGCACGACGCGCGGCGCCGCGGAGGAAGGGCCATCCGGCCCAGAACTGCACCGGGATCGTCAATGCGAACGCCGTCCACCGTGCCCAGTCCTCGTCCATGAAGCCCATCGACAGCACCAGCACGGCGATCGCGAGCGGCCACGCCACCACGAGGCGGACCAGCAGCGCGTGCCGCTCGCGATCGCCGTCGTCCTCGGAGGCGCCCTGGTGATGGGGGGCGATGTCGTAGCCGCGCCGGCGGACCGCCGCCCGCAGCGCCTCGAACGGGACCGCCTCATCCGCGAGGGTGACGCTGGCCCGGCTCGTGGCGAGGTTCACGGTGGCCCCCGAGACGCCGGGCTGGGACTCGAGCGCCTTCTGCACGCGCAACACGCAGGAGGCGCACGTCATCCCCTCCACGTCGAGCGTGAGCGTCTGCGCTGGCACCCGTCTTCCCCTACTTGGCGAAGCGGGCGACCGCGGACACGAGCTCCTCGACCTTGGCGTCGCCCTCGCCCCGCTCGAGGCTCTCGCGCACGCAGTGGCGCACATGGTCGTCGATCAGGCCGAGCCCGACGGCCTTCAGCGCCGCCGACACCGAGTTGAGCTGCGTCAGGATGTCGATGCAGTACGTGTCTTCCTCGACCAGCCGCTGCAGGCCGCGCACCTGGCCCTCGATGCGCCGCAGCCGGTCCTGCAAATCCTTCTTCTTCATCGTGTAGCCGTACATCCCGGTGTCCTTTCGCGTGTGCCGTTCCTACAACTGGGCCGGGTAGGCGGAGGGGTTGGCCGCGAACTCCTCCCGGCAGGCGGGCGAGCAGAAGAAGTACGTGGTCCCGTCGTGCTCGAACGACCCGCCGGGCGGGTTCGCCGTGTCGACCTCCATGTCGCAGACGGGGTCGATCGCCGTGGCCATGCGACGTCTCCTTTCAGCCGGGTACCGACGTCGAGTATATACCCCGGGGGGGTATGGGCGAGAGGGAGGAAGGTCGCAGTCAGGCGCCCTTGCGGCGCCGGATCTCCTCCGTCAGGGCGGGAATGACCGTGAACAGGTCCCCCACCACACCGAAGTCGGCCAGCTGGAAGATGGGCGCGTCGGCGTCCTTGTTGACGGCGACGATCGTCTTCGACGTCTGCATCCCCGCGCGGTGCTGGATGGCGCCCGAGATGCCGACGGCGACGTAGAGCTGCGGCGAGACGGTCTTGCCCGTCTGTCCCACCTGGTGCTGGTGCGGATACCAGCCGGCGTCGACCGCGGCGCGCGAGGCGCCGACGGCGGCGCCGAGCGCGTCGGCCAGCGCCTCGACCACGGCGAAGTGCTCGGGCCCGCCCAGGCCGCGGCCGCCCGACACGATGATCGACGCCTCCTCGACGGCGGGGCGGCCGCCGGCCTCCTGCTGCACGCGCTCGACGATGCGCGCCTGCTTGGCCCCATCGGACGCCGCGACCGGCACCTCCACCACGTTCAGGTCACCCGGCGCGTCCTCAGCCACGAACGCGTTCGGCTTCACGCAGATGATCTGGGGCGTGCCGCGCACCTGACACCGCGTCACGGTCGCGCCGCCGAACACCGACATGGTCGCCACCGCCCGGTCACCCTCCACGGCCAGGTCGACCACATCGGCCAGGACGCCGGCGCCGATCCGTGCGGCGACGCCCGAGGCCAGGTCCTTGCCGAGCGCGTCGCTGCCGAACAGGACCACGGCGGGCTGCTTCTCCTGCACGAGCGACGACACGGTCTCGATGTGCGGCTGGAGCAGGTAGCCGTCCACGTCGTCGCTCCCGCCGACGTATGCGGTCCCAGCGCCGGCCGCGGCGAGGCGCTCGCGGGCCTTCTCGAATCCGCCACCCACGAAGACGGCCGCCACGTCCAGCCCCAGCTCGGCGGCGACACGCCGTCCGCCGGCGAGCGCCTGGAGCGTGACCTTCCGGACCTCGCCATCGTCGTGGTCCACGACCACCCACAGCTCTGCCATCACACGCCTTTCAGATGAACTTCTGCGTCTGGAGGAAGTCGGCCAGCTGGGACGCGCCGTCGCCCTGGTCGGTCACGATCGTGCCCTTCTCCTTGGGCGGGCGCGGCTCGGCGGCGAGGACCTCGGTCCCCGAACCCTGGAGTCCCACGGCGGCGAGGTCGACACCGACGTCGTCGGCCGACTTCGTCTCCACCGGCTTCTGCTTGGCGCCCATGATTCCCTTGAGCGACGGGTAGCGCGGCTCGTTGATCCCCTTGACGACCGACACGACCGCCGGGAGCGGGGCCTCGACGACCGCGTAGCCGCCCTCCTCCTCCCGGTGGATCGTGATCGACCCGCCGTCCACGTCCACCTTCTTGGCGTTCGTCAGCCCGGGCAGCCCCAGGTGTTGGGCGAGCGCCTGCGGGACGAGCGAGGTCCGTGCGTCGGTCGACTCGGAGCCGAGCAGCACCAGGTCGAACTCCATCCCGCCGAGCGCGGCGGCCAGAACCCGCGCGGTCGCCATGCCGTCCGAGCCGTGCAGGCGGTCGTCGCTGATCAGCACGCCCCGGTCGGCCCCGAGCGCGAGAGCCTTGCGCACGGCATTCTTCTCCGCGCCCTCCGGGCCCATGGTCAGCACGGCCACCTCGCCGCCGTGCTGCTCCTTGAGCCGAAGGGCCTCCTCGACCGCGTACTCGTCGACTGGGTTGATGATGCTGTCGACGGTCTCGCGGTCGAGGGTAAAGTCCTGTGGATCGAGCTTCTTGTCCGCGGCCGTATCCGGCACTCGTTTGACGCACACGACGATGTTCACGAGCCCTCCACGATGATGGTCGCGCTCCGGCGACCCGCCCGATTCTGATGCCCGCCCTTCCGAAGCGTCAAACGTCGGCCGTGTGGGCCGCGTTGGCCGTGACCCTGGTGGCCGCCGGATGCACCAATCCGGCTCCGGCGGCGCAGACGCCGCGCGGCGTCCCCCCGGCACCGCCCGTGGCCACCCAGTCGGTGGCCCCCGGTGAGCCGCCCCGGATCTGGATCGCGGGGACCCTGACCGACGTGACCGATTCCCGGATCGACCTCCAGGAGGCCTCGGGGCAGGACGTCTCCTTGCAGCGGCTCGCGGCCGGCACCACGGCGTTCTACCGGATCTCCGACGGCGCCTGGGCGAAACTTGCGCCGGAGGCACAGGTGCGGGCGGGGCAGGCCGCGTGCACGGAGGCGCTGCTGGACGGAACGAACCTGCTGGCGCTGCGCGTGTTCCTGGGGACGGAATGTGGTCCGGCGTGAGTCGCCGCGGCGGCGTCCACGACTCGGCGGCAGCCGGGTTCCAGGCAGGTGCGGACGCCTATGAACGGGGGCGGCCGGGGTTTCCGAACGACGCGGTCGAGGCGCTGGCACGGGAGTGCGGAATCGAGCCGGGCCACCGGGTGGTCGACGTGGCGGCCGGAACGGGGAAGCTGACGCGGCAGCTCGTGCCGTTCGGCGCCGACCTGGTGGCGGTCGAGCCGGTGGAGGGCATGCGGCGGGTCTTCGCCGAAGGCCTGCCGGACGTGCCGATCCTGGACGGAACCGCCGAGGCGCTGCCGCTGGAGGACGGCTCGGTCGACGCTGTCGTCGCCTCCCAAGCCTTCCACTGGTTCGATCCGGTCGCGGCGCCCCGGGAGATCCACCGAGTCCTGCGACCGGACGGAGCCCTGGGCCTGGTGTGGAACGTCCGCGACGAGTCGGTGCCGTGGGTGCGGCGGCTGACGGAGCTGATGGAGCCCTATCGGGGCGACACGCCGAGCTACCGGACCGGAAGCTGGCGGCTGGGGTTGGACGAGCGCGAGGCGTTCTCGCCGCTGCGACGGTTGGAGTTTCGCCACGACCAGGCGATGACGACGGAGGGGCTCGTCGACCGCGTGCTGTCGGTCAGCTTCATGGCGGCACTGCCCGAGGCCGACCGGACGGCCGTCGTGGAGCGCGTCCGCGCGCTGGTCGCGACCGAACCCATCGCTGAGCGGTCGCGAGACGTTCCCGCTGCCCTATCGCACCGACGTGTTCATCGCGAACGCCCGCCCAGGATGAAACGGCTTATCGTGCGCGAGGGCCCGTGAGCTGCGCGTACAGGTCCTCGGCGCGGCCGCGATGCCGGGCCAGCTCCGGCGCTCGGTATCCCGCGCGCAGCTCGTCCTTGAGCTCCTCGCGCCCCTCTCCGGGAAGGCCGCCTCCCCGCGCCACCCTCTCGGCGCTGCCGAACGTGTTCAGGTCGCCGCGCTCGATCAAGGCCCGCACCCGCTCCAGGTTCTCCGGCGTGGGATCGAACGGATGGAACCCGGTCGCGAACCGCTCGTTCACGAGCCGGGTGATCCCACCCACGTCGGTCGTGGCTTCCTGGAACGTGGCGACGACCAGTCGGTCGCGCACGCGAACCAGCGGCTCGTGGAACCGGATCCACCCCCGGAGGACACCCGCCACTCCCAGCGACGGATCCCGAACGACCAGCGAGCAGCACGCATTCCTCGGGCGCGCGGACCAGCAGGACGGCCGGCAGCCCCAGCCGCACGGCCTGCAACAGCTGTGCCGGCACGTGGGCGTGGTGCGCGATCTTGACGTCCCGGGGCAGCTGAGCGAAGTGGAACGCGGCGACGGCGAACGTGTTCCCCGAGCGCGGAAAGCCCTCGATGACCACCTCGGTCTCGTCGCGGATTGGGGCCAGGAACCCGTCCCGCCGCCGCGACCGCAGGATCGGAAGGGCGATCGCCGGGAATCGGCCGAGCACCGAGCGCACCTCCCACCGGACGCCCGCCAGCAGCCTGGGGCCGCCCTCGGTCTCGCCGGACATGAACGCCACGTTACCGGAGTCGCGCGGGTCGCCTATGCTTCAGACACGCCATGCGACGTCCTCCCCCGCCCAACGTCACCACCGTCCACCTCGGCCGCTACACGCGCGAGCACGCCAATCAGATCGCGGAGCAGCTGGAGGAGCGGGAGATCGTCTGGTGGTACAAGGATCCGGGGTATCTCTCGTCGCTCTGGGAGAAGGGGGTCCGTCTGTTCGTCGACCGCGAGCGGTACGACGAGGCGAAGAAGATCGCGGACACGATCCTGATCGACGACGGCATCCCGCCGGACGCCGCCGACCCCGGTGGCCTGCTGGGCTGAGCCTCAGGCCGCGGCTTGGCGCTCCTTCTTGCTCCGGCGCTTCCCCCGCGCCAGGTGGAACTTGACCGGTTCGTGGACCCAACACAGCGGTGACCGGTTGTAGATAGAGAGCTGCGTGGTGCACCCCTCGGCCGAGCACACGCGCCCCGTGGTCCAGGTGCGACTGGGACGCGGAAGTGGCCGGACAGGTGCCCCCCGCATCGTGAGGGTGTCTTCCATCTCCGTGGCGACCCTTTCTGCCCACCCGGCCGGGTGGCCGGATCGGCCTTTACTGTGGGTCTACGAACCCCTGGGCGCCCCGGATCATTCCCCGCCCGGCCCACCTCCGAACTTCGGTGGGCGCTTCTCGAGAAAGGCCCTCATCCCCTCCGCCTGGTCCCGGGTGGCGAACAGCTCCGTGAAGAGCTCCCGCTCCCGAACGAGCCCACTGGCCAGGTCGGCACCAAGGCCCCCGTCGACGGCGGCCTTCGCCGCCCGGAGGGCGTCCCGCGGCCCGGCGGCGTACCGCCGGGCGGCCTCGACCGCCTTCGGGTAGACCTGATCGGCCGGGAAGACGGCGTCCACCAGCCCGATGCGGAGCGCCTCGTCCGCGTCCACCTGCCGGCCCGAGTAGATGATCTCCTTGGCCCGAGAGAGGCCCACCAGCCGCGGCAGCCGCTGGGTCCCGCCCGCCCCGGGAATCACGCCGAGCAGGACCTCCGGCTGGCCCATCCGGGCGTCCCGCGCGGCGAACCGGAAGTCGGCGCAGAGGGCCAGCTCGCACCCGCCGCCCAGCGCGAAGCCGTTGATGGCGGCGATGACGACCTTCGGCAGGGCCGCGACGGCGTCGAAGACCTCCTGCATGGCGGTGATGATCGGCCGGATTCGTTCCGGGTCCAGGCCGTTCATCATCTTGACGTCCGCGCCGGCGGCGAAGACCCTCTCCCCTCCGTACAGGACCACGGCCCCCACGTCGTCGCGCGCGGCGCCCTCGGTGGCCGCCTCGCGCAGCCCCTCCATCACCTGGAGGTCGATCGCGTTCATCGGAGGACGGTCGAGCCGGATGGTCGCCACACCGCCCTCGACCTGCAGCGTCACGTGTTCGCTCAACGAACGCCTCCCTCCTCCGGCGGTCCCGGGCCGGTCACGCGGCAGTCTCGCACCTTCGCGGGCGGTCCGTCGTGGGAAGTTTGGACGACGGAAGCCTTGACAGCGGCGCGGCGGCCCCAGAGTGTAGGGGCCGATCACGGTCCGGCACGTTTCCACCAGGGGGGAAGGGAGCCACTCTCATTGCGTCTTCGCGCCGTCTCGTCTCGACTGATCCTCGCGCTCGTCCTGTCATCGACCGCCGTCGTCGCCGCCTCGTCGCAGCTGGCGCGCGCGGCGTCGCCGGACCTGCCCAGCCGTCCCAACATCGTGTTCATCCTCACCGACGATCAGCGCTGGGACGAGTTGCAGTACATGCCGAACGTCCGTGATCTGTTGCAGGACGACGGCATCACGTTCACCAACGGCTTCGTCTCCAACCCGCTGTGCTGCCCCGCCCGCGCCACGATCCTCACGGGCGAGACATCCGGCCACAACGGTGTGTGGTCGAACCGCAACAAGGAGTTCGGCGGCTGGCAGACGTTCCACAACCTGGGCGACGAGAACCACACGGTTGCGACGGTGCTGCACGGCGCGGGCTACCACACGGGACTCGTCGGCAAGTACATGAACGGCTACGCGTCCGATCCCGCGTGGGTGCCGCCGGGATGGGACACGTGGAACGCGCTCACGGGGCTGGAGTACTACGGGCCGACCGAGTCCGTGCAGGGGACGGAGGTCACGTACCCCGACGACGAGTACCAGACGGACATCATCGGGCAGCAGGCAGTCGACTTCATCAACGGCGCGCCGGCCGGGCAGCCGCTGTTCCTGTACTGGGCTCCGCACGCCCCGCACCTGCCCGCGACGCCGCTGGAGTCCGATAAGGGATCGCTGGCGAGCTCGCTGCACCCCTGGCGGCCGCCGAGCTACAACGAGGCCGACGTCTCGGACAAGCCGTGGTACATCCAGAAGGTCGCCCCCTGGAGCTCCACCAAGCAGGCGCACTGGGATCAGGTGCGCGAGGACATGTACGAGTCGCTGATCGACGTCGATCGGTGGGTCGGCAGCATCGTGAGCTCGCTGTCGGCGCGCGGCCGACTGAGCAACACGCTCTTCGTCTTCACCTCGGACAACGGCTTCCTGCTGGGCGAGCACCGCAAGACCGGCAAGGTCATGCCATACGATGAGTCCATCCGGGTGCCGTGGATCGTGCGGTGGGACGCGGCGAACTTCCCCGAGGAGGGCAGGACCGACAGCCACCTCATGCTGAACACCGACTTCGCGGCGACCTTCGCCCACGTCGCGGGGACGTCGATGGGCACCACCGACGGGCTCGACTTCGCCAACCTGGCCGCGAACCCATCGGGGAGCTGGCGATCCAACTTCCTGATCGAACACGGCGGGACGGTGACGGACGGGGCCGCGTCGGGGCTCACGTACTGCGGCTACCGGAGCCAGAACTACGCCTACGCCCAGTACTGGAACGGCTTCGAGGAGCTGTACGACCTCAACCGGGATCCGTCCGAGATGACGAACGTCTCCTCGTCCGGGCAGTACCACAACGTTCTGGACGCGATACGCGACCTCGCGCACGGCCTCTGCAACCCGTTGCCGCCCGCGTTCCACTGGACGCACTGAGTTTGTCGGACGAGAGGGGTCGACCCTTTTTGACATGACTGCCACGCTCTGCTCTCCTGTCCATGAGACGGACGGAGAGGGGGTTGGTACTCATCGGCACGGGCAATCGAGCACATCGATCCATCGCATCCCTGATCGCTGCCCTGCTCCTTCTCGCGACCCTCGCCGGGGGCGGACGGCGACACACACCGCCGAGGGCGGCGTTACCGGCCCGCCCAAACATCCTGCTCATCCTGACGGACGACCAGCGCTTCGATGAGCTCGATCACATGGCCACTCTTCAATCCGAACTGCTCGACAAGGGCATCCGGTTCCACAATGGGCTCGTCTCCGACCCACTGTGCTGCCCGAGCAGGGCTTCCATCCTGACGGGTACGTATTCGCATACGAACGGCGTGTACAGCAACGTCAACCAGACCGGCGGCTTCAAGCATTTCTCCGACGCGACGACGATCGCCACCACGTTGCACGGGGCCGGGTACCACACGGGACTCATCGGGAAGTACCTGAACGGCTACACCGATCGATTTGCGGGGTACCTTCCGCCCGGGTGGGACCGCTGGCTGGTGCTCACCAAGCTCCTGTATGTGAAGTTCGCGCTCTCGGATCAGGGAGCGCTGGTGCAGTACACGTCGCCCAGCGACTACCTCACGGACGTCCTCGGGGAAGCGGCGGTGGACTTCGTCCGCTCCTCACCGCCCCAGCAGCCGATCTTTCTGTACTGGGCGCCCTACGCTCCCCACGGAAACGCTCGCCCGGCGACAAGGTACAAGCAGACCCTGAAGGAACTCCCTCCGCTTCGCCCGCCTTCGTACAACGAGGCAGATGTGTCCGACAAGCCTGCCTACGTGCGGGACATACCCCCGTGGACGGCTACAGAAATGAACGACGGGGACGCGTTCCGGCGTCGCCAGTACCAGACGCTGCTGTCGGTGGACGACTGGCTGGGTGCCATCCTGTCAGCGCTTGCGCAGGCCGGGCGCCTGTCCAACACGTTGATCGTGTTCATGGGCGACAACGGTCACCCGATCGGCGAACATCGCCTCGGGGCTTCCGGAAGCGCGCAGGACAAGGCGTCTCCGTACGAGGAGTCGATCAAGGTGCCGTTCATCGTGCGGTGGGACGCCGCGGGGTGGGACGTCGCCCGGGAGGACGACCACCTCGTGGCCAACGTGGACCTGGCCGAGACGTTCGCCGAGGCGGCGGGCACGACGGAGCCCGGCAACGAGGGACTCAGCATGCTCCCCCTGCTCGAGGACCCCGGGGGGACGTGGCGGACGGACTTCCTGCTCGAGCACGGCATCGACCAGCGGTTCGTGCCTGCGTATTGCGGAGTCCGGACCGAGAGCGAGGCGTACATGCAGTACTCGACGGGAGAAGAGGAGCTCTACGACCTCACCACCGATCCGTTCGAACTGCAGAATGAGGCCGGCAATCCCGCATACGCGGGCGACGTGGCCGCGCTGCGCGACCGCGATCACCAGCTCTGCCAACCCGTTCCGCCGGGATTCGTCTGGACGCACTGACCAGTTGAAGGCCCTGGTCAGGTGATGTCGTCCTCGTCCTGGGGATGCGCCTTCATCCAGTCGAGCTCCCACTGGGGGACCGGGCTCGTCACCATGGGAATGCCTGTGCGCGGGCGCTGCGTGTAGTCAAAGCTGTTGGAGAAGTCGTAGGCGAACGCGTCGGCGTCGGACAGCGGCGGCACGTCGAACACGTCCTCGACGTAGGCCAGCATGCCGTTGAACGTCGTCACGTGGCTGTCGGTGTATCCGGCCTTCGCGTACGGGCTGACGATCACCATCGGCTCGCGGATGCCTGCGTAGGACGGCGGCAGCACGTGGTCGTAGAAGCATCCACAGTCGTCGTACGTGATGAAGATGGCGGTCGAGTCCCACTGCGGGCTGTGCTCGATTCGATCCACGATGGACCCGATCCAATTGTCCCCCTCCAGCATCGACTGGTCGTTGTGCTGCGAGTGCGGCGGGTTGGGGACGATCAGCGTCAGATTGGGTAGCGTGCCGTCGGCCGCGTCGGCGAGGACGTCCCCGGAGGGGACGAAGTCGTCCTTCTGCTCGCTGAAGAGGCATTCGGCGAACGTGGGACAGACCGCCCACACGTAACCCGTGCCGCCCCCCTGCGCGTCGGGGCCGTCGGCCGCGTAGAGCTTCCAACTGAGCCCGGCCGCGGTCATGCGGTCGATGATCGTCGGCACGTACTGCACCGGGGACGGTCGGTATGGGCCGTTGCCCGCGAGGTCGGGGATGCAGCTGGGAACCAGCAGGGCGTCGCCCCCCTCCGGCGCCTGCCACAGGGCATCCTTGTAACTGTCGCACCCGCCGCCCTTGCCCTTCTGGGACGACTGGCCCTTTTCGGGGTCGCCGACGAAACCGTCCGGCTCGGAGGCCACCAGGGCGATGTGCGAGCCCCACGAGCCGATCCGGCTGGTCTCGAACGTCTGGTCGGAGATCACGAAGGCACGGGCGAGCGCGGCCAAGTTCGGGATCTGGTCCGGCCGGTAGGCGGTGTAGCACTGGTAGCGCGTGGTGACCTCGCATCCGCGGAGATGTGCGTATCCGTTCATCGCGCCGCCGTTGATCGCCGTGGTCTGGGCCCCGGCAGAGTGGCCCACGTCGGGAACCAGGTCCGCGGCACGCTTCAACGGGATCCGCGTTCCGTCCGGCAGCACGCCGGTCGCGACGCCGTTGCACCGGTGGTCCTGCACGCAGAGCGGCCCGAATACGTTGTCGAAGCTGTGGTTCTCCTGGAAGATCACGACGACGTGCTGGATCGGCGTCGAGAAGCGCGAACGTGCCGCCCCGGGCGCGGCGGCCCACAGCGAGCCGGCGGCGACTGCAACGACGACGATCGCCAGCGAAGCAACGTGCCGATTTCCCCGCACCGTTCCCTCTCCCCTACGACCGGAGCCCCACCGTACGGCCGAGCATGAAAGCAGTCAAGACGGCCACATGACAGATCGACCCTTGACGGGATTGTCGTGTTCATGCTCACGTACAGGGGGGCCGCTCCGGAGAGGTGGGTTCAAGGGGATGCGATTTCGCGCCGCGTGGATGGCCAGCTGTGCGCTTGCGTGCGCACTCCTGGTTCCGGCTCCCCCGGCCGAGGCCGCCCATCCGGGGCGTCTCGACGCCACGTTCGGATCGCACGGCACCGTGGTTGCGGCCCTTGGGACGGGTGACGCGGCCGCGGCCGCGGTGGCGCTGCAGCCCGACGGTGCAATCGTCGTCGCCGGGTTCGCCTCGACGGGTGGCGACGACGATTTCGCGGTCGCCCGGTACCGCGCGGATGGAGCACCCGACCCCACGTTCGGGTCCGGCGGGGTCGTCTTGACTGACCTGGGGGGCGCCGATCGCGCGGCGGCCATCGCCCTGCAGGCCGACGGGGAATCCTGGCGGCGGGGTCCTCGGACAACGCTGTCGCCGTGGTGCGCTACCAGGCGGACGGCTCACCCGATCCCAGCTTCGGTTCGCACGGTGTCGTGCGCACCAACTTCGGAGGACCGGAGAGCGCGGAAGCCGTCGCCGTCCAGCCCGACGGGAAGATCGACGTCGCAGGCTGGGTGACCACCCGGCAACAGGGCGACATGGCGATGGCGCGATACCTCCCGAGCGGAGACCTCGACCCGAACTTCAGTCGTGATGGCAAGATCACGGTGAACCTGTCATCCGACGACTACCTGTCCGCGATCGCCGTCCAGCGCGACGGACGGATCGTCGCCGCCGGCGCATCGGGCGAAGGTGCTACCCAGTTCGCGGTCGTCCGTCTGCGCCGCACGGGGACATTCGACAAGGCGTTCGGCGCTGGGACGGGCATCGTGGTGACCCCCTTCCCCGGCCCGGCCTCCTGGGCCAACGCGATCGTGATCCAGCCCGACGGCATGCTCTCGGTGGCGGGCTTCGCCTATGACGGCACGCGCTTCAGAGCGGCCCTGGCCCGATACACCCCCGCGGGAGAGCTCGACGCGGGCTTCGGTACCGGTGGCGAGGTCACGGCCAAGCTCGGAGCCGGCGATGCCACGGTGCAGTCGATCGCACTCCAGCCCGACGGCAGGATCGTCGTCGCCGGCGGTCTGGCCGATGACTTCGCCGTCGCAAGGTTCACCACCGACGGGACCCTCGATCCGACGTTCGGCTCGAACGGATCGGTGACGCACCGACCTCGGCGGGCTCGACCAGGCCGCGGGATTGGTCCTGCAGCCCGACGGCCGGATCGTGGTGGCCGGATTCAGCGGAGACGATTCGCGCCTCGATTTCGCCTTGGCCCGCTACCTGACCGCGTGACCTCGGGTGTCCCTCGCTTTCTGAACCGCGCCGCCCGGCGCCTCGTCATTTCTATCGTCGCACTGCGATCCTTGACATTTCCGGTACGCCTTGACAGATTCGGCGGACTCGTGCTCCCCTGCCCTTGGGGCCCCGAGGGAAAGCGACCTCTGTGGAACGAGCCGTCTCGAGGCGAATGCGTCTCGGTCTTTGTCTCGCGCTCGGCGCAGCCCTCGCCACCTTCGTGGCCATGACCGCGGAGCGACGGCGGGCCGCGTGCCTGCCCAGGCACTTCCCGCGCAACCGAACATCCTGCTGGTCCTCACCGACGACCAGCGCTACGACGAGCTCGACCACATGACAACCGTCCGGGATGAGCTCGTGTCCAATGGCGCCACGTTCTCGCGGGCATTCGTATCGGACTCGTACTGCTGCCCGAGCCGCGCGACCATCCTCAGCGGGACCTACTCTCACACGAACGGGATCTACGGTGACTCGCCCCGCACGGACGGCGGCTTCCGCTTCTTCCGCGACTCGACGACGATCGCAACAGTGCTTCAGGGCCGTGGGTATCGCACCGCCCTGATGGGCAAGTACATGAACGGGTACAGCCAGGTTCACGCGACGTACATGCCACCGGGATGGAGCCGGTGGTTCGCATTCACGTCAGAGCCCTACTTTGGATTCAGCGCGTCCGATCAGGGAACGAATGTCCGCTACGGACCCACTGACTACCAAACGACGTCCTCACCGACAAGGCCGTGCAGTTCATCACGTCGACGCCGGCAGGGCAGCCCCTCTTCCTCTATTGGGCGCCGCATGCCCCACACTCACCCGCCACGCCGCGCCGCGCTACGAGCATGCGCTCAAGAACCTTCCACCCAGCCGCCCGCCCAACTACAACGAGGCCGACGTGCAGGACAAACCGGCGTACGTGCGGGCGATGGCGCCGATCAGCGGTGGGCTCCAGGTGAAGCTGGACGACCTTCGGCGGCAGATGTATCGGTCGCTCCTTTCGGTGGATGATGGCGTCAAAGCGATGTTGAGTGCGCTCGCGTCAACTGATCGCCTCCACAACACGCTGATCGTGTTCATGAGCGACAACGGCCTCCTCATCGGGAACCACCGGTTCCACGCGAAGAAGACCGCCCCGTACGAGGAGTCGGTGCGTGTTCCCATGGTGATTCGCTGGGACGACGCCGGCTGGCCGGTTCCGCTCGTCGACGACCATATCGTCGCGAACGTCGACCTCGCCGAGACGTGGGCCGAGGCTGCCGGCACCACCATGCCGGGAAACGAGGGCATGAGTCTGCTGCCGATCCTCGCGAACCCCTCCGCCCCGTGGAGAAACGAGCTGTTGCTCGAGCACGCCGAGTGGTCGGAGGTCCCCGCGTACTGTGGCGTGCGCGGCCTCCGCTACGACTACTACCAGTACTCGACGGGCGAGGAGGAGCTTTACGACCTCCAGAACGACCAGTGGCAGTTGGAGAATCGTGCCTCCGACCCGGGATATGCGTCCGTGCTCGATCAGCTTCGGGCGGACGACCACGTTCATGTGCGACCCCGTCCCTCCGGGGTTCACCTGGAGTCACTAGGGCACCGCCGACCGCCGAGCGCGCGCGCAGCGTGACGGGTGGTTCAGATCGGCCACTTGACGCCGATCGGTCCCCGGGCGAGAGTTGCCCGGGGTCGGTAGGGGGGGAGCAATGCGGAGGCTCGGGGTTCGACTGCGGTTCGTCTTCGTCGCGGCGCGCGATTCTGCTGCTGTCGGGCATGCCCGCATCCGCATCTGATGCCCCTCGCTGCCGGGCAAGCCCGAGTGGCGACCAGCACAGGAAACGACTGGCCCACATGGGGCTACGACGTCGCCAGGACCGGACACAACCCGGACGAGGCGATCCTGAGTCCGTCCACCGTGCCGGGGCTGCACCTGTTGTGGTCGTTCCCGTTCGCCGCGAAGTCCGACAACTGCTCCGGTCCTGGCTGCCGGCGTCGACGTGGGAGGGACGTTCACCGACATGGTCTATGCGGGCGACCGCACGGGCGAGTTCTACGGTGTGAACGCGGCCACCGGGCAGGAGGTGTGGTCGCGAGACCTCGGCGACCCCCACATTGCGTGCGGAGGATTGCTGGGGGTGACGGACACGGCACAGATCGACCGCTCGCGGGGCGTGCTCTACGTGGCCGGCACCGACGGACGGCTGTACGCCCTCGACCTCGCCACGGGCATGGACGCCCCGGGGTGGCCGCTGCAGATCACCATGTTCGACAACGAGTACGTCTGGGGCGGCATCAACATGTTCGACGACCAGCTGTACGTGGGTGTGTCGAGCGGCTGCGACCGGTACGGCGACAACTACGGCCGCGTCGTGCGGGTGGATCCGTCGACGATCGGCCAGACGGCGGTGTTCTACACCATGGACGGACCGACCTCCGGCGCCATCGGCGGGGGCGTCTGGGGTTGGGGCGGCGTCTCGATCGACCCGGCCGACGGCAACGTGTACGCCGCTACGGGGAACGGCTATCCGCTCGACCCCTGGGAGCACTACCTGTACGCAGATGCCGTGCTCCGACTGGACGCCGACCTCCAGCTCGTCTCGTGGAACTATCCGGGTCTGGTTGGCGACGACGTGGACTTCGGCTCGACCCCGGTGCTGTACGACGCTGGCCCCCGGTGCGGACCCCAGTTCCTCGTCGAGAACAAGAGCGGCGAGATCCTCACCTACGACCGCGACGACGTCGGCGCCGGGCCCGTGGATCGCGCCCAGATCTCGGGGAGCTCGATCATCGGGGTGGCCGGCTACGACCCGGATGTCCGGCGCCTCTACGTGGGCAATCCCACCGATTCGCTCGACGGCACCTATCGCCACGGGCTGCTGGTGTTCAAGATCGACGCCAGCTGCAAGCTGAAGCTGGTCTGGCAGAAGACGGTCGGAAACGGAGGGCTAAGCGCGTCACCGGTCACGGCGAACGGCGTCGTGTACTTCGGCGACGCGAGCGGGCACCAGTTGCTCGCCTACGACGAGCAGACGCGGAAGAAGCTCTGGAGCACGAGGCACCTCTTCACAACGTCGCTCCAGACGGAGCCGGTCGTCGTCAACGGCCACGTGTACCAGACCACCGGATCGGGGTTGTACGCCTTCGGGCTCTGATGACCGGGTCAGCGCCCCGCCTGTCAGCCTGCGGCGGGCGCGCCGTTCGAAGGGGTCGCGACGACCGCGGCGCCCTCCACCAGAACAGGTGCCTCCGCGCGGTCGAACACCATCCCGAAGACCGAGCGGTCGTCCGAGTGCAGCGCCGTCGCCGCCACGCGGGCCCCGTCCATGCCGAACGACCAGAGACGGTTGGTCGCGTTGACGGAGAAGACCGCCAGCTCGCCGTCGGCGCCCAGGTAGCCGAGGTTCGCCCGGCCACCCAACTGGGCGTACACGTCGGCCAGGCCTCGGTAGGGGTCGCCCCGGCGGTCAGGGCCTCCTGCGTCATCCGGAAGCCGACCTCGCTGTCGGCCTTCCCCGCCAGGGAAGACCCCAGCCGCTCGCGGTGCTCGTCGTGGCGGTCCAGCATGCCGTTGTGACAGAAGGCGAACGAGCCGTCCTCCGCGACGAACGGCTGCGTGTCGGCGAGCTGCACCGTCGAGAGACGGCTCGGGCGGCGAAGGTGCACCAGGAACCGGTCCGAGGTCACGCCTGCCAGCCGTTCGCGTCCGTCCGGGTCGTCGGCCAGACTCGTCGGGCGCCGGTAGCCGTGGACCCTGCCGTCCCCGTCCCTCCACGCCACGCCCCAGCCGAATCCCGCGACGCCGAGCCGCTCAAGCTCGGCAGCCCAGGGCAGCACCCGTTCGAAGCGTTCGGGCTCGCTCCACGCCACCGCCAGCACCTCGCACACCGCGCGCGTCCCCTCCGGTCTCTCGGCGTTCCGTCGTCCTCGCCGGTCGTTCCACCACGCGGCACGACGGTCCGCCTGGTGTGTCGTCCAGCGCAATGTTCTAACCTTGCTCACCCACTGGAAACAAGCGAACGAGAGGAGAACGATCGTGGCCGTCGTGCAGGGCGTTGGCCGCTGGGCCGACCTCTTCGCGGCCCGCACGCGCCAAGAGGAGAGCGACGCGCTCGCCGCCATCCTGGCGCTCGCGAACGCACACGACGTGATCTCGTTCTCAGGAGGGTTCCCCGACCCCCTCACGTTCCCGGGCGAGGAGCTCGCCGACCTCATGCGCGAGCTGCTGCTGGCGAAGGACGCCTCGCTGTTGCAGTACGGCCCGACGCGCGGGCTTCCGGGGCTGCGCGACTACCTTGCGGGCCGGCTCGAGACCCTGGAAGGGCGGCGCCCGGCCGAGGACGAGCTGCTGGTGACCAGCGGCGGCGTCGAGGCGCTCGAGCTGCTGGGCAAGGCCTTCCTGGACCCCGGTGACCTGACGGCCGTCGAGGCTCCGACGTACCTGGGCGCGATCATGGCGTTCCAGAGCTTCGAGAGCCGGGTGGCCGGGATCCCGATGGACGGCGAGGGGCTGATGGTGGACGCGGCAGCGGGCGCCCTCGAGCGCCCGTCCGCGGGTGCCTCCCGCCGGGCGAAGCTCCTCTACACGATCCCGGACCACCAGAACCCCGCCGGCGTGAGCCTGTCCGCCGAGCGGCGCCACGCGCTCGTCGACCTGGCGCGGCGTCACGGCGTGCTGCTGGTCGAGGACGTGGCGTATCGCGAGCTGGGATTCGCCGGCAGCGAGCGGCTCCCCAGTCTGTGGTCACTGGCGCCCGACTCGTGCGTGCAGGTGGGCACCTTCTCGAAGACGTTCTTCCCCGGCGTGCGCCTGGGCTGGGCGGTGGGCCCGGCAGAAGTCGTGGCGCAGATGACGCGCGCCAAGCAGAACACCGACCAGTGCTCGGGGGCGCTGGGCCAGCGCCTGCTGGAGGAATGGGGCCGTCGCGGCATGCTGGATGCGGGTGTCGCCGCCTCGCGGGCGCTGTATCAGCACCGCTGGGAGGTCCTGGCCGCCGGCCTGGACGAGCACATGCCCGACTCGGTGTCGTGGACGAGGCCGCACGGCGGGTTCTTCACGTGGCTGACGCTTCCCGGCGGGGCCGACGCCTCGGTCCTGGCCGAGCGCGCGCTTCGCGAGCACGGCGTCGCCTTCGTGCCGGGCGAGCCGTTCTTCCCCGACGGGCGCGGGCAGGCGAACCTGCGGCTGTCGTTCAGCCGGATCGAGGACGACGAGAGCGTCGAGGGCGCACGGCGCCTCGGCACGCTCTTCCGCGAGACGGCGAGCTGACGCGTGGATCTCGGACTCACGGGAAAGACGGCGATCGTCACCGGCGGGTCGAAGGGCCTCGGCCAGGCCATCGCGCTCGAGCTCGCACGCGAGGGCGTGGACGTCGCGATCTGCTCGCGCAGCGACGCCGAGATCAAGGAGTCCGCCGAGGCGATCGCGTCGGAGACCGGCAGGAAGGTGTGGGCCGAGGTCTGCGACGTCACCGACCCCGAGCAGATCACGGGGTTCGTCGCCGATGCCGCCGCCGAGCTCGGCGGCCTGGACATCCTGGTGAACAACGCCGGCCGGGCAACGCCGGGCACCTTCGCCACCGTCACCGACGAGCAGATGGCGGGCGACTTCGACGTCAAGGTCTTCTCGATCATCCGGTGCACGCGCGAAGCGGTCCCCCACCTTCGGTCGCGCGGCGGCGGGAGAGTGATCAACATCAACGCGGTCTACGGCAAGTACCCCGACCCCGGGTTCTTCGCGACCAGCGTGAACCGCGCCGCCGGCCAGTCCCTGACCAAGGTGCTGGCGATGGAGCTGGCGGCGGACGGCATCCTGGTGAACGGCGTGAACATCGGCTTCGTGGTCACGCCGCAGTGGAAGAACATCCACGCGAAGCGCGCGCCCGAGCTGTCGGAGGAGGAGTTCTTCCGGCAGTGGGCCGAGCGGGAGGTGCCCCTGGGGCGGTTCGGCCGCCCCGACGAGGTAGCCGGAGTGGTGGCGTTCCTGGCAAGCGAACGCGCCGGCTACATCACCGGCGCGTCCATCGACGTCGCCGGCGGCATGGGGAGGTACGTGTGAACGCCGGCCCGCAGAAGGAGCAGTCGTGACCAACGGAGACATCGCCTACTTCGGCGGGGACTTCGTCCCTCTGTCCGAAGCGAGGGTGCCCATCACCACCCACGCCTTCAACTACGGCACCGGGTGCTTCGAGGGCATCCGGGCGTACTGGAGTCCCGAGCACCAGCAGCTGTACGTGCTGCGGCTGGCCGACCACATGCAGCGTCTGGTGAACAGCGCGCGCATCCTGAAGCTCGACCTGGACCTGGAGGTCGAGGAGCTGGTCGAGGTGGCCCGCGAGCTGTTGGCCCGCAACGAGTTCCGCGAGGATGCGTACCTGCGGCCCATCGTCTACAAGGCCGAGGAGACCATCAAGGTCGCGCTCACCGGCCTGGCGACCGGGTTCTGCATGTACGCGATCCCCATGGGCGCATACCTGGACATCGACCGCGGCCTGACGCTGACGGTCTCGGGCTGGCGCCGCATCGACGACAACGCCATCCCGGCGCGGGCCAAGCCCACGGGCGCGTACATCAACGCCGCCATGGCGTCGGACGAGGCACGGCAGCGCGGCGTGGACGAGGCGATCATGCTCACGAACGACGGCCACGTGGCCGAGGCCTCGTCCGCCAACCTGTTCCTGGTGGTGGACGGCGAGATGATCACGCCCGAGGTGGGCGACGACATCCTGATCGGGGTCACGCGCGACTCGGTGATGCGCATCGCGCAGCGCCGGGGCCTCCCGGTGATCGAGCGCCGTGTCGACCGCAGCGAGCTGTTCTCGGCGGACGAGGTGTTCCTGTGCGGGACCGGCGTCCAGATCGCGCCCGTCACCACCATCGACGGCCGCCCGATCGGATCGGGGAAGCCCGGCGCGGTCACGATGGAGCTCCAGGAGTTCTACCTGGCCGTCGTGCGGGGCATCACCGATGACTTCCCGGACTGGCGCCTGCCCGTGTACGACAAGGGCTGAAGTCCGGCGCGATGGGGTGCTTCCTGGCCATCGGCGCGCTGTTCGTCCCGCGGTTCGTGATCTTTCTGCTGTGGCTGTTCTCCGACTACATGAGCCGGGCGTTCGACAGCTGGCTGTGGCCGACGATCGGATTCTTCTTCCTCCCCACCACCACGCTCGCGTACGCCGTGGCCCAGAACGAGTTCAACGGCTTCGGCGGCGTCGGTCTGGTGATCCTGCTGGTCGGCTTCGCGATCGACGTCGGGTTGCTCGGGGGCGGAGCGCGCAGCCGGCAACGGAGCAACTGAGCGAGGGAAGGCCCAGGCTGCTGGAACTCGACGAGTACCTGGCGAACCTCCGCGCCGACGGCGACGCGCTGGTGGACGCGGCCGAGACATCGATGGACCGGCCGGTCCCCAGCTGCCCCGGCTGGGTCGGACGCGACGTCGTGGCCCATACCGGCAATGTGCACCGGCTGATCGGCGACCGAGTGCGGCGCGGGTCGCGGGGCCAGGACGACGTCGAGCGACCGGTCGTGCCGGACGGCGACGCGGTCCTCGGGTGGTACCGAGAGGGCCTGAACGATCTGCTGGCGACGCTCGCGAGCGCGGATCCCGCCAAGCCGGTGTGGAACTGGTCGTCGATCTGGCCCGACACGGCGGCCTTCTGGCCGCGGCGGATGGCCCACGAGACGTCGGTCCACCGCGTGGACGCCCAGCAGGCGGCCGGCGCCCAGCTGCCGATCGACACGGCCCTGGCGGTGGACGGCGTGGACGAGTTCCTGATGGTGCACTTCGCCGAGGACGCCGGCGAACTGACCGGCACCGGCGAGACCGTCCGGTTGCGGACGACCGACGGACCGGGCGAGTGGACGGTCGCGGCCGAGCCGGCCGGCGCCACGATCCGGACCGGCGGCGCCGGGGGCGCCACTGCCGTCGTCGAGGGCGGGGCGTCGGATCTGGTGCTGCTGCTGTGGCGGCGCGTGCCGATCGACGCGCTGACCGTCAGCGGCGACCAGTCGCCTGGCGGAGCGCTTCCTGGGGGCCGCCATCCTCACCTAGAGGACGGCCAAGACTCAGCGCTCGGCGCCGAGACCGGACGGCGTCAGGAGCAGGCGCGCCAGCGTCCCGCCGGCGGCGGCCAGCTCGTCGAACGTCCCCGACTCGACGATGCGGCCCGCCTCCATCACCAGCACCCGGTCGGCCAGCCGGATCGTGGACGGGCGGTGCGCGATCAGCAGCGTGGTCCGGCGCGAGCTCGCTTCGCGCAGGGCGCGGTGGAGCGCCTCCTCGGACCCGGCGTCCAGGTTCGAGACCGCCTCGTCCATCAGCAGGATCGGCGCGTCCTTCAGCAGCGCGCGGGCGATGGCCAGTCGCTGGCGCTGGCCCGCCGAGAGCGTCAGCCCCCGCTCGCCGAGCACCGTCTCCCAGCCATCCGGGAGCGCCTCGATGAACTCGAGCGCCTGTGCGGCCCGCGCCGCCTCGACCAGCTCGGCATCCGTGGCATCGTCGCGGCCGAGGCGCACGTTCTCACGGACGGTCGTGTGGAACAGGTACGTGTCCTGCGGCACGACGGCGATCCGCGCTCGCAGGTCACGCTGCACGAACGAGCGCAGGTCGTGACCCCCGACCGCGATGGAGCCGTCGGCCGGGTCCCAGAGCCGCAACAGCAGGTTCGCGCACGTCGACTTCCCCGCCCCCGAGTGGCCGACGAGCGCGACCGTCTCGTGCTCGGCGATCGTGAACGACACGCCGTGCAGGACGTCGGGGAGGTCGGGGCCGTACCGGAACCGCACGTCGCGGAACTCGATCGTCGGCTCGACAGGGCCGGACGGCGAATGCTCCACCAGATCCGAGACCGCGGGCCGGGCCTCGAGCAGCTCGGTGATGCGGTCGGCCGCGGCCGACACCTGACTCACCTCGCGGGCCACGCCGGTCACCGCGACGATGGGGGCGAACGCGCCGCCCGCCAGGATGACCGCGGCCGGGAACCACTGCGCGGGCAGCGATCCGTTCGTGACCAGGACCGCGGCAACGCCCAACGTCGCGATCATGGCCATCGCGGTGAGCGCGTCGGTCGCGCCCTGCTCCAGGCCGCTGCGGCGGCCGTGGGCGACGCTGGCGCGAGCCAGCCGCTCGTGCTGGAGGCCGATCAGCTCGAGGAACCGCGGCCCCGAGCCGGTCGTGGACACCTCGCGGACGCCCTGCACCACGTCCACCACGTTCGCGCCCAGCTCGCCGAGCTCGTGCCGCATCGCCTGGCCCTGTTCCTCGGCGCGCCGCAGCAGCCAGGACGGGACGCTCGCCACCAGCAGCACGAAGGGCAGCACGACGAGTCCCAGCGCCCAGTGCATGAGGAACAGGCCGACCAGCGCCAGGAACGGCACGATCAGCGCCACGATGAACGGCGGCACCAGGTGCGACGTGAAGACCTCGATCAGCTCGACGTCCGACATCGCCACCCGGGTGACGTCCCCCGACCGCCGCTCGAGGAAGTACGCGGGCGCCAGGTCGCGGAACCGATCGAACAGCTCGCACCGAAGGTCGTTCAACAACCGGAACGACAGGACGTGCACGAGCGTGCCCTCGAGCCAGCCGAAGACGGCGATCGGCACGACGAGCACCAGGATCAGCCACACGATCGGGACGAGGTCCGAGGCGTTCGCGCCCGTGAGGGCCCGGCCCACCAGGTACGCACCGGCGAGCGCGGCGCCGAGCGTGAACAGCGCGACCATCAGCCCCGCCACGACGCCCCAGATCAGCAGCCCCCGGTACGGGAGCAGCAGCCGGCGGATCGGGCGGAGGCTCGCCATCAACCGGCGCAGCGCGCCGGCGCCTCCGACGTCCGTCGCCGTCACGGGCACGGGTGTCGCGCTCACGCCGACACCTCCTGCGCCGCCACCAGCCGCGCGTACGTTCCGCCCGCCGACACCAGCTCGTGGTGGGTGCCCGACTCGGTGAGGCGTCCGCGCTCGAGCACCAGGATGCGGTCGGCGCCCTTGACCGTCGACAGGCGGTGCGCAACGACCAGCGTGGTCCGCCCCACGGCCAGCCCGTCGAGCGCCGCCTGGATGGCGGCCTCCGCCGCGACGTCCACGCTGGACGTGGCCTCGTCGAGGATCAGGATCGGCGCGTCCTTCAGCACGGCGCGCGCGATCGCCACGCGCTGGCGCTCGCCGCCGGACAGCTTGAGCCCGCGCTCGCCCACGACCGTGTCGTATCCGTCCGGCAGCCGCGAGATGAACGAGTGGGCGCCCGCCGCCCGCGCCGCGTCGGCGACCCGCTCGTCGCCGGCGCTCGGATCGGCCAGCGCGAGGTTCGACCGCACCGAGTCGTGGAACAGGAACGTGTCCTGCGGCACCAGCGCGAAGAGCGACTGCGCCTCCTCGGGCTCGAGGTCGGACAGCGGCACGCCTCCCAGCAGGATCCGGCCCTCCGTCGGATCGAAGAAGCGGAGCAGCAGCGACGTGATCGTCGTCTTCCCGGCCCCCGACGGACCGACGATCGCGACGGTCTCCCCCGGCGCCACGTCGAACGAAAGGCCGTCGAGCGCGAGCCGGTCCCCCTGGCGGTACCGGAAGCGAACGTCCTCGAACCGGATCGACGCGGGCACGCCGTCGACGGTTCGCGGCTCGTCGGGTTGCCGAGACGAGAGACGGCGAGCCGAGCAGCGAGAACACACGCTCGGTCTTGGCGATCCCCCAGACCGCCTGGTGCATGCCGTCGTAGATCTGCCGCACCGGAAGGAAGCACTCGCCGGCCAGCAGCAGCGTCAGCAGCAGCTCGCGGTTGGTCATGGCGCCCTCGGCGACGCGCACGGCGCCGACCCCCAGCGACAGACCGACCCCGGCGCCCGCCGCGAACGCCATGAGCCCCCAGAACGCCGCCGACACGCTCGTGATCCTGATCGCGGCCTCCTGCACGTCGTCCGCCCGCGCGAACAGCTCGGCGCCCCGCCGCCGGGCGGCCCCGAACGACTTGAGCGTGCCCATCCCCTGCAGGTTGTCCACGAACTCCGCGGACAGCGGCCGGTAGCTGTCGGCCCAGAACCGCATCCGCGGTCCGAGGGCCCGGTACTCGAGCGGCGCCGACAGCACCATGAGCGAGGCGAACACGGCCACGACGGCGCCGACCACCGGGTCCAGGATGAAGATCGTGACGATCACGCCCACGGCCGTGATCGACGCCACGATGATCTGCGCGAGGAAGAGGCGGTAGTAGGCGTCCATCTTCTCGACGCCGTCCACCAGCACCGCCGACAGGTCGCCGGAGCGCTCGCGCGCGGCCCAGCCCGGGCCCAGCCGGAGTGCCGCGCGAACCAGCATCACGCGCAGGTTGCCCATGATGCGGACGGAGGCCGCCGCCATCGCGCCGCCCTGCAGGGCCGTGCACACCGCCCGCGCGGCCACGAGCACGACCGCGATCCCCAGCAGCGGCAGGACGCTCCCGATCGAGTCGCCCGAGAACACGCGCGAGATCGCGATGGCCAGCGTCACGCCCGTCGCGATGCGCGCGACGCTGATCCCGAGGCCAAGCAGGACCGCGCCCACCATCGCCCGCCACTCGCTGCGGGCGAGCCTCAGCAGGCGCCGGTCGAACGCGCGCGCGCTCCGCGGCCGAGCCTCAGTGGTTCCTTCACTCATTGCGATCCCTCGCTCTTGCAATACGTTGCCGAGCCAGCTCGACAGTCTAGCGGCCTCGGCCCGTGGACCGCGGCGTACGCCGAGACTAGAGGCGGCCGGCCTCGCGCAGCGCCTCTTCCATCAGCTCCGCGAAGCCCGCACGGGGCGGCGAGAACACGTCCAGCGCGATCACCGACGTGTCGTGCGTGACGGCGCCGTGCGGCACCCACGGCGGCACGACGTAGACGTCTCCCTTGCGCACCGACGCGCACGTCCCCGTCGAGGTCGAACTCGTACTCGCCCTCGATGATCGTGCCCACCTGCTCCTCGGCGTGCTGGTGCACCGGGGCGACGCTGTGCGGTTCCATGTACACGAAGCTCATCGTGAGGTTCTGGCCGAACACGGGACGCAGCGTGAGTCCGGGCGACTCCTTGATCGGGTGGAGCCCGAGCACGTCCCGCTCGACCGACAGGTAGCGCGGCTCGGCCGTCGGATCGATCTTCGCGTCGGGATCGGTGAAGAAGTAGCCGCTGCCCTCGCCGCCCGTGGACCCGTCGCTCATGTCGCGCTCCCTTCTCTCTGCTCGAACCCGAGCTGCCGCCCGATCGACGCGGTCGCTTCGCGCAGCGACGCGGTCTCGGAACGGATGACGTTCTCGGTGATGCGGAACGCCGGTCCCGAGATCGAGACCGCGGCCACCGCCTCGCCGCCCGGCCCGATGATCGGCATAGCGACGCAGCGCACGCCCTCCATGAACTCCTCGTCGTCCAGCGCGTAGCCGCGCCGGCGCGTCTCCGCCAGGTTCTCGATGAACGCCCGGCGATCGGTGATGGTGTTGGGCGTGAGCGCGTCGAGGCGCGGCGGCAGCAGCCGCTCGACCGCGTCCGCGCTCACGTGCGCCAGGATCGCCTTCCCCAGCCCCGAGCAGTGCGCGGGGACCCGCTCGCCGACCCCCAGCTGCCAGCGCAGGGCCTGCGGCGAGTCGGCGCGGTCGACGTACAGCACCATGAAACCGACCAGGGCCCCCAGGTTCGCCGTCTCGCCCGACCGCCCGGCAAGGTCGGACAGGGCGCGGTGCACGAGCGGCCCGCCGTGGAATCCTCGGAAGTTCTTCAGCCCGGGGCGGTACCCCCCGCTGGTCGGGTTGCGGGCCACGAAACCGCGCAGCTCGAGGGTCCGCAGCAGCCGGTGCGCGGTCGACTTGGCCAGCCCGCTCCGAGCGGCGATCTCGCCGAGGCTCAGCTCGTGATCGGAGAACGAGACCAGGTCGAGGAGCGAGAGCGCGCGGTCGAGCGATTGGACGACATTGCGATCCGACACGCTCCCCTCGTTCCGCATGGCGCGATGACCATACCGCAGGACGGACCCCCGATCGGAGGCCGAGAAGGGCCCGTTTCTCTGGCAGGCTCTTGCAGGTGCAACGACGCCTGGCTAGACTTCGTGATCGGCATGACCACCTCTTCCGCCGATCAGGTCCTCGAGGCGCTCCGCGAGCGCGGTCTGCGCATGACGCCGCAGCGGCGCGCGATCGTCCGCGAGATCATGTCCACGGACGGGCACATCAGCCCCGCGGACGTCGCCCGGCGTGTGCGCGAGCGGGTCCCCGGCGTCAACCCGTCCACGATCTACCGGACGCTCGACCTCCTGGAGGGCCTGGGGATCCTGTCGCACGCGCACCTGGAGGCCGGCGCCGAGTACCACCGGAGCACGGAGTCGCAGCACGTCCACCTGGTCTGCTCGAACTGTGGCGCCGACGATGCGCTGTCGATCAGCGAGGCCGACCGCCTGAAGAGCCTGATCGCCCGCCACAGCGGATTCGAGCCGGACCTGACGCACTTCGCGATCTCGGGCGTCTGCGAGACCTGCCGGACCCGATCGAGCGACCGCGCCTCCTAGCGAGGCCGGTCAGGAGGTTCCCGCGGGAACCTCGGGCTCGTCGGGGATCATGTGCGCCCAGCGCTCCTCCACACGACGGCCCTTGTACCACGCCACGGATCCAAGCCAGGCGATCACGAATGTCGCCACGATGACGTACCCGAGCGTCTCGAAGTCGAGCGTGTTGTTGACCCAGTAGAAGAAGCCGCTGTCGTCCCATCCGAGATGACCGCTGATCACCTGGAGGTACTCGACGGTCCCGACCAAGAGCGCAACGAACACCGACAGCGCGGTGGTGGTCATGTTGTAGTACATCTTCCGCAGGGGGTGATCGAACGCCCAGCCGTACGCCTTGGACATCATGACGCCGTCGGTCGTGTCCATGAGCGACATGCCGGCCGCGAACAGCACCGGGAGCGCCACGATCCCCCAGAACGGCAGCGTATCCCCGGACGCGCTGGTCGCCGTGGCCGCGCCGGCCGTGATCGCCAGCAGCGCGACCTCGCTGGCGGTGTCGAACCCGAGCCCGAACACCACGCCCACCGGGTACATCTGCCAGCTCGACGACAGCCAGTTGCGGAACCGGCTGCCCAGGATCCGGTTCATGAAGCCCCGCTGGATCAGCAGGTCCTCGAGCTGCTGCCGGTCGTAGTCGCCCTGCTTGGCGCGCCGGTACACCTTGACGATGCCGATCAGCACGACCAGGTTCAGGATGCCGACGATCCACAGGAAGGTGCCCGAGACCGACGCCCCGATGACGCCCCCGATGTCGTGCCACGCCTGGTAGTGCCGGGCGACGTACTTGGCCGCGAGCGCCAAGACGAAGGACAGCAGGAACACGATCGTGGAGTGGCCCAGCGAGAAGAAGAACCCGACGCCGAGCGGCTTCTTGCCGCGCTGCATCAGAAACCGGGTGGTGTCGTCCACGGCCGCGATGTGATCGGCGTCGAACGCGTGCCGCAGGCCGAACGTGTACGCGAGCGTCCCCGCGCCGGCGTAGGCGAGGCCGAACGAGTTGCGGTAGTGGAGGAAGAAGCCCCAGCCGACGACGTGGAGCAGCAGGATGAAGCCGTACATTCCGCCGAGACGCGACCACTCGGAGGGCGTGAAGGAGAGGCGTCGCCTGCCCTGGACCGCCGTCCGACCCACCGTCTGTCCGATCGCCATCCACGCCTCCGTTTCGTTCCCTCGAAAGCGAAGCGGCAACGCTAGCGCCTATTGCAACATACTGCAACTCCAACACCATGCGGCGGGAGCGGGGCGTTCTGGGGACGGTCCGGGCCGGTCCGGGGCTGTCAGCAGCTTGCCGGGGGACCCGCGCAGCTCGGGGACAGGGAGCCCGAGTAGCGCTTCGGGATCGGGTTGGGCAGCTGCGCCTCGGTTCCGTAGGTGACCACGATGTCGTGGTGCTGGCTGAACACGATGCCCCGGGGGTCCTGCGTGTAGGGCTTGCCGTCGTAGAACACCCGGATCTGCTTGTCGCCGGCATTGCAGTACGGAGTGCCGAGGCAGGTGGAGGTGAGGTTCACGCCCCAGATGTCGAAGAACTGGCCGAGCGTGTAGTCGCGCTTGTCGGGCGACTCGATGTGGACGATGCCGGAGGCGTCGTGGGTGTGGAGCGCCGCGATGAACTGATCGCTCGGGGTGCCGACGTTGTTGATCCCGATGCCGGCCGGAATCGGGATCGTCTCGCCTTCGATGTAGATCTGGACCAGGTCGTGGATGTGGTACACGAGGGTCTCCTGCGGGCCGAACGGGACGCCGATCGCCTGGAGGCGCTGCTTGAGGTCCACCAGTCCGGGACCCCAGGGCGCGTTGCCCTGCTGCATCCCCTGGAGGACGGTCGGCGTGGGCTTGGTCGTGGGACTCGAGGAGTTGCTGTTCACGACCACCAGGCTGACGGTCACGAGGACCACCACCACGGCCAGGCCCACGACGCCCCACCGGTAGAGCTTGCGCCGGGTCGCCTTCCGCTGCAGTGCCTCGCGCTCGCGGCGGGCCTCCTCCTTGCGGACCTTGCGGTTGGGACCGTCCGGGGAGGCCGGGGCGACGCTCACCTTGGGAACGTTCGCGGGCGTGGTTCGGGAACGGGACTTCTTGGCCATGAGGACCTCATATCCTAGCGGCCCCTCAGGCCGCTGCGACGCCCGTATGCTGTGAACTCATGGATCGGCGACGGACGCCCCCGGCCTTACTCCTGCTGGCCACGGCCTGGGCGGGCGCGGTCGCCGGCCATACCCTCACGTACCTCCTGGCGGTCCCGGCCGCGGGGGCTCGCGACGCGCTCCTGGCCTCCACCGGCCACAACTACTGGTCCGCGGCGGTCGCCGTGGCCGTCGCGCTGGGGGTGGCTTCGGCCGGCGGCGTCGTGGTGCGCCACTTCCGCGGCGGCCTGCGAGGCGAGCGGACCATGGACCTCCACGGCGTGCCGCGCCTGGCGATCCTGCTGGGCTCGCTCCAGGTGGGCATCTTCCTGGTCCAGGAGACCCTGGAACGCCTCGACGCCGGGGCCTCGGTCGCGAGCCTGCGAACCGATCGCATCCTCCTGATCGGCGTGCTGGTCCAGATCCTCGTCGCGGGGGCACTGGCGATCGCGCTGTTCTTCCTGGCCCGGGCATCGTCCGCGGCCGGGCGGGCGCTGCGACGCGCCCCGCTGCTCTCCCCCGCCCGCCCGGCGCCCATCGCCGGACGGGCCCTGCTGCTCCACTCGCGGCTGGTCACGGCCGGTGGCGGCAGCCGCGCTCCCCCTCGCTGACCGAACAGGCACCACACCTGTCGGCCGCCCGGCGTCGCCCGGAGCGAGTGCGTCTCGACCGAGCCGGCGAGCCGGGCACGAGCGAGGAGAACCAATCGTGTCCAAACGAATCGCAACCGCGATCGCTTTCGCGATCGCCCTGCCCGCGCTGTTCGTCGCCCTGTCGGCCGCGCCCGCCTCTGCCCACGAGGAGCGCGCGGTCGGGAAGTACCAGCTCGCCGTCGGGTTCGGCGACGAGCCCGCCTACGCGGGCGTCGAGAACAGCGTGCAGATGCTCCTTCACACGGGCGACGACCAGCCCGTGACCAATCTGGGCAACACCCTGAAGGTGGCCGTGATCTTCGGCAGCAAGTCGATGTCCCTGACGATGGAGCCGTTCTTCGAGGTGGGAGAGTTCGGGACCCCGGGCGACTACCGGGCGTTCTTCATCCCGACCGCGCCGGGCAACTACACGTTCCACTTCACCGGGAACATCCTGGGACAGAAGATCGACGAGCGCTTCACGTCCTCGCCGACCACGTTCAGCTCGGTGGTCGACCCGTCGACGGTGCAGTTCCCCGAGAAGGCGCCGTCCAACGTCGAGCTGGCCACGCGTCTCGACCAGGAGTCCACACGGACCACCGCGACCATCGCCGACGCGCAGTCCGCGGCCTCGTCCGCCCGAACCGTCGCATGGGTGGGCGTGATCGTCGGAGCGCTCGGGCTGATCACGGCGATCGTGGCCCTGACGCGGAAGCGCGCCTGACGTTGCGACTGCGCCGCGCGTTCATCGTCCTGCTGGTGGCCGGGGCGGCCGCCCTGTTCGCGGCCGCCCCGGCGCAGGCGCACGCGCTGCTGAAGCGCTCGGTGCCGGCCAACGGATCGACGGTGACGCAGGCGCCGCGGGAGATCCTTCTGTTCTTCACCGAGCCGCCCGAGCCGTCGCTGTCGTCGGTCGGCATCCTGGACTCGTCCGGCCACCCGGTCGCCGGCGTGGGGACTCCCGAGCCGGCGCCGGGCAACCCCGAGGGGCTGCGCGCGTCCGTCCGGGCCGGATCGCTGGCGGACGGCGTGTACACCGTGACCTGGCGGACCGTTTCGAAGACCGACGGCCACCTCACGGCGGGGTCCATCGCGTTCGGGGTGGGCGTCCCCGCGACCGCCACGTCCGGTGGTAGCGCCAGGACGCCGACCACGCCGGCGCCGTCGGCGCTCGCGGTGACGGCCCGCTGGCTCTTCTACTGGGGCCTGGCGCTGCTGCTGGGGGGCGCCGTGGCCGGCGGCCTCCTGTTCGGCTGGTCGCTCCCCAGGGGCGGGCGAGCCCTCGCCGCCGCTGCGTGGGGCGCGGCGGCGGCCGGCGTCATCCTCATGACGGCGGCCGAGCGGGCGACGATCGGGCTTCCTCTGGGAACCCTGCTGTCATCGCGGACCGGACACCAGCTCATCGCCCAGGGGGTCGGCGTGGCGTTCTGCGGCGCCGCGGCCGTGTGGGTGCTCGCGCGGCCGGGGCGGGCGTCGCTCGTCGCGCTGGGCGTGGCCGTCGCGGCGACCATGTTCGTGCACGTCCAGGCGGGCCACGCCGACGCGCAGTCGTCCGTGCGGATCCTCAACCTGCTCGACCAGTGGGTGCACCTGCTCGCCGTGGGCGTCTGGATCGGCGGCCTACCGTGGCTGCTCCTGGGGCTTCGCCCCGACGACGGGCACCGACGGGAACGCGCCGCGGTCTTCGCGGCGCTCGCCACCGTCGCGCTCGCCGTCGTCGCCGTCACCGGGCTGCTGCGCGCCATCCCCGAGGTGGGGAGCGTCCACGGCCTGTTCCATACCAGCTTCGGCGTGACCCTCCTGGTCAAGGCGGGACTCTTCCTGGTGCTGCTCGGTCTGGGCGCGCGCAACCACTTCCTGCTGGTTCCGCGCGTCCGCACCGAGGAAGGAACCGGGGGGATCGCACCCCTGCGCCGATCGGTCATAGCCGAGGTGGCGGTCGCGGCCGTGATCCTCGCCGTCACCGGCGTGCTCAGCGAGCTGCCACCGTCGTCGTACGTGGCCTCGGCGGCGACGCCGGCCGCCCCGGCGCGGATCGTCGCCACGGGGTCGGACTTCGCCACGACCGTGCGCGTGCGGCTGACCGCCTCGCCCGGGACGGTGGGCACCAACGCGTTCGCGGCGCGCGTGACGGACTTCGACACCGGCGCGCCCGTCGCGGCGCGGAGCGTGCAGCTGCAGTTCTCGCTCCCCAGTAACACGGACGTCGCCTCGACGCTCGACCTGCGGCGGACGTCCGCGGGCACGTGGACCGGCACGGGAACCAACCTGTCGATCGACGGCCGCTGGGATGTGCAGGCGGTGATCCAGGGGGCCGCGACGTCGACCGACGTGTCGCTGTCGCTCCGGACCAGGCTTCCGGTCCAGCACATCACGAGCCAGTCCGCACCCGGCCAGCCGACGATCTACACGATCGCCCTGCCGGGCGGGCGCGAGCTGCAGACGTACGTCGATCCCGGCCGGGCAGGACGCAACACCGTCCACTACACGTTCTTCGACGCGTCCGGGAACGAGCAACCGATCTCGCGGGCGACCGCCAGCGCCGAGGCGCCCTCCGGGGCCACCGGCACCACGAAGCTGCTGCGGCTCTCGAAGGGGCACTTCGCGGCGAACGTCACCCTGGGGGCCGGACGGTGGGTCTTCTTCATCGACGCCACCACCACCGATGGCACCCCCCTGACGGCATATTTCGTACACACCATCGGACAATGAGCGCGCACGGAGGAGGACCTGTGGTGAAGACGAGGAAGGCGACCGCGGTCGCCGGCGCGGTCGCCGTCGCCCTGCTGCTGGCGTCGTGCGGAGGTGGCGGCTCTCCCGGCGATGGCGGGACGCCGACGCCGGCTGCGCGGCCGAGCAGCCCGGCCACGGTCCGCATCGAGTCGCCCGCCAACAGCAGCGTCGTCCAGGGGCCGACCGTACGGGTCCGCGTCGCCCTCGACGGCGCCAGGATCGTCGACAGCAACGACCAAGAACATCACGCCGACCACCGGTCACCTGCACCTGTCGCTGGACGGCAAGCTCATCTCGATGAACTACCAGCTCCACCAGACGATCCCGAACGTGACGCCCGGCCGCCACGTCCTGGAGGTCGAGTTCGTAGCCGCCGATCACCTCCCGTTCGACCCGCGGGTCGTCGCGGCCGTCGCGTTCCGGGTGAAGGGGTGAGCCGCGTGGCCGCCGTCGTCACCCGCCCCTCCGCGCCGACGAGGGCCGGCCGTCTCCTGCGCGTCGCGGGCGCCGGCGCGATCGTCGCGGCCGCCGGGCTGCTGGTGCTGCGCCCCGCGGGCGCCTTCACGTCACTGCGTTCGCCGGCGATCCTGGGCCTCGCGTACGTCCTGATGCTCGCGACGGGAGCGCTCGTCTCGCACCTCGGAAGGGGCGACGAGGCGGCGCCCGCGGGCGCGGGGACCTCGGCGGCGTGCCTGGCGGCCGGCCTGGGCGCGGTCACGCTCGCTCGGTTCGTGGTCGCCCCCGCCCCGCCGATGGCCGCCGCCACGGTGGGGATCGGGTTGAGCGTCCTGGCGGCCGTCGCCGAGGAGGCGCTGTTCCGGGGCGGCCTGTTCCGCCTCCTCGAGGGCCGCGGCATGGCGCTCGCCGTCGCCGGCTCGGCGCTCGCGTTCGCGCTCGTGCACGTCCCGGCCTACGGCTGGCAGGCGTTCCCCGTGGACCTCGGCGCGGGCCTGCTCTTCTCGTGGCAGCGCCTGGCGACCGGGCGCTGGTCCGTCCCCGCGGCGACGCACGCCGCGGCCAACCTCCTGGCGGTGATGCGATGAGAACCCTCCGAACCGTGCTGGCCTCCGCGCTGGTGGCGTCCCTGCTCGCGGCGTGCACCCAGCACCCCGCGACGACGACCGGGGCGATCCGCGTCGGCGCGATCTATCCGTTGAGCGGGTCGCAGGGCCCGGGCGGGCTGGCCGAGTTCCGCGGCGTGCAGATCGCGGCGGACATGGCGAACGCGTCGGGCGGCGTCGACGGGCATCCGATCGCCCTGGTGCCCGTGGACGCCCCGGCCGCGAGCGCCGCCGTCCCGGCCGTCGACATGCTGCACGGGCAGGGCATCCGGTTCGTGGTCGGCAGCTACGGCAGCACGATCTCCGAGCCCGCGGCCGCCGCCTCCGCGCGCGACGGGATGCTCTTCTGGGAGACCGGGGCCGTCGGGATGATGGCCGCCCCGGACCGCGGGAAGCTCGTCTTCCGCGTCGCGCCGAGCGGCGCGACGCTCGGCCGCGACGCGATCTCGTTCATGGCATCGGTCGTGGCCAAGCGCCTGCACCGAGATCCCCGGTCGCTCCGCTTCGTCGTCACCAACGTGGACGACGTGTACGGCAGCGAGGTCGCGAACGGAGCCCTGGCCGAACTGCATCGCCGGCACCTGCACGTGGTGGGCCGGTTCCAGTACGACCCGCACACGCTGCGGCCCGACGCCCTGGCGCGGCGCATCGCGGCCCTGCGCCCCGACGTGCTGTTCGCCTCGGCGTACGTCGAGGACGGCGTGGCGGTCCGGCGCGCGCTGGTCCGCCGGCACGTGCACCTGCTGGCCGGTATCGGCTCGTCCTCCAGCTACTGCATGAAGGCGTTCGGCCGGCGGCTGGGGGCCGACGCCGTCGGACTGTTCGCGTCCGACAAGCCCGACGCCGGGGTGCTCGACCCCGCCTCGCTCACCGACAACGCGCGCCTGCTCCTGGCGCGCGCGAACGACCGGTACCGCGCGCGGTTCCACACGTCGATGGGGGCGCCGGCGCTCGCCGGGTTCTCCGCCGCCTGGGCGCTGTTCCGGTGGACGATGCCGAAGGCCGCCACGCTCACGCCCGCGGCGATCGGCGACGCCGCGCGCGGGCTGCACGTGGCGCAGGGAGGGCTCCCCAACGGCAGCGGCGTCGAGTTCGGCGCGCCCGGCACGCCACAGGCCGGGCAGAACCTCCGCGCGGCGAGCGTGATCTGGGAATGGGTGAACGTGGACCACCGCGTCGTCGTGTGGCCCCCTCGCTTCGCCACGTGGAAACCGACCGTCCTTCCGCTCGCGGCATGACCCATCCGCGTTCCCGATCGGGACGACTGGCGCGCGCCGGCCTCGGCGGGGCGGTGGTCGTCGCCTACCTCGTGGCCGCGGTCGTCTCGGGCCGACTCAGTCCGCTCGCGCGCCACCCACTGCTCGACGGGTTCCAGACGGCGGTCCCCTACAACTGGGTGCATCCGCCGCCCGACCAGGCCGGCACCAACAAGCAGCCCAGCTCGGCCGCCAAGACCCTCTCGTTCGCCAATCAGGGCGCGTCCGGGTTCATCAGCACCCCCGACAAGCAGGCGCTGCTGATCATCGGGAAGCGCACGTTCGAGCTTCCGGCGGCAGAGGGACAGACCGGAGTCCACATCACGATCGCGCCGCTCGACCCGGCGACGCTCGCCGCGCTCCCGAAGCCGCTGGTGCCCAGTGGGAACGCCTACCTGGTGCGGGGCGCGTTCCAGCCGTCGGGGGACGCGATCGCGTCGTTCACGGCACCCGTCACGATCACGCTGATCTATCCGGCCGCGGCTAGCTCGGGCCTGACGCCGCCCACCCACACGCTGCTGTGGTCGAAGGACGGCCGAACCTGGACGAAGCTCAAGACGATCGACTCCCACGGCGGTCTCCAGGCGGCGGGCACGCTCCAGGCCCCCGGCTACGTCGTCGTCGGCGCGCCGCCGCAGCCCGCCGCGGCCCAGGAGGCGTCCCGCCTGCGTGCGCTGGCCATCGGGATCCTCGTGGCGCTGGCGGTGTTCGTCGTGGCCGGCCTGATCTACGTGCTGCGCGCGCGCCGGCGAGGCGAGGAGTGACCGTGGCGACCGCGCTGGGGCTGGTCGCGGACGGCGCGGGGTCGCTCGACCAGAGCGTCACCAGCCTGCTCGCGGTGGCGGCCTTCGCCGCCGGCTGGGTGGCGGTCCGCCGCCTGCTGGGCAAGGGATTTCCCCGGGTGCCGCGCTTCGCCGCGTGGGTGTCCGCGGCGCTGGCCGTCGTGTGCCTGGCGCTGATCTTCGTCCTTCCGCCCATCCTCCAGCCGGCTCCCGCATCGACACGGCCGTCATCGACGGCACAGATCCGGATCCTCTCGCCGACGCCGGGGCAGACGTTCCGGGGCAATCCCGCGCGCGTGCCGGTGCGGCTCCAGCTCACCGGCGGCCGCATCGTGACGTTCACCTCCACGAACCTCACGCCCGACGAGGGCCACGTGCACCTGTTCGTGGACGGCCGGCTGGTGTCGATGTCCTACGGTCTGGACGCCGGCGTGTGGATCGCGCCGGGGGACCACACGCTGCTTGCCGCCTTCGTGGCGGTGGACCACGCTCCGTTCGATCCACCGGTCCAGGCCTCGGTGCCGTTCCGGGTCACGAGCTGACCGCGCGGCTCAGGGAAAGAACTCCCCCATCGACGGGGTGCACAGGCACCTGGCGTTGTGGATCCGTTTCAGCCCGAATCCGTCCTCGATGGTCTGCAGGATCGAGTAGTGGTCGATCGGCGTGGTGACGATCGTGCCCGGTACGACGCCCGGCCCGACGACCAGCGTGACGATATGGCCGCCGGCGGCCAGGTCGCAGCACGAGCTCGTGTCCTTGCGGTCGCCCTCGTCGAAGGTGATGAACAGGACGCCGTTCGAACCGAGCTGGTCGATGATCGTGGGGACCTGCTCGGACAGGAACTGGTCCCCGGACGCGATCGGACAGTCGTGCATGTCCTGGCACAGGTCGGGCGTGATCCAGACGAACGTCGGCAGCGTGCCCCCGGCGACGTCGTCGGCCATCTGCTCGAACGGGACGACCCTACTGCACCGGTCCGGGTTGGTGACGATGTCGGTGAAGTACAGGAAGGGGTTGTGCCGCTTCGCGTACAGCTCGGTGTCGGGCCCCGTGTAGCACGGCGACGGCATCGCGCTCATGTACGCCTTCCACGAGATCCCCGCGCCCTCCAGCTGGTCCACCAGGTTCTTCTGATTCCCGACCCTGCACGTGGTGCAGTCGGAGTGAACGCCGAACGTGGACCCGCCGATCAGCGCCAGGTAGTTGGGCAACGACGGATGGCGGGTGGCGAAGAAGTAGGTGGCCAGGCCGTAGCGACTGGCAAGACCGTTCAGGTACGGCGCGTCTGGGTTGCCGATGATTCCGCCGTAGCTCTCGTTCTCCAGCACGATGACCGCGACGCGATCGAAGTGCGGAACGGCCGAGTTGCGCGGCATGGCCGTGGCGGCGGGTTGACTCCCGAACGTGAGGATCGCCGGGAGCGCCAGCAGCAGCGCTGCCGGGATGCGCCTAGAACCGCGGCGTCTCCGTGATACCCAGCCGAACACCCCGCGGAGCGCCGTCGACGATCTCGCCCTCGGTGCAGTAGGCGCGGGCGCAGTCGACCAGCGGCGGAATCAGGTTCTCGCTCGGTGCGCGGCCGCGTCGGTCGAGGCGCCGAGCGCGCGCCGGCCCGGCGGCGTCCCGTCCGTCCCGCCCGGACCGCACCGGACCGCGCGATCTGGCGGCCCTCGGTCTCCGGCGCGATGACGAGCGTGTCGATCGGCTCGTCGTCGCGGGTTGACGAACTCGTTCACCCCCACCCGGACCAGGCGGCCCTTCTCGTACAGCTCCTGCTCCCGGAACGCGGCGTCGGCGATCTCGGACTGGAAGAACCCCCGCTCGATGCCGGCCAGCATCCCCTCGAGCATCGAGCCGCCGCCCATCTCCCGGATCCTGTCGAAGTACTCCTCGGCGGCCTCCTCCATGCGGTTGGTCAGCGCCTCGACGAAGTACGAGCCGCCGAGCGGGTCGATCACGTTGGTCACCCCGGTCTCGTGCGCGATCACCTGCTGGGTCCGCAGGGCGATCTGGGCGGCCTTCTCGGTGGGCAGGGCCAGCACCTCGTCGAGGGCGTTCGTGTGCAGCGACTGCGTCCCGCCCAGCACGGCGGCCAGCGCCTCGATGGCCGTGCGCACGATGTTGTTCTCCGGCTGCTGCGCCGTGAGCGAGCACCCGGCGGTCTGCGTGTGGAACCGCAGCCGGAGCGACTGCTCGTCCTGCGCGCCGTACACGTCGCGGAGCCACGCGCGCCCAGATCCGACGCGCCGCCCGGAACTTCGCGATCTCCTCGAAGAAGTCGATGTGCGCGTTGAAGAAGAACGACAGCCCCTGCGCGAACGCGTCGACGTCGAGCCCGCGCTCGCGCCCGAGCTCGACGTAGCGCGAACCCGTCGGCCAGCGTGAACGCCAGCTCCTGCGCCGCCGTCGAGCCGGCCTCGCGGATGTGGTAGCCCGACACGCTGATCGGGTGGAACTTCGGCACCTCGCGTCGCGCAGAACTCGATGAGGTCGCCGATCAGCCGGAGGTGCGGCCGGGGCGGGAACAGCCACTCCTTCTGGGCGATGTACTCCTTGAGGATGTCGGTCTGCAGCGTGCCCTCCAGGGTCGTCCACGGCGACGCCCTGCCGCTCCGCGGCGGCCAGGAAGAACGCGAACAGGATCGTCGGCGGGCCGCTGATGGTCATCGACGTGGTGATGTCGCCGAGCGGGATCCCGTCGAACAGCGCCTCGAAGTCGTGCCAGCGAGTCGGTGGCCACGCCGCACCGGCCCGACCTCGCCCTCGCTGCGCGGGTCGTCCGAGTCCCGGCCCATCAGCGTCGGCATGTCGAACGCCACCGACAGGCCGCCCTGGCCCTGGGCCGAGCAGGAACTGGTAGCGCGCGTTCGTCTCCTGCGGGCGAGCCGAACCCCGCGAACTGGCGCATCGTCCACAGCCGGCCCCGGTACATCGAGTGGTACACGCCCCGGGTCATCGGGATAGTGGCCCGGGTAGCCGAGGTCGCGCTCGTAGTCGAGCGTCGGCCACGTCGTCCGGCGTGTAGAGCGGCTCGCAGCGGCTCGCCGGACAGCGTCTCGAAGTCGGCGTCGCGCTCGCCGGCGCGGCGCGGTAATGCTCTCCCACCGTTCGCGCTCGGTCGTCGCTCCACGGCTCGTTCGCGCGCCTCGAGGGTACGGCGGTCGTGTCACCTGTCCATTGTCGGCAATCCATCGCATCCGGGACGCCCCCGGATCCGGGGCGTCCCGTTCAGCGGGACGGGCCACCTCGAGCGGCCCGGAGCGTCCGGACCGGCCCCGTACGGGTCCGATGCGTCGCGCGGCCGCAGGGCGTCGGCGATCGCGGCCCTCCGCACTCGCGCAGCGCGGCGGCGGCGCGCGCGCGGAGGCGCGCCGCCGACCATGCTCTGGACCTCCTGCGAGCAGGCGCGCGCCGCCGTCGCGTCCTCGAGCCGCCCCGTCGCTCCAGGTGCGTCCGGTGCTTCGCGATCGCCTCCCACAGCTCGTCCACGCCCTCGCCGCTCACCGTCGAGGTGCGCACGACCGGCGGCGTCCAGTCGCCGTGCTCGGCCCGTGCGCAGCATCTGGTGGAGGTCGCGCACCGCCTCGTCCACCCCGTCGCGGTCCGCCTTGTTCACCACGAACACGTCGGCGATCTCCAGGATGCCGGCCTTCGCCACCTGGACCGCGTCGCCCCACCCCGGGGCGACCACGACCAGCGTCGTGTCGGTGGCGCCGGCCACCTCCACCTCGGCCTGGCCGACGCCGACCGTCTCCACGATCACCAGGTCCTTCCCCGACGCGTCCAGGATCCGGATCGCCTCCGGAGCGGCCAGCGCCATGCCGCCGAGGTGGCCGCGGGTGGCCATGGACCGGATGAACACGCCGGGGTCGGTGGCGTGGGCCTGCATGCGGACCCGGTCGCCCGAGCAGCGCGCCGCCGGTGTACGGCGACGTCGGGTCGATCGCCAGGACGGCCGCGGTCTCGCTCGCGCTCGCGGGCCGCACGGACCAGCGCGCCGGCCAGGCTCGACTTCCCGACGCCCGGCGATCCCGGTGAGCCCCACCGTGTACGCGCGTCCGGTCTGCGCGAAGAGGCCGGCCGACAGCGCGGGCAGCTCGGGCGACGCCGTCCTCCACCATCGAGATGGCGCGGGCGACCGCCCGGCGGTCCCCCGCCAGCACCCCGTGGATCAGCTCGCTCGCGCCCATGTGGCCAAGCGTACCCGGGCGGGCCTGCCGGGTGGGGTGGATAGGCTGAGCGGTCGCGAACACGATCACCAGGGAAGGGGACCGGGACATGGGCATCGGACCGGACGACGGGATTCGGGTCATCAAGGCGGACGGCGACCTCGCGTGGGAGGAGGTCCCCCGGCCCGACGGCGACGCCAACCCTCCCGGCGAGGAGGTCGCCGTCTTCCGCTCGGCCGACGCGAAGTTCAGCACCGGGTTCTGGCGCCGCGTCCCCGAGGAGGGCCCCATGGAACCGGCGTACCACGAGATCGCGCTCATCCTGGAGGGCGAGGTCGAGGTCACCGAACAGGACGGGACCGTCCACCATGTCGGACCCGGCGACGTGCTGATCACCCCCAACGGATCGAAGGCGACGTGGAAGGCGCTGTCGCCCGTCCGCAAGCTCTGGGCGGTCTACAAGGAATAGCTACGGCCGCAGCAGCACCTTGGTCGCCTCGCGCCGCGCGAACAGCTCGTAGCCCTCGGCGGCGTCCTCCATCGGCAGCCGGTGACTGATGAGGGGCCTGGGATCGAGCTCGCCGCTGCGCAACAGCTCCATCGTCCGGCCCCACCAGGCCTGCACCGGGCACACACCGGCGAACACCAGGCGCAGCTGGCGGACCCAGTACGCGCCCATGCGGACCTCGATCCGCTCGTCGGGCCCGTACACGCCCAGGACGCACACGCGGCCGCCCCGGCGGGTGATCCGCAGCGCCGACTCGTAGCCCGGCACGAGCCCGACCGCGTCGATGGCGGCGTCCGCGCCCCGGCCCCCGGTGTGTTCCTTCACGGCCTTCGAGACGTCCACGTCGCCTCCGGCGCGAATCGGAATCGCGCCCGCGGCTTCCCCCAGCGCGAGCCGCGAGTCCTCCAGGTCCAGCAGCAGCACGGTCCCGACGTTCATGGCGCGGAGCGCCTGCACCGCGCAGAACCCGACGGGCCCCCCGCCCACGACGGCCACCGCCTCGTCCGGCCGCGGGTCCAGGAGCGCGGCGCCGTAGTACCCGGTCGTGGCGACGTCGCCCGCGAACAGTGCCCGCTCGTCGTCCACGTCGTCGGGGATCGGCAGCACGTTGACGTCGGCCCCGGGAACGCGAACCCGCTCGGCCTGCGTGCCGGCCAGTCCCCCGCCGTACGCGCCGAAGCCGAGGTATCGCCACTGCGCGCACAGCGACGTGGCGCCCGACCGGCAGTACCAGCAGTCGCCGCAACAGACGCCGAAGGGAAGCACCACCCGGTCCCCCACGGCGACGCCGGTGACGTCCGGGCCGATCTCGCGCACCACGCCGACGCCCTCGTGGCCCATCGACTCGCCGGCCGTCATGGGGAGCTTCCCGTGGTACGCGTGGAGGTCCGACCCGCAGACCGCCGTGAGCGTGACGTCGACGATCGCGTCGCCCGGCTCCTCGACACGCGGCTCGGGGAGGTCGTCGACGCGGACCGCGCCCACCGAGTCGAAGACGACGCCCCTCATCGGCGGCTGAGCAGCAGGAAGGCGAACCCGATCACGTTGAACGTGCCGTGCGCCGCCATCGACGCCAGGAGGCTCTGCCGCTTCTGGTAGACCACCGCGAGGCCGATGCCCACGACCCACAGCGGCGGCACCAGGACGAAGAACGACAGCCCCTGGAGGTGGCCCAGTCCGAACAGCGCGCCGGACGCGATGGCCGCCGGCCACATCGCCAGCCACCTCCGAAAGCCGCCGTAGAGGAACCCGCGGAACAGCGTCTCCTCACCCAGCGGCGCCAGCACGATGACGCCGAAACCGGTCAGCGCCAGCCACACGCCGCTGACCGCGTTCGGCACCTGGTCCGGCGAGGGCGGCGCGTGACCGGTGACGGCCTCGTACAGGAGGCCCACGGCGATGCTCACGATGATCCCCGCGACGAACAGCCCGGCGCCGGCCGGAATGCCCACGGCCAGGTCGCGCAGCGGCCGGCGTGGCAGGCCCAGGACGGCGATCGGCGTCCTGTGGACGACGCGCACCCAGAACAGCGTCGTCACCAGGAAGGCGAGCTCTCCGGCGTACAGCGCGGTGACGTACGCGGGGCCCGAGTCCGGATCGGACAGATCCACGGCGTGCGTGAGCTGCAGCACCACCAGCGGCACGGCGACCACGATCTGCGCGACGACGTACACGACGAAGGCCTCCCACCAGGACCACGTCGCCCGGGGGAACTCCGCCGTGTCTCCGTCCGCCCGGCCGTCGGCGTCCGGCCGCGGGGGCGGCGGGGGTGGGGGCGGGATCGGTGGGGGCGGCAGGGCGCTCACGCGTCGCCCACCGTGATGACGACCTTGCCTCGCGCGTGGCCCTCTTCCACGTACCGGATCGCGTCCGCCACCTCGCTCAACGGGTACGTCCGGTCGATGACCGGCATGACCCTGCCCTCCTCGATGAGCTCCCTCAGTGCGCGCAGGTCCTCGGCCTTCGGCGTGGCGATGAAGGTGGTGAGCTTCTGGCCGACGAAGGGCGACAGCGCGATGGCCTTGATGATGCGGGTCACCGGACCGATCCAGCGGCCCGGCGAATCCCCGCTGCTGAGGACGAGCGTTCCCTTGGGAGTGAGCGCCCGCCTGCAGGCCCACGGCGAGTGGGTTCCCGCCAGTTGGAACACGAGGTCGTATCTGCGCCCAGCCTCGGTGAAGTCCTCCTTGGTGTAGTCGATCACGTCGTCCGCACCCAGGGAGCGGACCAGGTCGAGGTTCCTGGTGCTGCACACGCCCGTCACGATCGCTCCGAACGTCTTCGCGATCTGCACGGCGAACGTGCCCACTCCCCCCGAGGCACCGACGATCAGCACCCGCTGCCCGGTGCGCACTCGTCCTTTGTCGCGAAGCCCCTGCAGGGCGGTGAGTCCCGCGACGGGCACGGCGGCCGCCTGCTCGAACGTCAGGTTGGCAGGCGTTCGTTCCAGGCGGTCCTCCGGGGCGAGCACGAACTCGGCGAAGCTCGCGCCGACGTCGCCGAAGACCCCGTCGCCCGGACGGAATCGCGTCACGTCCGCGCCGACGGCCTGGACGACCCCCGCCACGTCGGCCCCCAGGGTCGTTCGCTTGGGAGCGCGGAGCCCGGCCTGCGGCCTCATGATGTAGGGCATCCCCCGCAGAAAGTGCCAGTCGAGGGGGTTGGCCGCGGCGGCGCGGACGCGAACCAGCACGCCCCCCGCGGTGACGTCCGGCACGGCAATATCCTTGAGCTCCAGGACGTCCGGCGATCCGTACACGTCATGGACGACTGCCTTCATGGCCCACCTCCCGAGCCGCCATCCTAATTCCACCGCTGTTCTTTCCGGAGCCTCCACCGGTCGGCGGGGGACCGGGCGTATCATCCGGTTCCCCTATGTCATGAAGCTCGTTACCTACGACCGAGCGGGCGCGCGGCGCCTCGGAGCGTGGGTGGCGGGAGGTGTGATCGACCTGCCCGACGCGGTCGGTCACCCAGCCTTCCCCACCACACTCGAGGCACTCGTAGCCCACAATGGCGGCACGACGCTCGAGGCGGCACGCGAGTCGTTGTCCGACGAGGACAACGTACGCGCATGCCGGGTCTCCCGGGCGCGGCTGCTGGTTCCGCTTCTGCCCTCGTCGCTCCGCGGCTTCCAGGCGTTCGCGGGGCGCGTCCATCGCACCGCGGCGGGCGACGGCCGGGCGGACGCGTGGACCACCACCCCCGTGTATTACAAGGGGAACCACCGCAGCGTGCTCGGGCCGGACGAGGATCTGGTCCGTCCGCCGTTCACGCACGAGCTCGACTACGAGCTGTCCGTCGCCTGCGTCATCGGTCGCGCCGGCCGCGACCTGACATCGGCCGACGCGCTCGACGCGATCTTCGGCTACACGTTGATGAACGACTGGACGGCACGCGAGGTCGAGCGGGACGAGCTGGCGACGGGCATGGGTCCCGCCAAGAGCCGGGACTTCGCCACGTCGCTGGGGCCGTGCGTAGTGACGGCCGACGAGGTGGACCCGTCGAGCCTGCACATGACGGCGCGCGTGGACGGCGAGGTGTGGTCCGCGGGGAACCTGCGCGACGCGAGCTGGACGTTCCCGGAGATGATCGCCCACGTGTCGGCCGGCGAGGACGTGCTCCCCGGTGACGTGTACGGATCGGGCACGTTCGGGGGCGGGTGCTCGGCCGATCTGGGCCGGCGCATCGAGCCCGGTCAGGTGGTCGAGCTCGAGGCCGACGGGATCGGGGTGCTTCGCACCTGGGTTCGCCGGACCCGCACTCTCGCGAGGACGCGCGCCCGACGCGTGGCGGGCTCGACGGCGAACCTCGCGCTGCTCCAGTAGCTCGCGCTCAGGAGCCCTTGCGCGCCTTGCCCCGCTCCTTCGCCTTGCGAGCCTCGCGCTCCTTCTTCTTGCGCGTCCGATCGTGTGCCCAGCGAACCTTGTTCCGGTCTCCTCGTGCCAGCGCTCCTCGCGTTCCTCCTCAGTCCTCGTCGGGGTCGTGCCCGATGGCCAGCTCGGCGCTTCGCTTGCAGGCGGCGTCGATGGCGTTCAGGAACGCCGCCCGCACCCCCGCCTCTTCCAGGATACGAATCGCCGCGATCGTGGTCCCGCCCGGCGAGGTCACCATCTCGCGAAGCTCGACGGGATGCTTGCCGGTGTCCCGCAGCATCTTGGCAGACCCCAGCATGGTCTGGATGATCAGCTCGGTGGCCACGTCCCGCGCCAGCCCGAGCAGGATGCAGGCCTCGATCATCGCCTCGGCCAGCAGGAAGAAGTAGGCGGGACCCGATCCGCTGGTCGCGGTGATGGCGTCCTGGTGCTTCTCGGGCAGGCGGATCACCCGTCCCACCGCGCTCAGCAGCTCCTCGGCCACGGCCAGGTGCTTGTCGCCGGCGGCCGATCCGGCGCTCACCACCGACATGGCCTCGTCCACCAGGACGGGGACGTTCGACATCGTGCGCACGACCGGGACGCCCGGCACCAGGTACTTCTCGATGTACGACGTCCGGATGCCGGCGGCGAACGACACGACCAGATGCTCCGGCGTGAGCGAGCCCTGCGATCTGCGCCAGCAGCGCCTCCATGTCCTGGGGTTTGACGGTCAGCACCACCGTGTGGGCCCACGCAACCGCCTCCGGGTTGGAGAGCGACGTCTGCACGCCCAGGCGCTTGGCGAGCTCAGCCGCGCGCTCCTCGCGCCGGCACGTGATGACCAGCTCGCTCTTCGCGCGGGCCTTCGAACGAATCAGCCCGGAGGCCAGCGCCTCGCCCATGCGGCCGCCACCCAGGAAGGCGACCTCCGGCGCTCCTCCGAATGCTTCCGCTGGCCAGTCGTCATCACCGATCTCCTTGCCCCTAGCTCCGCCACCGGAGCGCGTTCGAGACGAAGAACCACGCATTGGCCGGCCGCTCGGCCATGCGCCGCGTGAGATACGGATACCACTGCGTGCCGTAGGGAACGTACACCCGAACCGGCTGCCCGCCCTCGACGAGCCGCGCCTGGAGGTCCCGGCGGATCCCGTACAGCATCTGGAACTCGTACCGCTCCCGCGAGGTCCCCGTTCGGTCGAGATACTCGAGGGCCCCGTCGACGAGCCGCTCGTCGTGGGTCGCGAGGTGCAGCGACGGAGCCCGACTCCAGGAGGTGCCTGGCAACCTGGACGTAGCTGCGGTCGACGTCCGACCGCCGCTGGAAGGCGACGTCCGGGGGCTCGAGGTAGGCGCCCTTCGTCATTCGAACGATGGCCTCGGGGCCGCCGATGCGGCGGGCGTCGTCGTACGTGCGGCGCAGGCACGACTGGAGGCACACCCCGAGGGCCGGGTACCGCCCGCGAAGGGACAGGTAGACGTCCAGCGTTCGATCGACGTACTCGTGCGCCTCCATGTCGAACATCACCAGGGTCGCCGGCGAACTCTCCGCGGCGACCTGCAACACGCGCTCCACGTTGTCGACGCACACGTCGACGCCCGCGTCCAGACCCAGCTGCGTCAGCTTCACCGAGATGTTGCAGTCGAGCTCGGGGCGCTCGCGCGACTGCTTCAGCGCGAGGATGTAGGTGTCGGCCGCGGCGGCGGCCTGCTCGGCCGACTCCACGTTCTCGCCGAGGTGATCGAGCATGGCGGCGATGCCTCGTCCCGCGAGGTCCTCCGCTGCGTGGAGCCCGTCCTGGAGCGAGTCCCCGGCCACGAACCGTCCGGCGAAACGCCGGCCGGGCGAGGACCGCTGCACGATGCGGCGAACGAGGGAGCGCTCGGTGAGCCACAGGACGAGCGCTCGGGCGAGCACCCTCATGTCCGACCGTTACCCGGTTCGGCGATCACGAACCGGAGTATGGCAGCGTCAGATCGAGAGCAGCAGGTTCGTTCCCAGCAGCTGGGCGATCCCCGCCGGCTCGACCGGGCGGGCGAACAGGAACCCCTGTCCCATCTCGCACTCGAGGTCGCGGAGGTGGTGGAGCTGCTCGGGTTCCTCGATCCCTTCGGCGATCGTCTGCAGCCCGAGCGAGTGCGCGAGCTTGACGATCGCCCCGGTCAGCAGGGGCTCGCGCGACGCACCGATCTCGTCGACGAACGACTTGTCGACCTTCAGGATGTCGACCGGGAGATCCTGCAGGTACATCAGGGAGGAGTACCCCGCGCCGAAGTCGTCGAGCGCCACGCGGACGCCCAGGCGCTTCAGCTCCTGGAGCGCCCGCCCCGACGACTTCACGTCGTGCATGATCATGCCCTCGGTGATCTCGAGGATGAGGCGCGAGCCGCCCACTCCCGATCCCTGCAGCGCGTCCACGACGTGGCGCGACATGTCGGGGTCGAGCAGCTGCTTGGGCGACAGGTTGACGCTGATGAACAGCGGCTCCTCGTCGCCCCGCGCCTGCTCCCACTCACCGACCCGCCGGCATGCCTCCGCCAGCACCCAGCGGCCCAGGGGAAGGATCAGCCCCGTCTCCTCGGCCAGGGGGATGAAGTCGATGGGCCCCAGCAGCCCACGTGTCGGGTGCTGCCACCGCACCAGCGCCTCGACACCGACGACGCGCTCGGAGGCGAGCTCGAAGATCGGCTGGAAGTAGAGGACCAGCTCCTCTCCCTCGATGGCGCGCCGAAGCTCGCCGCGCGTGCGCATCGCCGTCAGCTCGGACCCGTGGGTCGTCTCGTCGAACACCTCGTAGCGGGCCTTGCCGTTCCGCTTGGCGGCGCCCATGGCGATCTCGGCCATCCGGAGCAGCTCGCCCGGCGTCGCGGCCCCCGGACCTTCCAGTGCGACGCCCACGCTGGCGCGGGCGGTCACCTCGACGCCCTCGGCGTGCACCGGGTGCCCCAGCGCGGCCAGGATGCAGTCCGCAACCGCCTCCGCGTCGGTGCGGGAGACGAGGTCCGGGATCAGGATGGCGAAGTCGTCGGCCCAGAGTCGTGCCGCCGAGCACGCGGGTGGCAGGCAGTCCGTCATACGGGCCGCGGCGGCGGCGAGCACCGCATCGCCGACGGCGTGCCCATGGGTGTCGTTGACCGTCTTCAGATCGTCGAAGTCCACGAACAGGATCGCGAGCCCGGTGCCGTCCCGCTCGGCACGCTCGCGGGCGGCCACGACGTCGTTCTCGAAGCTGGCTCGGGTCGGCATGCCGGTCAGGGGGTCCGTGCTGGGTACGTCCGAGACAGGACGCTCGGACCGTGGTTCGGTGGCGGGCCTCATGAGGGCGGTATCGGCCGGCAACGGGGATCGAGCGCAGGCGAAAGCGCTCAATCTTTCCGCAGGATTCGGTCAAGAAAGAGCCGGAAAAAATAGAGGCCCGAGGGACCTCAGGCTCGCTGTCGACCGAAGCCGACCGCCACCTTCGACCCCTCGGGCCAAGCGCCCCGAGCAACCTCTCACGGCTGTCTCGGTTTCCTTATGATCGCCCCTTTCGTTGGGCTTTGGGGCGTCCCGAGCCTCCCCACCCGCACAGCTAGTTGGCCTTCCCAACCGTACGAGCAGGTGCGCCCAGTTCGCCTTACGGCTTTCCCAGGGGGCTCCATTCGGTTCCCTGACTCAGCCGCTCCGACTGCTCGGAGCAACGCGTATCCTACGCAGGCCGTCCGACGCGTCAAGGCGACAAAAGCCCTGGTGGGCAGGCATTTTCGCAGGTCAGCGCCGGTGATCCCACGGTGAATTCGAAGTGACAAAACCGGCGCGCGGCGTGACGCCGCAGGTCACGGCACCTGCCGGTCGTCGTCCCGTGCCCATGGCGGCGGGGCGTCGAGCCCGGGCCCGCCGCGGGCGACCTGCTCGGCCAGGGCGGTCGCGAACGCCAGACGGAAGTACGGCCGGTACGTCTCGTCCGTCAGCGTGACGAGCCCGCCCAGCAGGCGGTCGACGGCGTCCACGTCCACCGCGGCGAGCGGGAGCTCGGCCACCAGCCACACGTCGCCGGTGTCCGATGCGGCGAAACGCCACGGGCCGGGGTGCAGGTTCCGCTCCAGCACCACTCGGTACGCGGCCCCGTCGGCCTCGTCCGGGGCCCGAAGGAAGAAGGCCTCGGCGCGCAGCGCTCGCTCGCCGACCTCCAGGGTCGCCGCGACGGCTTCCTTCCACTCGGACGGGACGAGCACGTCGAACGCGCGCCCGGTGGACCCGAGCACCGTGACCCGGCCCTCGGCCGCCTCGTCCCGCAGGTGGTCGCCCACCAGCGCGGCCACCCGATCGGCCGGCGTCTCCTCGTTCACGTTCCACTCCGTTCCTGCCGCGCCGCGGAGAACTCGTCCCGGCGAACGCTCATGACCAGATGGCCGACCCAGCGTCCCTCTTTCCACGAGCGGTCGCGGAGCGTGCCCTCCTGGACGAAGCCGCACTTCGCGTACACGCGGATGGCCTTCTCGTTGTCGGCCAGCGTCCACAGCTCGACCTGCCAGAGGTCGAACCGATCGAACGCGTAGGCGAGCATGGTGTCGAGCGCCTCGTGCGCGTACCCGTGACCCCAGAACTCGGGCTCTCCGATGTACAGGTACATCGCGGCGATGCGATCCCTGCGCCGGAACCGGTTCAGCCCGATCCTCCCGATGGGCCGGCCGTCGGCCTCGATCGTGAACGGAACGCCCTCGGTCCGCGATTGTTCGACGTCCTCGCGAACGTCCTCCAGCGACACGGGCCGTTCGTAGTCCATGTTCCGCCACACGACCGGGTGGTTCATCCACCGGTGGATGTGGGGCACGTCCGAGTCCTCGACCGGCCGCAGCACGATGCGGCGTCCGCGCAGCATGGCCGAGATTATGCCGCTCGACCGGCCCCGCCGCGACGGTCAGGCGGCCGGGACCTGTGCCAGCTCGGTGTAGACGCGGCCGATCTCGGCCGCCGTGGCGTCCCAGGAGAACCGGGCGGCGTGTTCCAGGGCGCCCGCGGACAGACGGGTCGCCAACGATGGATCGCCGAGCAGCTCCAGGATGCGGTCGGAGAAGTCCCTTGGGTCGTGGCCGGCGACGTGCAGTCCGCCCACCCCGTCCAGGACGGAATACCGCAGCCCTCCCACGGCCGCCGCCACCACAGGGGTGCCGCAGGCCTGGGCCTCCAGGGCCACCAGCCCGAACGACTCCGAGCGCGAGGGGACGAGCACGGCGTCGGCCGCCGAGTAGAAGTCCGCGAGCCGCTCGTGCGGCTGGGGCGGGAAGAACACGACCCGGTCCCCCACCCCCGCCGATGCCGCGAGGTTCATCAGCCGGGCCACCTCGTCCTGGGCCGACGCATTGCCCGTGGGGCCCCCGACCACGGCGAGCACCACGTCCCGCATCAACTCGGGAGACACGGCGACGGCCTCGGCCATCGATCGGATGGCGATGTCCGGCCCCTTCAGGGGCTGGAGACGGCCAACGAACAGCAACAGCCGCTCGTTGGCGAGGTGCAGCCGGGCCTTCGCCTCCCGCTTGGGGTGCGGGTGGAACACCGACCGGTCGACGCCGGGCGGGACGATGGAGATGCGGTCCGGGTCCGCGCCGTACAGGCCCACCAGATGCGCGGCCTCCACCGGGGTCGGGGCCAGGATGCGGTCGGCACCTCGGATCACCCGCTCCTCGCCGTCCAGTCGCGTCGCCGGCTCGGGACGGTCGTCGAGCGCGAGCGTGAAGTTCTTGACCTTACCGAGTGTGTGGAACGAGGCGACGAGCGGCGCGCCCCAGATCTCCTTGGCGCGCTCGCCGACCCACCCCGAGAGCCAGTAGTGGCTGTGGACCACGTCGTACGGCGCGCGGCCGCCGCCGGGCGCGTTCGCGTCGGCGATCGACAGGACGCCGTCCAGGAACTCGGGAAGGACCGACGTGAGCTGTTCCTTGGGCAACGGGCCGTGCGGACCCGCGGACACCTGGATCAGGCGGGCGCCGGGGGCCACCTCGTCCACGAAGCGTCCCGAGCCCTGACTGCGCGTGAAGATGTCGACGGCGACTCCCTGCTTGGCCAGCCGCTCGGCCACCTCCAGGATGTAGACGTTCATTCCCCCCGAGTCGCCGGTCCCCGGTTGGTCACGGGGGGACGTGTGCAGGCTGATCACGGCCACGCGCGCCTCACGGCGCCCGTTGCCGTTCGCTCCACTTCCGGTTCCGCTCACGCCTGTCTCCACCCGCCCGTCGCCGTCGAACACGCCCAGGCGGCACAACCCCTCCCGCACGCCCCGTATTCCGGCCCCTGATGACTTCCGAGGGCAGGGTCTTCAGCCGGCCGGGGCCAGGTCGACCGCCACCTCCAGAGCTCCCACCGGCCTGCCACCCCCCAGCACGGCCGGCGCGGCGAACTCGGCCAGCGCCTCCACGTCCGCGTCGTCCAGCACGTCGATCGCCCGCAGGACCGCGATCAGGACCGGACCGGTCGCCCGCTGGCCCCCGTCCCGCGCCTTGAGGGCGATGCCCACCCCCTGGTCCAGCACGGCCGCGCACATCATGGCCTCGGCCCCCGCCTTCACGGCGACACGACCGCCCGCGCGCTCCATGACCGCCGTGTCCACGCGATTCCGGCCCGCGACCAGGTACGGCTCGGCGGTCATGGCCTCCACGGCCCGCGCGGCGTGCCCAGACAGCGGACCGAGCCGGCCGGGACGGGCCAGGCCCCCGTACACCGCCGCCATCGACCGCAGCGGCATGCCGTGCACCGGGACACCGCACCCGTCGACCCCGACACGCACCTCGGGCAGGCCCGAGGCGGTCAGCACCCCGCGGAGGACCGCGTCCTGCAGCGGATGGTGCGGGTCGCGGTAGGTCTCCAGGGGCCAGCCCTGCGCGGTGCACGCGGCGAGCATGCCCGCGTGCTTTCCCGAGCAGTCCGAGTTGATGGGGAGCTTCTCGGGAGCAGCCAGAGCGGATTCCTCGTCCCACGGTCGGACGCTCGGGCAACGCAGGGCGGACTCGTCGACGCCCGCTCGCGCCAGGATCCCCCGGACGGCCGCGCGGTGCACCGGCTCGGAGTTGTGGGATGCGCACATGACCGCCGCTTCCTGGTCCGAGAACGCGAACGGGGCCAGCGACATCGACACCGTCGCCTGCAGGGGCTTCATCGACGAACGTGCGAACGCCACCCGATCGGGGTCTCCCGCGAACGCCGTCGGCGTGCCGTCCGCGTCGGCGACGGCGACGTCCACGAGATGGATGGACTCCTCGACCCCACTGCGAAGTACCCGGACCAGCGCCTGCGCCGGCATGGAGTAGGTCAGACCTCTTTGGGGATCTGCTCTGGGTCTTCGCGGTAGCGGCGCTTGAGCTCCTCTTGGAACCGGTCGTGGACCCTGATCACGGCCGCGCGGTCGGAGGAGATCGCGACCTCTTCCCGGTGCAGCGTCTCCACCCCGCGGTCGAGGGTCTCCTCGTCCAGCTCCTTCAGCCGGGCGAAGGCCGTGCCGCCCAGCAGGTCGTTCACCATCGCCTCGGCGGTGGCCATGTCCTCCTCGGGGAGCTGCAGCCGGACCGCCTCTCCCCGGCTGGTGGTCTGACTCTGACCGGACAGCACCTCGGCCAGCGGCTGCCGGAAGTTCCCCGGCTTGCCGCGCGCCTCCCGCTCGGCCTCCAGCATGTCGTGCCACGACTGGATCAGGCGCCGCAGGTAGGACAGGAACTCGAGCTCCGCGCCCGCCTCGTCCCGCCGCCCGCGGATCTCGTCAGTGGAGAAGATCCTCGACACCTTCCAGGAACGACGGGTCGACGATGCGCTCAGCCCTGGCGGAGCGGGCCGACCGTGCTTCGCTCATGTTCGCTTCTCCATGTCCGAGGGCATTATCGCGATGTCCCGGGGGCATTATCGACGTTCGCGGCCCCTCAGCACAGTGCGATCAGGTACGGATAGGGATCCACGGCCGCCCCGCCGCCCGGGTGGTACTCGAAGTGCAGGTGGGGAGGGCCTCCCTGGGCGTCACCGTGTTCCCGACGTAGCCGATGACCGTCCCGGCCGCGACGTGCGCCATCCGGGACGCCCGCGTAGCCCTCGAGGTGCGCGTAGTACGTGTAGTCGCCGCCGTCCGCGAACACGATGGAGCCGATGCCACCCAGCCCGTTGTCATTGTGGGTGAATCGCCCGGCCTGCGCCGCGTGGATGGGCGTCCCGAAGGGGGCCAGCATGTCGTTGCCCTGGTGGGTGCGTCCGCCGGACCGGGGGGCGCCGAAGTCATCGGTGAACGAGGCGCCCGGCACCGGGCACGTCTGGAGGGGGTTGCCGCCGGGAGGAACGGGCCCCTGCTCTGCTCCGACAGCCGCTCGCGGAGCTGCGCGACCAGGGACGACACCTCGGACAGGCGGGCGTCGATGGCAGACTTCTGCGCCTGCAGCGCCGCCACGGCGCGCGCCTGCTCGGCGGCGAGGGACGTCAGCGAGTGCTGCTCGCGGCGCAGCTGCTCCCGCGTGACGCGCGCGTCGACCATCAGGTCGGCGTCCGCGGCGGCGATCCGGTCCATGAACTCCATGCGCTCGGAGAACTCGGCGAACGACCCCGACGACAGGAGCGACGTGAGCGCGCCCGTGCCTCCGCTCTCGTAGACGAGCCGCGCCTGCATCCCGAGGCGATCCTGCAGGTCGCCCAGGCGGGCTTCGAGCCGGACCACGCGGGCCCGGGTGTCGGCCAGCCGGGCCTGGGTGGTCGCGAGCCGTCTCTGCGCCTGGGACCACTCCCCCGCCAGGCGCGTCAGCTCGGACTGGAGGGAGGCCAGACGGTCTTTGGCGGCCTGGAGCTCACTCGACGTGTCGGCGCCGGAGGGTTGTGAGCAGAGGGCCGCAAGTAGCAGGGAAGCGACCAACGCGAGACCCACCCGTCGCGTGCTCACCGCAGGAATGAGCGGGACCCTAGCAGCAGCCGCGCCGCCCGGTCAGTCGGCCCGGATCGAGCCGTTAGAGTTCGTGACCATGGACGCTCGATCCGCCAGGCGTGGTGCCCTGTGGCTCGCCCTGGTGGCCAATGCCGCCCTCATGGGGGCCGAGATCGCCGGCGGCTTCCTTTTCCAGTCACTCGCGCTGCTGAGCGACGCGGTCCACCTCCTGACCGACGTCTCGGGGCTGGCCATCGCCCTCCTGGCGATCCACCTGCAGACACGGCCGACGACGGAGCGTCACACCTTCGGACTGCAGCGGGCGGAGGTGCTCGCGGCGCAGTTGAACGCGTTCATCCTGGTCGCGGTCACGATCTGGGTCGCCATCGAGGCGGCCCGGCGTCTGGTGTCTCCCGCCGACGTCTCGGGCGCGGGGGTGGCCCTGGTCGCCCTGGCCGGGCTCGCGGTGAACGTCGGCTGCGCCCGCGTGCTCCACCGCGTCGCCGGGAAGAGCCTGAACATGCGCGGCGCCTTCCTCCACGTCGCGGTGGACGCGGCCGGTTCGGTGGCCGCCCTGCTGGCCGGCCTCGCCATCCTGGTGTGGGACGTGCCGCGGGCCGACCCGATCGCCTCCCTCGTCATCGGCTGCCTGGTCCTGTGGGCGGCGTGGTCTCTGCTGCGCGACACCACGCACGTGCTGCTCGAGGGCACGCCCGAGGGGCTCGATCCGACGACCGTCGAAGGGGCGATCGCCTCGCACACGGGGGTGGAGAGCGTGCACCACCTGCATCTGTGGTCGCTGGCCTCCGACGTCCCGGCGCTCTCGGCCCACGTGGTGCTCACCGGGCAGGTGTCGCTGCACCAGGCGCAGGTGCGCGGCGACGGCGTGAAGGCCATGCTCGCCGAGCGCTTCGGCATCGACCACGCCACGCTCGAGCTCGAGTGCCACCAGGACCACCCGAACGAATCGGAGTTCTGAGACGTCGAGCTATCCGTGTGCGCCCGGAGCGGGCGCCACATCCGCTCCTCGTTGGACCAGCAACTCGGTCAACGTCCGGGCGTCCCGCACGGCAGCTCCACCCGTGTCATTGTTGAAGTACACGTACACCTCGCCGGCGGGGAGGTCGGCGATCCGGCCGGCCCAGCGCCGGAGCTTGTCGCGCGAGTAGCCGGGATCGAGCTCACGCCCCTGGTGCATCCTCACGTACGCCCAACCTCCCGTCACGGTCCCGTCGATCCGCGCGCCCGGACGATCGGCGGTGACGAGGGCCGCTCCCGCGGCCTCGAGCAGTGACGTCACCGCGCGCGCCCGCCACGTCGGATGACGGAACTCGAATGCCGCACGCATCGTCTTCGGGAGCGCGCGCAGGAACTGGGACAGCAGCGCCTCGTCCATGGGAAGCGACGGTGGAAGCTGAAACAGGATGGGGCCCAGCCGGTCGCCGAGGAGCCGGGCCCTCCCCCACAGCAGCCGAACCGGATCGCGTGGCTCACGAAGCCTGCGGATGTGGGTGATGTAGCGGCTCGCCTTCACCGAGACCACGAACCCGGGCGGGGTTCGCCGCCGCCACTCGCGGAACGCGTGCTCGGACGGCAACCGGTAGAACGAATTGTTGAGCTCGACCGTCGGATATTGCTCGGCGTATGTCTCCAGCCATCTCGATTGCGGAACCTCGCGAGGGTAGAAGCGTCCTCGCCAGTCCGCGTACTGCCATCCACTCGTCCCGATCCAGATCACGAGTCGGCTACCCTCACGTCCGTGCGTCCTCCAGTCGAAGCCGTCACCTTTGACTTCTGGAATACCCTTTTTTCCGAACGCCCCGGCCAGCTGCGGGCCATTCGGCTGGAGTCCTGGTCGCTGATCCTGGAGCGCGCGGCGATCGATCTCCCCCCGAGCCGCCTGGAGCGCGCCTTCGACGACTCGTGGGACGAGTACGAGCGGGCATGGCTGGACAACCGGCAGTACGTGCACGAGGAGGCCGTGGCCGACATCGTGCGCTCGCTGGCCATCGATCCCCCGCCGGACGTGCTGGCGGACCTCGCGGCGACCTTCCCCGGAGCCGCCGACACGGCCGACCTGCTGCTCGCCGACAGCATCGAGGACTGCCTGCGGGCGCTCCGCGCGAACGGCGTCCGAATCGGGATCGTCTGCGACGTGGGCATGACGCCTTCCTCCGCGCTGATCCGGCTGCTGGAGGACCGCGGCATGCTGCGGCTCTTCGACCACTGGTCGTTCTCGGACGACGTGGGCGTGTACAAACCCGACCCCGCGATCTTCCGCCATGCGCTGGCCGGCCTGGGCGACCTGTCGCCGGACCGGGTGGCCCACGTGGGTGACCGCACGCGGACCGACGTGGCCGGGGCGCTCGGGATGGGGATGGTCGCGGTTCGCTACACGGGCGTGTACGACGACCGGGACGAGGGCCCGCCCGCCGACCACGTGGTCGCGAGCCACGCCGCGCTGCCGGGGATTCTCGGGCTCGGCTGAGGCCGGACTATCCTGGCCGCGTGGGCTCGCCGGCAGGCAAACCGCTGGACGGTCGCTCGCCGCTGGAGGGCGAGCTGATCCGACTGCGCGCGATCGAGGAGAGCGACCTCCCCTGGATCAACGAGCACTTCTGGAACCCCGAGGTGACGCGGTACCTCGAGGTCGTCTGGCCCGAACCGGTCGCGGGGACACGCGAGTTCTGGGAGCGGGTCCGGGCCTCGGACCAGGCCATGGTCGTGCTGATCGAGACGCGCGACGCGGAACCGGTGGGGGTCTGCGGACTGGAGGGCATCCGGGGGCGGGCCCGGGCCGCCCAGCTCGGGATCTGGATCGCGGCGGAACACTGGGAGAAGGGCTTCGGCACCGACGCCGTGCGGACCCTGTGCCGTTTCGGCTTCCGCGAGATGAACCTGTCCCGCGTTTCGCTCTCCGTGTACGACATGAACCCGCGCGGCGTCCGGGCGTACGAGAAGGTCGGGTTCCGCGAGGAGGGTCGCCTGCGGGGCGACCAATTCGTGGACGGGCGGCACCGGGACGTGATCGTGATGGGCCTGCTGGCCGACGAGCTCGGGGAGCCGTAGGGCCGCGCGGCGGCTGGGTTGCCGCGCGGCCCTAACCCCCCCTTCGGCCGGGGAAGAACGGCGGGGAGCCGGGGCCGGACGCCGGCCCCCCGCGAGGCGGGAGGAGTTCGCATCCCCCTTCCCGCACCCTTCCAAGCTTGTCGGTCGATGCTCAGTGGCGCAGCGGCCACATCGCCAGTGTTGCGATGGTCGTCCCCAGTCGGCGAACCCCCTGGAGGCGCGGCCCGCGGCGATCGCGAGCGGCCTCGCTGGCCTGTCGACCAGCCTCGGAGCGTCGAATCATCTCGTCGACCCGGTATCCGTTCGTGTTGCTGGGAAGCATCTGGCATCCCCTCCTTCGATCTGTCCGAAGGCTACGGCCGGGCCCCTCGAACCGTCCGTGACGCGCGTCACCAAGGGCGCGTGTTCTCGATCACGAGTCTCGGGCGAACCGGCTAGAGACCGGCCAGGCGCTCGAGCGCGGAGACGTCCTTGATGCGGTAGCGGCGTCCGACCCGTTCCACCAGGCCGCGGCGTTCCAGCTCGGAGAGCGTGCGCGTCACGTTCTCGCGGCTGCCGCCGCACAGGCTGGCCAGGTCGCCGTGCGTCATCTGAGGAACGAGACCGCCGTCGCCGGACAGCTGCAGCAGGCGCTTGGCCACCCGGCCCTTGAGGTCCAGATGCAGGAGGTCCTCCGCGAAGGCCTCGTGGGACTGGATCTGGCCGGACAGCACCCGGAGGAGCTCACGCGTGGCCTCGAACGTGACCCGCAGGAAGTCCAGGAACCGGTCGGCCGACGCCACCCATACGGTCGAGTCCTCCAGGGCGAGGACCGTCGCCGTGCGCGGCGATTCGCCCAGGACCCCCAGCTCGCCGAGCAGCTGCGGATCGCTGACGACGGCGTGGAGCTTGCGGTGCCCCGACGGGGCGGTCGAGCTGACCTCGAGCCGCCCGGCCACCAGGCACAGGATCTCCCCCGACGGGTCGCCTTGATGGAACAGGTACGTGCCGCGACGGAAGGCTCGGACCGTCCCTGAATGCGCCAGCTCGTCGAGCGCGTCGCTCGGCGCCGACCGGAGGATCGGCGCCGAGCCGAGTGCCGCCCGAAGGGCCGCCCGCGAGGCTCCCGTCGATCCGCTCACGTCCCGAATCGTACTCAGGCTGTGGCTAGTCGGCCTGCCCCCGCATGGCGTCGATCAGGATCTGGGCCACCTCGGGCCGCGAGAACTCCTGCGGCGGCTTGGTCCCCGACCGGAGCATCTCGCGGACCTTGGTCCCGGACAGCGAGACTCGGTCCTCCTCGCCGTGGGGACAGGTCTTGGGCGACCCCATGCCCTCGCACTTGTTGCACCAGAACGAGTGCTCGAAGAACAGCGGCGTGATGCCGAGCTCGTCCGGGTCGAACTCGTCGAAGATCTTCTGCGCGTCGTACGTGCCGTAGTAGCTGCCCACCCCGGCGTGGTCGCGCCCGACGATGAAGTGGGTGCAGCCGTAGTTCTTGCGGGCGATCGCGTGCCAGATGGCTTCCTTCGGACCCGCGTAGCGCATCGCCGCCGGGAACACGGAGATCATGGCGCGGTCGAGCGGGTAGTAGTTCTCGAAGAGGATCTCGTAGCAGCGCATCCGCACGTCGGCCGGCACGTCGTCGGACTTCGTCGCACCCACCAGCGGGTGCAGGAGCAGGCCGTCGACGATCTCCATCGCGCACTTCTGGAGGTACTCGTGCGCGCGGTGCACCGGGTTCCGCGTCTGGAACCCGACCACGCGCTTCCAGCCGCGGTCGGCGAAGGACTGCCGGGTGTCGGACGGCTTCAGCCGGTACTGGAGGAACGTGTCGTGGGAGGGCAGCGCGATCACCTGGATGGGACCGGCCACGACGTAGTCGCCGGCGGCGTGCAGCGCCGCGACCCCCGGGTGCTCGGTGTCGGTCGTGCCGAACACCGACTGCGCTTCCTTCTCGCGGTCGCGCTGATAGATCTGCTCGACCTGCATCGTGGCCGCCGGCCGGCCCTCCGACATCAGGGCGATCTTGGCCGCGCCGCCGAGGCGCTTGGCGCCGTCCGCGTCCACCGAGAGCGTCACCGGGATGGTCCAGGGGAGCCCGTCCTCGAGGTGCATCGTCTCCAGGATCGAGTGGTAGTCGCGCTCGCCGACGAACCCGGTGAGGGGCGAGAGGGCACCGACGGCCAGCATCTCGAGGTCGGACATCTCGCGGTCGCCCACCTCGACCTTCGGGAGGTTCTGCGCCTCCTCGGACTCGGCGGCTGCCTGGTCGCCGGGAAGCAGGAGATCGATCAGCTTGCCTCCGTGCGGCGGGATGGTCTCGGCGTGCGTCATGCTGACTCCTCACTTTTCCGATCGATTCGGGCGGGTCCACGGGCACGCAGGCCCGGAATCCCCATGGAGTCCATCAGCATACTGGCGGAGCCTCCCGGCGGGGAGGGCCGTTGGTCCTACATCGATCGGCGGCGTCCCGGAGGGACCGAGCGGGGCCATCAGCGCAGGTCTCGACCCCGATGGGGAACCAGGGGGCCGATTCGGCCGCCTGCTCCGGGTACTCGTTCGAGGTCACTGGAGGTATACTGCCGCCCTACTCCGGGTACACCCCTTCGACCTCGGCACTCTTCCTTTCTCAACCGAAGGAGCGGGATTGCAGACACTCCTTTCAGAGCCGATGGTACGGGAGCTGAACGCCCGCTTCGAGACCAGCCACCCGACCGACATACTCCGCTGGGCCCTGCTCGACTCCGGGCTGCCTCGCGTGGCCGTCGCGTCGGCCTTCCAGGCCGAGGGGACCGCGATCATCCACATGGCGGCCGGCATCCGTCCGGACGTCCCGATCCTGTTCCTGGAGACAGGCTTCCACTTCGCCGAGACGCTGGCGTTCAAGCAGAAGCTCACCGACATGCTGGAGCTGAACGTCATCGACCTCGTAGGCGAACACACCGTCGACTCGCAGGAAGAGGAGTTCGGTCCGCGGCTGTACGAGCGCGACCCGCACCTGTGCTGTGAGCTGAACAAGGTCGCGCCGTGGCGTCGCGCGCTGCTGCAGTTGGACGGCTGGATCACGTCGATGCGCCGCGACTCGGCCTGGACCCGCGCAGACACGCCCATCGTCGACCAGCAGGAGGTCGAGCCCGACAAGACGGTGGTCAAGATCAACCCGATGGCGAACTGGACCCGCCGGGACGTGTGGGCCTACCTGAAGAAGGCGGACCTGCCGCGCAATCCGCTCTACGAGCTCGGCTACGCCTCCATCGGCTGCGCGCCGTGCACGCGGCTCGTCTTCCCCGGTGAGGACGAGCGCGCGGGACGCTGGTCCGGATCCCAGAAGGTCGAGTGCGGCATCCACGTGCCCGAGGCGGCGCGACAGCCCGGGGGCGAGGTCCTCGTCGACCTCGAACGTTCCCCAGGCGCCGGCGGGTAAGGCTCGTCCCCTCCTCCCGACACCGGGGGGAGCAGCGTCACCTCGTCGTCCGGACCGAGGGTCGCACCCACGCCTGCCGGCTCACCGTTGACGACCGCGGCGCCCGCGCGGGCGACCTGCTCGAACTCGGACCCGAACCGGGCGCCCAGCGCCCGAAGCAGCTCGTCGACGCTCCCGGCCTCCTGGTCCTCGAGCCAGGAGGCTCCCGCCATCTCCCGGAGCGCGGCGAACAGCCGGACCCTCACCGCGACCTCGGCCGGCGCATGTCCGACAGCCTAGTGCCGGACAGAGGGCCGGAGGGTCGGTCTGCTACGCTCGCTCCGCCGTGGCCCCGCTCGTACTGCTCACGGACCATTCCGTTCCCGACGTGCTTCCCGCGCTGCCCGCGACCGGTCACGACGTCAAGGTCGAGCCGCTGGCGGCAGCGCCCCGCCACCTTCTCGACCTGTCCGCGCTGGCGTTCGTGATCGACGCCGTGTCCGATCCGGAACGGGCGATGGACGTGGCCCGCGCCGCCCGGACCTGGCGACCGCCCATCACGATCCTCATGGTGGTCGGCCCGGGCGATCTCGAACGGCTGCCGTGGGCGGAGGTCGCGGACGACGTCATCCTGACGAACGCGTCGGCGGCCGAGATCCGCCTGCGTCTGGAGCTCGTCGCCCGCCGGACGGGCGAGGGCGGGGAGGGCGCGATCCGGCTCGGGCCGCTCACGCTCAACGTCGACTCCTATCAGGTGGCCGTCTCGGGCCGCCTTCTGGACCTCACGTACAAGGAGTTCGAGCTGCTCCGTTTCCTGGTGCGCGCGCCGGGACGCGTCTTCACCCGGGACGCGCTCCTGCGCCAGGTCTGGGGCTACGATTTCTACGGAGGCACGCGCACCGTGGACGTGCACGTCCGCCGGCTGAGGGCCAAGCTCGGGCCCGAGCACGAGACCCTGATCCAAACCGTCCGGGGGGTGGGATACCGCGCGGCCGAGCCCGAGGCCGTTCGCCGGGACCATCCGGATCGCAACGAGCGACCCGAGGTCTAAGGGGTCTCGCCGCCGCTGGGGCTGTCGCTGGGCGAGGGTGACGGCGACGGGGAGGGAGAGGGCGATGGAGACGGAGAGGGCGACGGGGACGGAGAGGGCGACGGGGACGGCCAGACCGGCGGCTGCGACGGCCACTGACCAGGCGGCAGCGGAGACCCTTGGAACCCGAGCCCTCCGGCCCGGCCGGTCAGGTTGGGCGGCGGCCCCCTTCGGTTCGGGGCACTGCCACCACTCCGCCCGCCCTCTGGCTGCGGCGACGGCGTCGGCGAGATCGTCACCGGCGACGGGCCGGCCGCGACGACGTGCGTTCGGTGAGTGGGAAGGATGCGGTGAAGGCCGGCGGCGGCCGCGACGCCGAGGAAGACGACCCAACACAGGGTGAGCACAACAGCGCCCCTCGCCAGCAAGAGAGGCAAAGCCCGCCTGAAGAACCCCCGTCGCCTCATAGTTGTCTGTCCGGGAGCAGGACCACCTGGCTCCCCCTCGTCATGATTGTCCACCTATTGATGCCCGCTCGCCACGACCCCAATCGCGAAAATCACCCGCACGGAGGCCAAAGACTCCCCAAATAGCCGACGAGTTTCAGGGATTTCCCGGGAATTCCCGCGTCCGGAGCCGCCTTGACCTGCGGACTTGCCCTGTGCTAGGCGGGCAACCCTCATCCCTTGCCCGAGGGCTCCTGCTCGTTCTCAGCCGCCGTGCGCGAGGCGCGAGAGGTGCCCGATGGTCTCGTCGGGAGTCGTCATGTGCCCGTTCCCGGACTGACGCATCACCGTGGCGTTCGGGACGTGCTCGGCCAGCCACGCGCCGTGCGCCGCGGGAACGAGCACGTCCGAGACGCCGTAGCGAACCTCGACCGGAACGGTCAGCTCGCTCACGTCGAATCCCCAAGGCGCGGTGAACGCCAGGTCGTCGTCGACCCATCCCCCGACCCCGAGCCGGCATTCCTCCTCGACCGACTCGCGGATGACCTTCTGAACACGGGGATCGGCGAGCACGGCCTGATCGGCGTCGGGAAGCTCGAACCCGTCCAGGACCTTCGTCGGGTCCTCCGCCACCCGGGCGCGGACCTCCTCGTTGAGCGCCGTGAGCTCCGTCGTCAGGCGCTCTTCGCCCTCGAGCGCCCAGCCGAACTCCTTCACGTTCTCGGGATCCATGCCGCCGAACCAGTCGAACTCCGGGGCGTCGAACGGCGCGCATCCCACCACGCACTGGACGCCGAACACCCGAAGCGGGAGGCGCGCCCCCACGGCGAGCGCATGTGGCCCGCCGCCCGAGCCGCCCGTCACTCCGAAGCGCTCGATGCCCAAGGCGTCGGCCAGCGCCTCGACGTCCGCCGCGCAGTCCACGACCCGGCGGCCGTGGCGGCGTTCGGAGCCGCCGTACCCCGGCCGGTCGTAGGTGACCAGGCGGATGCCCTCGGCCCGGACCTTCTCCTCCTCGGGCGGCCGGCCGAGTCGGCACCCCGGCGTCCCGTGCAGCGAGAAGATCGCGACCCCCGCGGGGTCGCCCCATTCCTCGTACATCACCGCACGCCCGTCGCTGACGCGAATCGTCGGCATTCGGTCCTCCTCCCGTCGTGGCCCAGCAGCCGCCCCCAGCCGGCGGCTCAGCGCAATGGTACGCAGGTGGACTTCGTAACGCAGAATTAACTGCGTGGAAACGGCGGCACAACGGCCACGGGCTACGCTCCCCTCGACCATCGGATCGACCATCGAGGGGGAAGGGAATGCCCGATCGCACCGAGTCCGTGCAGGATGTGCTCGCGCTGGCCACCGACGCCGGCGCCCAGATCGTCGACCTCCGTTTCTGCGACCTGCCGGGCCTGATGCAGCACTTCTCCGTCCCGATCGGGCAGCTCGACCGAGGACGAGCTTCGCCGACGGCTTCGGCTTCGACGGCTCCTCGATCCGCGGCTTCCAGGAGATCCAGGAGTCCGACATGCTCCTGGTGCCCGACCCGGCGGCGGCGTTCATCGACCCGTTCCTGCGGGTCCCGACGCTGGTCGATCAACTGCTTCGTGAAGGACCCGGTCACCGGCGAGATGTACTCGCGCGACCCGCGCGGGATCGCCCGCAAGGCCGAGCTGCATCTGCACGCAGACCGGGATCGCCGACGACCTCGTACTGGGGACCCGAGTGCGAGTTCTACATCTTCGACTCGATCCGGTTCGACCAGAACGCGCACGAGGGCTACTACCACATCGACTCGGTGGCCGGCATCTGGAACTCGGGCGCCGAGGAGGGCGGGCACAACCTCGGGTACAAGCCGCGGCACAAGGAGGGCTACTTCCCCCTGCCCGCCGATGGACCACTACCAGGACCTGCGCACGCGAGATGGTGCTGAACCTCCAGAAGGTCGGCATCGACGTCGAGGTGCACCACCACGAGGTCGGCACGGCCGGCCAGGCCGAGATCGACATCCGCTACGGCACCGCTGCTGGCGACCGCCGACAACGTCATGAAGTACAAGTACGTGGTCAAGCAGACGGCGCACGCGGGCCGGCAAGACCGTCACGTTCATGCCGAAGCCGATCTTCCAGGACAACGGCTCGGGCATGCACACGCACCAGAGCCTGTGGACGGACGGCGAGAACCTGTTCTTCGACGAGATGGGCTACGCGCAGATCAGCGACACGGCGCGGTACTACATCGGCGGCCTGATCGCCCACGCGCCGGCGCTGCTGGCGTTCACCAACCCGACGACGAACTCGTACCGGCGGCTGGTGCCGGGGTACGAGGCGCCGATCAACCTGGTGTACTCGCAGCGGAACCGCTCGGCGTGCGTGCGCATCCCGGTGTTCTTCAAGAACCCGGCCGCGAAGCGCCTCGAGTTCCGAACGCCGGACCCGACGGCCAACCCGTACCTGGCGTTCGCCGCGATGCTGATGGCGGGGCTCGACGGGGTGAAGAACAAGATCGAGCCGCCGGACCCGATCGACAAGGACCTGTACGACCTGCCGCCCGAGGAGGCAGCCGGCGTGAAGCAGGTGCCGGGGTCGCTCGAGGAGGTGCTCGACGCGCTCGAGGCCGACCACGAGTTCCTGCTGGAGGGCGGCGTGTTCACGCCCGGACGTGATCGAGACGTGGCTCGAGTACAAGCGGACGCACGAGCTGGACGCGGTCCGGCTGCGGCCGCACCCGTACGAATTTGCCTTGTACTACGACATCTGACAAACCGGTCACGCGCCAGATTCGGGCCTGCAGCCTGCCTCGTCAGGTTCGGACGACGATCAGCGGGACGAGTTGCTCGGCCGGCGTCAACGACCCGTGGTGGCCGATGAGCGCGGCCATCAGTCCGTCGCTCTCGCGCTGCACGACGGCCACCGGCTCGCGCGCGGCCGCGATCACGTCTCCGATCCGCGGCCGCACACGGTCCGGCACGCCGGGGCCGAACCAGCCGTCGGCGATCGCCTGCTCGCGCGAGACGACCCACATCCGATCCGACAGGACGTCCGTCCACGCGGCCAGGACGTCGGCCTCGGCCCCCGGACGCGCGTAGACGTACCGCGCGCGGGGTTCGCCGGCGATCAGGCGGACGCCCTCCATGAGCTCGGGATGGCTCCCGAGCTCAACCTTCTGCTCGTCGAGCACCTCGACCATCCCGTGGTCGCCGGTGACGATCATCGCGGCACCCGGCGGCAGGCGGTCAGCGATATCCGACGCGATGCGGTCGACGTGTCCCAGCTCGAGTGCCCACGCGTCCGAGTTCGGGCCGCGCAGGTGCCCGGTGAAGTCGAGGCCGGGGTAGTAGGCGCATACGAGTGGCGTCCCGCCGCGCAGCTCCTCCCCCGCCGCGGCGGCGACGTCGCCGGGTGAGTACGACCGGCATGTACGTCGCGCCGCGCAGCGTCGCGCGCGTGAGGCCCGAGCGCGCGTGTTCCTGGTTGCCCAGCGTGACGACCTGGAGCCCGTGGCTCGCGGCGCGCTCGAACACGGTCTGCTCGGGCTGGAACTCTTCGGGCGGGAGCTCGGCGCGCAGGTCGACGGCTGGCCCGCCGCCAGACAGGGACCAGCGCAGCACGTTCATGGGCCGGTCGTAGCCCGAGACGGCCAGCGTGTAACCCACGAGCCCGTGGCGAGAGGGTGGCAGGCCGGTGCCGAGCGAGGCGAAGCTCGCCACCGTGGTGGATGGGAACCCGGTGGTGATGGAACGGGCGCCGCCCGCGGCTTCACTGAGGAAGGGCGCCTCGGGCACCCCGCGCGCCAGCGGCTCCCACCCGAGCCCGTCCACCAGGAACAGGCACGCCGCGGACAGCTCGCCGAGCCCGAACGCGTCCTCGAATCCGGGCTCGCCCAGCGCGGCGAGGATCGAGGACACCACCTCGGCCAAGGACCCCGTCCCGTACTCGGGCAGTGGAGGCGCGGAACGGTCGGTGGCGGCGCGGTAGGTCACGGTTCCTCACCATAGAAGACGCGGTCCATGGCCAGTCGCGCGCGCCGCGTCACCCGCCGGTACTCCTGCAGGAATCGGTGCCGGCCGTGCTCCTCGTAGCCGAGCATCGAGGCCAGGGCCGTCTGGGCCTCGGGCGAGGTGGGGAGCGCCTCCGCCGGGACTGCGGTGGTCCAGCTCGAGCGAGGCCTTGATCGTGGTCAGGAACACGAACGCCTCGGACAGCGACAGCGCCACGCTGTCCTCCAGCAGGCGCTCGGCCGCCAGCGCCTCGAGCGCCTCGACCGTCCGGGTCCGGCGAACGTCGGGGTGCGCGGCGCCCTCGCGCATCAGCGCCAGCTCGACCGCGAACTGCACGTCCGCCAGCCCTCCGTACCCCAGCTTGAAGTGGTACCGGCCCGCCCCTCGCGGCCGCACGCGCTCCTCTTCCATGCGCACGCGCATGCGACGGATCGCGACCACCTGCTCGCGAGTGAGCATCTCGCGGATAGGCGAAGTCGCGGGCGTTCGACACGAACCGGCGTCCGAGTGACTCGTCGCCGCCCACGGCCGCGCGCGCAGGAGCGACTGGAACTCCCACGTGTCGGCCCACCGCTCCCAGTACTCCGAGAAACGACGCAATCGACCGCGCCAGCGGTCCGGCGCGCCCCTCCGGCCGGAGGTCGGCGTCGATGGACCATCCCGACTCCCGCACGGCGGCCATCACGCGCTCGGCGGCGGCGCCGGCCTCGTGAAAGGCGTCCGCGCCCTCGCCGTCGTACACGAACAACACGTCGAGGTCGGACGCGAACGACAGCTCCTCGGCGCCCAGGCGGCCCAGTCCGATCACCGCCAGCGGCACGCCGCTTTCGGCGGCCTCGACCGCGCGCTGCGATCACGCCCTCGGCCACCCCGGCCAGCAGCGCGCCCAGCTCGGTGACGCGCACCTCCCCCGCCGCGAATGCCCCGGCGACGCGGATCAGCTCGCCGTGGGGCTCGTCCGGGAACAGCGGGTGCTCAGGCGTTGGGAGATGGTAAAGGCGACTTGACCAACTCCGGCCGGGCCACGAGCGCGTCGGCGAACGCCGTGCTCGCCCCGGTCAGCGCGGCGAGCCTGCGGGCCGCGTCGGGCCGTTCGGCCAGCGCGTCGGCCACGTCGTCGTCCTTCTCGGAGTTGCTCGGTCACCCGGCCGAAGCGAACCAGCGCGGCGTCGGGCGTCGCCGGCGGCCAGCGCCGGGCCGATCACGGGAACGGAGCGTGTCGATCACCTTGCCCAGCCGAGTGGCCGGGTCGGCCACCTGCACCAGGAGGGCGTACGCGGATGCGGGATCGGCGAATCCCAGCGCCGCCAGCAGCTCCTCGGTCGAGGCGCGGTCCGCACCGGGCCGCCCGCGTGGCCGACCCGCCCAGCGCCTCCATGAGCGGCCGGTAGAACAGCCGCTCGTGCAGGCCGCGCACGACGTCGGTGGTTCGGGCGTACGCGGAGAGGAGCGCCGACGCGTCGGCGCAGCCCCATCGAGCGCGCCAGCGTCGTCTGGCTGCCCTGGTCGGGCGGCAGCTCGTGCGTCTGGAGGTCGCGCACCATCTGGAGGCGGTGCTCGAGACGGCGAAGGAACCGGTACGAGTCGGCCAAGACGTCGGCGTCGGCGCGTCGGACGAAACCCTCCTCGGCCAGAACGGCCAGCGCGCGCAGGGTGTTCGGCTCGCGGAGGCGCTCGTCGCGACCCGCGTGGACCAGCTGGAGCAGCTGCACGGCGAACTCGACGTCGCGAATCCCGCCCCGCCCCCGTTTCAGCTCGACGTCCTCCTTGCCCATGGCCCGCACGTGCTCCTCGATGCGGGCCTTCGACGCCCGCACGTCCTCGACGGCCGTCGCCGGCAGGATCGAGGGGAACACCAGGGGCGTCACGGTGCGGACGAACCCGGCCCCGAGGTCGAGGTCGCCCGCCACGGGCCGGGCCTTCAGCAGCGCCTGCCGCTCCCACGTCGCGGCGTGGTGCTCGTAGTAGTCGCCCATCGCCTCCAGCGAGCGCGACAGCGGGCCGGCCCGGCCCTCGGGCCGCAGGTCGGGGTCGACGCGGAGCGCGATGCCCTCCGGGCCGGGCGCGGAGAGCAGCTCGATCACGGCCGCGGCCGCGCGCCCGGCCCGCTGGAGCGCGTCCGGGCCCCCTTCGCGGTGCAGGAACACGACGTCGACGTCCGAGGCGTAGTTCAGCTCCCGTCCGCCCAGCTTGCCCATCCCGACGATCGCGAGCTCGCCGCCGCCATCGACGGCGCGGGCGGCCGCTTCCAGACAGACCTCGGCGATCGCGGTGAGCTCGGTCATGACCTCCTCGACCGCCGCGCCGCCCAGATCGCGAGCGGCGACGCGGTAGCCGGCCCGGCGACGGAAGCGGCGGAGGCCGTCGCCGTGGCCCAGGGCGGCGACGTCGGCGGCCGCCTCATCGGCCAGCGCCTGCTTCGGCCGCGGGTCGGGTTCGGCCAGCGCCTCCACCTCGCCCGGGTGGGCGACGAAGAAGTCGGCGGCGGCCGTCGAGAATCCCAGCAGCCGCAGCAGCGGCCCCCTGATCTCCTCGCGAGACAGCAGCTCGGTGGCGGCCCCGCGTTCCTCGAGCCGGGACAGGGCGACCTGCGCCTGCGCGGGATCTGCCGGCTCGGGGTCGGACGTCACGCGTGCGATCGTATGCGAAGGCCGGTGGGCCCCTCGCTGCCGTCGGCCGGGATGCTCCGGCGCTAGGCGGCCGGCTCGGCTCCCTCGGCTTCGACCTCGGCGACCGGCAGCCAGCACCGCACCACCGTGCCGGTCCCCTCCCAGGACTGGATCTGCAGCCAACCGCCGACCTGCTCCGCTTGTTCGCGCATGGCGCTGATCCCGAGGTGCCCGGCCGGCGAGACCATCGTGTCATCGGCGCCGAATCCCGCACCATCGTCCTCGATCAGGACCTCGCATCCGCCCCCGCCGTTCGAGAGGACGACTCGGGCGTTCGAGGCGTTCGCGTGACGGCCCACGTTCGTGAGGGCCTCCTGCGCGACGCGGTAAAGGACGACCCGGTGGTCCTCGGGCGGCTCGTTCGTCATTCGGTTCTCGAGCTCATAGGCCGTGGCCGGGTGCAGCGATCGCTGCTGCTCGAGATAGGTCTCGAGCGCGACGGCCAGGCCGCCCCGATCGAGCGAGGAGGGGCGCACGCGGAACATCAGGTTTCGCAGGCTCGTGATCGTCTCGCGAACCGTGGTGGAGAGCTTCTCGATCTGCTCGCCACTCGGGTCGCCGGTGGTGCGCACCATGTCGAGCCGAATGGCCAGCGCCGCCATCTTCTGGATAGGGTCGTCGTGGAGGTCGAGCGCGATTCGCTTTCGCTCCTCCTCCTGCGCCCTGATGAGACGCGAGAGCAGCCGCCGGCGCTCCATGTCGCTCCGCCGCAGCTCCTCGATGCTCCGCCGGAGCTCGGACGCCGTGTGCTTCTGCGTGGTCATGTCGTGCGCGAGCAGCAGCCGCGCTGCCTCGGCCCCCGCGAACTCGACCGAGCTCGAGAGCATCTCCACCTCGAGGACGTCGCCGCCGTTCGTGCGGTGCCGGCTGGCTCCGCTGAGTGCGAGCGGGTCGCCGCGCGGCAGCAGGTCCGTGAGCGTCATGGACAGGAACTCGTCCCGCGAGTACCCGTAGCGCCGGATCGCGGCGTCGTTCACATCCAGGAAGCGGAGGGACTCCGCGTCATAGACCCAGACGGGGTCGGGCGCCGACTGGAACAGGACGCGGTACCGGCGCTCCGAGTTCTCCAGGGCCGCCTGCACCTCCTTCGTCGGCGTGATGTCGGTCATCACCCCGAGCCAGCGCTGTTTGCCTCCCGCCCCGCCCTCAGCGAGGACCGCCTCGTCGCGCACCCAGACCCAGCCCCCGGTAGCCGTCTGGAGCCGGTACTCCATGCGGAACGGCTCGCCGGTCCGGTTGCAGTAGAAGTCCATCTGGACGACCGCCCCACGGTCGTCTGGATGCATGGCCGCCTGCCAGCCGCCCGCCGACTCGATCCATTCGGTGGCGCGGTGGCCGAGGATCCCTTCGAGTTGCGGGCTCAGGAACTCGAACCGGAACACGCCACCTTCTTCCGTGACGCCCGTATAGATGGCCGCGGGACTCTGCTCGACCAGCTGTTGAAAGCGGACTTCGGCATCGTCCCGCTCGCGTTTCGCCTCCCCGAAGAGGCCGGTGAACCAGGCGAGCGCCTCGGCGAGCGCCGCGCTGATCGGCACGATCGCGAACACGTCGCCGACCAGCAACTCCTGGTGCAGCACGATCGGCGGGAGCAGGAAGGCAAGCGTCGTCAGCGGCAGCATCACGGTGGGCACCCACCGGCGCTGCGTGACGCCGACCAGCACGTAGGCGATCACGAAGAACAGCGTGAAGATGTACGGGTCCCGGCCGACGATACCGATGGCGTCGACGAGCGCGAAGGCCGGGATGGAGATGAGCAGCGTGGCCGCCGCCGGCAGCCGGTTCCAGGGGATCTTCCAACAGATGAGGCCGGTGGCGATGGCGCCGAACGCAACCGCGGCGATGGCCGGCCTGCTCGCGCCCGCCGGCTGGGGCAGGGGCACGGTGGCCAGGCCCAGGAGGCCGGACGCGGCGAACAGCACCGCCGCCAGCCGGCCGGCCGGCACCGGAGAGCCAGGGCTGAACCTCCGAAGCCAGCTGTCGGCTCGCGTGTCGTTCGCGTCCTCCGCCCTCTCCGCCATCCCGGCCTTCATATCGGCCGACTGCGGCGGGTGCTTCACATTGCCCCGATTCGGGCGGATTCCGGCCCGTGAAACGGGGAATTAACACCGGGGTAACCGGGCGGCGGCGGCCGGGGCCTAGGCTCGGGGTCCCCGACGCATTCAATGGAGGCGCCCGCCCGATGACCAACCTGTCGAACGAAGCCGACTACGTCCTGCGCACGGTCGAGGAACGCCGCATCAAGTTCATCCGCCTCTGGTTCACCGACGTCCTGGGCGTGCTGAAGTCCTTCGCCATCACGCCGCAGGAGCTGGAGGGCGCGCTGGCCGAGGGGATGGGCTTCGACGGTTCGTCGATCGAGGGCTTCAGCCGCATCGAGGAATCCGACATGGTGGCCATGCCCGACCCGACCACGTTCCAGATGATCCCGTACGCGAGCGAGGCCGGGGTGGCCCGCATGTTCTGCGACGTGTACGAGCCCGACGGCACGCCGTTCGACGGCGACCCGCGGCAGGTCCTCAAGCGCCAGCTGAAGCGCGCCGCCGACCTCGGGTTCACGTTCTACGTCGGGCCCGAGCTCGAGTACTTCTACTTTCGCGGACAGCGACGGCACCGAGTTCCTGGACCGCGGCGGCTACTTCGACCTGACGCCGCTCGACGTCGCCACCGACTACCGGAAGCGGACCGTCGAGTACCTGGAGGGCATGGGCATTCCCGTCGAGTACGTGCCACCACGAGGTCGCGCCCAGCCAGCACGAGATCGACCTGCGCTACGCGGACGCGCTCGACCATGGCCGACAGCGTCATGACGTACCGGCTGACGGTGAAGGAGGCGGCGCAGGAGTTCGGCGTCTACGCGACGTTCATGCCGAAGCCGGTCGCCGGCGTGAACGGCAACGGCATGCACACGCACCAGTCGCTGTTCGAGGGCGACCGCAACGCGTTCTTCGACGCCACGGACGAGTGCCACCTGTCGAAGACCGGCAAGAGCTACATCGCCGGCATCCTCCGGCACGCGCGCGAGATGACCCTGATCGTCAACCAGTGGGTGAACTCGTACAAGCGGCTGATCCCGGGGTACGAGGCGCCGGTCTACATCTGCTGGGCCCGGCGCAACCGCAGCGCCCTGGTCCGCGTGCCGATGTACAAGCCCGGCAAGGAGCAGTCGACGCGGATCGAGTTCCGCTCGCCCGACCCGGCGTGCAACCCGTACCTGGCCTTCGCCGTGATGCTGGCGGCCGGGCTGAAGGGCATCGAGGAGGAGTACGAGCTGCCGCCCGAGGCCAGCGACAACATCTACGAGATGAGCGAGGCCGAGCGCCGGGCCGCCGGCATCGAGTCGCTGCCCGAGGACCTGCACGAGGCGATCGGCGCGGCCGAGCGGTCGGACCTGGTGCGGGAGGTCCTGGGCGACCACGTCTTCGAGTACCTGATCCGCAACAAGCACGAGGAGTGGGACGCCTACAAGTCCTACGTCACCCCGTACGAACTGGAGCGCTACCTGCCCGTCCTCTGACGGCCGCCGGTAGGTCGGAAGCTGCTCGGCCAACCCTCGCGTCGGGGTTTCCGAATCGCCCGATTTGCCTTCGAACGCGAATCCGTTACGTTGCGGCTACTCGCCGGCCATCGGACGGACACGTGCCGGCCCAAGACTCTCGGCGGTCGGCGGCGCCGGACCGCCACGGGGCAGCAGGGAGGTGGGGACATGAAGAATCGCGTTCTGACCGTGGGCGTGGTGCTCGCGCTCGCGATCGGCATGGCCGGAATCGCGGCCGCGGGCCTCGACTTCGGCAAGTACCGCGACAAGACCCTCGCGAATCTCTCGAAGGATCAGTTCGGCTTCGGCGGCCCGCTGGCCAATTCATCCAGTCAGCAGGTCACGCGGCAGCAGGCCCAGGCGGACCCGACGTCGCTGTTCACGCTCGCGAAGGGCCTGACCGCGCGGGTGGTGTCCACGGAGGCCGCCCCGGTCATCGACCAGAGCGCCTTCTGGCCGAACGCGCGACACCCCGAGTACCTGATCGCGTGCAACGAGCAGACGACGTCGGATCCCGGCGTGCAGCGCATCAACCTCGCGACCGGAGCGGCGACGACCATCGTGACCGGCACGAGGTTCTGCGATCCGGTTCGGCAGACTCCGTGGGGGACCTACGTCTTCGCCGAGGAGTCCGGGCACGGCGACAACGGCGGCCGGGCCTACGAGTTGATCGACCCCATCAACACGACGGGCGTGACGCTCGACCGCACCACGGGGGTCTTCTCCGGCGGCACGGGTGCCGGAAACCTCCGGACGCTCACCGCGATCGGCCGCAACGGCTGGGAGGGGTTCGGCATCCTTCCCAACGGCGTGACGATCGCCAGCGGAGACGACACGGGCATCGGGCCGAAGGACGGCGGACCAGGAGACTCCTACTTCAAGTTCATCCCGGATCACCTCTGGACTCCCGGGGATCCCCCCATCACCGACCTGTCCCAGTCGCCGTTCACCTCGGGTTCCTGGTACGGCCTGCGAGTGGCCGATGGCTCCAGCTGGGGGCAGGGCCGCGAGTTCGGCGACGCGGAGTGGATCGCGTTGAAGCATCAGGACGACCCCCACGTCGCGGCCCAGGGACTCCATGTGGGGCTGACCGGCTACTACCGGCCCGAGGATGCCGACCTCGACGAGGGCGCGCTCAGCCGCGGCCTGGTGCGCTTCTGCAGCCCCGACACCGGCGACGAGGAGACGCACCTCTTCGGCCAGACGGTCTGCATCAGCGACGGGAGCATCTCGCAGTCGGCCTCGAACTCCGGTCCGACGCAGATCGAACCGTTCGTGTTCGGCGGCACGAGCAAGGGCATCAACATGCCCGACAACATCGCGTACCAGCCGGGACGCGGGAACTGGATCCTGCACGAGGACGCGGAGACCACGTTCGAGTTCCCGCACAACAACGACCTGTGGGACTGCCTCCCCGACGGGCAGGACCAGGACCTCCTGTCCGACGGCTGCGTGCGGGTCGCGACGCTGAACGACCTGACGGCGGAGTGGACCGGCGGCATCTTCGACGCCTCCGGGACGCATTTCTACGTGAGCATCCAGCACAACATCAGCCGCAGGAGCGCCGTCATCGAGATCGACGGCTGGAAGTAGGCAGAGAGGCCGGAACGTCTCCAGGAGCCGCGGGCGCGACACGAGGCGCCCGCGGCCCCTGCCTTGTGTACGCTTCGGCCATGCTGAAGGGCGAGCGGGTGACCCTGCGGGCGGTGGAGCGCTCGGACCTGTCCGCGATCCACGCGTTCCGCAACGACCCCGAGGTCGAGGGCCGCGTCTTCCCGGTCCCGCTCCCCCACTCGCTGGCCGAGCTCGAGGCGCAGTTCGACGCCGCCGCCGCGAAGCCGGCGGCCGAGCGCGAGGACATCGTCTTCGCCATCGACGTGGACGGCGCCATCATCGGACGCGTCATCCTCTTCGACGCCGACACCGTGGGCGGAACCATCCGGATGGGCATCGCCATCGCGCGTGACCAGCAGGGCAAGGGCCTGGGCACCGAGGCGGTAAACCTGGCGGTCGGGTACGCGTTCCAGAACCTCGGCGTGCGCCGCGTCTGGCTCGACGTCCTGGCCGACAACCCGCGGGCGATCGCCTCGTACCGGAAGTCGGGCTTCGTCGAGGAGGGCCGGCTCCGCGCGCACTACTGGCACGACGGCGAGCACCGCGACGCCATCCTGATGGGGCTGCTGCGCGAGGAATGGGAGCGGCAGCGATAGGCTGACGGTCGATGGTTCGTATCGCGCTGGGCCAGATCAACACCACGGTGGGCGACCTCGCCGGCAACGTCGAGCGGATGGTCGTCACCGCGGCCGAAGCGACGGCGGCGGGCGCCGACCTGGTGTGCTTCCCCGAGCTGGCCGTCACCGGCTACCCCCCCGAGGATCTGGTGCTCCGTCCGGCGTTCGTCGCCGACAACCTGGCGGCGCTGCGCGATCTGGCCACCCGGTCCGCCGGCGGCTGCGCCGTCCTGGTGGGATTCGTCGACCACACCGACCGCGGGCTGCACAACGCGGCGGGGCTCCTGTCGGGCGGCCACGTGGTCGCCCGGTACCACAAGGTGCAACTGCCCAACTACGGGGTCTTCGACGAGCAGCGTTACTTCGTGCCCGGCGAGTCGGCGTGCCCGGTGCGGGTCGCGTCGTCGGCGCTGGGCATCTCGGTGTGCGAGGACGCGTGGATGCCGGGGCAACCGTGGACGCGCTACGCGGCCGAGCGAACGGCGGTCATCCCGAACATCAACGGGTCGCCGTACCACCGCAACAAGATCGCCGAGCGCCTGGACGTCTGCCGGGCGCGCGCTCGAGAGACCGGCGCCTGGATCGTGTACGTGAACCTCGTGGGCGGGCAGGACGAGTTGGTCTTCGACGGCGGCTCGATGGTGGTCTCCCCGGACGGCGAGCTCGTCTGGCACGCGGCGATGTTCGACGAGGACCTCCTGGTCGTCGACATCGACGTCCCCGAGGCGCCCGACGCCTATCCGGGGCCGGTCGTGCCGGCGACGGCGAAGCCGCCGGCCCCCGAGGCGTCGCGCGCGGCCTGGCCGAAGGGACCCGAGGAGGTGTACCGGGCGCTCGAGCTCGGCCTGGGCGACTACGTCCGCAAGAACGGCTTCCGCGAAGTCACGCTCGGGCTCTCGGGCGGCATCGACTCGGCGCTCGTCGCGACGCTCGCGGCCGACGCGCTCGGACCGCAGGCGGTCCGGACGGTCGCGATGCCCTCCCCCTATTCGTCCGCGGAGAGCACCGAGGACGCCCGTGAGCTCGCGCGCCGGCTGGGCGTGCGCTTCGACGAGATCCGCATCGACGACGTGTTCAAGTCCTACCTGTCGGCGCTGGAGGACGTCTTCCGCGACACGCCCGAGAACGTCGCCGAGGAGAACCTGCAGGCGCGCATCCGCGGGAACCTGCTGATGGCGCTGTCGAACAAGTTCGGATCGATGGTGCTCGCCACGGGCAACAAGAGCGAGTACTCGGTCGGGTACGCGACGCTCTACGGCGACATGGCGGGGGGCTTCGCGCCCATCAAGGACGTTCCCAAGACCCTCGTGTACGAGGTGTGCCGATGGCGCAACGACGAGGCGCCGCGCCGCAGCCAGCCGCCGCCGATCCCCGACGCGGTGATGGCCAAGGCCCCGACGGCCGAGCTCCGTCCCAACCAGCGCGACACCGACTCGCTGCCGCCCTACGACGTCCTCGACCCGATCCTGGAGGGCTACGTCGAGGACGACCGGTCCCAGAACGACCTCATCGCCTCCGGCATGGACGCCGACACGGTTCGACGCGTGGCCCGCCTGGTCGACGCCGCGGAGTACAAACGGCGGCAGGCGCCGCCGGGCGTGAAGATCACGCCGAAGTCGTTCGGGCGCGACCGCCGCCTCCCGATCACCAACCGCTACCAGCGCGACACGTAGTCGCCCAGGTTTCTCCCACGAGGCGCGCGTGTCCGCCGTCTCCTCGTGCGGACGCCGGAACTCGGCCGTCTTCATTTCAGCGCTGAATCGAACTCACTGCTCGTTCGCGGTGTTCGCGAGCAATCGCACGATTGCCCCGCCCGATCGGCGTATCGACGCGACTCGACGATCCAGCCGACCGCGGTGCAGATCGCGTACACGACACCCTGACGAGTCGAACCCTGGCGGGCGGCCCGCTCGGTAGGGCGGGCCGCCCGGCGGGGAGCCGGGGCTAGAATCCCCGCGGGGCCGTTAGCTCAGTGGCAGAGCAGGGGGCTTTTAACCCTCGTGTCGAAGGTTCGATCCCTTCACGGCCCACCGGCGGGCGGCTGCGCCCGAAGCTCGGGTACCCATTCTCTGAGACGGGTCAGGTGTTCCTCATAGTGCTCGGCGCCGGCCTTGCGGATCCAGAAATCCGCGTCGGGAGTCATCTCCGGAAGCGCGGCCCACGACTGCAGCATCCGCGTGCGGGCGGCCGACGCCTGCGCCTTCACCTCACCGGCCGGCGCGTCCTTCATCGCCTCCAGCGAGAGCTTGTTCATCGCGTCGACGTCGATCTCCTCCGACCGGTACGTCCCCGAGTGGATCCGTTCGAGGACGATCCCCGCCTCGGCGAGCCAGCTGCCGATGTGCGCGAGCAGGTCCTTCGCCGACCATCCCTCCACGTAGTAGCCCGGCCGCTCCAGCTCCTCAGGCGTGAGCGAATCGATCAGGGCGTGCAGCTCGTCCCAACCGGCGTCCTCCGCGGCCATCAGCTCAGAGGTGCTCATCGCCCCGTTGTATACCGCATCGGGGACGGCGACACGACTCGTCGGACGGGCCCACGCAACTGCCGCGTCGGACCCATGTTCTACGCTCGCGAGCATGCCTGCCGCCTCGATGCGCTCGAAGCTGGCCACCTGGTGCTCGCAGTACCCCGCCCCCACGGCGCCCCGCGAGCAGAACGCGGCCGACCGCGAGGCCGAGGACGCCAGGCTCGCCAGGTTCGCGGGCCTGGAATCGCTGACGCTGGCGCAGACCAAGGAGCTAATCGGCTGGAAGTTCGGGAATATGCCCCACCGGCGGGCACGAGCCCTCGAGGGCGTGTCCGACGACCGGTGGAAGGGTCTTGGCGGACGAGGTCCCTCATTCGCCGGGCGCTGACCTCGGACGACGACTTCGAGGCCCTGAACCTCCTCGCGGGACCGGACGGCATCTTCCGGTTCGGGCCGGCCATGGGAAGCGCCATCCTGGCTGCCTGCAGGCCGACGCGGTTCACCATCGCCGACAGCAGAGCGCTCAACGCGTTGAGGAAGCTCCGGCTGGTGCCCGCCGGTCCGCCGACCTTCCGCATGCAGGACTGGGACGGTTACCTCACCACCTGCCGCGGATTGGCCACCTCGTGCCGCATGAGTCTTCGCGACGTCGATCGGGCCCTCTGGGTGGCGGGCGCTAGCGACGATCGAACGGAAGAGAGGCGGCCAGGTGGGGCCGCCTGCTCTTCTTCCGGATGGGTCTGCCCAGTGCTACTTGTGCTGACAACGAGCGTGCCCTGTTGATGGCCACACTCACTCCGTTGAAGCTCCTCCACTGGACCGTGCGCCTGCGCTGTGGCGCCAGGGGCCACGCTCGGCCACACGAACTGCATCGCGTACGAGTCCGAGAACGACCCCTCGTCATCGCCCACCAGCTGCACGATCCCCGGTGCGCCCGCCGTGGCGCCATCCAACAGCACCTCGATTGGAGATCAACTGGTGTCCGGTGCGAAGGCTTGACCCGAGTACCTCGGCCACGATGCACGACCTGGCCGTACCGGGGATGGTGAACCCCACCGACGCGCCGGAAAGGTTCGCGAACACCATCGACGTGGTCGAGACGCCCACGTCGTTGCTGGCGAAGTTGACCTTCGGCGCCTTGCACTCCCGGTATGACACGGTGGCCGGCCCTGCCTTCTGCCGGCCCGCGAACCCGTTGTTCGGATGGCTCGTCGCCCCGATGGCGACCGAGGTCGCCGCAAAGACGAGAGCGACCACGATGGCAGCGAGAAAGATCCTCTTCCCACGCATGCCGATCCCCCCCTTTCTCGCGCATGATGCGCCAAGCCCAAGGCTCGCCGGCGTGACCCCGCAGGAGAGGCCTGAGCCTTGGCCTGGCTCCAGCCAACCACTGCCGGCCGGCCCACGGCAGTCGCCTCTTCGGGCACGCCCGGACGGGTGGGGCCGTCTGAAGAGCCTCACCGGGGTTGAGGTGATCAGGGCGCGTCGATGATCGGAAGGAACTCGCGCCAAGGTCCGACCGCGGCGGCGTACTGCTTGGCCATCGTCTTCGTGATCTGCCCGAGTGGTTCAGATCGTGCACCACCCACGTGGCCAACAGCTGCGCGAGCGTCACGTCGCCGAACGTGGGGTGGACACCGCGCCGCCCCAGATCATCCACCCCGACCAGCGCGTCCAGCTCCTCGAGATTCGAGGAGCGCACCGAGGCGAAGCGATCCAGGAGGCGGGCGAGGCTCCATCCCTCGAAGCGGATGAACCCCGCCTCCCGATCGACGGGCTCGAAGACGCGGTCGGTACCGTGTTCGAGAATCACCTTCGTGCGATCGATCCAGTCGCATTCCTCGATGTGGGTGAGGTGCCCGACGACCTGGTAGGGCGACCACGTGCCGGCGCCCTCGTCACCGCTCGTCCAGTCCTCGGACAGGTCCGCGAGCATGGCCCGAAGCGCAGCCGGAGTGGCGCGGAGCACCTGCGTGCCGGTCTCGAGCGAGAAGTCCATAGCCTCCGCCATGCTCACGCCAGCGGCCAGACGATCTCCGTGCGCAGCAGGGAATGATCGGTCACGACGGCCGGGTCGTCCACGTACGACTCCCACGGCCCCGGACCCTCCTCCCGACCCTGCTCGTGGAGCCACGTGTGCAGGCGGTCGTAGCTCTCGCTCAGGGTGTTGTAGGCGCCCACATGCGTCAGCGCCGCCGCCGACCCGCCCGGCAATTCCGACGCGCCGACCTCGCCTGCCTCGCAGTCGGAAAGCGGCTTCAGGCCGGATGCCGTCTCTCCGACTCCCACACCGATCTCGACGTCCACCCGGTCGGGGCTGAACTCGTGGTACCGCCCGTACACGGGGCTCGCCGGGGTGGCCCCGACCGCCTCGACCTTCGCGAAGACCCTCGGCATGGAATCGGAGAACAGCTGCGCGATGTCGTTCGCGGTTCCCCGCACACGAAGGGCGATCGTCGGCCGCGGAGCGAGCTCGACAATGCGCGGCTCTTCGACGTGACGCTCGGGCATGGCCACCATCATGCCACCGGGCCGGGAAGGGGTGTTAGGCTCGCGCCGTGATTCGCCTCGTCGTCCGAACCGCGGTCATGCTGGTGGCCAATGCGGTCGGCCTCATCGTGGCGGCATCGATCCTCGACAAGATGAGCCTCGACTGGTCCGGCCTGCTCTGGGCCACGGTCATCTACACGGTCGTCTTCGCGCTCATGCAGCCGTTCCTCGCCGTCCAGGCCCGGCGACGGGCGGGCCCGCTCCTGGGCGGCGTGGCGCTCATCGCAGCGCTCGTCGCACTGATCGTCGCGAACGTCATCTCCGACGGCCTCAACATCACCGGCTTCGCGACCTGGATCGAGGCGGCCGTCATCGTCTGGATCGCGTCGCTGCTCGCCGCGTTCATCCTTCCGTTCCTCGGCCTGAAGAAGTACCTCCAGGACAACAAGCAGAACTAGCCACCACGTCCGGGCCGGGTCGGCGGCCGCCTGCGACGAGAGGAGGAACCAATGCCGGGAGGTCGGCTGCAGCCCATGGCTCGCGCCGCGCGCGAATACGCCCAGGCGATCGCGGCCGGGCGCGCGCCGTCGGACGATCTGTTCGAGGACGCGGTCCGCACGCGTCGAGGACGGTTCCCTCTCGCGCCGGGACCTCCTGAAGCGTGCCGGCCTGGTCGGCGGCGCGCTCGCCGTCACTCCCTGGATGCGTTCGCGGTCGGTCACTCCAGACCGGCCGCTCGCGACCGGCCGCACGACACCGCACGACGTCCGGATCGCCGTCGTCGGCGCCGGCCTGGCCGGCCTGACCGCCGCGTACCGGCTCGCGCAGCAGGGAGTGAACGTCCGCCTGTTCGAGGCGCGCGACCGCATGGGCGGCCGCTGCTGGACCGCCCGAGGATTCGCGGACGGTCAGATCGCGGAGCACGGCGGCGAGTTCATCGACACGCGCCACGTGCACCTGATCCAGCTGGCGAAGGAGACTCGAGCTGCACCTCGACGACCTGTGGAAGGGCTACTCGGGCGCGTGGCCGGTGTACGTGGACGGGACCGCGTACCGCGGGAAGGATCTGCGGAAGGACCTCGACCCGCTCGTCCACGCGGTCACGCACGCGGCGAAGCGGGCCGGCGTCATCACGCCCGGCCGCAAGCCGAGCGACGTCGCGTACTCGTACCGGACGGCAACGCCCGAGGCGCAGCGCATCGACCGGCTGAGCATGCTCGAGTGGATGGACGAGCACGCCCCCGGCCTGTCGGGCACGCACGTGGGCGAGTGGCTGAACGAGAGCATGTGCGGCTGGTACGGCCTGGACATGGACCGGTTGTCGGCGATCCTGTGGTTCGACTACTTCCTCATCCCGGCACCCGGCGGCGACGAGCGCTGGCACGTGCGCGGCGGCAACGACCGGGTGACGGACGGTGTGGTGGACCGGCTTCCCGCGGGCGCCGTGGTCCCCGAGTCGCCGCTCGAGGCGATCCGGCGGCGGCACGACGGCAGCTACGAGCTTCGGTTCCGCGGAGTCGCGAACCCGCAGGTCTTCGACTTCGTGATCCTGACGCTGCCGTACATCACCCTGCGCTCCGTCGACTTCGCCGACGCGGGGTTCGGCGGTCACACCACGGCCGGCATCAACGAGCTGGGCATGGGCACCGACAGCAAGGTCCTGATCCAGTACGACCGTCACTTCCAGCATTTCGAGACGCCGTTCGGCCCGTGGAGCGGCGGCCTGGAGTTCACGCCACCCGCGTTCGACACCTGGAGCAGCTCCGTCATGTCGCCGGGCCCGGCCGGTCTGATGACGCTGTACTCGGGCGGGCGGGCCGGCGCGTCGACGTTCGCGGCGCCGGGCGTCATCCACGGACCCTGCCCTGACCACCTGCTGCAGAAGACGCTCGGCTGGATCGACCAGGCCATTCCCGGGACGGAGGCGCACTTCAACGGGCATGCCTGGGCGGACTGGTGGACCGGTGACGAGTGGACGCAGGGCTCCTATGCCGCGTTCACGCCCGGGCAGATGACCCGGTTCTGGCACGGTACCGGTCACACGGAAGGCGGCGTGTACTTCGCCGGCGAACACACGTCGACCTACAGCCAGGGGTTCCTCAACGGCGGGGTCGAGAGCGGCGACCGTGTGGCGATCTCGCTGATGCGGCGGCTTGGGATCCGGCCGCCGCACCACCTCACGAAGCTGCCCTACTCCGTCATCAACTGACCGCGGTCGGATCAGCCGATCAGCGGCAGCCTCGGGTCGTCGTGCGCGGCCCGGCCCGACGCGGCGCGGACCCAGGCGAGGTCGTCGGTGAGGTCGCCCGGCCGTCCGGCCACCGTGCGGCGGGCCAGCAGCTCGTCCAGGATCGAGGCGGCCATCGCCGTTCCCTTCGGCGTCGCGATCGTGTCGCGCCCCAGCGCGTCGGTCAGGTCGAAGCCGTGGACGACGGCCTCCACGACGCGGCTCGGCACGAACTCGCCGAGCTCCATCAGCGCGTAGTAGCCGCTCCCGATCGTCGCCGGCGCCGTCGCGCGGGACTCCTCGATCGTCTTGCCGAACGTCTCGCGCAGGACGCCCGGCATGTCGCCCGGCTTCTTCCCCTCGACCATCGTGTACGCGTAGTCGTAGACGACCGGGGCCACCTCGGAGCGCGGGAAGATGAAGAAGCTGACCCGGTCGCGGCCGGGCTGGCCCTCCTGCGCGCTGTCGATCAGCATCCGCGTGAGCCCGATCGAGATGTCGAAGTGCCCGGCCAGCTCGAAGACGGTCCAGTGCGGAAGGCTCTCGTCGAGCGGCTCGAGCTTCGTCGGGGCACTTCCACTCGTCGTCGGTCAGACCGTCGAAGACGGCCTGCAGTCCGGCGAGCTCGGTCTCGAGCGTGTCGACCGCGTCCTCGTACGATGCCATGCCGGCCTCCTCGTCTGGCGGGTGATCCACTTATCCCCGCCCTCGGATGTCGCTGTCAAGGCTCGGACCCCGTTCGAGTGCCCCGACATGGCCGGGTATACTCTCGGCTGCCCCCGGGTGGGGGCTAGGCCCCCATCGTCTAGCGGCCTAGGATCTCGCCCTTTCAAGGCGGAGACACGGGTTCGAATCCCGTTGGGGGTACGAAGGACAAGAAGGTCCGGTGGAGCAGTCTGGCCGTGCTCGCCACCCTGTCAAGGTGGAGGTCGCGGGTTCGAATCCCGTCCGGACCGCCAGGCGAGGTAGCTCAGTTGGCAGAGCACGCGGCTGAAAACCGCGGTGTCGGCAGTTCGATTCTGCCCCTCGCCACGAGGGCAAGGGGCGGAAAAGGGCCGGCGTGCTCCGTCAGTCGGTGGCCCTGCCGCCGGATTGCTCGAGGAGCCGCATGATCTCGGCCTCGCGGTAACGGCGGTGCCCGCCCAGCGTCCGAATGGCAGACAGCTTGCCCGCCTTCGCCCACCTGGTGACCGTCTTCGGATCGACGCGGAAGAGCGCGGCGACCTCGGCGGGCGTGAGCAGGCGTTCGGCCTCTGCTCGCTTCACTTGCGTTCCCATGGTCCTTTGGCTCCCCCTGATATCTGCGGATGATGGCTCGCCGGTCCGGCTTGGCGCATTCGACAATCCGGACAAATGCGGGACAGGCGCATGGCCCCGGGAAACAGTCCGGGTCGGTGACGCCGCAAGGAAAGCGGGCTAGTTGAGCGTCTCGCGGGACCGCGTCTCGGCCCACCGCGCGGCGATGCTCCGGTAAAGCTCGGCGGCGGTCTCGGCACCTTCCGCGCCGGAGAGCGCCTCGACGATCTCGCTCACGCCGGCCACGCTGTGGTCGTCGTCCAGCTCGTCCCACGTGAACATGCCGGCGACCTCGCCGTAGTCGAGCTCGACGGCGGACCGGCGATCGAAGTTCGCCAGCCATTCGTGCAGATCGCGCACCAGGCGCGCGACCGGATCCATGTCCGCGCGGCGCAGGATGGCGGCGGCGTGCGTCGCGCGGCGGGCGGCCGCGTCGATCGGCGCCCAGTAGCGGATGACCCACTCCCCCGAGGGAAGCTCCTGGAGCCGCCGCTCGGCGTCGTCGAAGAGCACGAACCACCGCACGGGGACGTGCCACGCGCTCTGGAGCATCGACGGCACGAGCGACGGGTCCTGGCGGCGAAGCCGCGCGAGCTCCCGGGCAGCGCGGCGGGCGTCGACGTCGGACACCAACGGCTCGGCCGCCTCCTCGATGGAGGTCTCCCGGGGCGCGACCATGCTCGCCAGCGCCTGGAGGTGCGAACGCCGGGGACAGACGAACAGCGTCCCGTCCTCGCGCCGGACGTCCGCGTGGTCCTCCTCCATGGACTCCAGGAAGGGATACGGCGTGCGGGGACCGGGCGGAACCTCCCGGTACCGGCGCAGTCCGAGGGAGGGAGCATCACCACCGACGATGAAGCGCTCCCAGCGCTCGCGCTCCCCGCTCGGCAGGGCTTCCAGCGGCCGGAACACCCGCAAGTATGCGCAGGGCACCATGGCCGCATCATAGGAACGCCTCGCGCCCGATTGCAAAACGGGCGGCGGGCCGTATCGGTTGGCGTCGCTCCCCCTCCGGGTATGCTCCCCACTGGTGTCCGTCTTCGAGCAACTCGGCGGGGAGTTCGAGGAAGTCGTGTTCCTCCACGATCCGCCGACCGGTCTTCGAGCCATCGTCGCGGTGCACTCGACGGTCCTTGGCCCCGCGCTCGGCGGCACGCGGTGTCACCCCTTCGCCGGCGACGACGAGGCCCTCGCCGATGTCCTGCGCCTGGCCCGGGCCATGACGTACAAGGCCGCCGCCGCCGGCCTCGACCTCGGGGGCGGCAAGGCCGTCATCATCGGTGACCCCCGCACCGTCAAGAGCGAGCGCCTGCTGCGCACCTACGGACGGTTCATCGAGGATCTGGGCGGGCGCTACATCACCGCCGAGGACGTGGGGACCTCGCAGGCCGACATGGACGTGATCCGGCGCGAGACCCGCCACGCGGGCGGCGCGTCCGAGTCGCTGGGCGGGTCGGGCGACCCCTCGGTCCTCACCGCGTACGGGATCTACCTGGGGATGCGCGCCGCGGCGCAGGAGGCGTGGGGTGACCCCTCGCTCGACGGGAAGCGCGTCGCGATCCAGGGCGTCGGGAAGGTCGGCAGGGGCCTCATCGGCCACCTCCAGGAGGCCGGCGCCTCGGTCGTCGTCGCGGACGTCGACCCCTCGGCCGTCCAGCACGCGGCCGACGAGTACGGCGTAGAGGCGGTCGCCGCCGACGCGATCCACGCCACCCCATGCGACGTGTTCTCGCCGTGCGCCCTGGGCGGCGCGATGAACGACCGCACGATCCCCGAGCTGCACTGCGGCGTGGTCTGCGGGGCCGCGAACAACCAGCTGGAACGGCCCGAGCACGCCGCGGCATTGGCCGCGCGCGGCATCGTCTATGCCCCCGACTACGTGGTCAACGCCGGGGGCATCACGAACATCTCCGAGGAGTTCCGCCCGGGTGGCTACGATCCGCGGCGGGCCCGGCGGTCGGTGGAGCGGATCGAGGGGAACCTCACCCGCGTCTTCGCCGCCGCCCGCGACCGGGGCATCACTCCGGCCGAGGCCGCCGATCGTCTCGCCGAGGAACGGCTCGCGGCCGGGCGTCCGCAACCGCTGGGAGCGGCGCAGTGAGCGAGGCCCGCGCCGAACCGCCCGCGCCGCGCCCGGCGTCGAGCCGGCGACCGCGCGCGAGCTGTACCGGCTCATGGCGCTGACGCGAGCCGTGGACGAGGAAGCGACCGCCCTGCAGCGCCAGGGCGAGCTGGCCGTCTACCCGCAGCTGGTCGGCCAGGAGGCCGCGCAGGTGGGGAGCGCCGCGGCGCTCGGCCCCGAGGATTGGGTCTTCCCGTCGTACCGCGAGCTCGGAGCGGCGCTGGTCCGCGGGATCGACATGGTCGAATACCTCGCCTTCTACCGGGCCACCTGGCACGGCGGCATGTGGGACCCGATGCGGCACCGGTTCGCGATGGTGAGCGTCCCGGTGGCCAGCCAGTTGCTGCACGCCGTCGGCTACGGCATGGGCGCACGGCTCGACGGGCGGCAGGAGTGCGCGATCGTCTACTTCGGGGACGGGGCGACGAGCCAGGGCGACTTCCACGAGGCGTGCAACTTCGCCGGCGTGTTCCGCGCGCCGGTGATCTTCTTCTGTCAGAACAACCAGTGGGCCATCTCGGTGCCCGTCGCCAAGCAGACCGCGGCGCCCATCCACCGCAAGGCCGAGGCGTACGGCTTCCCGGGCGTGCGCGTGGACGGGAACGACGTGGTGGCAGTGTTCGACGCGGTCCGCGCGGCCGCGGACCGGGCGCGCGCCGGCGAGGGCCCGACGCTCATCGAGGCGCTCACGTACCGCATGGCCGCGCACTCCACGGCCGACGACGCGACGCGCTACCAGCCCGAGGACCAGGTCGCGTCCTGGCAGAAGGCGGACCCGCTGGAACGCACCAGGGCCTGGCTCGCCTCGAGCGGGCTGGCCGACCAGTCGTTCATGGACGCGGTGTCCGCCGAGGCGAGGGAGCTCGCGGCTCGAACCCGCGAGGGCGTCGTGTCGATGGAGCCGCGCCCGGCCGACGAGCTGTTCTCGTGGGTGTACGCGGACGTGCCGCCCGACCTGGCCCGGCAGCGCGACGATGTCGCCGGCGATGGCTGAGGTCACGATGGCCCGGGCGCTGAACGAGGCGCTGCGCCACGCGCTCGCGGAGGACGACCGCACGCTCGTCTTCGGCGAGGACGTCGGGAAGCTCGGCGGCGTCTTCCGCATCACGGACGGGCTGCAGCAGGAGTTCGGCGAAGGGCGCGTCTTCGACACCCCGCTCGCCGAGTCGGCGATCGCCGGCGTCTCGGTCGGCCTGGCCATGGCCGGCTGGAAGCCGGTGGTGGAGATGCAGTTCGACGCGTTCTCCTATCCGGCCTTGAACCAGGTGATCAGCCACATCGCGAAGTACCGCAATCGATCCCGTGGACGCGTCGGCATGCCGATCGTCATCCGCATCCCGTTCGGCGGCGCGATCGGCGCGGCGGAGAACCATTCGGACTCGCCCGAGACCTACTACGCACATACCGCCGGGTTGAAGGTCGTGGCCCCCTCCTCGGCGCTGGACGCATACGCAATGCTGCGTAGGGCGATCGCCGATCCCGATCCCGTCGTCTTCCTGGAGCCGAAGGCGCGGTACTGGTCGAAAGAGGACGGCGAGCTGGGCGACGGCGACGCACCCGCGCCCGGCGGCGCGCGCATCGTGCGGGCGGGCTCGGACTGCACCCTCATCGCGTACGGGGCCATGGTCGCCCGGGCGCTGACCGCCGCGGAGCAGGCCGCCGCGCGTGGCACCCAGGTCGAGGTGATCGACCTGCGTTCGTTGGTGCCGCTGGACGTCGAGACGCTCGCCGCCTCCGTGCGCCGGACGGGCCGCGCCGTGGTCGTCCACGAGGCGCCCCGGACGCTCGGGATCGGCGCGGAGGTGGTGGCCCGGCTGGTGGAGGAGTGCTTCGACCACCTGGAGGCGCCCATCGTCCGCGTGACGGGCCGGGACATCCCGTATCCGCCGGCCACGATCGAGCGCCATCACGTTCCGACCGCCGAGCGCATCGGGGCGGCGATCGATCGCGTGGTCGGGTACTGATGACCACCCGGGACTTCCTGCTCCCCGACCTCGGCGAGGGACTGGAGGACGCCGAGGTCTCGCAGTGGCTCGTCGCCGAAGGCGATCGCGTCGAGCTGAACCAGACGCTGGTCGAGGTGACCACCGCGAAGGCGACGGTCGAGCTGCCGTCGCCGTGGGCGGGGGCCATCGAACGGCTCCATGCCGCGCCCGGCGACATCGTCGCCGTGGGCAGCCCGTTGGTGTCCGTTCGCGTCGACGACGCGCCCGAGGCCGCGCCCGGCGGACGGAGGCCGGTCCTGGTCGGATACGGCGTCGACGAATCCGCCGACGCGGCGCCGGCGGCACAGACGAACTCGCCGTCAACCCTTTCCTCGGCGCCGACCGCCGCGGCCACGCCCGCCGTCCGAAAGCTCGCCAAGGACCGCGGGGTCGACCTGTCGGCGTTGACGGGAACCGGGCCGGGCGGGCGCATCACGCGGGACGACGTCGAGCGCGCCGGCGGCCCGACGGGACCGCCACGCCCGCCGCGGCCGCCGAGGACGCTGAGATCGTGCCCGTGCGCGGCGTGCGCCGGGTCATCGCCGAGCGTCTGACCCGGTCCGTTCGCGAGATCCCACAGGTGACGACGTTCATCACGCTGGATGCCACGGCGGTGCAGGCGTTTCGCCAGCAGCTGGCCGGGACGACGGGCGGCCGGGTCGGCCCCCTGCCGATCGTGCTCAGGGCGCTCGCCGACACCTGTGCCGCCCATCCGTCGATCAACGGGTCGTTCTCGGCGGAACGATCCGAGATCCTGCTGCACCGTCGCGTCCACGTGGGCGTTGCCACCGACACCGAGCGAGGGCTGGTCGTGCCCGTCGTGCGGGACGTGCACACGAAGGGCATCACCGAGATCGCGGACGACGTCGCCCGCCTGGTCGCGGCCGCCCGCGACGGCAGCATCCCCGCCGAGGACCTCTCCGGCGGCACGATCACCGTGACCAACGTCGGCACCTTCGGCGCCGAGTCGGGCACCCCCATCATCGATCCCCCACAGGGGGCGATCCTCGCCGTCGGCGTCATCGAGCCGCGGGCGCTCGTGGTGAACGGGGCGGTCGAGGCGCGGCCGGCCTGCACGCTCGCGCTCACGTTCGATCACCGGCTCCTGGACGGCGCGCAGGCCGGCCGCGCGCTGCGCGATCTGCGCGACCTGCTCCAGGATCCCTCGCGCCTGGAAGCCCTCCCCCGCTAGAGTCGGCGGCGTGAAGATCGTCTCGCTGCTGCCGTCCGCGACCGAGATCGTGTACGAGCTCGGTCTCGGCGACTCGCTCCAGGGCGTCACGTTCGAGTGCGACCATCCCGCCGAGGCCCGGACGAAGCCGGTCGTGTCCGACACGGCCCTGCCGCAGGACCGGCAGCTCGCGCCGGCCGAGGTCGACCGCCGCGTGCGCGAGTTCATGGATGGCGGCCAGCCCATCTACGTGCTGGACCGTGACCTGATCCAGCGCATCCAGCCCGACCTGATCCTGGCCCAGGACCTGTGCCGCGTCTGCGCCGTGCCCAGCGGCCTGGTGGCGGACGCCCTGGAGGAGCTGGGGTGCCGGTCCCAGGTGATCTCGCTGGATCCCAACTCGATCGACGACATCCTGGAGGGGATCCGGGTCGTCGGCCGGGCGACCGGCACCGACCAACGGGCCGACGAGGTCGCCGATGCGCTGCGGGCGCGCGTGGACGCCGTGCGCCGCCGGGCGGCCGGCCTTCCCTCGATCCGGACGCTGGTGCTCGAATGGAGCGATCCACCGTTCGCCGGCGGCCACTGGGTTCCGGAGATGATCCACACGGCCGGCGGCGTCAGCCTGCTGTGCGACCCCGGGAAGGCGTCTCCGCGCGTCAGCTGGGAGCAGATCACGAAGGCCGCGCCCGAGGTGATCGTGTTCAGCCCGTGCGGCTACTACCTGGCGGAGGCCGAAGAGGAGGCCGCGGCGCTCTACGACCTGCCGGCGTTCGCCGAGACGCCTGCCGCGCGCGGCGGCGACGTGTTCGCCGTCGACGCGACGTCGTACTTCTCGCGGCCGGGCCCACGTATCGTCGACGGCCTGGAGATCCTGGCGTGGGCCGTGCACCCCGAGGCGTTCCCGCAGCCGTCCGCGGACCGGGTCGTGCGCGTGCGCCGGGGCTGAGCCGCTACCAGCCGGCGAACCCCGACGCGATGTCGTCGGGGACGCGCCCCTCCTCCACGTCGCCGATGGCCTGCCCGAGCGTCTCGAGCGCCTGGTCGATCTCCCCGTCGGACAGCGTCATGGCCGGGGTCAGCTCCAGCACGTTCGAGTGCATGCCCACGTAGTAGACGACGACGCCGAGCTCGAACGCGCGATAGACGACGCGCGCGGCCTCGGCCGTGGCCGGCTCGCGGGTGTCCCGGTCGCGGACCAGGTCCACGCCGATGGCCAGGCCGCGACCCCGCACGTCCCCGATGAGCGGATGGGACTCGGCCAGCTTCCGCAGGCCGCCCATCAGACGGTTCCCCGCGGCGCCGGCGCGCGCCGGAAGGTCCTCTTCGTCGATGGTGCGGAGCACCGCGCGGGCGGCGGCGGCCGAGACGGGGTTGCCGGCCATGGTCTGGATGGCGAACGCCGGCGCGATGTCCATGACCGATGACGGCCCGACCACCGCCGAGATCGGCAGCCCGCCCCCGAGTCCCTTCCCGAACGTGACCACGTCGGGCTCGAGCCCCTCGGCCTGGAACGCGTGCAGGACGCCGGTCCGGCCAAGGCCGACCTTGACCTCGTCGACCACCACCAGGATCCCGTGGAGGCGGCACCGATCCTGCAGCTCGCGCAGCACGCCGGGGGTGGGCACGATCATCCCCCCGTCGGACTGGATCGGCTCCAGGAAGAACGCCGCGACCTCCTGCGGTGGGCACGTGGTCGAGAACACCTCGTCCAGACGCGCGAGGACCGCCGCTCCCGCGTCGCCGGCCGGCGGCGCGCGGTACGGATCGGGATACGGGAGCAGCTCGAGCCCGGAGAGCTTGTCGACGCCCTCCTGGGCCGAGTGGCCGGAGATCGCCATCGATCCCGCCGTGCCGCCGTGATAGGCGCCGACGAACGAGAGGATGCGCTCGCGGCCGGTGGCGGCCATGATGGCCCGCACGGCGGCCTCGTTCGCGTCGGACCCCGAGTGCCCGAACCACACGCGCCGATCGGCGTCGCCGGGGACGATCCTCAACAGGTCCTCGGCCAGCCCGACGGCCGGCTCGGTGACCAGCGACAGCACCCCAGCCCCGGCCATCGACCGCGTCGCCGCCGTCACCGCCTCGACGACCGCCGGGTGCCCGTAGCCGAGGCCGGCCGCACCCCACGTGGCGGACAGGTCGAGCAGGCGCCGCCCGTCCTCCGCGATCAGGTACGAGCCCTCGCCACCGACGACCGCCAGTGGGAAGAACCGGAGTCGCTCGATGTCGGCGATGGCCTTCGCGTCCCGCTCGAAGAGGCCCATCGCCCTCGTCCCGTTCGTCAGACCGGGTAGATCCGCAGCGCGTTCTCCCGCCCGATCATCAGCGCGATCCGTTCGGCGTCGTCGGCGCTGCAGCGGTCGTCGGCGATCCACGCGTCCAGCGTCGTCCCGAGCGTCTCGCGGAACTGCGCCGCCCCCGCCACGTACAGCTCGGGCAGGCCGAACGCGTCGCTCGAGAACACCTGCTTCGTGAACGGCGTGACCTCGAGGGCGTCCGCCATGACCCCGATCGCCTGCGGCCCGGCGTAGTGCAGCGCCGCCCCCAGGTCGAAGTACGCGTTGCGGTAGATGGCGGCCAGGTACCCGGCCTCGCGGTGATACGGCCAGCAGTGCAGGAACACGACGTTGACGTCCAGCGGGTCGAGGAGCCGCAGGAATCCCGTCAGCAGCGCCGGGTTGGCCTGATGGATGTCCAGGTCCGAGTCGCCGAAGCCGGCGTGCGCCTGGATCGGCATGCCGCGTTCCCGCGCGATGTCGACGGCCGTCCACAGGCCCAGCCGCAGCAGCACGGGGTCCTCCACGCGCACGCGGCCGTCCTTCTCGCCGGCCGCGATCCCCGACAGCCATCGGCCCGCGGCGGCCATGACGTCGGCGGACGGCGGGCGCGCCGGGTCGAGGCCGAACCCACCCCGATAGGCCACCACCGTCTTGAATCCGACCGCCTCGCGAGCCCGCTCACCGAGCCGCGCGACGAACGCGTCGGCGAAGCCGGCCGCTGACGGCGCCTCCGCCGCCACCTCCTCGGCCACCGACTCGATGCGCACGACCTCGCGTGTCGGCACGCCCGCAAGCTTCGCCATCTCCTCGTGGCCGAGCACCTCACCGGCCCGGTGGCCGGTGTCGATCAGCAGCGTCCCGATCCCGGACGCCGCCATCAGCCGCCGGTTGACCTCCTGCGCACCGAGCTCGGCGCGCCGCTCGAGGTACACCTCGGCCGAGGCGTGCGGCTCCAGACCCAGGACGGGGGGACACCAGCGCCGCACGGCGAGGCCGATCGGCGTGTCGAAGTGGCTCGTTCCCGCCGGCGGCGCGTCGAAGCCCTCGTTGATGTGGCTCTCGAACGCGTCACGGTCGGGAACCTCGCGCGCGATGCCGTGACAGTGGTCGTCCACCAGGGGAAGGGCGTCCAGCACCTGCGTCGCGGGCACGACCGGTTCCCCTCAGTACCGCCAGCGGTGCGCCGCGGCGATGGTGTCGGGATCCTGGCCCTCGAACGCCTCGATCTCCGCCTTGCGCACCGCCAGGAACGCCCCGTAGAGGGTGCTGCCCATGGCCTCGCGCAGGACGTCCGACTTCTCCAGGTGGGCCACGGCCTCGCTCAGCGAGACCGGGAGCCGGCGCACGCCCAGCTCCTCGAGCTCCTCGGGGGGATGATCCGCGGGGTCGTCGGGGAACTCGGGCGGCAGCTGCATGCCCTGCTCGAGCCCCGCCAGTCCCGCCGCGATCAGCGCACCGATCGCCAGGTACGGGTTCGCGCTGAGGTCGAACGTCTTGACCTCGCAGTTCGACGACGTGTCGCGCGTGCCCACGATGCCGGTCACCAACCGGACCGCGGCCTCGCGGTTCTCGCGGCCCCACACCTGATACACGCCGGCCCAGTGCGACGGCACCAGCCGGAGGTAGCTCGCCACCGACGGCGAGCCGATGGCGAGCAGCGCGGGCAGCTCGGCCAGGATGCCCGCGACGAACGACTGCGCCTCGGCCGTCATGCCGTAGGGACCGTCGCCGACCGCGAAGAGGTTCTGGCCGTCCCGCCACGCGCTGAAGTGCACGTGGCCCCCGTTGCCCACCTCGCCGGGGATGACCACCGGCGAGAACGACGCCTGCCAGTTGTGCCGGGCGCTCACGCCGCGAATGGTCTGGCGCGCAAGCACCATCAGGTCTGCGGCCTCGACCGGGTTGCGGTGTCGGAGCGAGATCTCCAGCTGGCCCGTGGCGTACTCGGGGTGGAACTGGTCGACGCCGACTCCCTCCTCCTCGAACGCGTCCACCAGATCGGTGACGAAGTCGGAGAGCTGGGCGAGCACGATCGCGCTGTAGGCGGGGCCGCGATGCGCCGGCACCAGCCGGCCGTCTTCCTCCTCCCGGCCGGCGAACCACTCGATCTCACATCCCACCGAGAGGTCGAGCCCCTTCGCCGTGGCCCGGTCGACCATGCGCCGGAGGAACGAGCGCTGACAGATCGGCGCCACCTCGCCCTCCTGCGTGAGCCGGTCGGCCGGCCCCCACGCCCAGCCCGGCTGCGCGGCCAGGACCCGGATGGCGTTCGGGTCCACCATCAGGCGGTGGTCGCCCGTGGGGCCGCCCACCTCGTCGCTCGCCGTGATGTGGTCGTTCACCAGGAACACGTCGAACACCGGCGACAGCCCGATGCCCGAGCGGATCGAGCGCTCCAGGAGCGAGATCGGGACCGTCTTGACGCGGGTGACTCCCGTGTTGTCCACCATCGTGACGGCCAGCGACCGGACCCCCCGCGCCGGGAGCGTTTCCGCCAGTTCCCGCGCCTTGGCGGCCCGCGCCAACTCCTCCGCTGGCGTCATCCCGTTCATTCGCTCCCTCTCTCCTTCTTCCGCTGGGGGACGAGTTCCACGGCTCGGAACGGCCCCGGGCCGACTCTCGCGGCAATGTAGTCCTCCCCGGCCGAGAGGTCCAGAGGCGGTCGCGTTGTGACGACCCGCCGCTCGCGACTACGGTTGCACCGTGCAACGCAGCCAGAACCTGGTCCGCCCGACGGACGTCGGCAGCCGCGTCTCGTTCCAGTACGAGCTGCCCAACGGCTACGTGGGCGAGGTGGTCGGCGTGCTGGAGGAGTGGGACGAGGCCGCGGAGACGTACCTCGTACGGAACAAGCACGGTGACGTCGTCCGCGTCCCCTCCCGCGGCGTGCGCTTCGGCAAGGTCGTCTCCGCCTGAGGGGGCGGCCCGGCATGCCCGCTCACGAGACCGATCCGGAGTCTCAGGCCCCCTTCAGGTTGAACCGTCACCATCGGACCATGCGCATCCTGGTGGTGGACGACGATCGGGCCGTTCGGGAGGCCGTCGGCCGGGCCCTCCGTCAGGAGGGCTACGAGGTGGACGCCGCCGGCAACGGCGACCAGGCGCTCCAGCAGATGGAGGAACGAGCGCCCGACGCCGTCGTCCTGGACGTGCTCATGCCGCCGCCCAACGGACTTGCCGTGGCCCGCTCGCTCCGGCAGGCCGGCGACCGGACGCCGATCCTGATGCTCACCGCGCGCGATGCCGTCGAGGATCGCGTCGAGGGCCTGGACGCCGGCGCGGACGACTACCTGGTCAAGCCCTTCGCGCTGGCCGAGCTGTTGGCCCGGGTGCGCGCGCTGCTCCGCCGGACGGCCGATGAGGAGGGCGAGCCGATTCGCTTCGCCGACCTGATGCTCGACCCGCTCTCGTACGAGGTGTTCCGCGGCGAGCGCGGCATCGAGATGACCAGGACGGAGTTCCGGCTGCTCGAGCTGTTCCTCCGCCACCCTCGACAGGTGCTCACGCGCGACGTCATCTTCGATCGGGTGTGGGGCTACGACTTCGGTCCCTCGTCCAACTCGCTGGAGGTCTACGTCGGGTACCTGCGCCGCAAGACCGAGGCCGAGGGCGAATCGCGGCTGATCCACACCGTCCGCGGCGTGGGCTACGTCCTTCGCGAGGGACCCGGGGACGCGAAGGCCGAGTGATGTCCGAGCAGGGGGCCGAAGAGAAGAAGCGGTCGCGCTCGCTGAGCCTGGGCGTCCGCCTGACGATCGTCTCGGCCGTGGCGGTCGCGCTGGCGGTCGCGGTCGCGTCGATCGGCGCCTACGTCATCGTCCGGTCGCAATTGGTCAGGCAGCTTGACCAATCCCTGCTCGGCCAGTTGGAGGACATCCAGTTCCACGGCAACATCCCCGTCGGACCGTCCGCGCCGCCGTTCGGCGGGCCTCCCGGCTACATCCAGGTGACCACCGCGGACGGCAAGCGCTTCCTGACGCAGGGCGAACGGGTGAACCTGCCGGTCACCGACCAGACCCTGGCCACCGCCCGCGGGGGCCGGCTCTTCTACTCCGAGGCTCGCGTCCAGGGCGTGCACCTCCGGTTGCTGACCGCCCCCGGGAGGATCACCGACACCGGACAGCAGGTGGCGCTGCAGATCGCCCGGCCCATGACCGAGGTGGACACGTCGCTCCGTCACCTCCGGCTGCTGCTTCTGCTGATCACCCTCGCGGGAACGGGCCTTGCCGCCGTCGTCGGGTGGGGCGTCGCTCGAGCCGGCCTGGCTCCCGTCCGCCGCCTCACCGAGACCGTCGAGCAGGTGACGGCGACGGGCGACCTGTCGCGCAGGATCGCCGTGACCAGCGACGACGAGATCGGGCGGCTGTCGGCGCGTTTCGACGAGATGCTCGACTCGATCCAGGCGCTCCAGGCGGCGCAGCGCCAGCTCGTGGCCGACGCGTCGCACGAGCTCCGGACGCCGCTCACCAGCCTGCGCACCAACCTGGAGGTGCTCGCCCGGGGCGAGAACCTGTCCGCCTCCGAGCGCGAGCACCTGCTGTCCGACGTCGTCGCCGAGCTCGAGGACCTGTCGGTCCTGGTGGGCGACCTCACCGAGCTTGCCCGTGGCAGCGCGGTCGACGAGACCCCCGAGGACGTCCGGCTGGACGAGGTGGCCGAGCGCGCCGTCGAGCGGGCGCACCGGCACGCGCACGGGCTCGATTTCAGGACGGACCTGCAACCCACGGTGGTGCGTGGGACGGCCGCGCGCCTGGACCGCGCCATCGGCAACCTGCTCGACAACGCAGCGAAGTGGAGCCCGCCGGACGGCGTCGTCGAGCTGACGGTGTCGAACGGCGCGGTCGAGGTCCGCGACCACGGCTCCGGCATCCCGCCCGAGGACCTTCCGTTCGTGTTCGACCGCTTCTACCGCTCGGCCGCCGGCCGCAGCATGCCCGGGTCGGGCCTGGGCCTGGCCATCGTCCGCCAGGTTGCCGAGTCGCACGGCGGCACCGTGACGGCCGAGAACGCCGACGGCGGCGGGGCGCGGTTCACCCTTCGGCTCACCGCGCTCGACGTCGATCCGTCCGCAGTATCCGCTTGACTGGAACTGGTGGATGCCGAAGTGGCTCGACCGGGTCCTCCCCCACATCGCGCTCGAGAGCGAGGAAGGCGACCAGACGGCGTCGAAGCCGAGTACCGAGCTCCAGCCGGCCTAGCGAGACCACCCCACCACCGCAGGGGCACGGGACCGGCGCGCTCGAGGCGCGACGGTCCCGTGTCGATCACTCTCCTATGGCTGCCATGCAGGAAGGAGCCCTGGGGCCGGGCGTCGATCCGTCCTCGCACGGCCCGAGACCGCCCCGGGAGCGGCTGGCCGAGGCGGCGGTGCAGCTGGCCGACTTCCGCCGGCGGCAGGGCCGCTTCCCCGAGGCCCGGCGGCTCCTCAACCAGGCCGGCGACACGGCGGCGGCCCGGCTCGTCGAGGCCGCGATGACGCTCGACCGCGGCGATGCCCCGGCGGCGACCGACCTGTCGGAGCGGCTCCTCGGCGACGTTCCACGGGACGACCCGGCCGCACGGGCCCGCGTGCTCGAGGTGCTCGGCGTGGCCGCCGCGTCCAAAGGCGACCTGGTCACCGGCAGGGGCGCCGCGGCCGAGCTGCGCTCGATCGCCGACGCCGACCCGACGGACGAGTTGATCGCCCTGGCGGCGTTCGTCGGCGGCGTGATCGCGTTCGAGAGTGGGGATCTGGACGTCGCCCGGCGGCTCCTCCAGCACGCGGTCCGCCGGTCACTGAGCGCCGGCGACGTCTACGAGACCGCCCGGGCGCGCCTGTGGCTCAGCCGGACGCTGCTCGCCCTGGACGAGCCGTCCGCCGCCGAACAGGAGGCCCTGTCCGCCGTGAAGCTGTACGGGTCGGTCGCCGCACGGCTGGGCGTCCGGGAGGGATGGGCGGCGCTGGGGGCGGCGAGGGGGGACACGTCCGGCGGTTCACCCATCGAGGCCATCAGCGAACCGCTGATCGACTTCCCGCTGAGCTCCCGCGAGATCGAGGTGCTCAAGCTCGTGGGCGAGGGGCTCTCCAATCCACAGATCGCGAAGCGCCTGGTGCTCTCGCCGCACACCGTCCACCGCCACGTGGCCAACATCATGACCAAGCTGGCCGTCACGTCCCGGACGGCCGCGGTCGGGATGGCCGCGCGGCGCGGCGTCCTGTAGCTGTCTGGAGGTCCGCTACTCGGTGCGAATGCGGATGCCGGGGACGTCGGTCACCATGCCCGCGAGCACGACCTCCGCGCCGGCCTGCTTCGCGACCTCCAAGGCCTGCGGGGCGTCCTGCGGGGCGACCACGACCATCATGCCCACGCCCATGTTCAGCACCGATGTGAGCTCCACGAGCCCCACGCCCGTGGCCGAGGCGACCAGCGAGAAGATCGGCGGCGGCCGCCACGACGGGATCACGTCCGCACCCAGGCCCGAGGGCAATGCGCGAGGGATGTTCTCGTGGAATCCACCCCCGGTGATGTTGGCGGCGCTCTTGGCGAGACCGGCGTCGCGCAGCGCCAGCAGGGGACGGACGTAGATCGCAGTGGGCTCGAGCAGCTCGTCGACGAGCGGCCGCCCCAGCTGTGGGTCGATGGCGAACGGGTCCCGATCCTGCGTCAGGAGGGCACGCCGCACCAGGCTGTAGCCGTTGGCGTGCAGACCGCTCGACCGGAACCCGAGAAGCGCGTCGCCCGGACGGACCCGCCCCGGGGACAGGACCTGCTCCTCGCGGACGATCCCCACGCAGAACCCGGCGAGGTCGAACGAGCCGGCGGGCATCGTGCCGGGGTGCTCGGCGGTCTCACCGCCCAGCAACGCGCACCCTGCGCGCCGGCACCCCTCGGCGACGCCGGACACGATCTGGGCGACCTGGTCCGGGATCAGGCGTTCGACGGCGACGTAGTCTAGGAAGAAGAGCGGCTCGGCGCCCGTGCACACGACATCGTTCGCGCTCATCGCTACCAGGTCGATCCCGACGGTGTCGAACCGGCCAGCCAGCCGAGCGACCTCGATCTTCGTGCCCACGCCGTCGGTCGCCGCGGACAGGTACCGGCCGTCGCCCAGCGAGAAGAGGCCCGAGAACCCGCCGATGCCCATGGCGACCTCGGGACGTCCGGCGCCGGCGGCGACCGTTCGGATCAGCTCGACCGCCCGGGCGTTCGAGTCGAGGTCGACGCCCGACTGCCGGTACGCGGCGGCGCCTGCTCCCGGCTCGTCCGCCGGGGGCGGCGGCTTCATCAGGACGTCTCGAGCGCGAACTTCGAGGGTTCCCGGTCCCCAACCGGAACCGGGTACTCGCCGTCGAAGCACGCCCGGCAGAACGCGTTCTTCGGCGCCTCGGTGGCGGCGACCAGCCCGTCCAGCGAGAGGTGAGCAAGCGAGTCGGCGCCGACGAACTGCTGGACCTCCTCGAGGTCGCGGCTCGCGGCGACCAGCTCGTCGCGCGTCGACATGTCGATCCCGTAGAAGCACGGCCACTTGATGGGCGGGCTGGTGATGCGCAAGTGGACCTCGATGGCCCCGACCTCGCGGAGGACCTGGACGAGCTGGCGCGTGGTCGTCCCGCGCACGATCGAGTCATCCACCACGATCAGCCGTTTGCCCCGGATCGTGTCGGGCAGGGGGTTCAACTTCATGCGCACCCCGCGCTGGCGGAGGGCCGTCGTCGGCTCGATGAACGTCCGTCCGATGTAGCGGTTCTTGATGAGGCCCTCGCCGTACGGGATGCCCGACTCCTCGGCGTAGCCCTGGGCAGCCGACACCGCCGTGTCGGGCACCGGCATGACCATGTCGGCCTCGACCGCGGCCTCACGGGCCAGTCCCCGTCCCGCCTCCTTGCGCGCCTCGTGCAGGCTCCGCCCGTACATGCGGGAGTCGGCCCGGCCGAGGTACACGAACTCGAACAGACACAGCGCCGGGCGCGGCGACTCGGCGAAGCGGAGTGAGCGGACGCCGCGGTCGTCGATGGCGACCAGCTCGCCGGGCTCGATCTCACGGACGAACGAGGCGCCGACCACGTCCAGCGCCGCGGTCTCGGAGGCCACGACCCACCCGCCGCCGCTCAGGCGTCCCAGCGCCAGAGGGCGGATGCCGTGGGGATCGCGCGCCGCGTAGACCGTCCGCTCGTCCATCAGGACGAACGAGAACGCGCCGCGGAGCGTCGGCAGGACGCGCAGCGCCGCCTCCTCGAGGCCGTCGTCCAGCTCTCGGGCCAAGAGTGTCGAGACCAGGTCGGTGTCGGTGGTGGCGCGGCCGCGGCCGCCCACGCGCTCGGCCAGCTCGGCGGTGTTCACCAGGTTCCCGTTGTGACCGAGGGCGAGGCCGCGGCCGCCGCTCTCCTTGAACGTCGGCTGCGCGTTCTCCCAGGTCGTCGACCCCGTCGTGGAATAGCGCGTGTGCCCGATGCACAGATCGCCCTGGAGGGTCGCCAGCGTGCCCTCGTTGAAGACCTGCGACACCAGTCCCAGCTCGCGATAGACGAGTATGTTGCCGCCGTCGGAGACCGCCATGCCGGCCGATTCCTGGCCGCGGTGCTGCAGGGCGTAGAGCCCGAAGAAGGTGATGCGGGCGACGTCCTCGCCGGGGGCCCAGACGCCGAAGAGACCGCAGGCCTCCTTCGGCCCCTCGCTCATCCCCGGCTCGAACGCATCGCCACCCACGCGGTTCGATCGTACCAGCGCGCGACGACGAACCGAGACCGCGACTCCCGCGTTCTGTCGCACTCCCCGAATGGCGCGGCGACATCCTCCGACCGGAGGAGCGATGGGTGCCCCGTCGAGGGGTTTTCGGGGCCCGAAAGGGGTGATTTCCCGCGCAAGGTCTTGCCCGCGGACGCGAAGCCGGTGATCCTTGCATGGTCATGGCACGCACGCACTTCGAGCCGCCGCTCCGCATCCCACCCGCGTTCGACCCCCGGACGTCGGGTCGGCACGGTCTGGCACGCCTCCAGGCCGAGCGAGCCCTGCGTACCCGCCACGCCGAGGAGTACGACCGGCTGGAGGTTCGCCTCGGCTACGTCGGTGCCGTGGCGAAGCTGGTACAGCGCCACACCAAGGAGTACGCCCGGCTGGTCACCGCCTCGGCGGCCGAGGCTCCCGAGCAGCTCGGGTTCGCCCGGCGCCGCCTCACCGCCTAGACGGGTCGGGCGCAGTTCCCGGCCGCCGCGGTCGGACCCCGTGATCCCAGCGAACCAGCCTCCAGCTTCCATACGCCGCAGCCACCCCCAGGGCGTCAGCTACGGCATCCCAAATGGAAGCGTCGCGTCCCACGAACGCTTGCGCCAGCTCCAGGAGGGCTCCGAGGGTGATCACGATCAGCGTGATGGCGCGCGCAGATCCTGGAAAGGGTCCTGGCCCTCTCCCTGGCCGCCAGACGGCGGCGAGCAGAACGGCGGCCGTGAAGAAGCTGTATGCAGCGAAGTGTCCTACCTTGTCGGCCAGGACGAACGCTGGAAGGGGTGGCTGGGTCTTCAAGGAAAGAATGAGGATCGCCCCAAGAGTCGTGGCCGCCATGGACCAAAGCAGTGCGTCCATCAAACCCCGGCGCCCCCCGGGCCGCACGGGCTGCTCGGCGCCTAGGCGTGGGTCCGCACTGGGACCTCTTCGGTCCTCAGGAACGCGGTGGTTCGCCACAATCCCTCATCGAGGGCGGTCGCCGGAGCCCACCCGAGAGTCTTTCTGGCCAGTCCGACATCCAGCGATATTCTCATTACTTCGCCAATCGGCAGAGGCGCGTAGACCGGGCGACCGGTGAACCCGGTCAGCCTGGCAATCGTTTCGTAGAGCTGCATCACCGTTGTCTCCCGGCCCGAGCCGATGTTGATCAGCTCCCCTGATCCGGCATCCATCGACGCCAGGAACGCCTTGGCCACGTCCTCGACATACACGTAGTCGCGCGTCTGCCCTCCGGCCCCGAAGATGGTGGGGGGTTCCCCCTCCAGGAGTCTCGCGCCGAAGATCGAGATGACACCGGCCTCACCATGGGGGTCTTGGCGCGGACCATAGACATTGCCCAACGCCAGCGCCGTGTAGTCGAGACCCTTGCTCCGGCGAAAGTAGCGGAGGTAGTCCTCGGCCATCCGCTTCGATATCCCATAGGGGGAGAGCGGCCGCGACCGGCGGCGCGCGTCCTCCCGAACCGGCAGCCGGCGGGGCGTGCCGTAGATCGTCCCCCCGGAGGATGCGAACACCACCTTCCTCGTTCCCACGGCGGCCGAACACTCGAGGACGTTCAACAGGCCACCAATGTTGACCGACGCGTCGAACTGGGGGTTGGCAAGAGATGGTCGAACACCGGACTGGGCGGCGAGGTGCATCACGACTTCGGGCTCGTGCTCGCTGAAGAGAGCCCTCAATCCCGGTTGCCGAACATCCGTCCAGACGAACGAGAACTCGGGATGCTCCGTGGCTCGATCGAGGTTCCCGATGCGCCCCGTCGACAGGTCATCCACGCCGATGACGCGATGGCCTTCGGCCAAGAGGAGGTCGCAGACGTGAGAGCCGATGAACCCGGCCGCGCCCGTGACGAGGATCGGCATCCGCACGAGGGTACCGTGGGGACCCTGTTCGCTCTTCCCTCATTCAACGTAGCCGAGATACGCAACGATCCGGATGCCGCCCCCCCTGCGCCTGGAATACCGTCAGTCGATGAAAGTCGCGGTCGTCGGTATGGGGCACGTCGGTTTGCCGACGGCCGTTTCGCTCGCCACGCTGGGGCACGACGTTGTCGCGACGGACGTCGACCGTGCGAAGGTCGCCCAACTGGTGGCGGGCCGTCTCCCGTTCTATGAACCGGGACTGGACGGCCTCCTTCGAGCCTCCGTGGCATCGGGCCATCTGCGGTTCACTGAGGAGACGTCGACAGTGGCGGTCGGCCAGGATGTTGCGTTCATCTGTGTGGGCACGCCACCACGGGCCAACGGCGAGGCCAACCTCCTCGCGGTTGAACGAGCCGCCGCGGAGTTGGCTGCGAACGCCACGACGGATTTGGTCGTGGTGGAGAAGAGCACGGTTCCGGCCGGAACGGCTGCGCGAATCGAACTGACATTGCGACGACACAATCCCGATCGTCGGTTCGCCGTCGTCTCGAACCCGGAGTTCCTCCGTGAGGGACGAGCCATCGAGGACGCCCTGAGACCAGGGCGCATCCTCGTGGGAAGTGACTCCCCAGAGGCACTGTCCATCATGTGCGAGCTCTACGCCCCTCTCGTCGACGGAGGAGCCCGCCTCATCGAGACGGACGTCCGCACCGCCGAATTGGCCAAACATGCCTGCAACGCCTTCCTGGCCATGAAGATCTCGTATGCCAATGCGCTGGCCGCGATCTGCGAACTCGCCGGAGCGGACGTCGTCGCCGTGGCGGACACCATGGGAGCCGACCCGCGGATCGGACGGGAATTCCTCAACCCGGGTCTCGGATACGGCGGATACTGCTTCCCCAAGGATCTGGCGGCCTTTCGCGCGCTGGCAGGACGGCTCGGGTACGACTTCCGATTGCTGGATGAGATCGCTCGCATCAACGATGAGGCGATCGAGCGGGCGATGTCCAAGATCCAGAGCGTCCTGTGGAATCTGGAGGAGAAGCGGATCGCGGTGCTCGGACTCGCCTTCAAGCCCGAGACGGACGACGTGCGCTTCTCCCCCGCCATCGCCTTGGTTCGGCGCCTCACTGCGGCCGGCGCATCGGTCGTGGGCTACGATCCTCGGGCCACCGCGAACGCCCAGGAGGAGATCCCCGACCTGGAGGTGACGGACGACCCCTTCGAGGCGCTGCGCGAAGCCCACTGCGCAGTGCTGTGCACGGAGTGGGCCGAGTTCGGATACCTGGACCTCAGTCGGGCGAAGGATCTGATGGCGCTCCCGATCCTGGTGGATTGCCGAAACGCCCTCGATCCCGGGGCTGTTGCCAGCGCCGGATTCACGTACCTCCCCACCGGGCGGGCCGCGGTGGATGCTGCCGTCCCGGTTGCATGACACGCGCCGTTGTCACGGGCGGTGCCGGCTTCCTTGGAGCGCATCTGTGCCGCCGCCTGCTCGCCGAGGGATGGGACGTGACGTGCATCGACTCCTTCCTCACCGGTGATCCGGACAACGTCGCCGATCTGGAAGCGTCCGACCGCTTTCGGCTTCTTCGCGCGGACGTTCGAGACCCGCTTCCCATAGACCATTCGGTGGAATGGGTGTTCCACCTCGCCTCTCCCGCGTCCCCCCCGGCGTATCTGCGAAACGGCATCCAGACGCTCGAAGTGGGGGCGCTCGGAACGCGGGAGGCCCTCGAGCTCGCCCGGCGTTACGACGCCGACTTCTTTCTCGCATCCACTTCAGAGGTGTACGGGGACCCCAAGCTGCATCCCCAGCCCGAGTCCTACTGGGGCAACGTCAACCCGATCGGTCCGAGAAGCGTCTACGACGAGGCGAAACGGTTTGCGGAGGCGCTCACCATGGCGTACCAGCGCACGTACGGCCTACGGGTGCACATCGCTCGGATCTTCAACACGTACGGACCGGGAATGCGCGTGGACGACGGCAGAGCGGTCCCCACGTTCATCTCGAATGCACTGGCAGGGACGCCACTTCCCGTTCACGGCGACGGCTCCCAGACCCGATCCCTGTGCTTCGTAGACGACTTGATCGAAGGGGTCTGGCGATTGGCCCGTCACGAGCAGACCGGTCCCGTTAATCTGGGGAATCCCCAGGAGGTTTCCGTGGTGCGGCTCGCCGAGCTGATCCGCGAGCTGGCAGACTCGGAGTCGTCTCTCGTGTCGGTAACCCGGCCACTCGATGATCCAGATCTTCGACGCCCCGACATCAGCCTTGCGCGCCGGACGCTCGGGTGGATGCCGACCGTCTCGCTGGAGGCCGGACTGCGCGCCACGATTACGTGGGCAGCGCTCCACTGGCAAGCGGCCGTTGCCGGCTGAGATTCCCGAATAGGGGGACCGGGAGATCGTCACGGAAGTGTGCACTCCCGCTAAGCATCGATCGGCGTCGGTCGGCCTCAGGAGACGGTAATCTTCGCGTCGTCCACGTAGAAGCACGTTCCAGCCGACGGCTTGGACACGGACACCTGCTCGCTGAGCGTCGATCCCGGCGCTACCGGACGGTAGGACACGGCGATTCTCTGCCACGAGGTGCTGAGCTTGATCGTGGCCTGTTGGGAACCGAGAAGGGTCGACCCCTGGTATTCACCGAGATTCATCTTGAGCGTGATGCTCGAGCCATCTGACCGCACCCAGAACTCTGCAGCGTAAGCACCGGACACAGTGGATCCCACCCAGTTGGGGACGTCGTCTAGTCCGCAGCCGCCGTGACCACTGGCATTCGTCACCGCGCCCGCCCATCCTCCCGAATGGCCGCCCGCGACCCGGTCCACAACCACCCCGCCTCCCGCCGCTGCCCAGCCTGACGTGTCGTTCTCGAATCCGGGATTGAGCACGAGGTTGCCCGATGAGACCGACACGCTTTGCGTCGACATCGAAGATAGCCCTCCCGTGTCCTTCACGGTTACCGTGACGATGAACGAACCGTATGTCGCATAGGTGTGGCTCGCCATGGGGGACATCTGCGGACCGACGGCGGGGCTTCCGTCGCCGAAGTCGAACAGGAACGAGCCGATTGGAGTCGCGTCCGTATCCGTGGACGCCGAGGCATCCGCCGCAACGGTCAGCGGCGCCGTTCCGCTCGACGGGCTCACGTGCAGGGAGGCCGACGGCGGTGCATCCCCAGTCTCCCCCGACTGGAACTCGTAGGCTCCTCGGTCGTCGTATGACCGCGGCCCGGCCCCCGTGTTGGCCGTGGCGGGGTCGTCCACGCGAGCATTCCCGTCGGCATCCGTCGGGGGCTCGCCCGACACACCGGAGTCCGCCGAGTCGATTCCCGGCGAGCCCGAAAGGAGATGAAGGTCGCCGTCGACAGGAGCAGCCCAGTCCGGGTCGGCCTGAAGGCCGTGGGCCTCCTGTCCGGTGGCGGCGGTGAGCGCCGCCAGCGACGAGTAGAACGACGACCCCCAGATGAACATGGTGCTCGCCTCGTGGAGGAACACAAGGTCGTAGTCGATCGAGGTTCCCGTTGTGGACGTGGAGTCGACACGGATATTGCTCCTGTTCCTCGGGCTGTTGATCCCGTTGTCGACGCTGATGTTGTTCGCGAGGAGTCCGCCTGTCGAGGAGCCCTCGAGGTTGATGCCGGCTGTCACGTTACGGTAGACGCTGTTGCCGATGATGGCCTGCCCCGTGGCATGATAGTCGTCGATCCCGTGGTCCCCATTGCCGTAGACCACGTTGCCAATCACCAGATTGTCCGCAGCCCCAGGATAGAACTGCAATCCTGAGTCCTCGTTGTCATGAGAGACGTTGTCGGCGATGACGTTGCCGGTCGTCCGCACGTCGATGCCGGGGGCCGCCCGGGTGTATTGGCGCGCGTTGGCAAAGGTCTGGTTGCCGACGATCCGGGCCCCCGCGGTCCCGTTCACCAGGTAGACGCCGGCCTCGCTGTTGTGATCCAGCACGCACCCGCTCACCACGGGATTCGTGTCCCCCGTCAACCGAATGCCTCGTGCCACGGATCCCTGAATCGGCTGCCCCACGTAGCTGACGTGGTCGCCCGACAGGGTGATGTTCGAGGAGTTCGCGACGTAGATTCCGTCGCTCGATGTTTGACTGACCGAGATGTTCTGGATCGTGACCCAGGACTTCGAGGAGATGGTGAAGCCGTGCGTGCCGCCCACCACGCTCACGGACGCACCAGGAGCGGACTGGAACACAATCGGTGAGCCGGATTGACCGGAGTTCGCGATGTTGACACTTTCCCGATACGTTCCGGTCGAGATGAGGACGGTCTGCCCCGCCTGGGCTGTCGTGGCCGCGGGCTGGATCGTACAGAACGGCTGGAGCTGGCTGCCGGGACCGGAGTTGGAGCAATTTGAATTGGCCTGATCGACGTACAGAGCGGACGTGTCGGCCGAGGCGGAATTCGCTGGCAACCAGGGTCCGAGCACGACGCACAGAATCAGGGCAGTGACACATCCGCAGAAGCGACCCCCCCATCCCATCGTTCGGACTGCCATCCTTACTACCCCGACGCCCATCCCTGGGGTGATTCGCTCCTGCACCAACCGTACGGGCAGGCTGATTGGAGCGCCGAGGCCCCTTTCGGCACAACCTGCATGTTGCGTAGGAAAACCGTAGTCTCCCTACCACGACCTAATCGGACACCACCATGAGCAGGGTCCTGAGCAACACTCCAAGGTCGTACCGAAAGGATTGCCGATCCAGATACTCGAGGTCCACCCTGACCCGCTCGTGCATCAGATGGTCGACGTAGCAACGATACGGATCAGCGCTTCGCGCGAGCACGTCGGCCTCGGACTCGAAGGCCAGCGTGGATGGTCCTGCCATGCCCGGACGGACACCGAGCACCCGACGTTCTTGGAGGGAGTACATGGCGACGTATTCGGGCGTCTCCGGCCGGGGGCCGACAAGGCTCATATCGCCACTGAGCACGTTCAGCAGCTGGGGCATCTCGTCCAGATACGTCTTGCGCAAGAGCGCACCGATTCGCGTGACTCGAGGGTCGTCCCTAGGGCTCACGTTCGACCCCAGCGTGGAGGCATCCGCGACCATCGATCGGAACTTGAGCATCCAGAATGGCCGCCCGCACAAGCCGACCCGCTCTTGCCGGAAGAACACCGGCCCTCGGGAGGAGAGCTTCACGAGGACGGCGATGATCAGGAACAGTGGGGACAGAAGAGGCAGCGCAAGCCCGGATATGCACACGTCGAATACCCGCTTGCCCCGGTACTCTGCCACCGGCGGGCTGGAGTCGACGATGGTAGCCATCAAACCCTCCGGCCCAGTGCGCGAAACCGGTTGACGTCCTCCCGCGTCGGAAACGAGAAGTAGTTTCCTTCGTCCGGCGGATTCGGTATCGGCGACAGCGTGCCCGCTTCAAATCCGTCGATGACCTCCAACACGAGATCGGCCGCCGAGCGTTTCGTCCTCCGCATGAGCGACAGCAGGGTCTCGGTCCGGCCGATCGGCACGGTCCGCTGCAGGATGATGGACCCGCCGTCGATCCCTTCGGCCATGAAATGAACGGTCACGCCCGTCTCCCGTTCCTCGTTGACCATCGCCCAGAACGTCGGGAGCATTCCCCGGTACGACGGTAGAAGAGCGCTGTGCACGTTGATGCAACCCAACCGGGGCAAGGAGAGCAACTCCCGGTGAAAGATCTGCGGGCACGCCACGGAGATCACGAGGTCGGGCTGGAAGGAGCGCAGGGTCGCCAGAAACTCCGAACCATTCACATCATGGGGCCGCAACAACGGAACGCCGTTCTGCCGGGCGACGCTCCTCACCGAATACGCGCGAGGCATCGGGACCAGACGACTCAGCCCGTCCAGGGACTTGTTCCAGGCGTAACGAGTGACCTCGATGACGAACCACCGTAGCCCGAACGAGCGGACGAAGCGGATCGACTGCTTCAGCCAGGTCGAGTTCTTGTAGATCGGACTCACCACGGCGATGGCGACCTCATCGTCACGGAGGGCGGGCACGGCTCGCTCGAAGAAGAGCGGGAGGATGAGCGGTTCCTCCGGAGCGATGAACACGAGTCTCATAGGGCTCCTCCTCACAGGAGCTGCCGCACGAGCATGAACGGCTCGGCGGCAGGGAGGCCGACGGTGACTCCATGACGTCGGGCATAAAGCTGCACCGCCTCATAGGATCTGGGATGGGGGTACGGGGGATCTCGCTCACGAACGTGTGCTCGTACGCGCTCAAGGCCTCGATCTTGAGCTGGAGCGTTTTCGAGACATCGACGAACACGTTGGGCGCGAACACGCTGCCGGGAAACGGCGGCGCCCACTCGGTCGAGGATGGCGTTTCGAAGCACAGGAGCTGCTTGATTGGCGAACCACCGACTGGGCGTGTGGCAACCATTGTCGCCCGGAACACGGCCCGGTGGTCTTGGTTGACGTCCTCCAGGTAGTGCGTGTACACGATCTCAGGTCGGAACTCTTGGATGCATTCCTCGATAGGCCGAATGACGTCGAGCAGCGGCACTGCATCGAGCCCCTGGTCGGGCAAGTCGCAAAAGACCACGTCGCGGACTCCCAGTACTCCGCAAGCCTTCTCGGCGCATCGCCTCTGCAGGTCGGACTGGTCGTGCCGGGCACCAACGCCGTCGCTCAACAAGCAGACCATCACGTCGTCCCCCCGAGCGACGTGACGCGGGATCGTGCCACCAGCACCCAGCGTCTCGTCGTCAGGGTGTGCCGCCACCACCAGGATCCTCGCCGGGCTATTGCCCGGTCGATCAAGCAGGCCGTCCATTCGCTTCCCCCTCCATGTAGAGCCTCCTCCTCATCACACCCCAGCGGCCACGATGACCCCCGTGAACACCCTGGCGAGCTTGGCCATGTCGGGCCGAATCCCCTGATCGATCGAGCTTGGAGTGAAGCTCGTGTACATCTCGACGCCTCGGTCGTGCAATCCAGTCAACATGCGCCACAAGGCATTCGATCGAAGGCCCGGATCCATCAGGCGCATCACCACCCCGTCCTCAACCTGTTGCCAGGCCCAAACATCGAGGCCGGCAGCGCCCTCGGAGAGTGGGATCGACGCGAAAATGTGGGCATCCCGTTGCGCGTCCGTGGCAGAACCTGTGTACGAGCCTGCGTGAGCGAGGGCGTGCCGCTCCCGCACGGTCACGTACGAAGACCAGCGAAGGATGGCAACCTCTCGCCAGGCGGCCCGCTGGGCCTGGGCCTGGGTGACCCCCCACGACTCATACGTCGTGGCCGGAAGGAGGTCGGTGCTCAAATCGATGGCATCGAGGTCCCCGGACCGAACGTAGGTGTTGACATTGGAGAGGCTCAAAGCCGGGTACCTGGCACGTGCCTGCTGCGCGCACATGGAGGAGGACACGATCGACGCCAACACACCCTCGGCGCAACCGAGCTCGGGAACGAGTATGTCGGCGAGGATGAGCTTCCGAGGTGCGATGCGCCGAAGACCAGCGGCCGCGTCGGCGAGGAACGCTCGAACCTGCCCGGCGGTCTGGAACCCATCCTGGTACCCGAGCTCGTCGGCGATCTTGAAGCCGACGACCCCTGGGCGCCTCGCCAACGGAGCCAGCCTCCGGATCGTGCCCATGAACGACCGGGGCCCCTGCAGCCAACGCTGCGCCAGATCCACGTCGAGCCAAACCTCCAGACCGCGGGCGGCCGCAGCATCGACTGCTCGCTGGTAGGGCGTTTTGGCTCCAGAAGGTGTCACGCTCCTGCTCGGCCATGGACCCGGGGCCAGCTGAGTGACTTTCGGGGGATTCGCTCGCGCGGAGGGGCGAGGTGGGCGGGAACTGCTGGACCAGAGAGAAGCGACCACGACGAGGGCGACCGTGAGGAGAAGCGCGCCGGTGGAGACGATACCGCGGTAGCGCTTCACTGAAGCTCCATTCGCGGCTGGACGGCAAGCGAATCCCCGGGTGAGCGGTTCGATGATCTGGTCAGGTGGCGGAAGAAGAGCATGAGCGCCATCGTGCTGCTCACGTACGCCGCGCTCGAAGCCACAGCGGCTCCCACTGCTCCGAAACGGGGGATCAGGAGGAGGTCGAGGGCGACGGTGACCACGACCCCCGAGCCCATCGCGATCGAGTTCAGGCCCGGTCGACCGATTCCGTAGAGGAAGGCGGTGATCACGCCCGCGACGCCCTCGGCCGCGAGCCCGAGCAGCAGGATGTGAGCGGGCTCGACGGCAGGCCGAAACGACGGCCCGTAGACAATGGGCAGTAGGAACGTGGCCGCCACCCACAATGGGATCGCGGCAAGAGCGACGATGGCAGCCGCCTTGGGCAGGAGAGCACGGGCGCTCGCGGCGGCGGCCGATCGCGTCTGATTCGAATACCTCGGGTAGAGGATGTACGTGAGCGCCATCGGAAGGATCTTCAGGAGCTCGGCGAACTTCGAGGCGATGGCGTACGTTCCGAGGACCGCCGGTCCGGCGAGCGCTCCGAGGATCAGGAAGTCCAGGCGCAGGTTCAGCAGCGAGAGCACGCCTCCGACCTGTGCACGGGTCCCGTAACCGGCGATGCTGCGGCCGAGGGAGAGCGACGCTGGCAGCGCGCCCCGGAACCGCCCACGACGAACGATCCGTAGCCAGGCCCAAACGAACGTGGCGACATCCGCCAGGAGCAGCCCTCCGATGATGGCCACGACTCCACGAACTCCGAGGAGCAGGAGCACGCCGTACGCGGGCAGGAACGCGAACTCCTCCAGCAGGATCACCCAGTTCGCACCACGAAGGTCGTCACTGCCCTGGCAGAACGACTTGACAGTGGCCACCTGGAGCTGCGTCAGAACCGTCAGTCCCGCCCAGGCGACGAGACCAACAGGCACGTCGCGGAAGAACAGAGGCGCGAGGATCGGGGAGGCGAAGGCCCACAGGAGGGCTCCCACGCCCCCTCCGACCAGTGCCATCATCACGATTGTGAAGGGCAGTCGCCGGTCCTCCCGGGCGGGACCCGCCAGGAAGTAGGTGACGGCGCCCGGCAAGCCTCCGGACAGTACGACCCCGACCAGACTCGGTAGCACACGAAGAAGGGCATACACGCCGACTGCTGCCGGACCACCCTGATGGGCGATCACGAGCGTCGAGAGGGCAAGAGACACGAGGGCTCCCACGCGCGCCGAGACATTGGCAACGAGGTCACGACCTCCCCGCGCAGAGATCCCGATGAGCGTCACCGTCGACCCCACGCGTAGATCGCCGCGACGATGGCGAACAGGGTCCAGACGTGTCGGACGTGCAACAGCTCGTACACGGAGCTCGACACGAGCGTCCCCAGGACCGCCCCTGCAAGGGCGTTCGGTCGAGGCACGATCGCCTCGACCTCGGGCCGCAGCGGTCGAATGGCGACCGTCAGCGTCCGCACGAGGACCGAGGCGAGCAGCAGAAGGAGGCCCAGCACGCCGATCACGCCTCGTTCCGTGAGCGCAGCGAAGTAATCGTCGTGCGCCTCCTTGACGAATGGAGCCTGCGTGTCTGTCAGCCTCGGCTTCGTGGAGCCGGGGCCCTCTCCAAGAAGTCCTCCCTGGTAGAAGAGGCCGATGCTCTCGTGGAGCAGCAGGCTGCGATCCTCGATGCTGCTGGGGCTGCGCCCGACCCAATCCCGCACCACTTGGTACCGACTGGCCTGGGCCGCGCGTTGTATGCCCACCAGTGAGACATGAGGTGCGACGGCGAAGGCCGCCAGTACGACAAGGCTCGCCGCGGCAATCATCGGCACCACGCCCCAGCGTCGGCGGACCCCTAGAATGGACGCAGCCGACACTCCGACCAGCAACGAGACGATCCCGCTGTTGGAGCCGGTGAAGATCCACGCGGCTACCAGCAGGCCGTACGCGCACGTGCGGAGCACACGACGACGCGGATAGCTCGTCGCCCAGATCAACATGATCGACACGACGAAGTAGTTCGCCGCGTAGTTGGGATCGCCGAACCTGAGCGAAATCCGTCCACCCTCGTTCGCTGCCAACCCTGCCAGAGCCGGGATTCCCGCGATCACCCCGATGAGCCCAACCGCCGCCCACGCCACCGAGGCAATCACCCACGCCTTCAGGATCAGCCTCAGACCCGTTGGGGATCTGGCCACATTCGCCACCACGATCGCCCAGGCCAGAAGCCACACATCCTGGATCAGCGCCACGAGTCCGGCCGTGGGAACGGGACCGGCAAGCGCTCCTGCAGCGCCTGCCACCAACAAGACAGCTACCGGGACGGCGTACGGGGCTCGGATCTTCACTCCGACCGAGGCCCAGACCATGACGGCAGCGGCCGCTATCGCGATGAAGAGGTCGACGGGTGCAATCCCCGCTGGGCCGCCGGGCGTGAGGAATGGAACCAGGACAACCGCCACCACGGTCGCGATCAGAGGAACCCTCGCATCCAGTCCGGCGTCGGAATCCATCGAGCGTCGACCTGCGAACGCCCAAGACGCTCTCAAGTCCGCCGAGGCCACGGTCGGTCCTTCCATTTCCGCTCGCCTCAGTTCAGCTCGATCAATGCATCGTCGGCGTACAAGGATGCCGACGGCGGCAGACTGGGCACATACGCGTTGAAGTCCAAGGTCGAGGACCCCGATCCAACGGTCGTGTAGATGACGGTCACCTGTTGCCACGAGGTGGTCAGGGAGACCTGCGTCACTTGCGACCCGACCAGGGTCGACCCCACGTATTCGCGGAACCTCACCTTGAGGATCGCTCCCGCGGTGTCGGCTCGAACCCAGATCGAGCCCGTGTACGCCCCGGGCGTGGCTGTCAACACCCAGTTCGGTGAGTCGTTCAGCGTACAGTTCCCCGTGCCGGCGGAGGTGTTCGTCATCGCCGCCGACCACGCACCCGAATGACCACCCGCGGTCCGGACGAGTGAACACGTGACCCCTGACCCCGATGTGTTCCAGCCATTGATGTTGCTCTCGAAGCCGGGGTTTCCGACGAGGTTTTGACGCACCGTCACCTGTCGCGTGGCCGTGGAGGCCAGCCCGGCAGTGTCCTTGACCGTCACCGTCACGGTGAATGTGCCGGCCGAGGTGTAGGTGTGCGTGGCCGTGGCTCCGGCCTGGGGACCGACCGCCGCGGAGCCGTCGCCGAAGTCGAACCTGTAGGTGGCGATGGGCGTGGAGTCGGTGTCGGTCGAGGCCGAGGCGTCGGCCGTGACCGCCAGGGGGGCGGTCCCGGATGATGGCGACACGGTCAGGGCGGCGGCCGGCGGCGCATCCGGCGGGTTGACCGTCACCTGGTTGGTGGCCGTGGATGCGAGGCCCCCGGTGTCCTTGACCGTCACCGTCACGGTGAATGTGCCGGCCGAGGTGTAGGTGTGCGTGGCCGTGGCTCCGGCCTGGGGACCGACCGCCGCGGAGCCGTCGCCGAAGTCGAACTTGTAGGTGGCGATGGGCGTGGAGTCGGTGTCGGTCGAGGCCGAGGCGTCGGCCGTGACCGCCAGGGGGGCGGTCCCGGATGATGGCGACACGGTCAGGGCGGCGGCCGGCGGATCATCCGGCGGGCTGTTCACCGTCACCTGTCGCGTGGCCGTGGAGGCCAGCCCGGCAGTGTCCTTGACCGTCACCGTCACGGTGAATGTGCCGGCCGAGGTGTAGGTGTGCGTGGCCGTGGCTCCGGCCTGGGGACCGACCGCCGCGGAGCCGTCGCCGAAGTCGAACCTGTAGGTGGCGATGGGCGTGGAGTCGGTGTCGGTCGAGGCCGAGGCGTCGGCCGTGACCGCCAGGGGGGCGGTCCCGGATGATGGCGACACGCGTCAGGGCGGCGGCCGGCGGCGCATCCGGCGGGTTGACCGTCACCTGGTTGGTGGCCGTGGATGCGAGGCCCCCGGTGTCCTTGACCGTCACCGTCACGGTGAATGTGCCGGCCGAGGTGTAGGTGTGCGTGGCCGTGGCTCCGGCCTGGGGACCGACCGCCGCGGAGCCGTCGCCGAAGTCGAACCTGTAGGTGGCGATGGGCGTGGAGTCGGTGTCGGTCGAGGCCGAGGCGTCGGCCGTGACCGCCAGGGGGGCGGTCCCGGATGATGGCGACACGGTCAGGGCGGCGGCCGGCGGATCATCCGGCGGGCTGTTCACCGTCACCTGTCGCGTGGCCGTGGAGGCCAGTCCGGCAGTGTCCTTGACCGTCACCGTCACGGTGAATGTGCCGGCCGAGGTGTAGGTGTGCGTGGCCGTGGCTCCGGCCTGGGGACCGACCGCCGCGGAGCCGTCGCCGAAGTCGAACCTGTAGGTGGCGATGGGCGTGGAGTCGGTGTCGGTCGAGGCCGAGGCGTCGGCCGTGACCGCCAGGGGGGCGGTCCCGGATGATGGCGACACGCTCAAGGCGGCGGCCGGCGGCGCGTCGCCGACCGTCACCACCGTCGTGGCGACAGATGACCGCCCGCTGGTATCGGCCACAGTTACGGCGACCGTATAGACGCCGGCCGAGGTGTAGGTGTGCGTGGCCGTGGCTCCGGCCTGGGGACCGACCGCCGCGGAGCCGTCGCCGAAGTCGAACTTGTAGGTGGCGATGGGCGTGGAGTCGGTGTCGGTCGAGGCCGAGGCGTCGGCCGTGACCGCCAGGGGGGCGGTCCCGGATGATGGCGACACGCTCAAGGCGGCGGCCGGCGGGAGGTCGGTGACCTCCGGCTGAAACTCGTATGCCCCTCGGTCGTCGTACGCGCGAGGACCGGCCCCCGTGTTGGACGTCGACGGGTCGTCCACCCGAGGATTGCCATCGGCATCCGAGGACGCCTCCCCGCTCGCTCCCGAGTAGGCCGAGTCGATGGCACGCGATCCCGCCGCGAGGCGGAAGTCGCCGGACGCCGGCGCCAGCCAGGACGGGTCGGTCTTGATGCCGTGTTGCTCCTGACCCGTGGCCGAGGTGAAGGTACTGAGCGAGGTGTACTTCGTGGATCCCCACATGAACAAGGTGCCGCTGGTCCGCAGGTTCACCAGGTCGAAGTCCAGGGACGAGCCCGACGTGGACTGGGCGTCCACGCGAATGTCGCTATCGGTTCGGGGGCTGTTGATGCCATTGTCGACGCTGATGTTGTTCCGGATGGTCGTGCCGGTCGATCCGCCTTCAGCGTTGATCCCGGCGGTGACGTTGTTGTAGACGCTGTTGGAAATGACCCGGCCGCCGGTGGAACTGAAGTTGTCGATCCCGTGGTCCCCGTTGTTATAGGTCACATTGTTGACGACGACGTTGTTGTTGGAGCCCGTGTAGATCTCGATCCCGGAGTCCTCGTTGTCATGGCTGACATTGGACGAGACGACGTTTCCCGGCGACCCGTAGAGGCGGATGCCGGAGGCAGCCCTTTGGAACTGCTGAGCGTTGGCGAAGACGCGGTTGCCCACGATCGTGTCTCCAGTGGACCCCTCAGCGAGATAGATGCCGTAATCCGTGTTGTGGTCGATCGTGTTGTCGGAGACCAGCGAATTGGTCGTGTTGCTCAATCGGATGCCCTTCGCCGCGTGCCCTTGCTGGGGCTGACCGGAGAAGCTCACGTGATTCTGGATCAGACTGACGCCCGTGGCCTTCGAGACGTACAGCCCGTCCCCGCTCGTCCCGGTGACAGCGAAGCCCTGAACCGTGACGTAGTTCTTGCCGGACAGGTAGAAGCCGTGCGTGCCGCCGGTGACGACCACGTTGGCTCCGGGGGCCGCAGCGAACACGATCGGCGACGAGGGGGTCCCGGAATTGGGCACGACCTGACCCGTATAGGTACCGGAGGAGACGAGCACGGTCTTCCCGGACGTGGCCGCCTTCGCCGCCGCGGTCAGGGTGCAGAAGGGCTGGCCGGAGCTGCCGCTGCCCGTATCCGAGCAGTTGGTGTTGTTCTGATCGACGTACATCGTCGAGGCGGACGGCGGGGGCGGCGGCGGGGGGGTCCCGATGGAGGTCGAATCGATCACTGACCCGGCCACGCAACTGATGTCGTCGCGGGAGGTGGGCGGGCCGCACACCGCCTCGATGCGCATCCCATCCGTGACCGACGTCCACGCGGAGGTGTTCGAGGTGGAAGGCTCGAAACGCCGTCCGCGGGTCTGACGAGGTCCAGGGTGTCTCCAGGGTTCCGCCGCCGCCGCCGCTCGTGATGTGCGTGACGCCGTGGATGGGCTGAAACCGCTCGTAGTCGTGCGAGTGGCCGTTGATGTTGAGGACGTACTTGGAGTACACGTCGCCAAATCCGTTGAGGATGGCCGCCAGGCCGGGGTCTCCCGGGTGGAAGCCGGTGGAGTAGGCGGGACGGTGGCCGAAGGTGACGATGTAGCGGATGCTCGGGTCGGCCTGTGCCTGGGCCATGATGGGGTCGGCCTTCGACTGCCACTCCGCCCACGTCGTCGGCGTGTATGGCTCTGGATACGAGATGAACCGCACCCCGCCGGCGTCGAACCAACCCCAGTCCTGACCGCAGCACCCGGGCGCCGGGGCCGTCGAAGAGGTCTGAGGGTTGGGCAGGACGAATCGGCCCTTGTAGTTGCGAAGGTCGTCCTTGGTGGGGTCCTCCCACTCGTGATTCCCCCAGGCCGGCATGTAGGCGGCCGCCTGACTCCACGCCATGACGTCGTCGAAGTGCTGATCGACCGACGCCTGGCCGAACGGCTCCCCGTAGGTGAGATCGCCGACCCCGAGCACGAACGCAGGAGCGTCGGAGGCGATCTGGTTCTGGTTGGTGGTCACGTTGGGGTAGTCGAGGGAGCTACCGATATCGGCTTCGACGTCAAACCGGAAACCGCCCGTGGGGGCGGTGTTGAACGTTTGATCGAGCCCACCACCGATGGCGTAGTGGTAGATGGTTCCGGGGCTCAGGCCGGTCAATCTCGCCTCCCAGAACGGCCCGCTCGACGAGATGGGCGTCGGATTGGGGGTCGCAGCGACCACCGAGTTTCCGTAGCTCGCCGTGAGCCCGTACTGGATCTCGGTTCGAGCTACCCCGCCAGTCGAAGGCGACCGACGTCGGCCCCGTGTACGTGTAGTGGACCTCGTCGATCGCGGCGGCCTGAGCCGGAGTCGGGGCCACGATGAGAACGAGACCGGAGGGAGCACAGACATAAGCGCACAGCTCAGTGATCGGCAGACGACGTAGCCGTCTCACAGCCGCTCCTTTCGATTGCGCGCAGGTGACTCGGTCAGGCGACGGAAGAGGCTCGAGATGGCGTCGTCCGAACTCCGGATCGTCGGTGGTGGCCGCGACCTCGGCGATCCCGGCGAGGGCCGCGTCACGCCAGGCTTCTGGGGGCGCCCCCAGGCGATGCAGTCCGGCCTGAATGAACCCGCGGACCAGATCGGGGAACCACCCAGACCCGTCGATCGCATGAACGATCCCCGCTCCCCACGTGGATCGACGGAGTCCGCGGTGACCGGCAACCGATTCACCGGGAGCAGCGTGCCGATCCAGGTAGAGCGCGTACATCAGAGGGAACCGCACCAGGTCTCGGACCGGCTCCCCCGCCGCGACGCCCAGCTCCCAGTCGACGACACCGGTGACGCGACGGCCACCGGTGAGCACGTTTCCAAACCAGAAGTCGCCATGGACGGCGGAACGTGGAATGCGACTCGTGCGTAGGCGCTCGCGAATGGATTCGAGGTGCTCGATGCTCACCCCGATCTTCGGCTCGTCGGCATACCGGTCGGCCAGGATCCCCGCTATGTCCTGGCCCATGTCCAGAGGTTCGGGCTCCCGAGCCGTTTCGCGCTGAAGCGCGGCGATCCAGTCACCCGCGATCGCGAAGTCGGAGGCAACCGCCCGGCGCCGAGCCGTGTGCCGCCACCGGAGATAGGCGGCGCTCATGGGCACACCGGGCACCGCGGTGACGACGAGCGCGTGACGACCGTTGAACTCGAGAAGATCCACCACGCGTGGAATGGCTCGCAGGAGGCTCCTCCCGCACCGTCGCCGGAGTTCCACCAGCATGCGCCCTTCTCGGTCGACGGCGCACGCGGCCGCGTCCGTCGTCGGGACCTTCACGGCCAGCGCGGGCCGGTCCGTTCCAGGCGGTAGCAAGAGGATCGTGATCTTCGCGTTAGGATCCTTCGACGTGCCAAGGACGAGTGAACGCATGTGCGACCGATCGACGAATGCTTGCAACGAGGGCCACGCCTGCTCAATTGGAGCGACGTCGTGCCCCGACCCGGTGGCGACGGTCTCCTCGATCATCGGCGGCGCCCCACCAGGACTCGGCCGGGAAGGACGGACCCGATCCACGGCGACCGGCGGACGGCACGGACGCACGTCAGGACTGCTTCCCCCAGCGGGGCAAGCAGCGACGCTCCTGGGGGCAGCGTGAGCAGCGTGGAACAGAAGTAGTTGATCGGTTCCGGCGCTCTCTCGACCAGGTAGATCGGCGAACGGACCGACGGAATGGCGATGAACTCCCGGTCGACTTCGATTCCGGCGGATCGCGCCAACCGGCGGCAGGATCGCGCCGGTCCCCACACGAGCACTGCGGATCCCGGCGGCAGTGCGCGCACGCGGCGAACCGCCGCCCCGCGCGGCCGTGAACCTCCGGCTGACACCCGCGTGGTCCCGGGCGGAGCAAGCACCTCCAGGTTCCGCTCCCAGGCGACAGAAGGCCCCTCCGCGCGATGCGTGCTCATGTCAGGACCGCGAACGGCCGCAGGCGGGCCACCGGCCGGACCAACCGATTCGTGACGAGGACGCCGAGCGCCTCGTTCACTCCCCTGTCGTCCAGGTGTCGAACGATCTCCGGAGCGCCGTCCGAGTAGCGGAACCGCAGCGTCGAGCGGCCGAGCGGGTCGAGGTCCGACAGCCCGCGATTCGAGAACTCCTTGACTGTCTCGCCCGCTCCGTGGCAAGCGGAGTGAAGGCTCGCTCCGGCACCGTCCTCGGCCACACAGAGGTACGAGGAGGTCCGGTTCGTGCCCGGAAGAAGGACGGCCTGCCCGGTCTCGCCGAAGATGGGGTGATCCCTCATCTCGTTCGGCCGGGAAGGCCCGGCACGCGTTGTGGCGATGGACGATGGCCGGCGCCCCGTCGACCTCCTCCTCGTAGATCGAGTTGTGAGGAGAGTCCACGATCAGGCGGCCTCCTCGTGCGCCGAACGCCCGAGCGGCGAGCTGCAGGAGCGTGGCGTACGTGGACAGGCGGAACGCGAATCCGTAGTTCATCGCCAGCGCGTTGGCGAGCATCAATCGCTCGCCTTCGGCCCCCCAGCGCGGGACGGGCGGCGCGCCGCCACCCATGAAGAATGCCCTGCGCGCTCGAAGCTGCGACACGGACCTCGCGTTCTTCAGATGGAAGAGCGGACGTTGCAGCGCCATCTGAGCGCGCAGTGGCCAGGGCGCGCCTTTCCGCTTCCCGAACAACGCGCCGATCTCGGTGGCCAGGACCCCCCCACCGCCGTGATACTGGAGCGTGACCTGGCCATGTTCGACGCCCAGTCGCGAGGCGGCGGGGGGGTCCAGGATTTCCTCGACCTCTTGAAGCTCGATGAAGTGATTGCCGGGGCCGATACTCCCGAACCGCAGCCGGGACATCTGCACCACGAGCCATGGCAGCTCGCGCCGGACTCGTTCGGCACCGCCGTACGAATCGAGTTCCAGACGGCCGCCTTCCTCCACCCGGTCGAGGTCTGCCGGCTCGAGCCCGAATCGATCCACGGAGAACCGGCCGCCTTCGACCGCACAGCGGAGGACGTCGTTTGCGGTCAAGTCTCGACGGTGCTTCCTCGGAAACGGATATCGGTCCTTGACCATGCCGTAGAAGTCCTCGATGGCGTGAACGGCGGGTCGATCCATCTCCATGGCCATCAGGGCCATTCCGCAGTTGAGTGACGAGCTGCTGAGCGTGGGCTGAATGGTCCCCCGCGTGGCGACGGCGATGCTCGACGGCATCTCCATGTTGGACTTGTGATGGAAGTCGGGGAGGATGACGGCGGGCGCGGCCAGGTCGGCGCCCTGAATGCCGGCTTCGAGAGCGGTGATGTCCACCGGGTCCGGGGGCGCGTTGGCGCTCTGAAAGACGCGCACCCTGGACTGCCAAGGCCGGTCACCGGCGTTCGCCGCGATCAGGCTCGTATCCATGGCCCCGTCTCCACCATCTGCAGGAGCTCCGACAGCGACGTGCCTGTCTGTTTGCCCAAGACGAGCTCAACCGAAGGCAGCCGTGCTGCAAACGCCGAGGCCACATCCATGACGGGAGGATGGGGATTGCCAACGCCCGTCCCGGCCGAGAGCGTCGCCGCGAAGGACCAGAAGCGACGAAGCTCGCCGGCCATGTAGGTCCCCGCCACGAGCCAGCGCGTCGCAGCTGCAGCGTCGCACCGACGAACCTCGGGCTGATCGCGCATGCCGCGCCGAAGTACAACGATCAGGTCGGGCACCTGAGCGGATTCCCTCTCGCCGAGCGGGGCTTCGCGTCGGCCATACGACATGTGACGCCCCGACCCCCCTTCAACGCGGAGGGGTTCGACCAGGCCCCAGACGGTCGTGCCGTCCCCAACACAGACGTTGTCGCCCGTCGACCGACCCCCACGGTCGAGTTCCCATTTCAACAACGTGGACTTTCCGACCCCGCCGGGGCCCGCGAGGAGCGGTGTGACCCCGCCCGCCGTGCAGGCCGAGACGTGAAGTGGCGCCCGCCCACGGGTCCCCGCCCACCAGAGGGCCGGGAACTGGACCAGCACGGCCCGGGCCAAGAGATGGAACCTCGACCGGAGCGCCCACGCTGCCGCCCGGGTCCTTCGGGGAGGGCGCCACCGGAAGGTCAAGGAAGGGCACCCATCGTCGAGCCACGCGAGGACGTCGAACCCCGCAGTGCAAGGATCCTCCAGCACCACCCGACCGGCCCGGTGCCATGCTCCGCGGGTGAGGGGCGCCCAGCCCCGGACGTCGAATGCTCGCCGGTTCGACTCCACCGCGATGCGAATCGACGGGGTCTCGGTGCCGACGCGACGCAACTCGCCCGGAGCCGACTCCTCGATGAGGTCGTCCACCCAGGACAGCTCGCTCTCGATGCGCAGGCGCTCGCCGGCGGTGACGAGGGAAGCTCGCATCACGAGCCTCCTCGGGCCGCGAGAGTGAGATCAGGAGTTGACCCGTTACCCTCCATGGCGACACGGGTCCTGGCGCCGAGGGCGAGATCGTAGACCTCCGTCAAGTCACGCCCGAGGGTCTCGGGACGGAAACGCTGGCCCAGGGAGGCGGCCGCTCGACGGGCCATCCGCCCCGCTTCCTCGGGGTGGCTCAGGAGGTAGTCGATCGCGCCGGCGAGCGAGGCGGCATCATTCGGCCGCACCAGAATGCCGGTCCGGCCCGGGACGACGACCTCCGGCACGGAGTTGACGGCGGTGGCGACCACCGGGCACACCGCAGGCAATCGCCTCGACGACTGCGCAGGGCAACCCTTCATAGAGGCTCGGCATCGCGAACACGTCGAAACCGGGAAGCAGGTCCGCCACGTCGGCTCGCTCCCCCATCAAGCGGAAGCGGTCCTCCAGGTGGAGCCGGCGGACGAGGGTTTGGACCTCCGGCAGGAGTGAACCGCCGCCCACCCAGACCACATAGACGTTGGGACGAGTCAGCGCCGCCAGGGCTCGGACGAGAATCTGGGGGGCTTTCTGGGGATCCAAACGCGCGATCGTCCCAACCACTTGCGCCTCGGGGGGAAGACGCATCAGACGTCGAGCCCGATCGCGAGTGGCCGGGGTGACGGAGGGCACATCAAGATCGATGGGACTGCAAATGGCCCGGACCCGATCGGGGGGCGCAATCCCCAACCGGACCGCCTCGGCAGCGGTCCACGTGCCGTCGGTGACGAACTGATTCGTGAGACGAGCCAGGCGCCGCTCAATGGCGATGTATGCCCGCCGGCGTGCGAATGACTGGAAATCGTGGAATGGGAACCCATGGAACGAGTGGACGATGGCCGGGACCCCCACCCGGTGGGCGGCCACCCTCCCCAGCGCTCCCGCCTTGGCGCTGTGCGTATGCACAACGTCATAGCCTGCCCTCCCCAGTAGCTGAACGAGCTCGCGAAGCCCGAGCCAGTCCGATCGCACGTCGAGATCGGGAGCCATGTGCCGCAGCGGAAGCATCGCGACGCCCGCCGCCTCCGCGCGCGAGCTGAGCGTGCCCCCTTCCGGCGCAAGAATCGTGACGGCGTAACGACTCGAGTCGAGCGCAAGCGCACCGTGCAACGTGATGCTTCCGGCCCCCGCCGACAACTTGGTAATGATCTGTGCCACTCGGATCGGCCGCCTCGGTGGGCCGGATTCGGCTACAAGTTTGCGCACCGACAGCGTCATGGCACGACCTGGCTTGGAGCGGACAGCGCCGCCGGCGCCACATCGGTTCTGATCAGGTCCGCCACCACCCGACCCTGAGCCAGCGTCTTGTGGTTGCTGTACCTGGTCTCCAGGTAGTCCCCAATCGCACCGCTTCGGAGCGCCGCGCCGATATCAAGGATTGCCGAGTCCAGCGATTGCGTTGGGCGGAACCCGAGGCGCTCTCGGACCTTGGCGAAGCTGACCCGATAGTTGGCCTCCGCTTCTGCCGCCGGCCCGTAAACGACCAACGTGCCGGGAACGTGGCGCTCGATCATTTCCGCGATCTGCCGGAAGGTGTGGTTCTGCTCGTCAGAGCCGACGTTGAAGACATCACCGGAGACGGCCGCCTCCGGGGCTTCTAGCGCCGAGATGATCGCGGTCGCCCCGTCCTCGACGTGAACGAATGGTCGCCACTGGTCCCCCCCGAAGATCGTGATCTCGCCCTCGGTGACCGCTTTGGCTGCCAGCAGATTGACGGCCAGATCGAACCGCGGGCGGGGGGACAGACCGTAGAAGGTGGCGAACCGGAGTGCCACCGGGCAGAAGACCGCATTCGCGAGCGAGCGCAGCACGACCTCGGACTCGACCTTCGTGCGTGCGTAGAGCGACACGGGATCGAGGACGGATTCCTCGTCAAGAACGTCTTCACTGGCCCCGTAGACCGCGCAGCTCGACGCGAAGACGAACCGCCTGGCGCCTGCCTCGCGAGCGGCCTCGGCGATCGTTCGGGTGGCGGTGAGGTTGATATCGAGCGTCAACTGCTCATCGAGCGCACAGGCAGGGTCGCCGACCAGGCCGCCGAGGTGAACCACCGCGAAGGCGCCCCGGCACGACCCGGCGATGATGTCCGTATCCCGAAGATCAGCCTTGACGACTTCGAAGGCCGGGTGAGCGTGCAAGTCTCGCACGCCCTCGTCCCCGTACACCAGGGCATCCACGACCGTCACCCGGTAGCGGCGGTCGAGAAGACGGCGAGCCAGAACGGAACCGACGAATCCAGCACCTCCTACCAGAACGACCCGAGGAGCGAGGGCAGGCGCCGCATTCTCGGCGGGGGTGGAGGAGATCCTCATCGGGCCGCCTTCCGCGATGCACTCGGCCGCTGTTCGTCCCGATGTGTCAACCCGTTTCCGTTCGGCGAGTCCAGATTGAGCCGCAGGTGTCGGAGATCGCGCATGCGCGGACCTTCCGCCGTCGGCCGCTTGTTCGACGGAAGGTACCGGACGATCGCGCCGGCATCGGCGGCCTCCCGCGCCAGCCGACGAATCTGGACGGACGACAGCGACGGAAGGGCAACGATCACCACGTCGGCCGAGCGCTCCCGCACCACTCTCGAGACATCGGTGATCGTGCCGAGGACCGGCAGGCTGCTGACCCTGCGTCGAGTTCCGCCGTTCTCATCCAGGAACCCGATGAGCTTGAGGCCGAACTCAGCGACCGGTCGCAGCTCGGCGGCGATGATCCGGGCCGATTCGCCGGCCCCGACGATCAGGCATCGCAAGGCGCGGGGATCGCCATGCGCCGCAGCGACGCCGTCCGCGGCGCGTTGACGTTTGCGTGCCTCCCTGAGCTGGCGTCGGCGAGCCCGTGCTCCGATGTCTGCGATGGCGTCGCATACGCGATCGATCTCGTCGTCGGTGAGCGCTGGATGGAGCGGGAGCGAGGCGATCTGAGAGAAGACGGCGTCGGCCACAGGAAACTCCGACGCAACGTTCTGGCCGAGCAACTTGAGGAAGTACGGCTGGTGGTGGATTGGGATGAAGTGCACCGAGCAGTCGATCCCACGCTCGGCCAACTCGGTGATCACGGCGTCGCGGTCCAAGGGGAACTCGGGACCGAAGCGGGCAACGTACAGATGCCAGGCGTGTCGTCCGGCGCCCGGGCGCGCAGGGGTACGGAGCCCCTGGAGGCCGCGCAATCGTCCGTCGTACCGCTCGGCGATCACCGCCCGGCGCTCCTGCCAGGCCGCCAGGTGGCGGAGCTGTGCTCGACCGATGGCCGCCTGGATGTCGGTCATGTTGGCCTTGAGTCCGGGCATCTCCACCGTGTAGCGCCACGCGGACCCCGGCAGGTACCGGCGCCACGCATCACGACTCATGCCGTGCAGCCGAGCCCGCCGCACGAAGTCCGCGATGCGGGAGTCCATGGTGGTCACCATGCCTCCCTCGCCGATCGGCAGGTTCTTGGTCGCATAGAAGCTGAAGCAGGTCGCGGAGGAGATCGTCCCTACGCTGCGGTCTCCGACCATGGTCTCCAGTGCGTGAGCCGCGTCCTCGATGACGTGGTCCAATCCCAGACCGGCCGCCTCGGCCATCTCCGTCACGGGCGCGGGGTGTCCGGCGAAGTGCAGGACGACCATGGCATGGACCCCTCCGGCTCGCTCAGCAGCCTCCGCCACGGTGGCGGCGTCGGGCATCAACGTGTCGGGGTTCACGTCCGCGAGGACCGGTTGCAGCCCCGCGTGGACGATGGCGTGTACCGCCCCGCAAAATGTCATCGTGGACGTCAGCACCCTCGCGCCCACGGGCAACCGGAGCGCTCGCAGCGCCAGCTCGATCGCCGCGGTGCAGGATGAGACCGCGACGGCGTGATCAGCGCCGACCGATGCCGCGAATTCGCGTTCGAACTCCGCGACTTCGGGGCCCGTCGTCACCCAGCCGGAGGCGAGCACCTGCGCGACGGCGATGCGCGCATCCTCGGAGATCACGCTGGTGGCGAACGGGATGTGCGGCTGGGAGAGCTCCCTCTGGGGGACTGCACTCATTTCGATCTCCTCTTCCTCGCGGTGAACGGATGCATGATTCGCTGGAACACGGCGCGCCGGTGTCGGGGGGGCCGATAGGTGACCACGCCGAGCAACTCCTGTCCCTGCGTCTCGAGAGTCTTGGCGACCCAGAGGAAGTCGCGGCGCTTGATGACGGCGGGGGCCACCAGGACGAGACCGGTGGCGCCGGACTGGTCGCCGTTCGATGATCGTCGAGACCGTTGAATGGCCCGGACTTCCAACGGTTCCCCGGCGATCACCAGTATTCCCTCGGCCCGGATCGGATCCGAGAGGCGAGCGGCCATGAGCGCGATATCCGTGGACATGTTGAGGGGTCCGAGATCCGCAAGCTCAACCGCCCCCATGCGAGCGAACCCCGCTGCGAGGCGGACGTGACGATCTCGCAACTCACGCTCAAAGGCCGTCGCATTGCCGTTGGCCCGCGGAAGCTCCGCAAGAACCGGAGCACCGACCTCGCGCGCCACCGCATCGGGACCAACGAGCGTCGGGGAGAAGGACTCCATCACAGAGGCAAGCCCGATACCGACAGTGAGCCCGAGAAAGGCTGCGAGGGCCACATCCGGCAGGAGGCGCGTCGGATCGGGAGCCGCGGGAGCCCGGGCCTGATCCACGATCGAGGGCTGGGGCCGCAGGCCGTTCTGCACTTGAATGCTCTCGTATTCCGAGTACAGATCCGACCGCTGGCGAACCTTCCTGGCGATTTCTGCGCGGCCCAGGGTGGAGTCCGAATCCGGACTCGCTCGCAACTGGGCGATCTCGTGGTCGAGCGCCTTCACCTGCGCGTCGACGCCTGCCAGCAGCTGCGAAAGACGCCCTCGCGTGGCCTCGAGCCGGGCCTTGATCAGACCACTCGCCAGCTGATTTGCGATGACTGCGGCGGTCCTGGGCTCCGGATAGGTGACGGAGAGCTGCATAACGTTCGAACTGCCGAGGCCCTGCAGCTTGACGTCGTCGGAGGCGAACTTCGTTGAGCTCTCCCCGGTCACGTTCGAGACTCCAGCAGCGGCGAGGGCGCGAGCAACCAGGCCCGGGCTGGTGACGATGGCTCGGGCAGTGTCGGCGAGAGCCTGCGCGGCGGCGGCCGTCTGGGGATCCGGCGCGTCCAGCGTGAGCCGGGCGGAGGCGGTGTAGACCCCGGGATCATTCGCGTGCAGCAGCAAAGCGGCAGCGACGGCGACCAGCACCGTGCCCACCACCAGCAAACGATGTGCACCGAGGATCCTCTGAGCAGCTTCCCTCAACTCCACTGCGACACGCTCAGTTCGAGCCGTGGAGAATCTGCGACACCGACTGTTCCATCGAATCGAGTCCTTCCCTCTGTGTCCCTGCGATGAATAATCGCCATCCCCGCGATGAAGAATTCACATCGAGTAGCACGCTAGTTCGGCTTCCCGACGTCGCACATGGCCCGATAGCGGGATAACCTCCTACGGCGTCTGCGGCACCCGACCGTAGGTCGGCGTCGCGCGTTTGCGGGAAGAAGGAGAAATGGCGCGGCAGTCAGGCCCCGGGTCGCGGGGCCCGATGCAGCAGGCCCGCCAGCCGCGCCAGCAGCTCCACGGGCCGAATCTGAGCTCGCCCCGCGAGCGCCTCGATATCACCGGACCTGAGCGTGATCACGTTCGCTAGGAAGTCGTGTCGTAGGGACCGCACGCGGTCCACATGTTCGGCCAGCAACGTGATCTCCGGCCCTCGTGACATGGAGAGACGATCGAGGTCGATCACTACGTCGATGCCGCCCGACACCGCGACGGAGCGAAGGACCTCCGCCAGAAGCTGGTCGGGCGGGATCCCGTAGAGCCAGGCCAACTCGCAGAACCGCGCTAGCGACAACCCCCGCTGCCCCCGCTCATGGCTGCCCAACGCGGATGGCTTGAAGGTGTTGCGTGAACGCCTTCGAACGTCCTGCAGCGTCAGGCCGCGCTCTCGCCGGACCCGCCGAAACTCTTGACCGGCCGCCCTGGAGATATCGATCCTGACCGCCTCCCGCCCCCGACCGTGGGACGAGCCCATGAACTACCTCACGAAACACCATGTCCGAACGTGCTCGCAATACCGCATCGAGGCGAGATTGCGTACTTGGCCGCCACCGAGCGTGGCCAAGTACGCACCGTCTGTGTGGCCATCTCCGCGAAAATACGTACTTCGCGAAAGCTTCAAATTGTGAGATAAGAATGTGGCGTTTGAGTGGCTTGGGAGGCTCGGGGGCCCCGAAAGGGGAGGGAGGATGCAGCCAGCCACTGAGCTGGAGGTACTCCGGGGGGCGTGTTTCGCTTTGTCCCGAAAGTCGGATGGTGTGGAATCGACCATCCGGTGGGTCCGTGTCGCACTCGGCGTGGACCACTCGTCCGTTCGACTCCTTGTGCCCGACAAGGCCGGACGACTCAGCCAAGTGTGCCAGGCGGGGGAAGGCTCCGGCGGGTCAAGGAATCGGTCGGCCGAGGTCCGTGCGGCCTTCGAGACGCAGGCCTTCCGCCGCGTCCCTCTGCCGGCGCGGGGAAGCGAGTTGGCCATCCTCCCCCTCGTGTTCGAGGGACGATCGATCGGGATCATCGAGGTCGAGGGACCCAGCGAGCTGATCGCCAGCCGCAAACCTACGCTGGAAGCGCTCGCTGCGCTCGCCGCATCGCTCTTGGGGGATGTCGGGAAATCACGCGGCGAGCACGATCAGCCGGGAGAACGGATTGCACCCGCGCCTGGTGATCTCGAGCTCGGTATCGCGTGGGCTGCACACGAGGTTCGAGGCCCGCTTCTCAGCGCGAAAGCCGGGGTCGACCGTGCCCTCGCCACCGTGAACGCGCGGGCGCGGCGGGATCTGCTGTCGCAATCCAGTAACGAACTGGCCGACCTTGCGGCGTCTATCGACCCCCTGCTGTCGTGGGGCGCGGGCGTTGGTGTCCTGCACCTTGGACTGACCAATCTCACCGGAGAAGTCCGGGCGGCCGTCGACAGTCTGGTCGTGGACGATCCCACCCGTTCTGCGGATCAAAGCCGGCGCGGACGTCATGGTTCGGATCGATGGCGAGGAGATACGGCGGGCCATCGCAAACGTCGTGGAAAACGCGACGAAGTACGCGGAGCCGGGGACACCCATCGACATCTCGCTCGACCAGGATGACGACGTCGCAACCATACGAATCGTCAACCGCGGGCCGGCGGTTCGCTTCGTGCGCCGCCGGTCGATTTTCGAGCCGTTCGTCAGGGACCTTTCCACCGGTCGCTCGGGGTCGGGGCTTGGGCTGTTCATCGCACATCGCATCGTCGAAGCACACGGCGGAGTCATCTGGGTGGGATCGAGTGCTGGATTGACCACGTTCTCGATTGAGCTTCCCACGGACGCCTCCGGCGCCGGGGGGGGTGCCAGCCAATTCGGGTCCTAATCGTCGATGACCACCGGCTCTTCGCCGATGTGATTCGCGTCGCCTTGGGGGACCTCGGGCTGGATGTGCTTCCGGTCACCCGTACGGGCGCCGAGGCCTTGGCGGCAGCGACAGCCGAACGTCCTGAGCTCGTTCTCGTCGATCTGGGACTTCCGGACGTGGACGGGTTGGTGCTGGGCGAACGGATCCTCGCCGAGCTTCCGGCGACGAAGATAGTGGCCGTGACCGCTCTCCACGACACCCATGCGGTCGGCGAGGCGATTCGCCTGGGATTCTCGGGCTACGTAACCAAGGATGTTCCGTTGTCCCAGTTCGTACAGGCCATCGAGTCCGTGATCGACGGGCAGGTGGTGGTGGCTCACCAAGCGCCCCCGTCGGAGAGGCCGGAGGACCCCGCAGCCGAGTTCCTGCTCCGACAGCTGACGCCGCGAGAGCGGGACGTCCTCCGGCTCCTTGGCGAAGGCGCCGGCGGCCCCGAGATCGCCCGGCGACTGTCTGTCAGCCAGAACACGGTGCGAACCCACGTGCAGAACATCCTCACGAAGCTCCAGGTCCACACACGACTCGAGGCAGTCGCCTTCGCCGCCCGGCACGGAGAGCTTCATCGCCGAGACGATGCGTTCTTCTGAGGCATTTCGGTCGTCCGATCGACGTATGAGGGAATACGGCAGGCGTCTCATGTTTCGCGTGCGTGTTCTCCAATAGCCTGCACGCTGAGGGTTCTCGGGGAGGGGAGTTCTCTTGACCGAAGGTTCGACGACCATCCGGGTGCTCCTTGCCGACGAGCATGCCCTGTTCCGCGAAGCGGTAAAGATCATCCTCGACTCTCAGCCCGATCTGCACGTAGTTGCCCAAGCGCGCGATGGGCTGGAGGCGATCGCCGAGACCGGACGAGCCCGGCCGCACGTGGCGATCATGAGTGCGGAGATACCACCTCTTGGTGTCGGCGAGACGACGCGGATGATACGGGACACCCTTCCCGGATGCTCGGTTCTCATCCTGGCTGTGCAAGAGGACCTGGACACTCTGGTCGCTGCATTCGAAGGGGGGGCGCACGGGTATCTGACGAAGGAGGACGGCCTCGATCAGCTGGTCGAGGCAACGCGGGCGGTGACCCGCGGCGAGACGCTCGTGCCGCCCAGAATGCTCGGGCCGTTGCTGACCCGATTGATCAACAGAAGGAGGGACGAGGACGAAGCGGTCAGCAAGCTGTCCAGACTGACCCGGCGGGAGCGGGAGGTCCTGATGCTCGTCACGGATGGCGCCGACAACCTACGCATCGCGCGGGCGCTCACGATCAGTCCTGAGACGGCGAGAACGCACGTCCAGAACATCCTCGGGAAATTGGGTTTGCATTCCCGCTTGGAAGCGGTCGCGTTCGCCTCGCGAGCAGGGCGGCAAATCGTCTCAGGACCCTCGCGGGCATCCAATCCGTCCGCGGCGGGGTGGCTTCGTTCGTGGCCGCCCCTTTCTGCCTGACGCTCAGGATTCCTGTTCGACCCACGCCACGCCCTGAAAGAAAGAAGGGCGGCTCTGTTCGAGCCGCCCTTCCGTCGATGACGCCGGTGGACCGGACTACGCGGCCGTCCCGTCGTCGACGATCGTCACGTGCGTGTCCGTGTGGATCTGGACGTTCCCGTTCTGAATGATCCCGCAGTCCTTAATCAGTGGCGTGGGATTCGTCTTCGCCGGGAACAGCTTGACGGTGATGCACAGCGAGTCGTTCACGCCGGGCTCGCCCCGGTCGATTGCCTCGACGTGCACGTAGTACCGGGTGTCCCCGTCCCAACAGTAGGTCGAGTTGAAGATGCTCTTCGGGAAACCGTCGTTGGTGGTGGTCTCCGTGTACTTCGTGTAGTCCGGGAGCGTCCCCGTCTGCCCGCACTTGATGTCGTGCGACGTCCCGTCACTGGTGAACGTCGGCTGATACTCGAAGTGCCCAGACAAATCCGCTTGCACGTTGTACCCAACGGTGAATCCCAGATGCGACTTGCCGGTGCCGTTCGTCTGGTCCGCCATCGCCGACCCCATCGTCAGCATGGCGAACACTCCGGCGATCACCGCCGCAATCAATACCTTCCGCATCCCTGTCTCCTCCCATTATCGAACCTTGCACATCCTGTTCCCTGCGTTTCACTCCGTCAGCTGCCCTCCCTTCAGGGACTCGAGATGACACCGTTGAACGTGGCCGCGTCGTGGTACCGGAACAACCCGGGGTCGTCCGTGTCGAACGTAGCCGTCGAATCCCACACCAGGCTCCCTGTGTTGCCACAGAAGATCCCGGTGCACCCGCCGGTCGTCGTCGTGAGGTCCCAGTGGATGGTCCTCGTCGGCTCGGTTCGAACGCCGTCCGGCCCATCCGTCGTACCGTCCCAGACCTGACAGATCGAGCTCGTCTGCCTATGGATCTTGAAGCGGATCCGGTCTCCCGCTGTCGTGGTGAACTTCACCACTCCCCCGGACGGCTGGAAGCAGCCGAACTCGCCGACAGGGGCATCGAAGGACGTGGTGTGGAACGTGAACCGGCCGTTTACCCTGCCGGATCCGAGATACCCCTCCTCGGAGGAGTCCGTGTACTTCCCTCGGATCGCATACCGGCACACGTTGTTGATGTCATCCGGATTCGAGGGATCGCCGACGCTCGGGTCGCACTGCGCAACGCCGAGGAGAGGAATCAGCTGATGAAGCTCGTTCTGCGTTGACCCGTCGACGCTGTGATCCGTCGCGACCGCAATCCCCGCAGTCCCCACGACGACAACGACGGACACCAAGAGAGCCAGCAGCGCCCGAACCATCACTATCCCCCTGAAGCCGGACTACGCCTCCTCCCAACGAGAAGGGATACCCATCATTGATCATGAGGGGCGTTCCCGTCAATAGGTCTACGGGGCAGAGAGTATTGAACTTGGACTGATCGATCGAAGCGCGACCGATCAGCCCTGCGGAATCCGCCCAGGCATGTTCGGGTCGAGCTCGGTCAGAAGGTCCGCGCAGGTCGTCGGCGTGCTCCTCCTCCTGCTCGAGGATCGTCTCGAGCACCCGTCGCGTCGTCGGGTCGTTGTCGCCGATCCACCGGATCATCTCCATGTAGGTCTGGATCACGATCCGCTCAGCCACCAGGTCCTCCTTGACCATGTCCACCAGGGTGGTGCCGGGGACGTAGTCGGTGTGGCTGCGCTCGGCGAGCCCGCTGGGGTCCAGATTGGGCTCGCCGCCCAGCTGCACGATGCGCTGGGCGGCCATGTCCATGTGGGCCTGCTCCTCGGCGGCGTGTTGCGCGAACTCGTCGGCCACGGGCTGCGCGTACAGGCCCGTCGCCGTGAACTGGTGCCGCTTGTAGCGCAGGACGCACACGATCTCGGTGGCGACGACGTCGTTGAGGACCTTGATGACCTGCTCGCGGTCGCCCCGATAGTCCTCGGTGACCGGGCCCTCCTCCATGTGCTCACGGGCCCGCTTGCGGATCGGCGTCGAGGTCGGCTTCGAAGGTCATGCCTCCCAGCTCCTTCCCACGTCGGGGATCGTTCCGGAATTCCCTACCCGCTGGTGGCAAGTCTAGACTCGGAGCGTGATCACCTTCCGGCCGAGGGCTTCCCTGCACCATGTCGAAGGGGGCTGGTTCAGCGCGAACTGGCACTTCAGCTTCGACCGGTACCGGGACCCCGAGAACACGTCGTTCGGCGACCTGCGGGTGTTCAACGACGACCGGCTGATCCCCGGCGCCGTCTGGCCGATGCACCCACATCGGGACATCGAGGGCATCACGTACGTCGCCGAGGGAACGTTCGAGCACGCCGACAGCCGAGGCGGTGGCGGCGTCCTGCCTCCCGGAGCGATCCAGCGCGTGACGCTGGGCTCGGGCATGGAGCATTCGGAGCGCAACCACTCGCAGACCGAGCCGATGCGGTTCATCCAGATGTGGATCCTGCCGGCCCGGCGCGGCCTGGAGCCGTCGATGGACCAGCGGGAGTTCTCGGAGGAATCGCGGCGAGGCCGGCTGCTTCCGGTCCTGGTCCCCGCGGAGGAGTACCGCGGGCCCGACGCTCCGACGAGCCCCGACGCGGCGACCGTCCATCAGGACGCGTCGGTCTACGCGACGCTCCTCGATGCGGGCGACTCGATGACCCACCGGTTCCGGGAGGGGTTCGGCGGCTACGCCTTCGTGGTGCACGGAGGCGCACGCCTGTCCGCCAAGGAGGACGGCGGAGACCTGGACGAGGGCGGCGCGGCGAAGGTCGTGGACGAGCCCGAGGTCACCATCCGCGCGGGCGAGCACGGAGCGGAGACGCTCCTCGTGGAGACCCGCCTCGACGGGCTCCGGTCGCTAGGGTGATCTCCGGCCTGGACGAACGAAGCTCCCGGTCCACGTTGCCTGGGCCGGGAGCCCGAGCCCCGTCGACTACCTGACGGTGAAGGTGAAGTGCATGCCTGCCATGTAGTGCCCGGCCAGGTTGCACATCGCCGTGTACGTCCCTGGTGGCAGATCGACGGTCAGGACCTTGCTCTTGCCAGGACGGATGTTCCCGATCTCCGGCCCCTCGTCTCCGCCGATGTGGCCATCTTCGCTGACCCTGCCGGCCTCATCCCCGGTGGTCCCGGTGGGGTCGCCCGTGACGATGACGAACTCGTGGCTCGAGGGCCCACTGTTGGACACCGTGAAGGTCACCGTCCCGGTGGCCACCGTCGTTGCCGACGGACGCAGGAACATGTCGCCCGCGGTCACCGCGACGCTCGACGAGAGCGCTGGCTTCTGCGGTGCGGGCTTCTTCGCGGCTGCGGGCTGGGCGGTCGCGCTCGCGGAACAGGCGGCCCCGACGAGCGCCAGGAGCCCCACCATCGAAACGGCGATCTTCTTCACTGTGCCACCTCCATCGGACGGGATCCGAACATTGCTCTGATCCTCGTCTAGTGGAGATTCGATGAGGTGAGGCAATGGACCCCTTCCCAGGGGGCCCTTCGGCCCCAGGGACACCGCCTAGACGGCGGCGCGCTTGGCGGACATCAGCCGGGGGATCGTCCCCTCGTGGACGACCACGGCGTCGGCCAGCGAGACCTCGAACATCCCGACGAACCGCAGCGAATCCCCGCCGGTGCTCCCGATCCGCTGGAACGGGACGCCGTGCGCGGCGGCGAGCTCCTCGAAGGCGCGCTCACGCCCACGCGGGGCCGTGACCACCGCACGTGACGCCGACTCGGAGAACAGCCACAGGTGCGGCGGCGGGCTCCCGGTCGGCGCGGTCACGTCGAATCCCACTCCCCCGTCGATGGCGGCCTCGGCGAGGGCCACCGACAGGCCCCCGCCCGAGCAGTCGTGGGCCGAGGCCAGCACGTCGGCCCGCGCCGACGCGGCGAGCAGCCGGTGCAGGCGTGCCTCGGCCTCGAGGTCGAGGGACGGCGGCACGCCGGTGACCTTTCCGAGCACGACCTCGGCGTACTCCGACCCGCCCAGCTCTGGCAGGGTCCACCCGAGCCCGTAGATCGCGAGGCCGTTCCCCGGGAACCCCGTGCGCAGCAGCAGCCGGTAGTCGTCGAGGATCCCGAGCATCCCGATGACCGGCGTCGGGTCGATCGCGGATCCACCGGACTCGTTGTAGAACGAGACGTTGCCGCCGGTGACGGGCGTGTCCAGCGCGCGGCAGGCGTCGGCCATGCCGCGAATGGTCTCGGCGAACTGCCACATGACCTCGGGGCGCTCGGGGTTGCCGAAGTTGAGACAGTTGGTGATCGCCACGGGACGCGCGCCGGCCGCGGCGACGTTGCGCGCCGATTCGGTGACGGCGTGCACGGCGCCCAGGTACGGGTCGAGCCGGCCGTAGCGACCGTTGCCGTCGGAGGACACGGCCACCGCGCGCAGAGTGCCCTCGATCCGGATGATCGCGGCGTCCGCGCCCGGGCCCACCACCGTCTGTCCCTGGACCAGCGAGTCGTACTGCTCGAACGCCCACCGCTTGCCGGCCAGGTTCGGCGAACCCAGCACCGACAGGAACGCCTCCTCGAGGCTCGGCGGGGCCGGCGCGGCGGCCGGGTCGTCGGCGCGCAGCTCGTCCAGCCAGTCCGGCCGCCGCGCCTCCCGCTGGTACTCCGGGCCCTCGTCGGCCAGGCTGAGCGCCGGGACCGCGGCCACGACGTCGCCGGCGCGGCGGACCGTCAGCGTTCCCCCGTCCACGAACGTCGCGACCGGTGAGCCCTCCAGGCCCCACTTCCGGCACACGTCCTGCGCGGCGGCGACGTCGTCCGGGCGGACGATCGCCAGCATGCGCTCCTGCGACTCGGACGTGAGGATCTCGAACGTCTCCATTCCGGCTTCGCGCAGCGGCACGCGGTCCAGATCGAGGTCGGCTCCCAGGCGCACGCCGGCCGCAGCCTCGGACACGGCGCAGGTGAGCCCGGCCCCGCCCAGGTCCTTCAGGCCCTCCAGCAGTCCCCGCTCCTTCAGCTCGAGGCACGCCTCGATCAGCAGCTTCTCCAGGAACGGGTCGCCGATCTGGACGCTCGGCCGCGACTCGTGCGCGTCGTCCTCGATCGTCCGCGACGCCAGGACGGACACGCCACCGATGCCGTCGCGGCCGGTCGCCGCGCCGATCAGCAGCAGGACGCTCCCGGGCTCGCCCGCCCGGCCCTGCACGAGCGCGTCGGCCGGCACGAACCCGACGCACATGACGTTCACCGTCGGGTTGGCGCTGTGGCACTCGGCGAACTTCACCTCGCCGCCCACCGTCGGCACGCCGATGCAGTTGCCGTACCCCCCGATGCCGGCCACGACGCCGCCGAACAGGAACCGGTTGCGTGGGTCCTCCAGCGGCCCGAAGCGAAGGGGGTCCAGCAGCGCCGCCGGCCGCGCACCCATCGACAGCACGTCGCGAACGATCCCGCCGACGCCGGTCGCAGCGCCCTGGTACGGCTCGATCGCCGACGGGTGCGAGTGCGACTCCATCTTGAACACGCACGCGACGCCGTCGCCGACGTCCACGACGCCCGCGTCCTGGCCGGGCCCGACCAGCACCTGCGGGCCCTCGGTCGGGAGCGTCCGCAGGTGCACCTTGCTCGACTTGTACGAGCAGTGCTCGCTCCACATCACCGAGTACATCGCCAGCTCGGCCCGGTTCGGCTCGCGGGCGAGCCGGGCCACGATGGCGTCGAACTCGTCGTCGGTCAGGCCGAGGGCCTGGTGCAGCGCCTCGGTCATGCCGGCACGCGGGCGCGCGCGGCCGCGAGCAACCACTCGAGGATCGGCTGACCTCCGATCGGGCCGAGGTCCGGGTCCACGGCGTGCTCGGGGTGCGGCATCAGGCCCAGGACGTTCCCCCGCTCGTTCCACACGCCGGCGATGTTCCCGGCCGCGCCGTTCGGGTTGTAGGCGTCGGTCACCTCGCCCGCGGGCGAGCAGTAGCGCAGGGCAACCTGCCCGTTCGTCTCCAGCCGGTCGAGGTCGTCGCGCGACGCCACGAACTGTCCCTCGCCGTGCTTGATGGGGATGGACAGCACATCCCCACGCGCGCCGATGGCCAGGTCGCCCGACGAGCCTCCCTCGACGCGCACGTTGATCCAGCGGCACACGAACGACAGGCTGCGGTTGCGGATCAGTGCGCCCGGGAGCAGCCCCGCCTCGCACAGGATCTGGAAGCCGTTGCAGATGCCCAGCACGGGTCCGCCGGCGTCGGCGTGCGCGGCCACCGCCCGCATGGCCGGCGCGAACCGCGCGATGGCGCCGGTACGCAGGTAGTCGCCGTACGAGAACCCGCCCGGCAGGATCACCGCGTCGGCACCGTGCAGGTCTGGCGTCGCCGTGCCACACGGGCACCGGCTCGGCGCCCATCGTCGCAACGGCCCGGAGTGCATCGCGGTCGTCGAGGGATCCGGGGAACGTCACCACCGCGACGCGCGGGCGCTGCTCGCTCACCGGCCGTCCCCGGCCGCCGTCAGCGCCTGGAGGTCGACGATGCGGTAGTCCTCGATCACGGGGTTCGAGAGGAATCGCTCGGCCATCTCGGCGACCTGCGCGCGGGCGTCCCCCTCGTCGGGGGCCTCGACCACCATCTCGATGTCCTTGCCCACCCGCACCCCGGAGACGTTCTCCCACCCGAGGGTGGGCAGCGCGCCCTCGACGGCCTTGCCCTGCGGATCGAGCAACCCGTCCTTCAGGGTGACGACGACCTGCGCACGGAACCTCACGGAGCCGACGTCACCCCCATGCGGTCGAGGTACGTCGTGAACGCCTCGCCGGTGATCGCGCTCGTACGCCTCGCGTAGCGGGCCGCCGTCTGTTCGACGACGTCGGCGGGCAGCTCGGGCGGCGGCGGCTCGTGGTCCCAGCCGCTCTCGTCGAGCCAGTCGCGCACGTACTGCTTGTCGAACGACGGCTGGCCGCGCCCCGGCTCGTACGTGTCCTCGGGCCAGAACCGCGACGAGTCCGGCGTCAGCACCTCGTCGATCAGGATGACCTCGCCGCCGGCGAACCCGAACTCGAACTTCGTGTCCGCCAGGATGATCCCGCGCTCCCGGGCGTGCGCGGCGCCGGCCTCGTAGAGCGAGAGGGTCAGCTCCTTCAGCCGCTCGGCCAGGCCCTTGCCCACCAGATCGACCGTCTCCTCGAACGTGAGCGGCAGGTCGTGGCCGGTGTCGGCCTTCGTCGTGGGCGTGAAGATCGGCTCGGGGAGCCGCTCCGACTCGACCAGCCCGGCGGGCAGCTCGATCCCGCACACGGCGCCGGTCTTCTGATAGTCCTTCCATCCCGACCCGGTGATGTAGCCGCGGGCGACGCACTCGACCTTGATGACCTCCGCACGCCGCACCAGCATCGAGCGGCCTGCCAGCTCCGCGCGCCTCGCCGCGGTACGGCTCGGGGAACGACGACGCGTCGGCCGACAGCAGGTGGTTGGCCACCAGGTCCTTCGTCAGCTCGAACCAGTACAGCGACAGGCCCGTGAGCACGCGCCCCTTGTCCGGGATGGGCGTGGGGAGCACGACGTCGAACGCCGAGATGCGGTCGGTGGCCACCAGCAACAGATCGTCGCCGGCCTCGTAGATGTCTCGGACCTTTCCCTGCGCGAAGCGCTCCGCGAGCGCCATGGTCTCTCCTCCTCTAGTCGTCCGCGGCCGCTCCCGGGGCGACCTCCAGCTTCTCCAGTCTCGCGTACACGCCGTCCAGGTGCCGGAGGAACGGGCGGGGATCGAACAGCGCGTCGAACTCGTCGCGCGACAGCAGCGACCGTGGCTCGACGTCCGACCACAGCACCTCTCGGAACGCCTCGCCGGCGTCCCACGCCCGCGCCGCCGCGTCCTGCACGATCGCATATGCGTGGTCGCGGTCGAGGCCCCGCTCGACCAGCGCCAGGAGCACGCCCTGCGAGTAGATCAGACCTCCGGTCGCCTCCAGGTTCTCCGCCATTCGTTCGGGGAAGACCCGCATGCCGCCGACGACGCGTTCGACCAGCGACAACATGTAGTCGACGGCGATCGTCGAGTCGGGCAGGATCACCCGTTCCACCGACGAGTGCGAGATGTCCCGCTCGTGCCACAGCGCGACGTCTTCCAGCGCTGCCTGCTGGTTCGCGCGCACCACGCGGGCCAGCCCGCAGATGCGTTCGCAGAGGATCGGGTTGCGCTTGTGGGGCATGGCGGAAGACCCCTTCTGTCCCGCACCGAACGGCTCCTCGACCTCCCGCACCTCGGTGCGCGCCAAGTGGCGGACCTCGAGGGCGATCTTCTCCAGGGTGGCCGCGAGGATCGCCAGCGCGCCGACGTACTCGGCGTGCACGTCGCGCTGCACGACCTGGCTGGCGGCCTCGGCGGGGCGCAGACCCAGCTCGCCGCACACGTACTCCTCGACGCGGGGGTCCACCTGCGAGTACGTCCCCACGACGCCCGACAGCTTCCCTACGCTGATCGCGTCGCGGGCGCGCCGCAGACGGTCCCGGTCGCGGTCCAGCTCGAACGCCCACACCGCGAGCTTGTGCCCGAACGTGGTCGGCTCGGCGTGCACGCCGTGCGTACGGCCCACGCAGATCGTGTCCCGGTGCTCGAGTGCCCGCCGAATCACCACGGCCAGCGCGCGATCGGTCCGGCCGAGGATGACGTCGGCGGCATCCCGCAGCTGGAGCGCGAGCGCCGTGTCGAGCACGTCGCTGGAGGTGAGGCCGAAGTGCAACCATCGCCTCCCCGCGTCGCCGATCGGCTCGGCGGCGGCCTCCACGAACGCGGCCACGTCATGGTGTGTGACGGCCTCGATCTCGGCCACGCGCTCGGGTGACGGTACCGTGGCACGCTCGCGGATCGCGCGGGCGTCCTCTTCGGGGATCTGCCCAAGGCGGGCCCATGCCTCGCACGCCAGGACCTCGATGCGGAGCCAGTGTGCGAGCTTCGTCTCCTCGGACCAGACCGAGGCCATCTCTGGGAGGGTGTACCGGGGGATCACGCCGGCATCACGCGCGCATTCCTTCGTCGAGCGATTCCTTGAACTCGTGCAGCCGGGCCCGCACCTCGAGGTTCCCCACGCCGACGATCTGCGCGGCGTACACGGCGGCGTTCACCGCGCCGTTGACGGCCATCGTCCCGACGGGGACGCCGCGCGGCATCTGGACCGCCGAGTACAGGGCGTCGGTGCCGCCGAGCGTCTCGGACGCGATCGGCACGCCGATCACGGGGAGCGCCGTCCGTGCGGCGACCGCGCCGGCCAGGTCGCCGGCCCCCGATCCGGCGGCGCCCGCAGATGATCGCCAGGACCCCGCGGCCCTCCGCCGTGCGCGCGTACTCGTCCACCAGGTCGGGGCTGCGATGGGGCGACATGACCTGCAACTCGAACGGGACGCCGAAGCGCTCCAGGATCGCTCCCGCCTGCTGCATCAGCGGAAGGTGGTTGCTGTTGCCCACCAGGATGCCCACCACGGGCTGGCCCTCCATCAGGTCTGCGCTCACATCTGCCCCCGCGGGATCGCCGCCGCGATGTCCGTTCGATACGCGGCCCCCTCGAACCCGATCCGGTCGATCGCCTCGTAGGCGCGTCCTCGCGCCTCCTCCAGCGTCGGGCCTCCCGCGCTGACGGTGAGGACTCGCCCCCCTGCGGTCACCACTCTACCGTCACGGAGCGCGGTTCCCGAGTGGTAGACCTCCACATCCGGAAGCGAACGGGCGTCCTGCAGCCCATCGATCTCCTTGCCGCTGTCGTGCGCGCCCGGGTATCCCTGCGACACCATCACGACGCCGACCCGGGCCTCGGGCTTCCACGTGACCCGGTAGGGGGCCAGGTTGCCCTCGACGCAGGCCAGCATGAGCTCGCCCAGCTCGACTCGAGCCTGGGAAGCACCACCTGCGTCTCGGGGTCGCCGAACCGGGCGTTGAACTCGAGGACCTTTGGGCCGTCGGCGGTGAGCATCAGGCCCGCGTACAGCACGCCCTGGTATCGGACGCCCTCGTCCTCCATGCCGCGATCGTCGGGCCGAGGATCTCCTCGTCGATGCGCCGTGTCATGGCCTCGTCCACGAACGGGAGCGGGCTGTACGCGCCCATCCCGCCGGTGTTCGGGCCCTCGTCGCCGTCCATCGCCCGCTTGTAGTCCTGGGCCATCGTGAGCGGCAGCACCGTCTTGCCGTCGGTCATCGCGAAGCGCGGACACCTCCACGCCCGTGAGGCATTCCTCCAGCACCACCCGCGAGCCGGCGTCACCGAACACCCTCGCCACCAGGCTGTCCCGGATGGCCCGCTCGGCCTCGGCCCGCGTCCCGGCGATCGTCACGCCCTTCCCGGCGGCCAGACCGTCGGCCTTCACCACGTACGGAGGTTCGAGCCGGTCCAGGAACGCGAACGCCTCGGCCGGATCGGTGAAGCCGCCGAACAGCGGGCCGGGAATGCCGTGTCGCGCGCACAGCTCGCGCGCCCAGGTCTTCGACCCCTCGATCATGGCCGCGTCCCGGGTCGGGCCGAAGACCGGCAGGCCGCGATCGATCAGCTCGTCGGCCAGCCCGGCCACCAGCGGCATCTCGGGGCCCACCACGGTCAGATCGATCGACTCGCGCTCCGCGAACTCGGCGATCCCGGGGATGTCGCCCACCGACAGGTGCTCCACCGTGGCGAACTCGCGCATGCCCGCGTTCCCGGGCGCGGCGTAGATGCGGTCCACGGCGGGGTTGTGCGCCAGCGACCGGCAGAGGGCGTGCTCGCGTCCGCCCGCCCCGACGACCAGGATCCTCACCGGCGCCCCCCTCTTCTCCCGCTCATCCCGCGAACTCCAGCGTCTGGTCCCGGTCCGGACCGATCGAGGCCCACCGGACGGGAATGGCCGCCAGGTCGGCCAGGCGGTCCAGATACTTCGCCGCCGCCGCGGGCAGGTCCTCGGGCAGCGACGTCCGGAGATGTCCCCCTCCCATCCCTCCAGGTCCTCGTAGACGGGCTCTGCCCGGTGCACGCAGCGACTGGTGCGGGGGGACGTCCTCGACCGTGTCGCCCTCCAGACGGTAGGCCGTGCAGACGCGCAGCTCGCGGCAGGCCGCTGAGGACGTCCAGCTTGGTGACGAACAGCTCGGTCAGGCTGTTCAATCGGATCGCGTAGCGAAGCAGGACGGCGTCGAACCAGCCGCACCGGCGCGGGCGCCCCGTGACGGTCCCGAACTCGTGGCCCACCTCCCCCATGTGCGTGCCCGCCGGCCCGGTGTCCTCGGTGGGAAAGGGCCCGCGCCGACCCGGGTCACGTACGCCTTCACCACGCCGATGACCCGGTCCACGTCCTTCGGCCCGAGGCCCGGCGCCGGCCAGGATGCCGCCGGCGACGGTGCTCGACGAGGTCACGAACGGGTACGTGCCGTGATCGATGTCCAGGAGGGTTCCCTGCGCCCCCTCCAGCAGCAGGCGCTTGCCGTCGCGGACGGCCCGGTGCAGCAGCGGGCCGGCGTCCGCGATGTGCGGGGCCAGCCGTTCGCCCATCGCCAGGTACTCGTCGGCGATCGTCGAGGCGTCCATCGGAAGCCGGTTGTAGACCTTCGTCAGGATCTGGTTCTTCTCCTTGAGGGCCACCTCGAGCTTCTGCCGGAAGATCTTCGGGTCCGTCAGGTCCTGCACCCGGAGGCCGATGCGGGCCGCCTTGTCGGCGTACGTCGGCCCGATCCCTCGCTTCGTCGTGCCCAGCTGGGCCTTTCCGAGCCACCGCTCGGTGACGCGGTCCAGCTCGCGGTGGTACGGCATGGTCAGGTGGGCGTTGCCGGACAGGATCAGGCGGGAGGTGTCGATCCCCTGCCCGGCCAGGGCGTCCAGCTCCTCCAGCAGGACCTGCGGGTCGATCACCACGCCGTCGCCGATGACGGGGACGACGTGCGAGTAGAGGATGCCCGAGGGGACCAGGCGGAGCTTGAGCAGGGTCTCCCCCGCGATGATCGTGTGACCCGCGTTGTTGCCGCCCTGGCAGCGGACGACCAGGTCGGAGGCACTGGCCAGGAGATCTGTCGCTTTCCCCTTGCCCTCGTCCCCCCACTGGGTTCCGACCAGGATCGTGACCGGCACGGTCGAATTCTATCCGGGAGGGCTGCGTGCCCCCCGGCCGGGGGCACATCGTGCCCTTTCGGATCCTCACCCGCTTCTCAGGATGCACTGACCCTCCTCTCAGGTCGTGCGCATACGTTCGGCTGCGAACGAACGACCACCCGAGGAAAAGGAGCCCCCGATGCCGAACGCGGGAACGATCGCCGACTGGATGATGCTCGTGCTGCTGCTGGGCGGACTGTCCGCCACCAGCGTGCTGACCTATGCCTGGGCCCTCCGCGAGACGGAGGAGCCCTCGCGCGCCGAGCGAGGGACCCGGGAGCTCCGGCCCGCCGCCTAGGACGCGTCGGCAGCGAGCATCTGCCGCAGCACCAGCTGCAGGATGCCGCCGTCCCGGTAGTAGTCGACCTCGGCGGGCCCGTCGATCCGCACCACCGCGGTGAAGTCCGCCCGCGACCCGTCGGGCCGCACCACCTCGACGGTCGCGTCCTGGCGCGGCGTGATCCCGCCGCTCAGCCCGCGCACCGAGAGCACCTCGTCGCCGGTGAGGCCCAGCGTCGCGGCGGTCTCGCCGTCTCGGAACTGCGAGCGGCACGATGCCCATCCCCACCAGGTTCGACCGGTGGATCCGCTCGTAGCTCTCGGCGATCACGAAACGAACGCCGAGGAGCGCGGGCCCCTTCGCGGCCCAGTCGCGGGACGAACCCGACCCGTACTCCTTCCCGGCCAGCACCGCCAGCGGCACGCCGTCGTCCCGATACCGGAGCGACGCGTCGAAGATCGTCATCCGCTCGCCGGACGGCACGTGGGTGGTCCACGGTCCCTCGGTGCCGGGCGCCAGCTCGTTGCGGAGGCGGATGTTGGCGAAGGTGCCGCGCATCATGACCTCGTGGTTGCCGCGCCGCGACCCGTAGGAGTTGAAGTCGCCGGGCTGCACGCCCTGCTCCTGGAGCCAGCGCCCGGCGGGTGAGTCGGCCTTGATCGAACCCGCCGGCGAGATGTGGTCGGTGGTCACCGAGTCCCCCACCTTCACCAGCACGCGGGCGCCCTCGATGTCGGCCACCGGGCGCGGCTCGCCTGCGGCGTCCTGGAAGAACGGCGGCTCGCGCACGTACGTCGACGCCGCGTCCCACGCGTACATCGAGCCGGTCGGCGCGCGCATCTGGCGCCAGTGGTCGTCGCCGTCGAAGATGCGGCCGTACTCGCGCTCGAACTGCTCGGGGGCGATCGCGGCGGCCGTCGCCTCGCGCACCTCGTCCGGCGATGGCCAGACGTCGCGCAGGAACACGGGCGTGCCGTCCGGGGCGGTCCCCAGCGGCTCGCGGGTCAGGTCGACGCCCACCTTCCCCGCCAGGGCGTACGCGACGCACAGCGGCGGCGAGGCCAGGTACGACGCCCGGACCTGCGGGTGGATGCGGCCCTCGAAGTTGCGGTTGCCCGACAGGACGGCGACCACGGCCAGGTCGCCTGCGTCCACCGCCTTCGCCACCTCCTCGGGCAGCGGCCCCGAGTTCCCGATGCAGGTCGTGCACCCGTAGCCCACCAGCGCGAACCCGAGCTTCTCCAGGTACGGGGCGAGCCCGGCCCGGTCGAGGTAGTCCGTCACCACGCGCGACCCGGGGGCCAGGGACGTCTTCACCCACGGCTGGGACGAGAGCCCCGCCTCCACGGCCTTCTTGGCCAGCAACCCGGCCGCCAGCATCACCGAGGGATTCGACGTGTTGGTGCACGACGTGATGGCCGCGATGACCACCGATCCGTTCGCGACCTTGGCGCCGTTCTCCGGCCGGACCATGTCCGCTTCGCGCTCGCTCTCCAGCCGGGACGCGGCCGCGTTCGTCCCGAAGCCCTCGTACCCGTCCGGCCGCTTCGCCTCGATCGCCTCCACGTCCAGCCGCTCGCGGAACGCCTCGACGAACGAATGCGGCACCTCGGACAGCGGCGACGCGGTCCTGTGGGCGGCGGGGGCCCGCCACCGACGGCTCGACCGACGACAGGTCGAGGTCGAGCGTCTCGCTGAACACCGGCTCGGGGTCGTCGTCGGTGCGGAAGAGACCCTGTTCCTTCGTGTAACGCTCGACCGAGATCCACCACGTCCCCCCGGGCGGTGTCGCGGAGGTACGTGCAGCGTCTGGTGGTCGCACGGGAAGAACGAGGCCGTTGCCCCGTACTCGGGGCACATGTTGGAGAGCGTGGCGCGGTCCTCCACGCGCAGCGACGACAGGCCCGGCCCGAAGAACTCGACGAACTTTCCGACCACGCCGTGCGCGCGCAGCATCTGCGTCAGCGTCAGCACCAGGTCGGTGGCGGTCGTCCCCGGCGGAAGCTCGCCGCTCGTCCGGACGCCGACCACCACCGGCCAGGGAAGGAACATCGGCTGGCCCAGCATGGCCGCCTCGGCCTCGATCCCGCCCACGCCCCAGCCCAGGACCGACAGCCCGTTCACCATCGTCGTGTGCGAGTCGGTGCCGAGCAGCGTGTCGGGCAGCGCCACACCGTCGCGCACCTGCACGACGCGGCCGAGGTGCTCCAGGTTCACCTGGTGGCAGATGCCCATCCCCGGCGGGACCACCCGGAACCCGTCGAACGCCTGCTGGGCCCACCGCAGCAGCGCGTAGCGCTCGCCGTTGCGCCGGTACTCCCACTCGATGTTCGCCTCGTAGGCGCCGCGCGTCCCGAACAGGTCGACCTGCACCGAGTGGTCGATGATCAGGTCGACCGGCACGTGTGGATTCACGCTGTCCGCGTCGCCCCCGGCGCGCGCGACGGCGCTGCGGATGGCGGCCAGGTCGACCACGGCCGGCACGCCCGTGAAGTCCTGCATCAGCACGCGCGCCGGCATGAAGGCCACGCGGGCGCCGGGGCCTCGGCGGGCCACGACGCCAGGGCCGAGACGTCCTCGTCCGACACGTCGCGCCCGCCCGAGCGCCGCAGCAGGTTCTCGAGCAGGATCTTGACGGTGTGCGGGAGGACGTCGAGGCGCGCCCCGCTCAGCGCGTCGAGCGCGTGGAAATCGACGTTCGCGCCCGCGGTGCGGAGTTCCCGTCGCGAATCCGAGCGAAGATCGGCCATCCCGTCGAGGCTACTACTCGAGCTCGAACGGCCGGACCGGCGTGAGGATCTCGACCCGCACCGGGTCGGCCTCCTTCGCGAACCGCTCGCCGTCCGACGCGCTTCCGACCACGAACCCGTAGTGCATGGGCACCGCGATCTGCGGCGAGATCGCCCTGGCCAGCCCGGCCGCCTCGGTAACCTCCATGGTGTACGTCCCGCCGATCGGCAGCAGGGCGACGTCGGCTCGCACGTCGGAGAGCTCGGGCGCGTGATCCGTGTCGCCGGCGTGGTAGTACGTGTGACCGCCCAGCGTGAGGATGTAGCCGACCCATCCGTTCGCCTTCGGGTGCATCTCCAGGCGCTCCTCAGCGACGTTGTACGCGGGCACGGCCTGGATCTTCACGCCGCCGACGTCCAGCGAGTCGCCCGGGCGAACCGCGGTCACGTCGCCGGAGAGCCCGGCCGCGATGTCGGGCGGCGCGACGAGCTTGGTCCCGTCCCTGCGGAGCTTCTCGATCTCGTCGGGCTGGAAGTGGTCGTCGTGTGCGTGGGTGATGAAGATGACGTCCGCGGGCTCAGAGGTGTCCACCTCCCAGGGATCGATGAAGACGGTCAGTCCGTCGCCCTGCCACCTGTAGGCGGACTGCTTGTACCAGGTGAACCCGTCCAGCATGCCGGCCTCCTCTCCTTCGCTACCGTCGGGCCGGAGACTACCGCGATCCGATGGAAGAAGCGGACGAGGGCCGGCGGCGGTCGGGGCCGGGCGCCGCTTGATCGCTGCTAGCCTCGGCGCCGTGCCCGCGCAGCCGCCCGCGCCCTCTTCGCGCGCGCCTCGGAGCCGAACCGCCGAGGCCCTGGACCTGTTGCGGCGCAACCGGGACTTCCGGCTGATGTTCGTCGCGCAGCTGATCTCGCTGGGCGGGGACTGGTTCCTGTCCGTGGCGCTGTTCGGGCTCGTCTACGAGTTCACGGGCTCGCCTGCGCTCGTGTCGGCTCTGATCGCGACGATGTCGGTGCCCTACGCGGTGATGACGTTCGTGGGCGGCCCGCTTGCCGATCGCGTCGATCGCCGTCGCCTGATGATCGTCGCGGACGTCGTGCGGGGAGTCCTGGCGTTCGGCTTCTTCTTCGTGCGGGGGCCGTCCACCGTCTGGCTCGCGTTCGTGCTCGTCGGCGTGATCCAGTCCCTCGGGGCCTTCTTCGAGCCGGCCGCCGCGGCCGCCGTCCCGAACCTGGTCGAGCCGGAGGACCTCCCCGTCGCGAACGTACTGACCGGGTCGCTGTGGGGGACGATGCTGGCCGTCGGCGCCGCCCTGGGCGGCGTGGTCGTGGCCACGTTCGGGCGCGAGGCCGGGTACATCGGGGACGCGGCGTCGTTCCTGGTGTCCGCCGCGCTGATCGTGCGCATCCACGGGCGGTTCGCCGAGCCGCGGGAGAACGTGGTGCACCCCGGGCTGTTCGAGGCGACCCGGGAGACCCTGTCGTACGCCCGCCGCGACACGCGCGTGGCCTCGCTGATCGCGGTGAAGGCCGGATTCGGCCTCGGGACCGGCCTGATCGGCCTGCTGCCCGTGCTGTCGTTCACCGTCTACCAGATGGGTGACCGCGGCAGCGGCATCCTGTACGGGTTCCGCGGGCTCGGGGCGCTGCTCGGGCCGTTCCTCGCTCGCCCGTTCATCCGCGACCGCGACCTGCGGTCGCTCTTCGCCGCGATCTCCGTGTGCCTGGCCGTCTACGGCATCTTCTACGGGGTCGTGCCGTGGATGCCGACGATCTGGCTCGCCGGCGTGTTCGTCATGCTGGCCCACCTCGGCGGGCGGCGGGCAGTGGACGCTGTCGACGTACGGCTTGCAGCTCATCGTGCCCGACCGGATCCGTGGTCGGGTGCTCGCGTTCGACGACGCGATGATCACGTTCACGCTAGCGGTGTCGTCGCTCCTGGCCGGATGGGCGGCCGAGTACGTGAGCGTGCGGGTCGTGATGGCCGGGCTCGCCGGCCGTCGAGCTGCTCTTCGCGATCGTCTGGACGATCGCTACGCGGAGGGTGGCGCGCCTTCCGGTGGGGCCGCTGGGGGCGGAGGCGGAGCCGAGGGCGGAGGAGGAGCCTGGGGAGGGGCCGCCGCCGGCGGGGCCGGGGTCGGAGCGGGAGCGCTAGGCGCGGCAGCTGCCGCCCCGAAGTCGACCTGCGGCGCCTGGGCGACCTGGGCGCGTTCGGCATCGGGGATCTCGAAGAACTGCTCCTCCTTGAACCCGAACATCCCGGCGATCACGTTCGACGGGAACGACTGCACCCGCCGGTTGAAGTCCTGGACGTTCGCGTTGTAGAAGCGCCGCGAGGCCTGGATACGGTCCTCGGTGTTGGACAGCTCCTGCTGCAGCGCAAGGAAGTTCTGGTTCGCCTTCAGGTCGGGGTAGTTCTCCGCGACCGCGAAGAGCTTGCCCAGGGCGGCGACGAAGGGTCCTTCTGCGGCGGCCTGCTCGGCCGGGGTCCCCGACGTGCCCGCCGCGATCGAACGGGTGCGGGCCACCTCCTCGAACACCTCGCGCTCGTGCGCGGCGTACCCCTTGACGGTCTCCACCAGGTTGGGGATCAGGTCGTACCGCCGGCGCAGCTCGGTGTCGATGTTCGCCCACGAGTTGCGGATGAGGTTCCGCTGGCTGACGAACCGGTTGTAGGACACCACCAGGGCGATCCCGATCACCACGATGATGCCGAGCACGATCCACAGAACGATCACGACGCACCTCCTGCCGCCGCCTCCGGCCCACCGACGAGCGGCGGGACGGTCGGGACGGTCGGCGGTTTCGGTCCCTCCGCGGCCTCCTGCCGCGTCTGCATACCGTACTGGTTCCACACCAGCCGGGGAATGTGCTGGTGAAAGCCCTTGGCGGTCCCGAACAGGGGGACGAGCTCCATGGGGGCGAGCTTCCTGCTGTACACGATGAACTTCGGACCGTTGACCTCGACCGCGAGCGTCCCCGGCACCGACAGGAGCCACTGCATCATCCTGGCGTCGATGAGCTCGAAGGCGAACTCCCGATCCTCGCTCCGCACGTGAAAGGCCCGGTTGAAGTCCTCGGACTCGAACTCGATGTCGTGGAAGCCTGCGGCCTCGACGACCGTGGTCAGCACGTTCTCCCGCCCGATCGTGACGTGGGGCATCCACGCCGCGACCTGTACCTCGGCCACCGAGAAGCGGTGGTACGTGCGGCTGCGCGCCCCCTTCGAGTCGCTGGACTCGTCGTAGTACCAGAAGTCCGAGACGGCCACGGGGAGGTCCTGCCACGTCCCCCAGACCACGTTCTCGCACCCGCGGCCGTCGCCCCGCGAGAAGAACCCGAAGCTCATGTCCACCAGTCCGAAGGGATCGTTGATCGAGTAGTCGAGGCCGTGTTGCAGGGCGAACTCGGCCAGCTCGTCCCGCCGGCGCATCTTGAGGTAGTAGCTGAGACCCGCCCCCGCCAGGGCGACCACCGCGAACAGCACGATCAACAGCGCTTCCACCGGCCAAGTATCGGTCCGCCGCTCGAGCCCGATAAAGGACCCGGCCGCGGGAACCGAACTCGTAGGTGGAGGCGTCGAAGACCCTATGAAGAAGCGAATCCTTCCCCTGCTCCTCATGGCGGCCCTCGCTGCGGCCGCCTGCGCCACGTCCGCCACGGCCGGCGGAGGACCGGACGCCCCCATCTCCACCTCCGTCCCCCCCGCGTCCGGCCCGCCCCCGGCCCAGAAGCCGAAGATCGTCGCCGTGACGCCCGGCCTCCAGAACGTCACCCCGCTCACCTGGATCAAGGCCGTCCCGTCGAGCGACGGCACGACGCTCACCATGTGGTTCTGGGGTGGCCCCTGCATGGGCATCGACCACGTGGGACTCGACGAGACCCCCGACCGCGTCACGGTCACGCTCTACCAGGGAACGCCGCCCGACCTGGTCGGCTCGGCGTGTCCCGAGATCGCGATGCTCCAGGCGGTCCGGGTCGCCCTCACGTCGCCGCTCGGTGACCGGACGGTGGTCGACGGATCCCCCGCCGCCGGCGCGTGACTCCCTGTGTGATCAGGACGCCGCGACAAGCGTTCAGCGGGAACGGGGCAGTCGGTGCAGACGACCAGCAGAACCGAGGCTCCCTGGATCCGCCGATATCCGGACCCACGTGCCGGTGATCGCCGGCCCCGGTTGGACCGCCGTGATGAAGTAGCGGCCGCGGATCGAGGCCACCGAAGCGAGAAGAGGCCCTCACCGGATGTCACGCCGTTGAGATCGGCTCGGGGAGGTTCTGACGGCGCCGGACCTGGTAAGGATCGCCTGAGTAAACGCGCCAACCCGCAGCCCCGGCTCTGGCCGATCGATGCGAGCCGTCCGAGGTTTGCGAGACAAGACGCCCCGCAACCTCCCCGCCGCCCGGCACGGCGGGTGCATCCAGCGAGCCGCCGCTGCAGGACACCAACGACAAGCACCACGATCAGGGTCAGGCGAACGACGAATGCACTATGCGACTTGGACGGTCGGTCGCTCGCCCTTGGTTCCCGGCGTCCCCACAACCGAATGAGATGGGCCGGGCCTCGCTTCGAGGCCCGGCCCTTCTCCGCTCCCACTTCACCCGTCCGGAGGGCGTCGTGGTTGCCTACTTGGCCTTCCAACGGTTGTAGCCGTTGGCGTCACGGGTTCGGCCCCACACGACCCAGTAGGGCTGAACCGCACTGCCGTTGACGTTCCACAGGACGGTCTCGAACGGTCCGACGGCCGGGTTCCACGGAGAGGTGACGACGTAGTCGCCCCCCGCGCTCGCCCCGCTGATGCCGCCGAGGATGAAGCTGTCCCCCCACGGCTGGACGGGGTTCACGTCGTCCTTCAGGAGGATGAACCCTCCGGGGGTGTTGTTCCCGAACATCATCGCGCAGCCCTCGTGACCGTACTTGTTGACCCCACACCCGGGGTACGCGAAGTTGGTCGAGGTGCTGTACAGCTGGTCGCTTCCGATGTACGAGAGCGCGTTCAGCTTGAAGTAATTGTAGACAACGTAGTTCTTGCCGGCGCTGAATCCGCTCGGCCCAGCGCTCGTCGACACTTCGAGCAACGAGTCCCCGGCAAAGGCCGCGTTCGCCAGGGCCCGGTATTCGCGCCCTGGTGATCGTCACCGACTCGTACCTCGGATCAAGCCGACTGCACCAGTTCGGGGTCGCCACAACTCGACGGCGCCGAACGTGTAGGCGTTGATGGCACGCGTCGACTCCGAAGTACGACCCACTGTTCTCCGGCCACCAGAAGATGCGCATGTTCGACCCATTGGTGGTGCCGTCCAGGAACCAGTTCGAGACCCAGTAGAACTGGTCCATCGAGCTGTCCGCCTGCGACAGCGCGAACGTGAACTCCGTGGTCCGGGTCAGGAAGCTGTAGCTGAACCCGGCGCAGGAGGCCAGGCTGTCCAGCGGGAACCTGGCGAGTCCCGAGCGAGCGAAGCCGGAGCTCGGCGGATAGTCGTTCCAGGTCACGTACGCGTTGTTGTTCGCGACGGCGATCTTCGGGAAGTCCGGGGTGTCCGTCGCCCCTCCACCGATCGCGCCGGGGAACGTGTACGTGCACCCGCCGTCCCGTCGGCGCGCCCCACCGAGAGGGCCAGGCACGTTGGTGGCATTGCGTCCCTCACTGGTGTACTTCAGTTGGCCCGCCCGTCCATAGGAAGACGGACTGGTGGCGCGCGAGTCCGGCGCCGAGACCTGGTCGCTCCACCTGGAACGACAGGCGCGGCACGGTCGATTCGACATCACATAGCGCAGACACCAGGGGTCGAGACAGCCTCAGGAGGGACGGGCGGACTCCGTCCGGAACGTCAATCCGTCGCCCTCGCGGTCCACCACGACCGTGTCGCCCTCTCCGACCTCGCCCGCGAGCAGCTTGAGGGCCAGCGCGTCCTGGATCTCGCGCTGGATCAGGCGCTTCAACGGCCTCGCGCCGAACGCCGGGTCGTATCCCTTCTCCGCCAGGTACGCGCGCGCGGCGTCGGTCAGGCGGAGCGACAGCTTGCGCTCGGCGAGGCGCGACTCCAGCGCTCGCAGCTGGATGTCGACGATCTCCTGGATCTGCTCGCGGCCCAGCGGCTCGAAGACCACGATCTCGTCGATCCGGTTCACGAACTCGGGCCGGAACGTCGCGCGGACCTCCGCCAGGACGGCCTCCCGGCGCGCGTCGGCAGTCAGGCCCGCGTTCGCGAACAGGGCGCCTCCGAGATTGGAGGTCATGATCACGATCGCGTTGCGGAAGTCCACCGTCCGGCCCTGGCCATCGGTCAGCCGGCCGTCGTCCAGCAGCTGCAGCAGGATGTTGAACACGTCCGCGTGCGCCTTCTCGATCTCGTCCAGCAGCACGACCGAGTACGGCCGGCGCCGCACGGCCTCGGTCAGCTGCCCGCCCTCCTCGTAGCCCACGTACCCCGGCGGCGCGCCCACCAGGCGCGACACGGCGTGCCGCTCCTGGTACTCGCTCATGTCGACGCGCACCATCGCCCGCTCGTCGTCGAACAGGTACTCGGCGAGCGTCCGGGCGAGCTCGGTCTTCCCCACGCCGGTGGGGCCCAGGAACAGGAACGAGCCGATGGGACGGTTGGGATCCGACAGCCCGGCCCGCGACCGGCGAATGGCGTTGGCCACCGCCTCGACGGCCTCGTTCTGCCCGACGACCCGGACGTGCAGGGCGTCCTCGAGGTGGACGAGCTTCTGCATCTCGCCCTCCATCAGTCGGGACACGGGGATGCCGGTCCACTTCGCGACGACCTCGGCGACGTCCTCCTCGTCGACCTCCTCCTTCAGCATCTTGCGGTCGGTCTGGATCTTGGCGAGCCGCTCGTTCTCCTCCTCCAGCCGCCGCTCGAGGTCGACCAGCCTTCCGTAGCGCAGCTCGGCCGCCCGCTCCAGGTCGCCGTCGCGCTCGGCCAGCGCCCCCTGCTCCCTGACGTCCTCGATCTCGGACTTCACCGAACGGATGACGTCGATGTGGTCGCGCTCCTGCTGCCAGTGCGCCTTCATCCCCGCGCCGCGCTCGCGCAGGTCCGCGAGCTCGCGCTCGAGCTTCTCCAGCCGCTCGGCCGAGGCCTGGTCGGTCTCCTTCTTCAGCGCGGCCCGCTCGATCTCGAGCTGCTTGACGCGCCGCTCGACCTCGTCGATCTCGACGGGCATCGAGTCGATCTCCATCCGGAGCCGGCTGGCCGCCTCGTCGATCAGGTCGATGGCCTTGTCCGGCAGGAACCTGCCGGTGACGTACCGGTCCGACAGCACCGCGGCGGCGACCAGCGCCGAGTCCTGGATGCGCACGCCGTGGTGCACCTCGTAGCGTTCCTTCAGGCCGCGGAGGATGGCGATGGTGTCCTCCACCGACGGCGGCTCGACCAGCACCGGCTGGAACCGCCGCTCGAGCGCGGGGTCCTTCTCGATGTGCTGGCGGTACTCGTCGAGCGTCGTCGCGCCGATGGCCCGCAGCTCGCCGCGCGCCAGCATGGGCTTCAGCATGTTGCCCGCGTCCACCGCGCCCTCCGCCGCGCCGGCACCGACGATGGTGTGCAGCTCGTCGATGAACGTCACGATCTCGCCCTCGCTCTCGGCGATCTCGCGGAGGACCGCCTTGAAGCGCTCCTCGAACTCGCCGCGGTACTTCGATCCGGCAACCATGGCCCCGATGTCGAGCGCGATGACGCGCTTGTTCTTGAGCGAGTCGGGGACGTCCCCGGCCACGATGCGCTGCGCGAGCCCCTCGACGATGGCCGTCTTGCCCACGCCGGGCTCACCGATCAGGACCGGGTTGTTCTTCGTGCGCCGCGAGAGCACCTGGATCACCCGACGGATCTCGTCGTCGCGCCCGATGACCGGGTCGAGCTTCCCCCGCCGGGCGACGTCGGTCAGGTCGCGGCCGTAGCGCTCCAGCGCCTGGTACTTCTCCTCGGGGTTCGGATCGGTGACGCGCTGTCGGCCACGAACCTCGGCCAGCGCCTCGAGCACCTGTTCCCGGGCCAGGCCCGCGTCCGACAGCACGCGCGCCACGTCGGTCCCGCCCTCCATGAGCGCCAGGAACAGATGCTCGGTGGAGACGTACTCGTCGGTCAGGCTCGCCGCCTCGGTGAACGCCCGCTCCAGGACGTGCCGGGTGGCCGGGGAGAGTCCGACCTCCTGCCCGCCGTACACCTTGGGCATCCGGTCGAGCAGCTCCTCCGCGCGATCGCGGAGCGCGCGGGGCGACTGACCGACGCGGTGCAGCAGCGCCGTGATGACACCCTCCGGATCGGCCAGCAGCGCGAACAGGACGTGCGCAGGCTCGATCTGCGCGTGGTTGCGCGCGACGGCCTGCTCCTGGGCGGTCTGCAGCGCCTCCTGGGACTTCAGGGTCAGCTTGTTCAGGTCCATGTCGCTCCCTTATCCGGCCGAAGGTGGGGCGTTCGTGTGGGGACCGTCACCCGGCCCGAGCGGGATCGGAGGCACGTCGTCTCCGGGATGGGCGTGCTCCGTCACCCGCAGCCGGACGCGGCGCGTCACAGAGAGCGGCACGATCTCGCTGGGCGGGTTGCGGCGTTGCAGCCGCTCCAGCTCCTGCTCTGCTCGCCGGCGTTGGCGCGTCAGCTCGGCTGCCAGCCGCTCGGCGCGCCGGCGCATGCGCTCGAGCTCGGTCTCCATCTCGAGCAGCATCCGCACGCCGGCGAGGTTCATTCCCTGTTCCTGCGTGAGCCGCTGGATCATGCGGAGACGGGCCACGTCGCGGGCCGAGTACCGCCGGCTGTTCCCCGGAGTGCGCTTCGGCTGCACCAGGCCCTTGCGCTCGTAGATGCGCAGGGTCTGCGGGTGCACGCCGGCCAGCTCGGCCGCCACGCTGATCACGTAGACCGCGCGGTCGTCCGCCTCCGACGCGCCCTGCACCGGACGCGGCTCGCTCGATTCGTCTCTGCGCTCGCTCATCGTCACGACTCCATGCCGAGACGCGCCCGGGGAGACTGGCTCCCCTCGTCGCGCAGGCTCTCCAGCAGCTCTTTCTCCTTCTTGCTCAGCTTCGAGGGCACGTCGACCTCCACGGTGACCAGCAGGTCGCCGTGGCCGCCCCTCGACTTCGGTGCTCCCTTGCCGCGGATGCGGAACGTCTTCCCCGATGGGGTGCCGGCCGGCACCTTCAACGTGACCGGACCGTTCATCGTCGGGACCTTCACGCCGGCTCCCAGGGCCGCCTCGGAGAAGGTCACCGGGATCGTCAGCGTCAGGTCGGCCCCCTTGCGCCCGAAGAGGCGATGGTCGGCGACGTGCACGACCACGAACAGGTCCCCAGCGGGGGCGCCCGCGGGACCGGGCTCGCCTCGCCCGGCCAGGCGGATCCGCGCCCCGTCGCGGACGCCGGCGGGGATCTTCACCGAGAACTTGCGCGTCCTGCGCACGCTCCCCGACCCGTGACAGGTCGGGCACGGCGTCTCGACGACGCGCCCCGACCCACCGCAGTTGGGGCACGGCCGCGAGAACGAGAACGGACCCTGGTTGACGGCCACCGCTCCCGAGCCGCCGCACTGGGGGCAGGTCGTCGGCGCCGTGCCCGGCGCGGCGCCGGAGCCGTGGCACGTGGCGCACGGCGCCGGACCCTTGATCTGCACCGGGATCGTGACACCGTTGATGGCGTCGTCGAACGAGATGCGGACCTCGGTCTCCAGGTCCGCGCCGCGCGCCGGTGCGCCGCCGCGGCGGCGTCCGGCGGAGCCGAAGAGACCCCCGAGGAGGTCGCCGAGGTCGGCGCCCTCGAACCCCTGACCGAACGGGAAGTCCTCGACGCGAACCCGGCCGCCGGGGCCACCGGGCCCACCGGCCCCGAAGCCGCCGTATCCCGAGGCGGCCATGTCGCGGACCTGGTCGTACTGCTTCCGCTTCTCCGCGTCGCCCAGCACGTCGTAGGCCGAGGACACTTCCTTGAATCGATCCTCGGCGTCCTTGTTCCCGGGGTTCGCGTCCGGGTGGAACTGCTGGGCCAGCTTGCGGTAGGCCTTCTTGATGTCCGCGGCAGACGCGTTCTTCGGGACACCGAGCGTCTGGTAGTAGTCCTTCTCGAACCACTCCCGCCGGATGTCGCCGTTCATCGGTGGCCCCGTCGGTTCATCTCCTGGCGACCTTCACGCCGGCCGGACGGATGACCTGCCCGCGCAGCGTGTACCCGGGACGCATGACGTCCACGACGACGGGCTCGCCGTCGGCGGCCTCGCCGCCCTCGCCCTGCGACTCGAGGAGCGCCTCGTGGCGGGTCGGGTCGAAGGCCTTGCCCTGCGCCTCGATGCGCTCCAGGCCCTCCTGCCGGAGGATCTCCTGGAGCTTCGCGTACACGAGCTCGACGCCGTGCAGGAACCGATCGAAGTCGGGCTGCTTCTCCGCGGCCATCAGCGCAAGGTCGAACTCGTCCATGACCTCGAGGAGCTTCCGGACGAGCGGCTCGGCCGCAAGATCCACCGCCCTCGTCTGCTCGCGCAGCACGCGCTTGCGGTAGTTGTCGAACTCGGCCTGGAGACGCTGCAGGTGATCGAGGTACTCGGCCGCCTTCGCTCGTCGCCTCGACCAGTGCGTCGCCGGGCTCCGCCCCGGCAGGGGGCGCTTCGCTCCGTCCACTCGCTGCGCTCGCGGACGAGCCCCTGCCGGCGTCGGCCCCGGCGCCGCTCTCCGACGCGGGGTCGAGGTGGACCCGGCGCTTGTCCGTCACCTTGACGCGGCGCGGTTCAGCCTCGTCGTGGCCGTCCTCGTGCTCGCTCATGCTCCACCCTCGTCCACGATCTCGCCCTCGACGACGTCACCGTCGCCCGCGTCCTCGCCCGGCGTGGCCTCGGCCGCCGCGGCCTCGGCTCCGGGGTCGGACGGACCGGCCCCGCCCGCGGCGGACGCCGACTGCTGCTGCGAGTACATGGCCTGGCCGATGCGCTGGAACGCCTGGCTGAGGGACTCGGTCGCGGACTTGATCCGGTCAACGTCGTCGCCCTTCAAGGCCTCCTTCACGTCCTCGTTCGCCTTCTGGACGGCCTCGCGCTCCTCGGCCGGCACCTTGTCGCCGTACTCGGAGAGCGCCTTGTCGACCTGATAGGACAGGTTGTCCGCGTGGTTGCGGGCCTCGGCGGTCTCGCGCCGCTTGTGGTCCTCGGCGGCGAACGCCTCGGCCTCCTTCTGCATGCGGTCGATGTCGTCCTTGCCGAGCGCCGTGCCGCCGGTGATCGTCATCTGCTGCTCCTTGCCGGTGGCGAGGTCCTTGGCCGACACGTTCACGATGCCGTTGGCATCGATGTCGAAGGCCACCTCGATCTGCGGCATGTTGCGTGGCGCCGGCGGGATTCCCATCAGCATGAACTTGCCCAGCGAGCGGACGCCCGGCGAGTAGACGGTCTCGGCCTCGCCCTGCAGGACGTTCACCTCGACCGACGTCTGGTTGTCCGATGCCGTCGTGAAGATCTCGCTCTTGCGGTACGGGATCGTGGTGTTGCGCTCGATCATCCGGTTGATGATCCCGCCCTGGGTCTCCACGCCCAGGGACAGCGGCGTCACGTCGAGCAGCAGGATGTCCTTGATCTCACCCTTCAGGACACCCGCCTGGATGGCCGCGCCGACGGCGACGACCTCGTCCGGGTTCACGCCCTTGTGTGGCTCCTTGCCGCCGGTGAGCTTCTTGACCAGCTCCTGGATCATGGGCATGCGGGTCGAGCCGCCCACGAGGATGACGTGGTCGATCGTGCTCGGGTCCTTCCCCCAGTCCTTGACGGCCTGGTCGAATGGGATCGCGCAGCGCTGCACCAGGTCCTCGGTCATGCGCTCGAACTCGGAACGCGTGAGCTTCATCTCCAGGTGCAGCGGGCCCTCGGCCGTGGCGGTCACGAACGGGAGGTTGATCGTCGTCTCGGCGACCTGCGACAGCTCGATCTTGGCCTTTTCCGCGGCCTCCTTCAGCCGCTGCATGGCCATCCGGTCGTTCGACAGGTCCACGCCGTGAGCGTTCTTGAACTCCTTCACCAGCCAGTCGATGACGCGCTGGTCCCAGTCGTCGCCGCCGAGCTTGGTGTCGCCGTGCGTCGCCTTGACCTCGAACACGCCGTCCCCGATCTCCAGCAACGACACGTCGAACGTGCCCCCGCCGAGGTCGAACACCAGGATGGTGTGGTCGCTCTCGGCCTTGTCCAGGCCGTAGGCGAGCGCTGCCGCGGTCGGCTCGTTGATGATCCGCAGGACCTCGAGCCCGGCGACCTGGCCGGCCTCGCGGGTGGCCTGTCGCTGTGCGTCGTCGAAGTACGCGGGCACGGTCACGACCGCCTGGGTCACCTTGTCGCCCAGGTAGGCCTCGGCGTCACGCTTGAGCTTCAGCAGGATCTGCGCGGAGATCTCCTGCGGCGTCCACTGCTTGCCGTCGACGTCGAGGGTCCAATCCTTCCGGCCCATCTCGCGCTTGATCGACCGGACGGTGCGATCGGGATTGGTGATGGCCTGCCGCTTGGCGACCTCACCGACCACGATCTCGCCGGTCTTGGGGAAGCCCACCACCGATGGGGTCGTTCGCGAGCCCTCGGCGTTCGGTACGACGACGGGCTCCCCGCCTTCCAGGACGGAGATGACCGAGTTGGTCGTTCCAAGGTCGATTCCAACAGCCTTCGGCATTCAGTGTCTCCTTCGTTGTCTCGTGGGCCGCTCGCCGGCCCCGAATGCGTTGACTCAGTATCGAATCTTGAGTCTGAGACTGTCAACTTTTGTGCGAGGTAGATTGTTCCCCGGCGGAACCCGCCGACCGACCAGGGACGATCGCCCGCGTGGCGGCCTAGGACACGCCCCGCTGACGGGCAAGGCGGGCGGCCTCGGACGCCCGCCCATCCCACGGCTCGCCGTGCCCGGGGAGAACGATCTCCGCGGGGACGGCGGCGAGGACGTCGAGGGACCGGAGTGCCTGTTGCGAGTCGATGTTCAGTCCGGAAGGCATGATCTGGGGCCCGCGGTGGCCGGTCAGCGGGTTCCTGGTGACCAGAGCGTCGCCGGTCATGAGCGCCCGCCGGTCCTCCGCGTACACCGCGCTCATCCCGGCCGTGTGCCCCGGAGCGTGAAGGACGCGGGGGCGCCCGGGGACGTCGAGGATCTCGCCGTCCGCGAAGGTGGAGAGCTCCATGATCGGGATGATCCTCGCCCCGCGGTGACGGAGAAGGTGCCAGGTGGTGCGGTAGGACTCGAGCTTGAGGAGATACCGGCCGAGGCCGGCCTCGTTCTTCCCGGGCTTCGCGCCGCCGGCGACCGCGGCGTCGGCCTCGTGGATCCAGATGCGCGCCCCGGCGACCCGCGCCTGCTCGGCGATCCCGGTGTGATCGCTGTGCGCGTGCGTCACGAGCACCGCCTCGAGGTCCCCCACATCCCGGCCGATGGCGGCGACCCCCGCGGTGAAGACGTCCCAGTCCCCTCCCGCGCCGGCGTCGATCATGGTCAGACGCCCGCCCGCCTCCAGGAGGTAGAAGTTCACGACGCCGCGGGTCAGGCGATGGACTCCCCTGACGACCTCCATGTTTGAGCCTCCTTCGGGCCGACGCCCCTTCGGCGGCATCACGGCGCGTGCGTTGCGCCCCCTTCGCTCACGACCATAGACTGACCGACGGTGACGGGCGAATCGGCTGCTCCCTTGCTGCTCTCGGTCGGGTCGGCCGCGGGCCCGGTGCTCCTGGTGGCGGTCCTCGCCCTGGCGATCGCGATCTTCGCCCGCCGCACGCGGCTCCTGTTCCGGCTGGTGAAGCTGGGGCGGCCGGTCAGCCGATCGGATGAAGTGCCCGAGCGGGTTCGCACCGAGACCACGGTTGTGCTCGGACAGCAGAAGCTGTTGCAGCGGCCCGGCCCGGGGCTCATGCACGCCTTCATCTTCTGGGGATTCCTGGTCCTGCTGACCACGATCGTCGAGGCGTTCGGCGACGTGTTCACGACCAGCTTCGCCATCCCGCTCGTCGGGCGCACCGCGTGGCTCGGCTTCGTACAGGACCTGTTCATGGTGCTCGTGATCGTCGGCGTGGCGATGGCCTTCTTCATCCGCAAGGTGCTCCGGCCAGAACGCTTCCGCGGGAGCCACCTGCGCGAGGCCGACTACATCCTGCTGTGGATCCTGGGCATCATGGTCTCGCTCTGGCTCCTCAACGCCGTACGCATCGCGATGGGGGTGAACGAGTCACCGGCCACCTGGACCCCCGCGTCGCACGCGCTCGCTCCCCTGTTCGATGGGCTGAGCGCCTCGGTCCAGGGATTCCTGGAGCGGACGTTCGTCTGGACCCACATCCTGCTGATCCTGGGCTTCCTCGCATACATCCCCTACTCCAAGCACCTGCACATCCTGGTGTCGGAGTTCAACGTCTACTTCTCCAGCACCAAGCGGCGCGGACGGCTCGAGCCGCTGAAGATCGACCTCGAGGCGCTCGAGGACGGTGAAGCCAGCCTGGGAGCGGCCACGCTGAAGGACCTGACGTGGAAGGAGATCCTCGACACCTACTCGTGCACCGAGTGCGGCCGTTGCCAGAACGCCTGTCCAGCGTGGAACACGGGCAAGCCGCTCTCGCCGAAGCTGCTGATCATGAACCTCCGTGATCACGTGTTCGAGCAGGGCACGAAGATCCTGGCGGCGCAGGCCGCCGGGACCGAGCACGAGCTGGTCCCGTTGAACCCCGACGTGGTGGACGACGAGGTGGTCTGGGCCTGCACCACGTGCGGCGCGTGCATGCAGGAGTGCCCCGTGAACATCGAGCACATCGACCACATCGTGGACATGCGCAGGAACCTCGTGATGGCCGAGTCGCGCTTCCCGCAAGAGGCCGGCCTGCTGCTCCGGAACCTCGAGAACTCCTCGAACCCATGGGGCCAGTCGCAGTCGCAGCGCGCCGACTGGGCGGAGGGGCTGGGCGTGCGGGTGCTCGAACCCGGCGATCCGGCCCCGCCGTTCCTCTACTGGGTCGGCTGCGCCGGCTCGTTCGACGACCGCGCGAAGAAGATCAGCCGCGCGGTCGCCCAGGTGCTGCAGGCGGCCGGCATCGACTTCGCGATCCTGGGGCCGCGGGAGCTGTGTACGGGTGACCCCGCGCGCCGAATCGGCAACGAGTACCTCTTCCAGACGCTGGCGGAGCAGAACGTGGAGACTCTGGGCGCGGCCGGCGTGAGGACGATCGTGGCCAACTGCCCTCACTGCTTCAATACGCTGCGGAACGAGTACCCCGACTACGGGGGTGGGTACGAGGTGGTGCACCACACCGAGCTCCTCTCCCGGCTGGTCCGGGAAGGGAAGCTGCGCCCGACCCGGGCCGTGGACGAGCTGCTCGCCTACCACGACCCGTGCTACCTCGGCCGACACAACCAGGTCTACGACGAGCCGCGCGACGTCCTGCAGCACGTGCCCGGCCTGCGAACGGTGGAGCTCCCGCGGCACCGGGAGCGCGGGCTCTGCTGCGGCGCGGGGGGGGCCCGGATGTGGGTGGAGGAGCGGATCGGCCGGCGGATCAACGTGGAGCGCACCGACGAGGTGGTGGCAACAGGCGCCGACTCGCTGGGCGTGGCTTGTCCGTATTGCCTGATCATGCTCGACGACGGGGCCAAGGTCAGGGGGGGCGGCCTCCGTGTGGTGGACGTCGCGCAGGTGGTGGCCGAGTCGCTCGAGTCCCCGATGGACCCGACCAACGGTGAGGGTCCCGTTCCCGAGTCTCGCTAGGCCCTTCGCCCCCAGCAGTGGCCTTTCGGCCGTCCTGAACATCGGGCGATGGGTTCAAGGGGCCTCACCGACCATCCGATATCAAAAGGGTGCAAACCCGGGATGACCTGGATCGTCGCGGCCGGGCTGGTCGCCGCTCGGCGACCGACGGTTCCGCGCACGCCGTGACCGCGGTCGCCGTCCGACCGCGACTGGTCGCGTCGGCGGGCGATGCCCGCCAGAGCCCGGTGAAGCAGGAGCCGCGCCCCGTCTCCGCCATCCTCGCGGCCGCCCGTTCGGCCCTGTCCGATCGCGAGCCCTCGCTGGCCGAGGTGATGTCGGCCGTTCGGGATGCCCTCGATGCGCGCGACCTCTTCATTCTGTGTGCCCGTGCCGAGGTCTGTGGCGCGGGTATCGAAGTCACCGCCTTTCCCGTTCGGCAGGCGCTCCGAAGCCTTCCGTCGGCGCTGGCGGCCGAAGCCGCCGGTTGGGGTCCGGCCGGGCCCGACGCGGCGTCGGTTCGGCGGATCGCCATGGCGCTGGGCGTCGGACGCAACGACTGGGCCACGGGGTTCGTGCGCGCCGAGGATCGGGACGAGCTGCTCCTGGCGACGTGGGACCGCGGCGCGACTGCCGCAACCGACGAGACCATGACGGTTGCCGCCGAGGTCGTCGCGATGACGCGGGCCGCGCTTCGCGCCCATCCGGCGAATACGACCGCGTACGTGAAGCGCGAGCGCACCGAGCTCGGGCAGCGCCTCCACGACGACGTACTCCAGACGATCACCGGCGCCGTGCTCGAGCTGGAAGCCCTGCGCCAATCCCCGGGGGTCCCCGGCGATGGGCTCGAGGCGATCGACAACGCCCGCGAGGCGCTGCGACGTTCGGTGGCAGACATCCGGCGAACCGTCGCCGCGCTGTCGGAGGGCCGGACTCCGGCCGATCCGGCCGCCGGCATGAGCGACAGCCTGCCGGGGTACATCGAAAGCGTCGTCGAGCAGTGGGGCTTGTCCACCCGGGTCGTGATCGAGGGGGACCTTCAGCGCGTTCCGCCCATTGCTGTCATGCTCGCAGGGGCTGTGATCCGGGAGGCTCTCGTGAACGTCGCGAAGCACGCTGCATCGGGCGACGTGGCCGTGCGGGTCGTCGTGTCGGACGCGGATCTGCTGGTGAGCGTCGCGGACCGCGGACCCGGATTCACCCCGCTCGAGCGGAAGCGGGCCGCGACCGAGCATCACCTGGGCCTGGACATCCTGCAGAGACGCATCCGCGAGTACGGGGGAACCCTCCAGATCGAGACAAGTCCGGGTAAGGGAACCCGCATCGTGGCCCGGCTTCCCATCGACGAGGTGGCTTCATGAAGATCCTGCTGGTCGACGACCATACGCTGGTCCGCAACGGTCTGGTGCAACTGATCAAGATCTGCGTGGAGGGCGCGGAGGTCACCGAGGCGGGAAGCGCCGAAGACGCCTCGCAGATCCTGGCCAAGGAGCCGCACGACGTGGCCCTGGTGGACATTCGCCTGCCCGGGCAGAGCGGTCTGGAGCTGCTGCAGGAGGTTCGCCGCGCGTGGCCGAAGCTCCCCGTGATCATGCTGACCAACTACGACCACCCGGAGTACGTCAAGAGCGCGATGGCCGCGGGCGCCGCAGGGTACCTGCTGAAGGACTCGACGCCGGCGGACCTGTCCCAGGCCATCACGGTGGCGATGACCGGCGCGGGCAATGTCATGTCGGCCCGCGCCATCAGCAACCTGTTCGACGAGAACCGTTCCCAGGAGCTGGCCTCCGGGCACGACCCGACCGGGCACCGCCCGGCGGGCGAGGCACGTCTGACACGGCGCGAGACCGAGATCCTCGAGCTGCTGGCGGCCGGACACAGCAACCGTGAGATCTCCAAGCGCCTCTTCCTGTCGGAGAAGACGGTGAAGGCCCACCTGGCGACCGTGTTCCGCAAGCTGGGCGTCAACAACCGGACCCAGGCGGCCATGATGGCCGTGTCCATGGGTCTCGGACCGATCATGCCGCCGGTCGTTCCACGGCAGCCTCCGCCAGAGCCCAACCAGAAGCCCGCGGACCGCCGTCCCGCCTGACCCGCCACAGGCCGCTTCGCCCCCGCAGGTGTCATTGCTAGAATCGGGCCGCGTACGCGGATGTGGTTCAATGGCAGAACACAAGCTTCCCAAGCTTGAGACGGGGGTTCGATTCCCCTCATCCGCTCCAGGGAACCCGTAGGAACGACGCGAGGCGCTGCAGTCCGGTCGTCAGCGGACCATGCTGGCGAGGCCCCAGACGGCGACCACCAGACCGATCGCGATGTTCATGTACGACCTCGGCTTGGACCCCACTTCCTGCACGCGCTTCTGCCCGCGACGCTTCAGCCACCACGGGCGCACGAGCGCGACGATGTTCGCCCCCGCGAGGGCAAGCCCGAGCGCGAAGACCGCTTCGGCGAAGATGCCCGGGGGGATCATCCGGCGCGCGTCCCCAGCACCGACGGCGCGGTGGGGCACAGATCATTGAGCGGACAGTCCTCGCACCGCGGCCGCCCCGGTTTGCAGATCTCGCGGCCGAGCCTGATGAGGCCGACGTGCATTCCGACCCGGAGCGTGGCAGGGACGATCTCCTCCATGACATCGTGTGCCTTGGCCGGCGTTCACGCGCTCGGGGATGAGCCCCAGGCGGCGCGCCACGCGGAACACGTGCGTGTCGACCGGCAGTGCCGGCCGGTCGAGCGAGAACGCCAGCACGCAGGCCGCCGTCTTGGGGCCGACGCCGGGCAGCGAGAGCAGGTAGTCGCGAACCTCCTGCGTCGGGGCCGTCCGCATCCATTCCAGGTCGATACGGCCGTCCTGCCGAGCCGCGATCTCCCGCAGGATCGCCAGGATGCGCGGAGCCTTCACGTTGGCCAGCCCGCCCGATCGGATCGCGTCGGCCACCTTGGCCGGCGTGGCGGCCGCCAGCGCCTCCCACGTGGGGTAGCGACGACGAAGTTCGTCGAAGGCGCGGCCGCTGTTGAGGTCGCTGGTGTTCTGGGACAGGACCGTGAGGACCAACTCCTCCACCGGGTCCCACGTCCTGGGCGGGTCCAGCGGGCCGAACCGCTTCGCCAGGAGGCGGTGGATGGCCCGGACGGTCGCCGGCGACGGTGGCGAGGAGGTGGTCAACCCGCGGCAGCCTATCCGACCGCCTCGCGGTCGGTGCGGCCTCAGCCGCGGGCGAAGTTCCGGAAGAGCGTGAGGTGCGGCAGGAACGTCAGCGGGATCACGTCGGTGGGCCCGTTGCGGTGCTTGGCCACGATGAGGTCGGCCCGGCCCTTGGCGGCAGGGTCCGTGTCGTTGTCGTCGCGGTGGATGAACATGACGATGTCGGCGTCCTGCTCGATGGCGCCGGACTCGCGGAGGTCAGACAGCTGGGGACGCTTGTCCGCGCGCGACTCCGGGTTGCGGTTGAGCTGCGAGACGGCGATCACCGGCACCTCGAGCTCCTTCCCGAGCAGCTTGAGCGACCGGCTGATCTCGGCGATCTCCTGCTGCCGGTTGTCGTAGCGGCGGTGCCCCGACATCAGCTGGAGGTAGTCGACGATGACCAGGCCGAGCCCGTGCCGGCTGGACTTGAGACGGCGGGCCTTGGCTCGGATGTCGACGATCGTCACGTTGCCCGAGTCCACGATGAACATCGGCGCGTCGTGGAGGTGCTCGGCCGCCTCGACGATGCGAGTCCACTCCTCGGTCTGCACCCGCCCGGAGCGGACCTTGTCCCACGGCACGCGAGCCTCCCCGCACAACAGCCGCATGCCGATCTCCCAGCGGCTCATCTCCAGGGAGAACATCAGAACAGGTGAGCCGGCCCCGTCGTGCGTCCCCTCGCCCACGCCGACGTTGCGGGCCAGGTTCGTGACGAAGGACGACTTGCCGACGCCCGGCCGGGCCGCCACGACGATCAGGTTGCCGGGCTGCAGCCCGGAAAGCAGGTTGTCGAGGTCCACGAATCCCGGTCGGGACGCCCGCGAACGCCGACTCGCGCTGATGGATCTGCTCGAGCTGGAGCATGCTCTCGTCCACCAGCGTCCGGACGGGAACGAGCTCTTCCTTCTCGTCCTGCCGGGCGACGGCGTACACGAGCCCTTCGGCCTCGTCGGCCGCCCGCCGCGGGTCCTCGGGAATCGCATACGCGCTGGTCATGATCTGGGACGCCGCGTCGATGAGCCGGCGGAGCAGCGCGTGGTCGGCGACGATCTTGGCGTAGTAGCCGGCGCTGCCCGGCGTCGGCACGGCCTCGACCAGGTTGTAGACGTACAGCGCACCGCCGGTCGCCTCGAGGTCGCCCCGCCGGTTGAGCTCCTCGACGGCGGTGATCGCGTCGACGGGCTCGCCGCGCGCGTAGAGCGCCAGGATGGTCTCGTAGATCTTCCGGTGGACCGGGCGGTAGAAGTCACCGGCCTTCAGCGTCTCGATGACCGAGGCGATCGCCTCGGCCGACAGCATCATCGCGCCGAGAACGGACTCCTCGGCTTCCAGATTGTGCGGCGGCACCCGATCCGTCCCCGGGCGCGCCCGAACCTCATCCGCGACCGCCACTCATCCCCCCTCCGACGGCCGACAGTCTCGTGGAAGCGCGCTGTTGGGAACAACGCGCAAGACCTGTGGAAGAACGGTGGAATGCCGACGATAACGAATGTGCCTGCGCAAACGAGGCCCGGACACGATCGGGAAATGGCACTCCGTTTTCACGGGACGATCGTATGGAACGGGTCTGACACCCGTTGACGTGCAGGGATGCGCGAGCTACTGCGCGGCGACCTCGACGGTGACGATCGCCTCGACTTCGGGGTGGAGCCGGACCGTCACCTCGTGCGTACCGAGGCTCCGGATCGGCTCGGCCAGGTGCACCGTCCGCCGGTCGACGGTCGCGCCCGTGCGCGCCTCGAGCTCGCGTGCGATGTCCGCGGACGTCACGCTGCCGAACAGCTTCCCCTCCTCGCCGGCACGGGCGGTGACCTGGAGCGGGGAGGCGGTCAGCTTCGCCGCGACCTCCCTCGCCTCCAGGACCGCCTTCTGCACCTTCTGGTCGTGCGCGCGGCGGAGCCGGTTGGAGTTCTTCGCGGCGCCCTTGGTGGCCGGCGCCGCGTACCCCTTCGGGATCAGGTAGTTGCGGGCGTAGCCGTCGGCGACCTGAACGACGTCGCCGGGGACGCCCAGCTTCTCCACTTCCTTGTGCAGGACGATCTTCATCGGTCCCCTACCTGGCGCTGTACGGCAGGAGCGCCATCTCGCGCGCGTTCTTCACGGCGGAGGCCACATCGCGCTGGTGCTGCGTGCAGTTCCCCGTGACCCGCCTCGCACGGATCTTCCCGCGGTCGGAGACGAACTTCCGGAGGGTGCCCACGTCCTTGTAGTCGACGTAGGCGACCTTGTCCTTGCAGAAGATGCAGAACTTCTTCTTCTGCTTCTTCTGCCAGGCCTTCTCGTCCTTCTCCTTGCGCTTCCTCGGTCCCTTGTCTCGCTGTTGTGCTCTAGGCATCCAGTGGCGTCTCCTCTTGCGGCCCACCCACGCCGACGCTCACGTTGTTCGACCAGTCGGACGCTCCACCCGAGCGGCCCTGCCGTTCGGGCTTCGCGGTCGCCCAGCGCAAGCTCGGCGCGACCTCGTCGGCCTCGATCTCTACCTTGCTCCTCTTGTCGCCCTCCGCCGTCTCCCACGAGTTGGTGCGAAGCCGGCCCACCACGACCACCCGGGTTCCCTGGGTGAGCGACTCGGCGATGTTCTCCGCCAGCGACCGCCATGCGGTCACGTCGAAGAACGACGTGTCGGCGTCCTTCCACTGCCCGGACTCGTCCTTGATCCGGCGGCTCACCGCCACGCCGAGCTTGACCACCGCCGCCCCGTTCGGGGTGTAGCGGAGCTCGGGATCGCGGGTCAGGTTGCCCACGACCGTTACCTGATTCTCACTCGCCATCACCGTCACCACCTTCGTCCGACCGCCTCCCGGGCCGATGGCCGCCTCCGGGAGGGGGGAAGAAACCGGCGCCCGCTCGTGCGAAGCGCCACCCGCGGCTCACGCCGCGCGAACAACCACCTTGAACCGCACCACGTCGTCAGCCAGCGTGAGCACCCGATCCAGCTCTCGCATCGAGGCGGGGTCGGCGTTCATCTCCGCGACAACGTAGAACCCCTCGGCCTTCTTGTCGATCTCGAAGGCGAACCGGCGTCGGCCCCACTGGTCGACCTTGGTGACGTCGCCTCCGTCGGCGCCGATCACGCCCTTGATCCTGTCGATCACGCCGGAGACGGCCGCATCGTCGGCCTCTGCGGGCAGAATGAACATGATTTCGTACTTCCTCACGTACCACCTCCTCTGGACTGAGCGGCTCCCAGGGGGAGCAGGAGTGGAGACCCAATCCTACCAGCGGCGCGGACGGAGCCACCCTCCACGCCGGTGGCGAGCCTAGCCCGGGGCACCGACACGCCGGCCGCCTTCCCGTCCCCCGCCGGCCCGGGTCGTAGACTTGGACCAGAGACGCCGTGCACTTCGAGAGGAGGCGCGAGCCGTGAGCGTGACCGTCCGCGACGTGCGGGCCTTCAAGGAACGGGGTGAGCGTTTCGTGATGCTCACCGCCTACGACTACCCCACCGCCCGGATCCTCGACGAGGCCGGCATCCCCCTGCTCCTGGTGGGCGACTCGGTCGCCGACAACGAGCTCGGCTACCCGAACACGATCCCGGTCACCGTCGACGAGATGCTCCACCACACGCGCGCCGTGGCCCGGGGCGCCGGCAACGCGCTGATCGTCGGGGACATGCCGTTCATGTCGTACCAGGCCAGCCTGGAGGAGGGCATCCGCAACGCCGGCCGCTTCCTGAAGGAGGGCGGCGCGAACGCCGTCAAGGTCGAGGGCGGCGTCATCGAGCTGACCGCGGCGCTGGTGGAGAAGGGGATCCCGGTCATGGGCCATCTCGGCCTCACGCCCCAGTCGGTGAACGCCATGGGCGGCTTCCGCGTCCAGGGTCGCACCGACGAGGCCGTCCGCATGCTCCTGGACCACGCGGACGCGCTGGCCAAGGCGGGCGCCTTCGCGCTCGTGCTGGAAGCCATGCCGGCCGAGGTCGGCAAGCGCATCACCGAGAGCATCGAGATCCCGACCATCGGCATCGGCGCCGGGCCCGACTGCGACGCGCAGGTCCTGGTGATCAACGATCTGCTCGGGCTCGGCCCCAAGCCCGCCCCCAAGCTCGCCAAGGCCTACGCGGACCTGAAGGGCGAGATCGCGCGGGCCGCGACCGCCTTCGCCGACGACGTCCGGGCCGGCCGGTTCCCCGACGAGGAGCACTCCTACCACTGAGCCCCGGCTCGGCCAGGGCCCATAATCGACGGATGAATCGGGAGCCGGTGCGGCGCGCCGGGGCCGGCGTCACACTCGTCACCGTCCTGGCCGCCACGCTCGTCACGCTCTCGCTCGGCTACCTGCTCAAGAGTCCCTGCACGGCGGGCAACTGGAGCGACGGGCGCCAGTACAAGGTCCTGTGCTACACCGACGTCGTTCCGCTGTTCGGGAGCGAGCAGCTCCACGGGAATCGCCTCCCCTACCTGGACGCGTGTGCGCCGAGCGCCGGCCGTTGTGACGAGTACCCGGTGCTCACGATGTACCTGATGCGGACGGCGGCGTGGCTCGCCCAGCCGTTCGGCTCGACCTATCAGCGCTTCTTCGAGGCCAACGCCCTCCTCCTGGCCGCGCTGGCCCTGGTGGTGGCGTGGGCCCTGTACCGCGCGGTCGGCGATCGGGCGTTGTTCTTCTCGCTCGCGCCCACCCTGCTGATCTACGCGTTCATGAACTGGGACCTGCTCGCGGTCGCGCTGGCCACGGTCGCCACCCTGGCCTTCTTCCGAGAACGGGACGGCTGGAGCGGGGCACTCCTCGGCCTGGGGGCGGCGGCGAAGGCCTACCCGGCCCTGCTGGTCGTGCCGTTCGCGCTCGATCGCTGGCGGCAGGGGCGACGGCGCGAGGCGGGCCTCCTGGTGGGTGCGGCCGCGGCCGCCTGGCTGGTGGTGAACCTCCCGTTCGCCGCGTTCGCCTCGCACGCCTGGGGAACCTTCTTCCAGTTCAACGCGCAACGTGGCGCCGATTGGGACAGCCTGTGGTTCGTCGTGTGCGACCGCGTCGGCGCGAACGGGGGCTCGTGCTCGTGGGAGGCCGGAACGATCAACCTCGCGTCGTTGGTGATCTTCCTGGTGCTGGTGATCGTCGTCTGGGAGCTCCGCCGCCATCGACTGCGGGAGACGCCGGCCTGGACGCTCGGCTTCCCGGTGATCGCGCTGTTCCTCCTGACCGACAAGGTCTACTCGCCGCAGTACGGCCTGTGGCTGCTGCCCTGGTTCGCGCTCGCGCTGCCGAGCCTGCGCCTGTTCGTGGCGTTCGAGGTGGCGGACGTCGCGGTCTTCGTGACGCGCTTCACCTGGTTCGGGCATCTGGCCGCCCAGTCCGGCGACCCGGCGTTCGCGGGCTACTCGGGCCTGCCGATCAGCGCGTTCGAGATCGCGATCCTGATCCGCGCCGTGATCCTGGGTGTGTGCATCGTGGCATGGATCCTCCGCGACCCGCCGCCGTTGTCGATCGTGGAGCCGATGACCTGGAGCCTGGAGCGTTCGCCGGTGGTGCGACGATCATGAGGACCCGGCCGGCCGGAGCGGACCCCGAGCCGCAGACGCCGGAGGCGGCACTGGAGCCGGGCCGGCACCGCGAGGACGACGGCCGGAGCCTCCGCAGCGGTCTCGTCTACTGCCTGTGCGTCTTCCTGGCGCTCCGGCTGGCGTTGTCGGTCGTCGCGCTCGTGGGGGTGGCGCTCCTGCCCAACGCCGGCGCGCTGCCCGAGAACGTCCGCACCGCCGCCGGCATCCCGGGGCCGGTCGACGTGCCGGGGTGGCCGGCGCACGCCGTCACGCCCGGCTGGCACAACGTGTGGACGTCGTGGGAGCGGGAGGACGCGCTCTGGTTCCTGCGCATCGCAACGGGCGGCTACGACGACGGCGACGGCAGCGCCGCGTTCTTCCCCCTGTATCCGATGGCGACCCGCGCCGTCTCGACGGTGATCGGCGGCCACCCGCTCGCGGCGGGGATCCTGATCTCGAACCTGTCGCTCCTCGGCGCGCTCTGCATGCTGTACGTGCTCACGCGAAGCGAGCTGTCGGAGGGCACCGCCAGGCGCGCCGTGCTGTACGCCGCGGTGTTCCCGACGTCCTTCTTCTTCCTGGCCCCGTACAGCGAGTCCACGTTCCTGCTCCTGGTGTTGGTCTGCCTGTGGGGGGCGAGGCGAAAACGGTGGGGCGTGGCCGCGGCGGCGGGCGCGGCGGCGGCGCTCACCCGCAACCTGGGACTCGTCCTCGTGCTGCCGCTCGCGGTGGAGGCCTACCTCCAGTGGCGCGAATCGGGGCGCCGCGGCGTCCCGGTCGGAGGCCTGCTCTCGTGCCTGGGTCCTCCGGCGGGAACCCTCGTGTACCTGGGCTACTGGCAGCAGCGCTCCGGCGACTGGCTCGCGCCGGTGCACCAGCAGGCCGGCTGGGAGCGGCACCTCGCCAATCCCCTGAGCGCCCTCTGGCAGGGCTCGCTCGACGCCCTGCACTTCACGGGGGTGTATCCGGGGGGCTACCACCAGCTGGACTGGCTGATCGTTGCCCCGGCCCTGGTCCTGGGCGCGTTCGCCCTGCTGCGCTTTCGGCCCACATTCGGCGCCTACGTGTGGGCGAGCCTGGTCCCGCCGCTCCTGCTGGTGTTCGGGGGCCGGCCGCTGATGTCGATCCCCAGGTTCCTCCTGGCCCTCTTCCCGCTGTACTGGGCCGCGGCCGAGTGGACCCGAGGCCATCCCCTCCGCCACGAGCTGTACGTGGCCGGCTCCTCACTGCTGCTGGGGATCCTTCTCCTGCTGTTCGTGAACTGGTACTACGTCTTCTAGCCCTTCGGCCCCCCTCAGGAAGATCGGCCGCCTGATTCCCCCCACCCCCCAACCGGCCTAGAATTATCTCCCCGAGGGCTACAGATTCTCGGGCCTCCGGCCGATGGGAAATAGGTATGCCGATCAAGGTCCTCATCGCGGATGACCACTCCCTGGTACGTCAGGGCCTTCGCCGGTACCTCGAAATGGCCGGCGACATCGACGTCGTGGGTGAGGCGGCGAACGGCTTCGAGGTACTCAAGCTCATGGAGAACGGCGACGGTGCCCCTGACGTGGCCCTTCTCGACATCCGGATGCCGGAGATGGACGGCCTGGAGGCCGCCCGCAGGATCCGGCAGCAGCACCCCGACGTCGGCGTGATCATGTTGACGGCCTACGACGATCGCCAGTTCGTCGTCGAAGCCGTCCGCGCCGGCGCCCGCGGCTACGTCCTCAAGGCCCGCGACGCGGAGCACCTGATCCAGACGGTCCGCCTGGTGGCCGGGGGAAACATGGTGATCGACCCCCAGCTGGTGGTCGCCCTCGCCGAGGAGCTGACCGACGCCAAGGAGCGTGACCGCAAGGCCGAGACCCTCACCGCCCGTGAGGTCGAGGTCCTGCAGCTGCTGGCCTTCGGACACACGAACAAGGACATCGCCGAGCAGCTCTACATCTCACCGGACACGGTCAAGACGCACCTCGAGCACATCTTCGAGAAGCTCGGGACGTCGGACCGGACGGCAGCGGTCGCGGAGGCCCTGCGCCGCCGGCTCATCGAGTAGTAGCCTTGGGCCGAGCCCCATCCCCCATTCGGCCCACGCGAAAATCCCCAAGAGACGCCATGCCAGACCCGGGCTCGGCCGGTCATTCTGACGGGATGGGCGCACGAACCGTGACCGACGACTATCCGCGCGCGGCCTCGCTGCCAGTCGTTCCGGCTCCCTCTCCCCTGCTCACCTTCCGTCGCCAGATCTGGCTGGTGATCGCGGCCGCTGCGGCCGCGGCGATCATCGCGCTCCGGCCGATGGGGGACAGCGCCGGATCGCAGGCACGCGCCGGCCAGACCGCCCTGCTGCTCTCCACCGCGGTCGCCGCTGCCCTCCTCGCGGTCCTCGCCCGGCGGCCCGACGTGTGGCGCGGAACGCGGCTGATGGCGTGGGGGATGATGCTGTCGGCGATCTTCCAGACCGTCGTCTGGGTGCTGCGGCGTGGGAACCGGCGGTCCGGTCCACGGCAACGCGACCGCGGCGGCGGCGGCAACGCTCCTCGCCGTGTTGCTCGGCGTCGTCGTGATCGACTTCGAGGACCACCTTCGAGCGCGCCGCGCCGACGTGGTCTCGGACGTGGCTCTGGTCGCCGCGCTGTTCGGAGGTCTCGCGTACCTGACCATGGGTGCGCCGGCCGTGCACAGCGCCGTCGGCAACAGCTCGGTGCTGTCCGCGCTCCTCGCCATCGCCGCCGTCCTGGTCCTGTCGGGCTGGTGCGTGCTGGTGCTCTGGGTGAGCTCGCCCCTGCACTATGGGCTCGCCGGCTGCGCCTGGGCGCTCGGCCTCGGCGCGCTCTGGCTCGACTTCAACCGGGCGAAGGAGTTCTCGGTCGGCGTCCAGGGACCCGCGCTGGTGTGTGCGGCCGCGGTGCTCGGCCTGACCGCCCTCATGGCCGCCGAGCCCGCCCTGGGGCGGCGGCGCCCCTCCTCGACGCGCGAGCAGTGGTGGCTGCGGCCGAGCCTGCTGACCCTCTGCCTGAGCGGAGCGTGCCTCACGCTGGGCGTTGCGTGGAACCGCGGCCAGGCGGAACACCTGCAGACCGGGCTGCTGCTCGGCGTGGTGGCCGTGCTGGTGGCGATCCGTTCGTTCATGAGTCAGGGGGCCACGAGCAGGGCGACCACCCAGCTGGCCCAGGCGCTCTCCGAGCGGGAGGAGGCGCTCGAGTCCGTCCGCCGGGCGGGCGCCGAGGCCGCCGCGTCCGAGTCGCGCCTGCGACTGCTGTTCGACGCCGCCGCCGACGGCGTGGTCGAGCTGGACGGCCGCGGCAGGATCATCCGCGCCAACGACGCCTTCTGCCAGATGATGCAGCTGTCCAGCGACCAGGTGCTCGGCCGGCAGTGGCGCGACGTGACCGGGCACGCGCCGGTCACCGAGGAGGACGTCGAGGCGCCGATGACCGACCTGCCCGCGACGGGCCAGGGTGAGTTCACCGTGGAGGGACGAACCGTCTACGTCGAGTCGCGGTCATCCACGTTGCCGGGCGACCCGCCGGGCACGCTGCTGTTCATTCGAGACGTGACCTCGACGCGGGTGGCCGACCAGACGATCCGCACGCTGTTCCAGTTCCTGCAGGACCGCGACGAGGACCGCACGCGGCTGATCCGCCGGTCGAACTCGACGATCGAGGCCGAGCGCAACCGCATCGCCCGCGACATCCACGACGGGCCGATCCAGGGAATCTCCGCGGCCTCGCTCTCGCTGGAGGCCATCAAGATGATGCTGGCGGCCGGCGACGCCGAGGAAGCCGCGGACATGCTGGCCAAGGTGCGGGCAGAGCTGTCGGACGAAGCGGAGAGCCTGCGCCGTCTGATGAGCAACCTCCGGCCCCCGCTGCTGGACGAGCGGGGGCTCATCCCCGCCGTTCGAGAGCTGGCCCTCCGTGCCGAGACCGACCTGGGCATCGTCGTCACCGTGGACGGCGGAGCCGACCAGGCCGTCCCCGAGGAAGTCGAGGTGCTCGCCTACCGCGTCGTGCAGGAAGCGCTGACCAATGTGGGCAAGCACGCCAACGCGTCGACGGTTGAGGTTCGTATTCGCTGCGCCGGAGGCATTCTGGACGTCGAGGTGGGCGATGACGGGCTCGGGTTCGACCCGTCGCGGGCACGCGACTTCCTGCGCAAGGGGAAGGTCGGGCTCGCCTCCATGCGCGAGCGGACCGAGCTGGGCGGCGGGACGTTCACGGTCCGCAGCCAGGCCGGGCGCGGCACGACCGTGACCGCCTCGCTTCCCTACGAGGTGCTCGAGTCGGCCAAGGGCCGCCAGGCCAGCCCGATCTGAACCGCCGCTACCGGCGCCGATCCAGGCCGGACGGCGGGGTCGACGGTGAATCCGACGGGCTCGGCGACGGCGACGGGCTGCGGCGACGGCGACGGGCTGGGCGACGGCGAAGGGCTCGGCGACGGCGAGGGCGTCGGGGACACCGCGCCCTTCGGGTGCGTGTCGTAGCCGGAGAAGTCGGGCGTCGGGAAGTCCATCACCGGCATGTTCGCGGTGGCCTTCTCCATGAAGTCGTGCCAGATGAGGGCGGGGATCGATCCGCCGAACACCTGCGGGAATCCGTCGATGTTCAGCAACGGAGTGGTCTCGTTCTTCGGGTAGCCCACCCAGACGCAGGCGGCCAGCTGCGGCGTGTAGCCGCAGAACCAGGCGTCCACGTAGTTCTCGGCGGTCCCCGTCTTGCCGGCGACCGGGCCGCCCGATCGCCGCGGCGATCCCGGTGCCCTCGGTGACCACGTGTTCCATGGCGTACGTGGCGACCGCCGCGTCGTTCGGGTTGATGGCCTGGACGCCCTTGCCGTGGGCGCGGAACAGCACGTTGCCCGACGAGCTCTTCACGACGGCGATCGGCTGGACCCGGTGGCGAACCCCGCCCGAGGCGAGCGTGGCGTACGCGTTCGTCATGTCGATGGGCCTGACCGCCTGAGACCCGAGGGCGATGGAGCACACCTGCTCGAGGTGCGTCGTGATGCCCATGCGATGCGCGACGTCCACGACCTTCTTCGGGCCGACCTGGGCCACCAGCTGCGCGAAGATCGTGTTCACCGAGTGGGCGGTCGCGCTCACCAGGTTCATCGTTCCGCCCGACTCGTCGGCGTAGTTGTGCGGCTGCCACGGGAGACCGCCCGTGTCGCACTCGGGATTCGTGATCGTGATCGATGGCGGCCCGGCCCATGTGGAGTTGACGCTGATGCCGTCCTCCAGGGCCGCGACGAGCGTGAACGGCTTGAACGAGCTGCCCGCCTGGCGGTGCGCGTCGATCGCGTAGTTCTCCACCCTGAGCTTCTTCGGGGGAAGCCCGCCGACCATGGCGCGCACCTGGCCGTTGCGCGGGTCGATCGCCACGAGGGCCGCACGGGGTTGGTCCTGACTCGAGAGGTACTTGTACACGGCGCTCTCGGCGTCGCGCTGCATGGAGAGGTCGAGCGACGTCGTGACCTTCAGACCGCCGCTGAAGGTCTCGGCACTGCCGTACTGCGCCTGCAGCTGGCCCGTGACGTAGTCGGTGAAGAAGGGCGCGGCCGACTGCTCCGCGATCGGCCGTGGCTGTCTGACCTTGACCTTTCGGGCAGACAGGTCGGCCGCCTCGGGCTGCGTGATGTAGCCCTGCTCGGCCATGTCCTCCAGCACCACGTTGCGCCGCGCGAGCGTCGCGTCCGGATGCAGGACCGGGTCATACGCGGAGGGCGCCTGGATGAGCCCCGCCAGGGTGGCCGACTGCAGCACGTTGAGGTCCCGCGCCGGTATCCCCCAGTACGTCTCCGCCGCGGCCTGCACGCCGTACGCGCCCTGCCCGAAGTAGACGGTGTTCAGATACGCCTCGAGGATCTGGTTCTTGGTGAACTTCTTGTCGATCTTCATGGCGATGATCGCCTCGGTGACCTTGCGCGAGATCGTGCGCTGGTTGCCCGTATAGACGAGCTTCACGTACTGCTGGGTGATGGTCGATCCGCCCTGGGTGACCTCTCGGTGCCGGACGTTGGCCCAGGCCGCGCGCGCGATGCCGGCGAAGCTGACACCGCCCTCGTGATAGAAGTTCTTGTCCTCCACGGCGATCACTGCCTGCCGCAGTTGCAGCGGCATCTGTGCGATGGGGACCTCGGTGCGGTTGACCGCGGCGTGCAGGGTCGTCAGCAGCTTCCCGTGGTGGTCGTACACGTACGTGGTGTGGGAGAGCGGCGCGGCCGTGGGGATCGGGGTCGTCGAATACAGATAGATGAAGACGCCGACCAGGACGAGGGCCAGCGTCAGCGGGACGGCAAGGAACACCCACCAGAAGCGCCGAAAGAACCCGCGGCGTTTCGTGCCTGCGGTCCAGTTGGAGTTCGGGGAGGGCGGGCGTTTCTTCCCCCCGCGCGCGCGGTTGCGGGTGCGGACGGCCAAGACCGGTCGATTCTACCGGGGCCGACGCTGCGCGGACCGTCAAGGGCGCCGGGCAGCGGGTGGAGATCGTGTGATGGGAGAGGTCAGACGGCGTGCCGGGCCAGGTAGGCCTCGGACAGGTGGTTCCAGGAACAGCCGGTGCAGACCTCGACCACGTAGCAGGCGCTCCCCTGCACCCTGGCCGCGAGGCGGAGGGCGTCCTTCACGGCCCAGGGGCGGCCGTTGTCGTTCTTGAGGGTGTCGGCGAAGACGTAGGCCAGCAGGCGAAGCTCGCGCTGGTCGCAGACCGGGCAGGGGCGGGTGGCGTCCATGCCCAGTGAGCGCGCGGCCCTGAGCAGGTCGGGGTGGGCATCGCAGACGTCGAGCCGGGAGAGCATGCCGGTGCGCAGGTCGCGCAGCATGGCCCGCTTCTTGAGGGTGTAGTCGACCGTACCGTGGCTGCGCCGCGAGGGGATGCGCCGCTGGAGGCGCTTCGGCCTCGGCTCGCCCAGTTTGGCCGGTCCGGCCTTCGGGCCACTCCGCTCCCGGTCTGACATGGCGGCCCATTCTACTCTCGGGGTCCCCTCCCCGGGCCGCCCGGGCGGACCGGGTCGGGCCACCCGTCAGGGGAGGCCGGCGCGGCCGAAGTAGGGGTCGAGGCCGGCCCGTTTGAAGGCGGCCAGAGCCTGCGGGCTCGAGTCCTCGTTCCAGACCAGGGTCACGTCGTTCTTGAACTTGTGGTTGGAGCCGTAGGTCCAGCAGACGGCCCGGACGTCCGGCCATCGCTTCATGGTCGCGGCCGCCGCGGTGATCCAGTGCGCCTTGTCGTCGGGCGTCCCGCCAGTGTTGCCGCACGCGGTGAACTCCTGGACGCCGACCTCGCCGATGAACAGCGGCTTGCCGACGCTCTGCGCGAACTCCTCCGCCGGCGCGAAGATCTGCGCGAAGGTCCGTTCGCCCCGCTGGGCCAGACACGGCCACTTCAGGTAGCCGTCCACGCCCACGTACTCGTAGTCCGCCGGCGGCGGCATCCACGCGGCGGCGCCCCCGTTCTCGCCGGCGAACGTCCGCTCGCCGAGGTTCGCCACCCACGCGACGTTCGTGACGTGCTCCTCCTGGAAGATGCGGTGCACGCGGTCGAAGGCGGCGACGTACTGCTTCGGGGGCCCGGCCTGCGGCTTGGCCCCCTGACCCTGTCCGAACTCGGGCTCGTGCATGAACGTGAAGAACATGCGGATGCCCGAGTCGCGGATCGACCGGGCCTGCTGGTGAATCCACGCGTCCTGCGATCCGTCGGCGACGTCGGCGAACGTCAGCGCGCCGCCGTCTTTCCGGTAGACCTCCCACGAGACGTACGGAATCGCGCCGCGCGTCGCGGTCTCGCGCGTGATCTTGCCGGGGATGAGGTTGTCCCACAGCGAGTACTTCCGCACGATGGCGAACTGCCTCCCGACCTCCTGTTCGACCCGCGGCAGGAAGCCGAGGCACGCCGGGGCCGCCGATCCCCCACCAGACGTGGCCGGTGGGGCGCAACGCGCTCGGGGATGGCGCCGGCGTGACCCCGCCGTTCGACGTGCAGCCGGACGTCAGCCCCACAACGACGAGCACGCCGAGCGCCACCGCGTACCGCGAGACCGTTCGCATCACGGTGGGAACCGTACCCGGCCGGCGACCTCTTGGTCGCGACGCCGGGTGACCGATTCGACTAGGGATCGCCGACGACCGCGCGTGCGGACGCGTGCAGCGTGCGGTTGCCCCCCAGGAAGGGCAACGTCACCGTTCGCGCCACGACGACCACTGCCTCGGTCGTCCCTGGGTCGCACCGGCAGGAGACGAGCTGGGCGCCGTTGATCGCAACGTACCCGGCGGCGACGTCGGCGGGCGAGCGGTCCGAGGGAATCACCAGCTCCTGCGCGGCAGCCAGCGCTGCGGCATCGGCGGCGGTCTGCGCGCGCCCCTTCGCGGCGAGCACCTGAAGAAGGTCGACGAACAGCAGCGCCAGGATCGCCGTCAGCACGATCAGGCCGACTGCCACAAGCGACACCGAGCCGCGCTCATCCATCGGGTTTGACCCCAGCATCGTCAGGGGCGCTCTTGACGCATCGTGGCTTCGGCCGAGACCCGCACGCCAGAAGGAAACAGCCACCGCACCATCGGGATCGCGATCGGCGCCTCGTACGCGACGACGACGGAGACGGGCCCATCGGACGCCTCGTCCCGCGACACCGAGACCGTCAACCGGGACCGGTCGAGACCGCCCCCGGCATCCGCCACCGCATCGCGCACGCTGCCGTCGTCACTGCTGACGGCAGCCTGCCTCGCCCCGGCACGAGCAGCCTCCTGCACCACCAGCTGGTCCTTCGCGAGGAGACCCACTTGCAACAAGGCGAGGCCGACCACCAAGAGAAGGGGCAGCACGAGCGCGAACTCGACCGCAGCCGATCCACGTGTTCCGGTGACACCCTCTCTCATCATGTTCCGTTCCTAGGAGGCGCCGCTCGTTATCTCATCGATGATGTGATCGAAGAACGCCGGCAGCTTGCCCGACGAGCGGGCCCAGGCGATCAGGACGATCGCGATCGCTGCCGCAGCCAGGATCACCAGGGCGTACTCGGCGGTCGTCTGTCCTCGTTCGTCGCCCAGTTGCGTTGCCGTCCGCACTCCCCGTGTCTGCCGGATCTGCCGCAAGCCTTCGCTCATCGCGATCTGGAGCGACACGCACACGCGAAGCATGCTCACCTCCTTTCCTCTCCTATCCGCGTTTCCATCAATGGAGGGACCGGATCGTCGCCAGCAGGACCGGTCCCACCGTGAGGAGGAGGAAGGCGGGAAGGATGAGGAAGACGAGGGGGAAGAGCATCTTGACGGGGGCCTTCCGGGCCGCCTCTTCGGCGTGAACCCGCTGCTCCATGCGGAGCTCGTCGGCGATCGCCCGCAGGGACCCCTGCGCGGACGTCCCCAGCCGATGTGCGCGGGCGAGCGTGGACATCAGCTTCCTGAGGCTCGAGGCCTGGGTCCGTGAGCACACCTGCTCGAGTGCGTCCCGCCAGTCCTCGCCGAGGGCGATTTCGCGTCCCGCCCGCTTCAGCTCATCGCCGAGCGGACCACGAACCAACGATGCCGACCGCTGCACCGCCGCGGCCGGTGG
>CAVOSS010000011.1:0-241390 GCA_963698955.1 uncultured Actinomycetota bacterium | reverse complement strand
CTGGTCTGCACCCGGGCGCCACGGGGAAGGTCCGGGTGGAACGTCGCCATCCCCCAGTGGTAGCCGCGGCCGGGCGCCTCGTACGCCTTGGCCAGCGGCGAGCCGATCATCACCGCATCGGCGCCGCAGGCGATGGCCTTGGCCACGTCACCGCCGGTCCGCATCCCGCCGTCGGCGATCACGTGCACGTAGCGGCCCGTCTCGCGGAGGTGCTCCATGCGGGCCCCAGCGGCGTCGGCGATCGCCGTGGCCTGGGGCACGCCCACGCCCAGCACGCCGCGCGTCGTACAGGCCGCGCCCGGCCCCACGCCGACCAGCACGCCGACGGCTCCCGTCCGCATCAGGTGTAGGGCCGTCTGGTACGAGGCGCAGCCCCCCACGATGACGGGGAGGTCGAACGAGGCGATGAACTCCTTGAGGTTGAGCGGCTCGCTCCGGGTCGAGACGTGCTCGGCGGACACGACCGTCCCCTGGATCACCAGGATGTCCAGCTCGGCCTCCAGGACGTGCGGGGCGTACCCGGCCACGCGTTGCGGTGTCAGCGAGGCCGCCGTGACCACGCCCGCCTCCTTCACCTCGCGGATCCGCCGGACGATCAGGTCCTCCCTGATGGGCTCGGCGTACAGCTCCTGCATCCGCCGCGTCGCCTTCTCGGGCGGGAGGTTCGCGATCTCGTCGAACACCGGATCGGGGTCTTCGTAGCGGGTCTGCAGCCCTTCGAGATTGAGGACGGCCAGCCCTCCAAGGCGGCCGACCTCGATGGCGACCGCCGGCGAGACCACGCCGTCCATGGCGCTCGCCATCATCGGCAGGCCGAACGTCCACGCGTCGATCTCCCACGAGACGTCGACGTCGTCGGGGTCCCGCGTGCGCCTCGAGGGGACGATCGCCACCTCGTCGAACCCGTAGGCCCTTCTGCCCGACTTGCCGATGCCGATCTCGATCTCCATGCCGCCTCAGCCCTCCAGCGCGGTCGTCCCGGTTCCCGAAAGCAGCGAACGCCCGCCCGGGGAAGGGCAGGCGTTCGATCGTTCCATGACGGAACGTTACCAGAGCCGACCTAGGAAGTCGTCTCGGCGCTCTCCTGCCGTCCGTTGGCGGCCGCGTCGCCCGACGAGGCCGAGTGCTGCCCGGCCAGCGACTGGCCGATGGCGCCGTCCAGGTCCGTCATGCCGGAGTGCTCGCCTCCCGCGTGCACCAGACGCTCGGCGCTCTCGATGTAGCCGTACTCCATCAGCGAGTTCAGGATCTTCTCGAGCGAGCCGTCGGGCTGCTCGACCATCGTGTCGATGTAGATCTCGGGGCTCTGCGGCTCCTCGTACGGGTCGTCCACGCCGGTGAAGCCCTTGATCTGTCCGGCCCGCGCCTTCTCGTACAGGCCCTTCACGTCGCGCTTGGCGCACTCGTCGACCGTGGCGTGCACGTAGATCTCCACGAAGTCCTTGATCGCCGCGCGGCACTGCCCGCGCGCGTCCCGGTACGGGGAGACGGCCGAGACGATCGTCGCCACACCGTTGCGCGTGAGCAGGTTCGCCACGAACCCGATCCGCAGGATGTTCGTGTCGCGGTCCTCGCGGGAGAACCCGAGGCCCTTGGACAGGTTCGTCCGCACCACGTCGCCGTCCAGGATCTCGACGCGCATCTCGCGGACCCGCAGCTCGTGGAACAGCATCTCGGCCAGGGTCGACTTGCCGGCCCCCGACAGGCCGGTGAACCACACGGTGAATCCCTTCTGCTTGCTCACAGGAAACTCCTTCCCACCGCCCCCTCGGGCGGGTCGATGTCGTACAGGGACAGGATCGAGGGGCCCACGTCCACCAGCGACAGCCCCTCGCGACGGCCGGTCGGCTGGCCGGGCACCCCGGCCATCACGAACACGCCCGTCCTGTCGTGGTTCGCCCCGTCGGGGCCGGTGTCGTTCTCGTACGTGAAGATCTCGCCGGTGCCCACCTGGCCCACCGAGCGCCACGCCAGGTCGCCGAAGTACACCAGCAGGTCGGGCGCGACGCCGCGCACCTCGGGGTACGCGTCCTGCGGCCGGATCACCGTGGTGCCCAGCGGATCCCCGTCCGGGCCTGCCATCGCCTCGAGCTTGGCGACCAGTTCGTCCCGCAGGTCGTCGTACGTCGACGGGTCGACGGTGCCCTCGGGCTCCCGGCCCTTCACGTTGAGGAACAGTCGCCCGTAGTACCCGCCGTCGCCCCACGCCACGGTCCGCGCCCAGTCGATCGGCGCCTCCTTGATCGGGGTCGGCTTCGTCACCGGCTCGGCGAACGTGAGGTAGCCCTCCTTGGCCAGCCATTCGTTGAACTGCACGCCCCCCTGCATCGGCCGGCCGCCGTGATCGGACACCACGAACACGACCACGTCCTCGGGCAGCGCCTCCAACAGCAGGCCGACCTCGTTGTCCAGGGCGCGGTAGTAGTCGCGGAACGACGACTCGAACTGGTTGCCCGCCTCGTACTGCGGGTGCGCCGGGTCCACGAACTGCCAGAACATGTGGTGCAGTCGATCCGGGCCCATCTCGACCAGCATGAAGTAGTCCCATGGCTTGGTCGTGACCAGATGGCGAGCAACGCGGAAACGACGCTCGGTCATCTCGAACACGCGCCGCAGCGTGAACTCGCGCGGCTGGTTGCGGAAGTTGGGCACGTCGAAGATGTACTCGTCTCCGCCGAGCGCCTCGTCGATCTCGGACCACAGCTCGGCCGGGTACGTGATCTTGTCCGGCTTCTCCTGGACGACGGTCGGTGGCGTCAGGAAGCAGGGAATGCGCCAGCCGTTGAGCGGCCGCGGCGGATAGCCCGGCGGCACGCCGATCAGCAGGGACTTCAGGTCCCGTTCGCCCAACAGGTCCCAGACCGCCGGCTCCTGCACGGACAGGCTGGTCGCCAGCGACAGACCGTCGTACGAGGTGTCCTTGCGGTTGCGCATCCCGTAGATCGCGAGCTGCCCCGGCGTCTTGCCCGTCATCGCGCAGGCCCAGGCGGGGATGGTGATGGGCGGCGTGATGCTCGCGAGCTCGCCGTGCATGCCGCGCTCCATCAGGGCATTGATGTTGGGGACCTCGTCGGCGAGGCTGTCGAACAGCAGTTGGGGCGTGCCGCAGTCGAGGCCGATCACGGCGACGCGGGGACCCTGCGACGACATCACGCGTTCCTCACTGGTTTGGTGAACTTCCGGTGGCCCTGCGGGCGGCGCGGCCCGGCCGACGCTCCGGCCGCTGCCTGGGAAAGCCCAGGTATTGTACCGAACCATGTCCTTCCTCAGGCGTGCCCTGCACGCCCAGGCCACGGTCTGGGCACTGGCCGGAGCTGCCCTTTTGATAGCCCCCGGCTGGCTCCTGGAGAACCTGTTGGGCCAGCCGCCACTGGGCGAGAGCGCCTGGCTCCGGATGCTGGGGGCACAGGCGATCGGCCTCTCGATGCTCATGGTCATGGTGGCCCGCCGCCTGAAGGACCTGTGGTGGTGGGCCTGGGCCTTCGCGCTCGTCTCGGTGGCCCTGGCAGTCATCGCGGTGCTGAACGCGGCCTTCGGCCTCGGGCCGGGCCAGTCAGCGGTTCTCTGGTGGCTGACTGGGCTCCGGCTGCCTGATCCTGGCCGCGGCCATCCTCTGGGGCCTGGCCCTCACGGCCCAGCAGAACCCCCCCTGAGGCGGGACCCGGCCGGCAGAGTCGCTCCGGCCCCCCTTGTACACGGCGGCGTGGGAGGGGGGCGCGAGGCACCGGTATCCTCGGGTTCCTATGCGAATCGCGGTCCTCGGAGCCGGGGCCATGGGGAGCACCGCGGCCGTCCTCCTGACGCGTCACGACGACGTCGAGCTGCTGGTCCTCGACGTGGACAAGACGCGCGCCGAGAAGGTCGTCGGGCACCTCGGCCGCGGAGAGGCCCACGAGATCGACATCACCGGAGGGCGGCTGGCCGACGACCTCCGGAACTCGGGGGCAGAGACCGTCGCGGCCTGCATTCCGTACCGTCTGAACGTCCCGGTGATGGAGGCCGCCCTCGAGGCCGGCTGTCACTACGCGGACCTGGGCGGGCTCTTCCACACCACGCTGAAGCAGCTCGAGCTCGACTCGCGGTTCCGCGACGCCGGGTTGTCGGCGGTCCTCGGCATCGGCAGCGCGCCGGGCCTCACGAACGTGCTCGCCAAACGCGGCGCCGACCGGCTCGATGAGGTCCACAGCATCGACCTGTTCGACGGCGCCGTGGAGCCGGGCGGAGGCTTCGCGCTCCCCTACTCCGCCGACACCGTCATCGACGAGTTCACGATGACGGCCATGATCTGGGAGGACGGCGAGATGAAGGAGGTCCCCGCCGCGTCGGGCGCCGTCCGGTACGCGTTCCCCGACCCGATCGGCGAGCAGGAGGCGTTCTACACGCTGCACTCGGAGGCGGCCACGCTGTCGAAGACGATCCCCGGCGTGCGCGACGTCCGGTGGCGGCTGGCGCTGCCGATCAAGATCGCCGAGGGCTTCCGGCTGCTCGTGCAGGTGGGGCTCGCGTCCGAGGAACCGGAGAGCGTGCCGGGCGGCACCGTCGTCCCCCGCGAGCTCCTCATCAAGCTCCTGAACCGGCTTCCCGAATCGGAGGAGGCGCCCCACGACGTCGAGTGCATCGACGCACGGGTCGAGGGCATCAAGGACGGGACGCCGGCGACGGTCGTCGAGCGCGCCATGTTCCACCCCACGAAGGAAGGGCTCTCGGCGGGGTCGTTCGGCACCGCCGTCCCGATCGCCACGATCGCCCGCTGGCAGGCGGCCGGTCGCGTCGGCGCCGGCGTGCATCCTCCCGAGGTGGCCGTTCCCGTCGAGGACTTCCTCCGGGACCTCGAGGCCGAGGGCGTCGTCCTGCCCTAGCGCACATCCGCGTTCAACCTTTCAGTCTCCCCGAGCCGATACCCCTGTCGGGAGAAGCACATCGGCGCTCCGCGCCGAGGCTCGGGCCGCCGGCCCCTTCGCCGGCCCACAGGCTATGCTCGCGCCCGTGCGGCGCGGCCTGAACGCGAGCGACCTGGCGACGTTCCTCGAGCTGCCGATCGTGGCCATCCTGGCCACGTACCGACACGACGGCACGGTCCTGCTGTCGCCGGTGTGGCACGAGTGGAAAGACGGCGGCTTCAACGTCGCGACCTCGGCGGGAGACGTCAAGGCCCGCCACGTGGCCCGGCATCCGCAGGCGAGCCTGGTGGTCGCGGAGAGCGCCCCTCCCTATCGGGGAGTCGAGGTCAGGTGCACGCCGCGGCTCGTCCCCGACCCGAAGAACGAGGTCGGCACCCGCCTGGCCGTGCGCTACCTGGGCGAAGAACGGGGCCGCGCCTACGCGGGCGAGATCGGCGATGACACCGTCATCCGGCTGGCGCCCGAGACGCCGGACGAGCTTCGCGCCTGGGACTTCGCCGACGAGGCGCTGTTGCGGAGCTAGACGGCCGGGCCGGGAACCAGGGAGGCGGAGGCGGTGTGGGTTCCCGCCGTGTCGACCCAGGTCACGTCGATCCGTTCTCCCGGAGCATGCTGGTGGATGGCCGGCCCGAGATCGTCCGCCGTGGAGATCGCCGTGCCGTCGATCGCCGTGATCACCGAGTTGCCCCGCATCCCGATGTCGGCGGCGGGCGACCCGGGCATGACGCTCTGTACGAACGCGCCGTCGCCGGGCGACACCCCCAGGGACGAACCCGACGCCGCCGTCACGTCCGCGACGCGGACGCCGAGGTAGCCCGCGTCGCCGATCACGATCACCTCGCTCGATTCGCCCGTGCGGATGCGGCGCACGATGTCGATCGCGGCGTTGGACGGGATCGCGAACGCCACCGTCGACGGGGACGCGCCCTTGTGGGCATCCGCCGCCGTGATCATGCCGACCACGTCACCGTGCTCGTTCTCGAGCGGCCCTCCGGAGTCGCCGGGACTGACCGAGGTCAGCACCTGGATGACGCCGTCGAGCTCGTCCACGTGTCCCCGCACCCCTCGCACCTGGATGGTCTGATCCAGTCCGCCCACCGATCCCTTGGAGATCGACGGAGCGCCGCCCCTGCCCAGGGCGTTCCCGATGGCGACCACGTTGTCCGAGACCTCGACGGTGGACGAGTCGGCGACGGTGACGGTCTCGAGCCCCTGCGCGCCCTCGAGCTGCAACAGGGCGACGTCGTCGGTCGGGTCTGCCCCAAGGACCTGCGCCTGATAGCTGTTGCCGCCCGGGATCGTCACCTGGATGCGGGTGGCGCCCTCGATCACGTGGTTGTTGGTGAGGACCTGCCCCGACGGGGTGATGATCATGCCGGTGCCGGCGCCCAGCGGGAAGTCGGTCCCTACGTGCAGGCCCGTGCGGGTCGTGAAGGTGTTCACGTCGACGATGCCCGTCGTGTCGGCAAAGGAGTTCCCTGAGCTCGACGAGAGACCGGTGACGGCCCCGTCACCGCGATGGAGCAGCGAACCGATCCCGATGCCGCCGCCCAGGAGGATGAGGCACGCCATGACGGCGGCCAGGAAGATCGTCAGCGGCGAGCGACGCCTCGGCGCTTCGGGCCACTCCGACCCCAGGTCCGGGCGGGCTGGGACGTCCGGCCGGGCCGGGAAGGGAAGTCCGGCCGGCGTGGGTTGATGGGCGTCCGGCCACAGGGGCATCTGGTGGGTGGGGTCGCCCGGCGGGCCGGGCTCCGCGCCCGATGGCCTGTCCGTGCCTTCCATTCCCATGTCATCGGACATCGCGTACCCGATCTTTCCGTTGCCTGGTCTCCAATGGTCTCACCAGAGGATCACAGGTGCGTAAGGGAACCCTGAGAGCCCCCTCAACAATTCCTGAGACCGTCATCCGCTCCACGCAAAAGGCGGGCCCCCTCGTGGAGGCCCGCCCTCTGCCGACGTCTGCGGCGACGTCGTCTTTAGTGCATGTGGCCGTGTCCGGCGCCCGCGGGCTCCTTCTCCTCCTCGGGCATCTCCACCACGGCGCTCTCGGTGGTGAGCACGAGCGCCGCGATCGAGGCCGCGTTCTGGAGGGCCGAGCGGGTCACCTTGGCGGGGTCGATGACCCCCGACTTGGTCAGGTCGCCCCACTCGCCCGTGGCCGCGTTGAAGCCGGTCGAACCCGACTCGCTCCGGATGCGCTCGACGACGACGGCACCCTCGTGCCCGGCGTTGCTCGCGATCAGCCGGGCGGGCTCGGACAGCGCGTGCTTCACGATCAGCGCGCCCGTTGCCTCGTCGCCCGTGAGCCCGAGAGCATCCACGTCGACGGACTGCTCGGCGCGGATCAGCGCCACGCCACCGCCGGGCACGATGCCCTCTTCGATGGCCGCGCGCGTCGCCGACACCGCGTCCTCGATGCGGTGCTTCTTCTCCTTGAGCTCGACCTCGGTGGCCGCGCCGACCTTGATGAGCGCCACGCCGCCGGAGAGCTTGGCCAGCCGCTCCTGCAGCTTCTCGCGGTCCCAGTCGGAGTCGGTCCGGTCGATCTCGCCCTTGATCTGCGCGATGCGGCCCTTGATGTCGTCCTCGGACCCCTGGCCCTCGACGATGGTCGTGTCGTCCTTGGTGATGACCACCTTGCGGGCACGACCCAGCAGGTCGAGCGCGACGTTCTCGAGCTTCACGCCGATCTCGTCGGAGACCACCTGGCCGCCGGTGAGGATCGCCATGTCCTGCAGCATCGCCTTGCGGCGGTCGCCGAACCCGGGAGCCTTGACGGCGACCGAGTTGAACGTGCCGCGGATCTTGTTGACCACCAGCGTGGCCAGGGCCTCGCCCTCGACGTCCTCGGCGATGATCAGCAACGGCTTGCCGGCCTGCACGACCTTCTCGAGCAGCGGCAGGATGTCCTGCACGCTCGAGATCTTCTTGCCGACCAGCAGCAGGTACGCGTCGTCGTAGACCGTCTCCATGCGGTCGGGGTCGGTCACGAAGTACGGGGAGATGTAGCCCTTGTCGAACTGCATCCCCTCGACGAACTCGAGCTCGATCCCGAACGTCTGCGACTCCTCGACCGTGATGACGCCGTCCTTGCCGACCTTCTCGAAGGCCTCGGCGATCGTGTCCCCGACCTCCTTGTCCGCGGCCGAGATGGTCGCGACCATGGCGATCTCTTCCTTGCCCTCGACGTCGCGGGACTGCTTGCCGATGGCGTCGACGGTCGCGGCGACGGCCTTCTCGATGCCGCGCTTGAGCGCCATCGGGTTGCTGCCGGCGGCCACGTTGCGCATGCCGTGCTTCACCATCGCGCGCGCGAGCACGGTCGCGGTGGTGGTCCCGTCACCCGCCACGTCGTTGGTCTTGGTGGCGACTTCCTTCGCCAGCTGGGCGCCCATGTTCTCGTACGGGTCCTCCAGCTCGACTTCCTTGGCGATGGTGACGCCGTCGTTGGTGATCGTGGGTGCGCCCCACTTCTTGTCGAGGACGACGTTGCGGCCCTTCGGGCCGAGCGTCACGGCGACGGCGTCGGCGAGCTTGTCGATGCCCGCCTCCAGCCCGCGCCGGGCTTCCTCATCGAACTTCAGTTGCTTCGCAGCCAATGGAACCTCCCGTTCCTACTTCGATACGACGGCGAGAACGTCGCGGCCGGACAGGACCAGGTACTCCTCGCCCTCGACCTTGACCTCGGTGCCGCCGTACTTGGAGTAGATGACCTTGTCCCCCTCGGTGACGTCCAGAGGGATGCGGTTCTTGCCCTCCTCGTCCCAGCGGCCCGGCCCGACGGCGACCACGGTGCCCTCCTGGGGCCGTTCCTTGGCGGTGTCCGGAATGACGATCCCGGAAGCCGTCGTCTCCTCCTCTTCGCTCGGCTTGACCACGATGCGGTCCTCGAGCGGCTTCAAGTTGAAGGCCACTTCTTCCCTCCTGTGTTGGGGCCAGTGCCTGGTGTCCCTCGGTGGAGACCCGGTGAAGCCTTAGCAGTCTCCTGACCAGAGTGCTAACAGTCTAGCGACGCCAGCGCCAACCAGTCAACCGGACGGGCTGTCCCGCGGAGTCCCGGACTATCCTTCGGACGAACCATACGGAGGGGAGGAGCCATATGAACCTGACGGACAAGGCGAAGACGGTGGCCGGGAAGGCCGTGGCCGAGGCCAAGAAGGGCGCGGCCCAGGTCCAGGAGAAGGTGGAGGACGTCCAGCTGCGGCGCAAGGCGAACAGCCTGGCCAAGGAGATCGGGTACCTGGTCGTGAAGGAGAAGGGCGGCGAGCCGGCCCCGGAGGGTGAGATCGACCGCCTGGCCGACGAGATCCGGACGATCGCGGAGCAGCTGAAGGCGGACGGCGCCGCGCCCGCCCAGGAGAGCTAGACGCCGCGCAGGCCGGCAACGGTCTCGGCGAGGCCGTCCTCGAGATGGGTCCACGGCTTCCAGCCCAGCTCGCGCTCGGCGAGACCGTTGTCCAGCACCAGTCGGCGCGCCTCCCCCTTGGGGAGGGGCGCGAACCCGGGCTCGCCCCGGAACCCCGTCAGCTGGGCCAGGTTCCGGAAGATCGAGACCACGCTCGTCTCCACCCCCGTGCCGATGTTCACGGCCTTGCCGGATCCGCGTTCGCCGGCGAGGGCGAGCGCGTGGACCGCGTCGTCGATGAACACGAAGTCGCGGGTCTGGTTCCCGTCCCCGTTGACGACGGGCTGCTCGCCCCCGAGCATCCGCTCGGTGAGCGCCCGCACCACGCCCCGTCCGCCGTCGCTCAGCTGGCGCGGCCCGTAGACGTTGCCCAGGACCAGCGCCGTGAAGTCGATGCCCCGGTAGCGCTGGTAGAAGCGCAGGTAGTCCTCGGACAGCCGCTTCGCGACGGCGCCCGGCGTCAGCGGGCGGGAGGACGGGATGATGGTCTCCCGGGCGGGCAGCTTCCGCGTCTCTCCGTAGACCGACGCCGACGAGGCGAACACGACCTTCTGCGTGCCGAGCGCGGCCCCGCACTCCAGGATGTTGAGAAGTCCCATGACCGACACGCTGGCGTCGGTGGCGGGATCGGACACGCTGTCGGGCTCGGGTCGCGCGGCGAGATGGAAGATCACCTCGGGCTCATGGCGTTCGAAGATCGTCGGGAGCCCGTCGGCGCGGATGTCCACGTTGTAGAAGGTGAACTGCTGCCCGTACGCGCGGGCTTCGACCAGGTTGCCGATCGTGCCCGAGGAGAGGTCGTCGATGGCGACGACCCGCTTCCCCTCCGCGAGCAGGCGATCGCACAGGTTCGAGCCGATGAACCCCGCCCCCCCGGTGACGAGCGCCGTGGTCATGCCAGCGCCAGCCCCGGCGTCGCCGCCACCGCGAGGTCGGTCGTATCGCCTCGCGCCAGGCGGTGGTAACCCGCGCAGGCGATCATCGCGCCGTTGTCGGTGCAGAGCTCAGCGGGCGGGATGACCAGCTCGAGTCCGTGCTCCTTCGCCCGTTCGGCCATCAGCTCGCGGAGGCGCGAGTTCGCGACCACGCCGCCACCCAGGACGACGGTCCGCACCCCGCGATCCAGTGCGGCAGCGATCGTCTTCGCGACCTGCACGTCGACCACCGCCTCCTGGAACGACGCGGCGACGTCCTCGGCACGGGGCTCCTCGCCACGGCCGCGCGCGCTCCGCAGATGGCGCACGACCGCCGTCTTGAGCCCGGACAGCGAGAAGTCGAAATCGCCGCTGTCGGCCATCGCGCGCGGGAAGCGGATCGCGGCCGGGTCCCCGTTCCGGGCCAGCGCGTCGAGCGCGGGGCCGCCCGGGAACCCGAGCCCCATGAACCGCGCGACCTTGTCGAACGCCTCGCCGGCCGCGTCGTCCAGCGTCTGCCCGATGATCTCGTAGCGGAAGGGCTCGGGAACGTACACGAGCATCGTGTGGCCGCCCGACACCAGGAAGCACACGAAGGGCTCATCGACCGGCCCGTGGTCGAGCCAGTTGGCGTAGACGTGACCCTCCAGGTGGTTCACGCCGACGAACGGCACGCCCAGTGCGAGCGCGACGGCCTTCGCCGCGGCCATCCCGACCAGGAGGGCGCCGACCAGTCCGGGCCCGACGGTGACGGCGACGGCATCCATGTCGCCCAGCCGCAGGTCCGCCTCCTGCATTGCCAGATCGATCATCGGGTTGATCGCCTCCACGTGCGCCCGCGAGGCGACCTCGGGCACCACGCCCCCGAAGCGCTCGTGGAGGTGGGACTGGCTGGAGATGAGGCTGGAGCGCACCCGGCGGCCGTCCTCGACGACGGCCACCGCGGTCTCGTCGCAGGAGGTCTCGATCCCCAGGACGCGCACGGGTCTCCTCGAGCCGTCAGTCCGCGCGGGGTGCGGACGGGACGCGCTCGATGATCCGCTGCAGCCGCTGCCGGTAGTCGGCCGTGCGGATGTCGTCCGTCCACATGATCAGGGCGTCCTCGCCGGTCTCCTGGTAGTAGTTCTTGCGGATCCCCACCGGGCGGAAGCCGAAGCGTCCGTACATGCGCTGCGCCCCCCAGTTGGTCACGCGAACCTCGAGCGACACGGCGACGGCGCTCATGCGGATGGCTTCCTGGATCAGCTCGAACATGAGCCTGCGTCCCGATCTTGTTCCGGTGGCGCGAGGGGTGCACGGCGATCGTCGTCACGTGTGCCTCGTCGCCGTAGCACATGAGCCCCCCGTACCCGACCACGTCGCGCCCGAGCTTGGCGACGAGGTAGGCGCGGTTGCGCGGCTCGTTCATCTCCGACAGGAACAGGTTGGGGCTCCAGGGGCGCGGATACACCTGGCGCTCGATCGCCATCACGCCCTTCAGATGGCGCCGTCGCATGCGCACGATCTCGAGCTCAGCCGGCTCCTCGTCGCTGATCCCAAGCGATCTCCGCATCGGCCTTCCGTATGTAGATGGGCTGGACGTCGTACAGGCGGTCGAAGTCCTCGCGCAGGAGCCGGGGGATGGCCAGCTCCACGAGCGCCTCGGCCGAGGGATGGACCGGCCCCGGGGAGGCGAACTCCACGTGGGAAGGCCCTTCCAGCTGCTGACGGTACACGAGACCTCCGCTTCCCACCAAGAGGATATCTTCCGCCCGCGCCTGCAGTTCGGCGCCCACGTCCTGGGGCGTCCCGACCAGGAACTCGGTCTGGCGGGTCACCCCGCCGGGCACCGGACGGTAGAACGCGTAGAAGAGCTCCCCCCGCTTGGCGTCCACCGTGGCGCAGATCAGACGACGGCGTGCCGCGCGGGCAGCGCCACCAGGTCGAGCGAGGCCGCTCCCACGATGGGGACTCCCAGGGTCTGGGCGAGCGTCTTGGCGGTGGCGATCCCGACGCGCATGCCGGTGAACAGGCCCGGCCCCAGACCCACCGCGATTCCGCCCACCCCGCTCATGGAGGTGCCCGTCCAGTCCAGGAGGTGGCGGATGGCCTCGGCCACGATCTCGTGGCCCGCGCGGTCCAGGCGCACCGAGAGCGCCGCGAGCGGCCCCTGCTCGGTGCCCAGCGCCACGCTCGACTGGAGGGTCGACGTCTCGATCCCGACGACCAGCACGGCTCAGCCACCCTCCCGCTGCTTGACGGCCCGCTCGAGCGACTCCCACCGCGCCGTCCAGGCCGGCCCGGTGGCGGAGATGCGCACCGTCCGCCGGGTCTCGTCCGCGTCGTCCAGCGACAGCCACACGCCGAGCCACGACTCGGGGAGCAGGCCCTGGATGACGTCGCCCCATTCGATGAACACGACCGAGCCGCCGTCCAGGTACTCCTCGAACCCCAGATCCAGGACGTCCTGCAAACGGTCGAGGCGGTAGACGTCGATGTGGGCCACCGGCACGCGTCCGGTGTACTCGCGGACGAGCGTGAACGTGGGCGACACCACGGGCCCCTCCACGCCGAGCGCCTTGGCGGCTCCCTGCACGAACGCGGTCTTGCCCGCCCCGAGGTCGCCGGAGAGCGCGACGACGTCGCCCGGCCGGAGCGCCTCGGCCACGGCGCGGCCGAGGCCACGGGTGCCGTCCGCGGAGTCCGTCTCGACCTGGACCGAGGTCATCACGGCGTCAGAAGAGACCGAGCTGCTCCTCGACCGGCTGGGGCGGCGCCTCGGCGAGGATCGCCTTGATCGACAAGAAGTCCGACCGCAGCGCCTGGAACTGCGCGCTGGCCTCGCCGCCGCCGTGCAGGATCGCCGCGGGGTGGAACGTCGGCATGACGACGCGCCCGCCGATCTCGAAGCGCTGCCCCCGCACCCGGCTGATCGACGCCGGCCGGTCCAGGATGAACCGCGTCGCGAAGTTCCCGAGGGTCACGATCACGCGCGGGTCGATCGTGCGGATCTGCCCGTCGAGGTACGGCTTGCACGCGTCGATCTCGTCGGGGAGCGGATCGCGGTTTCCGGGCGGGCGGCACTTCACCACGTTCGCGATGTAGACGTCGCTTCGCGCCAGAGCCGATCTCACCGAGCATCTTCGTGAGCAGCTGGCCCGCCGCCCCGACGAACGGCTCGCCCTGCTTGTCCTCGTGGTAGCCGGGGCCCTCGCCGATGAACATGACGTCGGCGTGCGGGGCGCCGACGCCGAACACCACCTGGGTCCGGCCGTTCGACAGACGGCACTTGGTGCAGCCGGCCGCCTCCTCCGCGAGCTGGGGAAGCGTCGCCGTCGTGGTGTCCACCTCGGTCACGATGCACCCTCCCGTGCCTGGGGGAAGCCCGGAATCCCGTCCGCGGCGACCACGGCGCGGCGGATGGCGTCGCTCGTCGCGGCGACCGCGAGCGCCTCCACCACGCGCTGCTCGGCCTCCACCTCTCCGGTGGCGAGCGTGAAGACCGTGTCGCCGTCCCAGATTGTATGCGCGGGCCGAACGGCGGCGGAAATCCCCTCGTGCGCGGCCTGGGCCAGCAGGTGCGCGCGGTCGCGCGACAGCGTCGCGTTCGTCGCGACGACGACGAGCGTCGTGTTCCCCGGCGACCCCGCCTGCCCATCGCCCCGGTTCGGCGAACGGGAACCGGCGAGCACCGCGCCGTCGTCGTCGACGACCTCGCCGAGCGCGTTCACCGCGGCGAGCGCGCCCACGACCACGTCGCCCTCCCGGCCGGCAGAGGAGCCGATGCCTCCCTTGACGCCGTGCTCCACACCAAACACCTTCGCCACGGTGGCGCCCGTTCCCGCCCCGACGTCGCCCTCGGGGACGTCGCCGTCGGTCGCCGCCTCGCAGGCCGCGCGTCCCTCCGCGGAGCCCGGCCTCGCCGCCGGATCGCCCACGCCCAGGTCGAACAGCACCGCCGCCGGGACGATGGGCACGCGCGCCGCCCCGGCGTCGAACCCGATCCCCGCGTCCTCCAGGAATGCCATCACGCCATCCGCCGCGGCGAGCCCGAAGGCGCTTCCGCCGGTGAGCAGGACGGCGTGCGCCTCCTGGACGAGCATCCCCGGCCGGAGCAGGTCGGTCTCCCTGGTCCCCGGCGCGCCGCCGCGCACGACGCCCGAGGCGACGGTCCCCGGGGGCGGCAGCACGACCGTGCATCCGGTCAGGCCGACCCGATCCGTCCAGTGCCCGACGCGGACGCCGGCGACGCGGGTGATCATGGACCGCTCCGGTTCCCCATCACCCGTCAACGTACCGGCGCGGCACCCTGGCGCCCACCCGGCAGACGATCTCGTAGGCGATCGTGCCGGCCAGTCCGGCCAGCTCGCCGGCCGAGATCTCGCTCCTCGCCCTGGCCGCCCAGCAGGACGACCTCGTCCCCGGCACAGACGTCCTGATCGCCGCAGTCCACGAGCAGCTGGTCCATGGTCACGGTGCCGGCCACGGGGAGTGCCACTGCCTCCGATCAGCACCCGCGCCCGGTTCGAGAGGGATCGGGGGTATCCGTCGGCGTACCCGACCGGCACCGTCGCGATGGTGGCGTCGCGCTCGAGCCGGTACGTCAGCCCGTACGAGACCGACTCCCCCGCCTGGACCCGGCGGGTCGTCGCGACCCGGCTCCCCAACGACATCGCGGGCCGAAGCGGCGCCGCCGCCGCGTCCAGGGCCGGGCCGGGCGACACGCCGTACATCGCCACCCCGACGCGCACCAGGTCGAAGTGCGTGTCCGGGCGCAGCATGGTCGCCGCGCTGTTGGCGGCGTGCAGCATGGGAACGTCGATGCGTGCGGTGCGGAGCTCGGCGACGGTCTGCGTGAAGCGCGCGAGCTGCGCGTCCAGGAACGGATCGCCGGGCTCGTTCGCCGTCGCGAAGTGCGTCCACAGCGCGTCGATGGCGAGCCCGGCCGCCAGGACGTCGCGGCAGAACGCCTCGGCCTCCGTCCAGGGCAGGCCCACACGGTGCATGCCCGTGTCGAGCTTCACGTGCACGCCGAGGGGCACGCCGGACGCGGCCCGGACCAGGCGCCGCAGGCCGTCCTGTGTGTAGACCACCGGCGTGAGCCCGGCCGCCAGCGCGTCACGCTCCGCGCCCGGAGGGAACTCGGTGAGCACCAGGATCGGCGCCGCGACGCCGGCCGCCCGCAGCTCGATGCCCTCCTCGACCAGCGCGACGCCCAGCCACGAGGCGCCGGCATCCAGGGCGGCGCCGGCGACGGGGACGGCCCCGTGCCCGTACGCGTCCGCCTTGACGACCGCCATCAGCCGCGCCGTCGTCGGCGTCAGGGTGGCGACGTTGGCGCGGATGGCCCCCAGGTCCACGGTGGCCACCGTCGGCCGGAACCCGGAGGGGTGCCCTGCGGCCGTCATCCGTCCCCCGCGGCGCGAACGCCCGCGATCGCGTCGGGAAGCAGGGCTGCCACGTCCGACGCAACCGTTCCGTCGCCCGTTCGTTCGGCGGCCAGGTCCCCGGCGGCTCCGTGCACGAACGCGCCGGCCGCGGCCGCGTACTGCGGCGCGAGGCCCCGCGCGAGCATCGCGGCGACGGTTCCCGTGAGCACGTCGCCCGTGCCGCCGGTGGCGAGCGCCGGACCGCCCGTCGGGTTCACGTACACACGGCCCCCCGGGGCCGCGACGAGCGTCCGCGGGCCCTTCAGCAGCAGGACTCCGCGGGTCTCCTGCGCGGCTTTCCGGGCCAGGCCCACGCGGTCGTCGCGGATGTCGTCGGCCGACACGTTCATCAGGCGCGCGAACTCGCCGGCGTGCGGGGTGAGGACGGCGTCCGACGCGCGATCGGCGACGGCGGACGCGTCGCCGCGGAACGCGTACAGGCCGTCGGCGTCCAGCACCACGGGGACGGGCGACTCGCGAACGACGCGGCGCACCAGGTCGCCGGTGGATGCATGCCTCCCGAGCCCCGGGCCGACCGCGAGGGCGTCGGCGCCGTCCAGCCCTTCTCGCAGCACCTCCCATCCCGCGGCGTCGACCGCGCCGCCGTCGGTCTCGGGGAGCGGGAGGAACGTCGCCTCGGGAACGAGCTGCCGCACGACGCCGACCACGGACGGCGTCGACGCCACCGTCACCAGGCCGGCGCCCGCCCGATAGGCCGCCGCGGAGGCGAGCCCGGCCGCGCCGCTCATGTCGCGGGACCCGGCCAGCACCACGACGACGCCCGTCGACCGCTTGTGCGCGTCCGGCGAACGAGGCGGCAGCCACGCGCGGACATCTGCGGCCTCCACCAACAGCAGATCGCTGCGAACGAGGTTCGCCGGGAATCCGATGTCGGCGACCTCGAGGCGTCCGGCGAGCTCGGTGCCGGGCTCGAAGACCGAGCCGGGCTTCAACGCCCCGCACACCACGGTCACCGCGGCGTGCACCGGCGTCGCCGCGCGACCATGCCCGACTCGCCGTCGCACGCCGGACGGGATGTCCACGGACACCACGGGCGCCCGCGCCTCGTTCAGGGCCGACACGGCCCGCTGGTAGGGACCCGAAAGCGTGCCGTGGAAGCCCGAGCCGAAGATGGCATCGACCGCGACGTCAGCCCGGGTCAGTTCGCGTCGCAGCTCGTCCGCGCCCACCCAGCGCCCGCCCGCGTCGGCGAAGCGCAGGAAGTTGGTCCGCGCAGGCCCGCCGAACGCCCCGGGCCCCTCCAGCAGGACGACCGTGACGCCCATCCCGGCGCGCTCGAGCAGCCGGGCCGCCACCAGGCCGTCCGCGCCGTTGTTCCCCTTCCCGCACACGACCACGGCACGGCGGCCGTACGCACCGCCGGCCACGACCGTCGCGGCCCGGGCGACCGCCGCGCCGGCCGCCTCCATCAGGGACAGGACGCTCACGCCGGCGTCCTCGCTTGCCCGGTCGAGCGCGGCCGCCTCGGCCGGCGTGAGGATCGGCAGCATCAGGGCATCACGGCGACGCAGAACGCGCCGGCCATCTTCCGCTCGTGCGTGAGGGCGACCATGACCTGGGACACGCCGAGCGCGTCCGCCCGCCGCAGCGTCGCGCCGTCCAGCACCAGGCTCGGAGCGCCCGACGGGGCGCGCGCCACACGCACGTCGTGCCAGCGCATGCCGCGAACACCGCCCAGGGCCTTGCGGCACGCCTCCCGGGCCGCCCAGCGCGCGGCGTAGGACTCGGCGGGGTCCGCCTGGCGCTCGCAGTACTCGATCTCCTGCGGCGTGAACACCCGCGCGGCGAACGTCGTGCGCCGCGACATGAGCCTGCGGACCCGGTCGACGTCCACGAGGTCGACGCCGATGCCGCTGATCTCCACGGCGCCTACTCGACCGTGACGCTCTTCGCCAGGTTCCGGGGTTGGTCGACGTCGCAGCCGCGGAGCTTGGCGATGTGGTACGCGAGCAGCTGCAGCGGCACGGCCACGACGACCGGCGACAGCAGCTCGTGGGTGCGGGGGACCTCCAGCACGTGATCGGCGAGCGCAGCGGCCTGGGTGTCGCCCTCGGTCACGACGGCGATGACCTCCGCGCCGCGCGCCTTCACCTCCTGGATGTTCGACAGCATCTTGGGATAGACGTGGCACTCGGTGGCGACGGCCACGACGGGCACGCCGGGCTCGACCAGGGCGATGGGCCCGTGCTTCAGCTCGCCCGCCGGATACCCCTCGGCGTGGATGTAGGAGATCTCCTTGAGCTTCAGCGCTCCCTCCAGGGCGGCCGGATATCCGGTGTGCCGGCCGATGAACAGCACGTCGCGCGCGTCCGCGTAGCGCTCCGCGATCTCGCGAACCTGGTCCGAGAGCGCGAGCGTGCGCCGGACCTGCCCCGGGAGCGCCTTCATCAGCGCCATGCGCTCGGCCACCTCCTCGGGGTAGAGCGTGCCGCGCGCCTGCGCCAGGTAGAGCGCCACCAGGTGCAGGGCCGCCATCTGCGTCGCGAACGTCTTGGTGGCGGCCACGCCGATCTCGGGACCGGCGTGCGTGTAGAGGATCGCGTCGGCCTCCCGCGCGATGGACGATCCGACCGTGTTGGTGATCGCGATGACGTGCGACTGCTGGTGGCGCGCGTGGCGAACGGCCTGGAGCGTGTCGATCGTCTCCCCCGACTGGGATACGCCCAGCGTCAGGGTGTTCGCGTCGAGCACCGGGATCCCGGTAGCGGAACTCGCTGGCGATCTCGATCTCCACCGGAACCCGGACCCAGTGCTCGATGGCGTACTTCGCGACCAGCCCGGAATGGAAGGCCGTTCCGCAGGCCACGACGAAGACCTTGTCCACGGACTGGATCCGCTCCTCGGCCATCGACAGCTCGTCGAGCTCGAGGCGGCCGTCGGCGCCGTCCCGGGCGCGCAGCGTGTCGGCGAGGGCCTCGGGCTGCTCGTGGATCTCCTTCAGCATGAAGTCGTCGAAGCCGCCCTTCTGCGCGCGGCCCGTGTCCCAGTCGACGGTGATCGGCGCCGGCTCGACCGGGTTGCCGTCGAAGTCCGTGATCGACGTCCCGTCCGGCGTCAACTCGACGACCTGCCCCTCGGCGATGGGGACGACGGTGCGGGTGCGGTCGAGCACCGCGGGGATGTCGGACGCGAGCATCGCCTCGCCCTCGCCGAGCCCCACCACGAGCGGCGAGGACTCCTTGGCGCCCACGATCCGCTCCGGGTCATCCGCCGAGAGCGCGACGATCGCGTAGGCCCCCTCCAGCTCCTTGACCGTCGCCCGAACCGCGTCGCCGAGGTGCCCGTGGAAGTGCTCTTCCAACAGGTGGGCGATGCACTCCGTGTCGGTGTCCGAGGCGAACGTGTGACCGGACTTCTCCAGCCGGTCCCGCAGGGCCTGGTGATTCTCGATGATGCCGTTGTGGATGACGGCGATGCGACCCGTGCAGTCGGTATGCGGGTGAGCGTTCCCGTCGGTGGGGGCGCCGTGCGTAGCCCAGCGGGTGTGCCCGACGCCGACCCGGCCGGGCAGGGCTGCCTCGCCCCCCAGTGCCTCTTCCAGCGAGGAGAGCTTCCCGGCCCGCTTCACGACGCGGACGCCCCCGTTCAGGACGGCGACGCCCGCCGAGTCGTATCCGCGGTACTCGAGCCGGCGAAGACCCTCGATCAGGATGGGAAGTGCCTGGTCGGGACCCACGTAACCAACGATTCCGCACATGGCCGGTCCATGGTACCCGGCGCCGGACCGCGGCTAACTCAGGGCGGCCCGGACGGCGCCCGAGATGGCCTCGGCATAGGCAGCCGCCTCGTCCTCGGTGGTCGCCTCCACCATGACCCGGACGAGGGGCTCGGTCCCGCTGGCGCGCACCAGCACCCGTCCGCGCGGCCCCAGGGCTTTCTCGGCCTCGCGCACGGCCGCCCAGACCACCTGATTGCCGTCGAGGGCCTCGCGGTCCGACACCTCGACGTTCTGCAGGACCTGCGGATACCGGCGCATCAGGGCCGCGACGTCGGCGATCGGGGCCCCGCGCCCGGCGGCCAGCGCGAGGAATCGCACCGCGGTGAGCAGGCCGTCCCCCGTCGTTGCGTGACGGAGGAAGATCACGTGCCCGGACTGCTCTCCGCCGAGCACGGCGCCGGTCCGAAGCATCTCCTCCAGGACGTACCGGTCCCCGACCCGGGCCTCCACCAGGAGCACGCCCGCCTCCTCCATGCAGAGCCGGAGGCCGAGGTTGGACATGACCGTCGCCACCACCAGGTTGCCCGGGAGGTCGCCCGCGTCCTGCGCGGCGAGCGCGAACGCGGCCAGCACCTGGTCGCCGTCGATGACACGGCCTTTCGCGTCGGCGAAGATGGCGCGGTCCGCGTCGCCGTCGAGCGCCACGCCCGCGTCGGCGCCCGCCTCGACTACCGCCGCGGCCACCACCTCGGGCCGGGTCGCGCCGCAGCCGGCGTTGATGTTCCAACCATCCGGCCGGTCGTGGATCGGGACCACGTCGGCCCCGAGGCGCCGCAGCACCTCCGGCCCCAGGACGGACGCGGCCCCGTTCGCGCAGTCGACGACCACGCGGAGGCCGTCCAGCCTGCCGCCGGCAGCGTCTTCGAGGTGCCCGAGGTACCGCTGTTCCGCGCCCTCGGCCGCGCTGATGCGGCCCAGATCGCGGCCGCTCGGCCGGGGGCCTTCGCCGGACTCGACGAGGCGCTCCACCTCGTCCTCCAGCTCGTCCGCCAGCTTGTAGCCGTTGGCGGCGAAGAACTTGATCCCGTTGTCCTCGGCCGGGTTGTGCGAGGCTGAGATCATGGCTCCCGCCTGCATCCCCAGGGCCCGGGTGAGGAACGCCACGGCCGGGGTCGTGACGACCCCGAGGGAGATCACATCGCCGCCGGCGGAGCAGAATCCCCGCCGAGAGCGCGGCTTCCAGGAACTCGCCGGAAGCCCGCGTGTCGCGGCCAACGGCGATGTGGGGTCGCCGTTCGCCGTGCTCCGTCAGCGCGATCACGGCGGCCCGACCGAGACTGAAGGCGAGCTCTCCCGAGAGCTCGCCCCCGGCCACGCCGCGGACTCCGTCCGTGCCGAACAAACGTCCCATGTCGGCTATCTTACCGACACGATGACGGGCGAAAATCGGGGCGATCTGGACCGAGCGGGGGTCTCGGGGCGGCTGGTCAGGGTGCTCACGACCTCCACCGTCACGGAGGGGCTGCTCGCCAGGGGGATCCTCGAGTCCGAGGGCATTCCGGTCCTCACCAAGGGCGAGGGCGAAGGGCCGTACCGGATGGGACCCGTCCAGCTGTGGGTCCCCGAGGAACTGGAATTCCAGGCGCGTCTGCTCCTGGAAGGCCCCGTGGATGACGCCACTCGCTCCACCGCGGCCGAAGACGCAGAAGATTCCAGCGAGGACCCTGAGCGACCCTGACGGCTCAGCGCTTGGAGTACTGCGGCGCCTTGCGGGCCTTCTTCAGGCCGTACTTCCGGCGCTCCTTCTCCCGCGAGTCGCGGGTGAGAAACCCCTCGGCCTTCATGCGCCCGCGGAGGTCGGGGTCGAGCTCGATCAGGGCGCGTGCGATGCCGTGGCGGAGCGCCCCGGCTTGCCCAGCGACGCCACCACCGTGCAGGCGAGCCACGACGTCGAGGTCGCGCTCTCGGTCGGCGATGCGCAGCGGCGCCGTGATCTGCATCCGGTGCGCCCGGTTGGGGAACACGTCCTCGAGCGTCCGGCCGCCCAGGTTGAACTGGCCGGTCCCCTCGACCAGCCGCACGCGCGCGACCGCTTCTTTCCGGCGTCCGGTTCCGAGTGATGCCGCGGGGCGGCCGCCCTTCGAGACGGGCATGCGGCGTGGGGCGGCGGGCTCTGCGGGCGGCTCATCTGCCGCGGGGACGTCCCCCGGCGGAGCCGCGGCGGCGGGCTCTGCGGGCGCGGCCTCCTCGGCCGGCGCCTCTTCAGCAGCGGGCTCTGCGGGCGCGGGCTCCGGCGCCTCTTCAGCGACCGCGGGCTCTGCGGGCGCGGGCGCGGGCTCATCGGCCGGCGCTTCTTCAGCGGCGGGCGCCGCTGTTGCTGCCTCGTCGGCGGCCGGGGTCTCCGGCGCCGCCTCGGCGGTGGGCTCCTCGGCGGCCGGAGCCTCAGTCGATTCGTCGGCCGCTGGGTCGGGCGTGTTCTCGTCCGTCACCTAAGACTCCTTCTCGTCCTTCTTGGGCTTCGCTCGCGACCGCGCCGCGGGCTTGGCCTCACCCGAGGTGCGCGACCGGGTCGACCGGCCCGAACTCCCGGAAGCCGTTTCCTTCTTCGCGCGCCCGGCGGCGCGGCGCGTCCCCGTGCCGGCGGTCTCCGCCTTGGGCTTGGACGCCCGGGCTGGCTTCTTCGTGCCGGGACCCTCCTTGGCCGCGGCGGGAGCGCGGCGGGCCTTGGCCGCGCGCGCGGGGCGCTCCGCGGCCTCGGCCGGCGCGGCGGGCTCGGGCGGAACGGGTAGGCCGTTCCACGGGGGCACCTCGCCGAGGCCGAGCGGCACCGGCTGCTGCGCCTGGTGCGGATGCTCCGCCCCCGCGTAGACGTTCAGCTTGCCGAACATCTGCCGTCCCAGCCGGTTCTTGGGCAGCATGCCCTTGATCGCCTTCTCAATCACCAGGGTGGGGCGCTCGGACAGCATTCGTTCGTAGTTCATCGTCCGCAGGCCGCCCGGATACCCCGAGTGGCGGTGATACAGCTTGCCCTCGAGCTTGTTGCCCGAGAGCCGCACGCCGCTCGCGTTCACGATGATGACGTGGTCACCCGTGTCGGCGTGCGGGGCGAAGATCGGCTTGTGCTTTCCCCGCAGGATCTTGGCCGCCTCGGACGCCACGCGGCCGAGAACGGCGCCGTCGGCGTCGATCACGTACCAGCTGCGCTCGATATCGTGCGCTTTCGGGGCGTAGGTCTTCACGGTCCGAGTCCTGAAATGTCGAGGTTCCTGGAGTCCCGCCGGAGAGACGGGATCGGCCGGTAAGGATACCGAAAAAAGCCCCCCTCGGACCCGCGGGGGCGAGGCTAGAAGGCGCCGCGACCGGCGAAGACCGCCGGGAGGGTCTTCGCCAGGATGTAGAAGTCGTAGCCGACGGACCAGTTCTCGATGTAGAAGAGGTCCAGTCGCACGTAGTCGTCGAATGGCAGGTCGCTGCGGCCCTTGACCTGCCAGAGGCCGGTGATCCCCGGCGGCACCTCCAGACGGTCCATGTGCCAGTCCTCGTACGCCGCGACCTCGTCGGGAAGCGCCGGGCGCGGCCCCACCAGGCTCATGTCGCCGATCAGCACGTTCCAGAGCTGCGGGAGCTCGTCGAGGCTCCAGCGCCGCAGGAACCGGCCCACCCGCGTGACCCGGGGGTCGCGGCGGAGCTTGAACAGCGGACCGGTCGCCTCGTTCTGCTCGCGGAGGTCGTCGAGCATCGCGTCGGCCCCGTCCACCATGGTCCGGAACTTGAGCATCTGGAAGGGCTGCTGGTGACGGCCGATGCGGGTCTGCCGGTAGAAGACGTGGCCCCGCGAATCGAGCTTGATCGCGACGAAGAGCACGATCCACAGCGGGGCGAGCAGGATCATCGCCACGATGCCGGCCGCGAGGTCGAGCGAGCGCTTTGCCACGGCCTGCGGCCCGGACAGCCGGACCGGCCGCAGGGACAGGGCCATCAGGCCTCCCACCTGCTGCAGGGTCAGCCGGGTCGACAGGATGTCCGAGATGTTGGCCGAGACGCGAACCTCGACGTGCGAGTCGCGGAGGGCCTTGGTCACGACCGCCATCTTCTGCGTGCCCACCGCCGTGGAGGCGACGTACACGCACTCGGCGCCGACCTCGCGGATCGCCTGACCCAGGTCCTCGAGCTCGTACACCGGCAGTCCCTCCAACCGGACGTAGTCACCCGACGGAGAAACGAAGCCCGCCGCCGTGTACCCGTTCACGCCGGTCATCGACCGGGCGATGCGGCGCGCCTCCTCGTTGGTCCCCACGACCAGCGTGCGGAACGCCAGCCGTCCCTCTCGGCGACGGCGGCCCATGAACCAGTGCCACGCGCGGCGCGAGGCCAGCACGAGGAGAACACCCAGGATCCAGGTGAGGGCCAGCCAGAACCGGGAGTAGTTGGCCTGCGCCCAGTACCCGATGACGACGAAGGCGGCGATCGACAGCGACACCGCGCCCGGGATGCGGCGGAACTCCTCGGCGGGCGAAACCCGTGGAAGGCTGTAGAGGTGGAACCCGGCGAAGATCGGGAGCGCCACGAAGGGCGTCACCACCAGCAGCAGGGCCGAGGAGGCGCTGAACGGGTGCTCTCCGTAGCGAATGACCCGGGCAAGCGCTATGGCCGCGAGCAGGGAGAGGACATCGGTGAGGGCGACGCCGACCGAGAGGCGCTTGTAGAGCCTGACGGCTCCGCCGGGAACGATGACCGGGCGTTCGGCGACATCGACCCGGACGTCTCGTTCACTCGCCAGCACACGCACTCCTCATCACCAAATCGCGGGTTGTCCGATCGACGGCCTCATCCCGTAGACGGTGCCGGAGAGTCGAAGACTACCGCGAAGCCGACAGATTCCCTACGAGCCCCAGCCCCGTCACCTCCCTATCCGGGGCCCCCTTTCCCTGGGGTGGGTGATAAGAATGCCGTACCTCGGGTGACGCGGCAATAGGCCCTTTGATCGAAGTCGACGCTCGGCATATGGCCGATTCAGCGTCCGTACCGAACCCGCACGAGCGTGAGTCCCACCGGGGGGGCGATGGGACCGGCGGCCGAGCGGTCGCGCGCCGCCAGGATGCGGCCCACCTCCTCGGGCCCGATCCTGCCTTCCCCCACGGCCACCAGGGTGCCGACGAGGCTCCGGACCATCTGGTGCAGGAAGGCGTTGGCCTCCGCCCGAACGTCCACACGCGAGCCCTCGACCGAGACCGAGAGCCGCCGCAGGTTCCGGACGGTCGTCGATGGCGGGTTCGGGGACCGGCAGAACGAGGCGAAGTCCCGCTCCCCGACCAGGGCGCCCGCCGCGCGCCGCATCGGCCCCGGCGAGAGGGCGCCCGGCCGCCGCCAGACGAAGCGGGCGGTGAAGGGATCAGGGGTGTCGGCCGTGTCGATCCGGTACCGGTACTCGCGAGCGGTGGCGCTGAAGCGGGCGTTGAATCCCGCGGGAGCCCAGCGGACGCGGTGCACGCCGACCTCCGGGCCGAGCATGCCGTTCAGCGATCGCTGCATGCGGTCGAGGTCGACGTCCGGGGTCGCGGGGACGACGAACGAGGCGACCTGTCCGGCGGCGTGCACGCCCGCGTCGGTGCGGCCCGCGACCGAGAGCTTGGGCTCGGAGCCGAGCAGCCTCCCGAGGGCGTCGGTGAGCTCGCCCTCGACCGTTCGCACCCCACCCCGCTGGCGGGCCCAGCCGCGAAAGCCGGTTCCGTCGTAGGCGAGGTCGAGGCGAATGACCCGGTCGCCGGCGCGTGAGGCCGGAGCGGTGCGCCCCGGCCCCATCGTGTCGGTTCCCTACTCGTCCTCGGGCAGCAGCTCGATGATGGCCATCGGCGCACCGTCGCCGCCGCGCTGGCCGAGCTTGAGGATGCGCGTGTAGCCACCGCCGCGCTCGGCGTACCGAGGACCGATCTCGGCGAACAGCTTGTGCACCACGTCGCGGTCCGTGACCGTCTTCAGCACCTGCCGGCGGGCGTGGACGTCTCCCCGCTTGGCGAACGTGATGAGGTGCTCGGCCAGCGGCCGCAGCGCCTTCGCCTTCGCTTCGGTGGTCCGGACCTTCTCGTGCGTGAAGAGCTGGGCTGCAAGCGTTCCCAGCAGCAGCCGCTCGTGCGCCGGGCCGCTGCCCAGTCGAGGTCCGCGTCGTGGCTTCGGCACGTCAGTCCTCCCGGAGCATCAGCCCGAGCTCGTCGAGCTTGCCCTTGACCTCGTCGATGGACTTCTGGCCGAAGTTGCGGATGTCCATGAGCTCCTGCTCGCTGCGCTGCACCAGCTCGCCGACGGTGTTCACACCCTCGCGCTTGAGGCAGTTGTACGAGCGCACCGACAGGTTCAGGTCCTCGATCGTGAGGGCCAGATCGCCCGACGGTGGCTCTGCCTCGGCGTTGGCGGGGACGATGTGGTCGCTCTCGGCGAGGTCGGAGAACAGCTCGACCAGGGCGCCGAGCGTCCGCCCGGCGGACGCGACGGCCTCCTTGGGCGCGAGCGCGCCGTTCGTCTCCACGTCCAGGATCAGGCGGTCACGGTCGGTCATCTGCTCGACGCGCGTGTTCTCCACCGAGTACGTCACGCGGCGCACGGGCGAGAAGATCGAGTCGACCGGGATCACGCCGATCGGGTCGCGGGCCTTCTTGTTCCGCTCGGCCGAGACGTAGCCGACCCCGCGCTCGACCACGAGCTCGAGCTCGAGGTTCGCGCCCTTGCCGAGCGTGGCGATGTGCAGGTCGGGGTTGAGGATCTCCACGCCCGCGGGCGGCTGGACGTCGCCGGCGGTCACGTCGGCGGGGCCCTTGGCCCGCAGGTACGCGGACACGGGCTCGTCGACCTCGGAGCGGATGACCAGTCGCTTCAGGTTGAGGATGACGTCCGTCACGTCCTCGGTCACCTTCGGAATGGTCGCGAACTCGTGGAGCACGCCCTCGATCTTCACGGACGAGATGGCGGCCCCGGGAATGGACGACAGGAGTGTGCGGCGCAGGGAGTTCCCGAGCGTGTACCCGAACCCCGGCTCGAGCGGCTCGACCACGAAGCGCGAACGCGTGGGTGAGATCTGCTCCTCTTCGATCTGCGGTCTTGCGACGATGAGCACTGGCTTCCCTCCTTCGGCGGGGGATCATCCATTTCTACCCCGCCCTCGATTCCCGCTCCGGAGCTCAACCCGGTGGCGGGCCAACCTACGCCACTAGACGCGGCGGCGCTTGCGCGGCCGGCAGCCGTTGTGCGGCACCGGCGTGACGTCCTGGATGCCCAGGATCTCGAGGCCCGTCGCTGCGAGCGAGCGAATGGCCGTCTCTCTTCCGGATCCGGGTCCCTTGACGAACACGTCCACCTTGAGCAGACCGTGCTCCTGCGCCCGGCGCGCCGCAGCCTCCGCCGCGAGCTGCGCGGCGAACGGCGTCGACTTCCGGGATCCCTTGAAGCCCACGTTGCCGGCGCTCGCCCACGAGAGGGTGTTCCCCTCCAGATCGGTGATGGTCACGATCGTGTTGTTGAAGGTGGACTTGATGTGCGCCTGGCCGTGGGCGACGTTCTTCTTCTCCCGGCGGCGCGTCTTCTTCTGTTTGGGCTTCGCCACGGTCGAGCTCCCTTTCCTACTTGCCCTTCTTGCGGCGGACGCCGACGGTCTTCTTCGGACCCTTGCGGGTCCGGGCGTTCGTGTGGGTCCGCTGACCGCGCACCGGGAGGCTCCGCCGGTGGCGGATCCCCTGATACGCGCCGATTTCGATCTTGCGCTTGATGTCCTGGGCCACGTCGCGGCGGAGGTCTCCCTCGACCTTGTAGTTCTGGTCGATCCACTCGCGGATGCGGACGACCTCTTCCTCGGTCAGGTCGCGGACCTTGCGCCCTCCGTCCAGCTTGGTGCCCTCGACGGTCGCGCGCGCGCGTGTGTGGCCGAGGCCGTAGATGTACAGCAGGGCCACGTCCACGCGCTTGTCGCGGGGCAGGTCGACGCCGGCGATTCGTGCCATGAGTCGCTCCCCTTTATCCCTGTCGCTGCTTGTGCCGTGGGTTCGAGCAGATCACCATCACCACGCCGTGACGGCGGATCAGCTTGCACCGATCGCACATCTTCTTCACCGAGGGTCGTACCTTCATCCTCGCCTCATCCCTCTCATCGCCTATCGGTACCGGTAGATGATCCGGCCCCGCGTCAGATCGTAGGGCGAGAGCTCCACCAGCACCCGGTCTCCCGGGAGGATACGGATGTAGTGCATCCGCATCTTGCCCGAGATGTGGGTCAGGACCCTGTGCCCATTGTCCAACTCCACCCGGAACATGGCATTCGGCAACGGTTCGACGACCGTGCCTTCTACCTCAATGGCGTCCTTCTTTGCCACGCTCCGGTGTTTGCTCCAATCCGAACAGCACGAAAGGCCCAGGCCATTCCCGGGAATCTCCCCAAAGTATAAAGGGGGCGCCTTGACGCGTCCACCAGGGGGCTGCCGGGGCCGGTCAGGACCCTCGGCGGGCGGTCAGGACCTCCGGGCCGTCCTCGGTGACCGCGATCGTGTGCTCGAAATGCGCCGAGAGCGTCCCGTCGGCGGTCACGACCGTCCACCCGTCGTCCAGCACGCGGGTGCGCCAGTCCCCGACGTTCACCATGGGCTCGATGGCCACCACCAGGCCCGGCCGGATCTCCGGGCCCCTGCCCGGCTCACCGTAGTTGGGCACCTGCGGATCCTCGTGGAGCGCGCGACCCACCCCGTGGCCCACGTACTCCCGAACCACCGCGAAGCCGGCGCCCTCGACCACCTGCTGGACGGCGTGGCCCACGTCGTGCAGGCGGTTCCCCGGCCGCAGGCACGAGATGCCCGCGGCGAGTGCCTCGTCCGTGACCCGGACCAGCTTCTCCGCCACGTCCGAGGGCGGAGCCCCCACGAAGACGCTGACGGCCGAGTCGCCGTGGTAGCCCTGCCAGATGGCGCCCACGTCCAGCTTCAGGATGTCGCCGTCGCGGATGCGCCGACGGGCGGTCGGGATGCCGTGGACCACCTCGTCGTTCAGCGACGTGCAGATGGAGGCGGGGAACCCCTTGTACCCCTTGAACGACGGCGTGGCGCCCTCGGACCTGATCGACCGCTCGGCGATCTGGTCGAGGTCGGAGGTCGTCATGCCGGGCGCGACCTCGTCCAGCAGCCGCTCAATGGTCAGGGCGGTGATCGCCCCGGCCCGGCGCATGAGCTCCATCTCGGAGGGCGACTTGTACTCGATCATCGCGTCCCCTCGCGGTCCCGTCGCCTCAGGCCGGCTTCTCGTTGACGCCGGACAGCGCCTCCATGGCCGCGTCGGTCACCTCGTCGGGCGTGTGGTCGGCGTCGATCTCGCGGAGCAGCCCGAGCTCCTCGTAGAACGCTAGCAGCGGCTGCGTGAGCGAGTGGTAGACATCCAGCCGGTGCCGGACGGTCTCCTCACGGTCGTCCTCGCGCTGCGTCAGCCGCCCGCCGCACCGGTCGCAGATGCTCTCCTCGAGCGGCGGCGACAGCTCGATGTTGTACGGGCGCTGGCAGATCGCGCACGAGCGCCGGCCGGCGATCCGCTTGACGGCCAGCTCGTCGCTGACGGACAGGAACAGCGCCGCCGTGATCGGGAACCCGTTCTCGACGGTGTGGGCCTCGAGCTTCTCGGCCTGCGGGATGGTGCGCGGGAACCCGTCGAGGACGAAGCCCTTGGGCGTCTGGTTGAGACCGCGTAGCACCATCTCGGCCACGACGTCGTCCGGGACCAGGTCACCGGCGTCCATGAAGCTCTTTGCCTTGGCGCCCAGCTCGGAGTGCTCCTCGACGTTGCGACGGAAGATGTCGCCGGTGGAGATCAGGGGGATGGAATACCGGGTGGCCAGCCGGTATGCCTGCGTACCCTTGCCCGCTCCGGGCGGTCCCAGCAAAACGATTCTCACGAGCTGAGGAACCCCTCGTAGTGTCTCATCAGCAGCTGGGATTCGACCTGCTTCATCGTCTCCAGCGCGACGCCGACCGTGATCAGGATGCTCGTGCCCCCGAACGGGAACGCTTGGATATTCCACGCCGCGAGGAAGATCGACGGCAGCAGGGCGATCGACGCCAGGAACAACGAGCCCGGCAGCGTGATCCGGTTGAGGACGTTCGATAAGTACTGCGCGGTCGGGGTCCCCGGACGGATGCCGGGGATGAACCCACCGTACTTCCGGATGTCGTCCGCGGTGCGGTACGGGTCGAACGCGATGGCGGTGTAGAAGTAGGCGAAGAACACGACCAGCGCCCCGTAGATCAGCATGTAGACGGGGCTCGTCGACTTGGTGATGTAGTTGTTGACGAAGTCCTGGAACCAGTTCGCCTGGTAGACCGAGGCCAGGAGCGTCGGGAAGTACAGGACCGACGACGCGAAGATGATCGGGATGACGCCCGACTGGTTGACCTTGAGCGGAATGTAGGTCGAGCCCCCCTGCGTCTGCTTGCGCCCGACGATGCGCTTGGCGTACTGCACCGGGATGCGGCGCTGCCCCTGTTCCATGAACACCACCGCGAAGATGATCGCCACGCCGAGGGCCAGGAAGAAGTAGAAGCGGGCCTGCCCCGCCTGGTGGAGGATGGCCAGACCCTCGGACGGCAGCCGCGAGATGACGCTGGTGAAGATCAGGATCGACATGCCGTTGCCGATCCCGCGCTGGGTGATCAGCTCACCCAGCCACATGATGCACGCGGTGCCGGCCGTGAGCGTCAGGACGATGACCGCGACGTGCTGCGCGTCGAACACCTTCACCACCTGGAACTGGTTGTTGAACAGGAACACCAGGCCGGTGGACTGGAGCAGAGCCAACACGACGGTCATGTAGCGGGTCCACTGGGTGATCTTCTTGATGCCCACCTCGCCCTGGCGCTGCCACTGCTCGAGCCGCGGGATGACCACCGTGAGGAGCTGCATGATGATCGAGCTGGTGATGTACGGCATGATCCCCAGCGAGAAGACGGCGAACCTGGTCAGCGCACCGCCGGAGAACAGGTCGATGAACTGCAGGACGCTCTGGTTGCTCTGCGCGAACTCCTGCTCGAGCTTGTTGAAGTCGATGTCCGGGGCAGGCAGGTGCGAGCCGAACCGGAACACGGCGATGATGAACAGTGTGAAGAGGATCTTCTTCCGAAGATCCGGGATTTTGAAGGCGTTGACGAAAGCCCTGAGCACCGATGCCCCTCTCGCGGGGAGACCAGTCTACCGGGAGTCGACGAGCTGGACGGTGCCTCCCGCTTGCTCGATCTTTGCCCTGGCAGAGGCCGAGATCGCGTGCGTGCGGACGGTCAGCGCGTGGTCCAGCTCGCCCCGCCCCAGCACCTTGACGGGAAGCGAGTCTCCGATGAGCCCACGTTCGCGCAGCACTTCGGGAGTGACCTCGGCGCCCGCCTCGAAGGCGGCGCCCAGGCGCTCCACGTTGACGACGGCGAACTCCTTGCGTGTCGGGTTGCGGAAGCCCTTCAGCTTGGGCACCCGTCGCACCAGGGGCATCTGGCCCCCCTCGAAGCCGAGCTTGGGGGTGTGGCGGGCGCCCCAGCCCTTGGTGCCGCGGCCGGCGGTCTTGCCCTGCCCCCCGGCCCGGCCTCGGCCGACGCGGCGCCGAGGCCGCTTCGCGCCTTCCGCCGGCTTCAGGTGATGCAGCTTCATTCGGCCACCTCCTCCACCCGAACCAGGTGGGAGACCTTCTGGATCATCCCGCGGATCTCGGGGCGGTCGTCCTTGACCACCGAGTCGCGGATCCGGTGGAGGCCGAGCGCGCGCACGGTCGCCTTCTGATCGGACGGGCGATCGATCACGCTGCGCGTCTGGGTGATGCGGAGCCTATTCGCCACCGCCGTCCTCCTCCAGACCGAGCTCGGCGCGGCGCGCGGCGCTGGAGGCCTCGGCCGCGGCCATCGCCTCGAGCATCGGGCGGGGCGCGATCTCGTTCACGTCGCGGCCGCGCGCGGCGGCGATGTCCACCGGACGGCGGAGCGACTGCAGCCCGGACATCACGGCGTGCACGATGTTGATGGGATTGGACGACCCCATCGACTTGGAGAGGATGTCCTTGATCCCGGCGGCCTCGACCACCGCACGCACGGGGCCGCCGGCGATCACGCCGGTGCCCGGCGCCGCGGGCTTCAGCAGCACGCGGCCGGCCCCCTCCTCACCCATCACCTCGTGGGGGATGGTCGAGCCCATCATCGGGATCTCGATCATGTTGCGCTTGGCCACCTCGACGCCCTTCTGGATCGCGGCCGGCACCTCCTTCGCCTTACCGTGACCCATCCCGACGCGCCCGGCCTTGTCCCCCACCACGACCAGCGCGGTGAAGCTGAAGCGGCGCCCGCCCTTGACCACCTTGGCCACGCGGTTGATCGAGACCACGCGCTCCTCGTAGGGGCTGCGCTCGGCTGCGTTGTCGAAGCGTCTCAAATCTCCAGGCCTCCCTCTCGGGCCCCGTCTGCCAGGGCCTTCACGCGGCCGTGATACAAGCGGCCGCCGCGATCGAACACCACGCGGTCGACGCCGGCCGCCTTTGCGCGCTCGGCGAGCGTCTGGCCCACGCGCTTGGCCCGGGCGCTCTTGTCCCCGTCGGCGATCCCGGCGTCGGACGCCGACGCCAGCGTTCGGGCCGCCGAGTCGTCCACCAGCTGCGCATAGATGTGCCGGTTCGAGCGGTAGACGGCCAGGCGCGGCCGCTCGGCCGTGCCGGAGACCTTCTTCCGGACCCGCCGGTGCCGCCGGACGCGGCCCTCGCGCTTGGCGCCTGCCCGCATCACGCGGCTCCCTTGGCGGCCTTGCCGGCCTTCTTCCGCACATACTCGCCCTCGTAGCGGACGCCCTTGCCCTTGTACGGCTCGGGCTTGCGGATCTTGCGGATGTTCGCGGCCACCTGGCCGACGAGCTGCTTGTCGATGCCGCGCACCACGATGCGGTTGGGCGCCGGCACCTCGAACTCGATCCCCGGCGGGGCGGCGACCTCCACGGCGTGGGAGAACCCGAGCGCGAGCTCGAGGTCGGAATCCTTGAGCGCGGCGCGGTAGCCGACGCCGACGATCTCCAGCCGCTTCTCGTACCCGTTCGTCACGCCCTCCACCATGTTCGCCACCAGCGTCCGGGTCAGGCCGTGCAGCGAGCGGTGCAGCCGCTCGTCGCTGGGCCGTTCGACGCGAACCGAGCCGTCCTCGAGCAGCACCCGCATCTCGGGGTGCAGGTCGCGCTCGAGCGACCCGCGGGGACCCTTGACCGCGACGTGGGTGCCGTCGATGGTCACGTCCACTCCCGTGGGGACGGTGATGGGCTGCTTCCCGATTCTGGACATGGCTCTTGGTGCCTTTCGACTACCAGACGTACGCGAGGACCTCGCCGCCGACGCCTTCCTTCCGTGCCTGCCGGTCGGTCAGGACGCCGTGGGAGGTAGACAGGATAGCGATCCCCAGGCCGCCCAGCACCCGTGGGATCTCGTCGTGCCCCACGTAGACGCGCTTGCCCGGCTTGGAGATACGACGGATGCCCGTGATGGTCCGCTCTCGATTGGGGCCGTACTTCATCCGGACGCGGATGGCCTTCTGGATGCCCTCGCCCTGGACGTCGTATCCCTCGACGTACCCCTCGCTGGTGAGGATGTCCGCCACCCGGGCCTTGATGGTGGAGGCGGGCATCTCCAGGTCGTCGCGGTACGACATGTTCGCGTTGCGAATGCGCGTGAGCATGTCGGCGACGGGATCGGTCATGACCATGTGCGCTCCACCTCCTTCACCAGGATGCCTTCGTGATGCCCGGGATCTCGCCGGCATGCGAGAGCTCGCGGAAACAAATGCGGCACAGCATGAATCGACGGAACACGGCCCGCTGCCGTCCGCACCGCTGGCATCGCGTGTAGGCCCGCACGCCGAACTTCGCGCGCCCTCGCTGCTTGTTCACCAGTGCCTTCTTCGCCATCGCCTCGTCCTCTCCCCTTCGCCCTACTCGCCGGTGGCGGACACCGCCGCCATCCCCGCGAAGGGGAATCCGAGCGCGCGCAGGAGCGCGCGCCCCTCGTCGTCGTCCTTCGCCGTGGTTACGATCGTGATGTCCATTCCTCGGACCGACGCGACCTTGTCGTAGTCGATCTCCGGGAAGATCAGCTGCTCGGTCACCCCGATCGTGTAGTTGCCGTGCCCGTCGAACGCGTTCGCGTTGAGGCCCCGAAAGTCGCGGATCCTCGGCAGCGCCGTGGACAGCAGCCGGTCGAGGAACTCCCACATCCGCGCGCCCCGGAGCGTCACCCGGGCGCCGATCGACATGCCCTCGCGAAGCTTGAACGCCGCGATCGACTTCCGGGCCTTGGTCACCACCGGCTTCTGGCCGGTGATGATCGTCAGGTCCTCGACGGCCGCGTCCAGGATCTTCGCGTCGCGGACCGCCTCGCCGACGCCCATGTTCACGATGATCTTCTCCAGCCGCGGCACCCGCATGGGTCCGGGCAGGCCGAGCTCGGCCTGCAGCCTGGGCAGCAGCTCCATCCGGTAGCGCTCCCGCAGCCGCGGCGCAGGCGCCGCTCCGTTTCCTCGTTCGTTCGCCATGGCCGTTCCCCTAGAACTCCGTGTCGCATCGCTTGCAGACCCGCGATTTGGTCGTGCCCTCGATGCGATGACCGATCCGGGTGGCACGCCCGCAGGCCGGGCACACCACCTGCACGTTCGAGATGTCGATGAACTGCTCCTTGACCGTCAGGCCGCCGGTCTGCCCCCCGCGCGAGCCCTGGGCCGGGCGCACGGGAAGGTGCCGCGTCACGCGCGCGACGCCCTCGACCATGACCCTGCGCCGGTCGGGCAGGACGTTGACCACTCTGCCGCGCTTGCCGCGGTCCTTGCCCGCGATGACCTGGACCTCGTCGTTCTTGTGCACGTCCACCGACCGTCCCATGAGCTACAGCACCTCCGGCGCCAACGAGATGATCTTCATGAAGCGCTTCTCGCGCAGCTCGCGGGCGACCGGCCCGAAGATGCGCGTGCCCCGCGGGTTGCGCTGCTCGTTGATCAGCACCACAGCGTTCTCGTCGAACTTGATGTACGAGCCGTCGGGGCGGCGGCGCTCCTTCGCCGTGCGGACCACCACCGCTTTCACCACCTCGCCCTTCTTGACCCCGCCACCGGGGAGCGCGTCCTTCACGGTGGCCACGATCACGTCGCCGATCCCGGCATAGCGACGCCCCGAGCCGCCCAGCACGCGGATGCAGAGGACCTCACGGGCCCCCGTGTTGTCCGCGACCTTGCAACGCGTCTCCTGCTGGATCACTTGGCCCTCTCGACGACCTCGACCAGGCGCCAGCGCTTGGTCTTGGAGAGCGGCCGCGTCTCGACGATGCGCACCAGGTCACCCACGTGCGCCGAGTTCTCCTCGTCGTGCGCGGTGAGCTTGGTGGACCGCCGCACGATCTTCCCGTACAGGGGGTGGCGGATCTGCGTCGCGATGCGCACGACGATGGTCTTGTCCATGGCGTCGGAAACGACGGCCCCGGTGCGAACCTTCCGTTGCCCGCGGCGCCCCGCCTCGGCTGCGGCCTCGGTCTGGCTCACTTCGTCTCCTCCTCTTCCCCGCCCTCGTAGATTTCCTCTTCCCTGCGCTCATGGATCGCCTCGACGCCCGGCAGCCCGCCGCCCTCGCCCGGGGCGACCTCGACCTCCGCCAGGGGCGTGCCCTTCAACTCGCCGCTGGCGATGGCCGCGCGGCGCTCCTCGAGCGAGCGCCGATCGGCGGCGGCGACCTCGAGCTCGAGCTCCTCCTCCAGGTGGCGCTCGCGAAGGACGGTCAGCATCCGCGCGGCGTCGTGGCGAACCTGCTTGATGCGCATCGGGTTGTCCAGCTGGCCGGTCGCCACCTGGAAGCGCAGGTTGAACAGTTCCTCCTTCAACCCCTCCAGCTGGGACAGCAGCTCGTCGTCGGGAAGCTCGCGGATCTCGGCCGCCTTCATTCACCCACCCCCGTACGCGCGATGAAGCGCGAGCGAATCGGCAGCTTGTGGGCCGCGCGACGGATGGCCTCCCGGGCGACCGGCTCGGTCACCCCGGAAAGCTCGAACATCACGCGGCCGGGACGAACGACGGCCACCCAGGCCTCGGGGTTGCCCTTGCCCGAGCCCATGCGGGTCTCCGGCGGCTTCTTGGTGATGGGCTTGTCCGGGAAGATGTTGATCCAGACCTTGCCGCCGCGGCGGATGTGACGGGTCATCGCCACGCGGGCCGCCTCGATCTGGCGGTTGGTGATCCAGCCGGGCTCGAGCGCCAGGAGACCGTAGTCACCGAAGTGCACCTCGGTGCCGCCCTTGGCGCGACCGCGCCGGCGACCACGGTGCACCTTGCGGTGCTTGATCTTCTTGGGCAGCAACATCAGGAACGACCTCCACGGGGCCTGGCCTGGCCGGGACGTCCACCGCCGGGACGCCCGGGACGGCGCGGCCCACCGGGGCGCGGCGGCTCGTTCGTGGGCGCCGGCGTCGGAACCGCCGGCCCACCCTCGATCTCCCGCGCGTCCGTGATCAGGGCGCCGGTCGAGGAGCCGCCGGCTCCGCGCGGAGCGACGCCGGCCAGCGCGCGTGCGCGTGCCCGCTCGATCTCCTGCTCCTGCGCGCCGAGCTCGTCGCCGTGGTACACCCACACCTTCACGCCGATCGTTCCCATCGTGGTCTTCGCGACGGCCGTGCCGTAGTCGATCCGCGCGCGCAGCGTGTGCAGCGGCACGCGCCCCTCGCGGTACCACTCGCGGCGAGACATCTCGGCACCGCCCAGGCGGCCACCGCACTGCACGCGGACGCCCAGCGCCCCGGCCTTCATGGCGCTCTGCACGGCCCGGCGCATCGCGCGGCGGAACGAGACCCGGCCGACGAGCTGCTCGGAGACGCCCTGCGCCAGCAGGGCGGCGTCGGTCTCGGGCCGCGATTCGCTGGCGGCCTGGTTCATGTCCTCGACCTTGACGTCCACGCGCCGGCCGGTGATCTTCTCGACGTCCTTGCGGATGCGGTCGACCTCCGCGCCCTTTCGCCCGATCACGATGCCGGGGCGGGCGGTCCGGATGAACACCTGCACCTGGTCGCCCTTGCGCTCGATGTCGATGCCCGAGATGCCGGCCCGCGTCAGGCGGCCCGTGATGTACTTCCGGATCAGGACGTCCTGGTGCAGCGCCTCCGCGAAGTCGCGACCCGCGTACCACTTCGACTTCCAGGGGTAGATGATCCCGAGGCGGAATCCGTACGGATTAACCTTGTGTCCCACTACTCACTCTCCCGCCTTCTCCATGCTCTCCACGACGACCGTCACGTGCGAGGTGCGCTTGCGGATCTGCGTCGCCCGGCCGTAGGCGCGGGGACGCCAGCGCTTGAGCGTCGGCCCCTCGTCGACCCAGGCCCGCGCCACGAACAGGTTCTCCGCGATCGCCGCTCGCTGCTCGGCGTTGGCCACCGCGGACGTCACGAGCTTCTCCAGCAACTGGTTGGGCCCGAGCGCGGACAGCCGCAGGACGCGCCGCGCGTCGTCCACCTGGCGGCCGCGGATCGAGATCCACCGACCGCCGCAGCTTGCGCGGCGAGACCCGTATGTACTTTGCCGTTGCGCGTGCTTCCATCGTGCCTTCCTACTTCAGTGCCGTGCTTCGCTCGGTGTGGTGTCCGTGCGTGCGGAACGTCCGGGTGATGGCGAACTCGCCCAGCTTGTGGCCGACCATCGACTCGGACACGAACACGGGGACGTGCTTGCGGCCGTCGTGCACCGCGATGGTGTGACCCACCATCTCGGGCACGACGGTGGACCGGCGCGACCAGGTCTTGATGACGCGCTTGTCGCCGCGCCGGTTCTGGTCCTGCACCTTCGCCATCAGGTGCTCGTCGACGAACGGACCCTTCTTGACGGATCGTGGCATCGCCTAGCCCCTCCTCTTTCCACGACGGCGGACGATCTGCTTGTCCGAGGCCTTGGGACGGCGCGTGCGCCCTTCCTTCTTGCCCCAGGGGCTGGTCGGATGGCGACCGCCGCTCGACTTGCCCTCGCCGCCGCCCAGCGGGTGGTCGACCGGGTTCATCGCGACGCCGCGAACGCTCGGGCGCTTGCCCCGCCAGCGGTTGCGGCCGGCCTTGCCCCACGAGATCAGCTCGTGCTCGGCGTTGCCGACCTCGCCCACGGTGGCCTTGCACGCGCGCGTCGACCAAGCGGATCTCGCCGGACGGCATGCGGAGCGTCGCGTCGGCCGCGCCTCCTTCGCCAGCAGCTGGATGCCGGTCCCCGCCGAGCGCGCCATCTTCGCGCCGGCGCCGACCTTCAGCTCCACCGCGTGCACCACGGTGCCGACAGGGATGTTCACCAGCGGCAGGGCGTTGCCCGGCCGGATGTCCGCCCCGGGTCCGGACACGAGCCGGTCGCCCACCGCGACACCCTTGGGCGCCAGGATGTAGCGCTTCTCGCCGTCCGCATAGTGCAGGAGCGCGATGCGCGCGGTGCGGTTCGGGTCGTACTCGATGTGCGCGACCTTCGCGGGAACGCCGTCCTTGTTGCGCCGGAAGTCGATCACCCGGTACGCGCGCTTGTGACCGCCGCCCTGGTGGCGGGCGGTGATCCGGCCGTACGCGCCCCGCCCGGCGCGCTTGCGCATCGGACGGGTGAGCGACTTCTCGGGCTTGGCGCGGGTGATCTCCTTGAAGTCGGAGACGCTGGAGCCGCGGCGGCCGGGCGTCGTTGGCTTGTACTTCCTCACCGCCATGGCTACGGTCCCTTCGCTTCGAAGATCTCGATCGAGTCGCCGCCGGCGAGCGTCACGACCGCGCGCTTCTGGTCCGGCCGCTTCCCCGTCATGCCCAGTCGCGAGCGCTTGCGCTTGCCCTTGCGGTTGATCGTGTTCACCGAGAGCACGCGGACGTTCCAGATCTGCTGGACCGCTTCCTTGATCTCGGTCTTGTTCGCGTCGCGCGCCACCAGGAACGTGTAGGCGCCGGCCTCGAGGCCCGCGTAGGACTTCTCGGAGACGATCGGACGGATGATGACGTCGCGCGGGCTCTTCATGCCGAGCCCTCCTCGTCACCGGGTTCGGCGTCGCCGGACGCATCGTCCTCGTCCGGCTCGTCCTCGTCCGTCGCCGGTTCGGCGGGGACCGCGGCGGCCTTCGGGGTGCGGGACGCAGAGGCGGGCGCCGACGCCTCGCTCGTCTCGCCCGTCAGTCTGTCGAGCGCGGACATCGTGAACAGGACGCGATCGGCGGCGATCAGGTCGTAGGTCCCCAGGTTCGCCGTGAAGTCGATCCGGACGTTGCCCAGATTCCGGAACGACAGCTCGGTCTCGGCCTGCGACTCGGCCAGGACGATCAGGACCTTCCCGTCCAGCTCGAGCGCCGACAGCAGCGCGATGGCGTCCTTGGTCCTGGGGGTCGTCGAACGTGAGGTCCTCGACGACGGCCAGCTTGCCGCTCTGCACGGCGTCGGTGAGCGCCGAGCGCAGGGACGCCGCACGCATCTTCTTGTTGAGGCGAACCGAGTGGTCGCGCGGGACGGGACCGTGCGCAACGCCGCCGCCCGCCCACTGCGGGGAGCGGATCGAGCCCTGGCGCGCGCGGCCGGTGCCCTTCTGGCGCCACGGCTTCCGTCCGCCGCCCGAGACCTCCCCACGCGTCTTCGTCGCGTGCGTGCCCGACCGGATCGCGGCGGCGCTCGCCGCGACCACCTGGTGCATCAGGGGCACGTTCACGGCCGCGCCGAACCACGCGTCGGGAAGGTCCCGCTTGCGGAGGACCTTGCCGGTCACGCTCTGCACCTCGACGCTCGCCATCACACCTTCTTCTTCTTGGTCTCGCCGGCCTTGACGCTGTTTCGAACCATGACCAGCCCGCCGCGGGGGCCGGGAACCGCGCCCCGCAGCAGCAGGAGCCCGCGCTCGGGATCCGCCTCGACCACCTCGAGGTTGAGGATCGTCACACGGTCGTTGCCCATCTGCCCGGCCATCCGGACGCCCTTGAAGACCCGCGACGGCGTCGCGCAGGCCCCGATCGACCCGGGCGAGCGGTGCTTCTTCTCCGTGCCGTGCGACGAGCTCAGCCCGGAGAATCCGTGACGCTTCATCGTGCCGGCGAAGCCGTGGCCCTTGGAGACGCCGATCACGTCCGCGTGGTCGCCCGGCGCGAAGACGTCGGCCTTGATCTCCTGCCCGCGCTCGTAGCCCGACTCCCCGTTCGTCCGCAGCTCGACGACGTGGCGCATCGGCTTGGCGTCCGCCGCCTTGAAGTGACCCTCCGTCGGCTTGTTCGCCTTGCCCCGCGGGATCTCGGCGTACGCCAGCTGGACGGCCTCGTAGCCGTCGTTCTGCAGGGTCTTCACCTGGGTCACGACGCAGGGCCCGGCCTGGATGACCGTGACCGGCACGGCACGCGAGTCCTCCGTGAAGATCTGCGTCATCCCGAGCTTCGTCCCCAGGATGCCCTTGGCCTCAGCCATCTCCGCCCTCTGATTCCTAGAGCTTGATCTCGATGTCGACGCCGGCCGAGAGGTTCAGGCGCTGGAGCTCCTGCACCGTCTTGGACGTGGCGTCGACGATGTCGATCAGTCGTTTGTGCGTGAGCATCTGGAAGTGCTCACGGCTGTCCTTGTCCTTGTGGGGACCGCGGATCACCGTGTAGACCGATCGCTCGGTGGGCAGCGGCACCGGCCCGACCACCCGCGCGCCGGTGCGCGCCACGTGGTCGGCGATCTTGCTCGCCTCGAGGTCGAGCACCTGATGGTCGTAGGCGCGCAGCTTGATGCGAATGCGAGGGCCCGCCATCAGGCGTCGCCCCCCACTCGGGTCGGCTCGGTGCGGTGTCCGGTGTCCCAGCTCACGGTCGGTTCGCTCACTCCCTACTTGATGATCTTGACGACGCGGCCGGCGCCCACGGTGCGGCCACCCTCACGGATGGCGAACCGCAGGCCCTCCTCCATGGCGATGGGCGCACCCAGGTCGACCTTCATCGTGGTGTTGTCGCCGGGCATCACCATCTCCATGCCCTCGGGCAGCTCGATGGCGCCCGGTGACGTCGGTCGTCCGGAAGTAGAACTGCGGACGGTAGCCCTTGAAGAACGGGGTGTGCCGGCCGCCCTCCTCCTTGGAGAGCACGTACACCTGCGCGTCGAACTCGGTGTGCGGCGTGATCGAGCCCGGCTTGGACAGCACCTGCCCGCGCTCGATGTCCTCCTTGTCGACGCCGCGCAGCAGGACGCCCACGTTGTCGCCGGCCTCGACCTCGTCCAGCAGCTTGCGGAACATCTCCAGGTCGGTCGCGACGGTCTTCTTCGTGGCGTGGATGCCGACGATCTCGACCTCGGACATCTTCTGCAGCGTCCCGCGCTCGACGCGGCCCGTGGCGACCGTGCCGCGGCCCGTGATCGAGAAGATGTCCTCGATCGACATCAGGAACGGCTTGTCCTTCTCGCGAACGGGGTCGGGGATGTACTGGTCGACCGCGCTCATCAGGTCGAGGATCTGCTGCTTCGAGGCCTCATCGCCCTCGAGCGCCTTCAGCGCGGAGACCCGCATGACCGGGACCTCGTCGCCGGGGTACTCGTACGCGGACAGGAGCTCGCGGACCTCCAGCTCGACCAGGTCGAGCAGCTCCTCGTCGTCGACCATGTCGACCTTGTTCAGCGCCACGACGATGTACGGCACGTTCACCTGACGCGCCAGCAGCACGTGCTCACGCGTCTGCGGCATCGGCCCGTCCGCCGCCGACACGACCAGGATGGCGCCGTCCATCTGGGCGGCCCCCGTGATCATGTTCTTGATGTAGTCGGCGTGCCCCGGGCAGTCGACGTGCGCGTAGTGTCGGTTGTCGGTCTCGTACTCGACGTGCGCGATGGAGATCGTGATGCCGCGCTCCTTCTCCTCCGGCGCCTTGTCGATCTGGTCGAACGGCGTGAAGTCCGCCATGCCCTTCTCGGACAGCACCTTGGTGATCGCGGCCGTCAACGTCGTCTTGCCGTGGTCGATGTGACCGATCGTGCCGATGTTGACGTGCGTCTTGTTCCGCTCGAACTTCTGCTTGCCCATCCTCTGCTCCTTCTCTTTCCTCTACTCGCCCCGAACGCGCGCGATGATCTCCTTCGAGATCTGCGCGGGCACTTCCTGATACGAGTCCAACTGCATCGGCGAGTGGTTCGCCCGTCCCTGGGTCTTGGACCGCAGGTCCGTGGCGTAGCCGAACAGCTCCGCCAGGGGCACGTGGACCCGGATGGCCCGCGTGCCCGCACGCTCCTCGATGTGCTCGATCTTGCCCCGACGACTGGTGACGTCGCCCATGACGTCGCCCATGAACTCCTCGGGCGTGAGCACCTCGAACGACATGATCGGCTCCAGCAGGACCGGGTCGGCCTTGCGGGCCGCTTCGCGCAGGACCATCTGCCCGGCCAGCTTGAACGCGATCTCGGAGGAGTCCACGTCGTGGTACGAGCCGTCCACCAGCGTGGCCCGGACGTCCACCATCGGGTACCCCGCCAGGACGCCCGACTCGAGGGCCTCCTCGATGCCGTCGTCCACCGCGGGGATGTACTCCCGCGGAATGACGCCGCCGACGATCTTGCTCACGAACTCGTACCCGCCGCCCGGAATCGGCTCGAGGTCGATGACCACGTGGCCGTACTGCCCGCGGCCGCCGGTCTGACGCACGTAGCGCATCTCGACCTCGTGCACGGCCTTGCGGATCGTCTCGCGGTACGCGACCTGCGGCTTGCCCTCGTTCGCCCCGACGTTGAACTCGCGCTTGAGCCGGTCGACGATGATCTGCAGGTGCAGTTCGCCCATCCCGGAGATGAGCGTCTGCCCCGTCTCCTCGTTGAACTTCACGATGAACGTGGGGTCCTCGTCGGCAAGCTTGGTCAGCGCGTTGGAGAGCTTGTCCTGGTCGGCCTTGGTCTTCGGCTCGATGGCCACCGACACCACCGGCACGGGGAACGTCATCGACTCGAGCACCACGGGGTGGGCCGGGTCGCACAGCGTGTCGCCCGTCTTGGTGTGCTTCAGCCCCACCAGCGCGACGATGTCGCCGGCGAAGGCGGCGTCCATGTCCTCGCGGTGGTTGGCGTGCATCTGCAGGATGCGGCCGACCCGCTCCTTGCGGTCCTGCGTCGAGTTCTCGATGTGCGAGCCCGAGCGCAGGATGCCGGAGTACACGCGGGCGTACGTGAGCCGGCCCACGTAGGGGTCGGACATGATCTTGAACGCCAGCGCCGCGAACGGCTCCTCGTCGCCGGTGGTGCGCGCGACCTCCTCGTGCGTCTTCGGGTCGGTGCCGTGGATGGCGGGCACGTCGACCGGCGAGGGGAGGTACTGCACGATGGCGTCGAGCAGTTGCTGTACGCCCTTGTTCTTGAAGGCCGAGCCGCACAGAACCGGCGCGAGCACCTGGTCGCTCTTGGTGTCGAGCGTGGCCCGCCGCAGCGCGCGGCGCATCTCGTCCACGGTCGGCTCCTCCTCGTGGACGAACTTCTCCATGAGCTCCTCGTCGTGGTCGGCCAGCTGCTCGAACAGCTTGTGGTGCCACTCCTCGGCCATGGCCCGGTACTCCTCGGGGATGTCCCGGTCCTCCCACTCCTCGCCCAGCCCCTCGCTCGGCCAGTAGTGGCCGCGCATCTCGACGAGGTCGATCACGCCGTGGAACCCGCCCTCGACGCCCCACGGGAGCTGCACCACGAGCGGGATCGCGTGCAGGCGGTCCTCGATCATGCTCACCGTGCGCTCGAAGTCGGCGCCAGTCCGGTCCATCTTGTTGACGAAGCAGATGCGGGGCACGTGGTACCGGTCGGCCTGCCGCCAGACGGTCTCGCTCTGCGGCTCGACGCCGGCCACCGCGTCGAACACCGCGACGGCGCCGTCCAGCACGCGCAGCGACCGCTCGACCTCGACCGTGAAGTCGACGTGGCCGGGCGTGTCGATGATGTTGATCCAGTGGTCCTTCCACATGCACGTGGTCGCGGCCGCGGTGATGGTGATCCCGCGCTCCCGCTCCTGGACCATCCAGTCCATCTGGGCGGTGCCCTCGTGGACCTCGCCGACCTTGTAGGACTTGCCGGTGTAATAGAGGATGCGCTCGGTCGTGGTGGTCTTGCCCGCGTCGATGTGGGCCATGATGCCGATGTTGCGCGTGCGGAGGAGGGGGTACTCCCGGATCAGGAGACCCTTGCTCGCGGCGCTGGGGGCGCGTCCCGTTTCCTTCGCAGCCTGTGCCATGTCGTCTACGTTCCTCGCCGGGGTCGCCACCTAGCGACCCCCCTCGTGAATCGCCGGGCCCGAAAGCCCGGCCAAGAAGTGCCCATCGATGCTCACCATCGATAGTGGGCGAAGGCCTTGTTGGCCTCGGCCATCTTGTGCTGGTCCTCTCGGCGCTTGACCGCCGAGCCCTGCCCGTTCGACGCGTCCATCAACTCGCCGACGAGGCGCTCGGCCATCGAGTGCTCCCGCCGCTGCCTCGAGTAGTTCACCAACCACCGGAGTGCCAGCGTCGTTCCCCGGTGCGGCTTCACCTCGACCGGAACCTGGTACGTGGCGCCGCCGACGCGCCGGGATCGCACCTCGAGCAGCGGACGCGCGTTCTCGACCGCCCGCTTCAGCGTGATCACCGGATCATTGGCGGTGCGCTCGCTGATCAGCTCGAGCGCACGGTAGACCGTCCGCTCGGCCACGCTCTTCTTGCCCGACAGCAGGATCTTGTTGATCAGCTGGGTGACCAGCTGGTTCTGATAGATCGGGTCCGGATCGATCGTGCGCTTGTCCGCGGCTCCCTTTCGAGGCATCTCAATCGCTCCCTACGACTGGTTGGCCTTGGCCCCGTACCGGGACCTGGCCTTCTTGCGATCGCGGACGCCGGCGGTGTCGAGCACTCCGCGAACGACCTTGTAGCGGACGCCCGGGAGGTCCTTCGTGGTGCCGCCCCGCACGAGCACGATCGAGTGCTCCTGCAGGTTGTGCCCGATGCCTGGGATGTACGCGGTGACCTCGACGCCGGACGTGAGCCGGACGCGGGCTACCTTGCGAAGCGCGGAGTTCGGCTTACGGGGAGTGATCGTGTAGACGCGCGTGCAGACACCGCGGCGCTGCGGAGACCCACGAAGAGCGGGGCTCTTCGTCTTCTTCCGCGGGCGCTCGCGCCCGTTCCTGACCAGCTGTTGTACGGTCGGCATCGTTTTTCCGTCTGCACGCTCGTTGTTCTCTCGCCGTCAAATCTCGCACGGATAGGTCCAGGCTCTGAGGCCCATGGGCGCCCTGAAACGAGCTTCCGGGTCCTCGTGCAAGGGCTTCGGAGGCGGCCCGCACCGCCCGGACCGCGAGAAAGAATGCTACAGAGTCGCTAGTGGGGTGTCAAAGAGGCGACCTGCGGAAACGCTACCCGGCGCGGGCCTTCAGATACCAGGCGAGGGCCTGTCTCCAGGGCCGCGCCGGGCCGAGTCCGAGACGTCCGGTTCGCGTGTCCGCGAGGATCGATGACCGCGGCCGCCGGACCTCGTCTCTGCCGGTCCGGCGGGGGGTCAGGTCGCCGGCCAGCCCGGACAGTTCGAGGACGGCCCCCGCGAACTCGAACCACGAGCAGGATCCCCGGTTGGCCAGGTGATACACGCCGCCGGGGGCCCCATGGACCACCAGCTCCAGCAGGCGATCGGCCGCGTCCGCGGCGGCGGTCGGCGCGATCCGCTGATCGTCGACGACCGAGAGCGGTTCCCCCGCCTCCGCCTTGGAGAGGACCGTTTCGACAAAATTACCCCCTTTGCCGGAGGAACCGGCGTGCCCGAACAGCCCGGAGAGCCTGATCACGAGCGCGTCCGGGCACACGAGGGAGACGCCCCGCTCCCCGGCCGCCTTGGACACCCCGTACAGGTTGACGGGCGAAGTGGGGTCGTCCTCCGTGTATCCGATGCCCTTCTCGCCGTCGAAGACATAGTCGGTGCTCACGAACACGGCGCGGGCGCCGGCGCCGGCAGCGGCGCGGGCAACGTTCACCGCTCCGACCGCGTTCACCGTGACGGCGGTGGCTGGGTCGTCCTGGCACCGTTCCACCTTGTGGAAGGCCGCGGCGTTGACCACGACGTCCGGGGCAGCGCGCAGGACGGCTGCGTCGACGGCGGCGGCATCGGTGACGTCGGCCTCGGCGCGTGCCGGACGGATCAGCTCGTGGCGGCCTTCGGCGCTCCGGGCGAGCTCGGTCCCGAGCTGCCCCCACCCGCCGAAGACCAGGAGGCGCACGGCACCATCAGCCCGAGCGGCGGGTCCGGTCCGCGATCCGGGCGACGCCCTCGCCGTCGCCGGCGGGACGCGAGAGCACGTACCCGTGCCGCCGAACGATCCCGGCGGCCTCCTCGAGAGCCTTCATCCACTCGATGTTGTAGTAGCGGGGATGGGAGAAGTCCACCAGGCCAGCGGCCCGGACCTCGCGGACCATGCGGGCCACCGACTCCTCGACCGACACCCGCGGCGAGAACCCCAGGACGCGCTCGGCCTTCAGGCCGCTGATCCGGTAGCTGCGCACCAGGCGGTTCTCGTAGTCCACGTGGACCCTGGCCTCGACCCCGGCGCCGCGCAGCGCGCGCTCCGTGCGCAGCGCCAGCTCGGCGATGCGGAAGTTGCCGGCGGTGAGGTTGAACACCTCGCCGCCCACCTGCGCGGCGTCGGCGTCCAACGCGATCACGTAGGCGCGGGCGACGTCCTCGATGTCGATGAGGGGCCGCCACATCTCGCCGCCCATGAACACGTTCAGCTTCCCCGTCGCCAGGGCGTCCTTGACGAAGGCGTTCACCACCAGGTCGTAGCGCATGCGCGGCGAGAACCCGAAGATCGTGCCCTTCCGGAAGGCCATGGGGGCGAACCCGCCGTCGGCCATCGCGAGGATCTCGCGCTCGGCGGCGAGCTTCGAGGTCGCGTACGCCGCGCGCGGCTCCACGGCCGACTCCTCGTCCTGGAGGACGTCGCGGGCGTCCTCGCCCACGCCGCGGTCGTAGATCGACGCCGTCGAGGCGAAGATCAACCGGGAGACCCCGGCCCGCTTGGCCACCTCGGCCAGGTGGACGGCCGCCACGTGGTTGAGCTCCTCGTTGGCCTGGGGGTCGAACTCGGCGGTCGGATCGTTCGACAGCCCGCCCACGTTGATGACCGCGCCGCAGTCCTCGACGTGGGCCGCGGACACCTCCCGCATGTCCTCTTCGATCAGCTCGACGCGGTCCCGGTAGCCCCGGAACGGCGCGTGGCCGAAGAACATCCGGTCGAGCACGCGCACCGAGTAGCCCTTCTCGAGCAGGACCTCCACCAGGACGCACCCGACGTAGCCGGCACCGCCGACGACCAGCACCTTCCCGCCGCTTGGCATACCGGGAAGCCTACTCCCCGAAGACCGGCGCGCTCCGCAGCACCTCGGCCAGCTTCGGGTTCGACTGGTCCCGTTCGGACAGGATCGGGTCGGTGGTCCCCCAGCGGACGCCCGCCTCGGGATCGTCCCAGGCAACCCCGAACTCGTCCTCACCCGTGTGGTACTCGTCGACCAGGTAGTGCATCAGGACGTCGGTCTGGGCGAAGAACCCATGGGCCACGCCCTTGGGGATGTAGAGGCCCTTCGGCTCGGGATCGTCGGAGGCCAGACGGACCTCGGTGCCGACGCCGGCCGTGGGAGAGCCCGACCGCAGGTCGTACAGGCCGACGAGGATCGCGCCGCTCGGGACCCACCAGTAGTCGGCCTGCCGGCGGTGGAAGTGCAGCCCGCGCAGCACGCCCGCCCGGGACGACGACAGATTGCTCTGGACCATCGGCCGCCCGCCGGGCAACCACTCCTGCCGGTAGACCTCGCTGAACCAGCCGCGCGAATCCGGGAACGTGGGAAGCGGAACGACGAAGACGCCGGCGATCGGTTGTTCGACGAGGTCGGGGGCCTTCACGACCCCGGCTCGGCGGGGCGCTCCAGCGGGCGGGGCTCGGGGGCCACGCGCAGCGACTGCCCGTTCTCCGGTGCGGGGAAGCCGGGCCGGCGCGACTCGCGGAGCTGCGGGGCCTCGGCGTCGCTGTAGTAGCCGTACCGGCGGTAGCCGTAGCCGTAGTAGCCGGCGCCGCCGCGGTCGCGCGACGGGTCGTAGTCGTTGAACACCGCGCCGACCAGCCGCGCGTCCACCTGGTCGAGCAGCTCGCGCGTGTGCGTCACGGCGCTGCGCGTCGTGATCGACGCGTCGGCCACCAGCAGGATGCCGTCGACCAGCGGCGCCAGCACCAGCGCGTCGGCGACCGGCAGGATCGGAGACGTGTCGATGATGACGAAGTCGGAGACGTCACGGAGGTCCGCCACCAGCTCGCCCATCGCCTCGGACTGCAGCAGCTCGGTCGGGCGCGCCGGGACCGGGCCGCTCACCATGACGCGGAGGTTCTCGACCTGCGGCGCCTGGAGCGTGTCCCAGACGGTGGACTCGCCCGCGAGCGCGTTCGACAGGCCGGGTTCGGTCTCCAGTCCGAAGAAGCGGTGCAGGCGCGGCTTGCGGAGGTCGGCGGAGATGAGGACCACGCGCTTGCCCGAGTCGGCCAGCACGACGGCCAGGTTCGCCGCCGTGGTGGACTTGCCCTCGCCGGCGTTGGCGCTCGCCACCATGATCGTGTGCAGTCCGCGCTGCATCGCCGAGAAGAGGATGCTGGTGCGGAGCGTTCGATATGCCTCGGAGACAACGCTCTTCGGCTGGTCGAGCGTGATGAGCTTGGCGTCGCTCTTGCGGCGCCAGCTGGCGACCTTCGGGATGACCGCCAGGACCGGGACGCCCGCGTGCTCCTCGAAGTCGGCGCGACCGCGCAGCTCGTCCGACAGCATCTCGCGCAGGAACGCGATGCCCACGCCGAGGATCAGGCCGAGCGCGAGGCCGAGCGCCGCGTTCAGCGTCTTGTGCGGGCTGGACGGCGACGACGGAAGCGCCGCGTCCCCAGCCACGTACGGCGGCGTGATCTTCGCGGGGCTGAGGTCGATCAGCTCGGTGTTGATCTCGTTGATCTGATCGCTGAGCTTGTTGGCGAGCGCGCTGAGCTGGGTGGCGGGGAGGCCGTGGAAGATGGCGCTCGAGATCTTCGCGTAGAGGCCCTGGAGCTGCGGCGCCAGCTGCGCCTTGAGCGAGAGGATCGGCGCCCGGCGGTCGTCGATGAACTTCTGGGCCTCGAGCGTGCGGACGGCGACGTACCCGTCGGCGAACGCCTGCGCCACCTGCTGCGCCACGATCGGCTTCTTGTCGGTGGCGGAGACCTGCATGATCGTGCTGGTGTCGCCGACCTCGACCTTGACGGACTTCACGAGCCCGGCCGGCACGGGGACGGCGTCCAGGGCGCTCAGGTCGCACAGCGGGGCCTTGTAGTCGTCGTGCCCCGGGGTGCCCGTGGATGCGGCGCCGTCCGACACGGTGGGGTTGCTCAGCAGCAGCACCGCGCACTTGCTGACGAGCGTCGACGTCGTCAGGGCCTGCTCGGTCTGCATGTTCGGGTTGGCCAGCGCGTTGCTCGACGAGAAGGCCGCGACCGGGTTGGTCACCTGGACCTTGGCCGTCGACGTGTACATCGGTGTCTGCTGCGCGGTGTACGCGAGCGCGGCGCCGAAGCAGAGGGCGGCGATGACCAGGATGGACCACTTCCGGAGGCGAAGGGTCGCCAGGTACTCCCGGAAGTCGATGGTGCCGCCGACGGGCATGGACTGGGTGCTCATGGGATCGAGACCGGATTGTACGCCCCGTGACCAGGCAAGTCATTGGGGGACACCAAGACAGCGCACATTTTCATTCTTTCGCTCTAGGGCCAACAGAAAGGCCATGGAAGCCCGCCCTTTGCAGGGCGCCAAGCGCAGGCCCGTCGGTTAGCGTTTGCGTCGTGACACCCGCCGCCCGCCGGGGCCGCCGCCGCGCCGCGCTCGCCGTCGCCCTCCTCGCCGGGCTCCTGCCCGCATGCACGTCCGCGCCGCCGCCGAACCCCGTGGTGCGGCTGGGCGCGCCGCGCATCCACGGTCCGCTCACGACGGACGGGACGCGCATCGTGGACGCGACGGGCGACACCGTCCGGTTCATCGGGGTGGACCTGGGGGGCATGGGCAAGGGCGACGGCCTGACCGGCGCCGAGGCCAAGGCCCAGACGGGATGCCCGGGCTGGCAGGCGCCGCCCGCGAGCGCCTACCGCAACATCGACGACTGGGGCTTCAACACGGTCCGCATCTCGCTCTCCTGGGCCAACATCCAGCCCGACCAGCCCGTGATGTCCGGCGACACGGTCACCGACCCCCGGTGGAACACCGCCTACCTCGACGCCCTGGACACCGTCGTGAAGGGGTTCACGGACCGCGGCATCGCGGTGATCCTGCACATGTCGCAGAGCCACTGGTCCCCCGCCTTCGGCAACCTCGAGACGAGGAAGGGGAGTCTCAAGTGCGCCGGCGTGGGCATGCCGGACTGGCTGTACGAAGGTGTGACCGACGAGACGGTCGCCCGCCGGTCCTTCTTCGCCAACGAGGGGAACCAACAGGAGCTGTACGCGGACGCGTGGAAGTTCGTGGCGGCGCGGTACGCCTCCAACGACCTCGTCGTCGGGGCCGACCTGATGAACGAGCCCTACACCAAGAACCAGCTGACGCTCGACGAGCTCAACCTCGCCGGGCTGTACCAGACACTGGGGACGGCCATCCGCTCGGCCAACCCCAGGATCCTGCTGGCGTTCCAGGACAGCCAGTACTCGGGACAGGACGGCGCGTACGCGCTCACCGCGCCGCCATCGTTCCCCGGCGTCGTCTACACCTTTCACTACTACCCCGACCGCGGGTGGACCGACGGCGGACCGCAGCTCCAGACGTACATGGACCGGGCGAAGGCGTGGAACGTCCCTCTGTGGGTCGGCGAGTTCGACGCGTTCACGTACGCGAGCCCGCGCCCGTCCGACGCGACCTGGCGCTCGGATCTGTCCCGGATGATGAACGTCACGAAGCAGAACGACGTCAGCTGGACCGAGTTCACGTACGCGGACCGGTGGATGCTCCAGGAGGGAACGGACGACCCGAAGCCCGATCTCCTCGCGACGCTCAAGACGGGCGTGAAGGCCGGTTCGCAGCCGACCTAGGTCGTTCGTACCGTTTTGGGTCGGCTCCGTAGACACCCCACATCCGCCGCCGCTACCATTCGCTTTCCCCCGGGCCCCGAGGCCCGGCGGTCGTCCGGAACCCGTTGCAGGAGGAGGAGATCGGTGTCGTATCAGTGGTCGAACAAGAAGGCTCTGGTCACGGGTGGCGCGTCGTTCATCGGCTCGCACATCGTGGACAAGCTGCTCGCGCGTGGCGCATCGGTGCGGGTGGTCGACGACCTCTCCAGTGGACTCCGGTCGAACATCCAGCACCACGTCGACACGGACGGTGTCGAGTTCATGGAGGGCGACCTGCGCGACCCCGGGACGGCCGACCGCGCCACCCGTGGCGTCGACGTTGTCTTCCACCTCGCCGCCGACCACGGCGGGCGCGGCTACGTCGACCTGCACCAGTACGACTGCTCGACCAACCTCGGGCTGGACGCGCTGCTGATACGCTCGATCCTCGACAACGAGGTGGGACAGGTCGTGTACGCGTCGTCGGGCTGCATCTACCCGCTGTACATCCAGACCGACCCCAACGAGACCTTCTACCTGACCGAGGACAAGGCCGGCCCGCCGTACGACCCGGACGGCATGTACGGGCTGGCCAAGCTGGCTGGTGAGCTGACGCTCAAAGCGCTGCACACCGAGCAGGGGCTGAAGACGGCCTCGTGCCGCTACTTCACCGTCTACGGTCCCCGTGGGGTCGAGAACCACGCGGTCATCGCGATGATCGCCCGGGCGTTCCTGCGGCAGGACCCCTTCGAGGTGTGGGGCACCGGCGAGCAGATCCGCAACTGGACCTACGTCACCGACATCGCCGAGGGCACGATCCGGGCCGCCGAGCGGATCGAGGACGGCACGGCCATCAACCTCGGCACGATGGAGCGGGTCCGGGTCCTGGACGCCGTCCGGATGGTGATCGAGATGGCGGGCTACGCCCCCGAGGTCGTCACCCAGCCCGACAAGCCGACCGGCCCCTACAACCGCGTGGCCGACAACAGCCTTGCCAGGCAGCTGCTCGACTGGGAGCCCGAGGTCCTGTTCGCCGACGGCCTGCGCCGCACCTGGGACTGGTACGTGGCCAACAAGGACCCCGAGCAGGTCCGCGAGATCTTCGACTTCATGCTGACCGGCAGGGGGAAGGCCGCGCCCGCGAGGGCCGGGGCTCCCGCCTAGGCTGCGATCATGGTGGAGGGGCCGGGCGAGCACAGCCGCCCGGCCCCTTCTTCTTCCATGACGAGAGACGCGAGCAGCGACGGCCACACGTGCGGGGCGCCCGGACAGGGCCCGCGGGTGAACGGCGTGCGCATCGACGTCCTGACGTGGCCGGCCTTCTTCGAACGGCTCGACGCCTTCCTGGCGTGCGGACGAGGACACGTGCTGCACTACCTCGCCGCCGACCCGACGGTCGTGGCGCGCGGCGAGCCCGCCTACCGTGACCTCCTGAACGGGGGCCACCTCAACCTGGCCGACGGCATGCCCGTGGCGTGGGCGACGCGGATCCTCGGCGCCCCTACCGAGCGCATCTCGGGCATCGACAGCATGGGCCGGGTCGCCGAGTGGGGCGGGTCGCGGGACCTGTCGCACTTCTTCTATGGAGGGACCGACCAGGTGGCCGCCGCGGTGCCGGCGGCGCTCGCGCGGCGCGCTCCCGGCCTGCGCCTCGCCGGCGCCGAGTCGCCGCCCTTCCTCTCGTTGCGGGAGTGGCGCGAGAACGACCTGAGCGACGTGGCGACCCGCGTCCGAAGCACCGGGGCGCAGGCGCTGTGGGTCGGACTGGGGGCGCCCAAGCAGGACGTCGTGGGCGACCGGCTGGCGAGCCTGGACGCGGCGCCGCTCGTGTTCTGCGTGGGCGGCGCCTTCGAGGTCGTGGGAGGGGCGCGGGCGGCGACCCCGGAGTGGATCCGCCGGTCCGGATTCGAATGGGCCCACCGTCTGGTGAGCGAGCCGCGCCGTCTGTGGCGCCGGTACCTCGTCGGCAACCCGAAGTTCGTCGCCGGCCTCGCGGCGGACCTGCTCCACGGGGAGCGCGCCCGGACGCGCCGGGCCGGAGCCGAGGCCGGAACCCCGGGACGATAGGCTCGGGCGGCGGATCAATCCGAGCCGGCCAGGGAGCGCGCCATTCGCATCGCGATCGTCCACAGCTTCTACAGCTCGCGCCAGCCGAGCGGCGAGAACGGCGTCGTCGAGTCCGAGGTCGCCGCGCTCACGTCCGCGGGACACGACGTCCGGCTGTTCGCCGCCCGGACCGACGATCTGGAACGCGACCGCCTCTACACCGTCAAGGCGGCGGCGCGGGTGGCCACGGGGCGCGGGGCGTCACCGCTCGCCGCGATCGACCGCTTCGGCCCGGACGTCGTACACGTGCACAACCTGTTCCCCAACTTCGGCCGTCGATGGGTTCGCGACCTGGCACGGCCTCTGGTGGCGACCCTGCACAACTTCCGCCCGCTGTGCGTCAACGGACTGCTGTACCGAGACGGAGCCGTATGCACCCTGTGCCCGGACGGGCGCCGGTGGTCCGGGCTGCGCTACGCGTGCTACCGGGACTCGCGCCTGGCCAGCCTGCCTCTCACGGTGGCCAACCTGCCCGGACCTGCGCACGACCCGGTGCTCGCCGCGGCGGACCGGCTGATCGTGCTCTCGGACCTGGCCGCGGAGGTGTACGCGCGGGCCGGCCTGGCGTCGCACCGCATGACCGTCTGGCCGAACTTCCTGCGCGCCGACCTCGATCCCGGCGCGGGGCGCGACGCGCCCGAGCCGGCCGGCTTCCTGTCCGTCGGCCGCTTCTTCCCCGAGAAGGCCGTGGACCGGCTGGCCGCCGCGTGGCCGGCCGACGGCCCGCTCCTGCGCGTCGTCGGCGAGGGACCGGAGGAGGCGAGGATCCGTGCCGCGGCCGCCGGGAAGCCCATCGAGATCCTGGGCCGCGTCTCGCGCGAGCGGGTCGTGGAGCTGATGCGCTCGTCCGTCGGCATGGTGTTTCCCAGCGCCTGGTACGAGGGGTTCCCCCTGGTGTACGCCGAGGCGATGGCCGCCGGGCTCCCCGTCCTGGCCTGGTCGCCGAACGTCGTGGCCAGGTGGGTCGCCGACGACGGCACGGGACTCGCCACGTCGTGGGACGAGGACCTCGGCGAGACCCTGGCCGTGGCCGCCACGGCGTTTCCCGCACGCCGTTCCCGGTGTCGTGCGGTGTTCGAGGAGCGCTACAGCCAGACCGCCTACGTGGCCCGCGCCGAGGCGCTGTACGGCGAGCTCAGTCGCGGCTCGGCGTGAACGTGATCTTGCCGGTCTTCTTCGCCACCAGCCAGGATGGGTTGCGCGCGTTGAGCCGGAGGCTCAGCAGCTTGCCGCGGACGAACGACCCGGTCCCGGTCCCCCCGTAGCGCTCCTGGATCGCGCGGCTCTCGCTCTCCATCTTGCCGGCGTCGTAGGAGAGGTTCGACTCGTGCAGGCGAAAGCGGCCGATCACCTGCGGGAGGATCAGGGGCGGCGACAGGCGCATCGCCCGCGCGTACCAGTCGTAGTCCGCGCAGTTCTTGAAGCCCGTGTCGTACGGGCCGACCCGCTCATAGAAGGAACGGCGCGCCCAGACCGTCTGCTGCGGAACGCAGGACCAGCCGATCCCCGCGTAGGCGCGCAGCGACATCGGCACCGGCGTCCACGCGCCGAGCACGCGGTCGTCGCCGTCGATGTACTCGAGGCGCCCGCACACCCACTGGGCTTCCGGGCGCGCGGCGAGGGCGTCGGCGACGATCCGGAGCGCGCCCGGGCCGATCTCGTCGTCGGCGTTGATGTAGCCGATGATCTCGCCCTCGACCATCGACATGCCGCGGTTCACCGCCTCGTACATCCCCCCGTCCTTCGCGACGACCACCTGCGAGGCGTACGCGCCGGCGATCTCGACGGTGCGATCGGTCGAGTGACCGTCCACGATCACGTGGCGCACGTCGATGCGATCGTCCCGCTGGCCCCAGATGGACTCCAGCGTGCGCTCGAGGTAGCGCTCCGCGTTCAACGTCGGCGTCACCACGCCGATGGTCACGCGCTCCGTTTCCGCTGCTCCGCCCATGGGACCGGCCAGTGTAGCGGGTCCCCCATTTTCCGGCGCTCTGACCTGCGGGGATTCCCCAGACTCCCCGCGCCCGGCACCCTCCTACGCCCTTCGGCGTAGCGCCGGAAAAACGACCGCGGCCTTTCTCGAAGGCGTTGGTCTGCATTTCGGCGGATGCGCTTCAGCCATCCCCCGCGTCGGTCGAGAGCCCGTCCGTACGCATTCTCGCCGGGCCATGGAACCAGGGAGGAACTCACGAGAACGAAGCCATGAGGACAGGACGTGGACCGTTCGAAGTCCCCCGCGAACGCGCCCGGCGTCCCCCGAACGGCCCAGAGCCCGCGTCGTCCGTCCAGACCCGAGTCGCGCGCAACGCGCACCGGCCACACCACAGGACAGCTGACATGAGAGAACACCAGACACCTCGATTCACCGGTTCCGCAGGCCGTCGCGACGAGGTCGCGAGGTGGGTGGGCCTCTCCGCGGGATCCCTGGCGGTCCTGCTCGTGGTCTTCGTGATCCTTCCGTGGGCCGTGGCCGGCGGGCACGATCACATCCTGCCGATGCGCGGAAGCGACAAGCCCTTCCACATCTTCCAGGTGACGCTCGGGTCGAAGCACTTCCATCCCGTCGTGGCGGTCGGCAACGACGCGCAGCCCCGGTGGTCGCCGGACGGAGGGAAGCTGGTCTTCGCGTCCGACGACGGAGACGGCTACCGAGATCCACGTGGCGAACGCGGATGGATCGCACCCACACGCGCTGGCACCGGCCGACCACGGCCTGAGCATCGACCCGGTCTGGTCTCCCGACGGATCCCAGATCGCCTTCGCCAGCAACCGGTCCGGCAACTACGACGTGTACGTCATGCGCGCCGACGGGAGCGGCCTCCGCCGCGTCACCGACGATCCGGGACTGGACCGCATGCCGTCCTGGTCCCCCGACGGCTCCCAGATCGCTTTCGCCGGCGAGCGCGACGGCAACATGGAGATCTTCGCCGTCGACGTGGACGGATCGCACCAGCGGCAACTCACGTCCGACGCGGCGCGCGACCGCGCGCCGGTCTGGTCCCCCGACGGCGCCCACATGGTCTTCGTGAGCGGCCGCTCGGGCAACGCCGATCTCTTCTCCCTTGACGTGTCGTCGGGCCACGTCGAGCAGCTCACGTCCGGCACCTCGACGGACGTGCAGCCCGCGTGGTCGCCCGACGGATCCCGGCTGGCCTTCGTGAGCAACCGGGCCGGGAACTGGAACATCTTCACGATGCCCGCGCACGGCGGCGCCGTCACGCAGGTCACGTTCGACAAGGCGATCGACCGCGGCCCGTCCTGGTCCCCCGACGGCACCGCGGTGGTCTTCTCGAGCGATATCACAGTGAGCACGCCGACACCGACGCCCACACCTTCGGAGTCGCCGACGACGACGCCCACCCCCACACCCACTCCGACGGAGACGCCGACCCCGACGCCGACGCCGACCCCGACCGACCCGCCGGGCTCGAGCGACGCCGCCTGGGGCATCTTCTCCGAGCCGCGGGGCGGCCAGGACGGCCAGCAGGTGATCGACGAGCTCGAGTCGAAGATCGGCCGCACCTTCACGGGGCAGCGGGTGTACGTCAACATGAACGCCGACTTCCCCGACAAGGACGACATGGTGGTGAAGGCCCAGGGCGCCCTTCTCTATCACAACTTCAACTCGTGGTACGTCAACGGCGCCGGCACCAAGGTCTGCTACAGCTGGAGCGGCATCGCGGCCGGGACGTACGACGACCTGCTGATCAAGATGGCGGGACAGATCCGGGACTTCGGCTACCCCGTCTACCTCAGCTTCACCCATGAGCCCACGGCGGACGTTCCCAACCATCCGCGCTGCGGGACGGCCCCGGAGTACCGCGCCGCCTACGATCACATCTGGACGCTCTTCCAGCATCAGGGCGTCACCAACGTCAAGTGGGTGTGGACGAGCGTGGCGGCCGTGTTCAACGGCCAGCAGGGCGGGCCGGACACCTGGGCGCCGGCGCACTACGACGTGGTCGGCGTCGACGGCTACAACCACGACTACAAGTGGAAGACACCCACGTGGGTCTTCGGCCGGGCGGAGTCCTACGCGAGGGCCCACGGAAAGGGCTTCCTCGTCGGCGAGATCGGCTGCGACGAGAAGAGCGGCGACCCCACCGCGAAGGCGGCCTGGTACACGGACGTGTCCTCGATGTTCCTCGGCTGGGACAACCTGGTTGCCGTCCTGTGGACCAACACCGACAACGGCGGCGAGTACTGGATCGACAGCTCGAGCCACTCGCTGGATGCCTTCACCAAGGCCGGCAGGGGCTTCAGCTAGACCGGGACGTGCGCGCTCCGGCTCGGGCCCGGCCTAGCCGGAGCGTGTGCTCGCGGCGGGCCTGGGCTCGAGCGTGCGAAGGTCGAGGAGCCAGTTGGTCGCGTTGTCGCGCAGGGGAACCGACAGGGCCCCGTCCGACGACTCGACGACGGTGATGCCACCGGTCGGCAGCGGGATCCGCCAGCCGGGGCCGAGCCGGCCGGTGATCGTCGCCACCGCCAGCCGCACCATCGCCGCGTGCGTCACCGCGGCAACCGACTGTCCGGGGTGCTGCCGGGCGATGGCCTCGATGGCGATCATGATGCGGTCCGCGGCGTCGATCAGTCCCTCGCCGCCGGGACAGACGGCCATCTCGGGGGCTTCGCAGTACAGGCGGAAGGCTCGCGGGTCGCGCTCCATCGCCTCCTGGGACGTCAGGCCCTCCCACGCCCCGTAGTCGAGGTTCACGAGGCCCGGCAGGGGATAGACGGGAACGGCCCCGGCCCGCTTCGCGATGACGTAGCCGGTGTCGAGTGTCCGGCGGAGGGGACCCGAGTACACGGCGGCCAGCTCGGCGCCGGCCAGCCGCTCAGCGGCCGAACGGGCGTCCGCCCAGCCCTGGTTGTCGAGCGGCACCTCGCGGCGGCCGCGATATCGGTTCTCCAGGTTCATGCGGGTCGTGCCGTGACGAACCAGGTGGATTCGGCACACGGAACGGTCTGCCGTCCCGTCGCCGGGACGCATCGATTTCACAGAAGGTGCCCCTCTCCGACGTTCCCCCCGGGCCCGCCACGGCTGCGGCCCGCCTTGTGGATCTCGATACGTTATCCCTTGTCCGGGGCGTCCCGGGCATCGGCCGTTCGACTGAAAATCCCATTGGCGGGATTGGACGAAGGTCCATCTCGGACCCCGCCGACCGTCGTGTAGCCTCTTTCTCTGATGCCCAGAGACACCCCGATCCTGGTCACGGGCTCGCACAGATCGGGCTCGACCTGGGTCGGTCAGATGCTCGCCGCGGGGTCCGAGGTCGGCTACATCCGGGAACCGTTCAGCGTCCTGCACCGGCCCGGCGTCCTCGACGTGCGCTTCCCCTACTGGTTTCCCTACGTCTGTCGCGAGAACGAGCAGCCGTACGTGCAGCCGGTCCGCGACATGCTCGCCTACCGGTTCCGGGCGGGAGCGGCCCTCCGTGCGCTGCGAACCCCCACGGACGCCGCGAAGATGGCCAACGACGTCAGGACCTTCGCGCGGTACCGCCGCGCCGGCCTGCGGCCCCTGCTGAAGGACCCGATCGCCGTCTTCTCCGCGGAGTGGCTGGCGGAAGCGTTCGGCATGGAGGTCGTCGTCCAGGTGCGCCACCCCGCCGCGTTCGTGAGCAGCCTGAAGCGCTACCAGTGGACGCATCCGTTCGGCGACTTCCTGGCCCAGCCGCTGCTGATCCGCGACCTCCTCGGACCCTACGAGGACGAGATCCGCGAGTTCGCCGCGACCGAACGGCCCCCGTTCGATCAGGCGATCCTGCTCTGGCGCCTGATCCACCACGCCGTCGTCGGCTTCCGCGACCGGCATTCCGGTTGGGTGTTCCGCCGTCACGAGGACCTCGCCGGCGACCCGGTCGGCGGCTTCCGCGACCTGTACGACCAGCTCGGACTCACGTACGGCGCGGAGGCCCAGGCGGCCGTTGCCCTCGCGACGAACACTTCCAATCCAGCGGAGGCGAGCAGCGACCGGACGCTCCGGCGCGACAGCCGGGCGAGCATCTGGACCTGGAAGAGCCGCCTGACGGCCGAGGAGATCGAGCGCGTGCGCGCCGAGACCGAGCCGCTCTGGAAGGAGTTCTACTCCGATGGCGACTGGTAGCACCCAGCGGGCGCCGGCCGCCTGGGTGTCGCGCCAGCGCTGGACCCTCGAGCGCTTCGGGCTGTCGCCGGGCAAGCTGCCGCGGCGCATCTCGGATCAGGGCGCGCCGCGTGTCTTCTGCGTGAGCATTCCGAAGTCGGGGACGCACCTACTGGAGCGCGCCCTCTGCCTGCATCCGGCGCTCTACCGGAAGATCGTGCCCACCGTCTCGGGCGAGAACATCGGGAAGTGGAACGGGCTCGCCGGCCTCGTCGGGCGGATCCGTCCCGGCCAGGTGGTCGTGTCGCACCTCCGGCACAGCGACCAGGACGAGCGCACCCTGGAAGAGGCGGGCGTGCGCGGCCTCTTCATGGTCCGCAACCCAAGAGACCTCGTGGTCTCACAGATCCACTACGTCACCAAGCGCGCAGACCACCGGCTGCACGACCTGTTCTCGTCGCTTCCCGACGCGCGGGCGCGGTTGCGGCTGGCGATCACCGGCGACGCAGCAGCGGGCCTCCCCTCCATCGCCGAGCGCCTCTCGTACTTCGAGGGCTGGCTCCGCAGCGACCTGCTCGTGGTGCGCTTCGAGGATCTGGTGGGCAGCGCGGGCGGCGGCGATGCCGGCCGCCAGCGCGACCTGCTCCGGTCGGTCTTCACCCACCTGGGCGTCGACGCGAGCGACGAGCGTGTCCGTGCCGTGGCCGGGCGTCTGTTCTCGTCGGACAGCCCCACCTTCCGGGCGGGACAGGTCGGTTCGTCCCGCGACTTCTTCGACGACGAGCTCGAGGAGCTGTTCCGCCGAACGATCGGCGACCACGCCGTGCCCTACGGGTACGACGTCTGATGGCGGAGGACGACGAGCTCCTGACCCGCCGGCAGGCGGCCGAGCGGGCGGGCGTGACCTCCGGCACGATCCGGCTCTGGGAGCGGGCCGGACGACTGCACTCCATCCCCACCGGCGACCCCCGGCTGGGGCCGCTGTACTCGGCCACGGAGATCGCCGAGGCGATGCGCCGCACGGCGCTGCTCCGGGCCGCGTCCGGAATCGAAGCGGCAGCCCACAGCGCCGTCGACGTGGACGCCAGCGACGACGTCGAGCGGGAAGTGCAGGAACAGGACGCGGCGGCGGTCGCCGTGGCCGAATCCGCCGCCCCGCCCGATACCGGAGAGGCGACGGCAGCCCCCGCCAAGCGCGGCGGCAAGGGAGGCCGGCCTCCCGCCGTGATGATCCGCGAGCGCCTGCTCAAGGGATCGGGCTGGGTGCTGCTGGGAACGGCGGCCGCGACGATCCTGGGGACCGTCGCAAGCGGGCTGATCGCCCACGTCCTCGGCAAGGACGACTTCGGCGTGTACTCGCTCGCCTTCAGCATCGCCACGATCGGCGGGACCCTGTCGCAGCTGGGTACCGAGCGCGCCGTCGTGCGTCTGGTGGCGGCCGCCCTCGGCACCGACCTTCCCGGCCGGGCCCGCAAGACACTCCGGCTCGTCTTCACCTCGGCCCTGATCGGATCCGCCTTCCTGGCCCTGCTGCTGGTCTTCGGGCTCGGAACGCTCATCGCGGAGAACCTCTTCCACTCGAAGGCGCTGTCGGACGTGATGGTCTTCGTGGCCGTCTGGGTCGTCGCCGCCGCCTTCCAGTCGCTGTTCGCGGAGTCGTTCCGCGCGTTCCAGCGCTTCTGGTTGGCGACCCTGTTCAACGGTCTGTTGTTCGACATCGTCGCGGTGGCCGTCTTCGGCTGGCTCTACCTGCACCACCGCGACATCTCCATCGCGAACGCGATCCTGCTGACGGTCGGCGCCATCACGATCTCGCTCGTGATCGCCGCGGTGCTCCTCGCCAGACGGTACGCGGCACTCCACGGCCCCGGCGACATCGCGTTCCGCGAGCTGTTCGACGTCGCCTGGCCGCTGCTGGGGTTCAACATGGCCACGTTCCTGGTGGGGACCGGTGTGGACCTGTGGGTCGTCGGCTCGCTGGCCTCCAAGGGGGACGTCGCGCTGTACGCGGGGGCGTCGAAGCTGGTCTTCTACGTGGGGACGGCGTTCATCATCGCGTCCCAGGTGGTGCCGCCGATCATCGCCGAGCTGTGGGCCCAGGGAAGGAAGGAGCAGCTCGAGAGGGCGCTCCGGGAGGTGGCCACCCTGGCCGGGCTGCCGGCGCTGGTGGTGCTGTGCGTGTTCGTCTTCGCCGGCGGGTGGGTGATGGAGACGGTCTACGGTCCCGGCTTCGAGGAAGGCGCCACGGTCCTGGCCATCCTCGCCTCGGCACGGCTGGTGGCCGTGGTGACCGGCAACTCGGGAATCGCCCTGCAGATGACCGGGTACCAGCGGACCATGTTCTACCTGACGATCGCCACGGGCGTCTGCAGCCTCGCCGCCGAGATCACGTTCGGGCGGCTCTACGGCCTGATCGGGGTCGCAGCCTCGACCGCGAGCGCGCAGGTCGTCCAGAACCTGCTGCAGCTCGGGTTCGCCAAGCGCAAGCTCGGCATCTGGACGCAGGCCGAGCTGTCGCTGCGGCCGTTCATCGCGCTCGTGAAACGGACGGCCTAGGCTCATGACGAGCGGCACCGCGCGGCTCCTGCAGTGGACGGCGACCACCCGGCGGCGCAACCGCGTGGGCGGCGCCGTCCTCCGGGCCGCCGCCCCCGTGCTCCCCCGCACGGCGCCGCCGACCCAGCCGATCTTCATCCTGGGGTCGCCGCGCTCGGGCACCACGATGCTCGTGAACCTGGTGGACCGCTCGCCCTCCGTGGCGTCGCTCGAGCGCGGGAGCCAGTTCCTGTGGGAGATGTTCCACACCATCGAGGGGTCGGGCTGGGAGTCCCACGTCGTGGGCCCGGAGGAGATCACCGACCACGAGCGCCGGGTCATGTACTGGTCCATCGACCGGATTCTGCGGCGACCAGCGCTATCTGGACAAGTTCCCGCGCAACTGCCTGCGCGGCGAGTACCTGTACGAGCTGTTCCCCGACGCCCGGTTCGTGGCCATCCACCGGGACGGCCGCGCCGCCGTCTCGTCGCTGATCACCGGCTGGCGGACCGCCGGCAAGTTCGGCCAGGGGACCAACCTCCCCGTGCCGCTCGACATCGCCGGGTACGACGGCGGGAACTGGAAGTTCCTGGTGCCCCCCGGGTGGCGGGAGTACACCCACGGGCACACGCTGGCCGACGTGTGCGCGTTCCAGTGGTCGGAGGCGAACGCCGCGATCCTCCGGGCGAAGGAGCGCATCCCGGCCGCGCAGTGGACCGAGGTGCGCTACGAGGAGTTCCTGGACGCACCGCGCGCCACGGCCTCGCGCCTCCTGGAGCGGCTCGGCCTGCCGCAGGACGAGCAGGTGCTGTCCTGGGCGGCCGACCTGGACACGCACGTCTCGCGGACGGCCGTCAGCGACCCCAGCCGGGACAAGTGGCGGCGGGAACACCCCGAGGAGATCGCGTCGATCCTGCCGCGCATCGAGCCGATGATGCGACGGCTCGGGTACCCGGTCGAGGCGTAGGGATCCGGCGGACGATCAGGCCTTGCGGGCGACGACGCCCCGCTCCTTGAGCTTGCCGTAGACCCGCTGCGGGAACGTGTACGTCAGGTTGCCCCACGGACGGTAGAGGGCGTTCGAGCGCTTGAACCGTTCGTACGTCTCCTCGAAGAGCGGGTCCCCGGCGATGGCCGCGTCGAACCGCTCACCCACCCACCGGTACAACTCGTCGTCCAGGCGATTGTGCTCCCCGATCAGCTCCAGGGCCCGCGCGCTCGGCTCGGGGCGCTTGCCGGGGGCGACGTTGGCGCTCACGTAGTTCACGCGCCGCCACCCGAAGGCACGCTGCAGCAGGACCAGCGACTCGTCGAACCGTTCGGTGATGCCCACGACCGCGAAGTGCCCCTCGACGTTCCGCTTGGCCCGCTCGAGCATCTCGTCCGTGCACTTGCCGAACGGGGTGTCGAGGTCTCCGGCGATGGCGCGCGTCTGGCTGTTGTCCATCTCCAGCGACAGGCCGCTCTCGATGTAGTCCTCCAGCGACATGCCGCGGCGCGTGACCTCCTCGTGGTGCCGGTGGCCCTCCGTGCGCAGGACGAAGTTGTACTGGGAGAGCACGAGGCTCTTGGGCTTGCGCACCATCGAGATGTACGTGGACGGGCGCGGCACCAGCTCGTGGAGGCCGAAGACCGTGTGGCCCATGATGAGCCGGGGACGCGCGCGCTCGGCCTCGGGCCTGCGACCGAAGTCGTCGAGCGTCTCGGTCCGAGGACGGCCTCGCGCACGAACGACCATGATCTCGGCCGAGCGGAAGTTGCGCCGCAGGATGCGGCGCAGGGTGGTGCCGGCCGTCTTCCCGATGTGCAGAAAGATGACGGTCGGATTGCCGCGCGCGGCGTCCGCGGCCGGGGCCCCGTTCGCGCTCACGTCAGGATGGCTCCGTGTCGGGGACCAGGGTCCGGTAGATCCCGTAGGCGCGCTCGCGGGTCGCGGAGAGGGCAGGGTCGTCGAAACTCCGGAGCAACGCGCTCTTCACCTCGCGCCGCTCGGCGGAGGGCCGCGCCACCTTCCCCTCCACGAGGCGCCCGTACCGCTGCGTGTTGCGCTCCTCGATCAGATCGAAGCACCGCGCCACGTTCTCCTCGGTGTGATCGAACTCCTTGTAGCCCGTGCCGAACTTCACGTTGAAGTCCCGGATCACCGCCCCGAAGTCGGTCGACACGCGGGAGAAGTCGGCCACGAAGACACGGTCCCGCACCGGCACCACGCGCTCGTAGAACCGCATCCATGCCAGGAGCGCCTGCTTCATCGGGACGCAGGGCTCGCGGATGACGTGCGAGACCGTGGAGTCGCGTGGATCCCGGATCAGCAGCAGCACCGGGATGCCGAGCTTGACCGCCCGGGTGACCTGCGCCGAGGAGTGCAGGTGGTGCGCCGACTTGATCGGCCGCTCCTGCGCCATCTCGAAGGCGAACACCGCGAACGTGTTCCCCGAGCGCTGGAAGCCCTCGATGACCAACTCGGTGTCGGGCTCGACCAGACGGTTCGGCACCTTCCGGTATTTCACGCGGGCGAACGGCAGGTAGAGGGCCGGCACGCCCGAAAGCCAGATGCGGCCCGCATACCGGGCGCGGCACAGTGCCGTGGAGGGGCCGCGTTGCAATTCCGTGGATTGACTCATGCTGTCCTGAGGTCGGGTCGGGCGGGTCAGCGTGGATTCTAGTCAGTCCGTGCGGCGGGACCTAGCAAATCCGTGGGAACGCGACCGCGGCCTTAAGCCAAATGCCCTAGTGGGGGGCCCTTTTCCCGAAGCGGGGAACCCCCGTCCCTGGTATCATCGGCGCTCCGCAGACCGCTCCCACCGGCGGCGGCGGCATGCACGATGGTCCGTTCCCAGTCGCTTTCATCGCCCCGCGTGTCCGGCGTCCCCCATGGGGGCTCCGTCGTCCGCTCGGACTCCTATCGATACGCGCGCTGGGTGCTCGTGATGCTGTTCATCATCACGGTCGACGTCTCGGACTTCACGGACCGGTCGGGCAGCCCGCTGCGCTACGCCATCCTCTTCCTCCCCGCGCTCGGAGCGATCGGCGCCATCATGCGGTCCCGGGGCCTTCGGCTGCGGCGGTTCTCCGTGCCCGACCGCATCCTGCTGTTGTTCATGGCATACGGCATCGTCGGGAGCGCGTACGGGCGCCTGTTCCTGCATACCCGGACCGGCGCCCTCACGGTCTTCATCCCGATGACAATCGCCTTCAGCTACCTGTTCACCTCCTGGCAGCTCACGGAGGACGAGGCGAACCGGATCACCCGCGGCCTCGCCGTCGTCGGCCTCGCGTACGCGATCATGAACGCGCTCGCCAACCTGAGCGCGGTCAGCTTCATCGCGCCCAAGACGTACCGGAACTCGAAGGTGCTCTACGTGGCGCTGGGGGCGGCGGCCGCCTGGGTGTCGAAGCGGCGTGCCGTGTTCGCCCTGATCATGATCTGCGCGGGGATCATCTTCTTCACGTACCGCTCGGGGACCAACGCCGTCGTCGTGCTGGTCACCCTCGTGTCGTTCTTCATCACGAAGCCGTCGGGGTCGCCCCTGCGTCCGTACGTCGCCGCGGCGGCCGCCCTCCTGGTCCTGGGCCTGGCCATCATCAACTTCACGCAGACCGCCGGCCTGGCGAGTGCCTACTTCGAGGCCGTGCAGAAGAAGAACAACAACAACGCGCGCATCGCGCTGTACTCCAGCGGTGTGGACCAGTTCCTCCGCTCACCCATCATCGGGGAGGGCTTCACGGGCGACATCACCGAGACCGTGATCCGGCGTGACGGCCTGGGCGCGCCCTTCAAGGCGCCGTTCCACGACGACTACATCATGGTCGCGGCGGTCGGCGGGGCGCTCGGCGTCCTGCTGCTGCTCTGGTGGATCGCGGCGACCGAGGTGAACGCGCTCCGCAGGTACCGGGGCTTCGTCGCCGCGGGCGAGCATCGAAAAGCGGGCCTCCTGCGGGTGCTCCTGGTGACGTTCAACGTCCTGTTCGCGGCGGCCCTGTTCAACCCCGAGCTGTCGGCGGTCGGTCGCGGCGCGACGGCCTTCGGGCTGTACGCGCTCCTCATGCTGATCGGCGAACCGCCCGTCACCGCGAGACCCGCGATGGCGCGGGACGCGGGTTCTCGGATGCGGCGCGGAATCGGCCCGCCGAACGGGCAGCCCAGCGCGCTTCCGGGCTGACGGGACGGGCACGGCGACCGGCATGACGTCCCGGCCCCTCTTCCTCCTCTCCCTGCCGCGCTCGGGATCGACGCTCGTCCAGCGCGTGCTGGCGACCCACCCGCAGGTCGCGACGGCCCCCGAGCCGTGGGTGGCCCTGCCACAGCTCTACGCCACGCTCGGCCACGGCGTGTACGCCGAGTACGGCTACGGGCCGTCCACCCGGGCCATCGGCGAGTTCGCGGAGAGCCTGCCGGGCGGGCGCGCCGCCTACGATGCCGAGGTCCGCGAGCTCCTGCTGCGCGTGTACGGGCTCGCCGGCGGTGACGCGGCGTACTTCCTGGACAAGACCCCCCGCTACCACCTGGTGGCCGGCGAGCTGCTGTCCCTGGTTCCCGACGCCAAGACCGTGGTGCTGTGGCGCAATCCGCTCGCCGTCGTCGCGTCGATCGTGGAGACCTGGGCGGGCGGGCGGTGGACGTTCGGCCGCTGGAGCATCGATCTGCACCAAGGGCTCGACCACCTGGTGACCGCTGCTCGCGAGCACGCTTCGCGCGTCCACACCGTTCGCTTCGAGGATCTCGTCGAGCACCCCGACACTGCCTGGCCCGACGTGTTCGCCTACCTCGGCCTCACGTACGACCCCGCGGTGCTGACGGCGTTCTCCGAGACGCGGCTGGAGGCACGCATGGGCGACCCGAGCGGGTCGCGCGCCTACGACCGGCTCTCCACCGAGCCGCTCACCAAGTGGAAGCGCACGTTCTCCAACGGCTACCGGAAGTCCTGGGGTCGGCGCTATCTGGAGTGGATCGGCCGGGAGCGGCTGGCCGCGATGGGCTACGACCTGGCGGATCTGCAGGACGAGCTCGCGGCGATCCCGGCGAGCCCGCGGCTCCTGCTGTCCGACTCGTGGCGGGGTGCCTACGGCCAGATCACGCAGGGACGCAGGGACCGCGCCCAACGCCTGCTCACCAAGCGGGGGCGCTGGTAGCGCCCGTCAGAACGGCCAGACCTCGAGCCCGTGCACCGCGTTGCGCACGTCGCGGGTCAGGTTGACCGTTGCGACGGGCTCCTCCCGCTCGAACGCGTACAGGGTGACGGTGGCGGGAGACGACCCGCCGACGAAGTGCGCCGTCGTCCACGACGGCGAGTCCCCGGCCGAACGCCTGCCGAGCCTGATCGGCGGAGAGCGAGCTGTGCTCCAACTCGCCCGACGCGTAGCGGACGATGGGCCAGGAACGCAGGATCGCGCCGGACCGGTTGAGGTAGCAGATGCGGTCGCTGCGCGTGTGGTTCATGAGGATGCCGCCGCGGAACGGCCGGGCGTTGTGCGACCCGAACGGCACGGGCGCGTACGTCGAGGGCGCGTCCCCCGCGACCGCCACGACCCGCGCGAGCTTGGTGCCCGATGCGAGCACCGACGCTCCCAGCGCCGTCACGTTGTTCACGTGCGTCGTGTCCGCGGACTCGGGACCGCCGGGGCGCGCCGGATCGAAGCGCGTGAGGCGCGGCATCGGACGGAACAGTGCGAGGGGCGCGCCCGCCTGCGCCAGGCGCCGCCGCCACTCGTTCACCGCGCCGTAGCGGATGAGGTATCCGTTCGTGAAGACCTCGCGCGCCAGGTCGTACTCGAGGACCGAGTCGAAGCCGGTCGAGGTGACCAGCAGACGATCGCCGTCCACCGTGATCTCGTGACAGTGTCTGAGATACGCGTTGCGGAACGATCCCTGCATCTGGAAACGCTTGTCGTACACGAAGATCTCGTCGCTGGCCGCCAGGTACACCGTGTCGCCGTGGAACGCGATGCCGCGCAGACCGCGGTCGGCGCCTCGTCCCTCCCAGCTGATCGACGGATCGTCCCAGTCGAGCACCTGTTCGACGGATTGCGTCGCGAAGTCCACGAGGTACACACCACCGTGACTCTCGCCCTGATTGCTCGAACGCACGACCGAGCTGAGCACAACACGCGGCAGGGTTGCCTGTTTCGCGTCACCCATGCGGATATCGGAAGGCGCGTTCGTCGGTGTCACTCATCTGAGGGATTTTTTCCACGCTGACATGCGAGGACGGGCAGCGTAGCAGATGCGCGACGGAGAATTTGCCGAACCATAACCTGCGCGTGCTGGCGACGGCCGCGAGACGCGTGGTAGGGTCTGCGCCGACATCATCGTCGACTCTCCTCCAATCCCGTTCTTCCCCTTTGTTTCCCCGTGTATTTGGTGTGGAGAGTCGCATGGAAGGGTAGGGGGCAAACGCCCGAAGGGAGGCACATAGAGCAGGAGGGCTGGGCATGGAGCGACGTGCGTTCCTGAGGAACACTGCGCTCGCGGGCGCAGCGACTGTGCTGGGAAGTCGAGTACCGAGCCTCATACCGAGCGCGTTCGCGGACGAGTCCGCGGACACGGCGGTTGGATGCCTCTGGGGCATCCATGCCGAGCCCCGCACCGGGGGCGGCACGCTCTACACCGCGCTCACCAACCTGGAGAAGAAGGTTGGACGGCGCTTCGCGGTCGATCGCCAGTACCACCGTTGGGACGATCTGCTCCCCTCGAAGTACGAGCTGTGGACGCGCGCGAACGGCCGCACGCCGTACGTGTCGTGGAATACGTACCTCCGCAACGGGCAACCGGTCAGCTGGGCCAACATCGCGGCCGGGAAGAAGGACACGTGGATCCGCACGCAGGCACTGTCAATCAAGGCGTGGGGCCGCCACATGTACTTCACGTTCAACCACGAGCCGGAGAACGACATCTCGCACTGCGGCTCTGCCAGCTCGTACCGCGCCGCGTTCGCCCGCATCATCGGGATATTCCACAACCAGGGCGTCACCAACGTGACGTGGGTCGTGGCGCTGATGTCTCCCACGTACAAGGGGAACAATGGCGGACCGGGCAACTGGTTCCCCAACGCCCCGTACGACATCGTCGGCGTCGACGGGTACAACCGGTACCCGTGCTACTCGAAGAGCGGCCGCAAGCCGTTCCTCAAGATCTTCTCCAAGGCGCACGACTACGCCGCCTCGCACGGCAAGCGGCTCGCGATCTGCGAGTACGGGACCCTCGAGGACACCGCCTGCGGGCACTCGGGGTGACCCACAGGGCAAGGCCAAGTGGATGCATTCCGGCGCCGACTGGATTCAGGAGTGGGGCAACGTCGAGTTCGCGGCCTACTCCCACGTCTTCGCCAAGTTCCGGCAGAAGCCGATGGAGTTCTACGTGGACTCCTCGACGTCCTCGCTGTCCGCGTTCAAATCGATCGGCCAGATGCCGTACTTCCACTAGGGAGCAGCGGAAACGACTCCGGCCGGCCCTTTCGGGCCGGCCGGAGCGTTTTCTCGGTCGTTCGGCCGCTCTCTCAGGCCTCGTCGATGCTCAATCCGCCGCCGAGCGCCTGCTCGGCCTCTTCGCGCGTCATCGCGCCGAGGACGGGCGGACCGCCGGCGGTCTCCATCTCCTCGCGGGCCTCTGCCAGCTCGCGCTGGCGAGCGAGCCACCACTCGGGCATGGCCTCTTCCTTGATCCGAACCTGCGCGTTGCGGTACCGCGGCAGGCCGCTGCCGGCCGGAATCAGCTTGCCGATGATGACGTTCTCCTTCAGGCCCAGGAGCGGGTCGGACTTGCCGCTGATCGCGGCCTCGGTGAGCACCCGCGTGGTCTCCTGGAAGGACGCCGCGGCCAGCCACGAGTCGGTGGCCAGCGAGGCCTTCGTGATGCCCATCAGGATCGGCCGGGCCGAGGCCGGCTCGCCACCGGACTCGACGATCTCCGCGTTCTTCTCCTCGAAGCGCTTGCGGTCGACCAGCTCGCCCGGCAGGAACTCGGTGTCGCCGGGCTCGATGATGTGCACCTTCCGGAGCATCTGGCGGTTGATCAGCTCGATGTGCTTGTCGTGGATCGTCACGCCCTGCGAGCGGTACACCTCCTGCACCTGGTCGACCAGGTGCAGCTGCAGGGCCTGCACGCCCTCGACGCGCAGCTTCTCGTGCGGGTTGACCGACCCCTCGGTGAGCTGCTGACCAACCTCGACGGCCTCGCCGTCCGACACCGCCAGGCGGGCACGCAGCGACACCGCGTACTGCACCTGGTCGCCGTCGTCGGAGGTGACCGTGATCCGTCGGACCTTCTTCTCGTCGTCGTCCTCGATCTCCACGGTGCCGGAGAGCTCGGTGATCTGCGCCTCGCCCTTCGGCCGGCGCGCCTCGAAGAGCTCCTGGACGCGCGGGAGGCCGTGCGTGATGTCCTCGCCGGCCACACCACCCGTGTGGAACGTCCGCATGGTGAGCTGCGTGCCCGGCTCGCCGATCGACTGCGCGGCGATGATGCCGACCGCCTCGCCGATGTCCACCAGCCGCCCCGTCGCCAGGTTCCGGCCGTAGCACAGCCGGCACACGCCCACGACGGCGTCGCAGGTGAGCACCGACCGGACGTAGACCGTCTCGGCGCCGGACTCCATCAACGTCCGCAGCTCGGCGTCGTCGACGACCGTCCCGCGCTTCATGACCACGGTCTTGCCGTCCTTGACGTCCTCGGCCATCACGCGCCCGAACAGCTTGCTGTCCAGCACCGCCTTGGTGATGGGCTCGGTGCGCCCGTCCGGCGTCTGCACCGAGACCTGCACCGGGAGCCCGCGGTCGCTCTCGCAATCGTCCTCGCGGATGATGACCTCCTGCGCGACGTCGACCAGACGGCGCGTCAGGTAGCCGGAGTCGGCGGTCCGCAGTGCGGTGTCGGCCAGGCCCTTGCGGGCGCCGTGCGTGGAGATGAAGTACTCCAGCACGGACATGCCCTCGCGGAAGTTCGCCTTGATCGGCCGCGGGATGATCTCGCCCTTCGGGTTGGCCACCAGGCCACGCATGCCGGCGATCTGCCGGATCTGCATGATGTTCCCGCGCGCGCCCGAGTAGGCCATCATGTAGATGGGGTTGCGCTCGGTGAACGAGGCCTCCATGGCGTCCTTCACCTCGTCCGTCGCCCGCGTCCAGATCTCGATCAGCTCCTGGCGCCGCTCGTCGTCGGTGATGATGCCGCGCCGGTACTGGCTCTCGATCTTGTCCGCCTGCTTCTCGTAGCCGTCCAGGATCTTCGCCTTCTCGGGCGGCGTGACCACGTCGTCGAGCCCGATCGTCACGCCGGCGCGCGTCGAGTAGTGGAAGCCCAGCCGCTTCAGGTTGTCGAGGATGACCTCGACCCTGCCGCGGTCGAACCGGGCCACGCACTGGCCCACCAGCGCCGCCAACGTCGTTCTTCTGCACGTGGTGGTTGACGTACTCGAACTCGTCCGGGAAGGACTCGTTGAAGATCACCCTGCCGACCGTGGTCTCCACGAGCGTGATCCGCTGGCCCGCGTCGCCGTCCTGGCTCGCGACCTCGTCGGTCGCCTCGGGCAACGCCTTGCCGGGCAGGCGGATCTTGATGATGTCGTGCAGGTCCACGTTCCCCGAGTCGAGGGCCATGAGGGCCTCGTTGGGCTCGGAGTACCGCGGGATGTCCTCGTCCTTCTCGGGACGCTCGTTCGCGATCGTCAGGTAGTAGATGCCCAGGACCATGTCCTGCGTCGGGACGGCGATGGGACGGCCGTGCGCCGGCGACAGCACGTTGTTGGTCGACAGCATCAGGATCCTGGCCTCGGCCTGCGCCTCGGCCGAGAGCGGGACGTGGACGGCCATCTGGTCCCCGTCGAAGTCGGCGTTGAAGGCCGTGCACACCAGCGGGTGGATCTGGATGGCCTTGCCCTCGACCAGCACGGGCTCGAAGGCCTGGATGCCAAGCCGGTGCAGCGTCGGCGCCCGGTTCAGCATCACCGGGTGCTCCTTGATGACCTCCTCGAGCACGTCCCACACCTGGGGCCGCGCCCGCTCGACCATCCGCTTGGCGCTCTTGATGTTCTGGGCCAGGTTGAGGTCGACCAGCCGCTTCATGACGAACGGCTTGAACAGCTCGAGCGCCATCTGCTTCGGCAGGCCGCACTGGTGCAGGCGAAGCTCGGGACCGACCACGATGACCGAACGGCCGGAGTAGTCCACGCGCTTGCCCAGCAGGTTCTGGCGGAACCGGCCCTGCTTGCCCTTCAGCATGTCCGACAGCGACTTGAGCGGCCGGTTGCCGGGGCCGGTGACCGGACGTCCGCGGCGGCCGTTGTCGAACAGCGCGTCGACGGCCTCCTGGAGCATCCGCTTCTCGTTGTTGACGATGATCTCGGGCGCCTGCAGGTCCAGCAGCCGCTTCAGCCGGTTGTTCCGGTTGATGACGCGCCGGTACAGGTCGTTGAGGTCGCTGGTCGCGAACCGGCCGCCGTCCAGCTGCACCATCGGGCGCAGGTTGGGCGGGATGACCGGGACGGCGTCCAGCACCATCCCGAGCGGTGAGTTCTTGGTGCCGATGAAGTGGTTGACCACCTTCAGCCGCTTGATCGCCTTCTGGCGGCGCGTGCCCTTGGTGGTCTTGATCTGGTCGGCCAGGAACTCGCCCTCGGCGGGGAGGTCCGAGATCCACCAGCAGGCGCTTGATCGCCTCGGCGCCCATGCCGCCGTCGAAGTAGTCGCCGAACCGCTCACGCAGGCTGCGGTAGACCGAGTCGTCCGCCACGAGCTGCTTGGGACGCAGCGTCTTGAAGGCCGACAGCGTGTCGGCCAGGTGCTGCGTCTCGCCCCCGGCGGCGTCGGTGATCCGTTCGACGTCGCGCTGCGCCTCGCGGCGGGCGGCCGTGAGCTGCGCGCCCCGGACGCCCTCCGACTCGAGGTCGCGCAGGCGGTCCTCCAGCTCGGACATCCGCTTGGCGATCTCCTGGTCGCGATGCGCATCGATCTGCTTCTTCTCCTCCTCGAGATCCTTCTCGACCTCGGGGAGATCCTTGTGCCGCCGGTCCTCATCGACTCGCGTGATGATGTACGCGGCGAAGTAGATGACCTTCTCCAGGTCCTTCGGCGCCAGGTCGAGCAGGTAGCCCAGCCGGCTGGGGACGCCCTTGAAGTACCAGATGTGCGTGACCGGCGCGGCCAGTTCGATGTGGCCCATGCGCTCGCGGCGGACCTTCTCACGCGTGACCTCGACGCCACAGCGCTCGCAGATGATCCCCTTGAACCGAACCCGCTTGTACTTGCCGCAGTTGCACTCCCAGTCCCGCGTGGGACCGAAGATGCGCTCGCAGAACAGACCGTCCTTCTCGGGCTTGAGCGTCCGGTAGTTGATGGTCTCCGGCTTCTTGACCTCGCCGTTGGACCAGGCCCGGATCTGATCGGCCGTCGCCAGGCCGATCCTCAGCTCGTCGAAGTTGTTGACGTCGAGCACCTAGCTCATCGCCCCTTTCGTGTCCTCGCCCTCGTTCGCGCTCACCTTCGCGCCGTCAGTCAAAATCCGCTCCCGCCGGCTCGCGCCGGGACAGGTCGATCCCAAGCTCCTCCGCGGCCCGGAAGACGTCCTCGTCGGTCTCCCGCATCTCGATCTCCTTGCCCTCTGCGGAGAGCACCTCCACGTTCAGGCAGAGGGACTGCATCTCCTTGATGAGGACCTTGAAGGACTCGGGGATGCCCGGCTCGGGGATGTTCTCGCCCTTGACGATCGCCTCGTAGACCTTCACGCGGCCGAGGACGTCGTCGGACTTGATCGTCAGCAGCTCCTGCAGCGCGTAGGCGGCGCCGTACGCCTCGAGCGCCCACACCTCCATCTCGCCGAACCGCTGGCCGCCGAACTGGGCCTTCCCGCCGAGCGGCTGCTGCGTGATCATCGAGTACGGACCCGTCGACCGCGCGTGGATCTTGTCGTCCACGAGGTGGAGCAGCTTCAGGATGTAGACGTAGCCGACCGTGATGGGCACCTCGTACGGCTCGCCGCGTGCGGCCGTCGTAGAGCATCGCCTTCCCGGCGTCGTTGACCAGCCGGAGGCCGTCGACCTCGGAGTTCGCCGTCTACAGCGCCTCGCAGGATGTCGTCCTCGCGCGCGCCGTCGAACACCGGCGACGCGACGAACGTCGGGCCCGTGCCGGTGGCGCCTTCCCGGCCGTTGAAACCGACCTTGGCCGCCCACCCGAGATGGGTCTCGAGGACCTGCCCGAGGTTCATCCGGCTCGGCACGCCCAGCGGGTTCAGCACGATGTCGACCGGCGTCCCGTCGGCCAGGAACGGCATGTCCTCCTCGGGCAGGATCTTGGCGATGACGCCCTTGTTGCCGTGGCGTCCCGCCAGCTTGTCCCCGTCGGAGATCTTCCGCTTCTGGGCCACGTAGACGCGGACCAGCTCGTTGACGCCCGGGGCCAGCTCGTCCCCGGCCACCCGGTTGAACACGCGGACGCCGATGACCTTGCCGGTCTCGCCGTGGCGCATCTTGAGCGACGTGTCGCGAACCTCGCGCGCCTTCTCACCGAAGATCGCGCGGAGCAGCCGCTCCTCGGGCGTCAGCTCGGTCTCTCCCTTCGGAGTGACCTTGCCCACCAGGTAGTCGCCGGGGTTCACCTCGGCCCCGATGCGCACGATCCCGCGCTCGTCGAGGTCCTTCAGGATCTCCTCGGAGACGTTCGGGATGTCCCGGGTGATCTCCTCGGGCCCGAGCTTGGTGTCGCGGGCGTCGACCTCGTGCTCCTCGATGTGGATCGAGGTGAGCTCGTCGTCCTTGACCAGCCGCTCGGAGAGGACGATGGCGTCCTCGTAGTTGTGGCCCTCCCAGGGCATGAACGCGACCAGGAGGTTCTTGCCCAGGGCCAGCTCACCCTGGTCGGTGGACGGCCCGTCGGCGATCACCTGCCCCTTCTGCACGCGGTCGCCCGCCTGCACGATGGGGCGCTGGTTGATGCACGTTCCCTGGTTGGAGCGCTGGAACTTCGCCAGCTTGTAGGCGCGCAGGTTGCCGCCCCGCTCGCGGACCAGGATGTCCTCCGCGGAGACGTCGTCCACCACGCCGGCGTCCTCGGCGATCACCACGTCGCCGGCGTCCACCGCGGCCCGGAACTCGACCCCCGTGCCGATCAGCGGGGCCTCGGACTGGAGCAGCGGAACGGCCTGGCGCTGCATGTTCGCGCCCATCAGGGCGCGGTTGGCGTCGTCGTGCTCGAGGAACGGGATCAGGGCCGCGGCCACCGACACGATCTGCTTCGGGGACACGTCCATGTAGTCGACTTCCTCGGGGGGCACGTAGTCGACCTCGCCGCCCTTGCGCCGGCAGAGGATGTGGTCCTCGGCGAAGCGCCCGCCCGTGCCGAGCGGCGTGTTCGCCTGGGCGATGACGTGCCGGTCCTCCTCGTCGGCCGTGAGGTAGTCGATCTGCTCGGTGACCTTCCCCTTCTCGACCTTGCGGTACGGGGTCTCGACGAACCCGAACTCGTTGATGCGCCCGAAGGTCGAGAGCGACCCGATGAGACCGATGTTCGGTCCCTCCGGCGTCTCGATCGGGCACATGCGGCCGTAGTGGGACGGGTGCACGTCGCGGACCTCGAAGCCCGCACGCTCGCGGGAGAGGCCCCCGGGGCCCAGTGCGGACAGGCGGCGCTTGTGCGTCAGCCCGGCCAGCGGGTTGGTCTGGTCCATGAACTGGGAGAGCTGCGACGTCCCGAAGAACTCCTTGATGGAGGCAACCACGGGGCGGATGTTGATGAGCGTCTGCGGCGTGATCGCCTCGACGTCCTGGGTGGTCATGCGCTCCTTGACCACGCGCTCCATGCGGGTCAGACCGATCCGGATCTGGTTCTGGATCAGCTCGCCCACCGAGCGGAGGCGGCGGTTGCCGAAGTGGTCGATGTCGTCGACCTCGTAGCCCTCCTCGCCCGCGTGGAGCTTCACCAGGTAGCGGACGGTCTTGATGATGTCCTCGTAGGTGAGGATGGTCTTGGGCTTGGCGTTCTTCCCGCGGCCGGTGGGGTCGGCGTGGACCCGTGCCTTCGGCTGCTCCCAGTCCTCGTTGTCGGGCTGGTCGTTCGCCTTGAGCTCCTCGAACCGCCCCTTGAGGGCGCGCGTCACCAGGTCGGAGGCCTCACGGAGCTTCTTGTCGATCTTGTACCGGCCCACGCGGGCCAGGTCGTAGCGCTTCGGGTTGAAGAAGAGGTTCTCGAGGAGCGTCCGCGCGGACTCGGCCGTGGGCGGGTCGCCCGGCCGCAGCTTCCGGTAGATGTCCTCCAGGGCCTCCTCGGGGCTCTCGAAGTGGTCCTTCTCGAGCGTCGCGGCCACCGAGGGCGCGCCCTCGAAGAGATCGAGGATCTCGTCGGCGGACCAGCCGAGGGCCTTCAGCAGGACGGTCACGTTCTGGCGGCGCTTGCGGTCGATGCGGACGCCGACCAGGTCCTTCTTGTCCACCTCGAACTCCAGCCAGGCCCCCCGGGACGGGATGACCTTGGCCGTGTAGATGTCCTTGTCGGTGGTCTTGTCGAGCTCCTTGCCGAAGTAGACGCCCGGGCTGCGGACCAGCTGGGAGACGACGACGCGCTCGGTTCCGTTGATGATGAAGGTGCCCCGGTCGGTCATCATGGGGAAGTCCCCCATGAAGACCTCCTGCTCCTTGATCTCGCCGGTCTCCTTGTTGACGAACTCCGCCTCGACGAACAGCGGGGCGGAATAGGTCATGTCCTTGTCCTTGCACTCCTCGACGGAGTTCTTGCTTTCCTTGAACTGGTGATTGCGGAACGACAATTGGAACGTCGCGGTGAAGTCCTCGATCGGCGAAACCTCTTCAAGAACCTCGCGAATCCCCTCCGTCAGCAGCCAGTCGAAGGACTCGCGCTGGATCCCGACCAGGTCGGGAAGTGGGAGCACCTCCGGGATTCGGGAGAACGAAACACGGTCGCGACCAGGGACGATGACTTCAGGCAAAAAGGATCCCTCCCCTGAGGATGACTAGGCGACGCACAGCTCGCGGGAGACGGCACGGCAACCAGGCAGTATAGGCGTTCAGGCACGATGATACAAGCGGCGGGGTCATTACCGCGAGGAGTAACACTCGCGGCCCTCGCTTGCATTCCCGGCGATTCTACCGAACCCCGCGCCGCAGGGGAAGACCCATTTCCGTTGGCTACAGGTGGAACATCGGCCTGCCCAGGAACCGCGAAACATGGTCCCACAGTCCCTGCGACTGCGCGAATCGAACCTCGAGCACCAGGGCCCGCCCGGGTCGGCCGGTCCACGTGGCCGTCCGGCCGGACACCTCCATCAGCGGCGATGTCTCCACGATCCGGGTCCCGGGGGGCGCGGTGACGGAGATGCTCACCGAGGTCGGGTGCACCGTCGGCTGCCCGACAAAGGTGAGCCGGTACGAGCCGGCGGCGGGCGTGCCCTGCCAGGCGCGCTCGGTGTGAATGGGGTAGTCGAGCGAGGCCGTCCCCCCGCTGGGGATGCGGACGTAGTCCAGATAGAAGGGATAGCCGAGCTCCCGCCCGGCCTGCTGGGGCTCCGGCCGGCCGTTCCTGGTGACCCGGTCGACCGTGCACCCGCGGCCGCAGTAGAGGCCCACGAAGCTCACGTTCTCCCCCGCCCGGAACGAGGAGTCGTACGGCCCGACCACGTACGAGGGCCCGGTGGTCGGGGCGGTGTTCGCCATCTCCACGTGCGCCCGCCCGCCGGCGGCGCCCCCGGGGAGGAGGCGGACGTCGTAGGAGACGCTTCTGCGCTCGTAGAAGTCGACCTTGTTTCCCGCGGCGTTGTTCTGCACGAACGCGAGGAGGTCGCCCGAGGACGGGGCCAGCGACCCCGCCGCCCCGGCCTGGACCAGCACCCGCTGCACGGCCGCATCGTCGCTGTACAAGAGGAGGTGGCCACCGGAGACGGCGCTCCCCAGCGCCCGGAGCACGGTGAGGGACGGGTCCGGGGTCCGGATGAACCGGTGGAAGATGCGGGAGGCCGCCTCGCCCAGCATCGGCTTGCGGAGGTCCGAGTCGCCGAACCGGGCGTAGGCCGTGTTCGTCACGTACGGAACGACGTTTCCGGCGGAGAGCGTCAGGCCCAGATCCGGCGCGGGGACGGGGCCCGTCACGCGCAGGAGATCGGCCAGCATGGCCGGGTCGGCACCGATCACGCCGTCGAGCCGCACCCCGGTGGCCTTCAGGTAGGCGCGCTGGATGGCGACGGCGGCCGACGGGAAGTCGGGCGTCATGTTGATGTTTCGCCAGTAGCCCGCGCCCCCGAACCGGTCGTAGTTCTGGGCGTAGCTCGGGTTCGGAGCCGTGATCGCGCCGGGCGCGAAGTTCGGAAGGTCTGCCACCGTCCGGAACGGCGAGAACCGGAACCGGCCTTGGTCGACGGTGAGCACCGCGAAGGCGCCCAGGAATCCTCCGGTCCCCCGCATCTCGGCCGGGCTCTGGGCCGCGATGAAGTACCGGCGAGGCTGCTTGGATCCCAGGAAGGCCGGCAGCCGCCCGACGACCGTGGATGCCCGGGTGAACAGAGACGGCAGGTCGCGAACCTGCGCGAGCGCGTCCTGACGGCCACGGGCGATCGGCGCCAGCACCCAGGAGGACGCCGTCGATTCGATCCGGGCGACGCCGGCGCGGGTCTGGACCGCCGCTCGGGACAGCGCGTCGGCGACCGCCGGGTAGCGGTCGATCGGGAACACGCCGTCGCTGGGGGCGAGGCCGGCGGCCCCGCCGGGGAGCGCCCCGATCGCGTCCGAGATGCCCACGCCCGCCTGCGCGATCAGCTGACCTCCGTCGGAGATTTGCCGGACCGCGTCGGGCGTGCGGCCGAGGATGGGAACGAACCCGACCGCGCGAATGGGGAGAGCGGACGCTTCGTCCGAGGCCTTCGCGAACTCGGTGCGCGCGGAACGGAAGCTGATGGCCGCCCGGGTCAGGTCGCCCGCCGCGAGCTGGGTGCGGCCGCGCACCAGCTCGCGGCGCCCCGCGACGAGATCGGCGCGGGCCCGGGACGCGGGCCCGTAGGCGAGCACGCCCCAGAGGACGGCAAGGCCGACGAGCACGGCGACGGCCAGGCCGACCCGGCGAACGACGCGACGCGGGCGCCGGCGGCGCCGCTGGAACGCTTCGGCCGCCGGACGACCCGAACGTGGCCGTTCTCGCCGGCGTACTCCCCCGCCGCGAGCCCACGGCCGGAGCCCCGGCGGACCTTCTTGACCCGGACGCGCTCGAACCGCGCCGTGCCTTCATCGGGGGTAGGCATGACGTCCATGACTCACAACCGGTCGGCCAGCACGACCAGCCGCTGCGACGCGGAGAACCGCGGCGTGCACGTCGTCAACACCAGGCTCGGCTGATCGGTCTGGTCCAGCACGGATCGGTCCCACGGGCTCCGGGTGAGCACGCGGGTCACGCGGTACCGGAAGGTCCCGTACTCGGTCTCGATCTTGATGCCGTCCCCTGGGCGCATCTCGTTCAACGACCAGAAGGGGTGGAGGTAGGTGGTCCGGTGGCCGGCGATGGCCACTCGCCCGCGATCCTCCCAGGGGAAAGCGCTGCTCGGGTAGTGTCCGGGCCCCTTTTCCAGCGACGCGGTGTCGACCCCCTGCACGACGACCATGTCGAGATGGATGCGCGGGATCACGAGGATCCCGATGGCGTTGCCCGGAACCTGCACGCGGCCCGAGACGGGCCCGTGGCGGGGATGATCCTGCAGGTGTGGAGCGATCTGGGCCCGCAGGCGATCCTGCTGATGGGCGGTGACCAGGCCGGTCCCCCAGAAGAGCCAGGCGAGGTACCCGGACCCGACCAGCGCCACGGCGAGCAGGACGAAACCCGCGGCGCGGAAGGGAAAACGGATCCTGCGGGACCGTCCGGTGCTCGGGAGGGGCTCCGATGTCCGGGCGGGCGCCTCCCGGGCCTCGGGTCTGACTACCGTGCGACCACCTCGGTCTTGGAGCGCGCGTGCCGCCTGCGTCCCACGAACAGGAGCGCGAGCCCGAGGATCAACAGGATCGGGATCAGGATCATCCAGCCGGTCACATTGGCGCCCGTGTAGGCGAGGCTGCTGCCGGAACCGACGACCATCAGCAGGACCGTGACCGAGGCGGGGGCGCCGGTCCGGTCGTTGCCGGTGACGGTGAGTGCGTGCTGCCCGTAGTCCGTGCCGGACGGCACCGTGAACGGTGTGGAGAACTGCCCCGGATCGACGGCGGCGGTCTTCACGAACGTGCCGTCGAAGGAAAGGCGAACAGTGGAGTCCGCCAGCCACCTCGAGCCCGACACCGTGATCGTCTGACCTGGGGTGACGGTCGTGTCGGAGGCGACGGCGGTCGGTCCACCCGGCGGGTATGCGGCGAAGGCTGGGGCGGCCACCGCCAGGATGGCGGCGACGAGGCCGAGAACTGCGACTCGCTTCATGTCCACTCCTCTGGGGTGAATCGGGGCGTTCCCCCCAGCCAGGCACATGAGCCTAGACGGGCCCGGGGGGGCCTCAAGCACCCTCCGGAGAGTCTTCGGGGCTCTTGGGCCCCGCCTTTAATCACCCGAAACGGACGGCTCAGATTCCCCAACGATCGAAGGGGACCTCAGGAGGCAGCCCGGGAGGTCCGGGACACCAGCTTCTCGGCCACCAGGGCGTCCAGCGAGGAGAGCATCTGCTCGGAGGCACTGCTCGGAACCATCCCGGCGATGCGCGCCAACCCGGCTTCGATCATCGGCCCGCGAAGCGAGGGCCGCCGGAGCAGGTCCCGCATCATCCCGGCCAGCTCGTCGGCATGGCCGAACGGGAAGTACCCGGCGGCATCTCCACACGCCTCCCGAAAGGCGGGCACGTCGCTCGCCAGGATCGGCGCGCCCGTGGCCATGGCCTCCACGGGGACGCGGCCCGGATTCTCGAAGCGCGACGGGATGACGCATGCCACCGATTCGCGCATCAGCGAGAGCACGAGGTCGTGCGGGGTCGCGCCCAGGAATCGCACCTGCCGCTCGACGCCCAGCCGGAGGGCGAGCTGCCGCATCGCGTCGGCGTAGTCGCTCTCGACGGCGCGTCCGGAGACGAGGAGGAACGGAGGATCCCGGTCATCCAGGCGGGCCAGCGCCTCGATCGCGGTTTCGAGGCCCTTGTACCGGACCAGATCCGAGGAGAAGAAGAAGAACGGCGCGTCCGGGCGGTCGGGTATCGGGGGGAGCACGTCGGGAATGCTCGGCGGCGCCATGGGGATGACCTCCGCCCGGTCACCGAGCACGTCGCGCCCGATCAGGTCGAAGGCCTGGGTGGACAGCAGGAAGACCCGATCCACCCGGCGAACCGTCCGGTCGGTGAGCACCCGCAGGAGCTCGAGCCGCATCCGCGGCCGCCCGCCGTACATCGTCCGCAGCTCGGGCGCGTAGGGCGCGAGATTCGAGATGATCACCGCCAGGACCGGGCGGCGCTCGGGCCAGCGCGTGGGAATCACGTTGAACGGAGACAGCGCCGCGTCGACCGGCCGGCGCCGGTGGATTCGGGGCAGCGACCGATGCTCCCAGAGGACGCGACCGGGCAGTCGCTGCATCCCCGTGGGCGGCGTCAGGGTCGTGGCGCCGGGGGCGAACCGATGCACCGTGGACGCCATCTCGCCGGACACCGCGAAGACGAACTCGTCCTCGGGCCGGAGCGCCGGAAGGGTGGTGGCCAGCTCCCGGACCCGGACGGGACCGCCGCCGGTCCACGCCGCCAGGGCGTCGACGAGTACGCGCATGGCCTAGGGGCCTCGCTGCGGCGCGCGAACGAGCCCGCCCTCGTCCGGCGTTCGCGCGAGCGCGGCGTGCGGGGCCGAGGTGAGCTCCGAACCCTCCACCGGACGTTGAATGAACTTCAGGGCCAGCAGCAACGGGATCATCCCGAGGCCGAAGTAGCCGGCGAACGTCGTGAAGTCTCCGCGCACGATCCCGGCGATGGGGACGAGCGAGTAGGCGAAGATCAGGACCGCCCCGATCGAGCCCCGATGCCGGTCGAAATACGACTGGATGCTCGCCAGGAAACATCCGAACAGCGCCATGCCGACGAAGATGCCCCAGGGACCGAAGTTGAGATACAGCTCCCCGGGAAGCGGCGTCGGGATGCTCGTTCCCTTCGAGTAGACCTGCGGGAAGAACGTGGTCGAGAACAGGTACGACGCGGTCGGGAAGGGCGCGCCCGGGATCAGCGCCAGGTAGGTCCTTCCATGCTGGAACGGCAGCCGGCTGGGCACTCCCTGCACCGTGATGACGAAGTCGCGGAACTGCCCGATCTCGTGCTTGTTGACGTAGTTGTAGTAGAAGTTGTCGCCGGCGAGCGCCGGCGCGGTCTGGTCCTTGCCGAGCGAGCTGCGCTCGCTCCCGTACACCACGAAGGCGACCGCGAGGATCACCACCAGGGCGGTCATCAGGACGCGCGAGATGGGCCGGAACCCGACGTGGTACACGGCGATCAGCGCCACGATCAGGGTGAGCGCGCGCCACCGCTGGCCGAGGAACCCGGAGGCGAACAGCACCGGCGGGAGCACGACCACCAGAAGGAAGAGCATCTTCCTCCTGCTGGGCCGATGCAGCCAGTTCCCGGCCAGCAGCAACACCGCCGGGGTCGCCATCGTGATCCGGATCAGCAACGAGACGCCGTTCTGCACCAGCGAGTGCCGATCGGCGAAGCGCAGGAAATAGGTGTGCACCCCGATGCGCGCGAACTCGACCATCAGGCTCCCGAGGGCCACCGCGAGGAGGGCGACGGCGATGATCCCCGCCCGCCGCGAGTTCCAGTAGTGGTCGCGCTGGAGATCCACCGGCGGGTACACGACGCGCATGACGCGGAAGCCCGCGTACAGGGCCCACAGCCCCAGCAGGACGAGCCACGCTCCGCGCCACCAGGCCACCTGGTGGATCACGGGATTGTCGTACCGGATGTCCGCGAGGGGGACGGCGCCGAACATGAGGCCGTACGTGACGACCGCGATGCCCAGCGGGCCGAGGAGTCCCACGCCGTTCATGAGGCGCTCCCGGGCGATGATGACGATCACGCTCGCCAACACCAAGAGGAACGGAACCGCCTCGAGAACGCGATGGTTGGGGGCGCTCGACGACGCTGATCGCCCAGCCGGCCGCGACCGCGATCCCGATGACCGCGGGCCACAGCAGCGCGGCGGAGCGGGTCCGGACCCCCCCACCAGATGTCTGCATCATCGCCGGTATTCCAACATGGTCCTCCTGACGTCTGGCATAGGATCGGCACGAAGACGGTCGAACAGGAGGGCTGTGAACGCGACGCAGGCTCGGCTCCGGTGGCGGCTCCGGCGACTCCGCCCGCTGCTCCGGAAGCCGCGCGTGGTCCTGCGGCACCGCGGGCTGCATCCCGCCGACGTCGTCCTGGACGAGTACCCGAGATCCGGCGGCACGTGGCTCACCTTCATGCTCGCCCAGATCCTCTTCGACCGGCCGATCGACTTCGAGTCCGAGGGGTCGTTCGTTCCGCCCGTGGGCTCGCACCGCGCGACCCCCGCGATCCTCCCCGACGGCGGCAGGCTCCTTCGAACGCACGAGCCCTTCCGGGCCGACTACCCAAAGGCCATCTACGTGGTCCGCCACGTGTGCGACGTCGCCGTCTCCTACTACCACTGGTGGAAGTGGACCGGGGTGGACTCGGCCGAGTTCAAGACGTTCCTCCGTATGTTCCTGGACGGCCACGTGGACGGCTACGGCACGTGGCACGACCACGTCACGTCCTGGCTGGACGTCGGCGACCGTCCGGTCCACGTCGTCCGCTACGAGGACCTGCGGAGCGATACGCCGGGCGCCCTGCGGGGGATCGTGGAGTTCCTCGGCACGCCCGCGATCGACGAGCGCATCGTGAACGCCGTCCGCGACAACTCGCTGGACCGGATGCGTGAGAAGCAGGAGCGGGCGCGGTCGTCGGTCTTCCGGAGCCGGGCGCCGGACCAGGACGTGGTGCGCACGGGCTCGTCGGGCGGCTGGCGCGAGTGGCTGGATGCGGGGGACGTGGCGCTCGTCGAACGGGTCGCGGGGCCGACGCTGCAGAGGCTCGGGTACGAGCTGAGCGGGGTCGGCGCCGGCTGAGGCGCATCCGGCACCCTCTTACGACGAAATCCGCAAACACCGGGGGTACAATCCGGTCTCGTGTCCGCCGATGTCTCGGGGATGGATGTCCCCGATCGAGCCCGCGGCTGAATCCCCCTTTGCGAGCATGACCCAGACCATCGCCTACCCCGGTCGCAGCCGCCTTCGACGCCTTCCCCGGACCATCGGTCGCCGCCTGGGGCGGCGCCCCTGGTTCCGCCGGGCGGTCCGGCCGTTCGTCCGCGTGCCGGGCGACCGCCGGTGGGTGTTCGTCCTCGGCTGTTACGACGGCGGGACGACGCTCGTGCACGACCTGATCGCGGGAAGCCGTGCGATCGCCTCGCTGCCTGGCGAGGGCGTGTTCCTGACGTCCGAGCTCGTCGCGCCCGAGGCCCTCGGGTGGACGCGGATGTGGTGGAAGGTGCGCGACGAGCTGGTGGCACGCGAGGCCCGGGGGCCCGCGGACGCGGACATCGTGCGCAAGGACTGGTGCTTCTGGTTCGACACCGACCGGCCCGTGTTCCTGGAGAAGTCCTGTTCCGACGTCCTGCGGATCCCCTGGCTCGACCGGAACTTTCCGGGCGCCAGGTTCATCGCGCTCACGCGCAACGGGTACGCGGCCGCCGAGGGCATCCGCCGCCGCGCCGGCGACGGCTACTACCCCCTCCCCGACGGCGTGACCCGGTACCCCATCGAGTGGTGCGCGAGGCAGTGGACGGCCACGTGCGACGTGATCGAGGAGGGCCTCGCGGGCCTGCCACCCAGCCGCGTGCTGCGGCTGCGCTACGAGGATCTGTGCCGCGACCCACACGAATGGATGACGCGCATCGGCTCCTTCCTCGGTCTCCCGGACCTCGCCGACATCCCCGTGGACCACGTCCGGGACCAGAACGCCGGGGCGATCGCGCGGCTCTCCCCGACCGACGTCGCGGCGATCAACGGGGTCGCCCGGGCCCGGCTGGTCGCGTACGGCTACGAGATCCTCCAGCCCTCGGACGACGGCACGGGCACCTCGCTCGAGGGAGCCGTCTCGTGACGGCCGGCGCGAACGGCACACGGCGAGCGTCGCTCGTGCTGTGCGTGGACCTGGAGCTCGCCTGGGGCTGGGCCTTCAAAGGGGACCTCCGCCGGTGGGAACCGCGCTTCCTCCGCGGCCGGGCCGCCGTCCCCCGGCTGCTGGACGTGCTGGAGGCGGCCGAGGTCCCGGCGACGTGGGCGACGGTCGGACACCTCCTGCTGGACTCCTGCAACGGGAAGGGCGGCCGGGCGCACGCGGACGTCGTGCGCCCGGACTACGACTGGTTTCCGCGCGACTGGTTCGAGCCCGATCCGCGGGGCGACGTGCGCTCGCACCCGCTGTGGTACGCGAGCGACCTGATCGAGGACATCCGACGCAGGCGTCCGGCCCACGAGATCGGCTCACACTCGTTCAGCCACTTGGTCTTCGGGGACCCGGGCTGCAGCCGGGCCGCCGCCGACTCGGATCTCGGCGCCGCCGCGGAGGCGGCCGACCGGATCGGCCTGCGTCCGGACGTGTTCGTCTACCCACGACACCGGTTCGGCTTCGAGGACGTGATCGCCGACCACGGGTTCGTCGCCTTCCGCACGGACGACCGCGAACCGCTGATGCGCGCGCCGGCGGGGCTCCGGAAGCCTGCCCGTCTCGCGGCGCGCTCGGTCGGCGCGGGCCTGCGTCCCCAGCCCGGCACCGTCACGCGGCGAGGGCTGGCCGACCTGCCCGCGTCGATGTTCTTCTCGCTCCCGGAGGGCCGGTTGGGCCGCGCGGTCACGGCCGCCGGCCTGGTGCGCGCGTTCCGGGGAGGGATCCGCCGCGCCGTCGACGACGGGGGCATGTTCCAGATCTACTTCCACGACCACAACATGGGCGTGCGCACCCAGGAGTTCTTCGAGGCGATGGGCGCCGCACTCGCGCTGGCGTGCGCCGCGCGCGACCGCGGCGAGCTGGAGATCGTGACGCTCGGCGACTACGCACGGCGCGTCCTGCACTGATGGAACCGGTGAAGGAGCGACCCTCCGGCTACGCGGCCGCCCTGTCCCTGGTCGGGACCGGCTTCCTCGCGCGGCTCGCCGCGGACACGGTGGGCGTGCTCGCCGCGGCGGCGACGATCGCGATCGCCGTCCGGCTGCTGGGGCCGAGCGAGTACGGCACGCTCGCGCTGATGCTGGCGGTCGTCGACCTCGTGACGGCGCTCGGCCGGCTGGGCTTCGGCCTTGGGACCGCGCAGACCGTGGCCGCACACTCGGACGCCGAGAAGCTCCGAACCGCCTGCCGCGGCTCGATGACGCTTGCCGTCGTGACCGGCGGCCTCAGCGGCCTGGTCGTCGTGGGGTTCGTGGTGTTCGGACCGACGGCAGGCGACGTCACGACGCGACTGGCCGTCGGGGTGGGACTCGCCCTGCTCCTGGCGGGCAACAACTACTCGTGGGGCGTCTACTCGATCGCGCGCGGCCTCGGACGGATCGCCTGGATGGAGACGGTCGCCCTGGTGATCCCCGTCTCGCAGCTCCTCGTCCTGGTCGCGCTGTTCGCGGCGGACCTGCCGAGCCTCCGGCTGGTCGCCACCGGCTTCGGGCTGGCCGGCCTGCTGGGCGCGGCCGTCTCCGCGTGGGTCCTGCGCGAGCTCCTTCCGGACGTGGGCGGGCTGTACCGGCCGTCGGCGGACGACGCCCGCACGATGCTCCGGATCGCCCTGCCGTTCGCCATGGCAGGCGTCGCGTCCCAGCTGATGGGGCAGTTCGACGTCCTCGTCCTCGGCATCTTCCACAGCAGGGTGGACGTCGCCGTGTACCAGCCGACGCTGAAGCTGACCGACGGACTGTTGAAGCTCATCCCCTACCTGCTGGTCGGCGCGTTCATCCCCGCGGCGACGCGCCTGTTCCACCGCGGGGACCACGGCGGATTCCGCGAGCTGTACGTGACCACGTCGAAGCTCGGCTACATCGTGAGCTTTCCCGCGGTCCTCGCGCTGCTGGCGTTCCCCGAAGTCCTCCTGCGCGCGCTGTACGGCCCGGGCTTCCCGGTACGGGTGAGCCTCGTCTGGATCCTGTTGGTGGGCTACGTGACGAACCTGGTGCTGGGCACGAACACGTTCGCGCTGGTGAGCACCGGCGATCGGCGAAGCATCGTCACCGTGAATCTGGCCGGCATCGTCACGATGGTCGCGGTGGCGCTGCTGCTCATCCCGCCCCTGGGCCCGACCGGCGGCGCGTTGGCCACGTCGTGCAGCTACGTCATCTGGAACGCCGCGGCGTCGCTGACGTTGTTCCGCTCGACCGGTGTGCATCCGTTCCGCGCCGACATGCTCGTGGTGCTGGCGTCCTCCGTGGCCGCCTTCGCCGCGGCGTTCGGCGTTCGGGAAGCGGCGGCGCCCGACACGCTGTGGGCCGTGGGCGTCTGGACGGCGGCGCTCTGGGCCGCGTGGCTTGGCGTGCTCGTCTGGTTGGGCGCCCTGAAGGGGCGCGAGCTGGCGCCGCTCGCCGTCTGGAGACGGCAGGAAGCGCGCAAGGAGTTCCTGGCGGGCAGGACGGGCGGCGGGGACGTCGGCGGATGACCACGCTCCCCTCGTCCGAGCTCGACGCCCTGTTCGCCGACGCCGCACCCGGCTGGGCGAGCCGGTACGAGACACGACCGTCCCTGATCGCCAGGCTCGCCACCGTCGGCCCCGCGCTTCGAGCCGAGCTCGAGGCCCGCGGCGGCGGGACGGACGCGCCGCCGAGGGTCCTGGACTTCGGGAGCGGCGGCGGCGTGTTCGCGGCCGTCGCGTCCGACCTGTCGAGCTCAGTGCTGTGCCTCGATCGTTCCGAGGCCATGCTGCGGAGCGCCCGGGAGAACCGGGGAACGCTCCAGCGGCTCGCTCACGGCCTGGGGGGCGAGTACCGGCCGGACCGAATCCGTCCGGTGATCGGCGACGACGGGAGCCTCCGGGGCCTTCGTGACGAATCGTTCGATGTCATCCTGGCGGTCGCGGTGCTCGAGTACGTTCCGTCGCCGGCCGACACGCTCGGCGAGCTGCTCCGCTGCCTCACGCCCGACGGTGTCCTGTTGGCCGTGGTGCCGAACCCGCGTTCCGTCCTTCGAAGGATCGAGCCGCCGATCAACACGGTGTCCGCTTGGTTCGGTTCCCGAATCCGATCGGCCCGGCTCGCCGACCGGGCCTGCACCGGCAGAGCGCATCAAACGCGGCTAGACATCCTCGCGTGCGTGCCGGCGAGCGGAGGGACCGTCGACTCGGTCGAGACGATTCCCCTCGCCCTCGGCGGGCCGCGGCGGCACGTCACCCCGAACCACCTCGCGCGGATACGACGGACGAAGCGGAACTGATCGATGCGCGAATTCCGTCCTCTAGGATGAGCTCGATGAAGCAGGTGCTGCTGGATCCCCGTTCGGGGCGCGTCTCCGTCGCCGAAACACCGGCTCCCATCGCAACTCCCGGGCGCGTGCTCGTCGCGGCGGACGTCTCGCTCATCAGCCCCGGCACCGAGCGATCGATCATCGACCTCTCGTCCAGCTCGATCGTGGGCAAGGCGAGGGCGCGACCCGACGCCGTCCGGCAGGCGCTGGAGACGGCGCGCAGGGAGGGGATCCGTTCCGCGGTCTCCAAGGTGCGCGCGAGACTGGACCATCCGTACCCACTGGGGTACAGCCTCGCGGGAACCGTGTTGGAGAACGGCAGCGCCGGCGCCGCCGGTCTGCGTCCCGGGGACCGGGTGGCGTGCGCGGGAGCCGAGATCGCGACGCACGCCGAGCTGGTGTCGGTCCCGCCGCTGCTCACCGTGCCGGTGCCGGACGAGGTGACCCAGGAGGACGCCGCGTTCGCCAGCATCGGAGCGATCGCGCTCCACGCGGTTCGACTCTCGGAGTGTGGGCCCGGCGGGACGGCGGTCGTTCTTGGGCTGGGGCTGATGGGCCAGCTGGCCGCGCAACTGCTGGGCGCGTCCGGGGTCCGCACGCTCGCCTCCGACCCGAGCGCTCGCAGGTGCGAGGTGGCCCGGTCCGTGGCCGGCGTCGATGCCGACACGTCGACGGCGACGCTCGACACCGGCGTCCACGGGGCCGACGCGGTGATCGTCGCCGCCGGCACGACCGAGCCGGGGATCCTCGATGACGCCGTGCGCCTGTGTCGTGACCGCGGACGCATCGTGGTGCTCGGCGCGGTTCCCATCGGCGTCGACCGCGACGCGATGTACCGGAAGGAGCTGACGCTGGTCGTGGCCCGGTCGCTGGGACCGGGGCGGTACGAGCCGACGTACGAGGAAGACGGAGTCGACTTCCCCGTCGGGCACGTGCGATGGACGGAGGGCCGGAACATGGCCGCGTTCCTCGAGCTCGTCCGGCAGGGGAAGCTGTCCCTCGAACCGCTCGTCACGCACTCGTTCTCGATCGACGACGCCCAGCGGGCGTACACCCTTCTCGACTCCGCACCGGCCGACGCGCTGGCGATCACGCTGACCTATCCGCGCCGGCAACCGGCGGCCGTCGGCGCGGTCACGCTGGACGAGCGACGCGCCTCGGTGGGGGGACGTCCGGGTGTCGCAGTGATCGGCGCGGGAACCTTCGGACGTGGCGTGCTGCTTCCCAGGCTCCAGAAGGAGCCGGTCGACCTCGTGGCGGTCGCCGCCGCGTCGGGCGCCTCGGCCATGGGCACGGCAAGGCGCTTCGCCTTCCGGCGCGCCACCACGGACGCCGACGAGGCCATCAGTGGCAGCGACGTCTCCGCGGTGGTCATCGCCACGCGGCACGATCTGCACGCCGACCTCGCGGTCAAGGCGCTGCACGCGGGCCGGGGCGTCTACGTGGAGAAGCCACTCGCGCTGACCCGTGAACAGCTCCTGTCGGTGTGCGGTGCGTGGGGCGCGTCCGACGCCATCCTGTCCGTGGGGTTCAACCGGCGGTTCGCCCCGATGATCCGCCGGCTCCGGTCGCTGTGTTCCGGGAGCGGCCCGCTCACGGTCTCCTACATCGTGAACGTCGAACGCCCGCCCGCCGGCAGCTGGACCCTCGACCCGGTCCAGGGGGGCGGCGTGGCGCTCAGCGAGGGCGGCCACTTCCTGGACACCCTTTCCTTCCTCGTCGGTGAGCAGCCCCGTCGGATCGCCGCCATTCGCCAGGACGAGTGCTCGTACCAGGCGACCGTCGAGTTTCCGGACGGCAGCGTCGCCTCGCTCGGGTACACGACGGGCGTGCGCGGACGCGGACCCAAGGAGTTGATCACGCTGGCCGGCCGCGGCGTCGTCGCGGAGTTCACGGACTTCCGGTCGGCTCAGGTCTGGAGCGACGGGAAGCGGTCGTCCTGGCGGTCCCGGACGCAGGACAAGGGCCATTCCGCCGCCCTGGCCGCGTGGGTTCGCGGGCTCTCCGCGGGCGAGGGCCCCGTCCCGTTCACGGAGATCCTCGCGTCGTCGGAAGCCACGCTCTGCCTGCACGACGCCCTCCAGACCGGACGACCGGTCTCCATCGACCTCGGTCCGTACCTCGAGGTGCTCGCGGCGCGCCCCGGCGATGGACGATGACGCGCGGCTCCTGCTGCGGAGTCTTCCCTACCTCCGGCCGAGCCAGATCCCGCAGCGAGCCACCCGGCTGACGTCCGAGCGCGTGCTGCTGCGCTGGCTCGCGCGCACCGCGGCTCCCGCCTCGTGCTTCGGCTCCGCCCCGGACCCCGCCCGCTCGCCCAGGGCCGCTCTCTGGATGCTCCGTCCTCGGGACGCGGCCGATCGCGCTGCGGCGGCGGCGCGCGGGACGTTCGAGTGGGTGGGCGTGTCCCGCGACTACGGCGAGCGGGTGGACTGGAACGACCCCACCGTCCCCAGACTGTGGCGCTTTCAGCTCAACGCCTTCGACGTGGCGTGGCCGCTCGCGGTCGCGGGACCCGAGCGGTACGGACCGACGATCGCGCGACTGTTCACTCAGTGGGTCCGGGACAATCCACCCCGGCGCGGCGACGCGTGGCATCCGTTCGTGGTCGCCGAACGGCTCATCAACCTCCTGGGAACCAGGGACGCGTGGGCTCGCCACGTCGACGACCCGGCGACGGCGCTGGCGAGACAGGCGCGCTACCTGTCACGCGTGCTGGAGTTCGACATCGGAGGGAACCACCTGATCCGCGAAGCCGTCGCGTTGATCCTCGCGGGTGACGCCTTCGACGACCGACGGCTCGGCTCGAGGGGAAGGCGCGTCCTCGAACGAGAGATCGAACGCCAGGTGCTGCCGGACGGCGGCCACGTCGAGCGCAGCCCCTCGTACCACGCCCAGGTCATGATGGACCTCAGCGAGGCACACGGCGTCCTTCCCGACGGACGGCTCCGGACCGCCGTCGGCGAACGCCTCGTGCGGATGGCCAGTCCCGCCGCCGCCCTGCTGCATCCGGACTCCGTCTTTCCGCTCTTCAACGACTGCTCACGGTGGCCGACCGACGTTCGCGACTTCCTGCGCGCGCTGGGCCTGCCGACCGCCGGCGACGCCTGGCTGTTCTCGTCCACGGGGTACGTGCGCTTCGGGACCGGGCGGGACGTCCTGTTCATGGACATCGGTCCCCCGTCGCCGTCCGACCTTCCCCCGCACGCGCACGCGGACCTGCTGTCGATCGAGGCCTCCGTCGGCGGCGTCCGCATGCTCGTGAACTCGGGCACCGGCGACTACGAACGGGGAGCGTGGCGCGACTACTGGCGTTCGACCCGGGCGCACAACACCGTCGAGGTGGACGGCGAGGACCAGTCGGAGGTGTGGCACAGCTTCCGCATGGCGCGCCGCGCCGGCGCGCCGGCGGTCACCGTGCGTGAGGAGGACGGCCGCCTGCGGGTGACGGCCTGGCACGACGGGTACGAGCGGCTTCGCTCGCCGGCCCGGCACTGGCGGTCGGTCGTTGCCGTGGACGACGGCTGGGTGGTCGCCGACGTGGTCCTCGGCCGGGGACCCCATACGGTGCGCTCGTTCCTCCATGTCCATCCGGAAGTGACGGCGGCGGCGACTCCCTGGGGATTCCTCCTGCGACGAGCGACGGCGAGTCTCTGCGTCGTTCCCCTCGGCACGCTGGCATCGGGCATCGAAGAGGCGGGCAACGAGCCGGTGGAGAACTGGTACGCCGAGCACCTGGGCTCGCGCGAACCGTCCCGAGCCGTCGTGTTGCGGGGCCGGGTCTCGTCCCGGGTTCCGTTCGGTTGGGCCATCTTTCCCGGGGACGAACCTCGCGACGCTCGCCTCGAGGCCGGCGACGAGGGCATCGAGGCCGTCGTGGGAGGCCGGCGGGTCCCGATGGGCGCGCCGCTCGGTGCGGAGAGTACCCCGTGACCCCCACGACGGTGCTGACGGTGGTGGGCGCGCGGCCGAACTTCATGAAGGCGGCCCCCATCCACCGGGCGCTCTCCGGCGACGACCGATTCCGGTCGGTGCTCGTGCACACCGGGCAGCACTACGACCCGTGGATGTCCGAGGTCTTCTTCCGGGATCTCGGCATCCCCGAACCGGAGTTCTCGCTGGCGGTCGGGTCGGGAACCCACGCCGAACAGACGGCCCGCGTGATGACCGGACTCGAGCCGGTGCTGGGCGAGGTGCGGCCCGACCTCGTCGTGGTCGTGGGCGACGTCAACTCGACGCTGGCGGGCGCGCTCACGGCCTCGAAGTGCGGCATCAGGGTCGCGCACGTGGAGGCCGGGCTTCGATCCTTCGACCGGACGATGCCGGAGGAGATCAACCGGGTCGTGACCGACGCCCTGAGCGACGTGCTCCTGGCTCCCTCCCCCGACGCCGTCCGGAACCTGCTCGCCGAAGGCCACCCCGAAACATCGGTGCACCAGGTCGGCAACGTCATGATCGACTCGTTGCGCGCCTGCATGGACCGGGCGGCGGGATCGCCGGTGCTTGCGTCCCTGGGCGTGCGGCGACGCGAGTACCTGGTGGCGACCCTGCATCGCGCGTCGAACGTCGACGGGCCGGAGGCCCTGCTCGCGGCGCTCGGCGCGCTCGAGTCCGCGGCCTCGTTCGGTCCCGTCCTCTTCCTGGCGCACCCGAGGACCGGCCGCCCGAATGAGCGCGCTCGGCGACCAGCGGGTTCCGGAGCGCATTCGCGTCCTCGAGCCCCTCGGTTACCTGGACTTCCTGTGGCTGATCGCGAACGCGACGGCGGTCCTCACCGATTCGGGCGGGGTCCAGGAGGAGACCACGGTCCTCGGTGTTCCGTGCCTCACCCTCCGGGAGAACACCGAGCGCCCGATCACGGTCACCGAGGGGACGAACACGGTGACGGGCGTCGACCCGAACGCGATCCACCGGGCGCTCACCGAGGCCTCGTCGTCGGCACGGGAGCCACGGATCCCGGCGCTGTGGGACGGGCATGCTGCCGAGCGCGTCGTCGACGTCTTCAGCACGCTGGCATGAAGATCCTGGTGGTGTCCCAGTGGTTCCCCCCGGAGCCGGGCGGGGGCCCGGCGCGTTTCCACGAGATGGCCCAGGCGTGGGCCTCCCGGGGACACGAGGTGACCGTGGTGGCCGGCATGCCGAACTGGCCGACCGGGGTCACGCTCCCCGGCTATCGCGGGCGGATGCACGTCGAGGAACACGTGCAGGGCTTCACGATCCATCGGACGTGGGTCCTTCCCACCCCCAACGAGGGACGGTGGAGGCGCGTGGCCAACCACGTGAGCTACGTCCCCTCCGCCCTGATCACGGCGACACTCCGGCGAATCCCCGCGGACGTCGTCGTCGGCACCTCTCCTCCGCTCTTCGCGGCGGCGGGGGCCCAGCTCCTTGCCGCCGCTCGCCGCGTTCCCTTCGTCCTCGACGTCAGGGATCTCTGGCCCGACGCGATCTTCGCGCTCGGTCAGATGCGGTACCCGCTTGTGCGGCCGGCGCTCCGGGCGATCGAACGGCACCTGTACCGGCGCGCGGGGGCGGTCGTCGTCGTCTCCCCCGGCTTCGCGGAGCACGTCCGAGACCACGGTGGGCGCCGCGTCGAGGTGATCACGAACGGCGCGGATCTCCAGCGGTTTCAGCCGGGGCCTTCGGACCCCGCGATTCGCCGGGAGTTCGGCTGGGACGACCGCTTCGTCGTGCTGTATGCCGGGACCGTGGGCATGGCCCACGGTCTCGGCCAGGTCCTCGAAGCTGCTTCGACGCTCCGCGACCCCCGCTTCCTGTTCGTCCTGATGGAGAAGGCGCCGAGAAGGAGGGCCTACGTCGGTCGCTCCGGGAGGCCGAGCTCGACAACGTGCAGATCCTCCCGCTGCAGCCACGGGACCGCATGCCCGCCATCTACCGGTCGGCCGACGCATGCCTGGTCAGCCTCCGTCCGATCCCGCTGTTCGATGCCTTCATCCCCTCGAAGATCTTCGAGATCATGGCGTGCGGCCGTCCCATCCTCGCCGCCGTCGGCGGGACGGCACTCGAGCTCGTCCTGAAGGCGGAAGCGGGGCTCCGGGTGGCCCAGGGGGACGGACCGGATCTGCGCCGGGGCGTCGAGGAGCTGGCCGCGGCCCCCGAGCTCGCCGAGAAGATGGGGGCGAGCGGCAGAGCCTGGGCCGAGCGGAACGTCGACCGTGCCCACCTAGCCGGCACGTACCTGGATCTGCTTGGGACCCTGGTTTCGCCGGTCTGAATTTGCGCGTTGGGCTCAATGTGACCCGTGTTGCTTTCGATACCTCTTGAGGCCAACGACGCAACACCCCGTTGGAGAGGAAATGGCCGCAGGGACGCGGCCCGACAGGGGTTCTGGAAACGGCACATGCGCTATCTGATCACCGGCGGAGCGGGATTCATCGGTTCTCATCTGGCAGACGCGCTCACGGGGCGCGGGGACGACGTCATCGTCCTGGACGACCTCTCCACGGGTCGCACGGAGAACCTGGACCGGCTCATGGCCGCCCACCCCGAGCGCGTCACGCTCGTGTCCGGATCGGTCGTCGATGCCGGGGTCGTGTCCGAGCTGGTCTCCCGCGTGGACGTCGTCGCGCACCTTGCCGCGAGCGTCGGCGTCCAGTTGATCGTCAGCAAGCCGCTGGAGACGCTGCTCAACAACGTCCGAGGCACCGAGGTGGTCCTGGAGGCCGCGGCGCGAACCGGCGCCAAGGTCATGATCACGTCGACGTCGGAGATCTACGGGAAGAACGCCGCGGGTCCCCTTCGCGAGGACGCGGATCGCATCCTCGGCTCGCCGCTCGTGTCGCGCTGGTCGTACTCGACGTCCAAGGCGGTGGACGAGATCTTCGCGTACGGCTACTGGCGCGAGCAGGCCCTCCCCACCGTGATCGTCCGTCTCTTCAACTGCGCGGGGCCCCGCCAGACCGGAACGTACGGCATGGTCATCCCCCGCTTCGTGCGCCAGGCGCTCTCCGGAGAGGACCTCACCGTCTACGGCGACGGGACACAGGCCCGCTCGTTCTGCCACGTTGCCGACACCGTCGACGGGCTGATCGCCCTGCTGGACGAGCCCCGCGCGGTCGGCGACGTGTTCAACGTCGGCGCGCAGAACGAGACGACGATCCTCGGCCTCGCCGAGCTGCGTGCTCGAGTTGACCGGGTCGTCGTCGTCCATCCGATTCCTCTCCTACGAGGAGGCCTACGAGCCGGGGTTCGAGGACATGGAACGCCGCCTTCCCCACATCGGGAAGATCCAGGAGCTGGTCGGGTGGCGCCCATCCAGATCCCTCCGGGACGTCGTTCGTGACGTGGTGGCATTTGAGCTGGCCAGATCCGTGCCGATGGAATCCGGGTGATGTCCGCAACGATCGTCAGAGACCTGGCCACGTTCTTCGCCGCCTTCGTCGGAAGCGCGGCGCTGACGCCCCTGGCCCGCCGGGTCGCCGTCCGGACCGGAATCGTCGATCACCCGGCTCCCCACAAGTTCCACCAGCGGACGACGCCTTACCTCGGCGGGCTGGCCATCACGGCTCCCTTCCTGCTGGTCCTGGTGCTCCAGCTGTTCGCCCCCGGCTCCGTCCACGACGAGACCGTCGCCATCGGACTGGGTGCCCTTGCCGTGTGCGCGGTCGGCCTGATCGACGACTGGCGGGTCCTGGGGGCGGCGCCACGGCTCCTGGTCCAGATGCTGGCGGCAGCGGCGCTGTGGACCGCGGGCATCCGGCTCTCGCCCACGGGCATCCCGGTGCTGGATTTGGCCGTGACGATCTTCGTGGTGCTCGCAGTGACCAACGCGTTCAACCTGATCGACAACATGGACGGGATCGCCTGCGGGACAGCCGCAATCGCCGCGGTCTTCTTCTTCGTCGCCGCAGCGGTCGAGGGCCAGTACCTGGTCGGCGCGATGGCGCTGGCCGTGGCCGGCGGATGCCTCGGATTCCTCCCCTACAACTTCCCCCCCGCCAAGATCTTCCTGGGCGACTGCGGGACCCTGTTCCTGGGATTCATCCTGTCGGTGCTGTTCATCAAGATCCGCCTGGAGGGCTTCCCCCTGATCACGCGCGCGGCCGTGCCGGTCCTCATCGTGGGCGTCCCCCTGTTCGACATGACGCTCGTCATCTGGTCGCGCTGGCGCGCGGGGCGCCCGATCTTCCGCGGGGGCACCGACCACAGCTCGCATCGGCTCGGCGCCCTCGTGGGCTCGCCGAACCGCGTGGCGCTCATCACGTACGCCGCCTCGCTCATCTGCGGCGGCACCGCTTCGCTGCTTCTGCTCACCCACGCGGCCTGGCCCGCATGGGTCGCGGTGGGGATGGCCCTGACCGCGGCGCTGTCGGCCCTGGTGGCCCTGGAGCGCCTGTTCGAGCGTGGGACCGAGGCCCCCGTGGTCGTCCGGCGCGCGGCGCGCAGACGGCCGGTGACGGCGGGTGTGTGATGGGAAACGAGCAGGTAGAACGCGCATTTTCGGACTTTTCGTTGGATACACTCCGCTGACCCTCCCCCGGATGGACACATGAGCCCCGCCTCCGAGACCCGCCCACCACGACGACCTGCGCGAGTACGTCCGGGTCATTCGCTCCCGCAAGTGGACGATCGCGCTGACGACCTGCGTGGTCGTCGCAGCGACCGTGTTCTTCACGCTTCGCCAGACCCCCATCTACCGGGCAACGGCGGAGATCCTGGTCCAGCCGGTGCAGAACCCTCTCAGCCTCTTCACCCCCGCATCGCGCCCGACATGAACACCGAGCAGCAGGTGGCGACGTCGCAGGCCGTGGCGGACCAGGTCCTGAAGACGACGTCGCTCCCGGTGCCGTTCTCCGAGCTCACCGACAACCTGGACGTTGCGGTCGTCCCCGACACCGATGTGCTCCAGGTCGAGCTGCTCGAGCCCGTCCCCGGGCGTCGCGGCCAAGATGGCCAACGCTTTCTCCCGCGCCTACATCGCGTTCCGGACCGACCAGGTCGTGCAGCGGCTGCAGGTGGCGGCCGACACCGTGAAGCGGCAGATCGACAACGTCAAGAACCAGCTCGACACCGTCAACGGCCAGATCTCCCGGACCTCGGACTCGGCGGGTGACGTGCTCAGCGCGCTCACCTCGCAGCGGCAGTCCCTGATCAGCCGGCTGGGGACGCTGCAGGACCAGTACTCGGCGGTCCAGCCGAGCGCCACCGCCGTGCAGGGCAGCGGCGTGATCGTGCAGCAGGCCACGGCGCCGACGTCGCCGGCGAGCCCGAACAAGATTCGCAACGGCGTCCTGGGTCTGGTCATCGGCCTCGGGCTCGGGATCGGCGTCGCCTTCCTGCGGGAACGGTTCGACGACCGGATCCGTGGACGCGAGGAGGTCGAGCGTCTGCTGGGAGCCCCGGTGCTCGCGATCGTCCCCAAGGTGGCGAACTGGAAGCGCACCGAGGACTCCAGACTCGTGATGGTGAGCGACCCCAAGAGCCCGGTCTCGGAGGCGTATCGCACGCTCGCCACCAACATCCTGTACACCGCCAGCCGGCGGAAGCTGGAGATGCTGCTGATCACCAGCGGAACGAGCACCGAGGGGAAGACCACGACGGCGGCGAACCTGGGCGTGGCGCTCGCGCAGACGGGCAAGCGCGTGATCCTGGTGTCGGCGGACATGCGCAAGCCGCGCCTGCACCGGTTCTTCGCCCTGACCAACGAGCTCGGGTTGTCGGACCTGCTCGCGGGACGGGCACCACTCATCAACGTCGCGCTCCAGACGCCGGTCCGAGGGCTGCGCGTGATCCCCGGCGGACCCGTGCCGCACAACCCCGCCACGCTCCTCGCCGGCCCCGGCGCGATGGCGGCCCTCGAGGAGATGCGCGCGGCCGCCGACTTCGTCATCCTGGATGCCCCGCCCGCCCTCGCGGTCGCCGACGCGTCGATCGTCGCTCCGCACACGGACGCCACGCTCTACGTCATGGACGCCGACAAGGTGAGCCGTTCCTCGCTGTCCAGGCGCGCCGACAGCTGGAGAACGCCGGCGCAGACCTGGCCGGCGCCGTGTTCAACAACTTCGACACGACCAAGGGCGCGGGCTACGAGTACAGCTACTACACCTACTACTACGAGTATCGCGAGACCGAGGGGAAGGACAAGGGCAACGGCGCGCGGCTCCGGCAGTCGGCCGACCGTCGTCGCGCGGGCAAGGCCATCGGCTTCGAGCACGACGAGACGCCCGCGGCCGGGCTGCCGGCGCAGGCGCTCGCGTCGGAGGGGCCGCTTCCGAGCGGGTCGCCGGGCGGACACGCGAACGGCGGCAGCGCGACCAACGGTGACGGTCCCACGAACGCGGAATCCCCAACCGCGGACGATCTCGACTCGTCGGCGTGGCTCGAGGGCTTGACCACTCCCGCGACGGCCCCGCAGGGCCCCCAGGCCTCGGCCGCCCCGGCGGCGCCGAAGACGCCCCAGGCACCGCTTCCCGCGAGCCAGCCCCGGCCGTGGCGCCCCCGCCCCGGCCTCGCCACCCATCGCGTCAGGGCCCGTCGCCCTCGGCCCCATCACCAACGGAGGTTCTCCGAAACCGCTTCAGGCCACTCCTTCATCAGACGATGAGGACAGGAGAGACGGCCGGCCTTGGTGGACTCCGCAGTCCTCCTAGACCCTTCGCGGATACGGAGAACTTCCCCGATGAGCAGCGTTCTGCGTCAGCACCACCTCGAGACGAACGATCAAGCACTCCTGAGCGCGATCCAGGCCAGGACCGCCACCGTCGCGGTCGTCGGCCTCGGCTACGTCGGCCTTCCACTGCTGCTGGACACGTCACGCGCCGGCTTCCCTGGGATCGGCGTCGACGTGAACGACGAACGCATCCAGAGCCTGACGGCGGCGCGCTCCTATCTGTCGGACGTGAGCGACGACGACGTGCGCGAGCTTCGCGCGGTCTCGCTGTCCAGCGACCCGCTCGCGGTCTCCGACGCCGACGTGGTCCTGATCGCGGTTCCCGACGCCGCTCACCAACGGCGTGCCCGATCTCGGCATGGTCGAGGGACGCGAGCCAGGCGGTGGCGACCGTCCTGCGTCCCGGGATGCTGGTCATCCTGGAATCGACGACGTACCCGGGGACCACCGAGGAGGTCGTCCGGCCCATCCTGGAGAGCACGGGCCTGGTCGCCGGCGACGACTTCTTCCTCGGCTACTCCCCCGAGCGCATCGACCCCGGCAGCGGCCGGGCGCTCGCCGACACACCGAAGATCGTCTCGGGCGTGGGCCCGGAGGCCACCGATCTCGTGGAGAGCTTCTACGCGCAGCTGGTGAACGAGGTCGTGCGGGTGCCCTCGCCTCGCGAGGCCGAGATGGCCAAGCTCATCGAGAACACGTTCCGCCAGGTGAACATCGCGCTGGTGAACGAGATGACGATGATCGCTCCCCACCTGGGCGTGGACATCTGGTCGGCGCTGAACGCGGCGGCAACGAAGCCGTTCGGGTACATGCCGTTCTGGCCCGGCCCCGGCGTGGGCGGCCACTGCATCGCGATCGACCCCAGCTACCTGTCGTGGCGCGTGAGCGAGCGGCTGGGCTTCGGCATGGGGTTCGTCGAGCACGCCAAGGAAGTGAACCGCGGCATGCCCGCGCACGTCGCGTCGCGGATCGCGGTCGCGCTGAACACCGTGAGCAAGCCGCTGCGCGGGTCGCGCATCATGGCCATCGGCGCCGCGTACAAGCCGGGCGTGAACGACGTCCGCGAGTCACCGGCCGTCGCGGTCCTGCAACACCTGATGGCGGCGGGGGCCGAGTGCTCCTACCACGACCCCTACGTGCCGTCGCTCGAGCTGGGAGGCGAGACGCTCCAATCCGTGGAGCTGACCCCGCACACGCTGCACGGGCAGGACTGCGTGGTCATCCTCACCATGCACCCGCAGATCGACGTGCACGCGCTGATCAAGTCGGCGCGCATGGTCTTCGACGCGCGCGGCGTGACCGTCGGAATCGACGCGGACAACGTGGTCCGCCTGTAGGTGCGGACCGCCCCTACTTCGACCTCGACCGAGGCGCCGGCCGCCTCGAGCTGCTCCTTGGCCTTGTCGGCCTGCTCCTTGGGAACGGACTCCAGCACCGGCTTCGGCGCGGCGTCCACCAGGTCCTTCGCCTCCTTGAGCCCCAGGCTGGTGAGGGCGCGGACCTCCTTGATGACCTGGATCTTCTTGTCGCCGGCGGCGGTCAGCACCACGCTGAACTCCGTCTGCTCCTCGGCCTCCTCGGCGGCAGCGCCGCCGGCCGCGGGACCGCCTGCGACCGCCACCGGAGCCGCGGCCTGGATGCCGAACTCCTCCTCGATCTTCTTCGACAGGTCCGCCGCCTCGATGACGGACAGCTCCTTGATCGCGTCAAGGATGTCGTCCACCGACAGTTTCGCCATGACTGGTCTCCTCTCCTGCTAGCTCTCTGACGTTTCGGGTTCCGAGGTCTCGGCCTCGGCCTCTGCAGCTGGTTCCTCGGTGGCCGGCTCCTCCGGCAGCCTCCTCGGCGGTGGGCGCCTCGGCGGTCTCATCCGCCGCTGGAGCCTCTGCCTCTTCCGTGGCCTCGGTCGGCGCATCCCCGGCGGGAGCAGCTTCCTCCGCCGGGGCCTCCTCGGCCGGCGCCGACGGGTCGACGCCGCCCTGCCGCGCGTGCTCGGCCAGCGCGTACGCCATCCGCTGGAGCGGGGCCTGCAGCAGGAAGATCATCCGGGCGAGCGGGGCCTGCAGCATCCCCGCGATCTTGCCGAGCGACACCTCCCTGGACTCCAGGGTGGCGAGCGAGCGCGCCTGCTCCTCGCTCATGACCATCCCGTCCACCAGCGCGCCCTTCACCTGCAGCGCCGGGAACCTCTTGCTCATCTCGAGCACGATCTTGGCGCCGGCCACCGCGTCGCCACGCATGAACGCGATCGCGGTCGGTCCCTCGAACATGGGCAGCAGCTCGTCGAGACCGGCGCCCTTCGCGGCCAGCCGTGCCAGCGTGTTCTTGGCCACCACGAACCGCGCGTCGGCGTCGTGGAGGCCGCGGCGAAGCTGCGTGGCGTCCTTGACCGAGAGGCCGCGGTAGTCGGCCAGAACGGCCCCGCTGGCCGAGGTGAACTCGGCGGTCAGCTCCTTGACCTTCTCGACTTTCTCCGTCTTCGGCATCGCACCTCCAGCGTTCCGTGCGCCTCACAAAAAGAAAGACGCCCCCGCAGACGGCGGAGGCGCCACCACCCTCGGGCCGGCGGCCTCCGGGTGCACGCTTCACGTTGCCTCGGCAGGTACCTCCACACGGAGGATTGTGCTCACGCCCCTGCTGTCTGCGGCCCACAGAGGGTACGGGCCGAAGCGATGGGCGTCAACGGCCGACGGCGGAGGGAGAGAGGGCGGGGGCCAGGACGGCCGGGAAACCGGGACACGACCCAAGCGCCTCCGCCGGGTTACCCGAGTTCTCCGTCAATCGGCCTTCGCGAGTGAAGTTCGGATCGAGCCTCGGTCGCGTGGTAGCCACCTGAGTCGCGCGGCCCTCATCCTCATCACCGGCGAGGCCACGCGCGTTGTGATGCTGCCCGAGCTAGCCCGGCACGCGCTCGGCGACGCGCTCCGTGTAACACCGCAATTGCCAGGCCCGGATGATCATCTCCCGGATCAGCGTGAAGGAGCATCCCTTGACTAGGTAGCAATACGCTCCCGCATCCTCTGCCCCTTCCAGCACTGCGACGTCGTCGTAGATCGTCAGGACGATGACCTGCACGTAGGGGTCGCTGTCCTTGATCCGCCTGGTCGCTTCGATACCGCTTACTCCGGGCATCCGATGATCCATGAGGACCACGTCCGGATCGAGTTCACGTGGTCGCGGCGACGGCCTCAGCGCCGTCTGCGGCCTCGCCAACTACATCGATCCCGTCCTGCTCGAGCATCGCCCGCACGAGGTCCATGGTGTCCGGCTCGTCGTCGACCACGAGGACGCGCGGCCCGTGGCCACGCCGCGCAGACTTCTCGTGCGTGGACATCAGCGGCACAAGAAGTCGTTAGGGGGGGATGCCCCCGCCCATGAGACTGGCGAGTCCGCTATGGCTTCCAATGAGCTCCCGCTGCCAATAGGACAACCGCCAACGTGCCGCACCGCATTAGAAATATCCGAATGGGTCTCACTGGGACAACCTCCTTGTCGTTCGGCATCATCGCCCGCCGTGCCCCATCCGGGTACCGGCTGATCGGGGAGTTCTCCCGTCGGGCAGCGGCCTAGTCAAAATGGCAGACGGCGCCGCGTTTTCGTGCGCTCCCCCTTCTGTCAAATCCGCTCGCGTGCCAGTTCACCCATGGAAAGACACTTGGCGGGGGATGGTCGCGGAACACCGTCGTACAGGGCTGCAGGGGCGTGCCGGCTCGGACCGGCTGAATCACCGCCTCGGTGCCGTCGATGACGGCATCGCCGCCATCTCGCTTCGTGACCTGGCGCGCGCCGTCGGCGCCTGCGTGGCCGTTCATACGACTTGTCGGCGAAGGACCTAGTTCCAAGCTGAGCCGTTGGCCCGATGTGCTGACCTCCGAGTGGAGCCTACTCTCACGTTGGATCAGGCCAAAGGGAGGAGTAAAGGGGAATGCGCAGAGGCATCACGACGACGCTGCTCGCGCTGGTGCTCGTGGGGGTCATTGGAGCGGTCGCGAGCGCGTCCGCTTCTACAGGGCAGGCGAGCGGGCAAGGACTCACTCACGATGGCAACACGGAGGGATTCAACGCAAAGGCCGATCTCACCGGTCACTTCGCATATGTGGCGCACGACCGAACATTCTCAGTGAAGTGCAACGACTACAACACCTACCACTTCCGGTACACGAAGCGCCAGGTGCCCATCGTGCATGTGACGTCCACGTGCACCGACCAGGACGGCACCACGATCTGGATGGAGGCGTACTGGGCTGACAGAGGGGAGCCCGGCGCGCTGGACTCCGCGAGGATCTACTTCACGTACGACCCGAACTTTGCCCAGGACCCCGATAATGACCCAGGTGCCATCTCCGATGTAGGTCATATCCAGACAGGCAACGTTCAGATCCAGACTCAATAGAGGCAATCAGACCGGCCAACAACAAGGGTGAGGCACCGCTTCCGAGGTGTGGCTCACACTTGTTGAACCACCGGTAGGCAACTGGCCATTCAAGGTTCACTTCGGGATCAAATGGGGGGCGAGGAGATTGACAGAGAGGACGGTCCAAGATCGGCTACAGGCCGTTCTCATACACCGCGCCGGCATTCGGTCCCCGAACCGAGCCCTGTGCGTTCGCTGCGGAGAACGTTTGGATGGGTCATCGACTTGCCCAGCATGCAGCGCCGCGTTCGAAGAACTCCGCGCCCTAGCGAATGACGCTGAGCAGTGGGCAGCGTATTGGTCCTGACCGCCCGACCATGTCCCGATACAAGCCGCTGCACTGCCGTTCGCTGCATGGCTCCTCACCCACCCAGCCCGGCAAGCCGCAAGTGGGTAACGGTGTCGAAGGTGAACCGCCCGTTCACGGTCCCCTCCCCAGGTAGCCCTCGTCCGAGTCGTCCTCGTAGGAGCCGCGGATCGCATAGCGACACGAGAAGTGCGTGTCCTTCGGATCGTCCGGATCCCCGGCCGCCGGGTCGCACTTCGCCGTCGGCAGGATGATCAGAACGTGCTGCTCGGCGGCGGTGCCGTCGACGGCATGGAGGGCGGGGTCGGCCGAGGCCGCCGTCAGGGATGCCAGCACGATCGCGCAGCCGACCATCAGCGGCGCCCATCGAGTCACGACCCCGCCATCCGTGCCCATCACCAGCCGTACGGGCCTACCGCGTCACCTGGACGCGGATGCCGCCCGGCGTCTTGGTCACGGTGTACACGATCGTGCCCTTGCTCGCCGGCGCGGTGCGCGCGGAGCTCACGTTTTTCGCGTGCCACACCGCATCGCCCGACGAGCACTCCTGCAACCCGCCCATCCCGTCGTATGCGGGGAACCCGGCGGTCACGTGACCGCTCGCGCTCGTACCGTTGACCGTCCCCCTCCAATCGAACGTCTGGAAGAGCGGGTCGCTGAGGTTCAGGTCGAAGTGGCCGTCGGTCATCGGCTCGGCGAAACCGAAGAAGGCGAACTCGGAGTCGAACACGTCGCCGGACACCGGGCAGGTGACCGTGAAGTCGATGACCACCGGGCTGAACGTCTGGGCACGGCCCTTCCCGTTGATCGAGAACAGCAGCCCCTGACCCGGACCGACGTGGCCGGAATACCACGCCACGCTCACGGCAGAGGCATTCGGGCCGAAGGCGACCACCATCCCCAGCATCAATCCGAAGACGGTGGCGAGCAGCGCTTTCCTGCGCATGGCTCCCCCTCTCTCGTCGGCGAGCGATCGCGCGCGCGACCCCCGGCGGGCCGCGAAGCCACTTATATCGCGAGACGGAAGAGCAGGACAAGGGGTCCCACCGAAACCGGGCCCCCGAGCTGCGGGGGCTCAGACGCCCTGGGCGTCTTCCCCGGTCTCCTTGGCGTGCCCGGGGTCGATCCGGATGCCGGGGCCCATCGTCGTGGAGAGCGTCACCGACTTCAGATAGCGGCCCTTGGCGGCCGCGGGCTTGGCCCGGAGGATCTCGTCGATCACCGCCATGTAGTTCTCGAGCAGGTCCTTCTCGTCGAACGACCGCTTCCCGATCCGCAGCGCGAGGTTGCCCTGGCGGTCGACGCGGTACTCCAGCTTCCCGGCCTTGATCTCCTCGACGGCCTTCGCGATGTCGTTGGTGACCGTGCCGGCCTTGGGGTTCGGCATGAGCCCGCGGGGCCCCAGCACGCGACCGGCTTTGCCGACCAGCGACATCGCCTCGGGCGTGGCGACCGCGGCCTCGAACTCGATGTTGCCCTTCATGATCTCGTCGACCAGGTCCTCGGCGCCGACCACGTCGGCCCCGGCCTCGCGGGCCTCGCGGGCCTTGTCCCCCGCGGCGAACACCGCGACGCGAACGCTCCGTCCCGTCCCGTGTGGCAGCGACACCGTGCCGCGAACCATCTGGTCGGCCTTGCGCGGGTCCACGCCCAGTCGCACGGCCACCTCGACGGTCTCGTCGAACTTCGCCTCGGGGAACTCACGGACGAGCTTGATCGCATCGGTCGGCGTGTAGAAGTGGTCGCGATCGACCTTCTCGAGCGCGGCGCGGTAGCGCTTTCCCGTTCGCACGCTCATGCGTCCACGTCCACGCCCATCGACCGGGCCGTCCCGGCGATGATCCGCATCGCCATGTCGACGTCGACCGCGTTGAGGTCGGCCATCTTCGACTCGGCGATCTGCCGGACCTGCTGCTGCGACAGACGGGCGACCTTGTTGCGGTTCGGCTCGCCCGATCCCTTCTCGATGCCCGCGGCCTGCTTGATCAGCTCGGCGGCGGGGGGCTGCTTCGTGATGAACGTGAAGGAGCGATCATCGTAGATCGTCATCTCGACGGGGATGACCTGGCCCATCTGGGCCTGGGTCGCCTCGTTGTACTGCCGGCAGAAGTCCATGATGTTCACGCCGTGCTGCCCCAGCGCGGTGCCCACCGGCGGGGCGGGGGTGGCCTGTCCGGCCCTGATCTGCAGCTTGACGACGGCGGTGACCTTCTTGCGCCGGCGTCCACCTTGTTCGGCCATGCTCTGCACCTCCTGCGGTCCAAGCGGCCTCGCGGCCTCCCGCCACTCGAGTTGATACTGCCGTGTGTCCGGCCCGGCTCAGGCCTTGGCGACCTGGTCGAAGGCAAGCTCGACCGGCGTCTCCCGGTCGAAGATGTTCACCATCACCTTCAGCTTCGACTGCTCGACGTTGATCTCGGAGATCGTCCCCGTGAAGTCGGCGAAGGGCCCGACGATGATGCGCACGACGTCGCCCTCCTCGAACTCCAGCCGGTACTGCGGCTTCTCGGCCGTCTCCTTCTTCACCGCCAGGATCTTCTCGACCTCGCGCGGCGACAGGGGTGTCGGCTTCGTGCCGGTGCCGCTGGACACGAAGCCCGTCACGCCCGGCGTGTTGCGCACGACGTACCACGAGTCGTTGTCGTACACCATGCGGACGAGCAGGTAGCCGGGGAAGACCTTCTTCTGGACGACCTGCTTCTTGCCGCCCTTGATCTCCATGACGTCCTCCATCGGGATGACGACGTCGAAGATCTTCTCCTCCATCTGCATCGACTGGATGCGGGAGCCCAGGTTGGCGCGGACCTTGTTCTCGTAGCCGGCGTAGGTGTGCACGACGTACCACTCGCCGGGCCCGCGAAGGATCGCGGGGGTCGCGTCCTCATCCTCAGCCTGCTCGGACTCGGCCTCGGGCTCGGCGATCTCGACGACCGCCTCCTCGGCGGCGGCTTCCTCGACAGCGTCCACGTCGGCCTTCGCCACTTCGGCTTCGACGATCTCCGCGACGGTCTCGTCGACGACGGCAGCTTCCGCGTCGTCGATCTCGGCCTTGGCTGCCTCCCCGGCGACGACGGCCTCGGCGGCCTCCTCAACGGCCTCTGCCTCGGCGGCGTCGATCTCGGCCTTGGCTGCCTCTCCGATCAGCGCGGCGTCGATGGCCGCATCCGCTGCGGCCTCCTCCGTCGCGTCGTCCCCCGCGCCCTCGGCCGCGGCGATCGCCTCGTCCACCGTGGCTTCCTCGGCGGCGTCGATCTCGGCCTTGGCTGCCTCTCCGGCGACGACGACGTCGGCGGCCTCCTCGACGGCCTCTTCCTCGGCGGCGTCGATCTCGGCCTTCAGCTCCTCGCCGGCGAGCACCACCTCGGCGGCCTCCTCAACGGCCTCTTCCTCGGCGGCGTCGATCTCGCCCTTCACCACCTCGGCCTCGACGACTTCGGCGGTCGCTTCCTCGGCCAGCTCGTCGTGCGAGGGCCTGATATCCACGGTCTCGTCGGCGGCATCCACGTCGCCGGAGTCCTGGGCGGAGGTCACTTCGACGTCGGACGGCATCGCCTGCTCCTCGGGGGCTTCCTGCTCGGCCATCTGATTCGTCAACCGCCCAGAAGGCGGAGGAGCGACTTCGAGAAGAAGAGGTCCAGCCCGAAGACATAGGACGTGAGCACGACGACCGACACGACCACCACGATCGTGTAGCTGAAGAGCTCCTTGCGGCTCGGCCACTGCACCTTCCGCAGCTCTGCCCGGACCTCCTTCAGGAACTCGCGCACGCCGACGCGCTTGCGCCGTTCGGGCGCGACGGTGCGCCGCTGCCGCACCTGCTCGGTGCGGTCCGCGGGCGCCGTCTTCTGGCGCTGCATGGCTCTCTTGGTCTGTCGGTTCATGCGATCCCTTGCCCTGGGAGGACGACGAAGGAAGGGGGAAACCCGCTGATCATTCTACAGTCGGCCCGGCCGGTGTCCATCTGGAGAACGGGCGCCACCGGGCCGTCTCAGTCGCCCTCCTCGGCCCCCGCGATCGGATCGATGGGGGTGGCGACGTGGCCCCCGTACTGGGCGAACAGCCGGCGCGCCTCCAGACGGAGCTCCCGCAGCGCGGGGCCCCAGATCTGGGCGACCAGGGTCTCCTTGATGGCCTCCCGCTCGGCGGACGGCCTGGGGATGCGGCTCTCCGGGATGGGCGTCAGTCCGGCCGACGGGCCGAAGGACGCCACGGCCGCGCGGTACTCGTCCAGGCCGATCAGCCCGTTTTCGAAGCGACCCAGCGCCTCGGACCACGGGGGACGCCGAGCCCGGTCCTCGATGATGCTGAAGCACATCTCGACGTTCTCGGCCGTGTGGTCGAATTCCTTGAACGTGGTCCCGAACCGGTCGTTGATCTCCCGGATCACTCCCCCGAAGTCTCCGACGATGCTGTCGAACATGCCGAGCACGAAGTCCTGCCGGTACGGGAGGATCCTCGAGTAGAACCGCATCCAGGCACGGAGCCCCTGTTCCGCGGTCACGTACGGCTCGCGGATGATTGCCGACAGCACCGCGGCCTCGGGATCCCGGATGGTCACCAGGGTCGGAATCCCCCGCTTGACCGCCGCCTGGACGTGGGCCGGAGCGTGCAGGGTGTGGGCCACCCGGACCGGCTCGGGCTGCGCCGACTGGAAGGCGATCACGGCGAAGGTCACCCCCGAGCGCGTGAACCCCTCGATCAGCAGCTTGGCGTCCGGGCCGACCACGGACTGCCCGTACTTGACCCGGGCGACCGGCAGGTAGATGGACGAATGCTCCGCGATCCGGCTCCGGAGTCCCCAGCGAAGGTGCCGGCCCCTCATCTCGGGCCGCCCGGCCGTGGGCAGCGGCTTTCCGGTACCCTGGCCAGCCCCGGCTGTCGCATTCGGCCGCCGCATGTCAGGGAGTACGAGTGGGGATGGCGAACGGACCGAACCAGGAGGCGACGAGTGCGGAGGGCGCCGCCCCCTGCCGCCTGTTCGTCGTCCGCCACGGGACCACCACGATGAACGTCCAGAACCGCTACCGGGGGCGGCGGGACATTCCGCTGGACGCGCAGGGCTACCAGGACGCCGTGGACGCCGCCCGCCGGCTGTCGAACGCCGGGCTGACGGCCGTCTACACGGGGCCGCTTCGGCGCACGATCGCCACCGCCCAGATCATCGCCGACGAGGCGCGCGTCCCGGACATCCGGATCCTGCACGGCCTGGTCAACCTGGACTACGGCGACTGGGAGGGGCTGACGGTCGAGGAAGCGGAGGTCTTCGATCCCAGCGCGTTCAAGCTCTACCGGACGGACCCGGCGCAGGCGATCTGCCCGAGCGGGGAACGGCTGCGCGACGCCACCGACCGCATGCTCCAGGCGATGCAGCTCATCGGGTCGCGTCACCAGAACGAGGTGGTCGCCGCGGTCTCGCACGCGGTCATGATCCGGCTGGCCGTCGCCCGCATCCACAGCGTCGTCGGAGAGGCATGGCGGTCGCCCGTGGGCCGCGGTTCGTTGACCGGCTTCACGGTTGGCGTCGATGGCACCATCGCCCTGGTCCATGCCCCCTCCGGTGGCATACCCGACTCCGCCCCGACCTCGGGCTAGGTCCGGCAATCGCTGGGGCGGGGAGACACCCCCCGTGACCCCCTTGTATGCGTGCGAGCTCCGATGACGGGCCGGACGAATCCCCAGTGTACGCTGCGCGGGACACCGATGAACCAACTTTTCTGGTTCGCCGCTTCTGTCCCACGCTTGCCCGCGGGACCGTCACCGGCGCACAGGCGGCCAACGCTACGGCTCGCTCTTCCTTTGATGTTGGCCCTCTGCCTGGCCGCCTGCACGGGGTCGTCCGCACCCGACACCGCCGGGTCGCCCGGCACCGCAACCTCTCCGGGGCCCCCCGCGCCGAATGCTCCGGTCCCGACGGCCGTCGATCCGCTCGCCGCTGCGTTGGAGCGCGACGCCGGGGACCTGCGCTCGGCCATCGTCGCCTGGACGAGCGGCCCAGCCGGATCAACCCCGCCCGACGGCGTGGTCCTGCTGGCGCTGTACCAGCAACGGATCTACGGCACGCTCGCTGCCCACCCTGCGCTCTCGCGGCGTGTGCTGGCCGCCCTGCCCGCCGACCTCGCGCGGGCGGCCCGCGCCAACGTCGCCGCCGACCGGTCGCTGGGGTCGTTGTCCGGCCCGCCGCCGACGCATCCGCCGAAGCTTCGCACCGTCGATCCCCTGCCGGCCGACGTCCTGTTGCGGTACTACCGCAAGGCGCAGCGACGCTTCGGCGTCCGGTGGCAGATCCTGGCGGCGGTCAACTTCATCGAGTCGAAGTTCGGCCGCGTCACCTCGGCGAGCTCGGCCGGCGCACAGGGCCCGATGCAGTTCATCCCCTCGACGTGGAGGGCATACGGGATGGGCGGCAACATCCGAGATCCGCACGACGCGATCATGGGCGCGGCCAACTACCTGAGCGCCTCGGGCGCGCCCGCCGACGACGCGCGGGCGCTGTTCGCCTACAACCCCAGCGACGCGTACGTCCGGGCGGTGCTGCTGTACGCCCGGCAGATGTTCCGGGACCCGCTCGCCTACTACGCGTACTACAACTGGCAGGTCTTCGTCGCGACGACGTCGGGCGACAAGCGCATCACAGGCCCGGGCCTGTGATCCGCCCGCCTACGCGTTCTTGCGCAAAGAGATCGAGTGCTGATACGCACGGCGTCTGCCAGCGTGCGCGATCCCTCGCCGGAGGCCACCCCGTTGGTCACTCGAAGCATCCAGCCCAAACAGCCAGCGTCGTCATCCATTGACGGCGGACACCGCACTCCATCACCGGGTGCGTTTAGTCCAGGACCAGCACCTCGCAGCCCGTTTGGTAGGCGGGCGAGGCTCCTCCAAGCAGTGTCCACATCGCGCTTACCGTGTGCCCGCGAAGTTCTCCGGCCTGTTCCGGGGTGAAGACCGCCTGCGCGAGGCCGTTGCCGGCGCCGTTCGTGATGACCGTCGCAGTCGAGAGCTGCAGGTCGGGTGTGCCCGCGCACGAGGTGTTCGACACCCAGATCGACAGTGTCACTGGGTAGGAGGTGTCGGCGCCGGCGCCGTTCAGCGCATACACCTCGTGGGCGTACACGTTCGGGCCGTTGGCGTGGATGTTCTCCACGTAGCCACTGCGGAGCGGAGCGCCGCCTACCGGGAGCAGCGGGTAGTGGCGGCTGTGGTAGGCGCGATCCGCCCGCGCTGAGCTTCCCACGGACAGCGCGACCACGAACGCCAGGGCCAGTGCGAGGATGATCATCCGCTTGGCCATCGATGCGCCTCCCTTTCGATTGTCCAGGTGCGGTCGCCGGACCGCTACGGGGCCAATGCCTCCCGGGCCTTGGCGTTGTCGCTGGTCCCGATGACCACTCGGTTCCCGGTGGCCAGAAACGCCACCGTCACGTTGACGCCCGCATCGGCAACCTTGCGAGCCATCGCTCCTATGGTCCCGGGCCTGTCGACGTCGTCCGGGAGGTCGCCGACGATGACCTCCGACTCGCCTTCGACCCTGATACCTGCCCCCTCCAGGGCCCGGCGCGCCGCCTCCCCATCCTCCACCAGGAGGTGGATGATGCCCATTCCCTGGTGAGTGACACCGCATAGGCCCTGGATGTTGATCCCCGCGGCGCCCAGCGCCTCCCCGAGATCGGCGAGGCCCCCGGGACGGTCTTCCATCGTCACCAGCAGATCCGTCGACATGGCCCTCCTCCCTTCGCCTCGGTTCGTTCCTACGCCTACGACCCCGGCCCCGTCAAGGGTCTCGTTGGGTGCGGGCCCAGTTCTCGGTTCCCGGCTTTGAACCCACGGGTTACCGACCACAACTTGTGTCGCGGAGGAATCGGGCATGCTCCTCAGTAGAGAGTTGCTCTTTACCCCGGCGAGCTCCCAGTAGCATCCGCTGTTCTTGTCTCCCTTTGTGACGCGGATTCCGCGCCAGACGCTACAGCGCCCAGCGAATGCTGGCTAACGCGCGAGCGCGGATGCAGCTGTCCTCCAGAACTCCGTTCACCAAAGGCACGGCGGTGACCGGGGCGCAGTGTGGGCAGGGTATGGGCAAGAGCCCATCACCTCTTGTGACGACGTGCCCCTGTTAGCGTTCCTGCAGGTCAAACCTGCAGGGCCGGAGGGACTCGAACCCCCAACCCCCGGTTTTGGAGACCGGTGCTCTACCAAATTGAGCTACGGCCCTTCGTGGCCCATCCACCCGGGCCAGGACTGCGGAAAAGTATAGAAGGGGCCCATCCGGCCCGGACCCGAAGCCGAACCTCGCCCCGGGCGCTCCAGCCGGGGAGTACGAGGCTCGATAACTCAAGGGACATGTCGCTCCCTCGGGAAGGCTCTCGCGCGCCCCGAGTCGCTCCGGCGCGCCTCCCATCGGGCCGCTTGGAAGGGCTGGTGGTCGCCGGCGCGGCCGTGCTGGTCGCGGTGCTGGCGTTCCTGGTCCCGGCCGGCGGCGCCGCCGTGATCGTCCTCCGGCTCGCGGCCTCGGTGCTCGCCGCCGCGTCGATCACCCTCGTGATCCGCCGCGGGCGTCCCCAGCGGCCCCCAGCCGCCGACTCGCCCCGGGACAGCGAGGACCGGTTCGATGAGTTCATCAACAGGCTTCCGGTAATCGGCTACATCGTGCCCTGCGACTCGGAAGACGAACGAGTGTTCATGAGCCCGCGCGTGGAGGAGCTCCTCGGGTGGCCGGCTGAGGACTGGTCGTCCAACGAGAGGTGGCTCGAGATGACCCACCCGGACGACCACGCGCGCGTGCTGGCACTGGACGAGGAGTGCACGAGGACGGGCGAGCCGTTCATGGCCGAGTACCGCGTCTTCCGCACGGACGGCTCGATCGCGTGGGTGCGGGCAGAGGCCGCGCTGGTACGCGACGCGGAAGGCCGGCCCAGCTACTGGCAGGGGGTGATGCTCGACATCACCGATGCCAAGACCGCGGAGCTCCAGCTGCGGGAGGCCGAGGAGCGCTACCGGGCGCTCGTCGAGCACATGCCGGCCGTGACCTACATCGAGGCCGACGACCCCGAGAACCCGCGGCGCACGCGGCCGGTCTACGTCAGCCCCCAGTTGGAGTCGATGCTCGGCTACACCGTGCAGGAATGGATCACCGACCCCGATCTGTGGGAGCGCGCCCTGCACCCTGAGGACCGCGCGCGGATGGTGGCGGAGGACGCACGCATCACCCGCACCGGTGAGCCGATGAGCGCCGAGTACCGCCTGGAGACCACGTCGGGCGACATCATCTGGGTCCACGACGAGTGCATCCCGGTCCGCGACGAGGAGGGCCGTGTCCAGTTCTGGCAGGGCGTCATGTTCGACGTCTCCGGACGGAAGATGGCGCAGCAGGGTCTGGAGCGCGCGCTGTCCCGCGAGCGCGACGCCACGCGCGCCCTGCGCGAGATCGACGCGATGAAGAACACGTTCCTGCATGCCGTGTCGCACGAGCTCCGGACGCCGCTCGCCGCGATCCTCGGCTACGCGGTCACGCTCGAGCACCACCAGGGCTCGCTTCCGCCGGAGGAGACTGACGAGCTGACCAAGCGCCTGGCCGTCAACGCCCGCAAGCTCGACCGGCTGCTGTCGGACCTGCTGGACCTCGACCGGCTGGACCGCGGCATCATCGAACCGAACTGGCGGCCGACGGACGTGGGGGCGCTGGTCCGCCACGTCGTTCAGGAGTCGGACCTCATGGTCGAGCGGCGCCTGCGTATCGAGGCCGACCCGGTCCTCGTGTCCGTCGACGGGGCCAAGATCGAGCGCATCGTCGAGAACCTCCTGGCGAACACCGCACGGCACACGGATCCGGACACGCCGATCTGGGTGTGGGTCCGCGCCCACGACGGCGGCGTCCTGATCGTGGTCGAGGACGCCGGACGAGGCGTGCCCGCGGAGCTGCGGGAGACGATTTTCCGGCCGTTCGAGCAGGGTCCGGAGCGATCAGCCCACTCCCCCGGCGTCGGCATCGGGCTGTCGCTGGTCGGGCGCTTCGCGAAGCTGCACGGCGGCCGGGCGTGGGTCGAGGACCGCCCCGGAGGCGGCGCCTCGTTCCGGGTCTGGCTCCCCGACGGCCCGCCCGGTGTCGGCGCGCCCGGCGCGGCCGGCCACCCGGGGCAGAGACGGGCCGCGGGACCGGAAGAACCGTCCGCGACGGCCGCGTCAGCCTGACCCGGATCCCGCGGTCTCCGCCCGGGGCGTCGGTGAGGCCCCGGTGTGGGCGATCGTCAGCTGATGGATGGCCTTGGTCAACTCGAGGATCTGGTTCGAGAGCGTGAGCAACTGCTCGTTCTGCTTCTCCTCCGTCTGCACGAATTCCCACTCATGCTGGGAGAACACCTCCCGCCTCTCGTCCGCCCGGTTCTGGCTGATCATCACGAACGTGGAGAGGAAGATCGCCTCCAGCGAGACGATCATCGTCAGCAGTCCGAACGGGTACCCCTCCACGCCCAGCCCGATCCACAGCCCGAACCACACGACGTGCACGTAGACGAACGCCATCGACCCGGCGAACAGGGTGATCTTGTCGGCGATGCGGTTCTGGACGTTCTGCGCCCGGAGCCTGGCGTGCTCCAGGGAGGCGGGGTTGAGACCCTGATCGAGACTGACGGGCCGAAGGCTCATTTGCCGCTCCTTTCTGGGACCACCTGCGTCGCGGCCGGCCGCCCGCACCCCCGGAACGGCGACGGCGGTAGCGTATCCCGCGCCTCGCGGCTGCGGGGGACGTGGAACGCCGCCCGTACTACGCCGGCGATCCGATCAGGGAGGGGACGAGATGCTCGAGCAGAAGCACATCCACATCAACCTGGGCTAGGCACTCGGCCCGTTCAGCAGTCGGGCAGGGCGGCCTTCAGTGCGTTGAAGGTCGTCTGGACCGATGCAGCACCGGCCACGACCGCCGAGATCGAGGTGGCGTCCGGAGACGCGACCGCGGCATCCGTCGCCTGCTTCAGGCTCTGCAGGGAGGCGTCCATCGCGCTCACCTCGGTGCCCACGGCTTCATCGGCGCTCTGCTTGACGTTCGCGAAGTCGGTCTGAACAGTCGCGACCTTGGTTTGCAGGTCGGACAGCGAGCCGCTTTGGACGTTCACGTCCTTGACGGCCTGCACCGACGACTGGAGCTGCTCCAGGTCCGAGCACACCTGCGGCTTGCTGCTGCACGCTCCGCTCAGGAGCGCTGCAATCACCGCGAACACAACCATGGCGGCCAGCTTCTCCCTCGCCGCGCGCCCGACGACGTTCGGATGGTGGATGTTCTTCGCGGCGTTCATTGGTCAGCTCCCCTTTGGGCGGAGAACGCGCACGACGCCCTCGCTGTTCTTGCCCCCCGACGCGATGCGCGCCGGGGGGGTCGTCTTGTGCGGAGTTACCGCGCTTCCTTGATCAATCCGCTGCTACGCGTTCGCGCCCTGCTCCTGCTGCTGCGCCTCGGCCGCGAGCTCCGCGAATCCGAGCGCGGACACGACGTTGCCGACCGCGGACGCGACGCGAGCCGTTCCGACAATCGGCGCGATGGCAGCGAACACGCCCCTGACCTGCTCTCCGTCCACGCCCGCGTCGCCGGCGACCGCCAGATTCAGCAGGTACGAGGCCGGTGGTGCGTCCATGGCGGCGAGCGCCGCGATGCGCACCAGCATCAGGCTCTTTGCGTCGAGGCTCGAGGTTTCCATCGAGGCGGCGGTCATGGTCGCCAGGAGGTCCAAGATCGGGGTGTCATCGGATCCATTGCTCATTTCGACTCCTTTACTCGGTGTACTCGTGGCTCATGACGGAGGGCTGTCAGTTGTCCTCTGCCCCCTTTATCTGCTTGGCGAGCTCGTCGGCGTTGGCCTCGATCGCGTCGGAGACGTAGCGATCCTCCGCCTTGATGCTGGCGGCGACCTGGTCGGCCATGTTCGTCGCGTAGATCACGATCAATCCGGCCTGGCCCGTGTCCAGCACGGTTCCGAGCTCCTTGAGGTCGCTGTCCTTCATGCCACCCTTGATATGGCCGGTAACGGCCCCGATGGCGGCACCCGCCGCGGCGCCCACGGCCAGGCCGATCCCCGGCAGGATCGCGGCCACGGCCCCGATTGCCAGACCTTCCCAGGCGCCGTGGCGCGTGGACTGCTCGTGCTTCTTCGCGACCTTGACCTTTCCATCGGCTCCGCGCTCGAGGACGGCCGCGTCGAACTCGTGCCCGACGCCGGCGTCGTGGTACAGCGCCTTCACGGCCTCGTAGTCGGTCTCTGCATCCGCGACGCTGCCGTACGCGGCTCCGAGGACCAGCAACGTGTCGTTCTTGCTCATGACACCCTCCCTTGCTGTCGAGATGTATTCGTCCCTTGGTCGTGCCCTTCTCAGACTCCCTCTGTCGCTTCCAATCTCCCGGAGCCGATCGCCTTGACGAACGCCTCGTAGTCGTTCTCGTTCTGGTCGGCGTAGCGCTCGCCGAAATCGGTGATCGCCTTATCGAAGCCATCGCTCTTCCCGAGATACGCCGCGATCGCGATGGGGTCCCCGGAGCGCGCATGCGCGCGTGCGAGCGTCCACCCGCACAATCCCGCGTAGAACCCGAGGTTGGCCGGCGGCATGGACTCGACGACGACCGACCCCTTCATGTCGCGCAGTTGCCGCCAGTACAGGTGGCGGTTGTCCTCCACGCCCTTCGTCCAGCCGAGATAGATGTCGCTGGCGGCCTGCATCATCCGCTGTCCGTGCACCACGCGCTCGCCGGGTTGCTTGAACCGGCTCTTCGGGAGGTGGTCCTCGAGCACCGACGTGGTTGCTTCCTTGACCTGGAGGAAGAGCGGATCCTGTTGGTCGCGGCCCTGGAGCAGGACGATGAACGCCCGCGTGCCGACGCTCCCGACGCCGACGACCTTCCGAGCGACGTCGATGACCTCGAACCGCTCCAGCAGGTGACGCCGGTCGCTCTGCAGCGTCCCACGGTAGGCACGGAACTGCTCGACGAGTGCGTGGTGAAGCTCGTCGGCCGACATCTCCGCAGTCAAGGGGAGCTCTCGGAGCGGGACGACGATGGGCGGTTGGCTGACGATTTGGTACCGGCCATCGACCAACTCTGCGAGCTTGGACAAAGCTTGCAGGCTGTCGTGCGTGCGCGCCTTGGCCGCGATCGCCTGGGCCCGCTTCTCGCCCTTCTTGGCCTCCTTCTTGGCCTTCCCGGTCTCGGTGCGCGCAAGTTGGTTGATGGCCCCCAACAGATCGTCCTCGGACAGGCGCGCGTACCAGACCTCCATGGTGCCCATCTGCGCGAACCCGGCCATCGCCTCTCGGTAGGCGCGCACGGACGCGAGCGTGGCCGCTCTCGTGTCTGCCTTCGTGAAGCCGTTGTTGCGACCCGCGATCGTGAAGCTCGCGGCCATGCGCTCCACGTCGTATTCGAACGGCCCCGGGAGCGTCTCGTCGAAGTCGTTGACGTCGAACAGCAGCACTCGCTCGGGCGACGCGAAGACGCCGAAGTTCGACAGGTGCGCGTCTCCGCAGAGCTGCACGGTGAGACCGGCTCTCGGCGTGTCCTTGAGGTCGGCCGCCATGATCTTCGCGGCGCCCCGGTAGAACGTGAACGGCGAGACCATCATCCTCCCGTGGCGCACGGGCACGAGGTCCGGCTCGCGGGTTGCGTCCTGCTCTTCGAGCAGGGAAACGGGATCGGGGCGGTCCGTCGCCGGGTGCCATCCCGAGTGGCTGGAAGGTTCGGCGGTTGCCCGAAGACCCTTGCCGCGTGCCTTCCGTTCTTCGACGCTCGGGTGCTCAATGTGGGTTGACGTGGCCATTTTTCAGCCTCCTCCAAGAGGGGTGGTGCGACCCTTCGATTCTCGAACAAGAACCTCTAGGGGGCATCACACAGAACGGGTGAGGATGCCGCTCACGCGCTTGCGACGTGGGGGGGAGATTTCGGGCATCGAAGCGACTGTTCACCTGATCTATGTGATTCCGTCGCCGCCCCCCACCAGACAATGCCGGAGAAAGCACTCACGCACGAGATGTCTGGTCGCGGGCGCCCCGACGCCACGACCAGAGGAGGCACACGAAAGACATCCGGGCGGCCCCGTGGGCCGATGCAGCCGCGGCCTAGAATGCGCCCGTGGCAACCAAGCCGGCCCGTCGGGGACGTTAGCCGCCGTGACGTAATCAAGGTCACCAGCGTCGCGCTGGCGACGACGGCGTCGATCCTGATCCTGTACTACGTGATGCCGGCCCCGAAATCCCACGGGTCGCTGGCGGTGCGGGTCGTGTCGGGGATCCTGCTCTTCGCGGTCGTGTTGGGCTACGAGATCCGGGCGATTCTCCGGAGTCGCCGTCCGATGGCGCGTGCGGCCCGCGCGGCGGCCCTCATCATCGGCTGTTCATCGTCGTCTTCGCCTGGATCTACCTGTCCTTGTCCCATTCGAATCCCGCCACCTTCGGCGAGACCTTCACGCGCACGCAGAGCCTGTACTTCGCCGTCACGATCCTGTCCACGGTCGGGTTCGGTGACATCACCCCGAAGACGGATCCCGCGCGGGCGGTCGTCGCCGTCCAGATACTGCTGGACCTCGTCGTCATCGCGCTCATGGCCAAGCTGCTCCTCGGCGCCGCCGGTCGCCGCTCGGCCGAGCTTCGGAGCGGCGACGACGGAACGGACTGATCAGACGGGCTGGGATCCGGGCGTGCCGCCCCGGCGGCGCATGTCGCCGACGGCCCCCCACCCGATCACGCCGAGCAGTCCGATGCCCAGCCACCACACCCACGTCGGCACCAGCGGACCCGGCGTCGGGGTAGGGACGGGGACGCGGCTGAACCCGGGGTGGCCGCCGTCGATCGAGAGGTCGTAGCCGATGGTGACCGCGCGCGTTTCCAGCCGGAGCGCGGTGAACCACATGCCGTGGGTGGGCAGCCAGCCCATGCGCTTGTCCGACCGCAGATCGGCCAGCAGCTGCGCGCTGGCGGGCCCGTTCGCACGAACGGTCATACCGTTGATATCGCGCAGCGCCGGCGTAAACGTCGGCCGCTGATCCGTCAGCACGAACACATCCGCGTCCACGGCCTCGGACGGCACCTTCCCGAGCGTGAGGATGCGCAGCGGGACCCACGGGGCGGACATCGGGATGGCGAACTGGATGACTTCGCCCTGCCCCTCGATGAGGCCTTGCTGGGCGGCCGTCGCGCGGTCGAACCGCGCCAGTGCGAAGATCGCGCCGTCGGTCGAGTAGCGGCCCAGCACCTGCGGCGCGTCCGGCGTCAACGGGAAACCATTCGCCTTCGCCCAGGCCGCGACGTCGGGGCCGCCGCCGCGGACGACCTTGATGTCGAGCGCGCCGATCTTCACGGTCTGGAGGACCTCGACCTCCTTGGGCGCCGCCGCGGCCGCGATCACGACGTCCGTGCGGACCGGAGACACCTCTTGCTCGAGCCGTTCGAGCGTCCAGCCGCCGCCCTTCACGATGGAGGTCGGGACGCCCGGCAACGGGATGATGTACCCGAACCGGTCCGAGCTGCCGGCGAACTGGAACCCCGTGACGTAGTGCTCGACGCCGTCGTGCCACGCTGCGAGCGTCGTGGCCCGCTGCAGCACCTCGGCGTGGCCGGGGGCGATGAGCCCGCCACAGGCGAACGCCGCGGCGGGAAGGGCGACCAGGAACGCGAGCGTCAGGGCGCAGACGAACAGCGGGCGCCGGAGCATGGCGGCCTCCTCTCGGGTTCCCGGCGAAGCGTCGGTGCCCGGCCGGGTTTCGTACTCAGACGGTGATCTGGATGAGACCGGTTCCCAGTCGAGCGGGAAATGTTCCAGGTACGATGCGGGGATGCCGAAGCGCTACAAGATCGCCTGGAAGCCGCAAGAGAACACCCAGCCGACGTCCACCGCGACCTTCAGCAAGGTCGAGGACGATGACGGGGATCCATCCCCCTCGACGCCGCGGGACGAGACGGTCTCGAAGAACGCTCGCAAGAAGCTGGACGACGATCGGGCGTCCAAGAAGCGGGATCGGTGGACGAGCGCCGAGATCAAGGACCTGCTCGGCGTGGACCTCAAGATGCGCCACTAGGCCCCGTCTCCACGGCGCGGTTCAGCCGCCGGCGGGATCGAGTTCCAGCGAGACCGAGTTGATGCAGTAGCGGTCGCCGGTCGGGCCCGGACCGTCGGGGAAGACGTGCCCCAGGTGCGAGCCGCACCGTTTGCACGTCACCTCGGTGCGGACCATCCCGTGGCTCGTGTCCTGGTGCAGCTCGACGTTCTCCCGGCTCGCCGGCTCGGTGAAGCTCGGCCACCCCGTCCCCGACTCGAACTTCGTGTCGGACCGGAACAGCTCGTTGCCACAGGCCGCGCACCGGTACACACCGTCCTCCTTCGAATGGACGTACTTCCCGGTGAACGGTCGTTCGGTCCCCCTTGCGCGAAGCACCTCGTACTGCTCGGGGGTCAATCGCCGGCGCCACTCTTCGTCGGTGATGTCTTCCATTTCAACGCCTCCTCAGATCGCCGATCCCGTCGAGCGGCAGGCCTGCGAGGTCGCAGGCGAGCGCCAGCCGGATACGGCTCAGGTCGGACTCACGGTACGGTCGCTCGCCGTTTCCCGGCCCGAACGATCCCCGGGTCCGCAGGGCGGCGCACGAACTGGACCGGAACACCGGCCAGATCGGCCAGCTCCCGCTCCCCGAAGCCTCCCGCCATCCCCTCCACACTCACAGCGCTCAAGAGTACGGCCCCTTGCGGCCCCCGGGGGAGGCACCCTAAACTGAATGGCGAGTCAAACTTTGGGCCGTGAGGCCCGGGAGGCAGGGCAGTGGGCTATCCGATGAGCGGCGAGGAACGGGACATCCAGGCCCGCGCCCGCGATCTGATGGACACCGAGTTCATCCCCTTCGAGGTCGAGGCGGAGATGAACGGCGGCGAGCTCCCCGAGGACGTCGTCGAGCGCCAGCACAAAGCGGTCTCCGAGGCCGGCTTCGATGCCCTCAACATGCCCACCGAACTGGGCGGTCGCGGGTTCACCATGTTCCAGCAGGTTCTGGTCCAGGAGCAGGTCGGCCGCGTGACCAACGGCATCGCCTGGGTCGTCGACACGCCGGCCGCGTGGTTCCCCGAGGTGGCGACGCCCGACCAGATCGAGCGCTACGTCAAGCCCACGATCCGCGGCGAGCGGCAGGAGTGCTACGCCATCACCGAGGAGCACGCGGGCTCGGACGTCGGCGCCATCCAGGCGACGGCCCGCCGGGACGGCGACCACTACGTGCTGGGCGGGATCAAGTGGCACGTCACGTCGTACAACGTGGCCGACTACATCTTCTTCCAGGCCCGTCTGACCGAGGGACCGAACGCGGGCAACACCGCGCTCTTCATCGTCGACAAGGAGACGCCCGGCATCACCGTGCGGCGCGTACCGAAGTACAGCCACACGATGCGGTTCCACCACGCGGAGCTCGAGTTCACCGACGTGCGGGTGCCCGTGGCCAACCTGGTCGGCAGCGAGGACGACGGCATGGCCTACGCCTACACATGGTTCCGCTACGAGCGCCTCATGATCGGCGCGCGCTGCTGCGGCGCGGCCGAACGGCTGATCGACGAGGCCACCGCCTTCGCGAAGGAACGCGTCCAGTTCGGACGCCCGATCTACGGGAACCAGGCGATCCAGTTCATGCTGGCCGACTCGCTCACCGAGCTGTGGGCGGCGCGATTGATGACGTACGAGACGGCGCGCGGCATCGACCGCGGTGAGGACCTGAAGGTGCAGCACGGCCACTGCTCGATGGTGAAGCTCTACGCGTCCGAGATGGCGGGCCGCGTGGCCGACCGCGCGGTGCAGATCTTCGGCGGGCGCGGCTACATGCGTGAGAACCCCGCGGAGCGCTTCTTCCGCGAGCTGCGGGTCGAGCGCATCTGGGAGGGAACGTCGGAGATCCAGCGCGCGATCCTGGCCGATCAGCTGGCCAAGCGAGGCGCGTCCACGCTGGCCGGCTGAACGTTCGAACGGCGGGACGGAAACGCCGGAGGAGTCCGGCAGGGAAAGGGATGAGATCGATGGCACTGACGGCAGAGGACAGGACCGAGCGGGACCTCGCGAAGCTCGACGAGCTGATCGCGGGGAAGGAGGCCGAGTTCCTCGCCACGCAGAGGAAGTCCGGGGAGATCCTGGAACGCGCTCGCGCGTCGCTGGCCGGGGGCGTGATCTCCAACTGGCAGATCTCCAAGCCGCAGCCGATCTGGATCAGCCACGGCAAGGGCTCGCACATCTGGGACCTGGACGGCAACGAGTACGTGGACCTGCACAACGGCTACGGGGTCATGGCGGTCGGTCACGCCCACCCGAAGATCGTCGAGGCCGTATCCGAGCGGATCACGCTCGGCTCGCACTTCGCTCAGCCGACGCCCGATTCCATCGTGGTGGCGGAGGAGCTGAAGCGGCGCTGGGGGCTTCCGAAGTGGCGGTTCGGCAACTCCGGGACCGAGTCGACGATGGACGCGGTCCATCTGATGCGCGTGGCGACCGGCCGGTGGAAGATGATCAAGGTCGAGGGCACCTACCACGGGCACCACGACTCGGTGCAGGTCTCGGTCTACAACGAGCCGGACGAGATCGGCCCGCCCTCCCACCCGAACAGCGTCGCGGCGCGCGAACGGCATCCCGCAGGCGGTCGTCGACCTGGCCGTCGTCGTGTCGTTCAACGACCTCGAGGCCGTGGAGCGGGCCTTCGAGGAGCACCCCGGCGAGATCGGCGGCATGATCCTCGAGCCGATCATGATGAACATCGGCATGATCCTCCCCGACCCCGGCTACCTGGAGGGGCTGCGGGAGATCACCCGGCGCCACGGCGCGCTGCTCGCCTACGACGAGGTGAAGACCGGCTTGACGATGGCCCCGGGCGGGGCCACCGAGTACTTCGGGGTGACGCCCGACATCGTCTGCCTGGCCAAGGCGCTGGGCGGCGGCCTGCCCTGCGGCGCCGTCGGGGGGTCCGAGGAGGTCATGTCGCTGATCGCCGAGGGCGAGTACGAGCAGGTCGGCACGTTCAACGGGAACCCGCTGACGATGGCCGCCGCGCGGGCCACCGTGACGGAGATCCTCGACGACGACGCCTACGCGCACTTCGCGAGGCTCCGCGAGATCATGGTGACCGGTTGCGAGCGGGTCCTGGCCGAGTACGACCTCCCCGGGTACGTGACCGCCGTGGGGTCCAAGGGCATCATCACGTTCTCCCGGAGCCGGATCCGGAACTACCGGGACTTTCTGCAGGAGGACGCCCGGTACGGCCACGCGCACTGGCTGTACCAGCTGATGGGCGGCGTGTTCCTGCCCCCGTGGGGCAAGGCCGAGCAGTGGATGCTCTCGGTCCAGCACACGGAGGAGGACGCCCAGCGATACGTGGACAATTTCCAAACCTTCGCCGAGGCGCTACGATCCTGACCCATGGCTGGTGAGGTCGAGCTCGTCGATCTGGTCAAGCGGTTCGGCGACGTGGTCGCCGTCGACGGCATCAGCATGCACATCCCCGGCGGCGAGTTCTTCTCCATGCTCGGCCCGTCCGGCTGCGGCAAGACCACGACCCTCCGCCTGATCGCCGGGTTCGAGCGCCCCACCGAGGGCCGCATCCTGCTGGACGGCACGGACATGGCCCAGACGCCGCCGCACAAGCGCAACGTCAACACCGTCTTCCAGTGCTACGCCCTGTTCCCCTTCCTGACGGTCGAGGAGAACGTGGCCTTCGGCCTGCGTTTCCAGAAGACGCCCAAGGACGACACGAAGCGCCGCGTGGGCGAGGCGCTGGCCATGGTCCGGCTGACGGGTTTCGAGAAGCGCCGGCCGACGCAGTTGTCCGGCGGCCAGCAGCAGCGGGTGGCGCTGGCTCGGGCGCTCGTGCTGAACCCCGCCGTGCTCCTGCTCGACGAGCCGCTGGGAGCCCTGGACGCGAAGCTCCGGAAGGCGCTGCAGATCGAGCTGAAGGCCCTGCAGGAGGAGGTGGGCCTGACGTTCATCTACGTCACGCACGACCAGGAAGAGGCGCTCACCATGTCCGACCGCATCGCCGTGATGTCGAACGGCCGGGTCGAGCAGGTGGGCAGTCCCGAGGAGGTCTACGAGGAGCCGCGGACCGCCTACGTGGCCGACTTCCTCGGCGTCTCCAACCTGATGTCCGGACAGGCGCAGGGCCTATCGGGGAACGCCGGCCGAGTCTCGCTGGGTGACTTCGAGCTCGCTGGCGGAGCGCGGCGACACGGGCGCCCGCGGCGCCGTCAAGCTCGTGATCCGGCCCGAGCGCGTGGAGCTCGAAGACCAGACGTCCACGGGGCAGAACCGCGTCCCGGGCATGGTCGAGCGGGTGCTGTACGTGGGTTCCATCCTTCAGGTCCTGGTCCACCTGGCACACGGCGAGACGCTGCAGGCGTGGATCCAGAATCGCGGCGGCGATCCCCGATGGCAGCAGGGATCGCCGGTCATGGTGCACCTGCCCCCTGGGGCACTGCGCATCCTGGAGGACACGGGCGCCACCGTCGAGGACGCGGAGACCGAGCCGGCACCGGCCGGCTGATCGCCGTCAGGCCAGCATGTCGCCGACGCTGTCGGCGCGCTGACCCTTCGTCAGGCGGCGGTAGAGCCCGAAACCCGATCAGCGCGATGATCCCCGTGGAGATCAGCATGAACGTGGCCGCGGCGTTGATGGCCGGCGTCGGCGTGCCGCGGGTGAAGTTGTAGATCTTCACCGACAGCGGCTCGGTGCTGGAGGCCGCCCGACAGGTACCGCACCGTGATGAAGTCGTCGATCGTGTCGGCGAACACGATCACGAAGCTGGCCAGGATCGCGGGGTACAGCATCGGGAGCAGGACACGCCGGACGGCGCGCGTGGGCGAGGCGCCGAGGTCCATCGCCGCCTCCTCGTACTCGCGGCCGATCGACAGCAGCCGGGCACGCACGATGATCACCGGGTAGGACGCCTGGTACGTGATCAGGGCCAGCACCTGCGCCAGCGTTCCCAGCTGGATGAACTTCAGCAGGTACGTGAACACCATGAACATCGCGATGCCGATGATGATCTCGGGCACGACGAAGGAGAACATCATCAGGACGTTCGCCCCGCCCGGCGGACGTCCACGCCAGCGGTCGATGCCGATCGCGAACGCGACGCCGAGCGGGACGGCGATGAACATGGTCAGAAACGACAGGCGCAGGCTCTGGATCAGCGCGGAGTGCAGGTCGGGGTTCACGAACAGGGACCCGTCGGGCTGCACCTCGGGGTGGCCGAACCACCACTGGAGCGAGAAACCCTGCCAGACGACGTTGGAGCGGCCGGCATTGAACGAGAGGGCGATCGCGATCAGCACGGGGATGCAGCGACCACGCCACGTACAGCCATGTGATGGCGGCCAGGACGTGCGGCTTCCGCCAGGGATCCTTCCACCAGCGCGTGAGCGGGTTGCCGGGCCTCTTCGCCGGCGCGGGCGGGATCTCGGCGCGCGGGGCGGTGATCGTCTGGCTCATCGTTCCACTCGCGCCCGGTTGGTCTCGCGCAGGTAGTAGAGCATCGGCAGGAACAGCGCGAAGGCGAGGAACAGGACCAGCACGGCGGCCTCCGGGCCCTGCCCCGTCGACTGCATGGCGTTGTCGAGGAGGTTGCCGAACATCGTCGTCTTGGGCGACGCCGACAGCAGGTTGTTCGTGTAGTAGTCGCCGAACATCGGCAGCGAGACGATCACCAGGCTCGCAAGGATGGCCTGTTTGGAGAGCGGCAGCGTGATGCGGATGAACGTCCGGATCGGACTGGCCCCCAGATCCCGCCCGGCCTCGAGCATGCTCTGGTCGATGCGGTCGAGGAAGCCGAACAGCGGCAGGATCATGTAGGGGATGTAGCCGTACACCAGCCCCAGGACGACCGTGAACGGCACGCCGGCCAGCCAGTTGATGGGCTCCGGCGTGAGGTGGAGGAACGTCAGCACCTTGTTGACGTAGCCGTCCGGCTGGAGCAGCTCGACCCAGGCGAGCATCCGCATCAGATAGCTGATGAAGAACGGCGCGATCAGCAGGCCCAGGAACAGGCCCTTGCGCTTTCCCCCGTAGCGAGCGACGTAGTACGCCACCGCGTACGCCATCACCAGGCAGATCGAGGTCGCCAGGACCACGTAGACGAGCGTGCGGATCTCCACCGGCAGGAACTCGCCCGTGACCAGGTGCCACTCCTCGACCAGGTATTGAGACGTCCACCACCACGGCTGATACACGGGCAGGGGACTCCGGAACACTGGGTCGACGGTCCCGAAGGCGATCGAGACGACGACGTAGAACGGCAACAGGAACAGGACCAGCATCCAGAGCGTTCCCGGTGCAGCGAACGACGGCCAGTACCACCTCGGGTACCATGCGCCCGCCGTGGCCTCGCGGCGCTGCGCGCGGCGCGCGCGGCGGGTCGTCCCAGCGCTACCCGACACCTGCGTTGAACGCCTGCCAGACGTTGTGCCAGAGCGCGTCCACCTCGGGGGTCAGCTCCAGCTCGAGCTTGCCCGTCTCGAAGTCCTCCGGCCGGATGACTGCTTCCGACATCCAGGGGAAGATGTATGGAACCCCGTACGCATTGTTGGTCGTGGTCAGCGTGGCCACATCGGCCTGCTTCTGCGGCGGCTGGTAGCCGTTCCACGAGAAGTTCAGCATGGCGACCTCGTACGTCTGGATGAAGTCCAGGAACGTGTGGGCCAGCACCGGGTGCTCGGCGCTCGTGGGGATGGTGATGAGATCGTTGTTGATGGCCCCCACCCGGTTCTCCGGGTACCAGAACCCCATCTTCTCGTAGTTGGCCATCGTGAGCTGCGGCCAGTAGCTGTACGCGCCGATGGCGTCACCGGACCAGCCGAGGTGCGCGTCGTACGTGCCCCTCGGGATGCCGATGTACACGCCGTTGATCTTGGCGCGGACGTTCACCGCGTCGATCATCGCGATCAGGTCGTTCTGCGCGGTGTCGAGGTCGGACTGCTTCGTCGTGTTCAGATCCGTGATCCCGTTCTTCATCAGGGCCAGCGAGATCGACTCCCGGTAGTCGTCGTAGATCCCGATCTTTCCCTTGTACGCGGGATCCCATAGGAGCGTCCACGGGTTGTCCAGCGCCCGAACCGAGTCGTCGGAGATGATGTCGCGGCGGTAGGCGAGGCCGGTGATCCACTGGACGTAGGGAACCGTGTACCGCCACTGCTGGTCGTAGAACGGGTTCTGGTACTCCTCGAAGACGTCCGTCGCCAGGTGGGGGATGTAGGACTGCTGGAGCGGCTGGATCAGCTGCGCCGTGATCAGCTTTCCCAGGATGTCGATCGTCGGGAACAGGACGTCGAACTTGAGCTGGCCCGTGCGCATCTTGGCGAGCGCCTCGTCGGTGTTGTTGAACGTGGTGATCTTCACCTTGCAGTCGTACTGCTCGGCGAACTTCTTCGGCACCGCCGGGTTGATGTAGTCGGCCCAGTTGTAGATCTGCAGCGTCGCTCCGGACTCGATCGGCTGGCCGGAGGCGATGGGGTCCTTCCAGAGGTCCCAGGTGACGGGCGCGTCCTGCCGCGCCAGCGGATACGGCGAGCCGGCCGGCCAGAACTTTCCGGTGCCCGGGCCGGACGCTCCGCTGGACGTGCCGCCCCCCGGGGGGGTTGTGCCGGGCTTGGTGCAGGCCGCCAGGATCGCGGCCAAGCTCGGGGCAGCGATCGCCGCTGTTCCCGTGCGCCTCAGGAAGTCCCGCCGGGAGAGCCCCGCCGGGGGAATCCGCCGCTCTCGCGGGTGTCGTGCCAATCTGGTCTCCTCCCCGGCCCACCGAGCGGGCGCCGCCTGCGAAACATTGAACCGCCGTTTAGCGCTTGTAACATACGCCCCACCCGTGCGCAACCCGTCCTCCCCTTCCCCGCAGCACTCTCCGGTCGTCGTCGCCGGCGCCGGATTCGCCGGCCTCACGGCCGCGTTCCGCCTGCTCGCATGGGGTGTTTCGGTCGTGGTGCTGGAGGCTCGCGACCGCGTGGGAGGACGCGTCCACACGACGCGTCTGGCGGGTGGCGAGCCGGCCGAGCTGGGCGCGGAGTGGATCGAGGAGGACGCGGCGGCGCTCCGCGCCCTGGCGGGCGAGCTGGGCCTCGCGCTGGTGGACACCGGCGTGGACTACCGGCGCCGGGAGGGCGTGGGGACGCTCGGCGCCTCCGTCGAGCACCAGGAACGGGCCCTGGCGATCGCACGGCGATCGCTCGAGGACCGCGGGGGCGACGTCGGAGGCGAGTCGCTCGGCGCGTTCCTGCGCTCCCTTCCCGTCGACGACGCGCAGCGCGCGACCCTGATCGCGCGTCTCCAGGGGACGTGTGCCTTCGACCTCGACCGGGTGCCGCTCCGCGTCGCAGAGCGCGGCACGTTCGAGGCGGGGCGGGGCCGGTACATGCGCGTGGATGCCGGGAACCAGGCCGTCGCCGAGGCCATGGCCGCCCGGCTCCCCGACGTGCGCCTCCGGCACGTGGTCGAGCGCGTGCGCGTCGACGCGGACGCCGTCCACGTGGAGGGCGAAGGGCCGGACGGGCCGTTCTCGCTCGCCGGGCCGGCCGCCGTGGTCGCCCTGCCCGCACCGCTGGCGGCGGCGCTGCGATTCGAGCCGTTGCTCGACGGGGACGTGCGGCGGGCGCTGGCCGAGCTGCCCATGGGGGTCGCCTCGAAGCTCGCCGTCGCAACCCGGGAGGACCCACCCCTCTGCGCGCTCCAGGAGGTCGCCGTCCCCTTCTGGTGCTGGACCGCGCGCGGCGGCCACGGGCCGCGGCGCGTAGTGACCGCGTTCGCGGGCTCGGCGCAGGCGCAGGACACCCTGGCCGTCGCCTCCGGGGATCCCCGGCCCTGGCTCGACCGCGTCGCGGGCCTCCTTCCGGACGTTCGCCTGGAGGGCGAGCCGGTCCTCGCCATGTGGGGTGACGATCCGTTCGCAAGGGGTTGCTACTCGTGCTTCGACGAGGCGAGCTGGGAACGGCGGCCGCTGCTCGCCGCCCCGGCGCACGGGCGCGTGGCCTTCGCCGGCGAGCACACGGCCGGCCTGTCGTCCGGGACCATGGACGGCGCGGTGGAAAGCGGCGACCGCGCCGCGGCCTGGGTCGGGGACCTCCTGGGCCGGAACCGCTGACCGGGTCCGTGGGATCATGCGGCGGATGGACCCTCCCGGCCACGACCTCGAGGTTCGCTTCGACGATCTGACACGTCCCCGGCCCGTCGCGCTTCGGTTCTCGGGGCCGCTCGGCGTGATCCGGGCGCGCCGGCCCGGCGACGTGGGCGCGGCGCTGGAGGAGGCGGAGGCCGCCGCCGGCCGGGGACACTGGGTAGCCGGGTTCATCTCGTACGAGGCGGCGCCCGGCTTCGATCCGTCACTCGCCGTCCGCGAGCGGGCCGCCGACGATCCGTTCGCGGACCTCCCGCTCGTGTGGCTCGCGGTCTTCGAGCGTGCCGAGCGGACCACCGGAAGCGTGGCGAACGCGGCCGGCGAGCCGGGCGTGCAGGCTGCACTGGGAACCGTCCATCTCCCGCGAGCGGTACGACGCGAGCATCGAGGCGATCCGCGAGCACATCCGGGCCGGCGACACGTATCAGGCGAACTACACGCTGCGACTCCGTACGGACCTGGAGGAGGATCCTCGCGCGCTCTACCGCGACCTCTGCCGGGCGCAGCGCGCATCGTACAACGGCTACCTGCGCGCGGGCCGGTACCACGTGCTGTCCGCGTCGCCCGAACTCTTCTTCCGCATCGACGGCGACCGCGTCACGACCCGGCCGATGAAGGGTACCGCCCCGCGGGGCCGCTGGGTGGCCGAGGACGACGCGGCCGCGCGCACCCTGCGCGCCTCGGTCAAGGACCGCGCCGAGAACGCGATGATCGTCGACCTGCTCCGCAACGACCTCGGCAGGATCGCGCGGCCGGGATCGGTGCGGGTTCCGGCCCTCTTCCAGACCGAGCGGTACGAGACCGTGTGGCAGATGACGTCGACGGTGACCGCGCGCCTGCTGCCCGGCCTGAGGACCGCCGACGTGCTCCGGGCGCTGTTCCCGTGTGGGTCGGTGACCGGTGCGCCCAAGGTTCGGACGATGCAGATCATCCGCGACCTCGAGGACTCGCCGCGCGGTGTGTACACGGGCGCGATCGGATACCTCGCGCCGGCCGGCGCCCCGGGGCCACGCGCGTGCTTCAACGTCGCCATCCGCACGGTGGTCGTCGACGCGGAGACCGGCGTCGCCGAGTACGGCGTTGGCGGCGGCATCACATGGGACTCGACGGCGCGTGGCGAGTACGACGAGGTGACCGCCAAGGCGCGCGTGCTGTCCGAGCGACGGCCCGACTTCGATCTGCTGGAGACGCTGGCATACGAGCCGGGACGCGGCTTCCGGCACCTCGAGGCGCACCTGGAGCGTCTGCGGGCCTCGGCTCGCTACTTCGGCTTCACGTACGACGAGGGCGCGGTCCGGGAGGCGCTCGAGAAGGCCGTGGCCGGCGTGGACGGCGCCCTCCGGGTGCGGTGCGTGGCCCGCCGCGACGGCTCGGCCGAGGCGGAGGCCGCGCCCCTGCCGCCGAGCCCGGACGCCCCGGTCCTGCTCGCCCTCGACCACCCGACCATCGATGCGGGCGACGCGCTGCTGTTCCACAAGACGACCGTTCGGGAGCGGTACGTGGACGCGGCGGTTCGCCATCCCGTCGCCGACGACGTGCTGCTGGTGAACCGGTCCGGCGACGTCACCGAGTCCACCATCGCGAACGTCGCCGTCCGCCTGGACGGTCGCTGGTGGACACCGCCCCTGTCGTCGGGGCTCCTGCCGGGGATCGAGCGCGCGGCGGCCCTCGCCGCGGGACGCGTCGCCGAACGGGTGATCAGCGTGGAGGACGTGCGGCGCGCTGAGGACCTTGCCCTGCTGAACTCGGTTCGCGGATGGCGTCGAGCGACCCTGGTCTGATCGCGTCGGACGCCGCCGCCTCCTGCGGATCGAACCCGAGCTCGTCGCCGGCCACGCGGAGACACGTCTCGAGCATGCGGGCACGCGGCACGTCGGGGTCCCCCAGGATCACCTGGATCGCGAGGCCGTCGACCAGCGAGGCGAACCGCAGCGCGAAGTCCTCCGCGTCGGCCGACCGGAACTCGCCCGACGCCATGCCGTCGCGCACGATCTCGGCGATCGCCTCGCGCCACCTGCGGTCGAGGCGGTGGCGGCTGGCCGCGACGTCGGCGTCGCGGGGCGCCCGGTTCCACAGCTCGAGCCAGAGCAGCCAGGTGTCCAGGCGGTCGCCCGGCACCTCGTACGGACACGACAGGTCGATCAGCCGGACCAGGCGGTCGCGGGCGCCTGCCATCTCGGACAGCCCCTCGACCGTCTCCTCGTAGAAGCGCTCGTCGGCGTAGGTCAGGGCCTCGGCCAGGAGCCGGTCCTTCGATCCGAAGTAGTACAGGACCAGGGCCGAGCTGGTCCCGGCCACCGATGCGATGTCGGAGATGCGCGTCTCGAAGAGCCCGCGACGGCCGATGACCTGCGCCGCCGCGTCGAGGATCTGGATTCGCCTGGCCTCCGAGAGGCGCCGCCGTCCGGCCATGCCCTGCAGTCTGAACGGGGATTCAGCGAGTGGCAAGCCTGGCAAAAGCGGGCAACGTGCTCCCTTCGAACCCGACGGACCGGACACCCTTGCGGCCGAAGCCCGCTCGGCCATAAACTGAACGGCCAGTCAAAGATTGGCGCCCCGCCCGCTGCGGGATCGTCGATGAGGAGCGAGGAACGAGGATGGCGAACAACTACGACGCGATCGTGATCGGTGGGGGCCACAACGGCCTCATCTCGGGGGCCTACCTCGCCCGGCAGGGCCTCCGAACCGTGGTGCTGGAAGCTCGGGACAAGACCGGCGGGGCGGCCGACACCAGCGCGCCGTGGCCCGAGCACCCCGACTTCAAGGTCACCACGTACTCGTACGTGATGAGCCTGATGCCGTCCAACATCCTCCGCGACCTGCACCTCGAGCGGTTCGGCTACAAGGTCTGGCCGATGGGCCCCTACTACCAGGCCTGGCCGGACGGCACGTCGATGAAGCTGTACCCGGACGACGCGCGGAAGAACTTCGAGGAGATCTCCAAGTTCTCCAAGAAGGACGCCGAGAACATGCCGAAGTGGGACGCTTGGCTCGCCGGTGTCGCCGACGTGCTGGGCCCGCTGCTCACCAGCGTGCCGCCGAAGCTCGGGTCCCGGAAGCCGGCCGACCTGATCGACCAGCTGCGGCTGGCGTGGCGGATGCGCGGCCTGGACGTGCGCGGCGTCGGCGACGTCGTGCGCCTGTTCACGATGAGCGTCACGGACCTGCTGGACGACTGGTTCGAGTCGATGCAGGTGAAGGCCTGCCTCACCATCAACGGCGTCATCGGGACGTGGGCCGGACCGGACGAGCCCGGCACCGCCTACGTGATGCTGCACCACTCGATCGGCGACGTGGGCGACGGGCACCTGGGTTCCTGGGGCTTCCCCGAGGGCGGCATGGGCGGCGTCACGGATGCCTGCCGCCGGTCGGCCGAGTCGTTCGGTGCGGAGATCCGGACGAGCGCCAAGGTGGCCAAGGTGCTGGTGCGCGGCGGCAAGGCGGCGGGCGTCGCGCTCGAGAACGGCGAGGAGCTGACCGCGCCGACGGTCGTCACGACCATCCACCCGAAGATCACGTTCCTGGATCAGCTCGAGAAGCACGAGCTCCCGGACGACTTCGTGCGCGACATCGAGAACTGGAAGACGCGCAGCGGCGTGGTGAAGATCAACGTCGCCATCAGCGAGCTCCCCGACTTCATCGCCGACCCGGGCACGCAGCAGCAGGATCACCACACCGGGTCCGTCGAGCTGTGCCTGTCGACCGAGTACGCCGAGAAGGCGTTCCAGGACGCGCGGACGGGCAAGGGCGCCGAGCGGCCGTTCGTGGACGGCACGATCCCCACGACGTTCGACAAGACGCTGACGCCCGAGGGCGTGCACGTCTTCTCGATGTTCACGCAGTGGTGCCCCAAGGAGTGGGCGAACGAGCCGCACCGCGAGGAGCTGGAGGCCTACGCCGACCGGGTCATCGACGGGTACAACGAGCTGGCGCCGAACTTCAAGGCGTCGGTGATCGCACGGCAGGTGATCGGTCCGTACGACATGGAACAGGACCTCGGCCTGATCGGCGGCAACATCTTCCACGGTGAGCTGACGCCCGAGCAGCTGTTCCACATGCGCCCGGCCGTCGGGTACGCGGACTACCGGTCCCCCATCCCCGGTCTGTACCAGGCCAGCTCGGCCACGCACGGCGGTGGCGGCGTCACCGGGATCCCCGCCCTGAACTGCTTCAAGCAGATCATGGCCGACCAGAAGCGCGCCAAGCGGTTCTCGCGCCTGAAGGGGTGAGCTCCGAGCCCGAGCCGCAGCCGCCGGCGGACCGCGACGGGCGGTCCGCGATGGAGGCCATGCTCGAGGCCGAGACGGTGGCCGTCGTGGGCGCCAGCGCGCGCGAGGGTTCGTTCGGCGAGCGCATGATGCTCGAGCTCATCGAGGGCGGGTTCGAGGGCCGGATCCTTCCGGTCAACCCCCGGTACCCCGAGATCCTGGGGCACACGTGCTACGAGTCGGTGGCGGCCGTGCCGGGCCGATCGACCTGGCAATCCTGGGCCTGCCCAACGCGCTCCTCGAGGAGCAGCTGTCCGCCGCCGCGGCTGCCGGCGCGCGCTCGGCCGTCATCTTCGCCAGCGGGCACGAGGAGCCCCGCGAGGGCGTCCCGCCGCTGACGTCGCGGCTGGCGTCGATCGCGCGGGAGGCCGGCATGGCGCTCTGCGGCGGCAACGGCATGGGGTTCCTCAACCTCGAACGGCGGCTGCGCGCGTGCGGTTTCTACGAGCCGAAGGACCTGCCGTCCGGCGGGGTCACGTTCATCAGCCACTCGGGCTCGGCGTTCTCGGCGCTGCTGCACAACGACCGGAACCTTCGGTTCAACCTGGTGGTGTCCGCCGGCCAGGAATTCGTGACGACGATGGCCGACTACCTGGTGTACGCGCTCGGCCTGGAGAGCACCCGCGTGGTCGGCCTGTTCCTCGAGACCGTTCGCGACGCGGCGGGGTTCCGCGAGGGCCTGCGCCTGGCGAACGAGCGCGACGTCCCCGTCGTGGCCCTGAAGGTGGGGCGGGAGAGCCGCGCGAAGGATCTGGTGGCCGCGCACTCCGGCGCCCTGGCCGGCGAGGACGGCGCGTACGAGGCGCTGTTCGACGCGTACGGCGTCCTGCGTGTCGAGACGCTCGACGAGATGCTCGACACGATGACGCTGCCTGTCGGCCGGCCGGCGAGCGGGCCCGGGCGCCCTGGCTTCGATCCACGACTCCGGGGGCGAGCGGGCGATGATCATCGACCTGGCCGCCGAGCGGGCGTGCCGTTCGCGGAGATCTCGGAGGCAACGCGGCAGCGTCTGGAGGCCGTGCTCGAGCCCGGCCTGCCGCCGGTCAACCCGCTGGACGCGTGGGGAACGGGGAACGCGGCCGACGACATCTACGCGGAGTGCATCCGCGCGCTCCTCGCCGACGACGCGGTCGCCGCGCTGGCCTTCTCGGTGGATCTCACGACCGAGGACGATCCCTCGACGGGCTACATCGAGACGGCCAAGGCGGTCTGGCCCGAGACGGACAAGCCGCTGGCGATGCTCAGCAACCTGGCGAGCTCGGTGGACCGGCGGGACGTCGTTCGTCTGGCCGAGGCCGGCATCCCGGTCCTGGAGGGGACGACCACCGGGCTGGCCGCGTTCCGGCACCTGTTCGCCTACCGGGACTTTCGGGCGCGCCCGCCGCTGCCGGCCAGCGCCGCCAACTCGCCGGTCGCCGCGGACGTGCTCGGCGCGCTGGCGCGAGCGGCTCGACGCCGCGGACGCGCTCGGCGAGTCCGAGGGCCTGGCGCTGCTGTCGGACTACGGTGTGCCTGGTGACCGAGAGCCACGAGGCGGCGTCCGCGGACGAGGCGGTCGAGGCCGCGCACGGTCGGGTGGCCGGTCGCGCTGAAGACCGCCGCGCCCGGGGATCACTCACAAGTCCGAGTCGGGCGGCGTTCTCCTGGGCATCGCCGACGAGGAAGCCCTGCTGGCGGCATATGCCGATCTGGCCGATCGGCTGGGGCCCAGAGTGCTCGTGCAGGCGATGTCGCCGCCGGGGGTCGAGATGCACGTTGGGATGGTCCACGACGAGCAGTTCGGTCCGCCTGGTCATGGTGGCGGCCGGCGGGATCCTGGTCGAGCTGCTTGCCGACCGGCAGCTGGCCCTTCCGCCCTTGGACGATGCACGCGCCCGGGCCCTGATCGGCCGGCTCCGGTCTCGCCCTCTGCTCGACGGCGTTCGCGGAGCTCCGCCCGCGGACGTTGACGCGCTCGCGCGTGTGTTGGTCGCATTCTCTCGACTCGCCGTGGACCTGGGCGATCGGCTGGCAGCCGTCGACGCCAACCCGGTCATCTGCGGACCCGACGGCTGCGTGGCCGTGGACGCGCTGGTGATGCCCCGAACGGGAGCCTGACGTGGACCTGCGCCTGACGCCGGACGACGAAGACCTGCGGCGGCGCGCACGCGCGTTCACCGACGAGTGGCTGATCCCCTACGAGCTGGAGTGCGAGGAACACGACGGGCTCACGCCGGACTCGTGGACGAAGATCAAGGCGGCGACGATCGAGCACGGCTTCCACGCCATCAACCACGCGACGGAGGACGGCGGCCGCGGGATGTCCCTGTTCCAGCAGATCCTCGTGCAGGAGGAGCTGGGCAAGGCGACCGGCGCCCTGTGGGACGTTCCGTGGCGGCCGGCCATTCCGCTGAAGCACGCCACCGAGGCGCAGAAGGACGAGTACCTGCGGCCCGCGTGCGCGGGCGAGCGGCGCGACTGCTACGCGATCACCGAGGAGGGGGCCGGGTCCGACCCGTCGATGGTCACGACCACCGCCGTCCGCGCCCCCGGCGGGGGCTGGATCCTCCGCGGCGAGAAGTGGCACGTGACGTCGGGGGACATCGCCGACTTCGTCCTGCTGCACGCGCACGTCGACGGCGACCCGGCCAAGGCGACCGTGTTCTTCGTGGACACGAATCTGCCCGGCGTCCGGACCGTGCGCACCCCCAAGTACATGCACACGTTCGTGTTCGAGCATCCGATCGTGGCGTTCGACGACGTGCGCGTCGGCGACGACAAGGTGCTCGGTGAGATCGGGCAGGGCTACGAGCTGACCAAGGACTGGTTCGTCGAGGAACGGCTGATGATCGGGGCGCGCACGGTCGGTGCCGCGATCCGGGCGCTCGAGCTGTCCGCCGCGTTCGCCGGCGAGCGGGTCCAGTTCGGCCAGCCCATCGCCGCGTTCCAGGGTGTCGAGTTCATGCTGGCCGACATGGCCGCGGAGATCATGGCCGCGAAGGCGCTGCTGTACCGGGTCGGATGGGAGGCCTCGAACGACGCGCTGTCGCGCCGCGACCTGCACGGGGCGGCCGCGGCGGTGAAGCTGATCTGCTCCGAAATGGCCGGCCGTGTGATCGACCGGGCGGTGCAGATCCACGGCGGCCGCGGCTACATGCGCGAGCAGCCCGTCGAGCGCCTGTGGCGCGAGCTGCGCGTGGACCGCATCTGGGAGGGGACGTCCGAGATCCAGCGCGCCGTGATCGGCAACGAGCTCCGCAAGCGGGGGCCGGGCCTGTTCACGGGATGGCCGACCTGAGCCCGCAGGCCGGGGCGGCGAACCGGTAGGGTGCGAGGCGGCCGCACGAAGGTGCAGGGCGCTCGCACGCGGCGCTGCACACAATGAGACTCATTTTGTGCAATGACAAGTGGCGAGAGGTGGGAGTGACCGTGAGCGACACCGCAAACGAGCAGTTCGACGACGACCGCGGACGAGCCCGTCCTCCTCGAGGAAGACCTTGGCCCCGTCCGCCGCCTGACGCTCAACCGCCCGCAGCGCCTCAACGCGCTGTCGCACGACCTGGTGGAGGCGCTCTCGGGGGCGCTCGCCCGTGCCGCCGAGGACGCGGCGGTCCGCGTGGTGATCCTGGCCGGTTCGGGCCGCGCGTTCTGCGCCGGCTACGACCTCAAGGAGGAGGCCGACCACGTCAAGGAGCACGGCCCCCTCGACGCCGCCGGCTGGCAGCGAGCGCTCGCCGCCGACGTCGGCCGGATGCTCGAGATTCTTCGATCACCCCAAGCCGGTGATCGCGCAGGTCCAGGGGTACTGCCTGGCCGGCGGGTGCGACCTCATGATGATGTGCGACCTCGCCGTCGCGGCCGACGACGCCATGTTCGGCGAGCCGGAGATCCGTTTCGGCTCCGGCGTCGTGACGATGGTCATGCCGTGGCTGATCGGCGCCCGCGCCGCCAAGGAGCTCCTGTTGACCGGCGAGGACCGGGTGGACGCCCAGGAGGCCAAGCGCATCGGCCTGGTCAACCGGGTGGTCCCGCGCGACGACCTCGAGTCGGCGACGCTGGCCCTGGCCAACGAGATCGCGATCCTCGACCCCGTGGCGATCGCGATGACGAAGCGGTCGATCAACCGGTCGCTCGAGGTCGCCGGCTTCCGCGAGGCCCTCGCGGCCAATGTCGACATCGACACGGTGATCGAGACGGCGGAGGTGCCCGAGCGCAAGGAGTTCAGCCGCATCCGGGAGGAACAGGGGCTGAAGGCCGCCATCGCCTGGCGCGACGCCCGTTTCCGCGGGGCCTGACCAGCCGCCGAACCTGGTTCCGTCGAGTGCGTGAATCGGGCACCGCGGCCCCGTAGACTGCCGTGGCGCCCTCGCGTCGGCCCCGGATTGCGAGCGAGCCATGCAGAACGTGAGAGAACGCCCCGCACCTGCCCGTTTGGGCCGGTTCTTCCGCATGCTGGTCGGAGACGGCCCGCACAGCGACCCGGACGACGTCGTCGACCTGACCGACGGCCCGCCGGACCTCGCCCGCATCGAGCTGCGCCTGCAGCGACTCGAGCGCGGCGTCCGCTCCATCGCAGACAGCATGCAGAGGTCGCACGAAGAGCTCCACGAGGCCATGCGGAAGATGGAGGCCGACCTCCGCGAGCGCGACCGGGTCACGCGGTCGGAGATCCAGCGGATGCTCTGGCAGGCCCTGGGCCCCGTGGCCGCGTCGATCGAGCGCCTGTCCGATTCGCTGCGAGGCCTCCCCGCCACGTTGGCGGAGGGAGACGAGATGGCCGCGGGCGAGACGGCCGAGTGGAAGCTCTCACCACCGAGCCCGAGCCGGTCGAGGACCCAGGTCAGAAGCATCCGACGGAGGAGCTCAAGGACCTGCCCGCCCGGCCGTTCGAGCTGGACTGACCGCCGGCGGCTCAGGCCAGCCGAACCGTCGCCCCGCTCTTCTTCACTGCCAGCACGCGCGACCCGTCTCGTTCCACGGCCGCCCAGACCGACAGGGTGGCCGAGCGCGTCTCGGGATCGAGCGCCGTGACATCGCCGCCCGCCTGGAGCTCCTCGTCCAGGAACACGACGGCGCGGAACTGGACGTCGATGGACGCGAGCGCGCCCGGGTCGCCCAGCCAGTCGGTGACGGCCTTCACGACGTGGGCCATCGTGAACATCCCGTGGGCGATGATCCCCGGGAACCCGACGCTCTGCGCGAAGGCGTCGTCCTGGTGCAGCGGGTTCTGGTCCCCCGAGGCGTCCGCGTAGGCCTTCAGGTCCTCGCGGCGCACGACCTTCTTCAGGACGGGGATGGCGTCCCCCACCTGGACGTCTTCGAACCGAACCCGCGCGCCCACGCTCACGCCGCACCCCGGGAGAGCAGCGTGGTCCGGGCGACGACGACGGTCTCGCCGGCCGCGTCCTTGATCTCCGACTCGACGACCAGGAACTCGAGCGGTCCCCTTCCGGAGATGTCGGCGATCCGCGGCATCGCCGTGAGCTCGTCGCCCACGTGCACGGGGCGGCGCCATTCGTACTCCTGCTCGCCGTGCAGGACGCGCGTGTAGTCCAGGCCCAGCTCCTGATCGGCCGCCACGACGGCGCTCGCCATGATCTGCATCGTGGTCACGAACGTCGGGGGGGCCAGCTGCTCGGGGTACCCCGCGGCACGGGCGGCCTCCGGGTCCCGGAAGACCGCTCCGTCCTCCCCGATGGACTGGGCGAATCGGTCGACGTGGTCACGCTCGACGGCCAACGTGAGCGCCGGGTACTCCCTGCCGATCAGCGAGGCGTTGAGCGGCACACCTTCCCCCTCGGAGATGCTAGACAAGCCCTCAGTCCGGGGTGGAGCATAGCGGCTCGACATGGAAACCAAAGCCCGGGAGCGGATCACCGTCCTGGTCGTGGACGATCACCGAGCCGTCGCCGAAGCAATCGGCGGGGCCATGTCGTCCGAGCGGGGCCTTGCGGTGAGTGTCGCCTGGAGCGGCGAAGAAGCTCTCGACGTCGTCCGCAGGGACCCGCCCCACGTCATCCTCATGGACGTCGCCATGCCCGGCATGGGCGGGCTCGAGGCCGCGCGTCGCATTCTGGAGGTCGACCCGGACGTCAAGGTCATCATGCTGTCGGCCCACGACGACGACCTGCTGAAGGCGCGCGCGCTGGAGACGGGGGCGTCCGGGTACCTGTCGAAGATCAGCCCGATGGACCAGCTGGTCGACGCCGTCCGGAAGGCCCGCCGGGGAGAGCCCCTGCACGACCAGGAGGAGATCGACCGGCTGGAGCGTCGCCTCCGCAAGCGCCGTTCGCTCGAGGACACCGAACGGGAGCGTGTGAGCCGCCTCTCGACGCGGGAGACCGAGATCCTCCAGCTGATGGCCGAGGGGCTCGACGGGCAGGCCATATCCGACAAGCTCGGGATCACCTACCCGACCGTCCGCACGCACACCGCGAACGCCCTCACCAAGCTCGGAGTGCACTCGAAGACGGAGGCCGTCGTCATGGCTATCCGGCATGGGAAGGTGGCGTCGGACGCGCCGATCGCCTGAGACGAGGCTACGGGCTCAGCGCGTCTCGCGGTGAAGCGTGTGGCCGCGGCACCACCGGCAGTACTTCTTCATCTCGATGCGGTCGCGGTCGTTCACCCGGTTCTTGACGGTCGTGTAATTGCGGTGGCGGCAATCCGTGCACGCCATCGTGATCTTGGGCCTGTTGTCCGACTTCGCCATCTCTCTTCTCCGTTTGCGCTGGTAGCGGCGGGTGGACTCGAACCACCGACACAGCGATTATGAGCCGCTTGCTCTGCCCCTGAGCTACGCCGCCGGGGGTTTCAAGTCTACCCAAGCCCCTCGGGGCCCGGCCACCACACCGCGAGCTGGAGGCGGGAATCGAACCCGCGACCCCGGACTTACCATGCCCGTGCTCTGCCGACTGAGCTACTCCAGCCTGGAACCCGCCGAGTCTACCGGACCCGCTCGGGGCCTAGTCGGTGGCGATCTCGATGCGCTCGATGACCACGTCCTCCAGGGGTCGGTCCTGGGGCCCCGTGGCCGTCTTCGAGATCTCGTCGACCACGTCCATCCCGTCCGTGACCTCGCCGAAGATCGTGTGCTTGCCCGACAGGTGCGGGGTGGCGGCCACCGTGACGAAGAACTGCGAGCCATTGGTGTTCGGGCCCGCGTTGGCCATGGCCAGGAGGCCCGGGCGGTGAACGAGGGGCGCCGGCCGGGAACTCGTCCTCGAACTGGTAGCCCGGGCCGCCCCGGCCCGTCCCCTCGGGATCGCCGCCCTGGATCATGAAGTTCGGGATCACCCGGTGGAACACGGTTCCCGAGTACAGCGGGTCCGAGCTGCTCGCGCCCTTGCGGTCGGTCCATTCCTTGGACCCCGTCGCAAGGCCGACGAAGTTGGCGACGGTCGCCGGGCGCGTGCCCTGGGGGTACAGCTCGACGGTGAAGCTGCCCTTCGAGGTGACGAACGTGGCGGTGGTCATGGGTGCTCTCCTCCAAACTCGCCGCGGGCATGTCCGTCGGCCAGTCTCTCAGAGCTGCCGCCGGAAGCCTAGAGATCGAACGCGATGCGCCATTCGCTGCGAAGGATGGCCCCGTAGACGTCTCCCGGCTTGGCCGTGTCCTCCGTGGCGTCCTCGACCGCCTGGGCCCGTGCCTTCCGGGGCGAGCAGGCCCGGGCCGGCGGCGCACCTCCCCGACGAGCGTCCACGTGTCCTTCGCGGTCTTCTTCAGTACGACGAAGCTCGGTCCCGACGGCGTCTTGGCTGCCATGGCGATCGCCCCCTCCTCTCAGCTGCTGCGGAGCCGGGCCAGCAGGTAGAGCACCTCGAGGTACAGCCAGACCACGGTGGCGAGCAGGCCCCACGCCGAATACCACTCCATGAACGTGGGGGCTCCCCCGCTCACGCCGGCGTCGATGGTGGCGAAGTCGATGAACAGATTGAGCGCCGCCACGATGCAGATCACGACGCTGATGCGATCCCGGCCGGCGTTGCCGCTCGTCCAGAAGGTCAGGTGCGCGCCGAACGAGCGTGAGGATCCACGCCGGTCGAGGTACATGAGCGCCGATCCCGGCGGTTGCGGCGACCACCACCAGGACGAACCGGCGCGTGACCTTGACGATGCCGAAGGCGTAGAGCAGGAGGCAGACGAGGACGGTCGTCATGGTCGCGAGGAGCGCCTGGGTGACGATGCCCTCGTACGCGGCGTCGTACACGCGGGAGATGCCGCCGATCCACAGGCCCATGAGCACGGCGTAGACGAGGCCCCCGACCGGGGCCAGCCGGGGGTTCGCGATCGCCAGGAACGACAGGGCGATCAGAACGATGTAGCCCAGCAGCCACGACGGGCCGGACGTCGCCTGGATGACCCCCGCCGCGTGATCCCAACCGAACACCGCGCACGCGCAGGTGACCACGAAAAGCACCAGGCTCTTCAGGACGGTGCCGGCGACGGTCATGTGGCGAGCGACGCTCGGGCCCCGCCGAGCTCGGCAATGGCCTGCCGAGCGAGAAGGTCCGCTCGTTGATCATCTGCTGTGCCAACGGACTGCTCCTTTTTGGGGGATGCCCGAACTGTACCTGCCGGGCGGCTGTGAAACAGGAACTCCCCGCCCCTTCATCGCCCGGGGGGTCGGCCTAGCGGCACCAGGCTGAGTACGCGTGCCGCTGCCGGCGCGGAGCTCCGCGAGTGCCGAACAGGTGCGAACCAGGGTCACGAACGTGAGCTCGGCACCGCCGGGCCGTGCCCGTGATTCGATAGCACCCCTCGGCAGGAAAGTAGACGGCGGTCGCGTTCGAATCCGGTGAGACCGTACCCGCCCGTGCGCGACCGGATCGAGGCCCCCGAACCGATCTCGTATCCACTGAGACCGAGACGCCCCCGAACGCCCGGTCCGCGCCACCACGGGAACTTCATCCCGAGCCAACCATCGCCTCCGATGTCACGTGTCGGCACGAGCACCAACCCCTGGGGCCACAGGCTCGTCCACAGTCGCCCGTTTCCGAGGAAGGTCGCGTCCTGCCCTTCGCCGGGAGGCGAGGAACCATTCGGCGCGGTCACGGGACATTCGCCGAGCGCCTGTGCGAGTGACTCAGGCGGGTGGGCTGTCGGCGAGGCGGAGCCGTCGAACCTCGACGCGTGCGGTGAGGGCGCGGGCGGCGAGCCGCCGGCCGAGCAGGCCGTCGCCACCAGCAGGCTCGCCATGAGAAACGAACGCATCTCGATTCGCCCCACAATCGACCGGTACTCCGTGACTCCTACGCTCCAGAAGGTCCCGACGTTCCAGGTCGCGCTTCCGCTCGGGACATCCCAGTCCTCCGCTCAGGAAGCGGTCCGGTCGGCTTACAGTCCGGGAGCGGGTCTGCGGACCTCTTGCGGACCAGTGCAGGTCAAAAAGCTGATGTCGTGGGAGGGGCAGGATTCGAACCTGCGTAGGCTACGCCGGCGATTTTACAGACCGCTCCCTTTGGCCGCTCGGGCACCCTCCCGCACTGCGAAGCGCTGGTCAGGATAGCAGCAGGCCTACGGCGGAATGGGAGAGCCCTGGACCGGGGGCAGCGGCGGTTGGGAGGGCGGCTTGCTCGGAGGCGGCGTGAATCCGCCGCCTCCCGTGCTGGTGCTGCCGCCGGACGGCGGAGGTGGCTTCTTGGTCGGCTTCTTCGTGGGCTTGTGCGTCGGTTTGTGAGTCGGCTTCGCCGAGGGCGACGGGGACGGGCTGGGCGAGGGACTCTGGACCACGGGCGGGAGGATCGACGTCGGCTCGGCCAGCGTCTGCTTGCTGAGCGAGTTCTGGAAGATGAGGCCGACCAGGCCGAGGACGATGACGCTCATGCCGGCCCAGCGGAACGCCTGCCGATCGAAACGTATCCCGATCCAGACCACGATGGCCCCGCCGAGGCACAGGGCGAGCGCCAGCTCGCTCAGCGCCTTCGCGTCCAGCGTCCTGATCGCCCCGATCACGTCCACCATCACTTCATACCACCTTGAAGTAGCGCCAGATGCTCCTGGCACCCGCGTTGAGCGAGTCTCCGTTGAAGTCGGCGCGCGTCCGGAGCGGGATGTTCTTCACGCTGGGCCCACCGTAGATCCAGATGATGCTCGCGCTGGACCTCGAGCCTTCGGAATGCATGATGTTGTGCGTCGAGGCGATGGTCTGCCAGCGACCGCCGGCGAACGCCTGGAGCGTGAAGTAGAGGCGCTTGCCGTGCCTTGTCGGGAGTCACCCACCCCTCGGTCACCGGGCACCCCAGGTGATCCTTGCCGGGACACGACGAGTGGTAGTGGAACAGCCGGTATCCGTTCTTGCTCGTCGAGAAGTACCCGTGGAGTCCGCTTCCCACCGAGACACGCACGTCCACCTGTGACGTGGTTGCTGACCTTACGGAGGTACCGGCTATCGCCGGTGAACCCAGCGAAGTAGGACGTATTGACCTCCGGGGTGAGCGTGATGGCCACGTTCCCCTGGCCGTTCACCGGCCGATCGGGCGTCCCGATCATGGAAACGTCCGCTCCCGCCGGGTCCCGGTAGAGCGTGAGCACGCACCGATCCAGGCAGTGGGCCAGGTGCGCGACCAGGCGGACCGGCTGATTCAGGCCGATGAGATGCGTGTTGACCGACATCGTCACGTCGGTGGGCCCCTTGATGTTGAACGCCACGCTGATGGGCTGCGTGAATCCAATCTCGGCTTTGGCCCGGAGCGTGTACCCAGTGCCGGGCTTGTCCACGACGAGGTTGTGGAAGAGGGCGACACCATCGACGATCGAGTGCAGTGTTCCTCCGCTCAGGTGTCCCCCGGACGGGTTGTGGGCGATGGTCAGCCCGATCTTGTTCCCCGGCTGCGCGTCCGTGCACGAGGTTGCCGAAGACGTCCTGCACCTCGACCGTCACGTTGGGCAACCGGTCCCCGGCGGGAGTGTTGACCGGCTGGTCCCCGAACGCCAGCTTCGCCGCCGCCGCCGGGTCGACATGCAGCGTCGACGTGTCGGAGGGGGCACCGCCCGGTGTACGTGCCGGTCACCATCCAGTCTCCCGCGACCGTCGCCGTGCAGACGGCCCCGGTGCACGACCCGCCGGCGCCGCTCTCGATGCTGAAGTCGGTGTCGGCCGTCACGTCACCGAGGTCGTGACCTTCCGAGTTGAACCCCTCCGCCTGATACTCCTTCGAGCCGCCGGCGGTGATCGTTCCGCCGCCGACCGGAGTCACCTGGAGGGTGACGACGTCGCCCTCGATCACGTGCAGAACGGCCGTGTCGCGTGAACGCTCCGTCCTGACCCGGTGACCGTCCAGTCCCCGGCCACCGTGGGGCTGCACGTGTCGCGCCGGGACACGTGCTGGCTCCGGACCCGGGCTCGATCGTGAACGTCGTGTCGGCCGTCACGTCGCCCCGGGTGTTTCCCTCGCTGTCGAAGCCCTCGGCGGTGTAGGACTGACTGGCGCCGAGCACGATCGTCGCGCTCGCGGGCGCGATGGTGATCGAGGCGAGATCGCCGACGGTGACATGCAGCGTTGCCGTGTCCGTCTCGCCGCCGTCGTCGCCGGTGACCGTCCAGTCACCCGGCTTCGTCGGGCTGCACGTCGCGGCTGGGCAGCTGGCTGCCCCGGACCCGGACTCGATGGTGAACGTCGTGTCGCCGTCACGTCGCCGAGGTCGTTGCCGTGGGCGTCGAACCCCTCGGCGGTGTACGGCCTGGGACGTCCCCCGCCTTGATCGTCGCGGTGTCGGGCGAGAGAACGATCGAGGCCACGGTCACCCGCCGGTGACGGCAAACGGGTCGCTGGCCAGGTCCGGTCACCCCGGTCGCGGAGGCGGTGAGCACGTACCCGGTCCCGACCTTGTCCACGGTCAGGTCGGCGAACGTCGCGGTCCCGTCCGACACGGACGTCTGCGTGGCGGTGCCGCCCAGCGCTGCCCCGGCAGTTCCCCCCGAGAGCGCCAGCGTGACGTCGACGCCCGCCACGGGGTTCTCGTCGGCGTCGAGGACCAGGACGGTGACCGCCGGGGTGATGACGTCGTCCGTGGAGACGTCGGTCGGCTGCTGCGAGAACTGGAGATGGGTGGCCGGGCCGGCCGCAACGGCCGATGGGGCACCCAGCAGTATGGTCGCGGTGGCGACCAGGGCAACGAGCGTTGCGGGCAGCGTTCTATTCACTGTCCTCGGATTCCTTGGGGCCGGACGCCCGCAATCTGGAGCCAATCGTGCACCCGAGACCACCTCTATCGGGAGCCGCGATGCTAGCAGAGATGCCCAGACCGGTCATCCGTCATTTGCCTCATCGAGTGGATGAGGACCCGACCGAAGGGCTAGATTACGGGCCATGGCCAAGGATCAGTTCTCCTTCGACATCGTCTCCGAGCTGGATCCCCAGGAGGTCCGGAACGCCGTCGACCAGGCGACCCGGGAGGTCTCGACCCGGTTCGACTTCAAGGGCACGGAGACGTCACTGGCCCTGGACGGGGACCTGATCGAGCTGCGCTCCAGCACAGAGGACCGCCTCAAGGCCGCCCGGGAGGTCCTGCGGGAGAAGTTCATCCGCCGCGAGCTCTCGTTGAAGGCGCTCTCCGACGGCCCGGTGCTGCCGGCGGCCCGCGGGTCGGTCCGCCAGAGCCTCCACGTCAATCGGGGCATCTCCGACGAGAAGGCCCGCGACCTGGTGAAGCTCATCAAGAAGAGCGGGGCGAAGGTCCAGACCCAGATCCAGGGCGATCAGCTCCGGGTGACCGGCAAGAAGAAGGACGACCTCCAGGACGTCATCCAGGCCGTCAAGGCCGAGGACTTCGGCATCCCCCTGCAGTTCACCAACTACCGCCCCTAGAGCCTCTAGGCCGCGGGCCCGACTACGCCGAGCTTCCTCGCGGTTCGATGCAGTCCGCTCACACGCTCGGCTCGAGTCGGGCACCGCGGCCCGAGTTGCTCAGTGGGAGTTGGCGGCGATGGCCTCCAGGCGTTCGATGCGCTTGGCCGTGGGCGGGTGGGTCAGGAACATGCCGGTGAAGCCGGCCGTGTCGCGCCGAGCCCGAAGGGGATTCACGATGAACAGGTGCGCCTCGGCCGGTCCGACGGTGGCCGGCGCCGGCACCCGCTTCGAGGACGCCTCGAGCTTGCGGAGGGCGCTGGCGAGCGCCAGCGGGTCGTGGGACAGGTACGCCCCCGACTCGTCGGCCTGGTACTCGCGCGAGCGCGAGACGGCCAGCTGGATCATCCCTGCCGCGATCGGCGCGAGGATCCACGCCGCCAGCATGCCGAAGGGTCCCAGGCCGCTGTTGCGGTCACTCCCGCCGCCGAACCAGAACGCCATGCGGGCGATGAACGTGATGGACATCGCGATCCCCGCCGCGATCGAGCCGATCAGGATGTCGCGGTTCGCCACGTGCGACAGCTCGTGCGCGAGGACGCCGCGCAGCTCGCGCTCGTCCACCAGCTCGCAGGATTCCCTTGGTCACCGCCACGACCGCGTGGTGCGGATTGCGGCCGGTGGCGAACGCGTTGGGCTGTGCCATGTCGCTGACGTAGATGCGGGGCATCGGCATGTCCGAGGCCGAGGTCAGCTCACGGACGATCTTGTAGAGGTCCGGGTACTCCTGCTCGGTCACCGGCTTCGACCGCGTGGTCGCGATCGCGATCCTGTCGCGAGAACCAGTACATGGCGAGGTTGAATCCAAGGCCGATCAGCAAGCCGATCCACAGGCCCTTGGACCCGCCCCAGATCAGCTCGCCGACCACGACGAAGAGGGCGCCCAGGGCCGCGATGAGCACCCAGGTCTTGACCCTGTTCACGTTCATCTCCTCCTTCGGGCTCCGTCTCCGGAGCCCCTGTACGAAAAAGACCTCCGCCACCTGGCGAAGGTCTTGCCGGGGGACTCTCCCCGCCTGGGCCGGCTCCTCGCGGAGCGTGTTGACGACCGTCGGCGTCAGGGCTACTCCCCTTCGCTGGTCCCAATGATACGGCGGCCGATTCGAACGGGTGCTGAGAGAAATCTGAGAGAACCGTGAAGATTCCCGGGCCCGCCTACGGTCTGAGGACGGCCGTGAAGGGCGGGAAGTGGGCGAAGAACTGCGGGTAGATGCCGACCGCGAGGATGCCGATGGTCGCGGCGGCGGCCACGACGGCGACCGAGGGCGGAATGCGCAGCGGCCGGACGGGCTCGGCGATCGGATCGAGCCACATGCTCCGCACGATGCCCAGGTAGTAGACGAGCGATATCACCGAGTTGATGACCATGGCCGCGGCGAGCCAGACGCCGACGTCGCCGCGGTGGATGGCCGCAACGAAGATGAAGAACTTGCCCCAGAAGCCCGCGGTCGGCGGGATACCCGCCAGGGACACCAGGCAGGTCGCCATGGCGATGGCCAGGGCCGGCGCGCGCTGGCCGAGCCCTGTCGAAGTCGCCGATCAGCAGCGTCGGCGATTCGCGGGACATGCCGACCACGATGGCGAACGCGCCGAGGTTCGTGACCGCGTACACCATGATGTAGAGGACGACGGCCGAGAACGCCTCGTGGTCGACGCTTGCCGAGTACCCGGCGAGCGCGAACGGCAGCAGCATGTACCCCGCCTGCGCGATCGACGAGTACGCGAACAGCCGCACGACCTGGCGCTGCTGCAGCGCGACCAGGTTCCCCATGAACATCGTGAACACGCAGAGGATGCCGAAGATCGGCGCCCAGAAGTGCGCCTCGGGCAGGAACGCGTGGAACATGAGCTGCAACAGCCCGACGAAGCCGGCCGCCTTCGAGGCCACCGACAGGAACGCCGCCACCGGCACCGGGGCGCCCTCGTACGTGTCCGGCGCCCAGAACTGGAACGGGAACGCCGAGACCTTGAAGGCGAATCCCGCGACCACGAACAGGATCGCGGCCAGCGCCAGGTTCGACTGGCCGGCCGGTCCGGCCAGCTTCACGGCGATCTCGGTGAGCCGCGTCGTCCCGGTGACGCCGTAGATCAGGCTCATGCCGTAGAGCATCACCGCCGTCGAGAGCACGCTGATCAGGAAGAACTTCAGCGCCGCCTCGTTGGAACGCGGATCGCCCTTCTTCAGCCCGGTCAGCAGGAATCCGGGCGCGGACACCATCTCCAGCGAGATGAACAGCAGGAGCAGGTCGCGCGACGACGCCATGGTGAGGCAGCCGAGGAACGAGCAGAGCAGCAGGAAGTAGAACTCGCCCTGGTAGTAGTGGCCGTCGCGCAGGTAGCGCACGCAGAGCAGGAGGACGACCAGCGCCACGCCCGTGAACAGGAGCTTGAACAGGATCGCGAAGTCGTCCACCACGTACGAGCCGCCGAACGTGACCCGCGTGGTGCCGATCAGCGTGAGCGTGGCGATCAGCGAGGCCAGCGTGCCGGCGAACGCGATGGGCATGGCCCACCACTTGTGTTCCCGGGAGAGGAAGAGGTCGACGAACAGCACCAGCAGGAGGGTGCCCGCCATGATCAGCTCGGGCAGAATCGCGTGGAAGTCGATGGGCAGGTTCATCGGACGAAGAGCCTCACGAGCGCGGCCACCGCGTCGTTGGTGGCACCGGTGATGAGACTCGGGACGAGGCCGAGGACGACGATTCCGGCCAGGAGCGGCACCCACGCCACCCACTCGGTCGTCGAGACGTCCATGATCGACTCCACGCGCCGCTCCTCCGGGAGCTTGCCCATGGTGACGCGCTGGATCGTCCACAGGATGTAGCCGGCCGTCAGGAGGGTCCCGATCCCGCCGAAGACCATCAGCGTCCGGTACAGGCCCACGTTCAGCCCCGCCGGCTGGTAGGCGGAGAACAGCGAGAGCACCTCGCCCCAGAAGCCCGCCAGCCCCGGCAGCCCCATCGACGCGATCGCGGTGAAGGCGAACACGAAGGCGAGGTACGGGACCTTGAGGAGCATGCCGCCGCCCAGGTCGGCGATCTGACGGGTGTGGTACCGGTCGTAGATCGAGCCGATCTCGAAGAACAGCATGCCGGTGATGAGCCCGTGCGCCACCATCCCGAAGATCGCCGCGTTGATGCCGACCTGCGAGAGGGTGGCGATGCCCAGCATCACGAAGCCCATGTGGCCCACGGACGAGAAGGCGATCAGGCGCTTCAGGTCACGCTGTGCCAGACACGCCAGCGAGGCGTACACGATCGCGATGACCGCCAGCACCGCGATGATCGGCGCCCACGTGTGGGCCGCGTCCGGCAGGATCGGCAGCGCGATCCGGATGAAGCCGTAGCCGCCCATCTTCAGCAGGACGCCGGCCAACAGGACCGAGCCGACGGTGGGCGCCTCGGTATGGGCGTCCGGCAGCCACGTGTGGAACGGCCACATCGGCACCTTGACCGCGAACCCCAGGAACACGGCGGCGAAGGCCAGCAGCTGGACCGTGTGCGAGAACGGCGCGAGGGCCGCGATGCGCTGGAGCTGGATGATGTCGAACGTGTGCGGCGTCGCCGCGAAGTACATCGCGATGAAGCCCAGCAGCATGAAGACGCTTCCCAGCAGCGTGTACAGGAAGAACTTGACGGCGGCGTACTGCCGGTTGCCCGACCCCCAGATCCCGATCAGGAAGTACATCGGGACCAGGACCATCTCCCAGAACACGAAGAACAGCACCAGGTCGAACGCGACGAACGTCCCCGCCATGCCCGTCTCCAGCAGCAGCATCAGGGCGAGGAACGCCCGGGGGCGCCCCGGGCTGGGAATCACCTTCGACGAGTACACCGTGCAGAGGAACGACAGCAGCAGGGTCAGCTCGAGCAGCGGCAGGCTGATCCCGTCCACGCCCACGTGGTAGCGGGCGTTGATGACGGGATCCAGCTGCACGTTCGCCTGGAACTGCAGCCCGAACGGTCCGGCGTGGAAGCCGAACAGCATGATCACGCCGACGAGCGAGCGCGGCGCCGCTGAACACCATCGCGAGCGTCTTGGCGGCCTGCTCGGCCGCGCGCGGGGTCAGGGCGACCGCCACGGCGCCCGCCGTCGGCAGGAAGACGGCGAGCGTGACGGCCCACTGGTCCCAGCCGCTCACGGCGCGTCGCTCCTCTTGTTCGCCCGCATCCTCAGAACCTCGTGATCACGATGGCCAGGACGGCCACGCCGACGAACAGGAACACCGCGTAGCGCTGGACGTTGCCGGTCTGCACGTACTCGCAGGAAGCGCCCCACGGTCTCGGTTCCCATCCCGACGCCGTTCACCGCACCGTCGATCACGCGCTTGTCGAACAGGTTGACGGCCGCGGCGATCGGGTACTGGATCGGCTTGACCACGCCGCGCAGGTACAGGTCGTCCATGTAGTACTTGCGCTGGAGGATCGTCGTGAGCGGGCCCATCGAGAGCAGGGGGTCGCGGTCGCGCGCGCGCCCGTACAGGAGCCACCCGACAGCGATGCCCAGCAGCGCCACGATGACGGACGTGATTCCCAGGGGCCACGAGAACGCCTCTTGCTCGACGCCGGGGAGGTGGACCCAGTCGGCGAACAGACCGATCATGAAGCCGGAGATGATCGACAGCACGGCGAGCGCGATCATCGGACCCGTCATGACGGCCGGCGACTCGTGCGGGTGCGGCTCGCCCCGGTAGCCGCCCAGGAACGTCAGCAGGACGGTGCGGGTCATGTAGATCGCGGTGACGAACGCCGTCAGCCCCGCCACGATCCAGATCGCGTAGTGCTGCGTGTGGAACGCGGTGGCGATGATCTCGTCCTTGGAGAAGAAGCCGGCGAACGGCGGGATGCCCACGAGCGCGAGCGTCCCCACCATGAAGGTGACATAGGTGACCGGCATGAACTTCCGCAGGCCGCCCATCTCGCTCATGTTGTTGGTGTGGCAGGCGTGGATCACCGAGCCGGCGCCGTAGAAGAGGAGCGCCTTGAAGAACGCGTGCGTGAACAGGTGGAAGAGCCCGGGCGTGTATCCCTGGGGCCCCAACCCCAGCGCAGCCATCATGTAGGCGAGCTGGGACACGGTCGAGTACGCGAGCACGCGCTTGATGTCGTCCTGCACCAGCGCGAGGAGCGCCGCCATCAGCATGGTGATCGAACCGATGGTTCCGACGAACGCGAGCGCGTGCCCCGAGGGCGCGTAGACGCTGAACAGGCGCGCCACCAGATACACGCCCGCCGCGACCATGGTGGCCGCGTGGATCAGCGCCGACACCGGGGTCGGGCCGGCCATCGCGTCGGGCAGCCAGACCTGCAGCGGGAACTGCGCGCTCTTGCCGATCGCGCCGCCGAACAGCAGCAGCGCGGAGATCGTCAGGATGCCGATCGGGATGCCGCCCGCGGCGATCTTGGCGGTGATCTCGGGGATGCCGGCCGTCCCGGCGGCGATCGTCAGGGCGAAGATCCCGAACACGAACGGGATGTCGCCGGTCTTGGTGGTGATGAAGGCCTTGATGGCCGCGTCGGAGTTCTCCTTCTCCTCCCACCAGTGGCCGATCAGCAGGTACGAGCAGATGCCGACCAGCTCCCAGCCGACCAGCAGCTGGAACAGGTTGTCGGCGATGACCAGGTTCAGCATCGACGCGGTGAACAGCGACAGCCACGCGTAGTAGATGGTGAACCGGCGGTCGCCCTTCAGGTACCCCGTCGAGTACACCTGTGAACAGAGCGACACCAGGCAGATGACCACGAACATCACGCAGACCAGGCCGTCCACGCTCTGGCCGAACTCGAGCTTCAGCGGGCCGACGTCCAGCCACGGGATGGACGCGTGGCTTGTGTCACCGGTGGCCGCGTACTGGATCAGCATCACGATCGACAGGATCAGCGCGACCGACATGGCACCGATCCCGATGTCGGCGCCCTTTCCCGGAGTGCGCTTACCGAAGAACAGGATCAGGAAGAAGGCGACCGCCACGATGGACGGGATCACCCACGCGTACTGGATCACGGGCGGACCCCGTCGCGGCGACCGTGGGGGGCGTTCACCATTTGAGCAGGCTCACCTGGTCGACGTCGATCGTCTCGCGGTTGCGGTAGATGAGGATCACGATGGCCAGGCCGATGCCGATCTCGGCCGCGGCGACCGTGATGACGAACAGCGCGAAGATCTGGCCGCCGGCGACCGCGTCCTTCAGGTACTGCGAGAACGCCACCAGGTTCACGTTGACGGCGTTCAGCATCAGCTCGATCGACATGAGGACGAGCACCGCGTTCCTGCGCGCGAGCACGCCGTAGATGCCGGCCGAGAACAGCAGCGCGGCGAACGTGAGCGGGAACATGAGACGGATCACTCGGACTCCTCCTTGCGCGCGAGCACCACGGCGCCCACCAGCGCGGCCAGCAGCAGGACGGAGACGATCTCGAACGGCAGGACGTAGCCGCGGAACAGCGAGGTGCCGATGTCCGAGGTGTGCGTCGCGCTGGCCGCGATCTTCTTGCCGCCGAACGTGCTCTGCAGCAGGATCACGAGCCCGATCAGGATGCCGATGCCGATCACGGCGGCGATCCCGCGCTGCTGGTTGTCGAGCGTGTCGCGCCCGATCGGCGCCCGCGTGAGCATCAGCGAGAACAGCAGCAGGACGACGATCGCGCCGACGTAGATGAGGATCTGGACCCAGGCCAGGAACTCGGCGGCCAGGAGCAAGTAGACCGCGCCGACCGACGTCAGGGTCACGACCAGGTACAGCGCGGCGTGGATCACGTTCTGGCTCGTGACCATCCGGATTGCGGCCACCGCGCCGACGACGGCCACGATCACGAAGGCGACCTCGGTGAGCGACATCAGGCGCCACCGCCCTTGGCGCGCGCCGCCCGCAGGGCAGCGGACTTGGCGCGACCCTCGGCCACCCGCCGGTCGGTGCCCTTCTCGAGCTCGCTCGCCAGCACGCGGTCGAACGTCTCCTGGTCTGGTTCGACCTCCACACGCGGAGCCCGCGCGGGCTTGGCCGGGGCAGCCGCTTCGCCGCCCTCGGGGGATGCGGTTGGGGTGGCGGGGGCAGCCTCAGCAGCTGCGGGCGCGGCCGGCACGGGTGCCGATGCCGCGACCGGCTCGGGCGGCGCGACGGCGCCCTCCTCGAGCTGCGGCGGCGGCAGCACCTTGTACGTCCACTCCTCCAGCCGGTCCATCTCGTGGACGAGCTTCAGGATGTCGTACTCCGCGTACTCGAACTCGGGACTCCAGAACAGCGCGTCGAACGGGCAGACCTCGACGCAGATCCCGCAGTACATGCAGAGCGCGAAGTCGATGGCGAAGCGGTCCAGCACCTTGACCGAGCGGCCCTTGCCGCCCGCCGCCGGCTCGTGCGTCTCCTTGTGCGCGTCGATGTAGATGCACCAGTCGGGGCACGCCCGCGAGCATTTGTAGCAGACCGTGCAGTTTTCCTGCTTGAGCGCGATGACGCCGCGCGTGCGAGCCGGAAGGTCGGGCTTCTCGTGCGGATACTGCTGGGTGACGGCCGGCTTCATCATGGTCTTCAGGGTCACGGCCAGGCCCTTGAGCAGACCGGTTCCAGGCGGTCCTCCCTCGGACGCGTCGGGCAGGCGCCCTTCGTGGCGGCCGGGAGGCGGCCCGCCGCCCGTGCCCCGTTCGTCGATCGCCATCTACAACGCCACCTTCAGCACGGCCGTGATCATGATGTCCGCCAGCGCCAGTGGCACCAGCACCACCCAGGCGAACCGCTGCAACTGGTCCTCGCGCAGGCGCGGGTACGTGGCTCTGAACCACACGACCGCAAACGACAGCGCGCCGATCTTCGCCATCATCCACAGCGGGCCGGGGATGAACGACAGGAACGGCAGGGGCTGGAACCCCCCGAGGAACAGCACGCTCGCGATGCCGGAGAAGGCCACGATCCCCGCGTACTCGGCCAGCAGGAAGAACGCGAACTTGAGGCCCGTGTACTCGGTGTAGGCACCGAAGATGATCTCCGAGTCGGCGATCGGCATGTCGAACGGCGGCCGCGTCAGCTCGGCCAGCGCGGCGATCATGAAGATCGCCGCCATCACGGGCTGGGTGAGGATGTACCAGTACTGGTGCTGAGCGTCCACGATGCCCACGAGCGAGAGCGTGCTCGCCTGCATGACCACGGCGACGGCCGCCAGGATCAACGGCAGTTCGTAGGCGATCAGCTGCGCGGCGGCCCGCAACGCCCCGATGAGGGCGAACTTGTTGGCGCTGGCCCAGCCCGCCATCAGGACCCCGATGACGGACACCGACGCGATGGCCAGCACGTAGAAGATGCCGATGTCGAGGTTCTCGGCCCAGATCGTGTCGCCGAAGGGGATGACCACGAAGATCGCGATGTACGGCACCAGGGCGACTGCCGGGGCGAGCGTGAACACCACCGGGTCGGCGGCCCGCGGGATCACGTCCTCCTTCTGGACGAACTTCACGCCGTCGGCGACCAGCTGGGCCCACCCGTGGAAACGGCCGGCTTCCATCGGCCCGAGCCGGGCCTGCATGTGGGCCAGGACCTTGTGCTCCATGTAGCCAACCGCCAGCGGCGCGGTCAGCACGAAGCCCATGACCACGATGACCTTCACCACCAGGGCCACCCAGACGTTCGAGAACCAGTCGTTCAGGAAGCTCTGAGGCGCCGAGGCGAGATCGGGATGGGCGCCGAGGACCGCGAGCACGGCGTGGGCGGTCAGTCGTCCACCTCCTCGCCCTCGACGATGCCGGGCCACGGCTTGGCCTCGCGGCTCATCAGCGCGAACGACTTCCGGAGCGGGTAGCCCTCGAACTGCTCTGACAGGACCAGCTTCACCAGGTGCGGGTGACCATCGAAGGCGATCCCGAACAGCTCCCACGTCTCGCGCTCGCACCAGTTGGCCCCGGCCCACACGCCGGCCAGGCTCGGGACCCGGGGATCCTCGGTCCCGGCCGCGACGCGCAGCCGGCAGTGATGGTTGTGACCCGTCGAGTACACGTGCGTGACGACCTCGAACCCCCCGTCCTTCGGCGTGCGATCGACCGCGGACAGGAAGTCGAAGTAGTCGAAGTCGAGGTCTGGCTCGTCGCGGAGGAAGGTCGCGACCTCCACCCAGCGCCCGGGCGGGACGGCCGCGACGGCGTGGCCGTGGACGTCCTCCACGCCGAGGACGTCGTCGCCGAACCGGGCGCGCAGCCGGTCGCCGATCTCAGCCGGCGACAGGCTTCGTGATCCCGGCACGCCATTTCTCCCTGATGTCTTCCTTCCCGATCTTCTCCTGCAGCTTCAGGATGCCGTGCAGCAGGGCCTCGGGCCGCGGGGGGCATCCGGGCACGTACACGTCCACCGGGACGATCTGGTCCACGCCCTTGGTGACGGCGTAGGAGTCCCAGTACGGGCCGCCGCAGTTCGAGCACGCGCCGAACGAGATCACGTACTTCGGATCCGGCATCTGGTCGTAGACCCGCTTGAGCGCGGGCGCCATCTTGTCGGTGAGCGTCCCGGCCACGACCAGCAGGTCGGCCTGCCGGGGGCCGTGCGCGAACGGGATGACGCCGAAGCGGATGAAGTCGTGCTTCGAGGTCGACCCGGCGATGAACTCGATGGCGCAGCAGGCCAGCCCGAAGTTCATCACCCACAGGGAGTACTTGCGGCCCCAGTTCAGCAGGAACTTGACCGGCTGGGGCATGTTGACCTGCTCCATCAAGCCCACACGAGCACCTTCTTCCGGTACGCGTAGAGGAGGCCCAGTGCCAGGATCCCCACGAAGATGGCCATCTCGACGACGCCCTGCGCGCCGAGTCGCTCGAAGATCGTGGCCCAGGGGAAGAGGAACACGCTCTCGACGTCGAAGATGACGAAGAGGAACGCATAGATGTAGTAGCGGATCTGGGACTGCGACCAGCCCTCGCCGACGGGGTCGATGCCGCACTCGTAGGTGGAGAGCTTGCCGAAGCTCGGACGGCGGGGGGCGATGATGCGGGCGGCGATGAACGCCACCGCCACCAGGCTCAGACCCGCGATCAGCAGGCCGAGGACGACCGCGTACGACTGGTAGTAAGTCTCCACGCTCCCCCTCTCGGCCGTGGTGGTTCGAGCCGAGCTTGTGAACGCATTCTCAAGCGGCTGGATTCTAACAAGGGTGGGGGGTCCGACCTCGCCACCTTGGCCACCGGTTCTGGAGAGGATCGGCCCAGCGGGCCAAGTCGGTCCGGGTTCGGGCCCCTGAAGTGCGCTTTGTCACAGACGAGCGAACAGGCACGGTGCTACCGTCGACTCGTGACCGCAGTCGCGTGGGCCACTCTCGCCATCCTCGCCGGCACCATGATGGGTGCCCTTTTCTACCTGGGCGGTCGGCTCGATGCGCTGGGCGGTCGGATCGATTCGCTCGAATCGAGTATCGGCGGCCGGATCGCTTCGCTCGATCAGCGTCTCGGCGCCCGGATCGAGGCACTCGATCAGCGACTCGGCTCCCGGATCGATGCGGTGGGCGGTCGGTTCGATGCGGTGGGCGCCCGCTTCGATTCGATGGACCGGCGATTCGACGCTGTGGACCGCCGGTTCGACTCGCTGGACGAGCAGCTGGGCGGTCGGATCGAGGCGCTGGGAACCCGCCTCGATGGATTGGGTGCCAGGCTCGACGAGCACGTGCGGCGGCAACCTCCCGCCTGACGGAGTTCCCTCAGGAATCCGCGCCGCAGCGGACCGCCAGGTAGTCCGCGAGCTGGACGAGCGCGTCCCGGGCCAAACCCGGCTCGAGCCCCGAGGCCTGCGCGCGTGCCTGGCGGACGTGGAGCGTGACGGCCTCCCGAGCCCGCCCGAGCGGGCCGTCACCGCGAACGATGTCCAGCGCGCGGGTGAGCCGCTCGCCCTGCGGCGGACCGTCGGCCAGCAGCGACGCCAGCTCGCCCTCGGGCCCCTCCTCCTCCAGCGCGTACAGCACCGGGAGGGTGTACACGCCTTCCCGCATGTCCTGCCCGGGTTCCTTGCGCAGCTCCGCCTCGGTGGAGACCACGTCCATGATGTCGTCTGACAGCTGGAAGGCCATCCCGAGCGCCATCCCCAGGTCGTCCAGGCGCTCGATCGAGTCGGCGGGGCGTCCGACAGCATCCCGCCGAGGCGGCACGAGGTCGCGATCAGGGCGGCGGTCTTGCGGCGGATGATCTCCATGTAGGCGCGCTCGTCGGCGCCGTGGCGGCCGGTCAGCTCGACCTCTCGGATCTGCCCGTCGCACAGCGTGGCGATCGTCCGCGCCAACAGCTTCGACACGTCGGTGCCGAGGTCGGCCGAGATCTCGGAGGCCCGGGCGAACAGGAAGTCCCCGGTGAGGATGGCCACGGTGTTCCCCCACGTGGCGTTCACCGAGACGTGCCCGCGCCGATGATCGGCCTCGTCGATGACGTCGTCGTGATACAGCGTCGCGAGATGCACGATCTCGATGGCCACCCCACCCTGGATCAGACGGGGGTCCGTGGGATCGCCGAAGTAGCCGCCCAACAGCAGGAGCATCGGCCGGAACCGCTTCCCGCCGGCCGAGACCAGGTACGAGGCGGCCTCGGTCACGAAGTCGCTGTCCGAACGGACAGCCTTCTCGAGCCCGGCCTCCACCTCCGCGAGGCGCGCGCGAACCTCCGCCTCCAGCGTGGAGTTCTGGATGGCGAGCCCCTGCACCTCCGCCCGGGTCAAGAACCTGTCCCCTGGTCCATGGTCGTGATGCTACCCGGGGCGGTGACGACAGGCCATCGCCCGCGGGTGCGGCCGGGGCTCACGGGCCCACCCCACCGGCTCCGAGCAGGGCCGACGCGCCGTGGAGGAGGTCCAGAAGGATGCTCGGGAGCACCCCGAGCAGCAGCGTGAGCACCCCGGGGACGGCCAGCGCGAGCCCGCCCAGGGCGGGCGTCGAGACCCGCGTGCGCACCTCGCCCTCACGCATGTACATGAGCGCGATCACCCGTAGATAGAAGAACGCGGCCGCGACCGAGGCGAGGAGCGCCACCAGGACGAGCGGCCAGCTCCCCGGCGCCGATAGCCGCCCCGAAGACGAGCACCTTCGCCATGAAGCCGGCGGTCCCGGGGATCCCCGCCGCCGACAGCAGGAACAGGGTCAGCGCGCCGGCCAGCCAGGGGCTCCGATGGGCGAGCCCCCGGTACGAGGCGAGCGAGGTGTGGCGCTCCCCCCGTTCGGACACCAGGATCACCACGCCGAACGAGCCGAGGATCAACGCCGCGTACGCGGCCAGATAGAACATCGCCGCCTGGACGCCCGCCGGCGAGCCGGCAGAGACCCCCACCAGGATGAACCCTGCGTGCGCGATGGACGAGTACGCGAGCATTCGCTTCACGTCCGACTGCGCGATGGCGAGCAGGCTGCCGACGACCATGGTGATCCCGGCAAGGACGGCGACCACCGGACGCCAGTCGGTCGTCAGGCCCGGGAATCCCACCGTCAGCACGCGGAGCAGCGCGGCGAACGCCGCCACCTTCGTTCCCGCCGACATGAATGCGGTCACGCACGTCGGCGCGCCCTGGTACGCGTCGGGCGTCCACATGTGGAACGGCACCGCCGCGACCTTGAAGGCGAAGCCCACCAGCAGCAGTCCCACCGCGATCAGGGCGAGGGCCGTGTCCCCGCGGCCGGCGGCCTCGCCCAGCGCGGCCAGGCTCGTCGAGCCCGCGGCCCCGTAGGCGAACGCGATGCCGTAGAGGAAGAACGCCGACGAGAAAGCCCCCAGCAGGAAGTACTTCATCGACGCCTCGGACGAAGCCACCCGCCGGAACGAGAACCCGGTGAGCAGGTACAGCGAGAGCGACAGGAGCTCGAGGGCGAGGAAGACCAGGATGAGGTCGACGGCCGCCGCCAGCAGGGTCATCCCGGCGGTGGCGAGCAGGAGCAGCACGTAGTACTCGGCGCGGTACTCGCCGCTGCGACGGAGGTAGACGAAGGAGAGCATCACGCCGAGTCCGGCCACGGCGAGCAACAGCAGGACGAAGAACGTCGCAAAGTGATCGGTCGCGACCATGTTGCCCAGCACCGCCGGAGGGCCGGTCCACGACCAGTTCCAGATCGCCGCGCCGGCCGCCGCTGCCACGCCGGCGAACGCGATGCCGGCGACCACCGAGTGCCCGGTCCGCGGGACGAACGCGTCCAGCAACAGGAGGAACAGGGCCACCCCCACCAGGATCAGCTCGGGCGCGACGGGCCCGAACTGCAGCGGCGGGTGCGGCAGGAAGCTCGTCACGGCGAGGAGCCCGGTCACGAGCCCGACCCGGTCAGGAGCGTGACCTGCGGGCTGGGTGAGCCGCCCGGCGACGGCACCGGTCCGACGTTGCCCACGTCGCACTCCAGCTTGCCCAAGCCGGCCGCAACCGGCAGTGGCGTGCCCCCCTCGCGAGCGACAACGCAGCTTCGGACCGCGCTCGGGTTGATCCGGTCGAGGACCGGCTTCGGGTACACGCCCAGGAACAGGATCGCCGCGACGAGCGGCACCACGATCAGGTACTCGCGCGGGGTCAGGTCCCACAGGCCGCGGCCGTGACCGTTCCCGGACGGCTCGTTCGGCCGGTGCGCGGCCGGGTCCCCGTCGGATGCGCCAGCGATCGCCGGCGTCCCGTGGGCCATCCGCTGATACGCCCACAGCAGGTAGATCGCCGACAGGACCAGCGCGCTGGCGGCGGCCACCGCGTACGGCTTCGACGTGATGAACGTCCCCAGGATCACCAGGAACTCGCTGACGAAGTTGTTGAGGCCCGGCAGCCCGATCGAGGCAAGCGCACAGAAGAGGAACAGACCCATCAGGACCGGCATGCGCGCGGCGAGGCCGCCCATGCGCCGGACGTCGCGCGTCCCGACCCGTTCGGCGAGCATCCCCACCAGCAGGAACAGTGCGCCCGTCGACAGCGCGTGGTTGATCATGTACAGGACGCTCCCGCTCAGCGCCTGCGTGGACAGCGCGAACGTCCCGAGGACCACGAAGCCCAGGTGCGAGACGCTGGAGTAGGCGATGAGGCGCTTGGCGTCGGTCTGGACGATCGCGACGACGGCGCCGTAGACGATCGCGAGGACCGCCAGCACCATGACGAGGTCGCGGAAGTGGACGGACGCCTCGGGGAACAGCGACAGGTTGAACCGGATCAGCCCGTACGCGCCGACTTTCGCGAGCAGCGCCGACAGGATGAGCGTCCCGGCCGTCGGCGCCTCGACATACGCGTCCGGCAGCCACGTGTGCACGGGGACCAGCGGCACCTTGACGGCGAAGGCGACCAGGAACGCGAGGAACAGCCACCGGGCCGAGGAGATCGACAGGGGCAGCGCCGTCAGCTGGCGGATGTCGAGGGTCGGGTGCCCGAGGAGGTCGCCGGCCCGGAACGCGATGAACAGGATGGCCAGCAACAGGAACGCCGACCCGGCCATGGTGTAGATGAAGAACTTCATCGCGGCGTACGCGCGCCGCTTGCCGCCCCACCCGCCGATGATCAGGTACATCGGGAACAACAGGCCCTCGAAGAACACGAAGAAGAGCAGCAGATCGAGCGCGACGAACGCGCCGAGCACGGCCGTCTCGAGCAGCAGGAAGGCGAAGAAGTACGTCTTGGCGCTGCGTTCGACGTTCCACGACGCCAGCACCGCGATCGGCATCAGGAACGCGGTGAGGACCACCATGAAGACGCTGATGCCATCCACGCCGAGGACGTAGCGGAACCCGAGGACGCCCACCCACGAGGCCTGTTCGACCAGCTGGTAGCCGGCGCGGCCGGCGTGGAACGAGCCGAGCATGCCGAGCGACAGTCCGAACGTGGCCAGTGTGACCGCGAGCGCCCACCAGCGGACGACGCCGCGCGAGCGCGCGGGAACAGCCAGCAGGACCACGCCGCCGGCCAGAGGCAGGAAGGTGACGACCGAGAGCCACGGGAACCCGTTCACGTCGCCCGCCCGACGAGGAACCAGAGGATCCCGACGACGCCGGCCAGAAACGCCAGCGCGTACGTGCGGACCAGGCCGGTCTGGATCCGCCGCCCGGCGCCGGCCAGCATGCCGGTGCCCCGCGCGATGAGTCCCACCACCCCGTCCACCCCGCGGCGGTCGAAGGCCGAGACGGCGGCGGCCGCCGAGCTTCCCGCCGTCGCCCAGGACGAGCCCGTACGCGTCGTCGACGTAGAAGCCGCGCGTCGACGCGCGTTTGAGGGCCGCGAAGCGGATCCGCAGGGCCACCCAGTCGATGCGCCCCGACCCGTACACGAACCACGCCAGACCCACCCCGACGACGGCCACGACGACGGAGATCACCGTGAGCACGGCCTCGGGCGGCCCGCTCGTCCCTACGTCGTCCACGCCGAGGAACCGCTGCAGCAGACCGGACGAGGCCGAGAGCCCCAGGAGCCCGCCGAACGCCGAGGCCAGCGCCAGCACGCCCATCGGCGCCCGCATCACCGAGGGCGGCTCGTGCGGCCGGGCGGCGTATCGCGGCGCCCCGAAGAACGCCATGAACGTGGCCCGCCAGACGTACACCCCGGTCAGCAGCGAGGCCGCCAGTGCGGCCAGCCACAGTCCGGGCCGTCCGGCGAGGCTCGCCGACGCGATCACCTGGTCCTTGGAGAAGAACCCGGCGAGCGGCGGGATACCCGAGATGGCCAGCGCGCCCACGATCCAGACGGCGCCGGTAAACGGCATGGCCTTGCGCAGCCCACCCATCTGCATCAGGTCCTGCTCGTCGTGCGAGGCCGTGGATGACGCTGCCGGCCGATAGGAACAGGAGGGCCTTGAAGAACGCGTGGGTCACCAGCAGGAAGATCGCCGCGGACGTCGCGCCCACGCCGGCGGCGACCAGCATCAGGCCGACCATGCTCATCGTCGAGTACGCAAGGACGCGTTTGATGTCGTCCTGGCCGATCGCCGACAGCCCCGCGTAGATCGACGTGACCACCCCGAGGACCGCGACCGTGGTGGCGGCCGCCGGCGACCGCGCGAAGATCGGCTCGGACCGCACGACCAGGTAGACCCCGGCGGTCACCATCGTGGCCGCGTGGATCAGCGCCGAGACGGGCGTGGGGCCCTCCATGGCGTCCGGCAGCCAGGTGTGCAACGGCAGCTGCGCCGACTTGCCCGCCGCCCCCGCCAGGAACAGCAGCGCGATCACCGTGGCGCTCCCGGTCGTGAAGGCCGCGGCCCCCGCCGACTGGAACACCACGTCGAAGTCCAGGCTGTGGAAGTGGGTCCAGAGCAGCACGATCCCGATCAGGAACGCGGCGTCGCCGACGCGCGTGACGATGAACGCCTTCTTCGCCGCGGCGGCGGCCGCCGGGCGCTCGAACCAGTGCCCGATCAGCAGGTACGAACAGAGGCCCACGCCCTCCCAGCCGATGTACAGCAGCAGGAAGTTCTGGGCCAGCACCAGGACGAGCATGAAGAACGACGAACAGGCGACAGGTACGCGAAGAACCGCGCGTAGCCGCACGTCGCCGTCCATGTAGCCGACGGAGTAGATGAAGATCAGCGCGCCCACGCCCGTGACGGTGAGCGCCATCACCGTGGAGAGCGGGTCCGCGCGGAACGCGACGTCCACGGTGAAACCGCCGGCCGCGATCCACTGGTACAGGCCCTCGACCATCTGGCGCTCCGCCGACGGCTCGCCCAGCAGCCTCGCCCAGCACCGACGAGTGACGCGACGAAGGACCCCAGGACCGCCGCGCACGCCAGCCAGCCGGCCGACCTGCCCGGCCAGCGCCGGCCGGTGAGCAGCAGCACGACGGCGGCGGCCAGCGGCAACAGCGGGATCACCGTGATCACACCCACGCCGTCACCACCGAAGGAGGCTTCGCGTCGTCCACGTTGACGGAGTGCGCGCCTCCGGTACAGAGCCACGATGATCGCGAGTCCCACCACGACCTCGGCCGCCGCGACCGTCATCGAGAAGAACGCCAAGGACCTGCCCGGTCACGCTCCCCCATCGCCGGGAGAACGCCACCAGTGCCAGGTTGACCGCGTTCAGCTGGAGCTCGACCGACATGAAGATGACGAGCGCGTTGCGGCGGACCAGGACGCCGACCGTGCCGATCGTGAACAGCAGGACCGAGACGACGAGGTACCAGGCGATCGGCGTCCTCACGGGACGGGCTCCATCTCCGAACGCGGCGCTGGGGCGCCGCCGTCCTGATCGCCGGGCGAGCCGGCCGTACGCGTCCCGATCGGACGGCGGCGCCCCAGCAGCATCACGCCGATCGCGGCGACGATCAGCAGCACCGACGTCGACCTCGAACGGGAAGAAGTACGAGCTGAACAGCACCTCGGCCAGCGCCTTCACGTTCCCGCCGCGGTTCAGCGTCGCGACGTCGCCGGCACGCCGCCACCCGACAGCCCGACGCCCAGGCGGACGGCGGTGGCGACCTCGGCGACCAGGCCGATCCCCAGCGCGACCGCCACCCACCGCTGGCCGGCGATGCGCTCCGCGCAGGCTCTCCTCGCGATCGACGCCGAGCAGCATGATCACGAACAGGAACAGCACCATGATCGCGCCGGCGTACACGATGATCTGGACGACGAACAGGAACGGCGAGCCGAGCATCAGGAAGAAGACGGCGAGCGTGAAGAAGTTGAGGATCAGCAGCAGCGCCGAGTGCACGGCGTTGCGCATGAACAGCATCGCCACCGCCGGACCCGACGGAGATGGGCGCCATGACCCAGAACAGGATCAGATAGGCCCACGGGCTCTTTCCCTGTCGCGTATCGGGCGCCGTCCCGGGCGGCGGCGGCTGCGGTCCAGCAGGCGCTCCTTCGTGAAGATGGCCTCCTCGCGCGACTCGAACGCCATCTCGTAGGAGGGCGTCAGGGTCAGCGCGCGCGTCGGGCACGCCTCGACGCACAGGCCGCACATGATGCAGCGCAGGTAGTTGATCTCGTAGTCCTTCGCGTAGCGCTCGCCCGCCGACACCGGCTGTACGGGGTCGTTGTCCTCGCCGACGACCCAGATCGCGTCGGCCGGGCACGCCCACGCGCACAGCTCGCACCCGATGCACTTCTCCAGGCCGTTGTCGTGTCGGTTGAGCCGGTGCCGCCCGATGTGCGAGCGCTCCGGCAGCGGTCGGATCTCCTTCGGGTACTGCTCGGTGACGGGCTTGCGGAAGACGTTGCGGAGCGTCACCGAGAACCCCTGCGCGACCCGACGACGAGCGCACCGTTCCGCGAGGGTCATCGTGCCGCACCCGCCCCTCGGTGAACAGCGGATACAGCAGCAGGACCACGGCCAGCGTGCCGCTCCCGACCACCAGCGGCGACCCGCCACGGCTCCCAGTCGGTCGCGAGCGGGAGCATCACGAGGGCGGCCGTGATCAGGATCCACAGCAGGCCCGATCGGGATGAGCACCTTCCATCCGAACGTCATCAGCCGGTCGTAGCGAAAGCGCGGCAGCGTCGCGCGGATCCAGATGAACGCAGTAGATGATCGCGACGAGCTTCGACCACGAACCACACGGTCGGCCAGAGCCACGGGGAACGACGTCGAACATCGGCCCGTGCCACCCGCCCAGGAAGAGCGTGACCGCGACCGCCGACACCGTCACGAGGTGCGTGTACTCGGCCAGGTAGAACATCGCGAACTTGATGCCCGAGTACTCCGTGTGATACCCGGCCACCAGCTCGCTCTCGGCCTCCGGCAGGTCGAACGGCGGTCGGTTGGTCTCCGCGAGCGCCGCGGTGGCATACAGGAGGAACGCCGGGAACTGGAGGAACACGTTCCACTTCGGCAGCCAGCCGAGCCCGGCGACGCCGAAGTGCCGCGCCTGGACCTCGACGATCCCCGACATGCTGAGCGTCCCGCAGTAGAGCATCACCGCGACGAGCGCCAGGCTCATTCCCACCTCGTAGCTGACCATCTGGGCGCTCGAGCGGATCGCGCCCAGCAGCGGGTAGTTCGAGCCGCTGGACCAGCCGGCCAGGACCACGCCGTACACCGCCAGCGACGCCATCGCGAGGATCCACAGGATGCCCACGTTGAGGTCCGAGACCTGGAACGGAACGTAGTGGCCGAACATCGTGACGCCCGGACCGAAGGGAATCACGGCGAACGCCAGCATGGCGGGGATGACCGCGGCCAGGGGCGCGATCAGGTAGACGGGCAGATCGGCCGTGGACGGCGTGATCCCTTCCTTGAAGAACAGCTTGGCTCCGTCGGCGAGCGTGATCAGCAGTCCGAACGGGCCGGCGCGATTCGGGCCGATGCGCGTCTGCATGTCGGCGACCACCTTGCGCTCCATCCAGATCACGAGCATCACGGCGACCAGGAGTGCGGCGAAGACCACGACGACGCGCCCCACGAGCAGGATCCAGCCGACGGCATCCATGGCGGCGAGCAGGCGGCCGGCGCTCACACCGTCACCTCCCCGCCCCGGCGGCCACTCCCGCCGGCTCGCCGGCCGGCTCCAGCGTCACGGCCGCCGTCGTCCGCCCCGAGAGCAGGGTGTTGGCGGCGAAGCCGGGCTGATTCCACGGCACGAACACGGACCCGACGGCGACGGCGTCGGTCACGCGCACGGGCAGCGTCGCCTCGCCGGCCGGCGTTCGCAGTCGCGCGGCGGCACCGTCGGCGAGGCCCCGTGCGGACGCGTCGTCCGGGTGGACCTCGACGACGGCCGGCTCGCCGAGCGCGTCCTTGAGGCGCGCGGCGCCCCACAGCTGGCGACCCTCGTCCACCAGCAGCGCGTACGTGAAGAGCACCAGGTCGCCGCCCCCGCCCGTCTCCCCGAGCAGCGACGGAGCGCCGGCGTCGGGCGTCCGGTGCGGCGATCGGTCGACCGGGCCGGCGCGGAGCCGGTCCATCTCGGCGCGCACGTCGTCGAGCGAGCCGAAGCCGAGGTCGCGGCCCATCGCCCGCGCGAGGCCCGCGAAGATCTCCCAGTCGGGCACGGCGAGCCCGGGCGCGGGCCGCACGCGCCGGAACGCCTGGGTGCGCCCCTCCCAGTCGGTGAACCGCCCCTCGCGCTCGACCGACGCGGCCGCGGGGAGCATGACGTCGGCGTAGGGACCCATGTCGTTCTCGGCGATGTCCACCACGACCCGGAACGCGGCGTTCTCCAGCGCGCGGCGGGCCAGTCCGGCATCCGGAAAGTCGCGGAGCGGGTCGCACCCCACCACGAACAGGACGTCGACGGCGCGCGACGCGGCCGCCTCGAGGATGTCGCCGGCGTCGCGGCCGGGCTCGGCCGGCAGCAGGCGACCCCACGCCACCTCGACGTGGGCCCGCGCGGCGTCGTCGGCCACCAGCCGCCCGCCGGGGAGCAGGCGCGGGTGCAGGCCGGCGCGCAGCGCCCCGTGGTCGCCCGCGCGGCGCGACACCAGGACGAACCGGGCCTCGGCCTCGGCGGCGACGTCGGCGGCACGCGCGACGGCGGACGCGCTCCCCGCCAGGCGCGAGCCCGCCAGCACGACCGCGCCTCCCTCCGACTCGCGCAGCGCCGCCGCGACTCGGGACGCGGCCGTGCCCTCCGCCGCTCCCCACAATGAGCCGAGCACGGCGGCCTCGTCGCCCGGCCGGCACAGCAGGTGCTCGGCCACGTCGGCCAGGCGCGTCCTCCGCGGCCCGATCACGAAGACCCGCGCACCGCCGCGCGCCGCCTTCCGCACGCGAAGGTGCAGGATCGGGCACCTCCTGCTCGAGGTCCAGGCCCACGATCAGGATCACCCGCGCGCGCTCGACGTCCCCGTAGGTGACGCCGGCGCCGGCGGCCTGGTCGGCCTCGATGGCGGGCGGGACGTCGCCGCCTCCGCCCGGGCGGTGGTCCACGTCGTTGGTGCCGCACGCGACGCGCGCGAACTTCGACAGGACGTGCGCGTCCTCGTCCGCGAGCCGCCCGCCGACCAGGAACGCCGCGGTCCCGGTCTCCAGCCTGGCCGCGATCGCGGCGAAGGCCTCGTCGAACGACACCGGCTCGAGGCCGCGCCCGCGCAGCCGCGGCGTCGTCGAGCCGGTCGTCGCGGTCGACGTGGGCGAAGGCGAAGCGACCCTTGTCGCAGAGCCACGCCTCGTTCACGTCCAGGTTGTCTCGCGCGAGGTTCCGGACGACCTCGCCCCGCGCGGATCTGGACCGACAGGTTGCAGCCCGCGCTGCAGTGCGAGCAGACCGAGTCGCCCGAGCCGACGTCGAACGGCCGCGCGGCGAACCGGTACGTCGCGGACGTCAGCGCCCCGACGGGGCATATCTGGATCGTGTTGCCCGAGAACGGACTCTTGAAGTCCTCGCCCGGCGCGATCGCGATCTGCTCGGCGGCACCGCGGTCGAAGAGCTCGATGAACCGGTCGCCCGAGATCTGGTCGCAGAACCGCGTGCACCGCTGGCAGAGCACGCAGCGTTCGCGGTCGAGGTACACGAGCGGCGACAGCGGCAGCGGCTTCCGGTACGTCCGCTTGGCCTCCACGTAACGGCTCTCGCCCGGCCCGAACGCCAGGGCCTGGTCCTGGAGCGGGCACTCGCCACCACGGTCGCAGACCGGGCAGTCCAGAGGGTGGTTGATCAGCAGGAACTCCAGAACGGACTCCTGCGCGGCGCGCACCTCGTCGCTGGTGAACTGCGTGTGGACGGCCATGCCGTCCGCGACCGGCGTCGAGCACGACGTCAGGAGCTTGCGCTGCCCCTCCACCTGGACGTAGCACTGCCGGCAGGCCGCCACGGGGTCCAGCAGCGGGTGATCGCAGAACCGCGGGATCTCGATCCCCAGCTGCTCGGCCGCGCGGATGATCAGCGTCCCCTTGGGGACCGCCAGCGGCGTGCCGTCGATCGTGACGTTCACGGTGGCGGCCGGCTCGGTCACTCGAGCACCTCACCGACCGTGACCCCGGCGCCGACGACCGACGGATCGGCGTCCGATCGATCCTGCTGGGGCACACCGGCGTCCGGAGGAGGGCGCGTCGCCCATCGGACACCGGCCAAGCCGCACGTGCTCCTCGTACTCCTCGCGGAAGAACTTGATCGAGGAGTTCGACGGGCGAGGCCGCGCCGTCGGCCAGGGCGCAGAACGAACGGAACAGCATGTTCGACGCGACCTGGTCGACGAGGTCGATGTCCTCCGCGCGGCCGCGGCCGCCCTCCAGCCGCCCCAGGATGCGGCGACGCCCACCACGTGCCCTCGCGGCAGTTGGTGCACTTGCCGCAGGACTCGTGCGCGTAGAACTGCGGTGAAGCGGCGGGTCGCCTCGACCACGCAGTCGGTGTCGTCCAGGACGATCATCGCCTTCGTCCCCAGCAGGGACCCGGCCGCGGCCACCGAGTCGAAGTCCATCGGCGTGTCGAGGTGGTCGGCCGTCAGGAACGGCGTCGACGACCCTCCCGGCGTCCAGGCCTTCAGTCGCCGCACCGCCCGCGACCCCCCCGGCGCGGTCTTCGATCAGCTCGCGGGCCGGCGTGCCCATCGGGGCCTCGTAGTTCCCTGGACGGTTCGACCTTCCCGGAGATCGAATAGATCGCCGATCCGGTCGACTTCTCGGTCCCGACGGACGCGTACCACTCCGCGCCGCGGTCCATGATGTGCGGGACGTTCGACAGCGTCTCCACGTTGTTGACGACGGTGGGGCTGGCGTACAGGCCCTCGACCGCGGGGAACGGCGGCCGCAGCCGCGGCTGGCCGCGCTTGCCCTCCAGTGACTCGAGCAGCGCGGTCTCCTCGCCGCAGATGTACGCGCCCGCGCCCCGGTGGACCACGACGTCGAGCGCGTACCCGGTGCCGGCGACCTTCGGCCCCAGGTACCCGCGGTCGTAGGCCTCGGCGACCGCGCGCTCCAGCACGGTGGCCGGCCACACGAACTCGCCGCGGCAGTACACGAACGCGGTGCGGCAGCGCACCGCGTACGAGGCGATGATCAGGCCCTCCACCAGCTGATGGGGGTCGCGCTCGACCAGCTCGCGGTTGTTGAACGTCCCCGGCTCGCTCTCGTCGAAGTTGCAGACGACGTAGATGGGCTTGCCGGTGTCCTGCGGCACGAACGACCACTTCTGGCCCGTCGGGAACCCCGCGCCGCCGCGGCCGCGCAGGCCGGACGACTTCACCTCTGTGATCACGTCGTCGGGCGCCATCGCGAGGGCCCTCTTCAGCCCCTGGTAGCCACCCGTTGCCAGATAGCGCGTCGATGCCGACCGCCTCGGGATCGCCCCAGCGGGCCGTCAGGATGGGCTCGAACTCAGCCACGGCCCGTCTGCTCCCTGAGCGTGCCGATCCCGGCCAGCGTCCTCGAGACCTCCCGCAGGTCGCCGGGGACCCCACCGCGGGCGGCCTCGGGGACCTCGCCGGCCCGGATGCCGGCGATCATCCGCTCGAGGTCGTCCTCGGAGACGCGATCGAAGTACACGTAGTTGACCGCAGCCACCGGGGCGCGGTCGCACGCCGCCATGCACTCCTCCTCCTCGAGCGTCAGCAGGCCGTCGTCGGTCACGCCGTGCTCGCTGGCGGGACCGAGCAGCTCGCGGGCCCGCTCGAGCAGCCGGCGGCCGCCGAGCAGCGCGCACGACGGGTTGGTGCAGATCGAGAGCACGTAGCGCCCGCACGGGTGCAGCTTCACCATCGTGTAGAAGGTCGCCACGGCCTCGACCTCGGCGGTCTTCAGGCCGAGGATGTCGGCGACCTCCCGCATGCCCTGGCCGGGAACCCATCCGACCTCGGACTGGACCAGGTAGAGCAGCGGCAGCAGCGCCGACCGCGCGTCCGGGTACTTCGCCACCAGCCGCTCGGCCACCGTGCGCGTCTCACCGGTCAGGATCGGCCCCTCCACGTCGGGGACGTCGGGCAGCACGCCGGCCTCGGTCACCGGTCGACACCCCCCATCACGGGATCCACGCTCGCCACGGCCGCCACGACGTCGGCGATCAGCCCGCCCGTGACCAGCTCGGGCACGGCCTGGAGGTTCGCGAAGCTCGGGTCGCGGATGTGCGCCCGGTACGGGCGCTGTCCGCCGTCGGACACGAGGTAGATGCCCAGCTCGCCGCGGGGCGACTCGACCGGGACGTAGGCCTCGCCCGGCGGCACCTTGATCCCCTGCGTCACGATCTTGAAGTGGTGGATCAGCGCCTCCATCGACTCCTGCATGATGTGGCGCACGTACTCCTCCGAGTTCCCGATGCCGTCCGGTCCCACCTCGAGCTGTGCCGGCCAGCGCACCTTCGGGTCCTCGACCATCACCGGCCCCGGCTCGAGGCGGTCGAGCGCCTGCTCGACGATGCGCAGCGACTGCCGCATCTCCTCCATCCGCACCAGATAGCGGCCGAAGGCGTCGGCCGAGTCCTCGGTCGGGACGTCGAACTCGTACTCCTCGATGCCGCAGTAGGGCTCCTCGCGGCGCACGTCGCTCGCCACGCCGGCCGCGCGCAGCATCGGACCGGTCACGCCGAACCGAAGGCAGTCCTCGGCCGGCAGCACGCCGATGCCCCGCGTCCGCTGCCGCCAGATGGGGTTGCCCGACAGCAGCTCGTCGTACTCGTGGATCCGGGCGCGCATCAGATCGACGAACGCGCGGACCTGCTCGGCGGTGCCGTCGGGGAGGTCCATGATCACGCCGCCGATGCGGATGTACGCGTGGTTCATGCGCAGGCCGGTGATCAGCTCGAAGACGTCGAGGATCAGCTCACGCTCGCGGAAGCCGTACAGCATCATCGAGATCGCCCCCAGCTCGAGGCCGGTGGTGGCGAGCCACACCAGATGGCTGGCGATGCGGTTCAGCTCGGTGACGATGATCCGGATCGTCTGCGCCCGTGGCGGCGCCTCGATCCCCATCAGACGCTCGACGCCGAGGCAGTACGAGAGCTCGTTGAAGAAGGGCGCCAGGTAGTCGGCCCGCGTCACGAACGTGGGTCCCTGCTGCCAGGTCCGGTACTCGATGTTCTTCTCGATACCGGTGTGCAGGTAGCCGACGACCGGGCGGCACCCGAGGACGACCTCGCCCTCCAGCTCGAGGACCATCCGGAGCACCCCGTGCGTCGACGGGTGCTGCGGACCCATGTTGATGATCATGGTGTCCTCGCGGACGCCCATGGAACGCGTCTCGATCTCCGTCGAGGCCGCCGAGACCACGGGACGCGAAACGTCGGTCACGCCGTCCTCACAGACCTCGCTGGTCGGGCGGGGGGACGGACGCTCCGTGGTACTGGGTGCGCACGCCCGCCAGGGGCTCGGTCTTCCGCATCGGGTGGCCCTCCCACTCGTCCGGGAGCTCGATGCGCCGGAGGTCCGGGTGTCCCTCGAACACCACGCCGAAGAAGTCGAACACCTCGCGCTCGTACCAGTTGGCCGCCGGGAACAGGCCGGTCACCGACGGCATGCTCGGCGGCTCGGCGTCCGGCAGCCCGACCTTCACGCGGACGCGGTGGCCGTGCGCCTCGGACCGGAGGTGCAGGACGACCCAGTAGCGCGGCGACCGACCGGGCCAGTCGGTGCAGGTGAGATCCACCAGCAGGTCGAAGGACAGGCCGGGCTCGTCCCGGAGCCACTCCAGCGCGGCCGTCGCTTCGTCGGGCCCCAGCGAGACGGTCACCTCGCCGCGCGCCGGCACCACGTCGGCGAACCGGGTCCGGAGCACCCCCGCGATCTCGTCCGGCCCCATCAGCGGATCCGCGCCTCGCGCTGGACCTTCTCGTGCAGCTTCAGCACGCCGTACATGAGCATCTCGGGCCGCGGCGGGCACCCGGGCACGTACACGTCGACCGGGACGATCGTGTCCACGCCGGCGATGAGTCCGTAGTTGTTGAACATGCCCCCCGTCGACGCGCACACGCCCATCGAGATGACCCACTTGGGCTCGGGCATCTGGTCGTAGATCTGGCGCAGCACCGGTCCCATCTTCTGCGAGACCCTGCCCGCGACGATCATCAGGTCGGCCTGCCGCGGCGACGCGCGGAACACCTCCATCCCCCAGCGGCCGAGGTCGTAGTCGCCGGCGCCGGCGGCCATCATCTCGATCGCACAGCAGGCGAGTCCGAACGTGGCCGGCCACATCGAGTTCTTGCGCGCCCACGCCACGGCCTTGCCCATCGTCGTCAGCAGGAGCCCGCGCCTCACCTCGTCCTCGTCGACCGGACCCCGGCCGGTGTGGACGCCGGGGATGACTTCGGCCGGCATCCGATCAGGCCCTTCCCGCGGGCACCGGGACCGACACCGGCTCCCGGAGCTCCTCGGTCTCGGGCTGGTCCAGGTCCTCCCACTCCAGGCCGCCCTTGCGCAGGACGTAGGCGTATGCGACGAACACCAGCCCGACGAAGACCACCATCTCGACGAGCCCGAAGAGCCCCAGCGCACGGAACTCGACCGCCCACGGGAAGAGGAAGATCGCCTCGACGTCGAAGATGATGAACAGCATCGCGATCACGTAGAACTTGACCGGGTACCGCTCGGCGGCGGGCAGACGCTCGGGGGTGATCCCGCACTCGTAGGGCTCGGACTTGGCCGGCCTCGGCCGCCGCGGCCCGAGCAACGCCGACACGGCGAGCGAAGCCACCGCGAACAGCGACACCAACCCCACCATGATCAGGATGGGGAGGTAGCCGTGGGTCATCGTTCCCGGGCCAGCGACATGATCCCGTGCATGATGCGGTCGTCCAGGTCGCCGTCCTTGCCGTCCGTCAAGTTGCTGAGCAGTCGCAGGGCGAACTCCATGAACCGCTTCCGCGGGACCCCGTGCTGGACGGCGTACCGCATGAACTTGGGGTGGCCGATCATGCGCGTCCACACGGTGCCGACCGAGTAGTAGCGCCCGTACTCCTTGCGGAGCTGCGTGGGGTACATCTGGGCGATGGCCGGCTTCCCGCGCACCAGCGCCTCGGCCGTCAGCTCGGCGGCCAGCTGCCCCGATTCCATCGCCGAGGAGATCCCCTCGCCGTTGAACGGGTTGACCATCCCTGCCGCGTCGCCCACCAGCAGCATCCCGGGCACCGCCGACGGCCGGCGGTTGAGGCCGGTGGGGAGGGGGCCGGATCGCACCGGACCCAGGGCGTTCTCCTCAGTGAGCTCCCACTCGGGCGGCAGCGCCTGCACGAACGTGTCGAACACCTTCTGCGCGGAGACGCCCTGGAACTGCTTGAACGTGCTCATCAGGCCGGCGCCGACGTTCAACACGCCGTCGGGGAGGAAGAAGACCCATCCGTATCCCGGCATGAATCCTCCACCGCCCGGCAGCGTCAGGAAGGCCTCGAGGACCGGCTCGAAGGGCCGGGGGCTCCGGTAGTAGCGACGCGCCGCGATCCCCAGCGCGCGCGTCGGGTCGCGGGTGACCCCGAGCCGCCCGCCGAGCTTCGACGAGGCGCCGTCGGCGGCGATCACGTACCGGGCCCGGACCTCGCGTTCGTTCCCGTCGGCGTCCTTGAGCACCGCTCCCGTGACCCAGCCGCCCTCCTGACGCGCTTCGGTCGCCTCGACCCCCTGCTGGAAGGTGGCTCCCGCCTTGACCGCTTTCTGCGCCAGCAGGTGATCGAAGTCGAACCTGGACATGACCAGGCCGAAGGACGGGAACGAGCGAATCGTCGGCCAGGGCAGATCCAGCTTGTATCCATCGGCCCCGTAGGTGCGGAGGTACCCGGTCCGGGCGAAGCCCGGGTCGGAGGTGTCGATTCCCATGTCCCAGAGCGCCTTGACCGCGCGCGGCGTCAAGCCGTCGCCGCACACCTTTTCGCGCGGAAACGTCGCCTTGTCCACCATGAGGACATCGACGCCCCGGCGGGCAAGGTGGTAGGCGGTCGCGGATCCGCCCGGGCCTGCGCCCACGACGAGGACGTCCGCTTCCAGGGTCGTGGCCGTCTGGTCCTCCGATCTCGCCTCGAACACAAGGACTTTGTGAAAGCTTTCACGAAGTCTACGCTCGACCTCTGGGCCGGGCAAACCGTTTCCGGACCCCCGGGGCCGGCCCGGCCGTCACCCCTGGGCCGGGCGGCTGCCTCCGTTGCTCCAGGCCGCGATGCGGTCGGGACGGAGCCGGAACAGCGCCGGCTCGGCCACCTGGTCCGCGTACATCTCGAACCCGGACCCGCCCAGGTCGGTGCGGTACTTCTCGAACCAGGCCGAGATGGCCTGCTTGGCGGCGGGATGGTCTGCTCCCAGCAGCTCCGCCCGCCCCGACAGCATCAGCCCCTGGTGCTCGGGCCAGGCTCGCCCGCGGTCGAACTCGAGCGCCACCCTTGGGTCGCGCACCAGGTTGGCCCACACGCGGCTGCTGCGCCGGCACGTGACGTAGACGCCTTCCTCGAGCCACACGAACCACAGCGGCACGACGTGGGGATCGCCGTCGGGCAGCAGCGTGGCAACGCGCACGATCGGGGTGTCGCGAAAGAGACGCCGCGCGTCGGCCGCCGGGATCGTCCTCACGCTGCGCAGCATAGCCAGGCCGACCCGCTACGGGGCCGACCGGATCAGGTACGAAGCAGGACCACCAGCGCGAGGATCCCCATGACGGCGAGGATCGCCAGGAACACCGTGGCGTGGTACTGCGACGGGCTCGGGCTGGGCAGACCCGCGGGGTTGCATTCCCGGCACGTGGACTTCCCCCACGGCACCGCGCGTCCGCACCGTACGCACCGGTCGTACTCGCGGGGGCGCTTCCGCGTCCGGCTAGCCCTCATCGCCCGATTCTGCATGGTCGAGCGCGGCTTCGCCATCCCCGGCATGTCTCCACTGCCGGCGCGTGTCGGCGGTCCAACCGATGCCCGCCGCCGCGAACAGCAGTCCGCCCAGGATCAGGAGCCAGGGGGCCACGACGATCCCCAGCGCGAGTCCGACCGCCGAGAGCGCGAATACCGCCGGCCAGATCGTGGGACCCACGTGCGGCTCCCCCTCCTCCGCCGGCTCCTTCTGGCGGCGCGCCTTGCGCAGGGCCGAGCCCGCGTACAGGCCGAGGAACGCGAACCCGACCGCGGTCATGGCGAGCAGGGACGTGCCGACGTGTTCCTGCTGGATCACCCAGAAGACGACGGCGTCCACCGCGAAGAGGCCGCCCAGGACGAGGCAGAGGCGCGCGAACACCGTCACCCCGACACCCCCAGGTAGAACGCCACGTACAGGGCGAGGCCGAGGAGGACGACGAAGAACCAGTAGATCGACAGGGCCTCCGCCGGATCGCGTCGCAGGGCCAGCTCGCCGGCCAGCGCCTGCTGCCCGACCAGGCCGATGAACACCAGGCCGCCCACGACATGGGCCAGGCCGAGACCCGTCATCACGTAGAAGAGCGACGCGTAGATGCCGTCGTGGATCCCGAACCCGACCTCCGAGTACCCGGCGATCTGGAGCACGCAGAACGACAGGCCCAGGAGGAACGTCAACAGCAGCCATGCGCGGATCCGCTTCCCACCGCCGCGGCGCACGGTCCGAACCGCCAGCGCCATCGGGATCGCGCTCAGTGCCAGGAGGACCGCGCCGGCGGTCGGGACCCCGATGTCCGGGAGCGGGATCGACCGGGGCGGCCACACGCGCTGGCCGGCCTGGGCCGCCGTGTAGATCCCGAAGAACGCCATGAAGAACATGGCCTCGGAGGCGACGAACAGGATCATGGCCATGACCGAGCTGCTCGTGCCGCGAACGGCCCGTTCGTCGAGCGACGTCGACGGCTCGGCGGCGCTCACGGGCTCTCTTCCGCCGGGGCCGCCGCCATCCGCGCGTCGTACACGGGCCGGGGCGACCGGATGCGCGGCAGCGAGTCGAAGTTGTGCGGCGGCGGCGGCGACGTGGTGGCCCACTCGAGCGTGTTCGCTTCCCACGGATCGTCGCCGGCCGCACGCCTGCGACGGCGCGACTGCACGACGTTCACCACGAAGACGATGATCGACACGGCGATCACGTACGACCCCAGGGTCGAGATGCCGTTCAGCGTCCCCCATCCACGGTCGGCCGTGTACAGGGCGATGCGCCGGGGCATGCCGCGGATGCCGAGGACGTGCATGGGGAAGAACGTCAGGTTGAACCCGATCAGCATCAGCCAGAAGTGCAGCTTGCCGAGCCCGTCGCCGAGCCGGTAGCCGGTCATCTTGGGGAACCAGAAGTAGATGCCGGCGAACACCGCGAAGATCGTGCCGCCGAACAGGACGTAGTGGATGTGCGCGACGACCCACATGGTGTCGTGGATCGCGTAGTCCATCGCCGGCGACGCCATCCACACACCGTCGATGCCCCCGATCAGGAACATCGCGAAGAAGCCCAGCGCGAAGAGCATCGGCACCTCGAACCGCAGCTTCCCGCGCCAGAGCGTGGCGAGCCAGATGAAGAAGAGGACCCCCGTGGGGATCGAGATCATCTCCGTCGTCGCGGCGAAGAACGAGAGGTTCGTGATCACGCCCGTGGTGAACATGTGGTGCGCCCACACGGTGAACGACAGCGCCGTCACCATGAGGAACGCCATGACCAGGCCCTTGTATCCGTACAGGGGCTTGCCGGCGAACACCGGGAAGATCTCCGACACGATGCCCCAGGCCCCCATGATCAGCATGTAGACCTCGGGGTGGCCGAAGAACCAGAACGTGTTGAGGTAGAAGGCGACGCTCCCCCCGTGTGCCGGATCGAAGAACGTGGTGCCGAACCGCCGGTCGGACAGGAGCATGATCAGGACGGCGGTGACGACCGGCGTGGCCAGCACCACCAGCAACGACGTGGAGAGCGTCGCCCACGTGAACGGCGGGAGCCGGAACATCGTGAGCCCGGGAGCCCGCATGCGCAGGATGGTGACGATGAAGTTGATCGCGCCGAGGATCGAGGCGGTCCCCACCATCATCAGGCCGAGGATCCAGAGGTCCTGTCCCACGCCCCCCTGGACCGACAGCGGGACGTAGCTGGTCCACCCGGCGGCGGCGGCGCCCCCGGGGACGAAGAAGCCGGCGACGATGGTGAGCCCGCCCACCGGCAGCAGCCAGAACGAGAGGGCGTTCACGCGCGGGAACGCCATGTCGAGCGCCCCGATCTGCAGCGGGACGATGTAGTTCCCGAACCCGGACAGGAACGGGAAGATGACCAGGAAGATCATCAGCGTGCCGTGGATCGTGAAGACCTCGTTGTAGAGGTGCGCCGACAGCACGTGGTTGTCGGGCTGGGACAGCTGGGTCCGCATCAGCAGCGCGAGCGTGCCGCCGATCGCGAAGAACGCGAACGAGTTGACCAGGTACATGATGCCGATCTTCTTGTGGTCGGTGGTGGTCAGCCACTCCATGACCCGCCCGCCCCTGGGGGCAGGGGTCGTCTCCTCGGCGCGAACGCCCGTCACCGCCACGGCGCACCTCCCCCGGTCACGGCGACCCCGGTTTGTTCACGATGAAGACCCCGGACATCGCCGGTCCGTGCACCTCGCACTGGAAGTAGTACTTGCCGGGCGGAAGGTCGGGCAGCGTGTCGGTGCGCGTCGAGACGCCCGCGAACCGGCCGGTGAGGAACAGCCGCTGCCTCCGGTCGGGGCCGTCGTAGATCGCGAAGTTGTGGTCGATGTTCGAGTCGTCGTTGACCACGGTGATGGTGGTCGGCTGGCCGCCGACGATCGACAGACAGTTGGTGTTCCACGAGATGTCCTTCGCGGTGATCGTGACGGCGCCGGCCTTGGCCGGACACGTGATGCGCAGGATGGCCTCCTTCTCGGCCTTCACCCAGGCCTGGTAGTCGACGGGGGCCACCACGCGCATCACGAACGTCATCCGCGAGTGCCACAGCCCGCAGAACTGGGCGCACTGCCCCTTGAAGACCCCGATCTTGGTGGGCGTGAACGTGAACGTGTTCGGGTGACCGGGCACGGCGTTGCGCATGAACAGCAACTGGGGCACGAAGAACTCGTGCATTACGTCGCGGGACACCAGCGTGATTTCGATGGGCGAGTCGACGGGCACGTCGAACACCAGTGGCTTCTTGAGCGTCTTGCCGCTCACGACCAGCCCCTCGTCCTGGTAGTAGGCGGTCCATTCCCACTGGAACCCCTCGAGCCGCACGTGCACCTGGGTCTGCGGATTGATGTGGTCGACGGCGGCCAGGGTCCGTTCCCCGAAGGGGAACAGCAGGGACACGATCGCCGCCCCGATGAGGAAGAAGCCGACGACGATGACTGCGCGGCCCTCCCGCTGCGGTGGCTGGCCCGTGTCGCCCTTGCGCCGGCGGAACAGGATCAGCGTCACCAGCAGCCAGAGCACGACGACGGCGAAGACGCTCCCCGCCATCACGAAGATCGTGTTGTACAGCTCGTGCACCTTGCGCGACGTGGGCGCGATCCCCTCGTAGGCGCAGCCCGACAGCGCGATCAAGCAGACGGGTGCGGCGAGGCGAAGGGACGTCCGATGAGCCCGCACGACTGCCGGAAGTCCCCTCGCCCCAGCCACGTCTCGACGTCTCAGCTCACGGTGAACGGCGCGAACATCCCGAGTGCGGCGTGCGGCGGGCCGTCCCCCGGCTGGCCGTTGGCCTTCCCGGTCTGCCAGCACGCGATCGCGTAATTGCCCGGTGGCAGATAGATCGTCAGGATGAGGCCCGCTCCGGTGTCGATGGCGCCGAAGTCACCCCCGATGTGGAGCCACTCGTCCTCCGATTCGGGACCGTTCGCCTTCGCCTCGGCCTGGATGTCGTCAGCCGTCTTCCCGGAGGGAAGCGCGACCGGAATCATCTCGTGCGTGATGGGGAACGACTCCTTGTTCTGGAAGTAGAACTGGTGGAACCCGGACGGCAGCGTCGCCGGCAGGCCGTGGTACCGGAACTTCTGCACGTACACCGTCGTGAGCTTCGGAGCCGAGCTGGTCGTCGTGGTGCTGCGACCCTTCGAACACGACGTCGATACCAGCGTCAGCACGGCAGCGAGTGCCAGCACCGTGATGACGCCGGGGCGCCGGCGGGCGGTGACTCCTCCTTCAACTGCCATCGCACCCTCCTCACACGGGCAGATCGACCCGGCCTGGCGGCCACGTCGCCGCCCGCACGCTACGGAGCCGTCCGGGCCGACGCAAGGAGATGACAGGACTGTCACGTCCCCCGCCGGCCTCGGTCCCCCTACGCAGGCACTTCCGGTCGCAACATGACGGCGGCGTCATGTTTCGGGCCGCGGCGATTCCCGCCGTCCGCCTCTTGTCCGATCGGATCGCGTGACCCTATGCTCCGGTCGGAGGGAGATCGGACAACGTGGCATCCCGGGAGACGGCCGAGCGCGCAGCAGGGCAGACGCCCGCCGGCGCGGGGAACGTTGAGGTCGCGAGGGCCCGTCTGCTGGTCGTCGACGACGAGCAACGGATCCTCGACTTCGTCGCGCGGGGCCTTCGCGCAGAGGGGTACACCGTCGACGTGGCCCGCGACGGTCAGGCGGGACTCGACGCCGCGCTGACCCAGCCGTATGATCTCGTCATACTCGACCTGTTGATGCCCGGCGTCGACGGGCGCGAGGTCCTTCGCCGCGTCCTCGAACGGAAACCGGGCCAGGCGGTCCTGATCCTGTCCGCGCTCACCGACACGCCGACCAAGGTCGAGGCCCTCGAGCTGGGCGCCGAGGACTACCTGGCCAAGCCCTTCTCGCTGGCCGAGCTGCTGGCGCGCGTCCGGGCCCGGCTTCGCGGCGTGGCGCGTTCGGGGGCGGGACAGGTTCGGGCCGGCAGGATGTCCCTCGACCTCGTGCGACGGGAGGCCGAGCTGGGGAACGGTCCGATCCCGCTCTCCGAGCGCGAGTCGCTCCTGCTGCGCGAGCTGATGCAGTGCCCCGGTGTCGTGCTGTCGAAGGAGCGGCTGCTCTCCGCGGTGTGGGGGTACCACTTCGAGCCGGGGTCGAACGTCGTCGACGTCTACGTGCGGCGCCTGCGGTCCAAGCTCGGCGCGGAGGTCATCGCGACGGTGCGCGGAAGGGGGTACCTGCTTGCGGCGGACTGATCGCGCCGAGTGGCCCGTCCATCTCCCCGTGGCCGTGGACGTCGCCTGGGGCGCCTTCGCGGTGGCGAACCTGGCGGCGATGGCGCTGTGGCCCGAGTGGGAGACGGTCCCGTTCCATTTCATCTGGGTGAGCCTGACCGTCCTGTATGGATACCGCGTCTGGCGGGCCCGACCCACCACGCTGACGCTCGCGGCGGTGGTCGTCACGACGGGCGTGGTGCTGTACCACGACTACGCGATCGGCGCGCAGTCGCTCGACGAGCTGACCGAGGTGCCGCTCATGGCCGCGATGTTCGTGGCCATGGTGTGGCACGCGCGGCGCCACCTGGCCGCGACCGAGAAGGTGCGGCGCGTGTCCGAAGAGAACGAGCGGATGCTCGACCGGGAGCACGCCTTCCTCCAGGATGCCTCCCACGAGCTGCGAACCCCCATCACCATCGCGCTGGGCCACGCCGAGCTCATCCAGCAGACGCACGACGACCCGCTGCTGGGCGCGGACATCCGGGTCGTGGTCGACGAGCTCCAGCGGCTGGGCCGCCTGGCCGACCGGCTGCTCACCCTCGCCTCGCTGGAGCGGCCGGACTTCCTCCGGCTCACGGCGCTCGACCTGGTCCCCTTCGTCGTCGACCTCGCGCACCGCTGGTCCCCCACGCCGCGCCGGTGGCTGCTGGGACAACTCGACGAGGCGGTGGCGCAGGCGGATCCCGACCGGCTGCAGCTCGCGCTCGACGCGATCGTCGAGAACGCGGTGAAGCACACCCAGCCGGACGACACCATTTCCCTCTCGCTCGTCCGGACCGACGGCCGGATCACGATCGCGGTCGCCGACACCGGGACCGGCATCGCGACGGAGGACCTCGAGCGCATCTTCGAACGGTTCTCCCGGGCGTCCGGGGTGCATCCCGACGTCCCCCGCGAGGGTTCGGGCCTCGGCCTGTCCATCGCGAAGGCGGTGGTGGAGGCGCACGGCGGCTCGATCGACGCGGAGAGCGAGCAGGGGCGGGGATCGACGTTCCGCGTCTCGCTGCCGATCGACGATCGCGCGATCATGCCGTCGATGCCCCGGACGGCCGAACCGCGGCGCGCGCCCGCGCGTGGGCCGGCGTGACGGCGGCCGGTCGTATAGTGGCGCTGCTGCCCGACCGGCGCCCAAGAGGACCCGCGTGAACCGCTTCCTTCGAATACTGTCCGTCGTCACGCTGGCGGCGACGTTGCTCCTGGTGACGGTGGGCGGCCTCGTCCGCGCCTCGGGCTCCGGGCTCGGGTGTCCGGGGTGGCCGCGCTGCTACGGACACTGGTTCCCGCCCTTCGGCCAGCACGGCGAGGCGCTCCGCCACGCGTTGATCGAGTACAGCCACCGCTTCCTGACCACCGTCGTCGTCGTGCTGATCGTGCTCCTGGTGGTCGCGGCCTGGCAGCGCCGGGGGACCCGGCGCGAGCCCACCGCGTGGGCGGCGACCGCCGCGCTGGTGTTGATCCTCGTCCAGGCGGGGCTCGGCGCGGCGGTCGTGAAGAGCGAGCTCGACCCCGTGCTCGTCACGCTGCACTACGCGAACGCAATGCTGCTCGTCGCGGCGTTGGTGATCGCCACCGTCACCTCGTACGCGGACCTCCGGGCGTACCGGGCGACGGGCCGGCACCGGATCATGGCCATCCAGGCGGCCGTCGTGACCGCCGCCTCGTTCGTGGTGATCCTCATCGGGACCTACGTCCGCGGCGAGAACGCGGGGCTCGCCTTCCCCGACTGGCCGCTCATGAACGGGCGGGCCGTGCCCGACCTGCACGTCCCGCTCGCGGTGCCCCAGTTCGCCCACCGCCTGGCGGTCCTGCTCGTGCTGATCGGCGTGATCGTGATGTGCCGGACGGCCTGGAACGGCGAACGCGACCGGCCGCCCGTCCGCACGCTCTCCCTCGGCGCTGGAGGACTCTTCCTGGCCCAGGCGCTCCTGGGCGCGGCCCTGATCTGGAGCAGCCTCTCGGTCGGCGCCCGCGTGGCCCACGAGGCCGTGGGCGCCCTGGTCTGGGCGGCGCTGGTCGCCACCACGCTCCTCGCGTTCCGGCTTGCGCCGAGCGGCGCGGCGCGGGCGGCCGAGTCGCGCCGGCAGCTCCGTACCGCCGTCCCCATCGGAGGCGGCTCGGGTGTGGCGGTGGCGGTCCCGGCTCCCGTGGCGGGTCCGGCCGTCGACGCCGCCTTCCTGCGCCGCGTCGGCGCGTACGTGGACCTCATGAAGCCGCACATCATCATCCTGCTGCTGATCACCACGGTCCCCCCGATGATCCTTGCGCAGGAGGGCTGGCCCTCGCCGTGGCTCATCCTCGCGACGCTCTTCGGGGGGACGCTCGCCGCAGGCGGCGCGAACGTCATCAACTGCTACGTCGATCGCGACATCGACCAGGTCATGCACCGGACGAGCCGGCGCCCCCTGCCCGCGCACGCGGTGTCCCCGCGGGGCGCGCTGGTGTTCGGGGTGGCCCTCTCCGTGACCGCGTTCGCGTTCCTGTGGGCCACGACCAACCTGCTGGCCGCCTGCCTCGCGGTGTCGGCCATCCTCTTCTACGTCTTCGTGTACACGCTGTGGTTGAAGCGCTCCACGCCGCAGAACATCGTGATCGGGGGCGCTGCCGGGGCCGTGCCGGTGCTGGTCGGGTGGGCCGCGGTGACCGGGCACGTGGCGCTCCCGGCCGTCGTGCTGTTCCTGATCGTCTTCTACTGGACGCCGCCACACTTCTGGGCGCTGTCGATGCGGTACGAGGCCGAGTACCGGGCGGCCGGCGTCCCCATGCTCCCCGTGGTGCGGGGCATCCCCGAGACGACCCGCCAGATCGTGCTGTACGCGTTCGTGCTCTTCGCCCTCACGCTGCTGCTCTACCCCGTCGCGGGGATGGGCCCGGTGTACGTGGTCGCGGCGATCGGGCTGGGCGGCTGGTTCCTGACCGAGGCGGTCCGTCTCCGCCGCGACCCGACGGTCGCCCGCGCGATGCACCTCTTCCACCTGTCCAACACCTACCTCGCGCTGCTGTTCGCCGCCGTCGCGATCGACCCCCTCCTGCGCGCCGCGCTGTAGGAGGTCCGGCCGCCACCGCTTTCGTGAGCTTCGGGCTCGGCGTCGCCTCGGCGATGCTCGCCCTCTGCGCCACCGGTCAGATCGGCTGGCGCCGGTCGGCCGTCCTGCGACTGGGGGCGGTCGTCCCCCGGACGGGCGAACGCCCCTGGAGGCCCCGCACCTCGCCGACCACGTGGCTCGCCGCGGCCGCCGGAGCCTGCGGCGCCGGGCTGGCCGCCACCTCGGACTGGGCGGCGCCCACCAGGATCGCCGGGCTCGCGGCCGCCGGATTCGTGCTGGTCTCGGGCCTCACCGCGCGGGTCACCGGTTTCGATGAGGAGCCCGGCGGGGTGGTCGTGCGGCGCGCCGCGCTGCCGGACCGGACCGCTCGCGCGGTTCGTGTCCGCGAGGTGATCCCTCCACGCTGGCCGCTGGGCGCCTGGAGGATCGTGGGCGACGGCCCGCCGATCTCGCTGATGCCCTCGGATCTCCTCGGGTCCGAGGCCGCCCTGGCCCGCCTCGTCGACGACGCCGGGCTGCGGTTCGACGGGCGGAGGTGGCGACGTCCGAGCGCGGACGGCTAGGCCGTTCCCGCCTGCTCACGACGTGCGGCCTCGGCGTCGAGGCGCGCGTCGATCCGGGCCGCCTCCGCGGTGTCGTGACGCATCCAGTCGAGCGCCACGAGGATCACGGCCGTGAGCAGCATCAGGTCACCGACGATCCACATGAGCGCCCCGCCCCACCGCTGGTCGGTGAGCGGGCTCGGTCCCCACGCCCTCGGCACCCGCGCGTAGTGGGCGTACAGAACCGTTCCGGCGCTGTAGATGGCGAGGGCCGTGAACGTGTTCACCGGACCCGCCAGGAACACGTAGAGCAGCCGCACCGGATGCGACATCCGCCACGGCGAGGGATCGAGCCCCACCACGGGCCACCAGAACAGCAGACCGACGCTCAGGTAGATCAGATGCTCGACGCTGTGCACCCAGGCGTGTTCGAGCGCGGCCTCGTACATCGGGGAGAAGTGCGTCACCACCATCGCCGCCGCGAAGAGGGACCACGCCACGACCGGGTTCGAGACGAGCTTGACCGGGCGGGACCGCAGGATGGGCAGGATGCGCCGGCGCCTCGTCGCGGACGAGGACGCCCGCAGCAGCAGCGTCACGGGGGCGCCCAGCAGCAGGAACGGCGGCACGACCGAGATCAGCAGGAGATGCTGGATCATGTGGACCCACAGGAACACCTCGGCGTAGACGTCGATCGGGGACATCAGGGCCAGGACCATCACCGCGAGCCCGGCCGTGAACCACACCAGGCGCGCCCGCGGCCACGGCGCGCGCGGGTATCGTTCGGCGACGCGGCGCACGCCCGCGAGGTAGAGCCAGCCGAACGCAACGACCGGAATCAGCAATTGGGGCTGAAGGGTCCAGGCGGTCAGCACGTGCGCCCACCCGGGCTCGGGGACCCCCTGAGCGGCGGCGATCGTGAATCCCACCCCACCATTCTCCACCTCGCCCCGTCCGTCGGCCGTGCCCGATCCGGGTGCGGCCTCTCAGACCGGGCCCCGCGTATGCGCTACGCTCGGAGGAGTTGCCGCCGAGACGGTCGGCACGGCCCGCGCACCGATACAATGCGGAGCCGTGTCCGGACCGCCCCGGACGGGTGCCGCCCCGAGGAGGCTCGAGGAGAACGTGACCGGCGCAGGCGTCAACCGACACCGCATCCGCGACCGCCGCTCCCGCCTTCACCGCTCTCTGCTTGCGGTCTCGGCCCTGCTGCTGCTGTCGGGGTGCACGCTCGAGCCCGCGTCGCAGCAGGCGCACGGTGTCAAGACCCTGTACGACATCACGTTCGCTTTCGCTGCGGTGATCTTCGTTGTCGTCGGGGGGCTGATCGTCTACTTCCCGCTCCGGTACCGGCGCAAGAAGGGCGACGAGGACCTCCCTCCGCAGATCCACGGCAACACCTCGATCGAGGTGGTCTGGACGGTCATCCCCACACTGATCGTGCTGGTCCTGTTCGTGCTCTCGGCGATCGAGCTCGGGCGCCTGGACACCGCGCCCGCGTCGCCCAAGCCGATGACGATCGACGTGACGGGCTTCCAGTGGCAGTGGCACTTCGCCTACCCCGACTTCAAGACGGCGAACAACAACGCGCTGTTCGTCGAGGGGACGTCGGGCCAGACCAAGGTCCTGCCGACGCTGCACCTGCCCGTGGGCCAGCCGATCCATTTCCACCTCGAGTCGCAGGACGTGATCCACGACTTCTTCATCCCCAACTTCCTGTTCAAGCGCGACGTCGTGCCGGGCCACCCCAACGACTTCACGATGACGCCCGACCGCGTGGGCAGCTACCCGGGGAAGTGCGCCGAGCTCTGCGGCCTGTATCACTCGCGCATGCTCTTCAACGTCGTGATCGAGCCACGGGACCAGTTCGACGCGTGGGCGCAGACGGCGCTGGCCGATCAGACGAAGATCGAGAACCAGTGCAGCGCCGCAACGGACGACGTCCTCGCCATCGCGGCCAAGAACATCAAGTTCGACAAGACCTGCATGCAGGTCCCCGCGGGGCAGCCGTTCAAGATCGACTTCGACAATGAGGACGCCGGCACGCCTCACAACGTCGCGATCTACACCAACCCCAGCGCGACGCAGAACCTGTTCCGGGGCGCCATCGTCACGGGACCGACGCAGATCGTCTACAGCGTGCATCCGCTGGACACGGGGACCTACTATTTCCACTGCGACGTCCATCCCGGGATGAACGGCGCCTTCAAGGTGCAGTAGGCGAGGAGGAAGAGGAACCGTGGCCGTCATCGAACGCCCCGCCGACCTGACCGCACCCGAGCCGTCCTTCGGCGCCAAGGTGATGGACTGGCTCACCACCACCGACCACAAGAAGATCGGCATCCTGTACATCCTCACGGCGTTCTTCTTCTTCGTGGTCGCCGGCATCATGGCGCTCTTGATCCGGTCCGAGCTCGCGCAGCCGGGTCTGCAGCTCGTGTCCGACCAGACCTACAACGAGCTGTTCACCATGCACGGCACGATCATGATCTTCCTCTTCGTGATGCCGGTGTTCTCGGGCTTCGCGAACTACGTCATGCCGCTCATGATCGGGGCTCCGGACGTGGCCTTCCCGCGGATCAACGCCCTCTCGTACTGGATGGTCCCGGCGGCCGGGCTGATCATGATGGCGGGCTTCCTGGTGAAGGGCGGTGCCGCCGCCGCAGGCTGGACCGGCTACACGCCGCTGTCCGAGCAGACGGCTCAGCTGGGCGAGCACGGCCAGGACCTGTGGATCGTGGGCGCTGATCATCATCGCGGCGGCGTCACTGCTCGGCGCCATCAACTTCATCACCACGATCTTCAAGATGCGCGCGCCGGGCATGACGATGTTCCGCATGCCGATCTTCGTCTGGAACACGCTGGTCACCTCGCTGCTCGGGCTGCTGGCCATCCCGGTGCTGACGGCGGCCCTCATCCTGCTGTTCATCGACCGGAACCTGGGAGGGAGCTTCTTCGACCCGGCGCACGGCGGGAACACCATCCTGTGGCAGCACATGTTCTGGTTCTTCGGCCACCCCGAGGTCTACATCCTGATCCTGCCCGCGTTCGGCATCGTGTCCGAGATCATCCCGGTGTTCAGCCGGAAGCCCCTGTTCGGCTACAAGGCGTTCGTCTTCGCCACGCTCGCCATCGGCGCGCTGTCGTTCAGCGTGTGGGCGCACCACATGTTCGCCACCGGCGCCGTGCTGCTGCCCTTCTTCTCGTTCGTGACGTTCCTGATCTCGGTGCCGACCGGGGTCAAGATGTTCAACTGGATCGCCACGATGTACAAGGGCAAGATCAGCCTGGCCACGCCGATGCTGTTCAGCATCGGCTTCCTGGCGATGTTCCTGATCGGGGGCATCAACGGCGCGTTCGCCGCGGTGGTGCCCGTCGACTTCGCCATCCACGACACGTACTTCGTCGTGGCGCACCTGCACTACGTGCTGTTCGGCGGCTCGGTCTTCGCGATCTTCGCCGGGTTCTTCTTCTGGATGCCGAAGATGACCGGCAAGTTCCTGAACGAGAAGCCTCGGGAAGATCCAGTTCTGGATCATGATGGTGGGGTTCAACCTGACGTTCTTCCCGATGCACATGCTCGGCCTGCTGGGGATGCAGCGCCGCATCGCCGACTACGCCGTCGAACGAGGGACTGACCGGCTACAACCAGATCGCGACGGCCGGCGCCTTCCTGATCGCGCTGTCGGTCTTGATCTTCATCGTGAACTTCATCATCAGCATCCGGAAGGCGCCCACGGCGACCGACGACCCGTGGGAGGCGAACACGCTGGAGTGGGCCACCTCGTCGCCGCCGCCTCCGCACAACTTCGACCGGCTGATCCAGATCCGGTCCGAGCGGCCCGTGTTCGACTGGCGTGAGGGCAAGAAGGCCCTGGATCGCCTCGATGCCGAGGTGCAGCAGTGAGCGCCACCCCGACGACCACCCCGCGGACGGCTCACCGCCAGCCGATCTCGTTGTCGCTGTTCGGCATGATCCTGTTCATCTCGTCCGAGGTCATGTTCTTCGGCGGGTTCTTCGGGGCGTACTTCGACATCCGCGCGAGCAACGTGGTCTGGCCACCCCTCGTCCCGCACATCGAGCCGCTCGAGATCTGGCCCATCGCGACGATCCTGACCGTGGTGCTGGTGACGTCGAGCTTCACGATGCAGGCCGGGCTCTCGGCCATCAAGCGGGGGGACAACCGGGGCCTGATCCGATGGCTGAAGGTGACGCTCGCCCTGGGCGTGATCTTCCTGTTGCTCCAGCTGTTCGACTATTCCGAGCTGGGCTTCGGGATCCGCGACGGCGTCTTCGCGACGCTCTTCTACACGATGACGGGGTTCCACTTCGCGCACGTGTTCGGCGGCGCCCTGTTCCTGTACCTGGTGATGCTGCAGGCATACAGGGGCGAGTTCTCGCCCGACGAGCACACGGGCGTCGAGGCGGCCACGCTCTACTGGCACTTCGTGGACATCGTGTGGATCGGCCTGTTCACGACGTACTACATCCTCAAGTGACGCGACCGGCGGGGAGGGACGAGTGAAGGTCGGAGGGATCCTGTTCGTGGCCCTCGGGGTGTTCGTATTGGTCGCGGGCATCGTCTACGGGGTGTGGGGCCTCGAGCTCTCGGGGACGTTCTACCTCTGCGTCCTCGGGGTGGCGTTCATGTACCTCGCCCACGTGCTGCTGCACGCCGCGCGCGACGAACCGCGCGAGACCGAGGACGAGGGCGCGACCGCTGCCGCCGGCGACGAGGCCGGCCACGGCACGCAGGCCCTGTCCCGCGAGGCGCTCGAGCCCGTTCCGGTCACCGCGCACGCGTCGCCGCCGGCCCTGACACCGTTCCTGTTCGCCGTGTCCGCCGGCCTGATCGCCCTGGGACTCGTCTTCACGCGCTGGCTCGTGATCGCCGGCGCGCTGGTCCTCGCGGGCGTGGCGACGGCCTGGCTCCTCGAGACGGCGCCCCGGCGGCCCCAGCACCACGACGAGCACGGAGAGGGTGAGGAGCACGAAGGTGCCGCCGAGGAGCACGCCGCCTCGGAGCCGACCGGGACCACCGAGTGACGCCGGCCCCACGCCGGCGGTGACTGCCGGCTAGCGATCCTTGTCCCTCGGTGACCCGCCCGCAAGCCCGGGATCCACGCCGAGCTGCTCCCGTGGGATGTCCCACACCACCCGCTCACCCACAGGCCCGCGGATCAGCGCGGCGACCTCGGCGCGGAGTGAAGCCGCCGCGTTGATGAGCCAGTAGAGCGGCGGATACAGGGCGCCGAGGAGGAACGCCCGCGGGATCGTGGGATCGTAGGTGTGCTCGATGCCGATCGCGACGACCAGCTGGATCGTGGCCACGACAGCGATCGCGATCCCCCAGGCGAGCGCGAGGCCGAACAGCTCGTGTCCCGTCAACGCATGTCCGATCAGGGCGATGATCAGCGAAGCGGTGAGCGCCACGACCCAGAGCAGCGAGGCGAGGGCCTCGAAGCTGAGTAGCCACATCCGGTGGTTGCGCCAGCGGCTCACCTCGCCGAGGCGAACGCGCAGCACCTCGCCCTGCCCCCGCGCCCAGCGCTTGCGCTGCGCCCAAAGGGCTCGCAGCGTCGTGGGGACCTGCATGCCGACCAAGGCGTGCGGCTCGTAGACCGTCTCCCAGCCCGCGAGCAGCAGCCGCCAGGTGAGGTCGATGTCTTCGGTGGCCATCCGGGGGTCGTAGCCGCCGACGGCCAGCACGCGGTCGCGGCGGAAGAGCCCGAGCACCCCAGCGACGACGCCCACCCGCCCGGTGATCGACTGGGTCCGGCGGATCAGGCCGATCACCGCAGCCGCCTCCAGCACCTGCATGGCCAGCAGGAGTCGCCCGCGGTTCGTGACGTGCGGCGCGCCGGCCACGGCCGCGACCATGTCCGACCGCGACATGCGCGAGACCAGCAGCTTGAGTGCCGCCGGGTGGATGTGCGTGTCGGCATCCATCACGGCGACCAGGTCGTGCCGCGCCTCGGCGACGCCGGCGTTGAGGCGGTCGGCCTTGCCGCGGTTCACGGGATCGCGGAGCACGCGGCAGCGCGAGTCGCCGTCGGCCGCGGTGATGGCTGCGGTCTCCGTGTCGTCGGTCGAGCCGTCATCCAGGACGAGCACTTCCAGCTCTGCGTAGTCCACCGCGAGGGCGGCCGTCACGGATTCCGCGATGACGTTCGCCTCGTTGTAGGCGGGAATCAGGATGGATACGCCGGGCCACCCATCCTTCGGCTCGGCGCCGGTGTTGGACTCCTCGCGCCACCGGAAGATCAGGCCCCCCGCGATCCACAGAGCGGCGGTGCACACGGGATACAGCGCGACGAACGCGAGCAGGATCTCAGCCGCCAGCCGCATTTCGCGCCTCCTGGCGCAGGCGCCTCGACCGGAGGAACGAAAGCGCGAGCAGCGAAAGGATGAAGGTCCCCACCGATACCAACAGACCGAGCTGGATCGCCCACGTGAAGCGCAGGGTAGCGGCCACGACGATGAGCGCCGCGAGCCAGAGGATCGGACCCAGGATCAGCCCCAGAACGAGGCGCGTGCGGCTCGCCGGGCGAAGCGGCTCGAAGATCGCCGCCGGTTGCTCATCTGCGCTGCTCACGGCCGGAAGTCCATCCTGGCATGTATCGACGGGCGTCGCATTTCGGAGGTGAACTGCCCAGCTCGAAGCCGGGCGGGTCGGACGCGCAGATGGACTCTCTGGAAGCTCGTGTGGGCCTCACGGCTACAGTGGTGCCGCTATGACGGTATCGGCCGGCAAGTTAGCCGCCCTTACCTGTTGCATCTCGATCCTCGCATCGGCCTGTGGGGCGTCGAGGGAGACCTCCTCTCCGGAACCAACGGTTGCCCGCACTCCGCTGCCCGCGTCGGCCGTCGTCCTCACCTCGCGGGAGAAGCAGTTCTGGGCGCCGCTCCCGGCCGATCGCTCCGAAATCCCGGTCCTCCTGTACCACGGGGTCGGGCCCGAGACCGACTTCTCCAACGCCTCGGATGCCTCCTACGGCATCGACGTCGACGACTTCGCGAAGCAGATGACGATGATCCACCACGCGGGGTACCAGACGATCGACCTGGAGACCTTCGTTCGCTTCGTCCAGGGCGAGCACGTCGACCTCCCGCCGCGGCCGCTGCTGCTGACGTTCGACGACGCGCGGGCGGACTCGTGGACCGGCGCCGACGGCATTCTCAGCACGCTGGGCTACACGGCGGTCATGTTCGTCGACGTGGGCCGGGTCGACGGGGGCGACCCCGAATATCTGCGGTGGCCGGAGCTGCAGGAGCTCGAGGAGCGCTACGCGTTCCTGACCACGCAGCGCAAGGACCTGACCGAGTCGATCGCCCAGACCAACGAGGCGATCAAGCAGATCGACCAGACGACCCACGCCCGCTTCCGCGAGGCGTTCACGATCATCAACGGCAACTTCCAGCAGATGTTCACGACGCTGTTCGGCGGCGGCCGCGCCGGCCTGACGCTGCTCGACGAGAACGACCCGCTGGAGAGCGGCATCGACATCGTCGCCTCGCCGCCGGGCAAGCGCCTCCAGAGCGTGATGCTGCTCTCGGGCGGCGAGAAGGCGCTGACGGCGATCGCGCTGATGTTCGGCATCTTCAAGTTCAAGCCGAGCCCGTTCTGCCTCCTCGACGAGATCGACGCGCCGCTCGACGACGCCAACATCGGACGCTTCGTGGAGATGCTGCGCGGCATGCTCGACCGCACGCAGTTCATCATCATCACCCACAGCCGCAAGACGATGGAGATCGCCAACCGGCTGTACGGGGTGACGATGGAGGAGCCGGGCGTCTCCAAGCTGATCTCGATCCAGATGAACTAGCCAGGGCCGGCAGGCCAGCGGGCCGGGGCGAACCGCGCGACGCGGCCCCTCGTATCTCACCTCTGAGGGACCTGCCGATGCTGCTCCGCCGAAGCCCGTTCACGCTCGCCGCCCTGTTCGCCGCCTCGGTCGCCCTGGCCGGGTGCGACATCCACGCTGGCGACGGCGACTTCTCGATCGACTTCGCCGGCGGCAAGGCCCAGGACACCTGGACCCGCTCCTACAGCCTGGCGCCGGGCGGCCGCCTGGAGCTGGTCAACGTCAACGGCGGCATCACCGCCGAGGCCTCCGACGGGGCGACCCTCGAGGTCACCGCCGAGCGCACCGCCAAGGCGATGTCCGACGACTCGGCGAAGGAGCTGCTCGGCAAGCTGGAGATCCGCGAGGAGGCCGGCCCCGCCAAGGTCAGGATCGAGACGCGCCCGCCGTCGGTGCACGGGCTCGGGCAGCTCACCGTCCGCTACGTCGTCAAGGTCCCGCGCGGCGTCCACGTCGACCTGCGGACGGTCAATGGCGGCGTCCAGCTCGCCGGCCTCGACGGCGAGGTGAGCGCCTCGTCGACCAACGGCGGCATCAAGGGTGACCTCGGCGCCGCCTCCCGCCTCGATGCGCGGACGGTCAACGGCGGCGTCGAGCTGCGGCTCGCCGCGCCGCTCCCCGACGGCAGCCAGGTGAGCCTCAAGTCGGTGAACGGCGGCGTGCGCCTCGCGGTGCCCGACACGCAGAAGGCCGACGTCGTGGCCACCTGCGTCAACGGCCGCGTCGACACCTCCGAGGTCGGCCTCGCCGTCTCCGGCGAGTCATCGCGGCGGCGCGTCGAGGGGCAGCTGAACGGCGGCGGCGGCGCCCGGCTCGAGCTCGGCACCACGAACGGCGGCGTCCGCCTCACGAAGGCCTGAACGCCTCGGCCACGTGCCGCGCCGTGGCTGAGGGCTTGGGCCGCGCCGCCGACTGTCGTACCCTGTGCACAGTGCGCACCGGGTGCGCCTGTCGCTGTACGTCGGCCCGCCCGTGATCGAAGACAAGTCCACCCGCTATCACCGCCTACGGCGCCGCGCCGGGATCCTCGGCCTGGCGCTCGGCGCGTGCGTCCTGGTGATCCTGCTCGCCGCCGGCAGCTCGGCGTGGGTCGCCGCTGCGCTCGCCGGTGTCGTGGGTGATGCGGCGGGCGTGCCCGACCCGGTCGTGGCGGCGGTATTCGCGCTCGGCCTGTCGCTGCTCCTGGCGGTCGTCGACCTGCCGGTCGCCGCCTACCAGGGCCACGTGCTCGATCGCCGCTACGGCCTCACCACCGAGCCCTGGGCAGCGTGGGGCCGCGACCACGCCAAGGCCGTCGCGCTCGGCGCGGTGTTCGCGGCCGGCGGCGCCGGCGCCGTCTACGCGCTGATGCGGTGGTCGCCGGCCTACTGGTGGCTGGCGACGGCGACGCTGTTCACGCTGGTGAGCGTCGTCCTCACCGGCGTCGCCCCGATCGTGCTGTTGCCGATGTTCCACACCGTCGCGCCGCTCCGGCACGAGGCCCTCGAACGACGGCTGCTGGCCCTCGCCGGGCGCGCCGGCACCCCGGTGGTCGGCGCCTTCGAGTGGGGACTGGGAACGCACACCAGCCGGGCCAACGCCGCCCTGGCCGGGCTCGGCCGCACGCGCCGCATCCTGCTGTCCGACACACTGCTCGCCAGCTACTCCGAGGACGAGATCGCGGTGATCCTCGCGCACGAGCTGTCGCACCACGTGCACCACGATCTGTGGCGTGGCCTCGCGCTGCAGTCGGTGCTGCTGGCCGTCGGGGCCCTGGTGGCGCACCTCGCCCTCCACGGCCTCGGCACCGCGTTCGGGCTGCGCTCGCCTCTGGATCCGGCGGGGCTGCCGGTGCTGCTGCTGATCGCCGGTGCCTGGGGGCTCGTTGCCGCGCCGGTGGGCCACGCGATGTCGCGGGCGCACGAGCGCCGCGCCGATCGGTTCGCGCTGGACCTCACGCGCGATCCGGCTGCCTTCGTGTCGGCGATGAAGCGGCTCGGGCAGCAGAACCTGGCCGAGGACCGCCCCTCGCCGCTGGTCCAGGCGCTGTGCCTGTCGCACCCGCCGATTCGCGATCGCATCGCCGCCGCCCAGGCGTGGGCCGCAGCCGTCCCGCCGCCGACGCGGGAGCGCGCGATGGCGTCGGCCGAGGACTAGGCCCCGGACCTCAGCGCGGGCTGACGACCAGCGTGCCCTTCATCTCGCGGCACGCCTCGTCGCTGGTGATGTTGCAATAGAAGGGGAAGGTGCCGACCCGGTCGGCGCGGAACTCGAAGGTCACCGCCTGGCCGCCGGCCACGCGCTTGGCGACGCGGTAGGCGTCGATGGCGAAGCCGACCGGCGCGTCCTCGCTGCGCAGCGTGATCCGCACCAGGTCGTCGCGGGTGACCTCGATACGGTCCGGCGAGAATTGGTGACCCTTGGCGACGACGAGGATCTCGCGGCGATTCGGCGCTTGCTCCTGCGCCGGCAGCGCGACACCGGTCAGCAGGATCATCACGGCCAGCGACCACGCGCGTGTCATGAGGGCGATTGTACCGCGCCGGGACGATAACGTCCCGGCGCGGCACGGTGTGGCGGCTGGTCCCTAAGGGACGACGATCATCATCTCGCGCGACGGGGCCGAGGGCCCGCCGGCGCCGATGGCATAGACGCGCACCCAGTAGACGCCGGGCGGCACACCGGGGGCGACCAGCGCCGTGCCGGTGGTGTCGAAGGCGGTGATGTTGGCCAGCAGCGGCGCGGTGCCGGCGACCAGGCGATAGCCGGCCGCACCGGCGACCGCGTCCCACGTCACGGTGACGGTGCTGCCGGTGACCTGCGACTGCACCGTCGGCATCAGCGGCGGCGCCGCGCCGCCGATCACCACCGGCAGGTCGCCGGAGGGCGCGCTGGCGCCGCAGATGCCCTCGGCGACGACGCGCACGTGGTAGGTGCCCGGGCCGGCGGCGGCGCCGAGCGCGGTGATGCCGCCGACGTCGGTGGTAAGGATGTTCGAGATGCCCGCCTGCGTGCCGACGAGCAGCTTGTAGTTGGTGACGAACCCCGGCGCCGCCTGCCAGCTGAGCGCGACGTTGGTGCCCGATACGACGGCCTTCGGATCGGGCGGGAGCGGCGGGGCGCTGCAGCCGCCGCCGAACACCAGGCCGACTTCCGGCGACGGGGCGCTGATGCCGTCGCCGTTGCGAGCCCGCACGCGCACGAAGTAGATGCCGGGCGGCACGCCGGCAATCGAGAACGACGGGTTGCCCGAGCCGTTGGGGATCGAGGCGAACGCCGGGGCGCCCGGAGCAAGGGCGGCCTCGACGACGAAGTCGCTGTAGTTGCCGCCGATCGGCGACGGCGTCCAGGTCAGCTGCAGGGCATCACCGATGATGCGTGCCACCGGCATCGACGGCGGTCCGGGCGCGCCGGCGCTCGAGAAGTCGGCGATCAGGTAGAGCCCCTGCTGCCGATCGGGCCCGGCCGGCGGGACCAGGCCGCCGGCGACGAGCAGGTCACCGTAGTAGGTGATGTGCCGGCCGACGGTGTCAGCAGGCGGCAGCGGGGCTGGCCAATCGGTGTGCGAGTCCTCGGTGCTGCGGCCCTCGTTCGACTCGATGACCGCGAACCCGTGCCTGGTGCAGCAGTTCATGTCGTTGAAGCGCCCGGCGATGTAGGCCAGGGTGCCGTGCACGTCGATGTCATAGACGGCGGAGGCCGGCGCCGCCGGCACGACCACCGGGTCGAAGCCGGTGAGCGCGCCAGTGGCGCGGTCGACGGCGGCCATCGCCTGGCGCGGCTGCCCGTTGACGCTGGTGAACTCGCCCGAGAAGTACAGGCGTGCCGGGGTGACGCTCAGGCCCCACACCGCGCCGCCGCCGACGTTCGGCGCCAACGCGGTCACGGCGCCGGTACCCAGGTCGAGGGCGCCGAGATTGGCCCGGGGCTGGCCCCCGAGCTGGGTGAAGGCGCCGCCGACGTAGAGCGTGGAGCCGGCGAGCTCGAGCTCGTTGACCGTCGTCCCTCCGAAGCCGGCGTTGAAGGCGGTCGGCGCCCCGGTGGTGGCATCGAGCCCGACCAGCCCGGGCCGTGATCCGCCGCCGACGGTCGTGAAGCGGCCGCCGGCGAAGACGGTGGCGCCGGCGACTTCGAGGGCTTCGACCGTGTCATTGACGTCGGGGTTCCACGGCAGCAGCGCGTACGAGGTGGTGTCGAAGGCGGCCAGCCGGTTGCGCGGCGCGCCGTCGGCCTGGGTGAAGGTGCCGCCGACGTAGAGCGCGCGGCCGGAGATCGCCATCGCGGTGACCGCGCCGTTCAGCGCCGGGGCCAGCGGCAGCAGTTCGTCGGTGACCACGTCCAGCGCCGCGAGGCCCTCGCGGACGCGGGCGCCGAAGTGCGTGAACACGCCGCCGGCGGCGACGCGGCCATCGGACATGCCGACCACCACGTCGACCTCGCCGTTGAGGCCCGGGTTCCACGCCAGCAGCGCGCCGGAGGGGGCGACCGCGGCGATGTTGGCGCGGGTCTCGCCATTGAGGCGGGTGAACGCGCCCCCGGCGATGATGCCGCCAGGGGTCAGGCCGAGCGCCTGCACCGTGCCGTTGACGTTGGCGACCCACGCCCGCAGGGCGCCGCTGTCGTCGAGGGCGGCAAGGCTGCCGCGCGGCTGCCCGGCGACGGTGGTGAACGCGCCACCCAGGTAAATTCCGCCGGGACCGGCGGTCAGGGCCAGCACCGGTCCGTTGACCGGCACGTTCAGCGGGTCGGCGGCGCCGGTGGACGGCGACACCGCGCCGAAATTGGCGCGCCCGGCCGCGGCCAGCGAGTTGAAGCTCCCGCCGACCATCAGGCGGCCGCCGACTGCGAGCAGCGCCCGCACGGTGCCGTCGGTCGCCGCGCTGAAGCCGTCCGGCACGCCGGTCGAGCCGTCGACGGCCGCGAGGTCGGTCCGCCCGGCGCCGCGCACGGAGGTGAAGTCGCCGCCGAGGAAGATGCGGCTGCCGTCGGTGGCCAACGCGTGGACGCTGCCGTCGGCGACCTGCGGATCCCACGCGGTGAGCGCGCCGGTGCCGAGGGTGAAGGCCGCGGCGCGGCCGCGCGGGGCGCCGGCGATGCTGGTGAAGTCGCCGGCGACGTAGAGCGTCGAGCCGACGCGGAGGAGCGCGCGAACTGGGCCGTTGGGCGACGGCACGAAGCCGTCGAGCGCGCCACTGGCGGCGTAGTGCGCCAGGAATGGCCGCGCGGCGCCCTCCACGGCAGTGAACGTGCCGCCGGCGAACCAGCCACCGCCGCCGTCGTCGGCGAGCGCCAGGAGGCGTCCGTCGGACAGGCGTGGGAAGGGTCGGGTCGGGGTCGCGCTGTTGACGGTCAGCTCGGCGAAGCCGCGGCTGCCGTTGACCTGCGGCGAGGCCGTGCGGAAGCTGCCGCCGACGAACAGGCGGTTGCCCTCGCGCCGGCTCTCGTCGACCGCATCGTCGAATACCCAGGCCTGCCGCGGGTCGCGGCGCACTTGCGCGGACGCCGGCGCGGCCACCATGAAGCCGAGCAGCACCGAACATGCCGCCAGCTGGAGCGATCTACGCATGAATACCTCCTGCGCCGCACCGGGAGCGATGCGGGACGGACGGGCTGCCAGCAAGGAGCTTGCCCGTGCATCGCTTACGGCCATTTCAGCCCGGACTCAAGCGTAACCGAGGTCCGATACGTGTTGTCGATCACTACACCTCGAGTTGAAAGCGTGCAACCTTTCTGCAAATGAAAAAAGGCCGACCCATGGCTGGGTCGGCCTCCGAAGTGGAGTGACCGCCGGCGAGAAGCGCCAGCAGCGCGTCCGTGATGCTACTCGCGACGCGGGCGGCGCGGGCCGCGGTCGCGGCGCTCGCCGCCGTCGCCTTGCCCGTCGCCAGCGCCCGCCGATGCGGCAGTCGCCTCGCCCTCGCCACCGGCCGGAGCCGGGGCAGGACCGCCCTCTTCCTGCAGCAGCGCCTTGCGGCTGAGCCGGATCTTGCCGGTGGGGTCGATGTTGATGACCTTCACCAGCACCTGCTGGCCTTCCTTCAGCTCGTCGCGCACGTCCTTCACGCGGTGGTTCGCGATCTCGGAGACGTGCAGCAGGCCGTCGGTGCCCGCCATGATCTCGACGAACGCGCCGAAGTCGGTGATCCGCTGGACCTTCCCGAGGTAGGTCTTGTTGAGCTCCGGCGTCGCCGTCAGCTCCTGGATCATGCCGATGGCCTTCTGCGCCTGCGCCTCGTCGGCCGAGGCGACGTTGACGCGGCCGTCGTCCTCGACGTCGATCTTGACGCCGGTCTTCTCGATGATCGAGCGGATGGTCTTGCCGCCCGGTCCGATGACGTCGCGGATCTTGTCGACCGGGATCTTGATGGTGACGATCCGCGGCGCGTAGGTGGAGATCTTCTCGCGGTGCGCGGCGAGCGCCTCGTTCATCTTGTCGAGGATCTCCATGCGGCCCTTGCGCGCCTGGCCGAGGGCGGCGCGCATGATCTCCGCGGAGATGCCGCCGACCTTGATGTCCATCTGCAGCGCGGTGATCCCGGTGGCGGTGCCGGCGACCTTGAAGTCCATGTCGCCGTAGTGGTCCTCGGCCCCGGCGATGTCGGTGAGCACCGCGTACTTGCCGGTGTCCTCGTCGAGGATCAGGCCCATCGCCACGCCGGCCACCGGCGCCTTCAGCGGCACGCCCGCGTCCATCATCGCCAGCGAGCCGCCGCACACCGAGGCCATCGAGGAGCTGCCGTTGCTCTCGAGGATGTCCGAGACGATGCGGACGGTGTAGGGGAACTGCTCCTCGGCCGGCACCATCGGCGACAGCGCGCGTTCGGCGAGGGCGCCGTGGCCGACCTCACGGCGGCCCGGGCCGCGGAGGAACTGCACTTCGCCGACCGAGAAGGGCGGGAAGTTGTAGTGGAGCATGAAGCGCTTCCACGTCTCGCCCTCGACCATCTCGATCTTCTGCTGATCCTCGGCGGTGCCGAGCGTCGCGGTGACCAGCGCCTGCGTCTCGCCGCGGGTGAACACCGCCGAGCCGTGCGTGCGCGGCAGCACCGAGGTCTCGATCCAGATCGGGCGTACCTGGTCGAAGCTGCGGCCGTCGAGGCGGACGCCGCGTTCGAGGATCTCGTCGCGGAGCACCTTCTCCTGGAGCTCCTTGAAGATCGCCTTGGCCTCGACCTTGCGCTGGACCTCGCCCTCGGGCGACCGAGGCGATGAGGTCGGCCAGCACCTGGTCGACGCGGTCGTAGTTCTCGAGCTTGCCGCGGAGGCGCATGCCTCGCTGAGCGGCACCAGCGACCTTCTCCTCGACCTCGCGGTAATACTCGTGGCCGATGGTCTTGGCCGGCACCGGCAGCTTCTTCTGCCCGCACTCGGCGGCGAGGGCGTCGATGCCAGCCACCAGCTGCTTGATCGCCGCGTGGCCGGCGTCGAGGGCGAGGACGACCTCTTCCTCGGTCACTTCCTTCGCCCCGGCTTCCACCATCACGATGCCTTCGGCGGTGCCGGCGATGATGATGATCGAGGCGGCTCGCCCGGCGCTGCTCGTAGGTCGGGTTGATGACGTACTGGCCGTCGACCAGGCCGACGCGCACGCCGGCGACGGTCTTGCTGAACGGGATCTCCGAGATCGCCAGTGCCGCGCCGGCGCCGGTGATGGCGAGGACGTCGGTGTCGTGGGCGGTGTCGGCCGACAGCACCATCGCGATGATCTGCGTCTCGTAGCGCCAGCCGGAGGGGAACAGCGGCCGGATCGGCCGGTCGGTCATGCGGCTGGTGAGGACTTCCTTCTCGCTCGGCTTGCCCTCGCGCTTGAAGAAGCCGCCGGGGATGCGGCCCGACGCGTAGGTGTATTCGCGGTAGTCGACGGTGAGGGGCAGGAAATCGATCCCCTCGCGCGCGTTCTTCGCCTTGCACGCGGTGACCAGCACCACGCTGTCACCGAGGCGCACGACGACGGCGCCATGGGCCTGCTTGGCGAGCTTCCCGGTCTCGATCGAGAGGGTGTGCTGGCCGACTTGGATCTCACGCTTGAACATGCTGAAGCCTCGACGCCGGGGTCACGTTCCCCGGCACACTGTGAGGTGAATCCGACTGGGCGAGGGTCGCCCTCCGTGCTACTTCCGGATGCCGAGGCGCTTGATGAGCTCCGCGTACCTCTGGGAGTCCTTGCTCTTGAGGTAGTCGAGCAGGCGCCGGCGCTGGCCGACCAGCTTGAGGAGGCCGCGACGCGAGTGGTGGTCCTTTGCGTGCGACTTGAAGTGCTCGGTCAGGTAGTTGATGCGCTCGCTGAGGATCGCCACCTGCACTTCGGGGGAGCCCGTGTCGGACTCGTGCGTCTTGTAATTGCCGATGAGCTCGGTCTTCTTGTCCTTGGTCAGCGCCACTGTCTACCTCCACGTACGGCCAAGAGCGCGGGCGAACCGATGCTCCGAGCCGCCGTATATCCGGGCCAATTGCCCTCGGAATGACCTTTCATCTTAGCCCACAACGAGGACGGGGTGCAAAAGCCCGGGTTGCGCGGCGGGGCGGGCGATGGCGACCAGGCGCCCGGCCTCGTCGAGCAGCCGGCTCGGGCTCGCCCCGTCATCGGCGGACCACCGGCCGGGCACGTCGCGCCCATGACGGACCCATTCGACGTGCGCCGGCGCGAGCGCCACGGCCGGCAGCTCGGGCAGCAGCGCGTCGAGCGGCACCAGCCGGTCGGCCAGGGCCTCGGGGCTGCCGGTGACCAACGCCTCCCAGGTCACGGCCGCGTCGATGCCGAAGCCGGCCGCCTCGAGCCGCCGCAGGGCGGCCAGGTGAGCGCCGGTGCCGAGCGCCAGCCCGAGGTCGTGGGCCAGCGAGCGCACGTAGAAGCCGGCCCGCACGGCCAGCCGCAGGCGGGCCACGCCGTCGCCGTAGCCGAGCAGATCGAGCCGGTCGACGGTGACCGGCACCGGCGCCAGCGCCACCGGGGCGTCGCGGCGGGCGAGGGTGTGAGCCGCGACGCCGCCGATCTTCTTGGCCGAATAGGCCGGCGGCTGCTGGTGGAATGTGCCGCGGAAGCGCTCGAGGGCCGCGGCGAGCGCCGCGCCGTCGGGCACCAGACCGGACGCCGTGGTGGTCTGGCCCTCGGCGTCATAGGTGTCGGTGGCCCGCCCGAACGCGATGGCCGCCTCGTAGACCTTGTTCTCGCCGGGGAAGTAGGGTGCCAGGCGGGTGGCGCGGCCGAGCACCAGCGGCAGGACGCCGGTGGCCATCGGGTCGAGCGTGCCGAGGTGGCCGACCTTGGGCGTGCGCAGCACGCGGCGGGCCTTCGACACGACGTCGTGCGACGTCGGGCCCTGGCTCTTGTCGACGACGAGGACGCCGTCGAGGGGCGTCGCGGTCACGCCCGTCCCGCGGCGTCCACGGCGGCGACGAGCTCGGCGAGCAGGCGCGGACGCACGATGTCGAGCGGCCCGGTGACCGAGCACCCGGCGGCGTTCCTGTGCCCGCCGCCGTCGTGGCGCGCGGCGATCGCGCCGACGTCGACGGCGCCCTTCGAGCGCAGGCTGACGCGCCAGATCTCCGGGCCGCCGACCTGCTTGAAGAACGCCGACCGCCTGCACGGTCTTCGACGGTGAGCGGGAAGTTGATCAGCCCCTCGGTGTCGTCGTAGGTGCCGCCGGCGGCCTCGGCCATCTCCGGCGTGATGGTCAGCATCGCCACCCGGCCCGAGGCATCGAGCTGCATCCCCGCCAGCACCGTGCCCCACAGCTTCACGCGCGCCAGGCTGTTCGAGTCGTAGTGGGTGCGGGCGATCCACTGCGGGTCGGCGCCGGCCTCGACGCAGCGGCGCGCGATCTCGAAGGTCCGCGGCGAGATGTGCGAGAAGTGGAACGAGCCGGTGTCGGTCAGCACGCCGAGGTAGACGTGCGTCGCGATGTCGGCGGTGATCGGCGCGCCGAGCGCCTCGACGAGGTCGAAGGCGAGCTCGCCGCAGGCGGCCGCCGACTCGTCGACCCAGTTGAAGGTGCCGTAGCCGGTGTTGCCCGGGTGGTGATCGATGTTGATCACCGGCGAGCGATCGAGCCCGGTGATGCCGGTCCGCGCGAGGTCGCCGCATTCCATGATCACCGCGGCGTCGTAGGCCTCGGTGACCTCGGGGGTGATCACCACGCCGTCGACCGCGGGGAACGGCTGCAGGAACGGCGGCAGCGGCGCGTTGACCACCATGTGCGCGTCGATGCCGAGGCCGCGCAGCGCCAGCACCGCGGCCATGCCGCTGCCGATCGCGTCGCCGTCCGGGCGATCGTGCGAGGCGACGACCACGCGGCGGCAGCCGCGCAGGTGGGCGACGATCGGGGCGACGCCGGTGCCGCCGGCGATCATGCCTTCGGCTCCGGCGCCTCGTCGTCGCCGGGCCCGGCGTCGGGGGGCACCGCCGCGTCCGGCGCGTCGGCGATCTCGGCGACCTCGACGGCGTCGGGTGCGTCGGACCCATCCGCCGGCGGTGCGGCCGCCTGCCGTTCCGCGTCCTCCTGGTGGATCTGCTGGATCAGCTGCTCGACGCGGTCCTGCGCGGCCACGCCCTCGTCGAACTGAAGGTGACCTCGGGGACGCGGCGCAGCGTCATGCGCCCGGCCAGCAGGTGGCGCACGTAGGGCGCGGCGCGGCGCAGCGCCTTGGTGGTCTGCTTGCGATCGGCCGGGCTGCCGATGATCGTCCAGTAGACGCGGGCCAGCGAGAGGTCGGGCGTGACCTTGACGCGGCGTCACCGTGACCAGGCCGACGCCGGGATCGCTGATCTCGGTCGCGAGGATCTGGCTCATCTCCTCGCGAATCTGCTCGGCAATCCGTTCGACGCGGTGGCTCAGGGGCATAGGGCCGGGGACTCGCTGAGGCCCGGGTCTCGGGGCCCGGGAAAAGGTGCCCTGCGCGGCCCGATGCGCGCTCAGGTCAGGAATTCGATTTCGGTGCGGCTGATGAGGCCGGGCTCGTGGCGTTCGATCTCGTTCACCACAGCCTGCAACTCGCGGTCCGCGTGCTCCGTCGGTGGCGACGGTGACCACCGCCAGCGCGGCGCGCTGCCACAGGTCGTGATGTTCGACCTCGGCGACCGAGACGTTGAACTTCGCCGTGCGATCCTTCACGCCGCGCAGCACCATGCGCTTCTCCTTCAGCGAGTGCGCGATCGGGAAGTAGAAGTCGACGGAGAGGAGCACGACGACCATCGCGATGACGCCGGGTAGGCCAGTCGGCCGGGGACCGGCCCCCGGGCTGAACTAGCCGAGGCGGCGACCTTCTCCATCTGGAAGACCTCGATCATGTCGCCGACCTTGACGTCGTTGTAGCCCTGCAGCGCGATGCCGCACTCGAAGCCGGCCTTGACCTCGCTGACGTCGTCCTTGAAGCGGCGCAGCGAGGCCATCTTGCCCTGCCACAGACGACGACGTTGTCGCGCAGCAAGCGCACCTGGGCGTCGCCCGACGGGTGACGGTGCCGTCCGTGACCATGCAGCCGGCGATGGTCCCGGCCTTCGGCACGCGTGAAGGTGTCGCGGACCTCGGCCGACGCCGAGCCGCACCTCCTTGAAGGTGGGGTCGAGCATGCCGGCCATCGCCTTCTCGATCTCCTCGGTGACGGCGTAGATGACCGAGTGGTGGCGGATGTCGACCTCCTCGCGCTCGGCGACGTCGGCGGCGTTGCGATCCGGGCGCACGTTGAAGCCGATGATGATGGCGTTGCTGGCCGCGGCCAGCAGGACGTCCGACTCGTTGATCGCGCCGACCGCCGAGTGGATGACCTTGACCTTGACCTTGTCGGTCGGACAGCTTGCCGAGCGAGTCGGCCAGCACTTCCGCCGAGCCCTGCACGTCGGCCTTGACGATGATCGGCAGGTCCTTGACGCTCGCCCTCCGCCATCTGCTCCTGCAGCGTCTCGAGGGTCAGGCGCGCTGCCCTTGGCGACCAGCGACTTCTCCTTGGCCTGGGCCTGCCGGAACATGCGCGATCTGCCGCGCCTTGGCCGGGTCGGCGACCGACTGGAACGAGTCGCCCGGCGAGGGCAGCGTCTCGAGGCCCAGCACTTCGACCGGCGTCGACGGGCCGGCCGATCTTCAGCGTGCCGGCCGCGATCGTCGATCAGCGCGCGGACTCGCCCGACGATCGGGCCGGCGATGATGTTGTCGCCGACGTTGAGCGTGCCGTCCTGGACGAGCACGGTGGCCACCGGCCCGCGGCCGCGATCGAGCTTGGTCTCGAGCACGGTGCCGACGGCCGAGCGCTTCGGGTTGGCCTTGAGCTCGCCGATCTCGGTGACCAGCAGGATCATCTCGAGCAGCAGCGTCGAGGTTCGGTCTTCTGCTTGGCCGAGACCTCGACGAACACCGTGGTGCCGCCCCACGCCTCGGGCATCAGGCCGAGGTCGGAGAGCTGGCGCTTGACCGTCTTCCGGGTTGGCGCCGGGCTTGTCGATCTTGTTGACGGCGACGATGATCGGCACCCCGGCCGCCTTGGCGTGATCGATCGCCTCGCGGGTCTGCGGCATCACGCCGTCGTCGGCCGCCACCACCAGGACGACCACGTCGGTCACCTTGGCGCCGCGGGCGCGCATCAGCGTGAACGCCTCGTGGCCCGGAGTGTCGAGGAAGACGATGCTCTTGTCCTTGGCCTCGCCGACGCCGCCGACGAGATAGGCGCCGATGTGCTGGGTGATGCCGCCGGCCTCGCGCTCGGCCACCCGGGTGGTGCGGATCGAGTCGAGCAGCGTCGTCTTGCCGTGGTCGACGTGGCCCATGACCGTGACGACCGGCGCGCGCGTGACCTGATCCTTGGCGTCGACACTCTCGGCGGCGACGTCCTGGAGCTCTTCTTCGAAGCTGCGGGTCTCGACATCGGCGCCGAAGGTGCGCGCCACCTCACGGGCCGTGTCGATGTCCACGGTCGAGTTGATGTTCATCATCATCCGCCGCTCGAGCAGGACCTTCAGCACGTCCTTGACGCGCACCTCGAGCTTGTCGGACAAATCCTTGACGGTCATGCCCTCGGCGAGCGTGATGGTCCGGCTGATCGGCGGCAGGGCGACCTGCGGCGCCTGGATCGGGCCCGCGGTGAGTTGTCGCGACGTCCTCCGACCGGCCGGCCTGCCGGCCGGAACGAGCCGCCGGGACGCGTGCCCATGGGCGGTCGAGGCGGCGGCATTCCCGGCCGCTGCGGGTAGGTGCCGGGCCGTGGGGGCAGCCCCTGACCGGGCCGTACCGGCTGCGACGGCAACGGCCGCGGGCCGCCCAGCGTCGAGGGCGTGCTGCCGTAGGGGCGAGGCGAGCTGGGGTAGCCCGGCCGGGCGCCCGGCCGGCGGGCGCGCGCCGACTGGCGTCGCGGACGCGGTGGGGGCGGCGCCACGATGCGCGCCGGCGGCTGTGTCGGCGGCCGCTTGGCCGGGGCGAGCGGTCGCGCCTGCGGCACGGCCTGGCCCGGCTCTTCGATGCGCAGTCGAATGCTGGGCGGCAGCACGCGACCCGCAGCGGCTGGCGGCGCCGACGAGACCATGGGCTCCGGCTCCAGCTCGGGTACGGTATCGACTTCCGGCTCAGCCGCGGGCTCGACTTCGATCGCGGCCGCAGCGGCGCCGGGCACTGAGGCGGGCGGCGCCGGAGGTGCGACTTCGGGCGGCGGCGTGCCGATGGCGTGAGTGTCGGGTCTCTCGTCGTGGTGGACGGCCGGTGCGTCGCCGGCGCTTGGCGATGTCGGCGGTCTGATCGTGCGAATCAGGCGCGGCGGCGGCAGGGCCGGGGCCGTTGGCTTGGCCGGCTCGGGCGCGGGCTGCCCCTTCTTCGGCGCGGCCGTCTTGGCCTTGGCGGACTTCACCGCCGCGTCCGAGAACATGTCGCCCTTGGGCAGCTCGACTCCGCGCTGTCGCGCCAGCCGCTCCACGAACTGGCGCGCCACGATCTCCTCCACGGTGCTCGACGCGCTCTTCAGCTCGATGCCGTGGTTCTGCTTGAGCAGATGGAGCACCTCCTGGCTGGTGGTGCCCAACAGCTCCGCGACTTTGAAGATCCTGACAGTGGCCAAACATTCACCCCTGGTATGGCGCGTTGCCGCGCCAGTTCCGCCGGACCCGTGTCCGGACTGCGTCGCCTATCCGCTAACTATTGCGCCTTGTCGGCGCCGTCGGCTTGCCCAGCCGCCGGACGGCTCGGTCTCGTGTCGGCGCCGCCGCGGCGGCATCGGCTCTCGGCCGGCGTCCGCCATGACGGCGTCCCCTCGGCATCGCCGCCGCCGGCTCAGTGCCGGCCTCGTCGCCGCGTCGGCGCTTCGAGCGCCCCGAGCTCGGCCTCGACCTCGCGCCGCTTCTCTTCCTCGCTCTTGATGTCGATCTTCCAGCCCGCTGAGCTTGGCCGCGAGGCGCACGTTCTGGCCCTTCTTGCCGATGGCCAGCGACAGCTGACTGTCCTCGACGACCACCTCCATCACCTTGTCGGGTTCGCGACGTGATCACGCGCTGCACCTTGGCCGGGCTGAGCGCGTTCATCACGAAGCCGCACCGGGTCGTCCGACCACTCGACGATGTCGATCTTCTCGCCGCGCAGCTCGCGGATGATGGCCTGGACGCGCGTGCCCTTCATGCCGACGCAGGCGCCAACCGGGTCGACGTCGCGCTCGCGCGAGTAGACGGCGACCTTGGCGCGATCGCCGGCCTCGCGCACCGCGCCGCGGATCATCACCGTGCCGTCGTAGATCTCGGGCACTTCCTGCTCGAACAGCTTGATGAGCAACGCCGCGTCGGTGCGCGACAGCACGCACCTGCGGGCCCTTGGCGCTCTTGCTCACGCCCGGATCACGGCGCGGACGCGGTCGCCCTGGTTGTAGCTCTCGGCCCGCGACTGCTCCTTGCGGGGCAGGATGGCCTCGATGCGGCCGAGTCTCGCACGATCGATGTCGCCCGTGCTCGAAGCGCTTGACCAGCCCGGTGACGACCTCGCCGACGCGCTGGTTGAACTCGTCGTACACGTTCTCGCGCTCGGCCTCGCGGACCTTCTGGAAGATCACCTGCTTGGCGGTCTGCGCGGCGATACGGCCCGAGCACCTCGGTGCTCTTGCGGGAACTCGATCTGGTAGCCGACCTCGACGCCGGCGTCGTCGCCGTACATCTGGCGCGCTTCGGTCAGCGAGATCTCGGTGGCCGGGTTGGTCACCTCGTCCACGATCGTGCTTCACGGCGAACAGCTCCACTCTGGCCCGCTGTCCGGGTTGAACTTCGCCTTCAGGTCCTCGCCGGCCTTGTAGAACTTGCGCGACGCGGTCAGCACGGCCTCCTCCATCGCGGCGACGACGACGTCGGGCTCGATGCCCTTCTCCTTGGCCAGTGCCTCGATGGTCTGCATCAACGGGTTGGTCGACATGGCTCCTTCAGAACTCCACATCGAGACGGCCCGCTGATCAGCCGCAGTGGCAGCTGGTGCACCGTGCCGCCGTCGCCTCGAACAGCACCGTCCTCACCGTCGACGCCGCGCATCCGTCCCGCGAACGCCGTCTGCCGGTTCACCGCTTCGGACGTCACCACCTTGGCCAGCCGTCCGGCGAACCGCTCGTAGTCGTCGGCGTGCCGCAGCGGTCGATCCAGCCCCGGCGACGACACCTCCAGCGTGTAGCTGTCGGGCACGACGTCCTCGACGTCGAGCACCGTGCTCAACTCCTCGCTCACCCGCGCGCACTGCTTCGAGGCTCACGCTCTCCTCGGCGGTGGCCGAGGGGCCGGGCCGATCCAGCACCACGCGCAGCACGTTCCGTCCGCCCTCGCGTTGCCGTAGGTCACGTCGAACAGCTCGAGGCCGTGAGCTGCGGCCACGTCTGCCGCGAGCTCCCTGACCCGTTCGAGTGGCGTCACTGGCGCACCCTGAAACAAAAAAGAGTGGGCTTCAGCCCACTCTGGTTTTCCCAGATCAGCACCGGACCCTTAAGTTTAGCACAGCGGGACGGCTGGGGGACCGGGTTGAGGTCCCGGCAGGGCCGCCTGCGCAGGCGCGAGGGCCCCGGGCCCGGACCGTCGCCGGCCCGCCGCTCCGGCGCGGGCCCGTCCGGTGACGGAGTCGCCGAGGACGGCGCATCGACGCCGGGCGTGGCCGACGCCTACGACGCCACACCGGCCGGGCGATCGAGATCGTAGCCGCGGGCGCCGACGATCTCGACATCCAGGAACTGGCCCGGTCGGAGCTCGGCCGGGATCGGCGTCGGTCAGGTAGACGTGGGGGTCGATCTCCGGCGCCTGTCCGGCCAGCCGGCCCGTGAACACCCACTCGTGCTCGGGCGAGGCGCCATCGACGACCAGCCGGGCCCGGTCGCCGACCCGGGCCTTCTGGCGGCGGGCGACCAGGCGCTTCTGGATAGCCATGACGCGGCGCTGGCGGCGCGTCTTCTCGGCGGCCGGCACGTCGTCGGCGAGCGCAAAGGCCGAGGTGTCCTCCTCGTGGCTGTAGGTGAACACCCCCACGTGGTCGAAGCCGACCGCCGTGATGAACGCCAGCAGCGCCTCGACGTCGGCCTCGGTCTCGCCGGGGAAGCCGACGATGAAGGTGGTGCGCAGGGTGACGTCGGGCAGCTTCGCCCGGATGCTGGCCAGGAGACGCTCGTAGGACGCGCGCGGTGCCGGGGCGCTCATCCGCTTGAGCACCGGGTCGGAGGCGTGCTGCAGCGGCAGGTCGATGTAGCGCACCACCTTGCGCGCTGGCGGCGATCGCGTCGATGGTGGCGTCGGTGATGGTCGTGGGATAGAGATAGAGCAGGCGTACCCACTCGATGCCGTCCACCGCGTCGAGGGCACGGATGCAGCCGCGGCAGGGCGCTCGCGGTCCTTGCCGGTCGATCCCGTAGAACGTCGTGTCCTGCGAGACCAGCAGCAGCTCCTTGACGCCGCGGGCGGCCAGCGCGTCGGCTTCGTCGACCACCGACTCGACCGTACGGCTGCGGTAATGGCCGCGCATCTTCGGGATCACGCAGAACGCACACTTGTAATCGCAGCCCTCAGCGATCTTGACGTAGGCGTAGTGGCCGGGCGTGGCGAGCCGACGCGGAGTGGTCGGCGTCGTACAGATAGGTGGGGAGGTCCACGCCAAAGACCGGGGCTCGGGGCTCGGGGCTCGGGACGCGGGAAGAACTCTCGTCTTGCGTCACGCCGCCAGTCGGCCCCGGACCCCGGGACCCGGGGCCCGAGCCCCGGCTCGGATCGCGGCGATAGAACGTGAGCGGCGCCGCGCCCTGACGCCGGGCGCCGCGCTCGGGTCGATCGCCTCGAGGATATTCGGGACGTCGCCGGTGCCGAGCACGGCGTCGATCTCCGGGATCTCCTTCTGCAGATCGGCACGGTAGCGCTCGGCCAGGCAGCCGGTGACCACCAGCTCGGGCGCCGCGGCCTTCTTGCGCTCGGCCATCTCCAGGATGGTGTCGATCGACTCCTGCTTGGCGCGGTCGATGAAGGCGCAGGTGTTGACGACGACCACGTCGGCGCCGTCGGCGTCGGTGGTGATCTCGTGACCGGCCTGCTCGGCCAGGCCGAGCATCACCTCGGAATCGACGAGGTTCTTCGGGCAGCCGAGGGAGAGGAAACCAATCTTCACAGCGGCTAGGGGCAGGGGCTAGCGGCAGCGTGCCCGCTACCCCGACCTGGACATCCCACTGTACACCGTGCCGTATCACCAGTTGTCGGGCCCGACACCGCCGGCGCGCGGACCGGTCCTACGGCAGGGTAGAGCCGGTACAGCATGCGCGGGTAGGGAATCGTCTCGCGCACGTGCTCGAGGCCGCAGATCCAGGTGACGACGCGCTCGACGCCCATGCCGAAGCCGCCGTGCGGCACGGTGCCGTAGCGGCGCAGGTCGAGGTACCACTCGAACGCCTCCTGCGGCAGCTCGTGCTCCTTGATGCGCTGCAGCAGCAGGTCGAGGTCGTCGAGGCGCTGGCCGCCGCCGATGATCTCGCCGTAGCCTTCGGGCGCCAGCACGTCGACGCACAGCGCCTTGTCGGGCGTCGGCCGGATCGGGCTTCATGTAGAACGCCTTCACCGCGGCCGGGTAGTGCGTGACGCAGACCGGCCGGTCGAACTGCTCCGAGAGCACGGTCTCGTCGGTGCCGCCGAGGTCGGTGCCGTACTGGAACGGCAGGCCCTTGTCGGTGAGTATCCTTCGCCGCCTCGTCGTAGGTGAGGCGCGGGAACGGCGCCGTGACCGTCTCGAGCTTCGAGAGGTCGCGCTCGAGCACCGTCGAGCTCGTGCCGCGCGCTGGTCGAGCACGCGGGCGACGACGCTGCTGACACCAGGCCTTCGGCCAGCGCGATGACGTCGTCGAGGTCGGCGTAGGCCATCTCGGGCTCGACCATCCAGAACTCGGTCAGGTGGCGGCGCGTCTTGCTCTTCTCGGCGCGGAAGGTCGGGCCCGAAGCAGTAGACCTTGCCGAGCGCCATCGCGTTGGCCTCGTTGTAGAGCTGCCCGCTCTGCGTGAGGTAGGCCGTCTCGTCGTCGAAGTACTGCACCGGGAACAGCGTGGTCGTGCCCTCGCACGCGGCCGGCGTGAAGATCGGCGTGTCGGCGAGGATGAAGCCCTCGCTCGTTGAAGAAGTCGCGGACGGCGTCGACGACCTCGTGGCGCACGCGCAGGATCGCGGTCTGCCGCTCGGCGCGGATCCACAGGTGGCGGCGATCGAGCAGGAAGTCGACGCCGTGCTCCTTGGGCGTGATCGGGTAGTCCTGCGATTCGCCGACGACCTCCAGCCCGGTGGCCACCAGCTCGAAGCCGCCCTTGGCGCGCGCGCTCGGCGCGTCACCGTGCCGCGTGACGACGAGCGATGTCTCCTGGGCGAGGTGGTCGGCCTTGCGGAAGGTCTCCTCGCCGACGTCGTTCTTGCCCATCACGACCTGGAGCAGGCCGGTGCCGTCGCGGACCACCAGGAAGTGGATCTTGCCGCTCGAACGCCGGTTGTGCAGCCAGCCCTTGATGGTGACCTCCTGGCCGGCGTGCTCGCCGATACGGTCGATGCGAACGTGGGCGGTGCTCATTACGGGCTACTCATCAGCTCGTCGGCGAGCCGAGCGTCTCCTCGAAGCGCTGGCGGGCCTTGGCGGCGCGGGCGAGCACGGTCGCCGGCGGCGGGTGCCGGCGCCAGCTCGAACATCCAGCGGACCGGTGTAGCCGACCTTCTGGAACGCCAGCAGGGCGCGCGCTCCAGTCGATCGCCCCGTCGTAGGGCACCAGGTGCTCGTCGCGGGCGCCCGTGGTTGTCGTGCACGTGGGTGGTGAGCACGTGGCCCGACGCCGCCTCGACGGCGTCGACGGTCGCCGAGAATCGGGCGTGGCCGATGTCGAGGCAGACGCCGGCGGCCGGCAGTTCCAGCACGTCCTCGATCAGCGTCGACGAGCGCGTCGGGCGTCGAGAGCCGGTTGGGAATCACCTCGAGGGCGACCCGCACGCCGGCGGCCTCGGCCGCCTCGTGCAGGGCGTTCGACGCTGCGGCGGGCGGCGTCGCGCTGGTTGTCGTTGGCGGCGGGCTTCTGGTCGTCAGGGACGCCGAGGTGCACGACCAGGTAGTCGGAGTGAGAGCACCTTGGCGATCTCCAGCGCCTGCGCACTCGGCGAGCGTGGGCGCGCGCGTCGGGTGTCGCGGCCACGCCATGGACCACGCCTCGTCCAGCCGCCGCTCGACCGGCTGGCGCTGATTGGCGCATGCACCGAGTGGAGCGCCAGGCGCGTGTCGTCGAGCCACTCGGCGAGCTGCGCCACGGCCCGCGGGTCGTGGTAGTCGAAGTGCGAGCGCGTGGCGAACAGCTCGATCGCCTCGAAGTCATGCGCCGCGATCTGACGAGGTGCTCGCGATCCAGGCGCGCGTCGTGGAACAGGTGGGTGGAGATGCCGAACTCGGGTGCTGGCACGGAAAGGGCCCCGGCCTCACGGCCAAACCTCGATTCTACCGCAGGTCGTCGACCAGCCCGCCGAGCAGCGTCCGCAACCGCCCGAAACGCGGCTGCCGGTCGAGGGCGGCGCGGACGGCGCGCACCGTGCGCGGCACGTACTGCAGGTAGACGGGGTTGGCGCGGCTGGTGGTCTGGAACCCGAAGGTGCCGAGCGCCTTCAGGTTGCGCTGCAGCCCCATGACGTCGAGGCGCCGCTCCAACTCGGCGCGATCGCCGACGCTGCGCCCGGTCAGCGCCAGGAAGTGGTCGATGAGGTCGTCGGCGAGGGTGCTCGGGACGTCGACGTAGGAGTCGCGGAGCAGCGACACCAGGTCGTAGGTGTCGGGCCCCATGCGGGCGTCCTGGAAGTCGATGACGAAGCAGCCGGCCGTCGTGGAGCATCAGGTTGCGGCTGTGGTAATCGCGGTGGCACAGCACACGCGGCTCGGCGGCCAGCTCCTCGACGATGCGCCGCCCACTCCTCGCGCAGCGCGCTCGCGCTCGGCCTCGCTGGGGGTCGCGCCGCGGTAGGCGATGAGGAAGTGGCGGACGAAGAACTCGAGCTCCCAGGTGAGCTTGTCGACGTCGAAGGCGACGCGGTAGGGCGGATAGGCGTCCGAGGCGAGTTCGGCGCCGCGGTGCTGCAGCGTGGCGATGAGCGCCACCGCCTCGCGGTAGCGCGCCAGGCGCTCGGCGCCGTCGGCAGCGCCCAGGTGGGCCTGCAGCGTGAGTCGCCGAGATCCTCCTGGCCGATGATGCCGAGCGGATCGGAGTGATGCAGCAGCCGCGGGATCGGCAGCGGGATCTTCGCCATCAGCTCGGCGATCTGCACGAACGGCATCGCCGCGTAGTCGATCGGCCCGGCGTGCACGGCCAGCACCAGCGACGGCTGGTCGCGCAGCAGCACGCGCAAGTACTTGCGGTCCGAGGCATCGCCGGTCAGCGGCACGACCTTCTGCACGTGCGGACCGAGGCCGTGGTCGTCGAGGTACGTGGACAGGCGGCGCTGGAGGTCCGGATGCACGCGTCGATATTACCCGCGGTCGAGCGGCGCCAGCAGCAGCCCGTCCTCGACGCGCTGCCGTGGCTCGACCGTGACGGCGTCGGCGCGCACGATGGCCAGGCGCGCGTAGTGGCGCCCGGGCGGGATGCGCACGCCGTCGGCGACCACGCAGCCGCGCAGCACCGCGCCGGCGCCGACCTCGACGTCGTCCCACAAGATCGTGTCCTCGACGACGGCGTCAGCAGCGACGTGGACGCGCGCGCCGCGATCGAGCGGCAGGCCCTCGGCCAACGCAATCCGCCGCACGGTGGCGTGGTAGTCGGCGGGCGTGCCGATGTCGTAGAACGCGGCGTCGGCGCGGTGCACGCGCAGCGCGCCCGGCTGCGCGGCGAGCAGGGCCGGGTAGAGGGTCCGCACCGTCTCGTAGGGCACGTCGTCGGGCACGCTGGCGAAGGCCGCCGATTCGACGGCCTGCACGCCGACGAAATGCCAGGCGTGCTGACCTGGCGGCGGCGCCTCGTGGCCGCGGCGGAGGAACCCGTGCACGATGCCGGCGTCGTCGGCCAGCACGCCGCCGTAGCGCGCGGTGTCGCCGGTGACCACCGCCATGGTCACCAGCGGGCGATGACGCAGGTGCGTCGCCGCGACGGCGCGCAGGTCGAGGTCGGTGATCGTGTCGCCGTTCAGCACCAGCGCCCGCGGTGCGTCGAGCAGCGGCAGGGCGCGCCGCGGGCCGCCGGCCGAGCCGAGCACCGGCGACTCCCACGAGTAGCGCACCTCGAGGCCGAGGTCGCGCCCGTCACCGACGACCCGGGTGATGGTCGGCGCCTGGTGGTGGAGGTTGATCACCGACTCGCCGGACGCCGGCGGCGGCAAGCGTCGCGAGCAGGCGGCGGACCAACGGCGCACCGCCGACCGGCAGCGCCGCCTTGGCCCGCACCGCCGACAGCGGGTGCAGGCGGGTGCCGAGGCCGGCGCACAGCAGCAGCACCGGCCAGTCGGCGAGATCGTCGGAGAGGGGCTCGCGGCCCGCGGCGGCGGCCACGCGCCCGGTCAGTCCTGGCCGCGGCCGGCGAAGAGCATGTGCTGGCCGGCCGAGCCCGGCGGCCTCGCGGTGCTGCAGGAACAGCGTGCGGTAGGAGTCGACGACGTAGTCGGCCGGGGCGCAGCCGAGCGCCTGGGCCATGGCGGTGATCGCCTCCTCGCCGCCCTCGACTTCGACGAAGGTGCCCACCGGCGTCTCGTCGACGGCAATGACGATGTCGGCGGCGGCGAACTCCTCGCGGTACTTCTCGTAGCGGAACCAGACGTGCAGCCCGAGCCCCTGCAGGATCTCGCGCAGCACCTGGCCGTCGCCGACGACGGTCTCCTTCTCGTCGCGGATCTTCATCGTCCCCGGCAGGACCGGGCCCTTGAAGGTGAGCAGGCTCTTGCCGCTCTCGGTGCGGATGCGCAGCACCGAGCGTTGCCGGCGCAGCTGCTCGTCCTCGGTGTCGAGCAGCGCGTCCTCCTGCAGGCGGCGGCCGCGCAGGGGAGTGGCGCCGGCGGCGAGGATCCGCTCCCGCGCCTCCTCGGCGCTGCCGAACCGCAGCTTAATCTCGCGTTCGAGACCGCTGCCCATGCACCATGTCCGAGTGAGGCCGCGCGCCCGGACGCGGCAGGGCGATCGGACGCTGCTCGGGCGTCGGCGGGGCGAAGGGGCTGAGCGACGGCAGCGGCTGGCCGACCGGCCCGATCATGCCCGGCAGCGGCTGGTCCCAGTACGGCCCGGACATCGGCCCGCGCGGGCCGTAGTGCGAGCTCGGCGGCGGGTAGGCGGGGATGCCGCCGCCCCACGCCCACCACACCGGGATGCCGGTGTCGGCGGGGTATTGCGAGGAATAGGCGCTCGCCTCGGCCTGCGCGGCGCGGGCTTCGGCCTCGCGGGCGCGGGCCTCGGCCTCGCGCAGGCGCAGCGCCGCCTCCAGTTGCGCCTGGCGATCCTGGTCGGCGGCGGCGCGCTGCCCGAGGATCGCGGCGTGCTCGGCCGGGGTGATCCAGCGGCCTTCGAACTTGACCAGGCCGCGCGCGCGGTTGGCTTCGTCCTCGGGGAGCCAGCGACCGTCGACCTGCACCCGGCCGAGCGCCGTGTTGGCCTCGGGGTTTCCGGGCGCCGCCTCGAGGACGTGCTGCCACGCCTGGCGGGCCTGCGTCGACAGGTTGGCCGCGGCGGCGAACTTGGCGAGGTCGCTCCAGCCGGGCACGTCACCCGGCCGCAGCCGTTCCGCCCGCTCGTAGTACTCGTCGAGCGGCGAGCGGCGCTCCTCGACGCGCAGCACGCTGGACATCGGCACGGTCACCCGCCCGGCCCCGACGTCGACCTCGATCGACGTCTCGCTGCGTGCCACGACGCGGCCGGACACGCGTCCGCCGCTCTTCAGGATGACGTCGTCGGCGTGGAGCGTGACCGTGCAGAGGGCCAGCGCACACGCCCAGAGGCCACGTCGCAGCATCGCTCCCTCCTTGGGTCCTATTCCTTGCGCACGGTGACGAACGTCTCGGTGCCGCCGCGCAGCACGAGGAAGAACGCGTTGCTGCCGGCCGGCACGCGGCCGAGCTCGCGGCTGGCGTCGGCCACCGACGCGACCGGATGGCGGTTGACCTGCAGCAGCACGTCGCCGCGCGACAGGCCGGCCCGCGCGCCCGAGCCGCCGGGCTCGACCTCGGTGATGAGCACGCCCTTGGTGTCGGGCTCGAGCCGCAGCCGGCGGGCGATGTCGGCGGTGAGCGTGCCGATGGTCAGGCCGAAGCCGGCGCCGGCCTCTTCCTGGGGTTCCTGCTGCGCATCGGGCTGCGTCGAGCGGGCCGCCTCGTTCTCGAGGTCGAGTTCGTCGACGGTGACGTTGAGCGTCTTCTCGGCCTTCTCGCGGAGCACCTTGACCGGCACCGTGGTGCCCGGCTTGGTGCGCACGACGACCCCGACCAGCTCGTCGCGGTTCTTCACCGGCTTGCCGTTGAACTCGACGATGACGTCACCGGGCTGCACGCCGGCCTTGGCCGCCGGGCCCTTGGCGCCGACGCTGGCGACGAGCGCCCCGTGGCGGTCCTTGAGGCCGAACTCGGCCAGCGCGTCGGCCGGCACGTTCTGCACCGAGATGCCGATCACGCCGCGCGTGATCTTGCCGGTGCGCAGCTGCGGCAGCAGCTCGCGGACGATGTTGATCGGGATGGCGAAGCCGATGCCGATGTTGCCCTGCTGGCGCGCGTCGGTGTAGATCGCGGTGTTGATGCCGACCACCTCGCCGCGCACGTTCAGCAGCGGGCCGCCCGAGTTGCCGGGGTTGATCGCCGCGTCGGTCTGCAGCACGTCCTGGCTGCGGCCATCGGTGATCGGGAAGGGCCGCTCGGTCGCGCTGATCACCCCGACGCTGACGGTGTGGGCCAGGCCGAACGGGTTGCCGATGGCCATCACCCAGTCGCCCGGCTGCATCTGCGCGGAGTCGCCGAACTTGACCTCGGTCAGGTCGTGCTTCGGCTTGTCCTTCAGCTGGATGAGGGCGCTGTCGGTGAGCGGGTCGCGGCCGACGATGTCGGCGAGGTAGGTGACGTCGGCGTCCTCGCCGTAGAAGCTGACCTCGATCTTGGTCGCGTTCTCGACGACGTGGTTGTTGGTCAGGACGTAGCCGTCCTTGCTGATGACGAAGCCGGTGCCGGCGGCGCTCACCTTCGGCGCCTCCTGCTCGCGCTGCTGCTGGCCGCGGCCGCGCGGCTGGCCGAAGAAGCGCTCGAGCAGGTCGTCACCGCCGCCGCCGCCGCCGAAGAACTCGGTCATCTGCTGCTGGCGGGCCCGCGACTCGGTGCGGATGTTGACCACCGCCGGGGTGACCGCCTTGGCCACGTTGCGGAAGGTGCCGGCGTCGAGCGCGCCCGAGAGCGGGGCGCTGTTCATCGGCGGCACCGTGACGGTCTGCGCCGACGACTGCGGAGACAGGTCCAGGCGGGAGGCGATGACCATGCCGACCGCCAGCGAGGCGACGGCAATCAGCAGCGCGTAGAACAGCGTGGTCTTGCGGGTCGACATCACTCTCTCCTTCAGCCTTCAGACGAGGGGCACCACGGCGTCCTGCCGTGGACCGGTCACTTCGGGCCCACCCGGGCCGAGGACCACGTTGATCTCGGTGCGCACGCCGAAGTGCGCGAAGTAGAGGCCGGGCTCGATGGTGAACCCGGTGCCGGTCATCAGTCGCCGCTCGTCGTGCGTCTCGTAGTCGTCGAGGTGGGCACCATTGCCGTGCACCTCCTCGCCAAGGCTGTGCCCCGTGCGGTGCAGGATCTGCGGGCCGTAACCGGCGTCGCGCAGCACGGTGCTGGCGGCGCGGTCCACCTCCCACCCCTGCAGTTCGCGCCCGGCCGCGAAGGCCGATTCGACGAGCGACACGCCGGCATCGCGGGCATCGCGGATGGCGGTGAACGCGCGGGTGACCTCGTCCGGGCACCTGGCGGCCGGTGAAGCCGACCCAGGTGATGTCGGCGTAGACCGCGCCCGGCTGGCGCAGCTTGCCCCACAGATCGATCAGGACCAGTTCGTTGGCGCCGATCGCCCGCGAGCCCTCGGCCGGCGGCATGTAGTGCGGATCGCCCGCGTGCTCCTGGGCGGAGACGTTGGGCAGGTCGTCGGTGCCCAGCCCTTCCTCCTCGAACCAGCGCAGCATCAGCGACTGGATGTCGTGCTCGGTGGTCGCCACGCGGTCACGGACGCGCCGCGCGACGGCGTCGAAGGCCTGGTCCTTGACCCGGTAGAGCGCCGCCGCCGCCGCCCGGTGGCTGGCGACCGCCGCGTCGTCCCAGGTCGCCTCGAAGCGCTGCACCAGATCCCCCGACGACGCGATCTGCACGCCGCGTGCCCGCACCATCTCGACGGTCCCGGCGTCGACGCGCGAGACGTAGGGGATCGCGCACAGCGGGGAGTACTCCATCGCGATGCGCTGCATGCCCTGGAGAATCTCGGTGAGGCCGGCGTCGAGTTGTTCACGGCCGGCGTAGACCACCTTGCGGCCCGGCAGGTGGTCCAGCGTGAAGCGCTCGATGGCGTGAACCAGGGCGCGCGGCTCGCCGTTCGCGGGAATCAGGTAGAACCACCGGCGGGTGGTCATCTTCTTCCGCAGGTGCAGCCCCACGACGCGCTGGGCGACGGGGTTGGAGCCGTGGAAGTCGTACAGCAACCATCCGTCGAGGCCTTCCGCGCGGAGGGACGCCTGGACGGCCGTCACGTCGAGAGACATGTGCCCTTGCAGTATAAAGCCGATTGACAGCCGGGCCCGGCCGGCATACACAAGGGCCGGGTCGGTCCGGCCCAGGCAGCAGTCTGACCCACGAGATGCCCCGGCGGTCGCTCGGGGGTGGAGCTTTTCGATGCACACCGACGCACGCCCGGCCGTCAGCCGACGGCACGTCCTGCAGATCCTCGCCGCGCTCGGCATCACCGGGCCGGTGGCCGCCGAGCTTGCGGCGCAAGCCCTGCCCACCGTCGACGCCGCCACCCTCAAGGCTGCCGCGGCCGTGGTCGGCGGCTCCTTCGACGAGGCCCGGATGCGCATCGCCCAGAAGGCCGTCCAGCGGAACCTCGAGTCGTTTCAGGTGGTCCGCGATCTGGACATCGACGACCAGATCGAACCGCCGCTCGTGTTCCTGGCGCGGAGGTGACGCATGGCCGTGGCCGATGACATCCTGTTCCAGCCGGCCCACGCGCAGGCCGCCCTCATCCAGTCCCGCAAGCTCTCGCCGGTCGAACTGACCGACGCCTATCTGGCACGGGCCGAGCGGCTCAACGGCACGCTCAACGCCTACATCACCATCACCGCGGACGTCGCCCGGGCGCAGGCGCGGGCGGCCGAGCAGGAGATTGCGCGTGGCCGCTACCGCGGCCGGTTGCACGGCCTGCCGTACGCGCCCAAGGACATCCTCGCCACCAAGGGCATCCTCACCACCAACGGCTCCAAGGTCACCGCCACGGCCGTTCCCGACTACGAGTCGACGATCACGGCGCGGCTGGCGGAGGCCGGGGCGGTCCTGCTCGGCAAGCTCAACCTCCTGGAATTCGCCATGGGGAGCGGCGTCGTGTCGGGCTTCGGCCCGGCCCGCAACCCGTGGGATCCGGCGCGGACGCCGAGCGGCTCGTCGAGCGGGTCGGGCACGGCGCTGGCCGCGGCGATGACCTCGCTGTCGATCGGCACCGACACCGGCGGCTCGATCCGCGGCCCGGCCGCGTTCTGCGGCATCGTCGGCCTGAAGCAGACCTACGGGCGAGTCAGCCGCTACGGCGTGACCACCCTCGCCTGGACGCTCGATCACGCCGGGCCGATGACCCGCACCGTCGCCGACGCGGCGCTGATGCTGCAGGCCATCGCCGGCCACGATCCGATGGACCGCACGACGACCGCCGACCCGGTGCCCGACTACTCCCTGGCGCTCACCGGCGACCTGCGCGGCGTGCGCGTCGGCGTGCCGGTGCGCCACTTCACCGAGGACTGCTCCGCGGAAGTGAACGCGGCCTACCGCGCCGCCCTCGACGTGCTGAAGGGGCTCGGCGCGACGCTGGTGGACGTCGACGTGCCGCACGCCAACTACGCCGGATCGGCCGGTTGGCTGGTGGCGATGGCGGAGGCGGCAGCGTTCCACGAGAAGCGGCTGAGCGACACGCCGGAGCTGTTCGATCCAGTCATCCGCGAGCGGCTCGACTCGGCGCGCTTCTACACCGCCACCGACTACATCAAGGCGCTGCGCGTCCGGACGATCCTGATGGACGAGATGGCCGCGGCGTTCACGGCGTGTGACGTCGTCGCGGTGCCGGGCAGCGAGGTCGTCGCGCCGCCGCTCGAGCCGCCGGACCTGGCCGCGACCGACGTCAAGCCGGGCTCGACGGCGCAGCGGTTCCGCGGCGGCAACACGTTCATCGGCAACATGACCGGCTTGCCGGCGATGGTGCTGCCGTGCGGCTTCTCGGCCTCGCCGCCGGCGCTGCCAATCGGCCTGCAGCTGTTCGGGCGCGCCTTCGACGAATCGATGCTGTTCAGGGTCGGCCATGCCTACGAGCAGGCCACCGAATGGCATCGCCGGCGGCCGCCGTCGTGAGTCGTCACGGGGCTGGCCGTCGACCACACGCTTCGAAACTGGCCGGTTGCCGCTGCCGTCCTATAATTCGACGTGTCGCGCCTGCCTAAAGGACGGTCCGAAATGACCCGTACGTTCCGAGCCCTCGCGCTCCTCGCCCTCTGCGCGTCGGCGCCGCTGCTCGCCCAGCAGCCTGCGGCGCCCGTCAGCCCCGGCCCCGGCCCAGCCGGCCGCCCAGCCGCTGCCGCCCGCCACCGGCGGCCCCGAGACCAGCAGCCAGCAGCCGCCGGTGACCTTCCGCGCCGAGGTCAACTACGTCGAAGTGGACGCCCGCGTGCTCGACGCGCAGGGCGGATTCGTCACCGGGCTCCAGCAGGGCGACTTCCAGGTCTTCGAGGAAGGCAAGCCGCAGAAGGTGGAGATCTTCTCGCTGGTCAACATCCCGGTGGCCCGCGCCGAGCGGCCGCTGTTCGCCAGCAAGCCGATCGAGCCCGACGTCGACTCCAACGTCCGCGGCTACGACGGCCGCATCTACCTGATCGTCCTCGACGACTTCCACACCGCGCCGCAGCGCTCGCAACCTGACCAAGCGCGCCGCCCGGCAGTTCATCGAGCGCTACATGGGCGCCAACGACACCGCGGCGGTGGTCTTCACCAGCGCCCGCCAGGACGCGGCGCAGGAGTTCACCAACAACAAGCGCCTGCTGCTGGCAGGCGGTGGACAAGTTCATGGGCCGCAAGCCGCGCTCGAGCACGCTCGAGCGGCTCGACGAGGAGCAGCGCACGCGCGACACGCGCCAGCCCGGCGATCCGGTGGACGACCCGCTGCTGTTCGAGCGCGGCTACAACGCCCGCATCGCCGTCGACACCATCCGCAACGTCGCCCAGTACATGTCCGGGGTCAGCGGCCGCCGCAAGGCGATGGTCCTGTTCAGCGAGGGGATCGACTACGACATCAACGATCCGTTCGGCAACTCCGGCACCGGCGGCGCGTCGCAGTCGGCCGGCAACCGCGACGCCAGCGCGATCATCCAGTCGATGCGCGACGCCGTCGCCGCCGCGACCCGCTCCAACGTCGCCATCTACGGTGTCGATCCGCGCGGGCTGACCTCGCTCGGCGACGACCAGATCGAGGTGCAGGACCTGCCCACCGACAACAGCGTCGGCCTGATGTCGTTCCAGAACGAGTTGCGCCTGCAGCAGGACAGCCTGCGGATCCTGTCGGACGAGACCGGCGGCTTCGCGGTGGTCAACCAGAACGACTTCAACACCGCGTTCGACCGCATCGTCCAGGACAACAGCTCCTACTACGTGCTCGGCTACTACTCGCCGAACAGCAAGCGCGACGGCAAGTTCCGCAAGATCGACGTGAAGGTCAACCGCCCCGGCGTCACCGTCCGGGCGCGCCGCGGCTACGCCGCCGCCAAGGGCAAGGCGCCCGACTCGAAGGACACGCCGGGCACGCCCGAAGCGGCGCTCCGGGCGGCCATCGCCAGCCCGCTGCCGGTGTCCGGACTGCCGCTCGAAGCGACGGCGGCGGTGTTCAAGGGCGCGCGCTCCCAACGGCGCCGTCGTCGTGTCGACGCTGATCGGCACGCGGGCCCTCGAGCTCACCGAGAAGGAGGGCACCTTCCAGAACACCCTGGAGTCTGGTGCTCACCGCCGTCGACTACAAGGGCAAGTCGTTCGACGGCGGCCGCCACACCGTGGGCCTCAAGCTGAAGCCGGAGAGCGTCGCGCGCGTGCGGGCCGCCGGCTTCCGCGCCCTCAACGAGATCGACCTGCCGCCCGGGCGCTACAAGTTGCGCATCGCCGTGGCCGAGAGCAACGCCAGCCGCGCCGGCTCGGTGCTGCTCGACCTCGAGGTGCCGGACTTCGCGAAGGAGAAGTTCCTCATGAGCTCGCTCGCGCTCACCTCGGCGACGAGCACGATCGGGCCGACCGCGCGCCAGAAGGACCCGCTGGAGAAGATGCTGCCCGGCCCGCTCACGACCTTCCGCGAGTTCCCGGTCGGTGACGAGGTGGCGCTCTTCGCCGAGGTCTACGACAACACCGGCAGCGCGCCGCACAAGGTGGACATCGCCGCGACGGTGAAGGCCGAGGGCGGGCAGACGGTGTTCCAGACCCGCGAGGAGCGCGACAGCAGCGAGCTGGCCGGCAATCCGGGCGGCTACGGGTTCAGCGCGCGCGTGCCGCTCAAGGACGTCGCGCCGGGGCTCTACGTCCTGCGGGTCGAGGCGACCAACCGGATGGGCGACCAGGTGTCCGCCGCGCGCGAGGTGGTGTTCCGTGTCGTCGGCCGACCCGGCACCACCAGTGGCCAGTGAGGCGGGGCCGCCGGCCAGCTCCACGGGCCTGGAGCCGCGGTTGGCGGTCCTGTTGACCTACCTCGGATGGTGGATCACCGGGCTGGTGTTCCTGGCGGTGGAGAAGCAGCACCGCGGCGTGCGCTTCCACGCCGCGCAGTCGCTGGTGCTCTTCGGCACGTTGTCGGTGGTGATGTTCGCTGCTGGCGGGCGCGGCGGTGGTGTCGCTGCTCGCCGCGCCGGCGGTGGGGCAGGCCGTCGTCGGCGTCAACCAGCTGGTCTGGCTGATCGCCGCCGTGCTGTGGGTGGTGCTGGTGCTCAAGGCCATCCGCGGCGAGTCGTGGCGGGTGCCGATGGCCGCACCGCTCGCCGACCGCCTGGCCGCCCGCCCCTGACCTCGCGAACCCGCACTGTCCACCCCCGGTACAGCACAACGCCCTGGCAGTCACCCGCCAGGGCGTCGCTGTCTTCGAACCCGAGCCCGAGACCCGGCTCCCGGCTTCTAATTGCCGGTCGTCGGCGCCTCGATCTTGGGCACGATCTTGGTCTTGATCGCGCCGTTGGCGTGGGTGAACTGGTACTGGTTGCTGTTCATCTGGGGGTTCTTCGGCGTCTTCAGGACGATGCTGATGACCTCCCCCTCCTTCAGCGGCCGCGGGTGACGGTAGGTGTCGCCGCCGACCGGGTTGCCACCCTTGTCGTACCAGTTCTCCTCGATTTTCAGGCCGGCAATCGCGCCCTTCGAGGTGTTCTTGACGGTCATCTTGGTGACCACTTCCGTGCCCACCAGCTTGGTGTCGGGCTTGGTGATGTCGAGCGTCGCCTCACCGCGCACGGGGGCGATCAGCTTCTTTTCCTGGGCAGTCGCGGTCCCGGCCACCAGGCCAGCCACCGCCAGCGCCATCACGAGGCGGCCAAGGCGATTCATCGAAGTCCTCCGAGGGATGTGAACGGCAGATCCCGTAAGCGTCGGGATTATAGACCGTTACATCTCGCCGTTCCAGTCCTCGGGCTCGGCGGCGGTCGAGCGGAAGACTTCCAGGTGCCACTTGCCGCCGCCCCAGGGCTCGATGACCTCGGTGGCGACGACGTCGACCAGCAGCTCGCCGAAGCTGCGCGACTTCGGGATCGCCCTCCAGGTGATAGGCCGGGTCGTCCCACGAGAAGTTCGGGTACATGGTCATCGTCAGGAACAGGTCGTAGCCGTCGTCGACGACGATGAGCTGGCCGCACGGCGCCTTCTGCGTCGAGTGGTAGATGAGGTACTTCTCGGCGCTCTGCGCCCGGATGTAGCGCTTCAGCGCGAACTCGCGGGCGACCACCTCCTCGACGGCGATCTTCTTGTCCCAGCAGTCGTGGCAGTAGCGTTCCTCGCCGCGCGGCTCGGTGACGTCCTTGGCGCCGCACAGCGTGCAGCGCGCCTTGTTGGAAGGAGACTTGCGGGACATCCCTCCATTGTAGCCCTCGCGTCGGCTACGCTTCCGGAGTGACCCTCCGGCCGTCGCGCGTGCTCGTCGCCGCCCTCGGCGCCGTCTGGCTGACCGTGACGCCAGGCGCCCAGGGGCCGGCCCCGCCGCACCTGCCGCCGCTCGACCGCGTGCTGCCGCCGCGCGCCGAGCGGCTGTACCGGGCGCTGGCGGCGCGGGTGGACGGGAGCGCGGCCCTGGACACGGTGCGCCGTATCGGACCCACCTGGCGGTTGGCCGGGAACCCGGCCTTCGCCGCGGCCGTCGACCACGTCGCCGGCCAGCTCGCGGCGGCCGGTTTCGCGGTGAGCCCGACGTCGGCGCCGCCGGGTGGCTACGGGCCCGCGCGCCTGGATCGAGCCGCAGCCGCAGGACAGCCCGGCGTGGGAGCCGCTGGCCGGCAGCCTGGCAATCGACGGCGAGCCCGAGCCCGTGCTGTCGCAGGCCCGCGACCGGACGCCGCTGTGCATCAACTCGTTCTCGACGCCGGAGGGCGGCGCTGGTGGCGCCGCTCGTCGACGTCGGCGGCGGGGTGGATCCCGCCGCCTACGCCGGCCGCGACGTCAGCGGCGCGATCGTGCTCGCCACTGGCCCGGTCGGCCCGGTGTGGGCTCGCGCGGTGCGCGAGCGGGGCGCCGCCGGCGTGGTCTCGACGCGAGCTGGCCGATTACACGCGCCCGGCCGAGACGCCCGACGTCCTGCAGTGGGGCACGCATCCCCTACGCCCCCGACCGTCGCAGCGTCGCCTTCAAGGCCTCGCCGCGGGCCGCCGCGCGGTTGCGGGCCCGGCTCGCCGAGCGGGCCGGTGCGGGTGCGCGTCGAGGTCGCGACGCGGTTCCACCCGGGGCCGGCGCCGACTGCTGGTCGCCGAGATCCCCGGCACGCAGCGGCCGGTCGAGCGTGTGGTGTTGATGGCGCACGTGCAGGAGCCGGGTGCCAACGACAACGCCAGCGGCGTCGCCACGCTGCTCGCCGTGGCGCGGGCGCTGCAGGGCGGCATCGCCGCCGGTGCCGTGCCGCCGCCGGCGCGGACGATCACCTTCCTGTGGGGCGACGAGATCGCTGCCAGCCGGCCTGGCTCGCCGAGGATCCCGGACCATGCCCGCGACGCCGTCGCGATGCTGTCGCTCGACATGACCGGCGAGGACACCGCGAAGACCGGCGGCACGTTCCTGATCGAGAAGATGCCCGACCCGTCGGCGCTGTGGGAGCGGCCGTCCGATCCGCACACCGAGTGGGGCGCGGGCCGCGTCGAGCCGTCGCTGGTGCGCGGGCACCTGCTGAACGACCTGCACCTCGCCGTGGCGCTGCGCCGGGCCCGCGACACCGGCTGGGTGGTGCGGACCAATCCCTACGAGGGCGGCAGCGACCACACCACGTTCCTGCGCGCCGGCGTCCCGGCGCTGCTCAACTGGCACTTCACCGACCGCTACTACCACACCAACCTCGACACGCCGGACAAGACCAGCCCGGTGTCGATGCAGCCCACGTCGGCGATGACGGTGGCGACGACGGCGCTGTTCCTGGCGTCGGCCGACGGCAGCGACGCGGCGCCGATGCGGGCGCTGGTCGACGAGGCCGAGCGGGCGCGGCTGGCCACCGAGCGGCGGAACGGCGCCAGCGACGAGATCCTCGCCGCGTGGCGCCGCTGGTACGACGAGGCGCGCGCCTCGATCGCCAGGGTTGCGCCGGCCGGCCCGGCGCGGAGCGGCGGTTAGCGCGCGTCGACGGTGGTCGCCGGCAGGTACATCTGCCGCACGTACTGCTTGAGCATGCGCGCGCGTCGAGAAGCGCGGGCATGTTCGACCGCATCGCCTCGCGCACCACCTGCATCCAGCGGCGCGACATGCCGCGGCCGCCGGTCACGGTCGTAGAACGCCGGGACGATCTGCGTTCTCGAGCAGCCGTAGAGCGCATTCGGCGTCGGCGGCGTCGGTGGCGGCGTGATCGTCCGGGTTGGTGTCGCTCTCGATCAGCCACCCGTTCGCGCCCGGTGAAGCCCTCGGCCCACCAGCCGTCGCCGATGCTCAGGTGCGGCACGCCGTTGATCGACGCCTTCATGCCGCTGGTCCCGCTCGCCTCGAGCGGCTTGCGCGGGTTGTTGAGCCACACGTCGCAGCCCTGCACCAGGTAGTGCGCGACGTGCAGGTCGTAGTCGTCGATGAAGGCGATGCGGCCGGCGAACTGCGGATCGAGCGCCCGCTTGAACACCGCCTGCAGCTGGTGCTTGGCCGGGTCGTCGGCCGGGTGAGCCTTGCCGGCGAACACGATCTGCAGCGGCCGATCGGAGGAGTTGAGCATCCGGGCCAGCCGCGCCGGGTCGGTGGAAGATCAGGTCGGGCCGCTTGTAGGCGGTGAAGCGTCGGGCGAAGGCGATGGTGAGCGCGTTGGGATCGAGGAGCGTGCCGTGCGCGGCCAGCCGGTTGGTTCCGACCCGCTCGTCGGTCCACCGCCGCCTGGCGCGCTCGCGGATGAACGACGAACAGCGAGTTGCGCAGCCGCCGCCGCGCCGCCCAGATCGCGTCGTCGGGGATCGCGTCCATCCGCGCCCACAACTCGGGCTCGTCGACGTGCTCGAGCCAGTCGGCGCCGAGGTACCGCGTGAACAGGTCGGCGACGACGGGGGCGACCCACGTCGGCACGTGCACGCCGTTGGTGATCGACTGGACCGGCAACTCGGACGGCGCCTTGTCGGGCCAGATCGGCTGCCACATGCGGCGGGTGACCTCGCCGTGCAGCGCGCTGACGCCGTTGATGCCGGTCGCGGTGCGCAGCGCGAGCGCGGTCATGTTGAACTGGGCGCCGCTGCCGTTGCCGTTGTCGTGCTCGCCGAGGGCCAGGAAGCGCGACCGGTACTGGCCGAGATCGCCCCAGCAGCCGGCGAGGTGCTTCTCGACGAGGTGGAACGGGAACGCGTCGTGGCCGGCCGGGACCGGCGTGTGCGTGGTGAACACCGTCGTGCGCTGCACCTCCTCGAGGGCGTCGTCGAACGACAGCCCCTTCTCGAGGAACTCGCGGATGCGCTGCAGCGCGACGAACGCCGCGTGCCCCTCGTTGAGGTGCCACACCGCCGGCTCGATGCCGAGCGCGCGCAGCACGCGCACGCCGCCGATGCCGAGGATGACCTCCTGCTGGATGCGCGTCTCGCGGTCGCCGCCGTAGAGCCGCGCCGACAGCTCGCGATCCCACGGCGCGTTCTCCTCGAGGTCGGTATCGAGCAGGAACAGCCGCACGCGACCGACCCGGACCCGCCACACCGCCGCGAGCACCGTGCGGTCGCCGAGCGGCACCGCGGTGATGCACGGCTTGCCGTCGGGCGTGATCGCCGTCTCGATCGGGGCATCGGCCCAGTTGAGGCGCTCGTAGCGTTCCTCCTGCCAGCCGTCGTTGGACACGCGCTGGTGGAAGTAGCCCTGCGGATACATGAAGCCGATGCCGACCAGCGGCACGCCGAGGTCGCTGGCCTCCTTGCAGTGGTCGCCGGCGAGCACGCCGAGGCCGCCGGCGTAGATCGGCAGCGACTGGTGCAGCGCGAACTCGGCCGAGAAGTAGGCGATCACCCGCCCGTTGATCTGCGGCCCCTGGCGCGCCCACCAGGTGTCGCGGCCGCTGCGGGCGTGATCGAGGCCGGCGATGGCCCGATCGTAATGGTCCAGGAACTCGGGCTCGGCGGCAGCGGCGGCGAGGCGGGCCGGGTCCACCGTGCGCAGGATCCGCACCGGATTGTGGGCCGTCGCCCGCCACAGCGACAAGTCGAGCCGCTTGAACAGGTCGCGGGCGTCGTGGTTCCAACTCCACCAGACGTCCATGGCGAGTTCGTCGAGGCGGTGGATGCGTCCGGGCAGCGGGAGGTCGAAGCGTTCCATAAGAAGGGCCAGGGATCAGTCAGCACGGACCGCGCCAACCGGCGACCCGGGAAAAGGGCAGAGGTTCAGCCGCACAGGCCGGTGAGCTGGGCGAATCGCGCCAGGTCGATGTTGCCGCCCGACACGACCGCCACGACCTTGCCGGTGCCGGCGCGCCCGGACACCGCGGCGGCGACGGCACATGCCGCCGCGCCTTCGATGATCACGTGCAGCCGCTCGGCGACCTGCCGCATCGCCGCCCGGGCGTCGTCGAGCGTGACCACCAGCGAGCCGTCGAGGGCCTGCAGCAGCGGCCACATCGCCGGGACGACCGACTTGCCGCCGGCGCCGTCGACGAACGAGGCCTGCCAGCCGGGGAACCAGCTGGCCTCGCCGTTGGCGATCGACAGCGCCAGGGGCGCCGCGGTCTCGGGCTCCGCGGCGTAGACCTTGATCTCCGGGCGACGCGCGCTCATCACCGCGTCGATGCCGGCGAGCAGCCCGCCGCCGCCGATGGAGGCGACCACCGCGTCGACGTCGGGCAGGTCCTCGAGGATCTCGAGCGCCGCCGTGCCGTTGCCGGCGATGAACGCGTCGTCGTCGAACGGGTGCACGAAGTGGCCCTGCATGCGGTCGGAGCGGTGCGGCGAGCACCGTCTCCCAGCATTCGTCGTAGGTCGCCCGGACCACCCGCGCGCCGAGCCGCTCGATGGCCCGCACCTTGGTTTCCGGCGCCGTGTCCATGACCATCACCGAGCACGCCGCGCCGCGCAGGCGGGCGGCGAAGGCGACGCCCTGCGCCGCGTTGCCGGCGCTGACCGTCCACACGCCGTCGGCCAGCTCGCCGGCGGACAGCTGGCGCACGGCGTTGTAGGCGCCGCGCAGCTTGAAGCTGCCGATCGGCTGCAGGCACTCGAGCTTCAGGTAGACCTCGGGACGCGGCACGTCCGGGTCGGCGAACGGCAGGTCGAGGCGGACCAGCGGGGTGCGGACCGCGGCCGCATACATGGCCCCGGCGGCGTCCTCCACGGCAGCCAGCGGAATGGTGCGCATCGGGGCGCCGATCGTATCACGCGGGTCCGGCGCCCTGCCGGCGCGCGGCTCCCGATACAATCCGCGCATGCGAAGCGCCGTTGCGATTCTCGCGGCCGCGTCGGTCGTCGCCGTTGCGCGTCACCGTGCTGTCGGCCCAGCGCCGCCGCCGCGGCCGCGGGCCCGCGACCTCGGCGTCGCGCCCGGCGTCTTCCCCCCGGGCCCGCTCAACGCGATCACCGACGTCGCCGGGCGTGCGCGTCGGCCACGTCACGCTCGATCGAGGGCGACGACGTCCGCACCGGCGTCACCGCGATCCTGCCGCACGGCGGCAACCTGTTCCAGGACAAGGTCGCCGGCGCCGTCTTCGTCGGCAACGCCTTCGGCAAGCTCGCCGGCTCGACGCAGGTCGCACGAGCTCGGCACGATCGAGACGCCGATCGTCCTGACCAACACGCTGGCCGTCGGCGCCGGCGATCGAGGCGCGTGGTCCGCTACACGCTGGCGCAGCCGGGCAACGAGCGACGTCCGCTCGGTCAACGCGCTGGTCGGCGAGACCAACGACGGCGGCCTCAACGACATCCGCGGCCTGCACGTCCGCGCGACGCACGTCGCTCGCGGCGATCCGCGACGCGCGCGACGGCGCCGGTCGCCGAGGGCTGCGTCGGCGCCGGCACCGGCACGATGTGCTTCGGCTGGAAGGGCGGCATCGGCACCGCGTCGCGCGCGGCTGCCCGGCGATGCGGCGGCTACACGCGTCGGCGTGCTCGTGCAGACCAACTTCGGCGGCGTGCCTGACGATCGACGGCGTCCCGGTCGGCCGGCGCTCGGCCGCTACGCCTTCGCGACGCGCCGGCGACGCCGCGCGCGACGGCCGACGCCGGCGACGGCTCCTGCATGATCGTCGTCGCCACCGACGCGCCGCTCGACGCCGCGCGACCTCGAGCGCCTGGCCGCGCGCGCCGTCTTCGGCCTGGCCCGGACCGGCTCGTCGTACAGCAACGGCAGCGGCGACTACGCGATCGCCTTCTCCACCGCGCCCCAGCTGCGCAGCCGCCACGGCGAGCCGACGCCGCGGCCCGCACGGTCCTGCCCGACCGACGCCATCTCGCCCCTCTTCCAGGCCGCGCTCGAGGCGACCGAGGAGGCCGTCTACAACGCCCTGCTCCAGGCGACCACCGTCACCAGCCGCGGCCGGCACCGTCGAGGCGATCCCGATCGACCGCGTGCGCGAGATCCTGCGCCAGCACGGCCTCGGCGGCGGCTAGCGCCGGGCCGGAACTCCAGCCCGCCTTGCAGAACCTGCACGGGTCGGCCCGCACGCTCTCCGCGGTAATCGGCAAGTCACTCGCGCGCCGGCACTTACGGGCTGCGCCAATCTGGCATCGCCCCTGCTCTCCCCTTGGTCATGCGGCGCACACCGCGCCGCGGGGAGGTGGAGCGTGAAGGTCTGGACGACGACGGCACTCGTGGCGATGGGCGCGGTGGGACTCGCGGCACAGGCGACCGGGCAGGCGCCGCGCGTGGACGAGACGCGCGCGCATTCGCTGCAGGAGCGCACGAGCGGCGCGATCACCGGCTGCCTGGTGCGCGCGGCGGCGCCCGGCCAGTACCTGCTCACCGTGGCAATCTCGCGTGACGACACGACGGCGGCGGCCGGCGAGCCGCGCAGCGTCGGCACCACGGGGACCAGCGCCGCCGATCCGGCGGATTCGGTGGCCAATAGCGCGGCGTATCGTCTCGAGCCGAAGGGCAGCGAGGTGGACCTGGCGGCCCACGTCGGCAAGTCGGTGGAGATCACGCCGGCGTCGGGCGCGACGAGCGACGCCGCGCTCCCGGTGGCCAGCCTGCGCGTGGTCGCCGACCGCTGCGAGTAGCCCGCGCTCAGCCGCGGAAGCGCTTCTCGGCTGCAGGCGTCATCGACAGCCCGCCGGTGTGCACGAAGACCACGCGTGCCCCGGCGGGCAGCCGCCCGCTGCGGCGCAGTCCGAGCAGGCCGGCGAAGGCCTTCGCCGTGTAGACGGTGTCGAGGAAGTAGCCCTCCTGCGAGGCGAGCAGGCGCATGGCCTCGTCGCTGCGCGGCGTTGGGCACGCCGTAGCCCTCGTCGGCGAAGCCGTAGACGATCTCGTGACGTGGCAGGTCGGTCTCCGTCAGGCCGAGGCCGAAGTGGGCGCTCGATTCCATGCGCCAGCTGCGTTGGCGTCGGCGCCTTGTAGATCTCCTCCACCGTCCGGCGCGCGACAATCGCCACCGGCCACACCTGCGCCGCGATCTCGGCGACCGCCAGGCCGAGCAGCACGCCGGTCGTCGTCGACCCCGTGCCGTAGGCGAGCACGACGTGATCGAAGTCGAACGTCGCCGCCCCGCTGCCGCGCGATCTCCGCCACACAACTCATGTAGCCGGGCTCGGCCTGCGGCATCGTGCCGCCGGCGGGGATGAAGTAGCCGGCCGTCTGCGCCGTCACCTCGCGGCACCGTGCGTCGACGCGCTCGGGATCGCCCGGCTGCGGGTGCGTCATATCGACGTCGACGAAGTGCAGGTCGACGCCGAGGTAATCGAGCAGCAGCAGGTTGCCGCGCCAGTGGTCGGCGGTGTCCGGCGGTGCACCGGCGACGACGCAGTGCATCGCGAAGCCGGCGCGGCGCGCGGCGGTGGCGGTCATCATCGTGTGGTTCGAGGTCAGCGGGCCGACCGTGACCAGGGTCGTCGCGCCCTTGGCGCGCGCGTCGGCGAGGACGAACTCGAGCTTGCGCGCCTTGTTGCCGCCGAGCGCCAGGCCGCTGCAGTCGTCGCGCTTCATCCACAGGTCGAGATCGAGCTGCTCGCTCAGCCGATCGAGGCGCACCAGCGGCGTCGGGAACGTGCCGAGGCGATGGCGGGGGAGCTGCGCGAGGAACTGCAGCAGCGTGTCGAGGCGGGGCACGCGCGCATTGTAGCCGGGTCGACGACGACTGCGGCGGGCCCGCCGCGGAGTGCTGGACAGGCCCGCCGAAGTGCGATACAAATAATGGTTCCTGCCGGTCGAGTTCGACGCTTTCAGTGCGGAAGTGGCGGAATTGGCAGACGCGCCAGCCTCAGGAGCTGGTCCTCGCAAGAGGGTGGAGGTTCGAGTCCTCTCTTCCGCACCAATCCAGCGCTGACGTCCTGTCAGCGCTCGTCCGAACCCTTCAGGAACGTGCCGTCGCGGAGCTCCGCGAACGCGCGCTGCAGTTCCTGCTTCGTGTTCATCACAATCGGGCCGTACCACGCCACCGGCTCCTGCAGCGGCTGCCCCGAGACGAGCAGGAAGCGCAGGCCGTGCGGAGCCGGCCTCGACCGTGATTTCGTCGCCGGCATCGAAGCGGACCAGCGAGTGGTCGCGCACGTCGTCGTACGGCGATGCCGCCGTCGACGGCCTCGACCGCCACCGGGCCGGGCGGGCCGAGGCGTCGCGGAAGCGGCCGTCACCTTCGAACACGTAGGCGAACGCCCGGCGACCGTCGGCCACCGGCAGCGTCCGCCGTCGTCCCGGCGGCACCCACACGTCGACGTACTGCGGGATCGGCGGAGACGCCTTCGACGGGGCCGCGCTTGCCCCAGAACTCGCCGCAGACGATGCGCACCCGGGTGCCGTCGTCGTCGGTGACCTCGGGGACGTCGCGTGCGGCCACCTCCTGGTAGCGCGGGGTGGTCATCTTCAGCGACGACGGCAGGTTGGCCCACAGCTGGAAGCCGTGCATGCGGCCGCCGGGCTCGCCGTGCGGCATCTCCTGGTGGAGGATGCCGCGGCCGGCGGTCATCCACTGCACGTCGCCGGCGCCGATCGTGCCGCTGTTGCCGATGCTGTCGGCATGCGCGACGCTGCCGGCGAGCACGTAGGTGATCGTCTCGATGCCGCGATGCGGATGCCACGGGAACCCGGCCGCGTAGTCCTCCGCGCGCTCGTTGCGGAAGTCGTCGAGCAGCAGGAACGGATCGAAGGCGTTGTCGCCGTCGAAGCCGAATGCACGGCGCAGCCGCACGCCGGCGCCCTCGGTGGTCGGGGTGGATTCACTGACGCGCTCAACCGGACGGATGGACATGCTGGATGACTCCTTCTACCAGGTAGACGTGGCTGGGAACGCCCGGTTACCGGCGCGCCGCGCCGGCCGGTCGCTGACTCCGACGAATTGGTGGATCAGCTCGGACATTTGTGTGCAAGTTGCCCACGCATTGGTGGTCTACTAGCTGGCGTCCCGGTACAGGCTCATCCGTTCTTTTCGGCCCAACCGGCTGCTGGAGACCCCCCATGCGCCGTGCGCTAGCCGCTGCCTGCCTGCTCGCCCTCGTCCTGCACGTCCCGACCATTGCCCAGCAGGTGGGCGAATCGGTCAACGTCATGCCCGTCTGGACGCCCTGCGACCTGACGGCAGATCCGAACTGCGCGGAGTAATCCGGCGTGGGCCGATGCCTGGCGCTACGGCGATATCTTCCTGCAGCGCCAGGTCGAGCCGAGCATCGCGGTGTCGGCGCGCAACCCGGAGCACCTGCTGACGGCGGTGATCGACTACTCGGCCGTCGAGGTGTCGAGCGACCAGGGTGTCGGATCGACCGTGGCGTCGCGCGCATTCCGCTGGCTGAAGGACGCCCTGGCGCGGGTCTTCTTCGGCGACCGTGAGCACGGCGGCGGTCGCGAGGCGGAGGAGAGAGGAGGCCGAGCGGCGCGAGCCGAAGTCGGCGGCGCAGAGCCCCGGTGGATCGACGGGCGAGGCCTGGATTCGCCTGATCTGGTCGACCAACGGCGGCGCCACCGGCACGCCGTTCTTCATGCCCGGCGCGCCGTGGGACACGAGCCCGGCGGCGTCGACGGCGCCGTTCTACTTGCGCGCGACCGGCGCCACCGACCCGGTGGCCGTGGCGGCGCCCGACAACCTGTTCTTCGTCACCTTCCTGGCGTTCAAGCGCGGCGACGTCAACTACCTCTCGGTCGCGCGCTTCCGCGACGACGAGGTCGCCGACTCGGCGACCCGCCACAGCCTGGTGTTCGAGGGCTTCACCACGCTCGCCTCCGGCAACAACGCGACCTTCGGCACGCTCAACGACAAGCCGCACTCGATCATCGTGCCGGACGTGACGGCGACCGGCGGCTACGCGCTCTACGTGTCGTACACGCTGTTCAACGGCAACCCCGGCGGCGGGAAGTTCCAGAGCCAGCTGTTCGTCGCCAAGTCGACCGACCGCGGCCGCGACCTTCACCACCGCGAAGATCAGCGCCAGCACGCAGGAGAACACCGGCACGGTGCTGATCCCGCGCCCCGGCGGCAAGCGTCGCCGCGCTCTTCCGCAGCTTCGGCGACAGCCCGACGATCTACGCCACGCTCGAGGGCAGCAATTTCAGCTGGTCCAAGCCGGTCTCGATCCTCGAGTCCGCGTATCCGACGCTGGCCGTCTACGACCAGGGGAGTGTCAAGCTCGATCCCCTGAACCCGGCGCGCTCGGCGGACAATCTCACGCCACGCTCGAATGCGTTCCCGGCCGGCGCACTGGCTCCCGACGGCACGATGTTCGTCGTCTGGCAGGAGTGCGTGAACGCCGCGACCGGCGTGCCGCTCGCGCCCTGTGCGCTCCGGCGGCACCCCACGGGTGGTGCTCAAGTACTCGAAGGACGGCGGCAGCACGTGGCTGCCGACGGCGGGTGGCCGCCGGGCGATCGACATCGCTCCTCGCCAGGTCGAGCCCGACGGGCTCGGCTACTTCTTCTGGGCCGGCCGCACTCAGGGCGACGTCAGCGCCCATCCGCAACTGATGCCGGCCGTCGCCTGCGGCGGCGGTCAGTGCATGGTCACCTACTGGGAGTCGCGCCAGGCGGGGGTCACGACGACGACCGGCCGCATCAGCGGCTACACCCGCCTGATGGACCTGCGCGGGGCGCTCCTCGACGCCACCGGCCAGGTGACGCGCAGCTTCCAGATCTCGCGCTATCCCTACCGCCCCGAGACGATCCTCGCGACCGACGCCAACGGCGTGAAGAAGGTCGTCGCGGCCGACGGCACGCTGCGCGACGAAGACATCAACGACGTCGAGCGGGTGAACGACAGTCGAGCGCGTGTGCACCGGCGTCGCCGGGACCGAGCCGCCCGGCCTCGGCGTCGACAGCGGCTGCATCCCGACGCCTCAATTTCTACGCCCGGCCGCAGTCGGGCGGCGGCACCACCGCGTTCGTCGGCGACTACAACGCGCTGATCCCCAGCGCGCCGTACGCGGCCGGCACCAGTGCGCCGCGGGCGGCGTCGACGGCCGCCGACGTGCCGTGGGTCGGCTTCCTCTCGGCCTCGGCCGACAACCGCAACCTGATCCCGCCGGCCTCGGCGGTGCCCCAGCAACTGCTCGACTACGCGCTGTGGCAGCCGGGCAGCCACGGCCTGCCGGCGTGCGCCGTGGGCGGCTCGCGCAACACCGATACCATCCTCGCCAGGGTCAGCCTCGGGCTCGTCGTCAGCGCGCCGACCACGGTGCAGCCGCCGCCCGCGATCGGTCAGGCGGCCCGCTTCGTGGTGATGGCGAGCGAACAACGCGGCGTCGACGAAGCTGGTGTCGTTCCGCATCGCCGCGCCCTCGCGCGCGTCGTTCGACCGGGACGAAATCCTCAGCGCGGCGATCCCGCGACCAACCTGACGCAGGCCGGCGCGGTCACCGTCAACGCCCACTCGAGCGTGTCGCGCGAGGTCTACCTGCCCGCCGGCCAGGCCTCCACCGACGTGCTCGTCAGCGACGGCACCATCACCACGCGGCTGACCCTGCGGCTGTCCGCGCCAGCTGGCGGGGTCACGCTGGCGCCTTCGGGGCTGGTGGTCAGCCCGCCGATCAACATCTCGGCGGAGAACATCTCGGCCGAGAACATCAGCGCCGAGAACATCTCGGCGGAAAACATCTCCGCCGAGAACATCAGCGCGGAGAACATCTCGGCCGAGAACATCTCGGCGGAGAACATGGGCATCCAGGAGACCACCTGGCTGGTGCAGGCGACCGGCGACGCCAACAAGTCCTACGTCGCCTGCCGCAGATCGACAAGTCGTTCTCGGTCGACTACGACTTCCGGCTGGTCATCTACCGGCTGTCGTCGATCGGCGCGTGCGTCGACAGCACCGGCAAGGTGACGCGGCAGTACCAGGCCACCGTCGTGGCCAACACCGGCCCGCAGAACATCTCGGCGGAGAACATCTCGGCCGAGAACATCAGTGCCGAGAACATCTCGGCGGAAAACGGTTTCCCGGCCGACACCCCCGGCGCCCGCATCCTCAACAACTCGGTGTTCACGCCCAAGCCGTCGGCGACGGCGACGGTCAGCCCGTCGGGCAACCGCCAGGCCGCGGCGCCCGCCGCGCCGGCGGCGACCTGCGACACCACGAACGGCTTCCGCATCGGCGAGTGCGTCGACGCCCGTCCGCCGGAGCCGGAATTCACGGTGATCAAGCTGCTCGCCGCGCCGAAGCGGCCGCTCAGCCAGATCCTCGCGGCCGGCCGCAAGTTGTACGACCCGACGCTCGCGCCGGCCAGCCTGACCGTCGCCGATTACTGGTGCGGCACCAACTGCGCGAAGGTGCTGCAGGGGTCCGACCTGCGCGTCGGTGGCGCCCCGGCGGCGTCAGCCTCGACGGTCACCGCCGGCCAGCCGTTCGCCTTCCCGGCCGCCGACTACCCGGTGGTCAACGCGGGCAACCTGCCGGCCGGGCCGCGCCGCTACGGCATCTACCTGTCGAGCGACGCGACGCTCGACCTGGTGAGCGCGACCGGCCTCGTCGACACCACGAAGGATCCCCTGCTCACGACGTGGACGCCGGCCGACGGCGTCCAGCTCGCGGCCGGCGCCAGCGACGTGGTGCCGCCGGTGCAGGTGACGGTGCCCTCGACGCGGGCGCCCGGCACCTACTACCTGTTCCTCTACGCCGACGACCGTCGCGAGGTCTCGGAGCTGAACGAGCAGAACAACATCACGCTCGGCGACGCAGATCACCGTCCGCAACGGGACCGACCTGGCGGCGCCGCTGACCGTGCCGGTCGCCTCGCCGGCGACGGTGGCGGCGGGGGAGACGCTGTCGTTCCCGGCCGGCGGCTACGCCTTCTCGAACCTGGGGTCGTCGCCGGCCGGCGCACGGCGCTACGGCATCTACCTCTCCAGCGACGCGACGCTCGACACCGCCGTCGACGTCCTGGTCGGCAGCTACACGCCGAGCCGGCACCCTGGCGGGCGGTGCCAGCGAGACGGTACCGGCGCGCACGATCACCATCCCGAAGACGACTGCCGTCGGCACCCGCTACCTGTTCGTCTTCGCCGACGACCTGCGGCAGGTCACCGAACTGCGCGAGGACAACAACGTCAGCCCGGCGGCCGCCATCACCGTGCAGCCGGCGCTGTTCGACCTCACGCTGACGCTGCTGTCGCCGTGCACCGTCGACGCGGCGAGCGGGGCCAACTGCGTGCGGACGGCCGCCGGCGCGGTCCCGCTGGCCTGGCGCTTCACCATCGGCGGCGTGGCGCAGGACACCGGCGGCGTCAAGCCGACCCTGCGCTTCTACCGCTCGAACGCGCAGTGGCAGGTGTGCGCGGCCAACGGCAGCGGCTGCGTGGCCCCGACCCAGTCGACCAACGCCAACTGGCCGGCGCCGATCCAGTCGGCGAACCCCGGCGACGTCGCCACCGGCAACAGCGACTTCCAGTACTGCGCCTTCAACCAGACCGGCGGCCTGTGCAGCAGCACGCGTCCGCCGGGCACCTGGCAGTACAACTGGCAGCGCACCAACACCGCGACCGGTGCCTCCCTGAACGGCTACTTCCTGCTGTTCATCGAGATCCCGGGCTCGGGCAACACCTTCGCGACCCAGAAGGCGATGGGGCCGCTGAAGATCCGGCTGCCGTAACGGGCACGTCCCGCCGATGCCAGGACGGCCGCGCCCAGGGTGCGGCCCGTCGCCTACGGCCTCGCCTACCGTCCCAGTGCGGCCAGCCGCTTCCGAGCGTCCGCGGCCAGCGGGTCAGGAGGGCTGGCCTGCTCGCGCAGCGCCAGGAAGCGCTGGTAGCTTTGCTGCGCCTCGGGCACGCCCATCGCCTGCTGCGCGCGGGCCCGCCAGTAGAGCGCCTCGGGGAAGTAGCGCAGCGTCGGCGTGTCGAACATGAAGACGTCGGTCACCTGGCCCTGGCGATCGACGGCGAGGTCGAGTTCCGCCATGCCCTCCGCGAACCGCTCCCGCTCCGCGTAGGTGCGGCCGAGCATGAACCGGGCGAACCAGGTGTCGCGCCGCTTGATGCTGTCGCGCAGCGCCTCGATGGCATCGGCGAGGCGGTCCTCGTGCAGCGCGATCTCGGCGGTGATCAGCCGGGCATAGGCGGTGGTCTGCACCTGCAGCATGTTCTCGAGCTGCCGGGCGATCGCCCGCGCCTGGTCGTACTTGCCGACATCGACGAGGACCAGTGCGGCGGGCAGCAGCACGCCCTCGTGGGTGTTCAGTTGCACGGCCTTGCCGGCGGCCGCGGCCGCCCGCGCCTTCTGCCCGAGTGCCAGCGCGATCTGGGCGGCGGCCACGTAGTCCTGGGCCAGCGCCGGGGTGTTGCGCGCCTCGAGGTCGGTGTCGAGCGACGCCGTGACGATGTGGTCGGCGTCCTTGAAGCGGCCCTGGTACATCGCCAGGTCGACGCGGCCGAGTCGCGCCAGGCTGGCGCCGACCTCGCCCTGCTCGGCCATCTGCGCGTAGGTGGCGTCGGCGCCGGCGACGTCGCCGAGCGCCAGCTTCGACAACGCCACCGGCAGGTAGCCGATCGCGTAGTTCGGCGTCTCCTGGACGATGTCGGTGCCCTGCTTGATGGCCTCGTCGAACTGTCCGGAGTACATCAGGTAGAGCGCGAGGTTGCGGCGCTGACGCTGGTTGCGCGGGTAGATCTTCAGCACCGCGCGGGCCTCCGCCACCGCCCGCTCGGGGCTGCCGGTGAGCATGTAGGCCATGCCCAGGTTGCCGTGGCCGGCGCTGTCGGCGGGGTAGCCCTTGAGCAGCGCCTCGTAGTTCTCGATCGCCTTCTCGTAGTTGCGGGCCACCAGCAGGTAGTACGTGCCGAGCGTGCGGTACTTCTCGCGCTCGGTCATCTTGTCGACCCGCTTCAGCGCCTCCTCGTAGGCCAGGGCCTTGTTCTTCTCGTCCTTGAGGTCGTCGTAGACGACCGCCATGCCCGAATAGGCGCGCCCGATGATGCGTGGCGCAGCGCCTCGGGGCGCAAGCATTGATCGATCCCAGCCTCGACCGGTCGCTGCTCCTCGCCCGAGAGGGCCTGAAACTGGACAACTCAGAAGCGACCCGCAGCAACCTCCTTGCCGCGCTGCTTCGTATCCCGAACGCGATCGGCATTCTGCACCAAGGGAGCAACCGCATTCTCGACGAGGCGCTGAGCCCCGACGGCCGTACGCTCGCGGTGCGAGGCGACGACGGCAATGTCGCCTTCTTCGACACGCGCACGCTGCGCCCAAGCGGCACTGCGCTACCGGGAAACAGCGACATCGCCTTCTTTGTTGGAATACCCGGGTCGCTCCACGCGCTCGACTTCAGCCCCGACGGGAGGACGCTGGCCGTCGGCAGCACGACGGGAGGGGGCGTCGATCAGTCCGCCACCGTGGATCTCATCGGGCTGCGCACGCATGCGTCGAGAGTCGGCAAGAGCACGAGCTTCGGCGGCATTGCGGCCGAAGTCGTGTTCGCGCCCGACGGCCGCACGTTTGCGACCGGCGGGTCGGGCGGCCACACCAGCCCGCCATCCGAGGTGATCGTCCTCCGCCGGGTACGGACCGGGCACGTCATAGCGCGAACACGCCCCATTCTGGGCGGGCGGCTCGGCGGGTATACACAGGACGGCCGGTTCCTGCTCGTCGCCGCCGGCAACGGGAGGTCATCGCTCTACAACGCTCGCACTCTGCGGCTGGCTCGAGCGTTTGAGGTGGGTGGGGTTCCCGCCGTTTCGGCGGCGTCGGACGAAGCCGCGTTTGGTCAGACGGACGGGAGGGTCGTCCTCCTCGAACTGCACACCGGCAGAACAACGGTCCTGTCCGGGCGGGCGAGCGGCCGGATCAACGCAGTCACTTTCAGCCGCGACGGCCACACGCTCGCGAGCGCAGACGAGGACGGCACCGTCTCCGTCTGGAACGTTCCCACGCGTGCGCTGCGCGAGACGCTTAAGGGACACTCAGCTCCGGCGCAGGAGGCAGTGTTCAGTCCTGACGGACGAACGCTGTACACGGCGGGCTACGACGGGAGCGTGATCGTCTGGGACCTCGGAGGCGCACGCCGGCTCGGGGAAACCTTCCGTTACATCTCGCAAGCCGACAGCGCCGCGACCGGATCGGCCGTCGATCCGAACGGCTCGATTTACGCCGTCTCGCCTCGTCCGGATCGCGTCAGCCTCTGGAACACGGTGACTCGCACGCCGACCGGGCCCGCGCTGCGCGGCCCGGTCGGCTACGTCAGGGATATCGCCTTCAGTCCTGACGGTAAGCTCATCGCGGCAGTAGGCCTTCGCGGCGCAGTGATCTGGGACACGGCGACGCGGAAGACCATTAGGGTCCTCCCGGTCGGAGATCATGGTGCGTCAGCGGTGTCGTTCAGCCCAAACGGCCTCACTGTGGCGATCGGGCGCTCCGACAGCATCGTCGCTCTGTACGACGTCCGGACGGGCAGTCAGACGGGCAAGCTTGTCGGCTACTGGAGCATTACCGATCTCGACTTCAGCCCGGACGGAAAGTTGCTCGCGACGGCAACCCTGGGCACGACGAGCGCGTTCATCTGGGACGTCGCCCGCCAGAGCATCGTGTCCAGCCTCTCAGGCGCCGGCTTCTCGTTTGCCGTTCGGTTTTCGCCGAGGGACGGAAAGCTCGTCGCCGTCGGCGAACTTTCCGGCAGGGTCGTGTTCTGGAAACTCGACCCAACGCATCGCTTCCAGGGCGCATGGGCTGCGCGACCCGTCGGGCAACCGCTTACGGGCCACAACGGAGGCGTAAATTCTCTCGAGTTCGCACCCGGAGGGAGCACGCTCGTGACTCTGAGCGACGATGGAAAGCTTCGCCTCTGGGACGTCGCTACGCGCAAGCTGATCGGAGCGGGGCTGCCGGCTTCGAACACCGGCGGATCCGTTCAGTTCTTCCCGGACGGAAAACACGTGCTCGGCGTCTTCGGATCAGGCACGGGCATCGTGTGGAGCGTCGATCCCGCCGCCTGGGCAGCCAAAGCCTGCAGCATCGCCCATCGCAACCTCACGCCTGGTGAATGGACCGAGTTCCTCGGTCACCGGAAGTACCACAACGTGTGTCCGTAACCGCCGCAAGCCGTACGTTTTCGCGAATCGAGACGGCCAAGATTTCGGCTGCCTGCTGCTGGGCTCCCGCCGAGCCCCCGTAGCTCAGTGGGCAGAGGAGTGGTTTCCTAAACCGAGCGCGGTCGGCCCCAATGACTCCTACGCTGGCGATTCGCCAGTTTGCGGGCCTATTAGGTTTCGCGCGCACACGCCAGCATCAACCAGTCGAGTTGGGCAGCAGAGGGATTGTTCACGCGCGCGAATAGCACAACCGAGCCTAACCGGAGCCACCTGACTGCTCCTCCCCCGGGTGATTTGGTGAGTAATTGGTAAGTAGCCTCGGCGAGGTCCGGGGACTACGGGCCTCCTCGCTTCGTTGAGAATGACTCAAGAGTCCCGCTTCGTCCCGTAGCGTCTACAAAGGCGCCCGCCTTACAAGCAGGAGGTCGGCGGTTCGATCCCGTCACCGCCCATGGCTACACAACATGCTTTGCGGGTCTCCGTGTCACGTCGAGGCTCCCGCCTCTTGCGTGGACCTAGGCTGCGACGCCCCTCTCGAACCCGGCCTTCGTCTGGTGCCCAGCCTCACGGCTGACTGGCACCTCCGCCCAATCGTCCCCGGCATAGAGCGTGGCTGACACGTCGCGTGCGATCAACCCAAGTGTCTGCGCGACGCCAAGAGCCACCGCCGTCGCCAGGACGAAAGATCCTCCCACGCCGATCGCGATCCACGTCAACACCGGCATCTCCTCTCTCTTGATCCCCCGGCGGCCCCTTCTTTCAAACTTCACCCGAGGCGCGGTAGGCGTCGTGTACTACGGTCGCCGCGGGCCGGCAAGTCGCGGGGCTCAAGCGCTCGGCCCCGAGATGTTCGTCCCCCGCCCCCGCGCTAGCGCATTGCGGAATGCAGGATCGACTGGGACGCCTTGGAGCCGCAGCCGAAAGGCGTCCCAGTCGTGGGGGAACCACATGGGTAGCCCTTTCGCGACAGCCACCCACCGGCTCCACCTAAGCGTTCTCGGTTTGTCCGATCGGATCATCAGGCAAAGGGTCGGATCGACCCAGCAATTAGTCCTGCCGGCCTTTGGGAAGGCAGGTGTCTCCGGGTGGTCGGCAAGGGATTTACTGCCTGGAAACAGACGCGGCTAAGGGTCTAACCGCCCGGACGATCGCCGACGCGATGGGACACCGTAAGACCGCTACAACAGAGATTTACATCCAGCGGTTCAATGGACCGGAGGGGATCAAGCGGTGCCGGAGGCATGACCGTATGAACGGTGTGTCAATGACGAAAGGCCGAGGCGAGCCTCGTCAAGATGCGTCGGAGGCGCCGAGGTCTGTCCACGAAAGGTTCGTCTTCAGGCCCCGTGATTCGCCGTAAACCAGGCCGCAGCACTAGCCCGCAGTGCGTCTCTACCTTGTCAGGATGGGGTGGCATGGCAATCAGTTTAGAGAGTCCCGGAACAACACCCTCGAGCTCGTGAGGCCGCAGACCGCCTCGAAGAAAGCTGGCCTACCTGCCGCACGACGATGCCTGATCTTTCAGATGTGGTGAGCGCCCGTGAAGAACCTTCGCTTCAGCCGACCGTCGAACCCGAAGCAGAATTCCCACTCGTCCGCTGATACGAAACCATCGGTGTACTTGACGCCGGTTCCCTTGACGGGATACACGATGCAGATTTTCCACGTGCGAAAGTACGAGTGGCTTCCCAAAGCATTCCCCGAGCGCCCGTGGAGCCGTTTGAAAAGCTCTCGCCGCGTGATCCCAAGGGGAACAGCTTTGGCTTGTTGGCTCGTGATTAGCGGAGCGCCGAAATAAGCCACACGTAGATCCGAGTTGGTGATCGGCACGGGCGCGGCGCTCGCGCCTCGGGCAACGACGCATGCCACAGCGACTGCTGCGATAAGCGTGAGAACGAAACGCATGCATCCGAGTCTTGCTCATTCCGATGAATGGTGGAATGCGGCGTGCCGGTGTGCTTGGGGTGCGGTTAATACGAGTCTGATTAGTTCAAGGACGTTGGCGCATTTGACGCGAAATCCCTTGAGCAGCGATCCGGGGAACGAGGGAGGT
>CAVOSS010000010.1:127500-329460 GCA_963698955.1 uncultured Actinomycetota bacterium | reverse complement strand
AAGCCGGTTCGCAGGCTGATCCCGCCGGTCCGCCTGGGGATGATGGCGCTGGACCTCTCGCCGATCCTCGTCTTCATCGTGATCCAGGTGATCCGGTCGTCGCTGGCGTAGCTTGGCCACAGGGCGGATTGTGATTGTGCGCGGGAACGGGTAAGAAGAACGATCGAACGAGGCACCACAGGGGAAGGAACCGGCCATGCGGAAGAAGAAGGATGGAACCGAGATGAGCGAATCCGAGCAGGCGCCACAGGAGCGGGTGACGCCGCTGGAGATCCAGGAGAAGGTCTTCCGCAGCCAGCCGGGCCTCCGCGGCTACAACGAGCGCGAGGTGGACGAGTTCCTCGACCGGGTGACCGAGGAGCTGGCGCGCGTGCACGCCGAGAACCAGCGCCTTCGCGAGCAGGTGGCCGCCCCGGCGCAGGCCGCGGCGCCGCTGTCCGCTCCACCGCCCGCGGCGGCGGCCGAGATCGGCGGCGAGTACATCGCTCGCGAGCGCGAGTTCCTGAAGAACCTGGCGGCCCTGATCCAGGGCCACGCCGAGGCCGTTCGGCAGGACGTGCGGCGTGCCGTCGAGGCGCGTGGCGCCCCCGCGGAGCCGGCCGCGCCGGTCACGGTCGCCCCGGCGGTCGCCGAGGCGCCGATGGTGCTCCCCGAATCGGCTCCGGCCCGTCAGCTGGATCCCGTCCTGGCCGGGGGCGAGCAGGGGTCGACCTCCGCGGACGACCAGACGATCCGGGAGCTGTTCTGGGGCGAGGACTGACCCGACCAGGCCTGAAGATGGAGAAATCGCCCTGACGACGCCGCCTGTCGAGAGGGCAGGAGGCCGCCGGTATACTCGAACCCCGTGACGACCCCTCGCGGGCCGCAACACGGTCCCCCCACTTCCGTACGCTTCGAGGAACCCGTTTCCGTGCCGTCCACCGGCGGTGAGGAAGCGCCCTCCGTCACGCCAGGCAGGGCCGGCCGCCGCCGGCGCCCCCGTCTCGCCGAGCGCTACCGGCGAGCTCGGACCCGTCATCCGGTTCGCACGCTCGTTCTGAGCGTCCTCGCGGCCCTCGTCTTCGTGTGTCTCGTCTTGCTGGCCGTCGCGTCGTGGCAGACGTGGCGCGTCTACAGCGACCTCAAGGGGTCGATGGCGATCCTCCAGCAGGCCAAGTCGGGTGTGGCCGACGGCCACCTGCCCTCCGCCGGGTCGTTCTACGACGCGGCGCGGAAGGCGGACTCGGCGGCCGACCGCATGGAGCATCCGCCCCCGACGGTCCGGCTGGCAGGCCTGGTACCCGGGCTGAGCGGTCCCATCCACGCGCTGCACGAGGCGGCGCCCGCGGCGCGCGCAGAGGCGCGCGTCGCGACGGACCTGGGGGATCTCGCGACGGATCTGCTGGGGCCGGGCGCCTCGAAGGGCGGCGGAATCGCCGTGTATCACAAGGGCGCGATCGACGTCGGCCTGTTGCAAGGGCTGCCGCCGCGCCTCGAGCAGCTGAGCCGCGACCTGGTGACGCTTCGGGCCGCGGTCCGCACCATCCCGTCGGTCCCGCTGTTCGGCAAGGTGGCCAAGCTCAAGGCGCGCGCCGAGCGCGACACGACGGCCGCGATCGCCGTGCTGAAGCGCGGAGAGCTCGGCGCCAAGCTGCTGCCCTCGTTCCTGGGCGCCGACGGGACCAAGACGTATTTCGTTGCGGTGCAGAACAATGCAGACCAGCGGGGGACGGGCGGCGCCGTCCTCGGCTACGCGATCGTGCGGTTCACCGACGGCAAGCTGCAGCTGGTCCGCGGCGGCGGCATCAACGAGATCGACATCAAGGAGGGCGGCATCCCGGTCGACTTCCCGCCGGGCGTCGCGTGGTATCTCGACGAGATCAAGCTCGCGCCCCGCATCAACAACGGGGCGAACTACACGCCGGACTTCCCCCAGGTGGGAGCCTCGTGGGCGGCGATGGTCGAGAAGCGCACCGGCATGCACATCGACGGCGCCATCGCCATCGACCCGTTCGCCATCGCGGGGGCGCTGCGCGGCCAGGGCGCGATCGACGTGCCCAGCTACCCGGCGCCGGTGACGGCCCGCAACCTGGTGGACGTGACCGAGCATGACCAGTACGTCCTGGATCGCGCGGCGCAGATCGCGCTGCCGCACCAGCTGATCAAGGGCGCGTTCTCGCTGTTGGAGAAGCCCAAGAACTTCGTCGCGATGGCCGGCGGACTGGCCGACTCGGTGAGCGGCCGCCACGTGCAGATCTGGATGGCCGACCCGACCCAGCAAGACCTGGTCACGAAGCTCGGCTGGGACGGCGGGCTGCACGCCGGCGACGGCGACTTCCTGGGGATGGCGTACGAGAAGCGCATCCGCGGCAAGCAGGACTTCTGGACGCAGCAGACCGTGACGTACCGCGCGGACGTGCAGGCGTCGGGGGCAGTCAGCTCGGACTATGCGGTGCACGTGAGCGACGAGATCCCGCCGGGTGAACCGGGACGCGTCGTTCCCCACGTGAAGCCGTACGGGGTGAACGCCGCGATGTTCAACCTGTACGTCCCACGGGCTGCGCGCGTGGATCGCGTGTCGCCCTCGGGCGGCTTCGACATGAGCTTCCTCGATCCGCCGAACTACCTGGGCTACATCCATCCATACGGGTTCGCGCAGCACACCGAAGGGGACTTCCGCGTCCTGACACAAACCGTCACCCCGTGGCCGGGACATCCCAAGTCGGTCGAGTTCGCGTACACGACGCCCGGCGTCGTCCAGACCAAGAACGGGCAGCACGTGTACGAGCTGCGCATCACGCACCAGCCGTTGTACAAGGCGGCCGTCATGAACATCACGATCAACCTCCCAGAAGGGTCGCACGTCCAGTGGGCCAGTCCGGGTCTCGACATCCACGGGGCGTCGCTCTCGATGCGGACGACCCTGACGCACGACCTCACGCTGCGGATCGTCTACTGACGCAACGGGCCCGGAGGCGCTGGGGGGCGGCCCTGGCGGCGTGCCTGGGGACGCTGGCGGCGCTCGGGGTGCTGTTCCTCGTGTCCTACGTCCGACGCGGTTTTGACTATCCGATCGGCTGGGACTCGCCGTTCTACGTCTGGCGAGCGAACGCGGTCGGCGTCGACGGGCTGGCGCGGCTGGGAACGGTGCGGTCGGGCTCGCCGCTGCTGCTCGCGGTGCTGATGCAGGCGACGCACCAGAACGCGCTGACGCTGGTGGCGGTCGTCCCGGCGGTCCTGGCCGGGGTGGTCGGGCTGGGGGCCGCCGTCATGGTCCGTTCGTCGCTGGAGATCGAGGCCAGGTGGGTGCCGGTGATCGGCATCCTGGCCTGGGCCGCGTTCGTCGACATCGGGATCATGCAGGGCCACCTGGACAACGCGCTGAACGTCGCGCTGGTGATGTGCGGCCTCGCGGCCGCGGTGGCCCTGGTGCGCGGCGGCAGGGGGGCGGTGGCCGCAGGGCTGCTGCTGGCCGCCGCCGGCGTCGCCGAGTGGCCGTTCTTCGTGTTCGGCGCCGCGATCCTGGTCGGCGGGCTCGTGCTGTTCGCGATCGTGGCGGCGCGCGCCGACGTCGGCTTCGACGCCGTGCGGGCGCCGCTGTGGCGCCTGGGCATCGCGGTGCTCGCATCGGGGGTGATCACCGGCCTGACCTTCCTGGGGATCCCATCGGTCGGCGGCGTCGGCGCCGGCATCGCAGACCCCGCGACGCGCGCGCTGCTGAAGCAGCGGTTCATCGAACGGCTGCACGACACGGTGCGCTACTGGGCGTTCCCGCTCGCGCTCGCCGGCGGCCTGGTCGCGGCCAGGGAGCCGGTGTCGAAGCCCGCCCGCGCCGCGCGGACGCTGTTCCTCTGTGTGATGGTGTCGTGGACGGTCATGACGGTCGTCGCCGGGCTGGCGCAGTGGGCCGGCGCGCCGGTCGCGGGCGGCCGTCTGACGTCCTACTTCTTCGTGGCGCCGATCCTGACGGGCGTGCTGGTCTGGTGGCTGGCCCGATGGGCGGCGGACCGAATCCGGCCCCGTGTCGGGGCAACCGTCGCCGGCCTGACGGCCGCCACCATCGCGGTCGTCGCCGTCGCAGGGTTCGGGTTCGCCTCATGGGATCGCACGCGGCCGTGGCACCCGTGGATGGAGCCCGAGGCGGTGGCGCAGCTGGCCGCCGCCGGACGGTACCTGCAGGCGAACGCGCCCGGCAGTGCCTTCGTCGTCACGCTCGGCCAGAGCGCCGGCGTCTCGGACGACACGATCGGGCGGTGGTGGAACGTCGTCCAGGCGTCCCTCCCGGCCCAGGAGGCGCGGGTCGCGCGTCAGGCGGTCGCGCCGCCGGCCGACGTGGCCGCAGGGGCCGGGTCACCGATCGTGGTCGTGATCCAGCGCTACAACAAGGATTCGTACCCGGCGGCGAGCACGTTGCCGGGCGCCCGGCATGTCGCCGCCGGGGTCGTCGTCGTCCACGCGCCGTCGACCGCGACCGCCCCGACGGGCGCGAGGCCGACGGCGAACACCTCGGCCTGGAAGCATCCTGCTCACCGGCGGGCTGGTCGTGCTGCTGCTCTACGTGTGTGGGCTCGGTTGGGCGCTTCGCGCTGCTGCCGCGCGATCCGGTGACGGTCGTCGGGCTGGCGCCGGGGCTCGCGCTGGCGACGATCATCCTGGTCACCCTGGCCTGGGACGTCGTCGGGCTGCCGCTGCACGGTCTGGACCCGCTGTGGCCGCTGGCAATCGCGGCGGTGGGGGGGTGGGCGGCGTGGTGGGTCCGGAGCCGCTCGGCCCCGGACCCGGTCACGCTTCCTTCGTAACGCCGCGCTACGCGGCGGGAACCGCCTTCTTCGGGTCCAGGAACGGGATGTCGGCCGTCGTGCCGGCGGTCTTCTCGCCGCCCTGCCAGAGGATCTCGATCTCGTTCCCCGGGCCGGCCAGCTCGATCGGCACCCACACGTACCCGATGTTCTTCTCCAGGCGCGGCGACCAGATCAGGTCGGTGACGTGCCCGACCTCCTCGCCCTTGTGCAGCGCCGGGCGGAACTCGGAGATCTCGAACGACAGCGGGTCGCCCGGCACCTCGATGCCGACGAGCTTCCGTGAGACGCCCTCGGTCCGGATGCGCTCGAGCGCTGCCTTGCCGACGTAGTCGGCCTCCTGCTGCTCGACCAGCCGCTCCAGGCCCATGACCTCGAACGGGTTGTTCGCCAGCGTGATGTCGCTGTTGTAGTTGAAGATGCCGGCCTCGATGCGCCGCGCCTCGCACGGAGCGATCGGGCCGGATGTTGTGCTCGCGCCCGGCCTCGATGATCGTGTTCCACAGGTCGGCGCCGCGCGTCGGATCGGTGAGGTAGACCTCGTAGCCGACCTCGCCGGTCCAGCCGGTGCGGCTGATGACCACGGGGATGCCGTTGATGTCGGCGTCGAGCGTCCAGTAGTACTTCACGTCCAGGATCTCGGGGCCGACGAGCTTCGTCATGACGTCCTTCGACTTCGGGCCCTGCACCTGCAGCGGGATAGACCTCGGGCAGTGTGACGGTCGCGTTCAGGCCCTTGCCCTCGGCCAGGCCGAGCGCGTACAGGTGCGTGTCGCCGTCGGCGAGGCAGAGCCAGAACGTGTTCTCGTCACGGCGCAGCAGCACCGGGTCGTTGACGATGCCGCCGTCGGGGGCGGTGATCAGGACGTACTTGCCCTGGCCGACCGCGCACGTGGTCAGGTCGCGGCAGGTGATCATGTTGGTCAGCTCGAAGCCGTCCGGGCCGCTGATCTCGACCACGCGCTCGACGCCGACGTCCCAGATCGTGACGTCGTTCAGCAGCGCCCAGTACTCCTTGACCGGGTCGTCGTAGTACCCGGGCAGGTACATGTGGTTGTAGATGTCGTAGGCGGAGCAGCCCGGCTCTCGCAGGGTCGACTCGAAGAACGGCGACTTCCGGTACCAGGGTCCGAAGTACAGCGTGGACGATGCTTCGGTGGCAGGCGTCTGACTCAAAGCGGTCCTCCTCTCGCGCCCCCGGCCCATGCCGAAGGCTCCCAACTCCAAAGATTGAACGGCGGTTCAAACTTCCGAACGAATCATGCCCGACCAGACCGGCCTCTGACAAGTGGCCGTTCGCCTACAGTCGTTCCGTGTCGCCGGGTCAGACGATCGGCGGCGGGAGAGAAGGTCGCGTGTCCGAGTCTGCATTTGTGCCCCCTGGCTTTGAGCCCCCGCGAGTGTTGGCGGTTGGGGAGCTTCGCCTCGAGCCACTCGGTCCGGAGCACAACGAGCGCGACTTCGCGGCATGGACCTCGAGCATGGACCACATCCGGAGTTCGCCGGGCTGGGCTGCAAGTGAGGGTTGGCCCCGGGAAATGACCCTGGACGACAACCGGGGCGATCTCGAGCGTCATGCCCGCGACTTCCTCGATCGTTCGGGCTTCACCTACACCGTTCTCGACCGAAGCGACGATGTGGTCGGGTGTGTCTATGTCTACCCGGCAAACGACGGCGTGCATGACGCTCGAGTCCAATCATGGGTTCGCCAGTCGGAGGCGACCCTCGATGGTGCCTTGAGGCAAGCAGTGGCCGCCTGGCTCGCAGGCGATGCGTGGCCATTCGCGCGACCGCTCTACGAGCCGCTGCTCTCCTGACGGCTGGATCAGTAGGCCGCGGCTCAAGCCCCTGGCTCTTCCCTCTCCTCCGGTCAATGGAGGATGGCCAGGGCCGTTGAGAGAACAAGCGCGACCGCCAAGGCGACGTTGACCATTCGGGAGCGGCGGGGGTCGCGGAGGACCTGGGCGAGGAACGCGCCCACGAGAAGCCACGTGCTGCAGATCAGCACGATCATTGCTGAGAGCACCACGACCTTGGCGATGGCATCGACTGCGGCGCCGTCCGCCAGTCGCGTGCTCGCAAAGACCGCCGCGATCGCGACCCAGGCCTTGGGGTTCGCGATCCCGATGAGCAGCCCGCCCGGGAACGTGGGTGCGTCCGAGTCGCTCGATGCATCGGTCATCGGTGGCGCGGTCGCGACGTGCCACGCCAGCCACAGGATGTACGCCGCCGAGATCGCGATCAGCACCACCCGCAGGGCCGGGACCGCCAGCAGCGCGGCCGTGATTCCCGCGGCGACCGCCACGAGCACGACGGCCGTTCCGGCGATGACGCCGGCCAGGAACGCCCAGCACCCCCGCACGCCGTACGCCGAGCCCGCCGCCGTCAGGCTGATGGTGGCGGGCCCGGGGCTGCCCATGATCGCCGCCGAGGTGACGACCAGCGTTCCGACCGACCCCCACCGGACGACGGCCAGCAGCGGATCAGCCATCGTCCCCCTGGTACGTTGGGCGCATGCCCCGGACGCTAGGCGGCGTCGACGTTCCCGGTCTTGAACGATCCTGCAAGCGCCCCGACTCGATCCGGTTCGGGCCTGCCGCGCCCGGCGTCGAGCGCCTCGAGGTGCACCTGGCGAACGGCTTCGAGCCGCACCGACACGACACCTACGGGATCGGCGTCACCACTGCCGGCGTCCAGACCTTCCGCTACCGGGGCACCCGCCACGTCTGCCTGCCGGGCGAGCTGCACTTCCTCCACCCCGACGAGACGCACGACGGAGGGCCCGCGACCGACGACGGCTTCGGCTACCGGATCATCTACCTGGCGCCGGAGCTGATCCATCGGGCGCTGGACGGCGCCGCGCTGCCGTTCGTCGAGGAACCCGTCAAGCAGCGGATGCCGGCCACGCGCCCCGTCTGGTCGATGCTCGCGAACATCGACGAGCCGATCAGCGACCTCGGTCGCGTCGAGCTCGCGGTGGCCGTCGCCGACACGCTTCGGTCGCTGGGCGGCCGGCCGCAGGAAAGCGGAAGGATCGACCACGCGGCGGTTGAGCGCGTCCGCGACCACCTGGCGTCGAACCCGCTCGAGCCGACACCGGCGTCTGCCCTGGAGCGGATCAGCGGCCTGGATCGGTTCACGATCGCGCGCCAGTTCCGGCGGGCGTTCGGCACGAGCCCCGACCGGTACCGGACCATGCGCCGGCTGGAGCTGGCCCGCGTCGCGATCGAACGTGGCGTCCCGATCGCTCGGGCGGCCGCCGAAACCGGCTTTGCCGACCAGAGCCACCTGACGCGGCAGTTCAAGCGCGCGTACGGGACCACGCCGGGCCGATGGGCGAAGGCCATCGCCTGAGCGCTGGCCGGATCGATTCCCGCTCGCCCTGCGAGCTTCAACGGTTGGCGAGCGCCTCCACGGCCTTGGCCTTGGCCCGCGCCTTGATGACGGCTCTGAGCGTCAGAAGCGCCGTGATCGCCACGAACTGCGCTCCGAGGATGATCCTGTTCACGTCGATCGCGGGCTGCCAGCGGACCTCGTCCCCGCGGATGACGTAGGCGCCGGCCGGGCGACCGGAGAGGCCGAATCCGCTCCCCGAGCCCTTGCCGCTGCCTTCACCGCCCGGGCCTTCGCCCTCGCCGCCTCCGCCACCGCCGGCTCCTCCGACCCGAGCGGCCGGAATGACGGTGACTCCGTTCTTCTCGTACGGCTCTCCGAACACGCGCTTCACCGTGATGGCGTCGCGCGCCTGGGTGACCACCTCCTGGACGTCCATGACGCCCCTTTCCTTCGCCCGACCTGTCCACTCCACCCTGCCACCGATCGGTGGATCATGCAGGGGCCAAAGAGCCCGGTCCCCACGGGCCGCTCGGGGGAGCCAGCCAGTTCGTGGGCTACGGTCCGAGGGGCCGGAGCACGCAGAACTCGTTGCCTTCCAGATCGGCCAGGACCGTCCACGGAACGTCGCCCTGCCCGATGTCCACGCGCCGCGCTCCCAGGGCGATCAGTCGCTCGACCTCCTCGGCCGGCTCGCGGTCGATGGGGCTGACGTCGATGTGGAGGCGGTTCTTCCCCGTCTTGTCGTCGGGCACCGGGACGAACACGATGGTCGGCTGCACCGGGGCGCGGACGACCTCCTCCGCGATCGGCTCGGCGGCGGAGATCTCGACGACCGAGTCCTTCTCCTCGCTGATCCGGTAGCCCAGCACCTCGCACCAGAACTCGGCGAGGCCGCGCGTGTCGTGAGCGTCGACGATCAGTTCCGTGAACATGCTGGCCATGCGTCTCCTCCTTGTGAGCAGCCGAGCCTACACGCGCTCCCGGAGCCCGGGGCGGTACTCCCGGTCCGGCCAGACTATGCTGCCCTTTCAAGGACGTGCCGGCCGAACGAGAGGGCGCAGCCATGACGGAGAAGGCCGATTTCACCGACGAGGAATGGACCACGGTTCTGCAGGGACCGCCGAGCGCCGGGATGATCGTGGTGACCGCGCAGCGCGGAGGAAGCTTCCGGGAGACGATCGCCATGGCGAAGTCCTACTCGGAGGCGCGCAAGCAGCACGGCGAGAGCGAGCTCCTCGACGAGATCACCTCGACCAAGCCGCACATCGACCACACCCGCTACCACTCCGAGCAGGAGCTGAAAGACGCTGGCCTCCAGCACCTCCGCGCCGCCATCCAGGTCATCGGCGCAAAGGCCACGCCGGAGGAGGTGGAGGAGTACAAGCAGTTCGTCCTGCACCTGGCCGACAACGTGGCGAGCGCGCACCGCGAGGGCGGCGTCGACGTGAGTCCGGCCGAGAAGGCCGCGATCGACGAGATCGCCGCCACGATGGGGACGGCCGCCGCTCAGTAGCCGCGGCTGGAGTCGCCCGCCTCCTCTGCGCCCTTCAGCGTGCCCGTGAACTCGTCGGAGGTCATCGGGCGGGAGAACATCGGGTAGTCGTACTTGATCGCGTTCTCGTGCTCCGCCTCCGAGGTCCCGGCGACGCAGTCGGTCAGCGTGACGACGTCGAAGCCCTTCTCGTAGGCGCTGCGCATCGTCGACTCGACGCAGCAGTTCGTCAGGAACCCGCCGAGCGCGACCGTCTTGACGCCCTTGCTCCGCAGGATGAAGTCCAGGTTCGTGCTGGCGAACGTGTCGAGCCCGCGCTTCCCCTCGATGACGATGTCGTCCGGTCCCGGCGCGAGGTCGTCGACGATCGCGGCGCCCCACGTGCCCTTCACGAAGGCCTTGTTGTCCACCACTCCGGCGAGGATGCCGTACGGGTGGTCGGTGATCTCGCCGTACCCCTCCGCGAACTGGATGGGCGCGTGGATGATCGTGGCGCCGGCCTCGCGCGCCTCGTCCACGAGCTTCTTGGTGTTGTCGAGCATGCCGGTGCTGTCCATGACCTCCTGCACGGCGCCGTGGAGCGCGCCGCCGTCCGACGTGAAGTCGTTCTGGAACTCGATGAGCACCACTGCGGTGGACTTCGGATCGGCTGCCATTCCGGCCTCCTTCTGGACGGGGGCTCAGGATAATCCCGGCGGCGATCTACGGCGAGCCGCCAGTTCGTGAGCTACGGCCCGAGGCGTCGAAGGACGCAGAACTCGTTGCCCTCGGGGTCGGCCAGCACCGTCCAGCGCACCTCACCCTGCCCGATATCCACGCGCCGTGCCCCCAGGGCGATCAGGCGCTCGACCTCCTCGGCCGGCTCGCGGTCGATCGGGCTGACGTCGATGTGGAGCCGGTTCTTCACCGTCTTGTCCTCGGGCACGGGAACGAACACGATCGTCGGCGGCACCGGTCCGCGCACGACCTCCTCGGCAACCAGCTCCGCGGTGCCGATCTCGACGACGTTGTCGTCCTCGTCGAGGATCCGGTAGCCGAGCACCTCGCACCAGAACTCGGCTTGCCCGCGCGTGTCGTGTGCGTCGACGACGAGCTCCGTGAACCTGCTGGCCATGAGGTCCCCTCTTGTATTGGCCGAGCCTACCCGAGCCAGTCGGATTCGAATCCTAGGGGGTGTCGGCCACGGCCTCTACGACATCGAGGTCGTCATCCGCAAGACGGTCGTCGTGGCGGGGATCGCAGTGTTCTTCCTCGTCGTCTACGCCGTCGTCGTCGGAGGCGTGGGGGCGCTCGTCCAGACGTCCAGCAACACCGCCTTGTCCTTCGTCGCGGCCGCGGTCGTCGCCATGCTCTTCCAGCCGGTGCTCTCCCGGACCCGGCGCTTCGCGGACCGCGTCGTCTACGGGAACCGGGCGACGCCGTACGAAGTCCTGGCCGAGTTCTCCGGGCTCATGGCCGGCACGCGTTCCACCGACGTCGTCCTGGACGAGATGGCTCGCGTGGTCGGCGAGGGGGCCGGCGCGAAGCGGGCCGAAGTGTGGCTCCGGCTGGATCGGACCGTCCATCTCGCCGCCACCTGGCCCGAGCGGCTCCCGCAGCCCGCACCGGTGCTGTCATTGGCCGACTCGGCGCTGCCGGCGCTTCCGGCGGAGGTGACGGTTCCCGTTTGGCACCAAGAGGAGCTCCTCGGAGCGCTGACGTTGTCGATGCCCGCGTCCGACCCGGCGAGCGACGCCACGCGCAAGCTCGTCGCGGACCTGGCCGGTCAGGCCGGTCTGGTGCTCCGAAACGTTCGGCTCATCGAGGAACTGCGCGCGTCACGAAAGCGCCTCGTCACGGCGCAGGACGAAGAACGCCGGAAGCTCGAGCGGAACATCCACGATGGCGCGCAACAACAACTGGTCGCACTGAAGCTGCGGTTACGCCTGGCGGAGGGGACGGTCGAGGATGACCCGGCGGGAACGAAGCGCGCGCTCGCGGAGCTGGGAGAGGCGACGCAGACGGCCCTGGAGGACCTCCGCGATCTGTCGCGAGGCATCTATCCACCCCTCCTGGCGGACAAGGGGCTCGGCGCGGCGCTGGAGGCACAGGCCAGGAAGTCGCCGATCGACGTGCGGGTGTCGCTGGAGGGCATCGAGCGATACGCGCAGGAGGCGGAGGCCGCCGTGTACTTCTGCTCGCTGGAGGCGCTGCAGAACGTGACGAAGTACGCAGATGCGACGTCGGCCTCCGTGCGGCTGTGGCAGGAGGACGGCCAGCTCTGGTTCGCGGTCGTCGACGACGGCCGGGGCTTCGACACGGCCCTGACCGGCTACGGAACGGGGCTGCAGGGCATGGCCGACCGCCTGGCGGCGCTCGGAGGCTCTCTGGAGGTGGTCTCCTCTGCGGGGACCGGCACGACCGTGACCGGCCAGCTGCCCGTGGAGTGATGGCTCGCTAGGAGACCGGGATCGTCTTGTCGGGGTCGACGAACGGCATCTCGACGACCGTGCCCGTCCGCGTGCCCCACTCGCTCTCGATCGTGATCGTCTCGCCCAGGTTGGACTTCGCCGTCGGCAGCCACGCGTAGCCGATGTTCTTCTTCAGCCTGGGGGAGTAGATCGCCGAGGTCACCTTCCCGAGCTCCGCGCCGCCGTCCGTCACCGGCCACTTCACGTTGTTGAGCGCCGGGAACGGGTCGCCGTCGATCTCGACGCCGTTGATCTTCCGCGAGACGCCCTTCTCCTTGATGGCCTTCAGCGCCTTCAGCGAGATGCTCGCCTCGTCGGGCAGGTCCCAGGCCACCAGGCGGTCGAGGCCCATCTCCAGCGGGTTGTTCTCGTACGTCATGTCGGCGTTCCAGTTGAAGATCGCGCCCTCGATGCGGCGGATGTCCGACGGGCCGGTCGGCTTCACGCCGAACTCCTGCCCGGCCTCCATGATCGCCTCGTAGACCTCGGAGCCCTTGGTCCCGTCGGTCAGGTACACCTCGTAGCCGATCTCGGACGTCCAGCCGGTCCGCGTGATGACCACGGGCGCGCCGGCGATCTTGGCCTCGGTCCAGAAGTAGTACTTGAGGTCCAGGATCTCGGGCCCGATCAGCTTGGCCATCAGGTCCTTGGACTTCGGCCCCTGGACCTGGAGCGGCGAGACGTCGGCCTCCTTGATGGTCACGTTCAGGTTCGGGTACGCGTTCTTCAGCCCGCGCGCGAACAGCAGCGCGTCGGACGAGGCCAGCGCGAACCAGAACGTGTTCTCGTCCATCCGCGTCAGCACGGGGTCGTTGATGATCCCGCCGTCCGAGTCGCAGATCAGCACGTACTTTCCCTGGCCGACGGCGCACTTGGACAGGTCGCGGGGCGTCAGCAGCTGCGCGAACGTGAACCCGTCCGGCCCGCTGATCTCCAGGCAGCGCTCGACCGCGACGTCCCAGACCGTGACGCCGTTCAGCAGCGCGTCGAACTCGTTCTCGAACGTGTCGAAGTTGATCGGGAAGTACATGTGGTTGTAGACGGTGAAGCCCTTCGGGCCGTAGCGCTGCGTGGCTTCGTACCAGGCGGTGCGCCGGTTGCGGGCTCCCCGCTGGACCAGCCCCATGTCGAACGGACGCGCGTCGGCCACCTCGGACTCCTCTCTCGCTGTCTGGGGCCGGGAGCGGCTCCGCACAAAATGAGTCTCATTTTGTGCAAGACGTGACCCGGCGTCGGCGTATCGTGCGTCAGCCTAGCTTGGAGGCGCAACCGGCGGGTGACCGCAGGTCAGCGGCGGAGCCGCAGGACGATCACCGGCGGCACCTGGTGGAACACGCCCGCCGCGCCGTCCGGGTCGACGCGGCCCGGCGGCAGGACCGGCTCGTCCAGGTCCTCGAGGACGAACCCGGCCGCCAGGAAGGGCCGCAGCACGTCCGTCAGCGATCGGTGGAAGTAGTAGTGCAGGACGGGCTGCCCCTCGACCGCGATGCCCTTGGTCACGTACGGCTGGGCGTAGTCGGAGACCTTGACGTAGTGCCGCCGCAGGAGGCCGTCCTGGTCCTCGCTCCGTTCGGTCACCAGCACGAAGGTGCCGCTGTTGAACGCCGGGTGCACCGAGGACAGCAGCAGCCTGCCTCCGGCGCGGCAGCAGCGTCCACGCGGCCCGGGCCAGCGGCTCGATCTCGCGCATGTCCATGAGCGCCATGTTGCAGACGACCGCGTCGAACGAGCCCGGCTCGCCCAAGGCCGACCAGCGCCGCTTCGTCCGTGGCGTCGGCCTGCCGGTACTCGACGTCGCCGCCGTGGGCCCGGGCCCGTTCCAGCATCGCCTCGCTGAAGTCGGTGGCCAGCACCGAGCCGCCCAGCTCGGCCATGCGCCGCGCGAACTCGCCGTTCCCGCACGCGACCTCCAGGACCGCGCTCGCCCTGCTCGAGGCGCAGGGCGCGTTCGACGGCCGGCTCGATCAGGAACTGCTGCCACGTGCCGCCGGACTCCATCTGCTCGTCCCAGAACGCCGCGTTGGCGTCCCATGCCGCCCGAACGTCTTCCGAATTCGGCCCCTCGGCTCGCGTCGCCGCCCATCACGAGCCGACCGTCGCGCCGCGGCCGTGGGTGCCGGCCACGACGGTGATCCGTCCGGCCAGGTACGAGCGGGCGACCATGGCCATGAACTGGTGGACCTCGTCCTCGGACCACGAGAACGGGCCCTGCCGGAAGCCCTGCGAGGCGATCCCGCGGGTCACCGACTCGCACGCCGCCCAGTCCTGACGGTTGGTGATGTCCCAGAAGTCGGAGGCGTAGGACGGCTCGAAGTCGGGACGCTCCTGTGCCTCGGGCGGGAACAGCCAGGCGCACTCGACGCGCGTCTCGGTGGGGGAGATCGGCTCCATCCGGTGCGTCATCACGTAGTCGGGGTGCAGGCTGATCAGCAGGTTCGGCAGCAGCCCGATGTACAGGACCGTGCGCCGCTGGTAGTCGTCCAGCCCGCGGATCGGCACGCCCTTGCTCTGCCCGTCCAGCGACATCGTCTGGGCGAAGTCCTTGAGGTCCATGTCGCCGCCCACCCACGCGCCGGTGTGGTCGTAGTTGCGGCCGCTGTCGGTCGGCGTCACCTCGCACAGCTCGGGGTGGATGCTGGGGCAGTGGTAGCACTCGTGGTAGTTCTCGGTGATCGTCTTCCAGTTGGCCTTGACCACGTAGTCGTGCCGCGCGGCCTCGAACATCCGGCCGATCTCGTACGCGGCCAGCAGCTCCTCGAGGTTCCCGACGTGCTCGGCGAGCGGCGGTGCGTCCCCGGACGCGTTCACGAACACCCAGCCGTGCCACTCCTCGACGCGGGCCGGCAGCAGCGGATAGTCGGCCCTGTCGAAGTCCTGGATGTCGCTGAACCGTGGCGCGCCGCGCAGCGCGCCGTCCAGCCCGTACGTCCACGCGTGGTACGGACACTGGATGACCCGGGCGCTGACGGTCGGGAAGTCGCAGGGCAGCAGCTCGTGGCCGCGGTGCCGGCACGCGTTGAAGAACCCGCGCAGCAGGCCGTCGTCGCCGCGCACCAGCACGATGCCCTGCGTGCCAACGCGAACGGCGCGCTGGTCCTGCGGGTTCGCGAGGTCCGTCGAGCGCCCCGCGCACACCCACGAGCCGTCGAAGAACACCCGTTGCTCCCATTCCAGCACGTCGGGGGCGGTGTAGGCCCGCGACGGCAGCGTCAGGCTCTTGTCGAGCGCGTTCGCGACCGGGTGCAACAGGGCAGCGTCGATCGGGGCGGGTGTGGTGGCCATGCCCTCCAGGGTAGCCGCCCGTTCCCAGGGCGGGCAAGCATCCGGCGGACCGACGGTCAGGCCGCGCGCATGGTGATTCGTGCGGCCGCCCCTCGACCGACACGTCCTCGGATGCCGTCGCGCCCTCCACCGGGCCGTCGACGATCGTCGTCGCGAGCACCTCGGAGGCGATCCAGTCGCGGTGCGCTGCCGAGCGCCTCGGCGACCGGTCCGCTCGCTTCGATGCCCAGCTGGATGCGGTCCGACACGTCGAGACCGGCCGACCGGCGCAGCGCCTGGACGTGGTGCACCAGCTCGCGGGCGAGGCCCTCCAGGCGCAGGTCGTCGTCCAGCGTCAGGTCGAGTGCCACCGTCACCGGCCCGTCCGAGGCCAGGCCCCAGCCCTCCTGCGTGTGCTGCACGAGCTCGACGTCGCCGGGCGTCAGCTCGACGGGTCCGCTCGACAGGTCGACGGTCACGTTCTCGCCGGTGGCGAGCCGGGCCGCGAGCGGGCCGTCGTCGGCGGCCAGCGCCGCGGCGACCTCCTGGACGCGGGGTCCGAGCTTCGGCCCCAGCGCGCGGAAGTTGGGCTTGGCGCGCCACCCGGACAGCTCGTCGGCCGACTCGGCGAAGCGCACGCGTCGCACGTTCAGCTCGCCGGCCATCAGGTCCAGCAGCGGCTCGAGACGCGAGCGGTCGCCGGGCACGTGGAGGACGGCCCCGGCCAGCGGCTGCCGGACGCGCACCTTCGTGTCGCTGCGCACCGTGCGGCCGAGCGACACGGCCGTCCGCACGACCTCCATAGCCTCCTCGAGCGACGGGTCGATGAGCGACTCATCGGCGGCCGGCCAGTCGCACAGGTGGACGGACTCGCGGCGCGGGCTCGCCGGCGACCAGGTTCCGGTACAGCTCGTCGGCCACGAACGGCATGAACGGCGCGAGCAGCGTCGCCACGGTCACCAGGCACTCGTGCAGCGTGGCGAAGGCGGCCAGCTTGTCGGCCTCGCCGCCGCCCGTGCGGGCCGTGTCCCAGAACCGGCGGCGCGACCGCCGCACGTACCAGTTGGACAGGTCGTCGACCAGCTCCTGGAGCGCCGCCCGGCGCTCGTCGCGTCGTAGCCGTCCATGTCGGCGGTCACTGCGCCACCAGACCGTGCAGGCGCGACAGCATCCAGCGGTCGAGCGGCCCGCGCTCGGCCGGCGGGGGAGCGGCGGCCAGGTCCGGGTCGTCGACGTTCGCGTACGTCACGAAGAACGCGTACGTGTTCCACAGCGTGAGCACGAACCGCCGAACGATGTCGTCGAAGCCTCCAACGACACGCGCCGCGAGGCCCACGGCGAGCCGGCCGCGACCATGTACCAGCGAATCGGGTCCGCGCCGCCGCTCGATGGCCGCCACGGGTGCGACGTGTTCCCAGGCGACTTCGACATCTTCCGCCCCTGCCGTCGACGACGTGCCCAGACAGACGACGTTGCGGTAGGAGTTCCGGCCGAACAGCAGCACGCCCTCGGCCATCAGCGAGTAGAACCATCCGCGCGTCTGGTCGATCCCTCGGAGATGAAGTCCGCCGGGAACCGCGACCGGAACGTCTCGGCCGGCCGGTCGATCCGGGACCCGGTACCCCCACTGGGCGTACGGCATCGCGCCCGAATCGAACCAGGTGTCGATGACCTCCAGGACGCGCCGCGCCTCCTCGCCGCACGACGGGGCACGCGCAGCGTCACCTCGTCGATTGCGGGCGGTGCGGATCGATGCCGGTCACGTCCCGGCCGGCCAGCGTGCGACAGCTCGTCCAGCGAGCCGACGACGGTCGTCGTGTCCGGCGCCGCACACCCAGATCGGGAGCGGCGTGCCCCAGTACCGCTCGCGGGAGAGCGCCCAGTCGACGTTGTTGTCCAGCCAGTCGCCGTACCGGCCGTCGCGGATGTGGTCGGGATACCAGTTGGTCTCCGCGTTGGCGCGCAGCAGGTGCTCCTTGACGCGCCGTCGTGCGCACGTACCAGGAGGTCCGCGCGACGTAGAGCAGCGGTGCGTCGAACACCGCCAGCACAACGGATACGTGTGCTCGTAGCTCCTCGACCGCGATCAGCAGGCCGCGCGCGTCGAGGTCCTTGGTCAGCAGCGGGTCGGCGTCCTTCACGAAGATGCCCGCGCACGAAGGCCGGGACCCTTGTCCGTGAACTTCCCCGGCGTCGTCGATCGGGCGTGTACGCGCGGCCAGCCCTCGCGCCGGCCGATCGCGAGGTCGTCGGCGCCGAACCCGGGGCGCGATGTGGACGATGCCGGTGCCCTCGTCCATCGCGACGAAGTCGGCCGCGACCACCCGATGGTTGTTGGCGTCGGCTCACGTTCGGGAACGGCGCGCTGTAGTGCGCGCCGACGAGGTCGGAGCCGGGGACGCGTCGATCTGGCGCACGGCGTCCCCCCGGCCGCGCGGGCGAGGTCCTCGAGGCGCGGCGCCGCGACGATCAGGTCGCGGGCACGACCGGGACGCCGACGCCGCACGTACGCGCTCGGCGTCGGCCACGGCCAGCCCCAGGTTGGACGTGAGCGTCCACGGCGTCGTCGTCCACCCACGATCGAGGCACCGACCGCGCGCGGGTCGCCCTCGGTCACCGGGAACTCGACGTAGACGCTGGGGTCGACGACCGTGCGTGTACCCGAGCGCGACCTCCGCGTCGGACAGGCCGGTGCCGCACCGTGGGCAGTACGCGACCGTGCGCGTCGTCCTGGTAGCAGGAGTCCCTGGCCGTACAGCGCTTCAGCGCCCACCACACGCTCTCGCATGTACTACGCGTCCATCGTCCAGTAGGCGTCGTCCATGTCGATCCAGAGAGCCATGCGCTCGGTCATCTGCTCCCAGTCGGCGACGTAGCGCTGGACGGACGCGCGGCACAGCTCGACGAACTCGGCCGACGCCGAACGCCTCGATGTCGCGCTTCGGACTGCGTGCCGATCTCCTTCTCCACCTCGACCTCGACGGGCAGGCCGTGGCAGTCCCAGCCGCCCTTGCGCACGACCGAGTCGCCCGCGCATCGCCTGGAACCGGGGTAGACGTCCTTGAACGTGCGGGCCTCGACGTGGTCCGATGTGCGGCTTGTTGTTCGCCGTGGGGGGCCGTCGTAGAAGACCCACTCGGGCGCGCCGGCGCGCAGCTCGATGCTCGCGCGGAAGACGACGCGCTCGCGCCAGAAGTCGAGCACGCGCTCCTCGAGCGCGGGCAGGTCGACCTTCGCGTCCACCGGCCGGTACCTCGTCATCGGCGCCTCCGTCTCTTCGCCATGGGCAAAAGAAATCGCCCCGTCCCGTTCCAGGGACGAGGCGCGTGCCCCGCGGTACCACCCTGCTTGGCGAGCCCTCTCGGGCCTCGCCCACTCGCCGGCCGCGCGGCCCGAGAGCCTGACGGCCTGCCGCTGTCACGGGCGGTTCCCGGCCGCGTCTACTGCGGGCCGCTGGGGGCGGTTCCCGGTTCGGGCGGCGGCTCGGGGAGGATGTTCGCCGGGGCCGGCCACCGGGCTCACACCGTCCCCGGCTCGCTCTGGGCCCGGTTGCCCGGGTACTCGTTCCCGTCGACGCCTTTGCCCGGACATTGTACCGTCCGGTATCACGGCGTTTCGGCAGGTCGCTTCCAGGGGAAGAGGAGGGACCATGAAGGCGGTTCGCGAGGCCCCGGGCGGTTCGCTCATCGAAGTGCGGGTCTGCGCCCGGTCCCGGCCCGCGTTCGAGGTCACCGGTGAGCACATCGTGATCCGGGTGGCGGCGCCCCCGGTCGACGGGCGGGCCAACGACGAGGCGCGGCGGGCGCTGGCGGTCGCTCTCCGCGTGCCCCCGACGGCCGTCCGGCTGGTGGCCGGGGCACGGTCCCGTACCAAGAAGTTCCTGGTGGGAGGCCTGGACGGGCCCCACGCGGTCGAGATCCTCCACGGTGTGGCCCCGGGTCACTAGTATGCTGCTGGCCTGCCGTTCCCCGGGCCCCGGCACGCATGCGGGCCGGGCGTCGCCAAAGGACTGATCGCAATGCCAGTGAAATCCCCCTTCACCGCCAAAGAGCTGAAAACGCTCAAGGCCGAACTGCAGGTCCACCACGACGACGTGGAGAAGCAGTTCCGCGAGATCTCCGAGAGCACCTTCTCGGGCAACCAGACGGACATGACCGGCGAGGCCGGCTTCGACGAGGAGTACGCCGACGCCGGGAGCGCGACGTTCGAGCGCGAGAAGGACCTCTCCCTGGTGAACAACCTCCGGGACCTCCTGGAGAAGATCGAGAAGGCCATGACCAAGATCGACGAGGGGACCTACGGTCTGTGCGACCGGTGCGGGAAGCCCATCGAGAAGGCTCGTCTGAAGGCGCTGCCCTACGCGAACCTCTGCCTCAAGGACAAGCAGGCCGAAGAACGGGTTCGCTGAGCCCGCCGTGACGCGGCCGGCCCGACTCGCCCTCATCCTGTACGGGACCGCCGCGGTCGCCTATCTGCTCGACCGCGTTTCGAAGCTCCTGGTGCAGCAGCACCTCGCCGGGCGTCCGCCGATCACCGTCATCCCGCGCGTCGTCGACCTGACGTACACGACGAACTCCGGTGGCGCGTTCAGCCTGTTCCCCCAGCATCCGTGGATCTTCTTCACGGCGAGCGCCGTCGTGTGCGCCGTCATCATCGTCGGCGCCTGGCGCGTCGGGACGCTGCCGGCGGCGATCGGCCTGGGCCTGGTCCTCGGCGGGGCGCTCGGCAACCTGACCGACCGCGTGCTGCACGGCTCGGGCATCTCGGGTGGGGTGGTCGACTTCATCGACTTCCACGTCTGGCCGGTGTTCAACGTCGCGGACTCGTGCGTCGTGATCGGCGTGATCATCGTGGTGGTCGCCGGGTTCTTCAGCCGGGACCCCGCCCCCGAGCCAGACCGATGACGCAGTCCTTCGCCGCCGAGGCGGGCCGGCTGGACGCGGAGGTGGCGCGTGCGCTCGGGATCAGCCGGGCCGACGCACAGCGCGCGATCGAGGAGGGCCGCGTGCGGGTGGACGGCGCCGTTCGCGCGAAGTCGTTCCGGCTGGCGGGCGGCGAGTCGGTCGAGGCCTCGCCGCGCCACGTCGGCGACCTGCCGCTCGAGCCGGGGCCGCTCGACGTCCGGTTCGAGGACGAGCACCTGCTGGTGCTCTCGAAGCCGGCCGGCATGCCGGTGCATCCGACCGCGGCGCGCCGCGACGGAACCCTCGTCAACCGGCTGCTCGGCGAGGGGGTGTCGCTGTTCCCAGGCGGCGAGCCCGACCGTCCCGGCATCGTGCACCGCCTGGACGCCGGCACGTCCGGCCTGATGGTGGTGGCCAAGGACGAGCCGGCGTTCGAGGGGCTGTCGGCGATGTTTCGCCGGCACGACGTCGACCGGCGCTATCTGGCGCTCGTGCGCGGGGCCGTCGCGACCGACCTGTTCGTGATCGAGGCACCGCTGGAACGCAGCGGCCCCCGCATCGTCGCGCGAGCGACCACGGGCCGTCCCGCCGAGACCGAGGTCGAGGTGCGGGAACGGTTCGAGAAGGCGACGTTGGTCGAGGCCCGGCCACGCACCGGACGAACGCACCAGATCCGGGTTCACCTGTCGGCTGCCGGTCACCCGATCATCGGCGACCGGCGCTACGGCGGGGGAGGCGACGTCGCGACGCGGCTCCGGCTCGAGCGCCCCTTCCTGCACTCGTGGCTCATCGCGTTCGACCACCCGGTGACCGGCGAACGCATCCAGATCGAGGATCCCCTCCCGGACGACCTGGCCCGAGCGCTGGAACGCCTCCGAGCCGCCGGCTGAGCGGCCAGGCCGTTCGTCCTAGCCGCCGACCCGAGTCCCCGCCGTCGCGAGCGTCGAGTGGCCTGCCGCGCAGCCGTTGAGGGGAGGCGCGGAGTTCGTGACGGTGCCCGCGAGCTTCATCGCGGTCCACTCGCCGTCGACGTACGTCGCCGCCGTCACGTGCACGGACACGCTGTAGCTCTCGGTGGCGCGCACGTCGTTGCAGGAGAACTGGGTATCGGTGCCCTTCCCCGAGTACGTCGCTCCCTTGCGCGTCAGATGAATCGGGCGCATCCCGCGGCGGTGGGTCTTCAGGGTGGCGCCGCACGGGCCGGTGTCGCACTTCGCGGTGATCTCCCAGGGCTCGCGGAAGTGGTCGCCGACCTTTCGGTTCGAGTAGTTCTCCGACGTGAACCGCATCTTCATGACGAACGACCCGTCCAGATGCGCCTGCGAGAGCGGCGGGGGAGCGGGCGTGGTGGCCGTCGCCGTGGTCCCGGGCAGGTAGTGGCCATTCGCGTCGCGGATGCTCACCGTGTACGTGTAGCTCGTCTCGGGCTCGAGGGACGTGTCCTGGAACGAGGTCCCCTCGATGACGTTCAGGTAGGACCCGTCCCTTTCGATCTTGTAGCCCTTGATGCCCGTGCCCGACGCGGCCCACTGGAGATCGATCTCCTCCGCGTTCACGGCCTTGGCCGTGAGCGACGTGACCGTGGGTTTGGCGGCCTCGGTCGTTCCCGACGAGCTCGTGCACGACACCAGACAGCGCGGCGGCGACCGCCACCAGGATGGAAAGCCGTCGGGCACCCAAGCCGCTCCTCATGGTTCCCCCCTCCCGTGGCCGCTGGGCCGGAATCATCGCACCGTCGCCAGAATCCGGCTAGGGGGGTTCGCGCTCTTTGCCCGTGAAGAGCCGTTGTTGATCCGGCCCGTGCGTGCGAGCGGGAAGGCTCAGGACGAGGAGTCGAACACCTCGTAGTGGTGCAGGACGGTGCCCTCGAGCAGGGGCAGCTCGGCGGCGGGGATGACGCCCTCGCGCTGCCAGTCGGGGCCGGCGAACTCGCGGAGGGACTCGAGGTCGCGCCAGACCGTCACCATGACGAACTCGCCCGTCTGGCCGAGCGGGCGTCCCGCCCACCACGACACGAGACCGTCGGCGCCCTGCACGAGCGGGATGGAGTGTTCGCGAATCGCCGCTTCGAAGTCGGCCGTCGTCCCCGGGCGCACCTGGGCCCGGAACACGCGAACGATCATGCTCGCCTCCTCAGCGCCGGGATCGGGCCGGCTCCTTCAGGTACAGCGCGTACTGGGTGCGGACGTCCTCGCGGGACGCCAGGAGCGCGTCCTCGACGTCGGGGGGCAGCGCCCGCGATTCGATCAGCTCGGACAGCTTCTTCGGGTCCACCGTCAGCACGCGTTCCCAGAGCCCGAGCGGCTCGAGGATCTCGCGGAGGCGCTGGACGTCGGGCGCCGTCACGTGCTGGGCGCGCCGGTCGATCGCCGCGCCGTCCGTGCCGAACAGCCGCTGGTACCCGTGCTCCTCGCAGAACGCATTGACGAGCGCCTTCAGGTCCTCGAGGCGCCGGTACGTCGCCCAGTCCTGGCGCTTCAGCTCGATCCACTCGTCCACGATGGCGCTCATGTTCGGCGCCGGGTCGCCGCCGGCGCGGTCGTACTTGTGACGGTAGAGCGGGCAGCGGTCCTGGAAGTCGCACCAGTCGCAGAGCGGGTTCTGGCGCGGCTCGAACTTCCCGGCCTCGATGCGCTCGGCCACCGTTGCGATGCGGCGGCGCAGCTCGTCCGTGTCCGCGGGCGTGCGCGTCGTGCTCATCCGCTGACCGGGCAGCAGGAAGTACAGGGTCAGCCGCTCGGGCTCGATGCCCCAGATCTCCTTGGCGGCGAGGTGGTAGACCGACAGCTGCAGATCCCGGTCGATCCGGGCCTGCGGCGGCAGCCGTCGGCTGGTCTTGTAGTCGATGATCTCGTACCCGCCGCCGGGCATGCGGTCCATGCGGTCGATCACGCCGGACACCATGACGCCCTCCACGTCGATCGTGAATCGGTACTCGAGCGCCGCCGGGATGCGGAACTGGTCCGCGTTCTCCAGGTGGTACTGCGCGAGCACCTGCCGGGCGTGGTCCCGGTACAGCGACTCCTCGCCGGGGTCGCGGTAGCCCTCGCCGGACCACTCGTCGTCCAGGAACCCGTGGAGGTCCTCGAGCGAGGGCGGCACGGGGACGGGCCGGTCGTGGAAGCGGAACAGGGCCCGGTGCAGGACGTCGCCGAACGTGAGCGCGGGGGAGCGGGACGTGGGGATCCGCTCCTCGTACTGGAACTTGTACTTGGCGGGGCAGGTCTCGTACGTGGAAATGGAGCTGTAGGAGAGTTTCACGACGCCGCCCGTCCCTTTCCTGTTGCGCCCGGCCGACCCCGAGTGTAGAGTGCGACAGGGACGAATTACAAGAGTGTAAGCTTTTCCAACGTCCTTCCCCAGGGTTTCCACACGGTCCGGGGGCGACCTCCCTCCGCTCCCGGGTTCCCGTGTCGGTGGAGGACTAATCGTCTGGCGGCGTGGGGCTGATGGGTAGCGACAGCTTCGTTCATCTGCACAACCACACGGAGTTCTCGCTCCTGGACGGGGCGTCACGCATCCGTGACATGGTCGGCAAGGCGGCCGAGCTCGGCATGCCCGCCATCGCCATCACGGACCACGGCGTCATGTTCGGCGCCCTGGACTTCTACCAGGCCGCCCGGGACGCGGGGGTCAAGCCGATCATCGGGGTCGAGGCCTACGTCGCGCCGGCCTCGCGGTTCGACCGCGAGCGCGGGGACGACGACGAGGCGTACCGGCACCTCACGCTCATCGCGCGGAACGAGGCCGGCTACCGGAACCTCCTGAAGGTCGTCACCGACGCCAGCATCCAGGGGTTCTACCACCGGCCCCGCACCGACAAGGAGTTCCTGGCCGAGCACGCCGAGGGGCTCACCGCGCTCTCCGGCTGCCTCGCCTCCGAGACCGCGCGCCTGCTCCTGGCGGGGAACCGCGACCGTGCCCGGCAGGTGGTCGGCGACTACCGCGACCTGTTCGGGCCGGGCAACTTCTACCTCGAGCTCCAGGACCACGGCATCCCCGAGCAGCAGCGCCTGAACCCGATGCTCGCCGAGCTGTCGGCCGAGACCGGCGTGCCCCTGGCGGCCACCAACGACATCCACTACACCGAGCGGGACCATGCGCGGCCCCACGACGTGCTGCTGTGCATCCAGCAGCAGAAGGTCCAGAGCGACACGGCGCGCCTCAAGTTCGATACCGACGAGTTCTACCTGAAGACCCCCGAGGAGATGCGCGCGGTGTTCTCCCAGTGGCCCGAGGCCTGCGACGCGACGCTCGCCATCGCCGAGGCCTGCGACCTGACGATGGAGTTCGGCGCCCTCCACCTGCCGCGCTTCGATCCGCCGGACGGGATGTCGCTGGACGACTACCTGCGGTCGCTGGTGTACGAGGGCGCGAAGGAGCGCTACGGGGACGTCTCCCAGGAGGTGCGCGCGCGGATCGACCAGGAGCTGTCCGTCATCGGCAGCATGGGCTTCGCCGGGTACTTCCTGATCGTCTGGGACCTCATCCGCTTCGCCCGCGAGCGCGGCACGCGGGTCGGCCCCGGGCGTGGGTCGGCCGCCGGGTCCGTCGTGTCGTACTGCCTGCGCATCACCGACCTCGACCCCCTGCGGTACGGGCTGATCTTCGAGCGGTTCCTGAACCCCGAGCGCAAGCAGATGCCCGACATCGACATGGACTTCGACGTCCGCGGCCGCGACCAGGTCATCCAGTACGTGGCCGGCCGGTACGGGGCCGACCACGTCGCGCAGATCATCACGTTCCAGACGATCAAGGGGAAGCAGGGCATCCGCGACGCCGCCCGCGTGCTGGGGTTCCCGGCGTCGATGGGCGACCGGCTCTGCAAGATGTACCCGCAGGCGGTCCTGGGTCGCGAGTACTCGATCGAGGACGCGCTGAAGCTGTCGCCCGAGCTGCGAGAGGCCTACGGGAACGAACCCGAGGCGCGCGAGGTCGTCGACACGGCCCAGGCGCTGGAGGGTCTGCGTCGGGAGGACTCGGTGCACGCCGCCGGCGTCGTGATCGGCGACGCGCCGCTCGTGAACTACCTGCCGCTCAAGCTCACCAAGGACTCGCGGGACGACTCGCGGCGCATCGTGACGCAGTTCGACATGCACGGCGTCGAGAAGCTCGGCCTGCTGAAGATGGACTTCCTGGGGCTGCGGAACCTGTCGGTGATCGAGGACACCGTCCGGCTCCTGCGCGACCGCGGCGCGCCGCTCGACGTGGACCACCTCCCGCTGGACGACGCGCCGACGTACGAGATGCTCCAGAAGGGCGACACCATCGGCGTGTTCCAGCTGGAGGGCGGAGGGATGCGCTCGTTGATCCGCCAGCTCGAGCCCGATCGCTTCGAGGACCTGATGGCGCTGAATGCGCTGTACCGGCCCGGGCCGCTCTCCGCCGGCATGCACATCGAGTACGCCGAGCGCAAGGGTGGCCGGCGCCCCGTGAGCTATCCGCATCCGGCCCTGGAGGGGATCCTCGGGGGGACGTACGGCATCATGGTCTACCAGGAGCAGATCATGCAGATCGCCGTGCAGATGGCCGGGTACTCCATGGGTCAGGCCGACGAGCTGCGCCGGGTCATGGCGAAGAAGAAGCGCGAGCTGGTGGGCGCGGAGCGGGAACGGTTCGTGTCCGGGTGTGTCGCGCAGGGCCATCCCGAGAAGCTGGCCAAGGAGCTGTTCGATCGCATCGAACCCTTCGCCGACTATGGATTCCCGGCCGCCCACGCCTGCGCCTACGCGCTCATCGCGTACCAGACGGCGTATCTCAAGCGTCACCATTCGCTCGAGTACATGTCGGCCCTCCTCACGAGCGTGGAGGGCGACAAGGACAACAAGCCCTTCTACCTGAACGCGGCGCGCATGATGGGCATCCGTGTCCTGCCGCCGGACGTCAACGAGTCGGCCGAGCACTTCGCGCCGGCCGGCGAGGACGTGCGCTACGGGCTGGCCGCCATCCGGAACGTGGGAGAGGGCGCGGTTCAGCAGATCATCTTGGCGCGCAATGAGAAAGGCGCCGTTCGAGTCCTTCCGCGACTTCTGCGAGAAGGTCGAGCCGAACGTGCTGCACAAGAAGATCCTCGAGAGCCTGATCCTGGCGGGGGCGTTCGACTCGGTCGGCTACAAGCGCCGGGGCCTGCTGGAGGGCTACGACAAGGTGGTGACGCCGATCCTCGGGCGGCGGCGTGCCGAGGCCGCCGGCCAGGAGTCGCTGTTCGGCGGCGACGCCGGCGTCGAGCTCGACGAGATCGACGAGGCCCGTGTGGTCGCCGACGTCGAGTTCGACCGCGACGACCTGCTCCGCCAGGAGAAGGAGATGCTCGGGCAGTACGTGACCGACCACCCGCTCCTCGCGGTCAAGGACCAGCTCGCGCGGGCGATCTCGATGGAGATGGTCGAGCTGTCCGGTCCGGAGGTCGGCGACGGCGACATCCTCACGCTGGGAGGCATCGTCGGCTCGGTCGGCCGCAAGTTCACCAAGCGCGGCGAGCAGTACGCGGTCATCCGGCTCGAGGACCTGACGGGCGGCGTGGGCGTGGTGGTGTTCCCGTCGCTCTTCGAGCAGACGGCCGGGCTGATCGCGCCCGACCGCATCCTGCTCGTCAAGGGCCGCGTGGATCTCCGCGGCCGCGAGCTCCAGCTGGTGGCCCTCGAGATCATCGAGCCCCATTTCGGGTCGTCGTCGGCGGGAGGAGGCCCGGTGGTGCGGATCCCGCCCTCCACCGACCCGTTCGTGGTGGACATCCCCGTGCAACTCTGCACCGAGGCGCTCATCCGGCGGCTGAAGGAACTGCTCGCGGCCTGCGCCGGGAGCCGCCCGGTGACGCTCTGCCTCGTCGACGAGCACGGCTCGCAGCGGCTGCGGCTGGGGCGAGGAGTTCGCGGTGGACGGTTCGTCGGCCCTGTTCTCCGAGCTTCGCCGCCTCCTGGGTCCCGGCGCCGTCCGGGAGGGGGCGCCCGAGCCGGCCGGGGTGTAGTGGCGTTCGAGGTCCTCCCCGCGATCGACCTGTATCAGGGCCGAATGGCGCGGATGATCCGCGGCGATCGCTCGACCATCGAGACCCTGGACCGCGACCCGGTCGAGCTCCTTCGCGAATGGGCGGCCGCCGGCGTCCACTGGGTGCACGTCGTCGACCTCGACGCTGCGTCGGGGCGGGGCGCCCGCGACACCTCGACCTGCTGGCAGCCGCGGCCGAGCTCGGTCTGCGGGTGGAGGCGGGGGGCGGCCTGTCCGAACGGGGCGTTGCCGCCGCGCTGGAGCACGGGGCGACGCGCGCGCGTGCTGGGCGCCGCCGCGCTCCTTCAGCCCGGGGCGGTCGAACGCGCGGTGGCCGCCCACGGCGACCGGGTGGCCGTGGGCCTGGACGTCCGGGGTGGCGTGGTCGCCCCCCGCGGGACCGGCGTCGAGGGACCGCAGCTGGATGTGGCGGTGCGCCGTCTGGCCGACGCGCGCCCCGCGATGGTGGTGTTCACCGACGCGGACCGCGACGGCAGCCTGGCGGGTCCCGACCTGACCGCGCTGGCGCGCGTGGTCGAGGCGATCGGCGTCCCCGTGGTCGCGTCCGGCGGCGTGCGTTCGGCGGCCGACGTGCGCGCGCTCGCGCAGGCGCGACCGGCGCTGGCGGGGGTCATCGTGGGGCGGGCGCTGCACGACGGAGTCCTCTCGATCGCGGAGGCGCTTGCAGCTGCAGCCGTTGACTGACCAGAGTGCGGGGCGCAACAATCGGTCGGCCGCACGGCAATCCGGTGGCTGACTGGTACGTACCACAGGTGTCGGGGAGGAGGCCCGTGGCGCAGTCCGGTCGTGCCCGCAGTGCCCTGGGGCCCGCCCTCATCGCGGTGGGCGGCGTCCTCATGGTGTTCGGCTCGACGATCGTCTGGGTTCGGTACGCGTTCGCGCGCGCTCCGCTCGAGCTGCTCTCGCAGTCGCGCCTCGGGATCGCGAGCGGCGCCGGGCGCGTCACCATCGCCTGCGGGGCGATCGCGCTCGCGACCGTCCCGGTCATGCTCGCCGGCAGCCCGCCATGGCGCCGCGGCATGGCCGTCGCCGCCCTGGCGCTCGGCCTCGGCGCCGCGGCGATCGCCGTGACGAGCCTGGCCACCAAGGACGCGCAGGTGTACGGGAGCATCCGGACGGCGATCGCGGATACGACCGGCCACGTGGTGACCGACGCGGAGTTCGCGCGGCTCAAGGGACAGCTGCTCGCGACCGGCTTCGCCATCTCGCTCGGGCCCGGCATCTACGTCGTGTTGGCGGGGGGCCTGCTCGCCGCCGCCGGGGCCCTCGCCGACCTGGCGGATGGCCAGCGCACATCGTCCGATGTCCCGCCCACGGATCCAACGGATGTCCCGTCCGTGGCGCCGCCGCCCCACCTCGGGCAGACGACGTCTCCCGAACCCACGCCTCCGGGCACCTCGATATAGTTCGGGGTCCGATGACGCGCCCCGCGACCGATTCCCCCGTCGTCTCATGGGCTTCCTGACCGACGTCGTCGGCCGCGTCCGCCGCGAGCTGGACGAGCATCCCCTTCCCGAGGGGACGCTCCTGCTGCGGAGCCAGGCCCTGCCGCCGCCGCTCGACCTCGAGGCGGCACTCCGCCGTCCCGGGATGGGCGTCGTGGCCGAGGTCAAGCGCGCCTCGCCCTCCGCGGGCGCCATCGCCGAGACGGACCCGGGGCAGCAGGCCGCGCGGTACGAGGAGGGCGGCGCGTGCGCGGTCTCGGTGCTCACCGAGGGACGGCACTTCGGGGGGACGCTCGCCGACCTCCGGCTCGTGCGGGCACACACCGCTCTTCCGGTCCTGCGCAAGGACTTCATCGTGCACCCCGCACAGATCCTGGAGGCGCGGGCGAACGGCGCCGACGCGGTCCTGCTGATCGTCGGTGCCGTCACCGATGCCGAGCTGCTCGGCCTGCTCGCCGCCGCCGGGGATCTGGGCATGGGCGCCCTGGTCGAATGCCACGCCGAGGACGAGGTGCAACGGGCCGTCTCCTCGGGAGCGCCGATGATCGGCGTGAACTGCCGCGATCTGGAGACCCTGGAGGTCGACCCTGGGCGCGGCCTGGAGCTCCTCGGCCGGGTTCCCGCCGACCGCGTGCGGGTGCTCGAGAGCGGCGTGACGACCCGCGACGACGTCGAGCGGGCGGAGGACGCCGGCGCCGACGCGGTGCTGGTGGGAGAGGCGCTGATGCGGGCGGCCGAGCCGGCCGCGCGCATCCGGGAGCTGCTGGCCGGATGACCGACACCCTGCAGCCGGTCCCCGACGCGCGAGGGCGCTTCGGGACGTTCGGGGGGCGATACGTTCCCGAGGTCCTGATCCCGGCGCTCGAGGAGCTCGAGGCGGCGTGGCGGCAGCTGCGCGCCGACGAGGGCTTCCAGGCCGAGTTCCGTTCGATCCTCGCCGACTTCGTCGGGCGGCCCACGCCGCTCACGTACGCCGCCCGGCTCTCGGACCAGCTGGGCTACCGCGTCTGGCTGAAGCGCGAGGACCTCTCGCACACGGGCGCCCACAAGATCAACAACACGATCGGTCAGGTCCTGCTGGCCAAGCGACTGGGCAAGCGCCGCATCATCGCCGAGACCGGGGCCGGACAGCACGGCGTCGCGACGGCGACCGCCTGCGCCCTGTTCGGGCTTCCCTGCGTCGTGTACATGGGCGAGGAGGACACGGTTCGGCAGGCGGTGAACGTCGAGCGCATGAAGCTGCTGGGCGCGGAGGTCGTTCCCGTCACCACCGGCTCGATGACGCTGAAGGACGCGATCAACGAGGCCCTGCGCGACTGGGCGGCGACCGTCACCGACACCCACTACGTGATCGGCTCGGTCGTCGGGCCGCACCCGTTCCCGGCGATGGTCCGCGACTTCCAGCGCGTGATCGGCGACGAGGCGAGGGCGCAGTTCGCGCGACGCGGAGGGCGGCGACCCCGACGTGGTGGCCGCCTGCGTCGGCGGAGGGTCCAACGCGATCGGCATGTTCACCGCGTTCGTCCCCGGAACGGCGCGCCTGATCGGCGTCGAAGCCGGCGGCGGGGGAGGCGACCGGCACTGCCGTTCGCTGTCGGCGGGGAGCCCCGGCGTGCTGCACGGCGTCGCGGATGTACCTGCTCCAGGACGCGCACGGTCAGGTGGCTGCCGACGCACTCGATCTCCGCGGGCTCGACTACCCGGGCGTCGGCCCCGAGCACTCGTGGCTGAAGGACAGCGGCCGCGCGGAGTACACGTCCGCGACGGACGAGGAGGCGATCGCGGGGTTCCTCGCGCTGTCCCGGTCGGAGGGGATCCTGCCCGCGCTCGAGCCGTCGCACGTCATCGGCTGGTTGCTCGGCCGGCCGCTGCCCGAGGGGACGCGCGTCGCGGTCTGCCTGTCGGGCCGCGGCGACAAGGATCTCGAGACGGTGCGGACGTGGCTCGCGGGAGCATCCGTCCGGGGACGCGACGTGACCGAGTCGCTGGCCGACGCGCTCTCGCGCGTGCGCGCGAGCGGCGCGCAAGGCGTTCGTTCCGTACGCGACCGCGGGTCTGGCCGGCGTCGACGCGGCGCTGCTGCGGGGTACGAGGCAGCCGGCGCCGACGCGATCGAGGTCGGCATCCCGTTCTCGGACCCGTGATGGACGGCCCCGTGATCCAGGAGGCCTCCGGCCGCGCGCTCGAGGCCGGGATCACGCCGGCCGACGCGTTCGCGCTGGTGCGCGCGGCACGCGACGCCGGGCTCACCGATCCCGGTCGCGTTCATGACCTACCTGAACCCGATCCTCGCGGAGGGCCTCGAGCGGTTCCTCGACGCCGCGGTCGCCGAGCGGCGCCTCGGGCGTGATCGTGCCCGACCTGCCCGTCGACGAGGCGGCGACTGGCTCGCGGCCTGCGGCGACCCGCGACGTCGCGCCCGTGCTGCTGGCCGCGCCGAACTCGTCCCCCGAGCGTCTCGCGGAGCCATCGCGGCCGCGTCCCGGGGGTTCGTCTACTGCGTCTCCACGATGGGCGTGACGGGTTCGCGCCAGGAGCTCTCCCGGTCGGCCGAGGCGGTCGTCGCCGGCGCTGCGGCCGCTCACGGAGCACCCCGCTGCTGGTCGGGGTCGGCATCTCCACGCCCGAGCAGGCCGACGGCGGCCTGCGCGTTCGCGGACGGCGTGGTGGTGGGATCGGCGCTCGTCGAGCCGATGCTGACGGGGGACCGTGACGAGACGCTGACGCGTGCGCGGGCGTTCGGCGCGGCGCTTGCGTTCGCGGCGGCGGGGGATCAGGAGTAGCGGACGCGTGGATCCAGGTACGCGTACACGATGTCCACGATCAGGTTCGCGAACGTGACGAAGAACGCCGCGATGAGCGTCACGTCCAGGATCGCGTAGAGGTCTCCCGACGTCACGGACTGCACCGCGTACTGGCCGATGCCCTGGAGGTTGAAGACGGTCTCGGTGATGATCGCGCCACCGAGCAGCGCGCCGAGGTCCATGCCGTACATCGTCACGATCGGCGTCAGGCTGGCCCGAAGGCCGTGCTTCACGATGACCTGACGTTCGGGGAGGCCCTTGGCCCGTGCCGTCCGGATGTAGTCCTCGCCGAGGACCTCGATCAGGTTCCCGCGCGACATTCGCGCGTAGAAGGCCGCGTACAAGAGCGCGAGGACGACCCACGGCATGATCATGTGGTTCATCCACGAGAAGAATCCCTCGCTGATGGGCACGTAGCCGGACCCGGCGGCGATCCCCAACTTGAACCAGAACAGCCACAGGAACAGCTGCGCCAGCAAGAACACGGGCGCCGAGACGCAGAACAGGGCGAAGCCCATCGCCAGACGGTCGATCGCCGACCGGGGCTTCAGCGCCGACAGGATGCCGATCGGCACGCCCAGGCAGAGCCACATCAGGGACGCGCCGATCGCCAGCGAATGGTGATGATCATGCGGTCCCACAGGATCGGCTTCAGCGCGGACCGCGTGTTGAACGAGAAGCCGAGCCCCGGCCATCCGTACTGGTCACCCAGGAAGATGCGCTTCACGAACAGCCCGTACTGCTGATCACAACGGCTTGTCGAGCCCGAACTGCGCTCTTGACCTCGGCGATCAGCTCCGGCGTGGGCTGCCTGCCGGCGAAGTTGATCGACGGGTCCGTCGGGGGCATGACGAAGAAGATGACGTACGTGATGAGCGATGATGGCCAGCAGGACGAAGACCACCCACAGCAGCCGCCGCACGATGTACCGACCCATCCGCCTCCACCCACTTCCCTTCGGTGAGGGGATGGGAGCGCGCCTCCGGCGACGCCCCCTCTCCTCGATCTCCTACCTCTGCTTCGCTACATGGACACCTGGACGTCGTTGTTCACCGCGATGTGACAGAACGAGATGGTGCCCGGAGAACTGGTCGAACTCGTACTTCGTCACGCTCTTGCTCACCACCGTGAGGGCGTTGGCGAACAGGTACGGGCACCCACGGAACCACGTTCTCCATGAGGTCCTGGTCGAGCTTGATCCAGCACTGCGTCCGCGCGTCGCCGGAGTCCTTGTTGCACTGGTCGATCTCGCTGTCGACGCTCGGCATCGCTCCTGGCGCCGCCGCCGCGTTGAACGCGTCCGTGACGCCACACTCCTTCGCCTGCGCAGCGGTCATGCCGACGTTGGAGTAGTTGATGGAGCCCGTTGCAGTCGATGCCGCTCGACTGGAACAGCACGGCGAACGTGGACGGGTCGGCGTAGTCCTTGCCCCACCCGGCGTTGGCGCCGATCGGGATGAGCTTGTTCACCGTCTGCGACGTCGTGTAGGCGGTGCTCGTGTCCAGCTCCCGGGCCTTCAGCGTGATGCCGATCTTGGCCAGGTCGGCCGTCAGGATCGGCGTCATGTCCACCTGCGGCGGGCTGCTCCGGTTGATCATCAGGACGTCCTTGCACGCATCCACGTCGCAGATGCCGTCACCGTTGGTGTCGTACTGCGTGGCCTGCTTCATCTCGTCCTTGGCCTTGGTCTCGTCGCCCGCGTTGCCCGGCTGTGGCGTACGGGTCGTAGTCGGCCGGGAAGCCCGGGCAGGACCGTCGGCGGCATGATGTGGGAGGCGATGTCCCCGTGGATGGGGCCGCCCCACACCTTCTGGATTGCCGCCTTGTCGATGATGAAGTTGACCGCCTTCCGGACGTGGATGTCGTCGAACGGCGGCGTCAGCAGGTTCATGAAGACGTACCACGTGCGGTCGCCCGGGTCCGAGTGCATCAGACGGCTTCAGGTCCGGGTTGGTGAGGTACTGCTGCTCCACCGGTCGCGGGCGGCGTGCTTGCCCACGAACCGTCCAGCGCCCCGCTCTGGATCTTGTTGAAGATGTCGTCCGTGTTGGTGTCGATCCCGATGTCGACCCCGTCCACGTAGTTGGACCGGACGTCGGGGCTGTCCGTCGAGGGGTCGTAGTCGGGGTTGCGGACGATCTTCATGAACTTCGTCGGGTCGAACCCGGCGATCGGCTGGATCGTGTCGCACGAGCTGGCGTCCACCTGGTCCGAGCCCAGGATCATGTACGGGCCCGACGACACGACGGTTGCGGCCGTAGTCGCCGGCCTTCGTGAAGCAGCCCGCGACCTCCTTGGGCATGGGCGCCGCCGCCGGCATGGCCAGCCGGTACAGGAAGTCACCGGTCGGCTGCGGTCAGGTGGAAGGTGATCGTCTTGGGGTCCGGCGTCTCGATCCCCGAGATCGTCTGGTCGGCCGACTTGGCGCTTCCATCCATGCCGTCGATCACGCCGTCGTAGTAGAAGCCGTACTGCGCCACCAGCGACTTCGTGTTGATCCGCTGGAAGGCGTAGGCGACGTCCTCCGACGTGATCGCGCCGGTCCAGTGGCGGGCCGAACTTGATCCCGTCCTTCAGGGTGAAGGTGTAGGTCAAGCCGTCCGACGAGACCGTGCCCGTGTCGGTGGCGAGGTCGGGAACGATGACGTCCCCGGCCGCACCCTCGACGTGCTTGTACGTGACGAGGTTCCGGAGCAGCAGCTGGGAGTACAGGCCCGAAGGCCGTGCCCAGATACTCACCCGTCGGGTCGAACGCCGCCGGTGAAGCCGAAGTCCTCGATGGCGGTCCGGTACGTCGCCGCCCTTCTTCACCGACGTGCTGTCGCCCCCGCCGCTCGTCCCGTTGTCGCTGCTACAGGCGGCGCCGACGATGGCGACGACGCTTGCGAGCGCTACGACGCTCAGTAATCTCTTTCGTCCTTTCACGCTTCCTCCTCTCTTGTCGACTCTTGGTGTGCCGTTGCACTGCCTTCGAGTCACTGGATCCGCCCCCGATCCCCTCCCTTCCTCTCGTGCTCGATCCCTCAGCCACCGCGTCGGCCTCGCGGATCCAGCGCGTCCCGAAGACCGTCTCCCAACAAGTTGAATGCGAGCGTCAGCAGCACCAGGAAGATGCCGGGGAAGAGCATCATCCACCACGCCACCGTGAAGAGCTGTCCCGAGGACGCATCGGCGAGCATGCGGCCGAGCGACGGCGTCGACTGCGGGAATCCCCACGCCCAGGAACGACAGCGCCGCCTCGAAGAGGATGTTGGCGGGGATGATCAGCGTGGAGTACACGATGATCGGCGCGGCCAGGTTGGGGAGCAGCTCGCGGAACATGATCCGGGTGTTGGTCGCGCCCAGCGCCCGGGCCGCCTCGACGAACTCGCGCTCACGGAGCGTCAGGACCTGTCCTCGGACGATGCGCCCGATGTAGGTCCAGTTGACCAGCGCGATCACGAAGATCACCAGCGTCAGCCCCGGCTGGACGGTGGGGAGCGGGATGACCGGGAAGTGCACGACGGCCATGATCAGGCCGAGCACGATCAGCCCGATCGGGCCCGCCCCGGGTCGCTGTTGCTCGCCAGAACGAGTCCCCAGGCGATCACGCCGATCGCGAGGATCCACCCGATGATGCGACCAGAGCCCCTCGGCCGCCACTGCAGGTGGCCGCCGAGGCACCCCTGGGCGGTGATCCCGCACGTCGCCGCCAGCCCGATGGCGAACAGCAGGATCGGCAGGGACATGACCAGGTCCACGGTCCGCGAGATCGCGGTGTCGGCGAAGCCGCCGAAGAAGCCGGCGATCGTGCCGAGCACGATCCCGATGAAGACCGAGATCGAGGTGGCGAGCAGCGCCACGATCAGCGAGGTGCGCACCGCGTAGATCGTCCGTACGAACAGGTCGCGACCGACCTTGTCGGCGCCGAACCAGAAGTCCTGGTTCGGGCCGGCCGGGAGCCCGATCTCGTCGAGCATGTGGTCGAAGAGGTCGTTCGGGCCGTGGCCGACCCAGCTTGGCGATGAGCGGCGCGCAGAGCGCGAGCAGGACCAGCTCGATGATCAGGACCGCGCCGGCGATCGCGACGCGGTCCTTGGCGAACCGAGACCAGAAGAGCTGCCACGGAGAGCGGCCGGCGACTTTTTCGACCGGTCTCTGGAGTGGTCTCTAGGTGTTCCTCGGCCAGTACCGACGATTGGCCCATTCGTCCCGTCCGGCTCCTCTGCGTAGGCCGCGCGGGCGGATTCTATGCTCGGCCGGTTCCATCCCGCAAACGAATCCCGATCTTTGTACGGGAACGGCGAACCGGGAGGATTGCCCCATCAGGCTCTATCATCGGGCGCCGGACGGGTCCCGTGGGGGGTTTTCGTGTTCCAGAAGGAGATCGAGATCCGTTGGCGGGACCTCGACGGGTACGCCCACGTCAACCACGCGGTCTACGTGACCTACCTGGAGGAGGCCCGTGACGAGTGGCTGACGTCGACTCTGGCGGGCGGGACGGCCGGCTGGGACCACTTCCTGGTGCACCTCTCGATCGACTACCGGCGCCAGCTCACCCAGGCGGACGATCTGGTCATCGCCTCCTGTGAGGCGGCCGAGCTGGGGACCTCGAGCGTGACCACGCGTGAGGAGCTCCGAACCAAGGGCGGCGACCTGGTGGCGGAAGCCAGCGCCGTCGTGGTCGCGCTCGATCCGGCCACGGAGCGCTCGCGCCCCCTCACGGACCGCGAGCGCAGCCTCCTCCTTCCGTAGCCGGGCAGTGTGGGAGCATTGAACCCATGCAGGAGCACGACTGCGGGTCTCTCCGTGAGTGCGCCACCTGTGGCGCGCTGATGGTCTGCGACGGCTCCCGGCGCCCGAAATGCGCGGTGTGCCGGGAAGTCGCCCGAGCGGGCCGGGCGCCGGCCGGCCGGGTGTGCTCGGCGAACGGGTGCGACACGGTCCTGAGCGTCTACAACCGGAAGGCGAGCTGCTCGCTCCACGAGGACGCCATTCCCCAGTTCGCGTCCCTCCTGCCGTAGCTTCTTCCTCTTTCGAGAGACCCCGGGATCCCGGGGACGAGCGGGGGTGCCGGGAGGGGGAGTCGAACCCCCACGCCCTTGCGGGCACCGGATTTTGAGTCCGGCGCGTCTGCCAGTTCCGCCATCCCGGCGCTGTTCGAGGGTCCGGCGCCGCGAGTATAGGGCCGGGAACCCGCCGGAATTGGGGTGTTCCTCCGTACAACGTAACCGGGGCGAATCAACCGAGCCGAGCCACCGGCCTGGCTGGCGACGGAGCCCCAGGTGTGGTACAGACCACATCAGGACGGAGGAAGGGAAGGAGGAAGCGGTTGCGAAACCGAATGTTCGTTCGCCTGCTCGTGATCGTCGCTGTACTGGGTCTGGTGGCTGCGGCATGCAGCAAGAAGACCGACTCGGGAAGCGGTGGCGGCGGGGAGACGAAGACAGTCAAGATCGCGTACGTGGGTGCCCTGTCGGGTGACTACAAGCTGCTCGTCCAGTCGGGTGAGCAGGCTGCACAGCTGGCCTTCGACCAGGCCAACGCGGCCGGCGACCTGTCGGTCAAGATCGAGCTGGTCCCGGAGGACACGCAGGGGAACCCGGAGCAGGCCCCGGCGGTCGCGGACAAGATCGTGAGCGACGACGCGTTCGTCGGCGTGATCGGGCCGGCGTTCTCCGGCGAGTCGCAGGCAGCCGGCACGAAGCTGGACCCGGCCGGCATCCCGTTCGTGACGCCTTCGGCGACGAACCCGCCGCTGGCGGACAACGGGTGGACCCACTGGTTCCGCGCGGTCGGCAACGACAACTCGCAGGGACCGACGGCGGCCGACTACATCTCGAAGGTGCTGCAGCCGAACTGCACGTTCATGGCGAGCGACGGTTCGGCCTACGGCAAGGGACTGGCGCGACGTCGTGCAGCAGACGCTGTCCGACGGCGGGAGCAAGGTCGAGAAGCAGCAGACGGTGCAGCCGCAGCAGAAGGACTACTCGGCGCTGGTGAGCAAGATCAAGTCCTCCGGCTGCACGGCCGTCTTCTACGGTGGCTACTCGCCCGAGGCGGGCCTGATCCGCAAGCAGATGTCCGCGGCCGGCCTGAACGACGTCACGATGGTGGGTGGCGACGGAATCAAGGACGAGACGTTCACCGGGACGGCAGGCTCCGGTGGCGACGGGACGATCGCGATGTGCCCGTGCGCCAGCATCACGGACTCGACGGACCCGGCGGCGCAGCAGTTCGTCACCGATTTCACGGCGAAGTACGGCACCCCACCCGGCATCTACGCGGGTGAGGGCTGGGACATCGCACAGATGTACATCGCGGCCTTCAAGGCCGGGAAGACCACGCGTCAGGAGATCACGGACTTCCTGCACGGGCTCTCGGGCTTCAAGGGTCTGACCAAGTCGTACACGTTCCAGTCCAACGGCGAGCTGGACGAGAGCTCGGTCACGATCTACGTCTACAAGGACGACGGCGGTACCTGGACCTACCTCGGTCCCGCTACGGACGTCATCGCCTAGCAGCGGTTGAGTCGGTGGGGCGGGCCCGCGGGGCCCGCCCCACAGCTTTCGTGACGGGGACACGGAGGGTTCTTGGCCGTCCAACCGACAGAGCGCACGGTGTCTCCGAGGAAGGCGCCGTCGCGCATCCCGCGCCTGAGCCCCGGCGCCATCGGGGGCATCTTCTTCTTCGTCGCGCTCGGCGGGCTGCTGAGCTGGGGCATCAAGTCGGGCATCTGCGAGCAGCAGCTGTCCACCTGGGTCGCCCTCACCGTGACGGGGCTTCGCCTCGGCTCGATCTACGCGATGATCGCGCTCGGCTACACCATGGTGTACGGCGTGCTGCAGCTGCTGAACTTCGCGCACTCCGAGATCTTCATGGTCGGCTCGTTCGCGGGCCTCTACGCGCTCTCCAGTCTGTTCGGTCTCGACCAGACGTCGCACCCGAACGGCGTCGGCGGCGTGGAGCTGGTCCTGGTACTCACCGGAGCGATCCTGATCGGCGCCCTGGCCTCCGGCGGCACCGCGGTGCTGATGGAACGCGTGGCGTACCGCCCGCTGCGGCGCAAGGGGGCTACGCGTCTCTCGCTACCTGATCACGGCCATCGGTGTGTCGTTGTTCCTGGCCAACCTCTTCCAGCTGCTCGACGGGCAGAAGCACCTGGGCCTTCCCTTCGGCTGGCCGCGGATCGCCGGCGCCGCCCCGGTCAGCTACCCACCCGTCATGGGTGAGCGTCCCGAGGCGGTCTTCTCGATCTTCGGCGTGACCGTCGACAACCAGACGATCCTGGTCCTGGGCGTGGCCGTCCTCATGCTGATCCTGCTCGACACGTTCGTCCGCCGGACCCGGGCCGGCCGCGGGATCCGGGCGGTGGCGGAGGATCCCGATACCGCCAGCCTCATGGGCGTCAACATCAACGGCATCGTCGTCATGACCTTCTTCATCGGGGGACTGATGGCGGGCGCGGCGGGTGTGCTGTACGGCATCTTCTTCACGCAGGCCCAGTTCAACATGGGGTTCATTCCGGGGATCAAGGCGTTCACCGCGGCGGTGCTCGGTGGGATCGGGAACATCCGGGGCGCCATGCTGGGCGGCTTGCTGCTCGGCCTGATGGAGAACCTCGGCGTGGCCTGCATCGGGACCCAGTGGCAGGTGGTCATCTCGTTCGTCGTGCTGGTGCTTGTGCTGATGTTCCGGCCGACCGGGATTGCTCGGCGAGCAGGTGGGGGAGTAGCCATGGGTCAGCCGCAGCCGGCGCGGAGTCCGAACCCGAAGCGTGAAGCGACGGCAGTCCGGACGTCCGCTCCGCGCGCCGGCGCTACCGCGAGGCGCCCGCCATCGGGCGTTCGCGTCCTCGTCACGCTCGCCATCGTCGGCGCCGCGGCCTCGCGGTCCCGTACTTCCTGCCGTACCTGTCGGCGCAGCCGAAGTACTACACCGGGCTTCTCGTGAAGGTCGGCATCGCGGCGCTGCTGGCCCTGGGGCTCAACGTGGTCGTGGGATTCGCCGGGCTCCTCGACCTCGGGTACGTGGCGTTCTTCGCCGTCGGGGCCTACACGGCGCCGTCGCGTCGGGCGCGGCCAAGTACAGCGTGGCGCTCCAGCGCCCAGCAGAACGTCAGTGCGCTGCACCCCGAGTGGCACATGTACTTCTGGCTCTTCTTCTTCCTGGCGATCGGCATCGCGATCGGCGCACGGGCGTGCTCCTCGGCGCGCCGACCCTGCGGCTGCGCGGCGACTACCTGGCCATCGTCACGCTGGGGTTCGGCGAGATCGTGCGCATCACCGCGAACAACCTGGACTCGCATGGCCAACGGCCCGCGGGGCGTGCTGGAGATGCCGCACCCGGAGATCGACGTCGGGATCGTTCCACTACGGGTTCGGCATCAACAACGAACCGTACTACTGGCTCCTGTTAGCCATCATCGTGATCTGGATCTTCCTTTCGAGCGGCTGAACGACTCCCGCGTCGGGCGGGCCTGGGCCGCGATCCGCGAGGACGAGCTGGCCGCGGCGTCGATGGGCGTGCCGACCGTGCGCATGAAGCTGTGGGCGTTCTCGATCGGCGCGGCCGTCGCCTCGCTGGGCGGCGTACATCTACGCGAGCTGGGTGTCGTTCATCAGCCCGGACACGTTCGCGCCTGTTCAACATCACGTTCGGGTCGGTGACGATCCTCGCGATGGTGGTGCTGGGCGGGATGGGCGGGTTCGCCGGACCCATCCTCGGCGCGGCGATCATCATCTTCCTGCCCGAGCAGTTCCGCTCGGTCGGCGACGCGAGGTTCCTGGTCTTGGGCGTCATCCTGGTCGTGATGATGATCCTGCGTCCCCAGGGCCTGATCCCCAGCCGGCGGCGCGCGGCCGAGCTCAAGGGCGGCGTGCGCGACGAGACCCTGTACGAGGTCGCCGAGCACCAGGAGACGTAGGCGATGGCGCTGCTCGAGATCGAGGACGTGACCAAGGACTTCGGAGGGCTGACCGCGCTCTCCGACGTCTCGGTCAGCGTCGAGAACGGCGAGATCTTCAGCCTGATCGGGCCCGAACGGTGCAGGCAAGACGACGCTGTTCAACCTGATCACCGGCATCTTCGCGCCCACGCGCGGGGCCGTGCGCTTCAACGACCAGGACCTCTTCCGGTACCGCCCCGTCCCGTGGCTGCGGCTCGTCGAGCGCACCCGCCGCCCATACCAGATCACACGGTCGGGCATCGGTCGCACCTTCCAGAACATCCGGCTCTTCGCGAACATGACCGCGCTCGAGAACGTGATGGTGGGGATCGACGCGCACGACCGCAGCGGCGTCAGCCAGGGCCATGCTGCGGACGCGCGGGCCAGCGCAACGAGGAGCGGCTCACGCTGGAGGGGGCGTTCGGAGCTGCTCGAGTTCGTCGGGATCGGGAAGTACGCCAACGAGCTGTCGCCAAGAACCTGTCCTACGGGGACCAGCGGCGGCTCGAGATCGCGCGGGCGATGGGCACCGACCCCAGCCTGCTCATGCTCGACGAGCCGGCGGCGGGGATGAACCCCGCGGAGAAGGCGGCGCTCATGGACCTGATCCGGCAGGTGCGCGACCAGGGGATCACGGTGCTGCTGATCGAGCACGACATGAAGGTCGTCATGGGCATCTCCGACCGGGTCGCGGTGCTGGACTTCGGCCAGAAGATCGCCGAGGGGCGACCGCAGGAGGTCCAGAAGGACCCGCGGGTGATCGAGGCCTACCTGGGAACGGGCGCGGCCGGCGGAGCGGATGCGGAGGATGGGGACAGATTCGGCGGGAGGCGACGATGCCGCTCCTTGAGCTGGAGGGCGTCCACATCCACTACGGCGGCATCGAGGCCGTCAAGGGGATCGACCTGCACGTCGACGAAGGCGAGATCGTCACCCTCATCGGCGGCAACGGCGCGGGCAAGACCACCACGCTGAAGACCATCTCGGGACTGAAGAAGCCGACGACCGGAACCATCACCTTCCGCGGCCAGCGCATCGACGGGTTGCCGGCGCACCGCGTCGTGGGCCTCGGCGTCGGGCACGCGCCGGAGGGCCGACGCATCTTCCACCGCATGTGCGTGCGGGAGAACCTCGAGATGGGGCTCTATACGGGCGGACAGGGTCGCGACGGCAGGACGGCGATCCACGGCGAACGAGGCGTTCGATCGCGTCTACGCCCTGTTTCCCCTCCTCGAGGAGCGTGAGAAGCAGGCGGGCGGCACGCTGTCGGGCGGGCAGCAGCAGATGCTGGCCATCGGCCGGGCGCTGATGACCCGGCCCGAGGCTGCTCATGCTCGACGAGCCCTCGATGGGGCTGGCGCCGATCCTCGTGGAGAAGATCTTCGAGATCGTCGAGACCATCAACGCCCAGGGCACGACCGTGCTGCTGATCGAGCAGAACGCCCACATGGCGCTCTCGGTGGCCGACCGCGGCTACGTGATCGAATCCGGACGAATCGTCCTACAGGACGACGGCGAGGGGCGCTCCTCGGCAACGACGAGGTTCGCAAGGCGTACCTGGGCGAGTAGGAAGCGAGATAATGCGGCCGCGACTGAAGCGATCCATGGGAGGGGAGGAACGGATGCACAGACGATTCGCCGGCGTGCTGGCACTGGGGGCCGTGCTCGCCCTGGTGCTCGCCGCCTGCGCCAGCGACGAGCCGACCGCGGGCGGCGGCGGCTCGAGCAGCCCAACCGCCGCGTCGTTCGACACGCTGACGCCCGGGACCCTGCTGGTGGGCTCGTGCCTCGAGTACAAGCCGTTCGAGTACTACCAGAACGGGCAGCTGACCGGGTTCGACGTCGAGATCATGGACGCGATCACCCAGCAGATGGGCCTGAAGCTCGAGTGGAAGAAGGCCAACTTCGACACGATCTTCACGGCGCTGGCCGCCCACTCGTTCGACGCGGTGGCCGCGGCCTCCACGATCAAGCCCGACCGCCTGCAGGTCGTGGACTTCAGCGATCCCTACTACAACTCCAGGCAGTCGCTGACCGTCAACACGGCGAAGACGCCGGACATCACCACGACCGACCAGCTGCCGGCCGACGCGGTCATCGGCGTGCAGAAGGGGACCACGGGCAAGGACTGGGCAACGGAGAACCTCGCGCCCAAGGGCATGCAGATCAAGACGTACACGAACGCGCCGGACGCGTTCACCGACCTCGAGGCGGGCAACATCACGGGCGTCATCAACGACGAGCCCAGCTCGGAGTCCGAGGTGGAGAGCCGTCCGGACCTGAAGGTGGTCCAGCCGATCGACACCGGCGAGCACTACGGCATCGCCGTGGCCAAGGACCGGCCCGACATCCTGAAGGGCATCAACGACGGGCTGGCGGCCATCATCGCCGACGGCACGTACGCGCAGATCTTCGGCAAGTACTTCCCCGGCGTTCCGGTCCCGCCCGAGTTCGGCGGATAGGGAGAACCGGCCGCACCGTGAGCCGAGCCCGCGCCGCCACGAGCGGCGCGGGCTCGCGCTTTCTGCGGACGCGAGGAGGCGATCGAGCATGGCAACGACGGCCCCACCACAGACGGCTCCGGAGCAGCCCCCCGACACCCGCGGCCCGTCGGCCCCGCTGCCCGCGACCGTGTTCTGGCTCGGCGCCACGTCCCTGGGCGCGGCGCTCGTGGGCACGGCGATCGTGCAGTTGTGGTACGCGGTCGCGGGCGGGCCACTGACGCCGGAGTGCATCGCGGAGGGCCTCACCCACTACGACCCGGCGACCCAGAAGGGGATCAAGGGCGCGGAGGGAGTCTGCCACATCGTCACGGGGCTCCGGTCCGGGGCCGAGACGACGCTGCTGGCCATCGCCCTCCTGGCCGGCCTCACGGCGGTCGTCGTCGGGTTCGGCATCAGGAGCCGGCAGGACACGAGGCACAAGCGGGAGCACGCGATCTCGGGCGCCGTCCTGGGCGCGCAGGGGATTGCCGTCGCGCTGTTCCTGCTGTGGTTCCGCTCGACCGAGACCCTCTTCATCTTCGTGCGGAACTTCCTGAACTTCACGATCCTGCGGCCGTACCTGGGCGGGTTCGTCGACGGGCGCCAGGAACACGCTGCTGCTGGCGCTGCTCGGTGAGATCGGCGGGATCATCATCGGGCTGACCCTCGCGATGTTCGCGCTGTCCAATCGCCGGGTGGTCCGGGCGCCGGCCCGCGTCTACATCAACTTCTTCCGAGGAACGCCGCTCATCTGGCAGCTCTCGTTCTTCTATTTCCTGTTCTCCGCGGGCCTCGGCATCAAGATGGGCGTCAACCAGTCCTTCTACACGGCGTTCATCGTGTTCAGCCTCAACACCGGCGCGTACTCGGCGGAGGTGTTCCGGGCGGGGATTCAGTCCGATCGAGCGCGGGCAGATGGAGGCGGCCCGCGGACTCGGGTTCTCCTATCTGGAGGCCATGCGCTTCGCGATCGTGCCCCAGGCCGTCCGGCGGGTGATCCCGCCGCTGCTGAACGAGTTCGTCATCCTCATCAAGGACACGGCCCTGATCATCGTGCTCGGGCTGATCGTGTGGCAGTACGACCTGTACACCGTCGCCCAGAACGGCTACTCGGAGACGTTCAACGCCACGTTCTTCGTCGGCGCCGCCATCGGGTACCTCGTCATCACGCTCCCGCTGATCGGGCTCGTCAACTACGCGGAGCGCCGGCTGCGCAGCGGCCTCGTCGGCGTCACCGTGGGGATGGGGGGATAACCGTGGAGGAGCGACACCGAAGCGATCCGGTCGCCGAGGTCCCGCAGCTGCTGCTGAACGACGACGGCTCGATGGTGCGCATCGAGGGACTCCACAAGTGGTTCGGGACGAACCACGTCCTGCAGGGGATCGACCTCACCATTCCGAAGGGCGACGTGCTGGTCGTCGTCGGCCCTTCCGGATCGGGCAAGTCCACGCTGCTGCGGTGCGTGAACCTGCTGGAGGTCCCGACCGAGGGAAGCGTCTGGTTCGGCGGCCGCGACATCACCGACATCCGCACGGATCTCAACGAGGTGCGCACGCACATCGGGATCGTGTTCCAGGCGTACAACCTGTTTCCCCACAAGTCCGTCCGCCAGAACATCACGATGGCGCTCGAGCGCGTGTTGAAGCTCCCCGGCGGCGAGGCGACGGAGCGGGCGATGTCCCAGCTGACGCGGGTCGGGCTGGAACAGAAGGCGGATGCGTACCCGGGCGCGCTCTCGGGCGGTCAGCAGCAGCGCGTGGCCATCGCCCGGGCCCTGGCCATGCATCCCCGGGTGATGCTGTTCGACGAGGTCACGTCGGCCCTCGACCCCGAGCTGGTCAAGGAGGTCCTCGACGTGATGAAGGGCCTCGCCGAGGAGGGCATGACGATGATGGTCGTCACCCACGAGATGGGATTCGCCCGCGAGGTGGGGACGCGGATGGTCTTCATGGACCAGGGGGTGGTCCTGGAGGACGGCGACCCCCGCGAGATGTTCTCCAACCCACAGCACCCGCGGCTGCAGCAGTTCTTCTCGCAGATCCTGTAGCCGATCAGCCGTGCGTCGCGGGGGCGACGGTGAAGAGCCCCACCATGCCCAGGTAGGCGTGGTAGGTGCACACCACCTGGTACGTCCCCGGCTTCAGGTGGGCGCCGATCCGGGACCACGCCATGTCCTTCCCGGGCTGGATGTCCACGCTGATGTGGGTGCCCACCACGCTGAAGTTGTGCAGGTTGGACCCCTCGTTCTTGACCTCGAACGGCCGGTTGGCGGCGATGGTGGGTGGGTCCGAGGGATGGATGTCGTGGAAGTGGTTGTCCACGGCCACGACGACGTACGGGCCGGTCTGGGAGTTCGGCGCGTCGATGACCGTCGGCGGTGAGTACGTGTAGGACGTCGGGGGCGTCGCCCCGGACGTCGTCGTGCACGCCGCGAGGACCAGTGCCAGCAGGGCGAGCGTTCCGCGCGTCGCGCGCAGTGCGGTGGGTGATGCCGGTGGCACCATTGCGAGCCGAGCCTATCCGACGCGGGTCGTCATTGGGGCTGCGGCTGGGCCACGAACGAGAAATGAGCGGGCCCGCGACTCCTTTGGAGCCGCTCGCGCCTTCCCCATACGCGAGCGTTATCTACTCGGTGTCGCGGACCCGCCCAAAAGGTGGTCCCAAGCAACCTCTCCGTGACCTCCGGATGCCATCCGGATTCGCTTCCGTCGCACCGCCCGGGGAGGGGAGGCAGAGCCTCCGATCCTTCGAACGATTCGCCGGGGCGATCCCGGCCGGCTCCCTTCGGTCCCGGCGGCCGCTTGGGACCGGCGCGAAAACTAACAAGGTGACCTTGGCCTGTCAACTCATCAAACACATTGCGCCACAAGATGGCTCGCACGTTCTCGCAGGTGGACCGGCCCGCGTGACGCGGGGTGAAACGGAGTGACAAAGAAGACGTTGCGCGAGCACCCGTCTACCGCGCGTCGCGGACGGCGAGTGTCAGCCGGCCGACCGCATACAGCTCTCCGGCGTCGTCGTGTACGCGCACGTCCCACACCGCGACCGACCGGCCGGCGCGCAACGCCGTCCCGGTGGCGGTCACGCTGCCGGCCGTCACCGCGCGCATGTGGTTGACGTTCAACTCGATGCCGACCGCCGTGCGCTGGGGTGCCGCGGCGAGCGACGCGCCGACGGACGCGACGGTCTCGCACAGCGAGGCGGTGGCGCCGCCGTGAAGCAGTCCGAACGGCTGCACGTTGCCCGCCACCGGCATCCGCGCGACGACGCGCTCGGGGCCGGCCTCCAGGATCTCGATGCCCAGCCGCTCGATGAGCGTTCCGTCCAGCGAGCCGCCGAGGGTCACGGTCCAGTCGGCGCGGTCCTCGGCCATCAGTCCCCAATCCCCTCCGGGGCGCACTCCGTGGAGGAGGGTCCCACCCTGGCCGTCATGGGCCGAGTCTACAATCGCCATCAGTGTCAGTAGATCGAGCGACGTCGACCGAAACGCCTCCCCGGCGCCTCTTCCTGCTCGACGGCCACAGCCTCTCGTACCGCGCCTATTTCGCGCTCCCCCCGACGCTGGCCACCACCAGTGGCCAGGTGACCAACGCGGCCTTCGGGTTCACCTCGATGCTGATCAAGCTGCTGGGCGAGGAGCACCCCGACCTGATCGCGGTGGCGTTCGACAAAGGCAAGCCCACCGTCCGGCTGGAGCAGTACGCGGAGTACAAGGCCGGCCGCCGCGAGACGCCCGACGACTTCAAGCAGCAGCTCCCGTTGATCCGCGAGGTGGTCGAGACGCTGCGCATCCCGATCGTGGAGGTGGAGGGGCACGAGGCCGACGACGCCATCGGCACCCTGGCCGTCCGCGCGCAGGAACAGGGCATCGAGGCGGTGATCGTGACAGCAGACCGCGACTTCTTCCAGCTGGTCCGGCCGGGCATCACCGTGATGTTCAACCGGAAGGGGATCTCAGACATCGTCCGGTACGACGAGGCGGCCGTGACCGAGCGGTTCGGGCTCCCACCCGGGAAGTACCTGGAGTACGTCGCGCTGAAGGGCGACACGTCCGACAACATCCCCGGCGTGCCCGGAGTGGGGGAGAAGACCGCCTCGAAGCTGGTGCAGGACTTCGGCTCGGTCGAAGCCATCCTGGCCGGCACGGACACGCTGAAGGGGCGGGTGAAGGCCGGGATCGAGGAGGCCGGCGAGGACCTCATCCGCAACCGCGAGCTCGCCCGGCTGCACGTCGACCTGGATCTGCCAATCGGGCCCGAGGACTGCGTGATGGACGAGTGGGACCTGGACGCCGTCCGACACCTGTTCAACTCGCTCGAGTTCCGCACGCTCCTGGACCGGCTGGAGGACGTCGGCCGCCCGACGAAGCCGGCCGTGGAGGCCGCCTCCATCGATGTCCGGGCGGGAAACGCCAAGGACCTGGAGCGGACCGCGGTGGGCAGCGGGCCCGTGGCGCTCCACCTGATCGGCCGGGAGGGCGCCGTCGCCGAGCTGGCACTGTCGCCCGGCGGCGGGGAGGCCACGTACGCAGTGCTGTCCGACGTCCCGGCGAAGATCAGGAGCTGGCTGAGCGACGCGTCGTCGCCGAAGTGGGTGCACGACGACAAGCAGCTGCGCGCGACGCTGCTTTCCGCCGGCCTCGACCTGCGAGGCGTGGAGTTCGACACGCTGCTGGCCGGCTACCTCCTGGACCCGGCCGAGGCCAGCTATCCGTTGGACGCTCTCTGCGCCACCTACCTGGGCCTCGACGTCCTGGAGGCGGTCGAGAGCGAGGGCGAGGAGCCGGCCGAGGACGGCCCGGCGCAACTGTTCGACGACGGCGGCTCCGAGACGGAGCCCGGCCGCCGGACCGGCGCCTCCGCCGCGGCGGTCGGGCTGCTGGCCCCGGTGATGCGCGAGCGGATCGAGCGCGCCTCGCTCGGCGAGCTGCTCACCGACATCGAGCTGCCACTGTCGGACGTGCTCGCGAAGATGCAGGCCTTCGGGATCGCGCTCGACGTCGAGTACCTGCGCGACATGTCGGAGACGATGGGCGACCGCATGGCGACGCTCGAGGCCGACATCTACCGGCACGCGGACGAGGAGTTCAACCTCAACTCGCCGCCGCAGCTGCGCGTGATCCTGTACGAGAAGCTCGGGCTGTCGCCAGGCAAGCGCACGTCGAAGGGTGCGCTGTCCACCGACGCCGACGTCCTGGAGAAGCTGCGCGACCGGCACCCGATCGTCGACGCGATCCTCGCCTACCGTGAGCTGTCCAAGCTGAAGTCGACGTACCTGGACGCGCTGCCGCCCCTGGTCAGCCCACGCGACGGACGTATCCACACGACGTTCAGCCAGGTGGGGGCCGCGACCGGACGGCTGTCCAGCCGCGATCCGAACCTGCAGAACATCCCGATCCGCGGCGAGCTGGGCCGCCAGATCCGCAGAGCGTTCGTGCCGTCGGAACCCGGCCGGGAGCTGCTGGTGGCCGACTACTCGCAGATCGAGCTGCGGGTGCTGGCCCACCTGTCGGGCGACGAGGCGCTCGCCGAGGCGTTCGCCATCGATGCCGACATCCACGCGGCCACCGCGGCGAAGGTGTTCGACCTGCCGCTGGACCAGGTCGACCCCGAGCTCCGGCGCCGCGCGAAGGTCGTCAACTACGGCCTGGCATACGGCATGAACGCGTTCGGTCTGGCGTCGCGGATGGGCATCGCCCCCGACGAGGCGCAGGAGTTCATCGACTCGTACTTCGCGGGGTTCCCTCGCATCAAGGAGTTCCTGGACCGCCAGGTGGTGCGCGCTTCGGCGGACGGGTACACGGCGACGATGCTGGGCCGGCGCCGATACCTGCCCGAGCTCCAGTCGGCGAACCCCCGCATCCGCGACATGGGGCGGCGCATGGCTCTGAACGCGCCGATCCAGGGGAGCGCCGCCGACGTGCTGAAGCTCGCGATGATCGGCGTCGACCGTGAGCTGTCCGCCTCGGGGCTCGACTGCATCATGGTGCTCACCGTGCACGACGAGCTGGTCTTCGACCTGGCCGCGACCGACATGGCGGCCGCGGAGGTGCTCGTCAAGCGGGCGATGGAGGCCGCCTACCCGCTGTCGGTGCCGCTCCGGGCCGATCTCGGCCACGGCGCCACCTGGGCGGACGCCGCGCCGGCCGGGCCACTGAGGCGGCTCGCGGCCGGCCCGTTTCTGTTCTCCTCCGTCGATGTCCCGACTTCGTCGTCGCCATCGACGACGCCAGGGGGTCCGCAACAGCGTCGCTGGCGCTCCTCGTTGCTACCCCCCTGGACCCCCGTTGACGTGGGATTCCGGGCCCCACTAGACTCCGTTGCCTGGGCGGCGCCCGCCGCTAGTTCGCGACGCGGAATCCCATTGCACCGAGTCGTCGATGGCGGGCCCCGTTCGCGGAAGGAGTTGTTGGAAGATCGACACGGCGGAAGAGACGCAGGTCGAGCAGCCCGACCTGACGCCCGAAGAGCTGGCAGAGGCGATCGAAGCGAGCCTGAAGAGCTTCAAGGACGGTGACCTCGTGGAGGGTGTCATCGTCAAGGTGGACCGGGACGAGGTCCTGCTGGACATCGGCTACAAGTCCGAGGGGGTCATCCCCTCGAAGGAACTGTCCATCCGGCACGACGTGGATCCGTCCGAGGTGGTCAAGGTCGGCGACCACATCGAGGCGCTGGTCCTGCAGACGGAGGACAAGGAAGGCCGGCTGATCCTGTCCAAGAAGCGCGCGCAGTACGAGCGCGCCTGGAGCCGGATCGAGGGCATCATGCGCGGAGGCGGGACCATCAAGGGTCCCGTCATCGAGGTGGTCAAGGGCGGGCTGATCCTGGACGTCGGACTGCGCGGCTTCCTGCCGGCGTCGCTCGTCGAGCTGCGCCGCGTGCGCGACCTGCACCCCTACGTCGGCCAGGAGCTCGAGGCGAAGATCATCGAGCTCGACCGCAACCGCAACAACGTCGTGCTGTCGCGGCGCGCGTTCCTGGAGGAGTCGCAGAGCGAGGGCCGCAAGGCGTTCCTGGAGAGCCTGAAGAAGGGCGAGCGGCGCAAGGGCCCGGTCTCGTCGATCGTGAACTTCGGCGTGTTCGTCGACCTGGGCGGTGGCGTCGACGGCCTCGTGCACGTCTCCGAGCTGTCGTGGAAGCACGTCGAGCACCCGAGCGAGGTCGCGACCGTCGGCCAGGATGTCGAGGTCGAGGTGCTCGACGTCGACCTCGACCGTGAGCGCGTCTCGCTGTCGTTGAAGGCCACGCAGGAGGACCCGTGGCGCGAGTTCGAGCGGAAGAACCAGACGGGCGAGATCATCACCGGACAGGTCACCAAGCTCGTGCCGTTCGGCGCGTTCGTGCGCGTCGGCGAAGGCGTCGAGGGTCTGGTGCACATCTCCGAGCTGGCCCGCGAGCACGTCGAGTCGCCCGAGGAGGTCGTCCAGGTCGGACAGCAGGTCCGCGTGAAGGTCGTGGACGTCGACGTCTCGCGACGCCGGATCAGCCTGTCCATCAAGCGCGTCGGCGACGAGGTCGCGGCCGAGCCCGAGATCGAGGCCGAGCCTGAAGTCGAGCCCGAGCCCGCCGTCGCGGCCGACGCGGAGGTGGCGGCCGAGGCCGCACCTGAGGCGGAGGCCCAGCCAGAGGTGGCCGCGGTCGACGCACCGCCGGCCGAGGCGGAGCCCGTGCCGGTGCCCGAACCCGAGCCCGAGCCCGTCGTCTCCCAGGAGCCGGCCGCCGCGACGGCGGAGGAGCCCGCGGCCGAAGGGTCCGACGACGACGTCTCGCTCGAGTCGATCCTGGAGGACCTGAAGCGCCGCGAGGGCCGGTCCGACTGAGCCCTCGCCCTCGGCGCCGGGGGTAGCATCCGCTCCATGTTGCTGGTTGCGCTGACCGGTGGTATCGGCGCCGGCAAGAGCACCGTCGCCGGGATCCTCGAGGCGGCGGGGGCCGTCACGCTGGACGCCGACGACCTGGCCCGCCGAGCGGTCGCGCCCGGGAGCCCCGGGCCTCGCCCGCCTGGTGGACGCGTTCGGTCCCGGCATCCTGGATGCGGACGGGGGGCTGGACCGCGCGGAGATGGCGCGGCGGGCCTTCGCCGACGACGACGCGCGCCGGCAACTCGAGGCCGTCGTCCATCCGGAGGTGGCGCGCCTGTTCGCGGAGGAGGTCGACGCCCTCCGTGGCGGCGACGACATCGTGGTCTACTCGGTGCCGCTGCTGGTCGAGCGCGGACTGGCGGGCGCGTTCGACGTCGTCGTCACCGTGTCGGCGCCGCTGGAGGCGCGCCTCGCCCGCGTGGCGGCCTCGGGGCGGATGACCCAGGAGGACGCGCGGGCGCGGGCCGCGGCGCAGGCGACCGACGCCGACCGCGAGGCGGTGGCCGACGTGGTGGTTCCCAACGACGGTGACCTCGAGCAGCTCCGCCGCGAGGCCGGCCGTGTGTGGGACGAGCTCCGCGTGCGCGCGAGGCCCCGGTCGCGCTGAGCGGAGGGCCCGCTATCCTCGAATGGTGACGTACCGGGCCGTGTTCTTCGACGCCGGCGAGACGCTCGTCCACCCGCACCCCTCGTTCGCGGAGCTGTTCGCGCTCGTGCTGCACCGCGATGGGTTCGACGTCGACCCCGCCGTCGTGGCCGACAGCCTGCACGTCATCTCCGAGCGCTTCCTGGAGGCGGAGAGCGACATGTGGACGACGTCGCCCGAGCGGTCCCGCGCGTTCTGGCACTCGGTGTACCACCGGCTGCTGGAGCACCTGGGAGTCCCGAATCCCAACGGTCTGGCCGACCGGCTGTACGGCGAGTTCACCGACCTCTCCAACTACCGGCTCTTCCCCGACGTCGAGGACACGATCGCGCGCCTGCGCGGTGGCGGCCTGCTGCTGGGGGTCGTGTCGAACTTCGAGGCGTGGCTGGAACAGCTGCTGGAGTCACTCGGGCGTGGCCGCGTCCTTCGACGTGCGCGTGATCTCGGGCGTGGAGGGGATGGAGAAGCCCGACCCGGCGATCTTCCGCCTCGCGCTCGACCGGGCCGGCGTCCAGCCGCAGGAGTCGGTCTACGTCGGGGACAACCCCGACTTCGACACGCGCCCCGCGGAGAACCTGGGGATGCTCGCGCGTGCTGATCGACCGCCGCGGCCGCCACGCCGACCATCCGGGCCTGCGCATCACCACGCTGGACGACCTGCCGTCGGTCATCGGGCTGGAGCGGTGACCGTGCAGGAGGAAGGCACGACGTCCGAGCCCGAGCGCCTGTTCACCGTCGAGGAGGCCGACGCGCTCCTCGGCGACCTGGAGCCGTCGCTCGAGCGCATCCGCGAGGCCCGCCAGGTGGTGCTGGAGGGCGGGCGCGCGGTCACCGACGCCGCGCCGTCCAACGGAGGGGGCGAGCGCGGCAGGGAGTACTGGGACGCGCTGGGGACGCTGCGCAGGGACGTCGAGAGCGTCATCGAGCGCGGCGTCATCCTCCGTGATCCCGAGACGGGCCTGATAGATTTCCCCGCTCGGATGGAAGGTCGCGACGTCTTCCTGTGCTGGCGTCTGGGAGAGGAGCGCGTCATGTTCTGGCACTCGCCCGACACGGGCTTCGGGGGGAGGCGGCCGCTGTGACGGACGCGCAGGCGGCCGGCCTCGCCATCAGCGTCCATGGACTGCGGAAGTCCTACGGGACGCTCGAGGCCGTCAAGGGCATCGACATCGAGATCGCGCCCGGCGAGGTGTTCGCCCTCCTCGGCCCGAACGGCGCGGGAAAGACCACGACGGTCGAGATCCTCGAGGGATATCGCTCGCGCGACGCCGGGGAGGTTCGCGTCCTGGGCCACGACCCCGCGGCGGGCGACCGTGGGATGAAGGAACGCATCGGCATCGTCCTGCAGTCCACCGGCATCGACCCCTATCTGACGGTGGCCGAGACGGTTGACCTCTACAGCGGCTACTACCCCTCGCCGCGGCCGACCGACGAGGTGATCGAGGTCGTCGGACTCACGGCGAAGGCCGACACGCGCGTGATCAAGCTCTCGGGAGGACAGCAGCGCCGGCTCGACGTCGCCATCGCGCTGGCGGGCGATCCGGAGTTGCTGTTCCTGGACGAGCCCACGACGGGTTTCGACCCGTCGGCGCGGCGGGGGGCGTGGGAGATCGTGAAGAACCTGGCGGCGCTGGGGAAGACGGTGCTCCTGACCACGCACTACATGGACGAGGCGCAGTACCTCGCCGACCGGGTGGCCGTGATCGCGGCCGGCTCGATCGTCGCCGAGGGTCCTCCGTCGACGCTCGCGGGGCGGGACCATGCCAAGACGCGAATCCGGTTCAGCGTCCCGGCGGGGACGGCGCTCCCGGCGCTGGACGGCGCCGAGCCGGCGAGCGACGGCGGCACGGTCGAGCTGGTGGCGGCCGACCCCCGGCGCGTCCTGCACGAGCTCACCGGCTGGGCCATCGACCAGGGGGTCGAGCTGACGGGCCTCGAGGTCCGGCGCCCGTCGCTGGAGGACGTGTACCTGGAGCTGACGGGCGGCCCGACCACCGAGGAGGCGCCGGAGGCCGAGCCGGCCGGACGCGGACGCAGGAGGAGCCGATGAGCGTCCAGACCCGGGAGGCGGGAAAGCGGCCGGGGCCCGCCGCGGTCCTCGCCAGGCAGATCCGGTTCACGAACAAGGCGTTCTGGCGCAATCCCGCGTCGGCGTTCTTCACCTTCGCGTTCCCCCTGATGTTCCTGGTGATCTTCACCGCGCTGCTGGGCAACGGCGAGGTCAGTCTCAACGGGGAGGTGGTCAGCCAGGCCACGTACTACGTCGCCGCCATGGCGGCGTTCGCCGTGATCACCGCCTGCTACACGAACATCGCGATCAGCGTGACGTTCCAGCGCGACGCCGGGATCCTGAAGCGGTCCCGGGGGACGCCCCTGCCGGGCTGGGGATACCTTTCCGGGCGGGTCGTCCACGCCATGCTCGTGGCGCTGCTGCTCGTGATCATCACCGCGGCCTTCGGATGGGCCTTCTACGATGCGTCGATCCCGACCGGCGTCACACTGGTTCGGTTCCTGGCAATGCTGATCGTGGGGTCGGCGAGCTTCTGCGCGCTGGGGCTCGCGATCACGGCGGTCATCCCGAACGCGGACGCCGCGCCGCCCATCGTCAACGCGAGCATCCTGCCCCTGCTGTTCCTGTCGGGCGTGTTCATCCCGCTCGGCGACGACGCGCCGACCTGGATCGTGTGGATCGGACGGATCTTCCCCGTGAAGCACTTCGCCGACGGCATGCAGGCCGGGTTCCTGGGGACGCCGTTCGACTGGAAGGACACGCTGGTGGTCGCGCTGTGGGGGATCGCGGGGCTGCTCCTGGCGGCCCGTTTCTTCACGTGGGAGCCACGCCGCTAGGCGTGGGGGGTGTGATAGTCTCCCGCCCTCCGTCGGGGGGAAGGGAATCGCCGTGCGAAAGTCACTGCTTGCGACCGCCATCGTCGGGCTGCTGCTCGTCGGCTGCTCCGAGAGCACCACGCAGTCGGGCGGCGGCGGCGCGACCCCCTCGGCGAGCGGCACGGCGAACTGCGACGTGTCCAGCCTGAACCTGGTCACTCCCGGCACGCTGACGGTCGGGACCGACGTCCCGGCGTTCCAGCCGTGGTTCGCGGGGACGGGCAAGCACGCACCGTGGAGCGGCGTCCCCAACAACGGGACGGGCAATCCGTACACCGGCGAGGGCTACGAGAGCGCGGTCACGTACGCGATCGCCGAGCAGCTCGGCTTCACCAAGGACCAGGTCGCGTGGGTGCCGGTCAACTTCAACCAGTCCTACAAGCCGGGCCCGAAGGACTTCGACTTCGACATCAACGAGGTCTCGGTGACGCCCGAGCGGGCCACCGCCGTCACGTTCAGCGACGGCTACTTCGACGACAACCAGGCGCTGGTCGTGAACAAGGGAACGCCGATCGCCTCGGCCACCAGCATCGCCGACCTCGCCGGCTACAAGCTCGGCGTCCAGATCGGCACGACGAGCTTCCAGTTCATCACCGACACCATCCAGCCGACCGAGCAGCCGGCCGTGTTCGACAACTCCAACGACGTGATCCAGGCGCTCAACAACGGCCAGATCGACGGCTACGTGGTGGACGCGCCCACGGCGTACGTGAACGTGCTGATCGGCCAAGCGAAGAACGGCGTGGTCGTCGGGCAGTTCGCCAACAACGGCGAGCACTTCGGCCTGGTCCTGTCCCTGGGCAACCCGCTGGTGACATGCGTGAACCAGGCCATCGCCTCGCTGACGGACGACGGGACCCTGGAGAACCTGCGGTCGCAGTGGCTCGCGGACCTGGACTACCCGGTCCTGAGCTAACCGCCGGCCGGACGGCGCCATGAGCGAGGTGCCGTCCCCGGGCAGACCCGTCGTCGATCGAACCCCCGCAGGGCGGGAGCCGCGCCTCGCGGATCCTCGGATGGGGAAGCCAGACGGAGGGCGCCCGCAGCGTCCTCATCGCGGTCGTCAGCACGGTCGTCTTCTTCACCGTGCTCGTGGTGGTGGTCCTGCACTCGCCGGGATGGCCCGCCGTGCACCAGCAGTTCTTCAACGGCGAGCAGTTCCGCGAGTCGCTCCCCGGCATCGCGAAGGCCTTCGTCATCAACGTGAAGCTGTTCTGCCTGTCCGAGGTGTTCATCCTGGCGTTCGCGCTGCTGCTGGCGGTGCTGCGCAGCCTCCCCGGGCCGGTCTTCTTCCCGCTGCGCGCGCTGGCCATCGCGTACACGGACTTCTTCCGCGGCGTCCCGACGATCCTGGTCATCTACATCCTGGGGTTCGGGGCGCCGGCGCTGTCCCTGCAGGGCGTGCCGACGTCGCCCTTCGTCTGGGCCGTCGTGGCGCTGGTGCTCGTGTACTCGGCCTACGTGGCCGAGGTCTACCGGGCGGGGATCGAGTCGGTGCATCCCAGCCAGGTCGCGGCGGCGCGGTCCCTGGGGCTGTCGCGGTGGCAGTCGCTGCGGTTCGTGGTGCTTCCCCAGGCCGTGCGCCGCGTGATCCCGCCGCTGCTGAACGACTTCATCGGCCTGCAGAAGGACACGGCCCTCGTGGCGTCGATCGGCGTCATCGAGGCGTTTCGCCAGAGCCAGATCGACAGCGCCGCGACGTTCAACTTCACGCCGTACCTGGCGACGGCGTTGCTGTTCGTCCTCGTGACGATCCCGCTCGCACGGTTCACGGACTGGCTGATCGCCCGTCAGCGCCGCAAGCGGCAGGGAGGAACGGCCACGTGACCGCGCCTCCGCCCGAGCACCGGTTCCTCCGCGTCGAGGACCTGCACAAGTCCTTCGGCAAGCTCGAGGTCCTGCGCGGCATCGACCTGGACGTCCGCGAGCACGAGGTCATCTGCCTGATCGGGGCCTCCGGATCCGGCAAGTCGACGCTGCTCCGGTGCGTGAACCTGCTGGAGCCGATCGACCGCGGCCGCATCGTGCTGGAGGGCGAGGACATCAGCCGGCGCGGCGTGGACGTCAATCGCGTGCGCCGGAAGGTGGGGATCGTGTTCCAGGCCTTCAACCTGTTCCCGCACATGACCGTGCTGCGAAACGTCACCCTGGCGCCCCGCGAGGTCCTGGGCACCGAGCGGGCGGCGGCGGAGAAGGAGGCGGACGCGCTCCTCGAGCGGTTCGGCCTCGCCGACAAGCGGGACGAGTACCCCGAGCGGCTGTCCGGCGGGCAGCAGCAGCGGGTGGCCATCGTCCGCGCGCTCGCGATGCGGCCCGACCTGATGCTGCTGGACGAGGTCACCAGCGCGCTCGACCCCGAGCTGGTCGCCGAGGTGCTGAACGTCATCCGGGATCTCGCCGCCGGCGGGATGACGATGCTGATCGCCACGCACGAGATGGGCTTCGCCCGCGACATCGCCGACCGCGTCTGCTTCCTGGACGGGGGCAGCATCCTGGAGGAGGGTCCTCCCGACCGCATCTTCAGCGCGCCCGAGAACCCGCGGACCGGCGCCTTCCTCCAGCGCATCATCGACGCCGGCAGGCTGTAGCCCGGGTCAGGATCCCCCGCCGTCGCCGTCGGGTTCGCCGTGGGCCGCCATGCGGCGGCTGAGCTCGCGGCGAAGCGTCGCCTCGGTGCGGTCTCGGCGCGAGGCCCACACCGTGGCGGAGATCGATGCCAGGACCCGGTCGTCGTCGACGGGCTCGAGGCCGACCACCGTGGGGCCGTCCGACAGCAGCTGCGCGATGGACGGCTCGGACCGCATCTCGGCGACGGCCCGCTCGAGGCGGCGCTCCATCTCACGCAGGGATCCCTCGCGGGGCATGCGCACGTCCACCGTGATGTGCCCGGTGCCGCGCGACCGGTTGGCCACGAAGAGGATGTTGCCGTTGCCGACCTCGTACAGCGTGCCGTCGCCGCCGCGCACGCTGGTGTAGCGGAGCGAGCAGATCCTCGACCTTCCCCGAGAACGAGCCGCCGTTCGCGGTGATCGTGATGCTGTCGCCCACCCGGTACTGGTCCTCGAGGATGACGAAGAAGCCGACCAGGAAGTCGCGCACCAGGGTCTGCGCGCCGAACGAGCAGCGCCACGCCGACGATGCCCGCGCTGGCGAGCAGGGGCGCGAGGTTGACGTTCAGCTGGTCCAGGATCATCAGCACGGCGATGACCCAGACGGTGACCAGCATGAAGTTGGTCAGCGTGCTGGTGATCGTGGTGATGCGCCTGAGGCTCAGCTCCTCCTCGTGGGTCTCCGAGCGCTCCAGCTTCTTGCGCAGCCGGCGGACGGCCAGCCGCGCGACCCACGAGACGATCACCGCGATCGCGATGATGACGACGATCCGCACGCCGGCGCTCTGCGAACCAGCTCCGCCGAGAAGACGCCGTCGCGCCGCGGCGAGCCGGAGGGCGACGATGGATGCGGTGCGGAGCATGCTTCGCCCAACCTACGGAAGCCGGGGGACGCGGGCAAGCACCGGACCCGGACGTGGCGGCGCCGGCGGGCCGCGGGATAGGATGCCGCCTCGCTTCGTCCGACCCGAAGGGAGCCACCCCGATGCCGCACGAGCGCGCCGCCGACCACCCGACGTTCGACCTGGGCGGGACGGCCATCACGAGCTTCATCGGACCCGCCCGGGGCGGCACCGAGTGCGTCCTCTACCAGGCGGACCTGCCGCCCGGCAGCGGTCTGCCGCCGCATCGCCACGACCACCTGGACACGTTCGCCGTCATCGCCGGGGGTGGGACCTTCCACATCGACGACGAGACCTTCGAGCTGGCGACGGGCGACTCGGTCGTCGTGCCGGTGGGCGCCCGCCACTTCCTGGAGGCGGGCCCCGAGGGCGCCAGCCTGATGGTCGCCATGCTCCCCGGGACCGTGATGTTCCGCGACGACGGCTCCGAGGCCGTTCCTCCCTGGTTGTCGTGAGTCATCCCTACAATCGGGAGCATGACCACCGTCAGGCGTGAGGGCCAGTTCAAGCTGTCGGGCGAGTTCGCCCCGGCGGGGGACCAGCCCCAGGCGATCGAACAGCTGTCCGAGGGCGTCCTGGCCGGGGACCGGCACCAGACGCTCCTGGGCGTGACCGGGACCGGCAAGACGTTCACGATCGCCAACACGATCGCCCAGGTGAACAAGCCGACGCTCGTGATCGCGCCCAACAAGTCGCTGGGGGCCCAGCTGGCCAACGAGTTCCGCGAGATCTTCCCGACCAACGCCGTGGAGTACTTCGTCTCCTATTACGACTACTACCAGCCCGAGGCGTACCTTCCCCAGACCGACACCTACATCGAGAAGGACTCGTCGATCAACGACGAGATCGAGCGGCTGCGCCACTCCGCGACCTCGGCGCTCCAGACGCGGCGCGACGTGCTGATCGTGGCGAGCGTCTCGTGCATCTACGGGCTGGGCTCGCCCGAGGAGTACGAGCAGCAGATCCTGCGCGTGCACAAGGGTGTGCCGTTCGACCGCGACGTCGCCATGCAGCGCCTGGTCGACATCCAGTACGAGCGGAACCAGGCGAACCTGGTGCGCGGGAAGTTCCGCGTGCAGGGCGACACCGTCGAGGTCATGCCGGCGTACGAGCAGACCGCCGTGCGCATCGAGTGGTGGGGCGACACGGTCGACCGGATCCTCCGGATGGACCTGCTGACCGGCGAGGTCCTCGACGACATGAACGAGATCACGATCTACCCGGCCACGCACTACGTCGCGTCGGAAGAGCGTCTGAAGATGGCGATCGGCACCATCGAGGAGGAGCTCCAGGAGCGGCTGGCGGTCTTCGAACGCGAGAACAAGCTGCTCGAGGCGCAGCGACTGCGCATGCGCACCAACTACGACCTGGAGATGCTTCGCGAGATGGGCTTCTGCTCGGGCATCGAGAACTACTCCCGTCACCTGGACGCGCGTTCCGCGGGCGAGCCCCCGTTCACGCTGCTCGACTACTTCCCCGATGACTGGCTCTGCGTCATCGACGAGAGCCACGTGACCGTGCCGCAGATCCACGGCATGTACGAGGGCGACATGAGCCGCAAGCGCACGCTGGTCGAGTACGGGTTCCGGCTGCCGTCGGCGACCGACAACCGGCCGCTGCGGTTCGAGGAGTTCGACGAGCGGGTGCAGCAGATCGTGTTCATGTCGGCCACGCCCGGGCCGTACGAGCTGCGCGTGTCGACCCGGGTGGTCGAGCAGATCGTCCGCCCGACCGGCCTCGTAGACCCCCACCTCGAGGTGCGGCCGACCAAGGGTCAGGTGGACGACCTCATCGAGGAGATCCGCAAGCGCACCGAGAACGAGCAGCGGATCCTGGTCACGACGCTCACCAAGAAGATGGCCGAGGACCTCACCGACTACCTGACCGAGCTCGGGCTGCGCGTGCGCTACCTGCACTCCGAGATCGACACGGTGCAGCGCATCGAGATCCTGCGCGACCTGCGGCTGGGCGAGTTCGACGTCCTGGTGGGGATCAACCTGCTCCGGGAGGGCCTCGACCTCCCCGAGGTGGCGCTCGTCGCGATCCTCGACGCCGACAAGGAGGGGTTCCTGCGGAGCGAGACGTCGCTGATCCAGACGATCGGCCGCGCCGCGCGCAACGTCGACGGCACGGTCCTCATGTACGCGGACACCGTCACCGACTCCATGAAGCGCGCCATCTCCGAGACCGAGCGCCGCCGCGGGATCCAGGAGGAGTACAACCGCGAGCACGGCATCGACCCGCAGACCATCCGCAAGAAGGTCAGCGACATCCTCCTCTCGATGACGGGCGACCCACGCCGCGCCGCGGTCCCGGGCAAGCGCAAGCGCTCGCGGTCGATGGGGGAGGGGCTTCCCCGCGAGGAGCTCGAGCGGCTGATCCGCAGCCTCGATGACGAGATGCACGAGGCCGCCAAGGATCTCCGGTTCGAGTACGCGGCCCGGCTGCGCGACGAGGTCCACGAGCTGCGCCGCGAGCTGAAGGACATGCGGGAAGCCGGCGTCCGGTAGCCGGACGGTTCAGCCCACGCCGTGGCGGTAGTAGTCGACCTTCTCGGGGTCGAGGGGCGTGTTCCCCAGGATCAGGTCGGCGGCCTTCTCGGCCAGCATCATCACCGGCGCGTAGATGTTCCCGTTGGTGACGTACGGCATGGCGGCCGCGTCGACGACGCGGATCCCATCCAGGCCGTGCACGCGCATCGTCAACGGGTCCACCACCGACCGGTCGTCGACGCCCATCCGGCACGTGCACGACGGGTGGAGCGCGGTCTCGCCCTGGCCGCCGACCCAGTCGAGGATCTGCTCGTCGGTCTCGACGGCCGGCCCGGGTGACAGCTCGCCGCCGTTGAACGGATCCATGGCCGGTTGCTCCAGGATGCGCCGGGCGAGCCGGATCGCCTCGACCCACTCCCGCCGGTCCTCGGGTGTCGAGATGTAGTTGAAACGGATCGCCGGGATGCACGGCCGGGTCGGCCGACACGATCTTCACCGACCCGCGCGCGTTCGAGTACATCGGCCCGATGTGCACCTGGTACCCGTGGTCGCTGGCGGGGGCGGACCCGTCGTAGCGAACCGCGATCGGCAGGAAGTGGAACATCAGGTTGGGATACGCGACGTCCTCGTTGCTGCGGGCGAAGCCCCCGCCTTCGAAGTGGTTCGTGGCGCCCGGCCCGCCGCGGAAGAACAGCCACCGGAATCCGATCCACGGACGCCAGCGCCACTTGAGGTACGGCGCCATCGAGACCGGCTGGGTGCAGGCGTACTGCACGTAGACCTCCAGGTGGTCCTGGAGGTGCTCGCCCACGCCGGGCAGGTCGTGCACCACGTCGACGCCGAGCGCGCGGAGCTCGTTCGCGTTCCCCACGCCCGACACCTGGAGGGTCTGCGGCGAGTTGAAGGCGCCGCCCGCCAGGATCACCTCGCCGGCGTGGGCAGTGTGCTGCCGTCCGCCGCGGGTGTACTCCACGCCCACCGCGCGGGTCCCCTCGAACAGGACGCGTCGGACGAACGCGCGGGTGTGCAGCTCGAGGTTGGGTCGTCCCTTGATCGGGTGCAGGTACGCGCGCGCCGCCGACAGCCGGCGGCCTCGGTACACGTTGCGGTCGAACGGACCGAACCCCTCCTGCCGGTAGCCGTTGACGTCCTCGGTCAGGTGCAGCCCGGCCTGCTGGACCGCCTCGAAGAACGCACCGAACAGCGGGTTGTCGGCGGGTCCCCGCTCCAGCACCAGCGGGCCCGAGTGGCCGCGGTAGGGGTCGTCGAGGGCCGCCTCCATGCAGTTCTCCATGCGCTTGAAGTAGGGAAGGCAGTGCGCGTAGTCCCACGTCTCCATGCCGGGGTCGGCGCCCCACCGCTCGTAGTCGAGCGGATTCCCGCGCTGGAAGATCATCCCGTTGATGCTGCTCGAACCGCCCAGCACCTTGCCGCGCGCGTGGTAGATGCGCCGGTCGTCCATGTGCGGCTCGGGCTCGGACTCGTACTTCCAGTCGTAGAAGCGGCTGCCGATCGGAAACGTCAGCGCCGCCGGCATGTGGATGAAGACGTCCCAGGGGTAATCGGAGCGCCCCGCCTCCAGGACCAGGACGCGGTTGGACGGGTCGGCGGTCAGACGGTTGGCGAGGGCACAGCCAGCGGACCCGCCGCCGACGATGATGAAGTCGTACTGCGACCGAGCCATGTCGTCTCCGCCCCCTGCCCTGGCCACGTGCGGCGATGCTACCGCTTCGGGGGTCACGCACTTGACCCGTGATGCGCGGTGCGCAACGGCCCCCACTACCGTCCTCCGGGTGGTCTGGCGATAATGCGCCCGTGAACATCGCGCTGCGCGCGCCGATGGGCTGGCTCGGTCCCGGCCGACTGGTCGAGGACGTCCTGGTCGTCACCGACGGTTCGCGCGTCACGTACGCAGGCCCCCGCGCCGCTTACCCGAGCGAGTACGACGTCGAGGACGTCGTGCGCGTGGACGGCTTCCTGATGCCGGGAGTCGTCGACCGCCACGTGCACATCGGGCTGGCCGACCCGGGCGCGGTCGTCCGGGCCGGCGTGACCGCCGTGCGCGACCTGGGCTGGAATCCGGAGGACGTCTTTCGAGATGCCGAGGCCTCCGAGGGACCCTTCGACGGCCCGCTCATCCGCGCCGTCGGGCCGATCCTGACGTCCCCGGGCGGCTATCCCAGCCGGGCATCGTGGGCGCCGGCGGGCACAGCCCTGGAGGTGCGGGGTGCCCAGGAGGCCGCCGCGGCCGCACGCCGCGTCCTGGATCGGAGCCAGATCGCCGTGCTCAAGATCGCGCTCAACGCCGACGCCGGTCCGACGCTGTCCGACGACGAGCTGCTGGCGATCTGCGACGCCGCACACCAATCCGACGCCATCGTGACGGCGCACGTCCAGGGCGAGGGTCAGGCGCTGCGGGCGGTGGGGGCCGGTGTCGACGAGTTCGCCCATTGTCCGTGGAGCGAGCGCCTGCCCGACGACGTGATCGCCGCGATCGCCGGCCGGATGCGCTTCGTCTCGACGCTCGACATCCATTCGTACGGCAAGGAGACGCCCGAGCTGCACACGGCGCTCGACAACCTGAACCGCTTCCTGGCGTCGGGAGGCCGCGTCGTCTACGGGACGGATCTGGGCAACGGGCCGATCCCGCCGGGGATCCATGTGGCCGAGATCTGGCACCTGCGACGGGCCGGCATGTCGCCCGAGCAGTTGCTGGAGGCGCTGACGTTCCGTCCGCTGGCGTCCGGCGAGCCGGCCGACGTCGTGATCCTGGGCGGCAACCCCCTCGAGGACCTCAACGCGTTCGGCGAGGTGCGGTTCGTCCTGCGAGCCGGCCGCCGGTACGTGTGAGCTAGGCCAGCGGGAGCTCCATCACGATCGGCGGGCGCCGGAACCCCACCGCCTCGTAGAAGGCCGGGCTGTCCCCTGCGGCCCACAGCAGGAGCTGCTCCAGTCCGCGTTCCCGGGCCCACGCCGTCGCGGCCCACATGAGCGATCGTCCGACGCCGCGGCTCCGCCAGTCGGGCTCGACCTGGATCGACGTGACGTACCCCCACGAGCGGGACGCCTTCCAGGGCGTCGGCAGCATGGGAACGACGTGGAGCGAGAGCGTCCCGACCAGGCGACCGGCGGCGTCCGGCGCCTCCGCCACCCACACCCACCACGAGTCGTCGTCATCGATCCGTGCGAGGAAGCCTCGGAACTCGTCCTCGAACGCCGCGCGGTCGGGGGCGTCGCCCGGCGGCCGATTCCAGAGCTCGATGCAGTGCTCCCACCGGAGGCGCGCCAACTCGGGCGCGTCCCCAGGCGCGGCGCTGCGGATTCCCGCACCGAATGCATCATTCGGTCCCATGGGGGCAGCGTAGACTGCCCGAAGGCGGCGTCGCCCCGAAGGAGCCAGGGAATGGAGCAGCAGCAGCAAACGGTGCAGGCCATGCCTGTCACGACGGCGTTCGACTTCCCGGGCTGGGAGACGCAGCGCACGCTGGGCACGTGCTTCGGGTTGATCGTGCGCAGCATGGGGTTCGCGAAGGGCATCGGCGCGGGATTCAAGGCCCTGGCCGGCGGCGAGGTGCAGCAGTACACGGCCCTCCTGGAAGACAGCCGTCGCCACGCCATGGACCGGATGGTGGAGAACGCGCGGCTGATGGGGGCGAACGCGATCGTCGGCATGCGCTTCGACTCGTCCGAGATCGGACAGGGGCTCACGGAGATCGTCGCGTACGGAACCGCCGCGATCGTCGGCGCGAAGGGCTGATGTCCGTGGGTGTGTTCTGGACCCTTCTCATCGTCGGCGGCCTCATCGCGTTTTTCGTGGTGAGCCTCTCGCTCCGCCGCCATGGGGAGTCCGACGTACCGTCCGAGGACTGGCAGCGCACCGACGAGGTGTTCCGCGATCCCACGACGCGGCGGTTCATGCGCGTGTGGGTCGACCCGAGCGACGGCTCTCGCCACTACGTGCCCGAGCCCGGGCCGCCCCCCGCCGTCTGACGCCGCGCGATGGCGATCGCGACGACCGTTCACGCCCGGCAGCGCGCCGCGTCGCTCGATGCCGCCGACGAGCTCGCCTCGTTCCGCGACCGGTTCGACGAGCCGGACCCTGACATCGTCTACCTGGACGGGAACTCGCTGGGCCGTCTCCCCAAGGACACGGTTGCACGGCTCAGGGAAGTCGTGGAGGGGGAGTGGGGCGACCGCCTGATCCGCTCGTGGGACGAGAAGTGGATGACCATGTCGGCGAGCGTGGGGGACCTGATCGGCACCGGCCTGGTCGGCGCCCGCCCCGGCGAGGTGGTCGTCGCGGACTCCACCACCGTGAACCTGTACAAGGTGCTGGGGGCGGCCCTCGACGCGCGCCCCGAGCGCGGGACCATCCTGACCGACCGGGACAACTTCCCGACCGACCGGTACGTCGTGGAGGGGCTGGCGGCGGCGGGAGGGCGCGCCGTCCGTTGGATCGAGGGGGACCAGGTCGAGGGGCCGCAGCCCGCGGACGTGTCGGCGGCGCTGGACGGCGACGTCGCGGTGCTCCTGCTGAGCCACGTGTCGTACCGAAGCGCGGCCATCGCCGACATGGCGGCGATCACCCGCCTCGCCCACGACGCCGGGGCGCTGGTCGTGTGGGACCTGTCCCACGCGGTCGGGGCGATCCCCATCGACCTGGAGGGCGCCGGGGCCGACCTCGCCGTCGGCTGCACGTACAAGTACGTGAACGGCGGGCCCGGTTCGCCCGCGTTCCTGTACGTGCGGACGGAGCACCAGAGGCGGCTGCGGCCGCCGATCTGGGGCTGGTTCGGGCGCGAGAACCAGTTCGCCATGGAACAGGAATGGGTCCCGGCGGACGGGATCGCGCCGTTCCTCAGCGGGACGCCGCCCATCCTGTCGCTGGCCGCGATCGAGGTGGGCGCCGGCATGCTCGCCGTGGACGCCGGCATGGAGCGCGTCCGGGCCAAGGGCCGGGCGCTCACCGAGTTCGCCGTGGACCTCTTCGACGAGTGGCTCGCCCCGAAGGGCTTCACCCTGGCATCGCCACGCGACTCGGCCCGGCGAGGATCGCACGTGCTCTTCCGGCACCCCGACGCCCGCTCCCTGTACGAGCGCCTGCTCGAGCGGGGCGTGATCCCGGACTACCGGGAGCCGCAGGGGGTCCGGATGGGGCTGTCCCCGCTCACCACCCGGTTCGACGACGTGGTCACCGGCCTGGCGACGCTGGCCGAGCTGGCCTCCTGACCGGGCTCCCGCTGCCCCCTCAGTGAGCTTTGTCACAGGTCCCTCCTAGAATGTGCGCGTGGGCGCCGATCGGCTCGTCATTCACGGTGCCCGTGAGCACAACCTGAAGAACGTCACGCTCGACCTCCCCCGTGACAAGCTCATCGTGTTCACGGGCCTCTCCGGCTCGGGGAAGTCCTCGCTCGCCTTCGACACGATCTATGCCGAGGGCCAGCGGAGATACGTCGAGTCGCTGTCCTCGTACGCCCGGCAGTTCCTCGGTCAGATGGAGAAGCCGGACGTCGACTTCATCGAGGGGCTCTCGCCCGCCATCTCGATCGACCAGAAGTCCACATCCCGGAACCCCCGGTCGACGGTCGGCACCATCACCGAGATCTACGACTACCTCCGGGTCCTCTACGCCCGGGTCGGCCAGCCCCACTGCCCGAAGTGCGGCAGGCCGGTGGGGCGCCAGACCCCCGACCAGATCGTCGACCAGGTCATGGAGCTCTCCGAGGGCACGCGCTTCCAGGTGCTGGCGCCCATCGTTCGCGGCCGGAAGGGCGAGTACGAACGCCTGCTGGCCGACCTGGCCAAGAAGGGGTTCGCCCGCGCGCGTGTCGACGGCGAGACGCGCGACCTGACCGAGAAGATCCGCCTCGACCGCTACTTCAAGCACGACATCGAGGTGGTGGTCGACCGGCTGGTCGCCAAGTCCGGCATCCGCCGGCGTGTGGCCGACTCGGTGGAGACCGCGCTCCAGCTCGCCGAGGGCATGGTGTCGCTGGCCGTTCAGGCCGACGACCGCGAAGAGGTCGTGACGTTCAGCCAGAAGCTGGCCTGTCCGTACGACGGCATCTCCTTCGACGAGCTCGCGCCCCGCAACTTCTCGTTCAACTCGCCGTACGGCGCGTGCCCGACGTGCGACGGGCTGGGCATCCGCCTCGAGGTCGACGCCGAGCTGATCGTGCAGGACCCCACGCTGTCGCTCGCCGAGGGCGCCGTCACGGTGTGGGGCGGCCGGGCCGACGGGTACTGGGCGGGGCTGCTGAAGGCGGTGGCCGACGCTGCGGGGTTCTCGGTCGACACGCCGTGGGCCAAGCTCACGAAGGCGTCCCGCGAGACCATCCTGTACGGCACGGACGAGTCCGTGAAGGTGAGCTACCGGAACCGCTACGGGCGGCTCCGCTCCTACACCACCACGTTCGAAGGGGTCATCACCAACATCGAGCGCCGTCACGACGAGGCCGAGTCGGACACCGCGCGGGACCGTCTCGAACAGTACATGCGGGAGGTCGCCTGCCGGGCCTGCAAGGGCGCGCGCCTCAAGCCCGAGTCGCTGGCGGTGACGATCGGCGGGAACAACATCTGGGAGCTGACCAGCCGGTCGATCGACGAGGAAGTCAGGTTCCTTGACCAACTGGAGCTGACCGACCGTGAGCACATGATCGCCGAGCGCATCCTGCGCGGAGATTCGCTCCCGCATGCAGTTCCTGCTGGACGTCGGCCTGGCCTATCTGACCCTCGACCGCGGGTCGGCCACGCTCGCCGGGGGAGAGGCCCAGCGGATCCGCCTGGCCACCCAGATCGGAAGCGGCCTGGTGGGCGTCCTCTACATCCTGGACGAGCCCTCGATCGGCTTGCACCAGAGGGACAATCGCCGCCTGATCGAGACGCTCCTGCGTCTGCGCGACCTGGGGAACACGCTGGTGGTGGTCGAGCACGACGAGGCCACCATCGAGGCCGCCGACTGGGTGGTGGACATCGGTCCCGGCGCGGGCGAGCTCGGCGGCGAGATCGTGTACGCGGGCGACCTGAAGGGCCTGCTCACCTCCGAGACGTCCATCACCGGCGCCTACCTGGCCGGCCGGCGCTCGATCCCCACGCCCCACGTGCGGCGGACGACCGGCGACCGCTGGCTCAAGGTGCTGGGCGCGCGCGAGCACAACCTGAAGGGCATCGACGTGGCCATCCCGCTCGGACGCTTCGTCTGCGTCACCGGCGTCAGTGGCTCGGGGAAGTCGACGCTGGTGGGCGAGGTGCTCCTGCGATCGCTGCAGCAGAAGGTGAACCGCTCGCGGGTCGTGCCCGGCAAGCACCGGCGGCTGACGGGATGGGAGCAGATCGACAAGGTCATCGACATCGACCAGTCCCCGATCGGCCGGACGCCGCGATCGAACCCCGCCACCTACATCGGCGTGTTCGACCACATCCGGACGCTGTTCAGCCAGCTCCCGGAGGCGCGGATCCGCGGCTACAAGCCCGGGAGGTTCTCGTTCAACGTGCGCGGCGGGCGCTGCGAGAACTGCGCCGGCGACGGCCAGATCAAGATCGAGATGCACTTCCTGCCCGACGTCTACGTGACGTGCGAGGTGTGCAAGGGACGCCGGTACAACCGCGAGACGCTCGAGGTGCGGTACAAGGGCCGCACGATCGCCGACGTGCTCGCCATGAGCGTCGACGAGGCGCTGGAGTTCTTCGCCAACATCCCCGTGATCGCGCGACATCTGCAGACCGTGTCCGACGTGGGGCTCGGCTACGTGCGACTGGGCCAGCCGGCGCCGACGCTCTCGGGCGGCGAGGCCCAGCGCGTCAAGCTGGCCAGCGAGCTGTCGAAGCGCGCGACCGGCCGCACCTTCTACGTCCTGGACGAGCCGACCACGGGCCTGCACTTCGACGACATCTCGAAGCTGCTGTCGGTCCTCGAGCGTCTGGTGCAGGCGGGCAATACCGTCGTCGTCATCGAGCACAACCTCGACGTGATCAAGACCGCCGACTGGGTGATCGACCTGGGGCCGGAGGGCGGCCACGCGGGCGGCGAGGTCGTGGCGGCCGGGACCCCCGAGGAGGTCGCGGCCCACCCGACCAGCTACACGGGAGCCTTCCTGGCCGACGTCCTGGAGGTACACGCGACGACGCGGCGCCGTGACGCCGTCGGCGCGCGCGCGTGACGGGGCGGCGCGAAAACGACCCGGCATGTGGGTAGAATGAGCGCCGCCGTGCCCGGAATCCCGAGTGTCAAGAGGGCTGCCAAGGTCGCCGTCGCGCTGGTCGCGGCGGCGCTCGTGGGTTCGGCCTGCGCGCCCCAGAGCGCCCCGCCGAACGTCCCGGTCAGCTTCGGGGACACGGAGTTCCTGACCCAGGTGGTCGACCAGACCTACGACGTGGGTCGTTCGCCGTCCGTGGCCCTCAACAAGGGCGGACAGCCCTCGGTCGCGTACCTCCTGCTGCAGCCCAAGCTGGCGGCGGGCGCCATCCCGCCGCCGCTCCTGGCCAACACGCCGCAGCCACCGTCGGTGGTCCTCGCGTCGCAGTCCTCCAGCATCTGGTCCCGGGGGAACGTGACCCCCAACGAGGCAGGGGGCGGGAAGGGCACGGCCGTCGAGATCGCCGACAAGGACGGGCTGTACGACCAGCGATCGACCGTCGCACTGGCCGTCGACGGCAAGGGCGTCCACCACGTTGCCTGGAGCACGCCCAGCGGGGTGTTCTACGCCGAGGACTCGGCCGTGAAGCTGAAGGACGGGAAGCAGGTCCTGGCCTTTGGGGGCCCGGCCACCAAGGTCTCCGGCGCCGCGGCGAGCGGGGTCTCGATCGCCGTCGCGGACGACGGCACACCGTGGATCGCCTTTCTGTCGCAGGGGCACGTGCGCGTGGCCACGCAGCAGGATGGCAAGTGGAACGTGCAGGACGTGGACGCCGCCGCATCCGGGGGCGTCGCGATGCGATCGGCGATCGCCCTGGTGCAGGGGAAGCCGCTGGTGGCGTACCAGGCGCCCGGCGGCCTGACGATCGCGGCCCCCACCGACCTCGGAAGCGTCCTGGGACTGGGCGGGACCACGTCCGGGGGCTGGTCGTCCGAGCCGGTCGTCGGCGCCAGCGGCGCGGCGGACGGCCTCTCGATGGTGGTGCCGGACGGGACGGATCCCGTCCTGTCGTTCATCCAGAGCACCGGAACGGTCTCGGTGGCCGCGCGGGCGGGGACGGCGCGGTGGACGGTCGTGCGCGCCGGCAACGTCGGAAAGACCGAGGCGGACGGCGCGGACCCGACCGCCCTGACCACCGGCCTCGGCAGCGACGCCAACGGCAACCTGTTCCTGGCGTGGCCCGATCTCGCGAACAACGCCATCGTGCTCGGCCGTGGCTCCGTCGCGGCGCTGAGCTTCCGCACCACCCCCATCCCCGAGAGCATCGGCGGGTGGAGCCCGAGCCTCGCCGTCGCCGCCGACGGAAAGCACGCCGCCGTGGCCTGGTACGACAGCATCAACAAGCACCTGAACGTGTCCACGCTGGTGCAGGGCCCGCCGGCGATCGCGGTCCCGTCCCCGAGCTTCAGCCCCATTCCGTCACCCAGCCCGAGCGGGACGCTCCCGTGCTACCCGGCGGGGGGCGTCGACCTCAGCATCCAGGCACCGCCGGGCGCGGCGGGCACGGGCTTCAGCACCTCCTGCCTGGCCGAGAAGCCCGACACGCCGTTCAGCGTCGCCTTCGACAACGGCGACACGGCGCCGCACAACTTCGCCATCTACACCGACCAGTCGGCCAACAAGCTGCTGGGCGGGGCCCCGTCGGCCACCGACATCGTGGCCCCAGGGGCCGGCACGACGTACCAGGTCGACGGGCTCCCGACCGGGACCTACTTCTTCCGATGCGACGTCCACCCGACCACCATGACGGGCACGTTCGTGGTGACGGCGAAGAAGGCGCCCAGCGGCAGCCCCTCGCCGTCGGCCGCTCCGTCGCCGTCTGCCTCGGCCTGACCCGGATTCGTCACCCCAGCTTCACGGAGGGCGACACTCCGGCTCCCTACAATCGACGCAGATGACCGTCCCGAAACCGGACTCCTCGCAGATCCCGGACGCGCCCGGCGCGTATCTCTTCAGGGACGGCGACGGACGGGTGGTCTACGTGGGCAAGGCCCTCTCGCTGCGAAAGCGGCTGGCTTCGTACTGGGGGCGGCCGCTGCACCCGCGGACCCACACGATGATGACGGCGGCGCAGAGCGTCGAGTGGATCCTGGCCTCGACCGAGGTCGACGCCCTGATGCTCGAGTACAACCTGATCAAGGCGCACCGTCCCCGGTTCAACGTCCGGTACCGCGACGACAAGTCGTATCCGTACCTGGCCCTGACGGTGGGGGAGACGTGGCCGCGCGCCCGCGTGATGCGGGGGCCGAAGCGCAAGGGCGTCCAGCGGTTCGGCCCCTACGGACACGCCTACGCGATCCGCGAGACGCTGGACGCCCTGACCCGCGTGTTCCCGGTCCGCACGTGCTCCAACGCCTTCTTCGACCAACGGCGGCGCGCCCGCCGGCCCTGCCTGTACTACGACATCGGGCGCTGCGCCGGGCCGTGCGTCCCGGAGACCACCGGCGATCACCGAGCCCGACTACCGCGCCCTGGTCGAGTCCCTCGCGGACTTCCTGGGGGGCAACTACAAGCCGGTCCTCCGGCGGCTCGAGAAGGACATGAAGGAGGCCTCCGGCTCCGAGGAATATGAACGGGCCGCGGTGCTCCGCGACAAGATCGGGGCGGCCCGCCGGGCCATCGAGAGCCAGGAGATGGTGCTGTCGCGCACCGACGACCTGGACGTGATCGGGATGGAGGAGGACGACCTCGAGGCCGCGTTCCAGGTCTTCTACGTCCGCCGTGGCCGGGTGATGGGGCGCCGCGGCTGGGTCGTGGACAAGGTCGAGGCGATCGAGCGGCCGGCGCTGGTGGCCTCGTTCCTGCAGGAGCTGTACATGGACGCCGACGAGGTCCCCAAACAGGTCCTCGTCCCGGCCTGGCCGGTGGACCGCGACGTGCTCGAGCAGTGGCTCTCAGGGCTCCGCGGGTCCAAGGTCGGCATCTCGCTGCCGGCCCGCGGCGAGGGCCGGCGCCTGCTCCAGACCGTCAACCAGAACGCCAAGGAGGCCTTCCTCCGGCACAAGCTGAAGCGGGCCTCGGACTTCGGGGCGCGGTCACGGGCCCTTGCCGAGCTGGGGGACGTGCTCGGCCTGCCCATCGCGCCGCTGCGGATCGAGGCCTACGACATCTCGAACCTGGGCCCGACGGACAAGGTGGCCTCGATGGTCGTCTTCGAGGACGGCCTGCCCAAACGGACCGACTACCGCAAGTTCGAGATCAAGAGCGTCCAGGGACAGGACGATTTCGCTAGCATGGACGAGGTGCTCCGTCGGCGGTTCGCCCGGCTCGAGCAGGGCCCCCCCGAGGCCGAGGCCTCCGGCGGACCAGCCCGCGAAGCGCCGGCGGTTCGCCTACCCGCCGTCCCTGGTCGTGGTCGACGGGGGGCGGGGCCAGCTGGGCGTCGCCGAGAAGGTGCTGGCCGACCGCGGGCTGGACATCCCGGTCATCGGCCTGGCCAAGCGCCTCGAGGAGGTCTACCTGCCGGGGCAGCCCGAGCCGCTGCGAGATCCCGCGCGGGTCCGAGGCGCTGTTCGTGCTCCAGCACATCCGCGACGAGGCGCACCGCTTCGCCATCACGTTCCACCGGCAGAAGCGGGCGGCGCGAGCGCTGCACTCGCCGCTCGACGACATCCCCGGCGTCGGCGCCAGCGCGGAAGAAGGCGCTGCTCAAGCGCTTCGGATCGCTGACGCGTCTGCGCACGGCCGACGTGGACGAGCTGCGCGCCGTCCCGGGCGTCGGTCCGGCCCTGGCCCGCACCATCCACGACGCATCTGCACGGCGCCGTCCCCGCCGCGCGGAAGGCCGGGTGAGCGCGGTGGCGGCCGCCGACGCAGCCACGCAAGGTCCCCAGAGCGGAGCCGAGCGAGGTGCCGGACGTCACCATCATCACCGGCCTGTCCGGCGCCGGCCGGTCGGAGGCCGCCAAGAGCTTCGAGGACCTCGGGTACTTCGTCGTCGACAACCTGCCGCCCGCGCTCATCGGGAAGATGGCCGAGCTGGCCACCGCGGCCGGCGGGCCCCGTCGGGTGGCGATCGTCGTGGACGTGCGAGGCGGCGTGTTCTTCGCCGAGCTGTCGCGGGCGCTCGAGGACCTGCGCGACCTGCTCGATCCCGTGCCGGATCGTCTTCCTGGAGGCGTCCGACGAGGACCTGGTGCGCCGATTCGAGGCCACGCGCCGCCGGCACCCCCTGGCTCCCGGCGATCGCGTCATCGAGGGCATCCGCAAGGAGCGGCTCGATGATGGAGTCGCTGAAGGGCGACGCGGACCTGATCATCGACACGTCGGGCATGTCGCCCCACGAGCTCCGCGACCGGGTGTGGGACGCCTTCGGCCGGAGCCCGCGCGAACAGGCGCTCCAGGTGTCCCTGGTCTCGTTCGGCTTCAAGCACGGGCTTCCCCGCGACGCCGACATGGTGCTCGACGTCCGCTTCCTGCCGAACCCGCACTGGGTCGAGGCGCTGCGACCCCGCCCCGGGACGGACCCCAAGGTGAAGGCCTACGTGACCGGGCAGAAGGCATACGCCGAGTTCATGCGCCAGCTGCGCCTGCTGTTCGACGTCGCCGTGCCCGGGTACGTCGCCGAGGGCAAGTCCTACCTGACGGTGGCGGTGGGCTGCACCGGCGGCCGTCACCGGTCCGTCGTGGTCAGCGAGGAGCTGGCCGAGTACTTCCGCAAGCGGGGACTGCCCGTCACCGTGGACCACCGGGACATCGAACACCCGCTCCTAGCGCGATCCCTCGGGCCGGGGCCGTCCGGCGTACTAGGATGAATGCCGCGGCGCGCGGCGTTCCTGTCGCGCGAGCCGCGATGAGCGCGACGACCGAGGAGGACACATGACCACCAAGATCGGCATCAACGGCTTCGGACGCATCGGCAGGAACTTCTTCAGGGCCCTCCGCAAGACGGGGGCCGACCTCGAGGTCGTGGCGGTCAACGACATCACCAGCGCCGCCACGCTGGCCCACCTGCTGAAGTACGACTCGGTCCTGGGCCGCTTCGACGGACAGGTCGACGTCGCCGACGACGCCCTGATCGTCGACGGCGAGAAGCTGCGCGTCCTGGCCGAGCGCGACCCCGCCGACCCTCCCCTGGGAGCGAGCTGGGCGCGGAGATCGTGATCGAGTCGACGGGCCTGTTCACCGACCGTGAGAAGGCCGCCAAGCACCTGGAGGCGGGCGCCCAGCAAGGTCATCATCAGCGCGCCGGCCAAGGGCGAGGACGTCACGATCGTGATGGGCGTGAACGACGACCGCTACGACCCGGCGGAGCACGACGTCATCTCGAACGCCTCGTGCACCACGAACTGCGTCGCGCCCATGGCCAAGGTCCTGCTGGACGCGTTCGGCATCGAGCGGGGCTGATGACCACCGTCCACGCGTACACGAACGACCAGAACCTCCTCGACCTGCCCCACAAGGACCTGCGACGGGCGCGCGCCGCGGCCGTGAACATCGTCCCGACGTCCACCGGCGCGGCGAAGGCCACGTCGCTGGCCTCCCCGAGCTCAAGGGCAAGCTGGACGGCATCTCGCTGCGGGTGCCGGTTCCGGACGGCTCCGTGACCGACCTGGTGTGCGTGCTCGGCCGCGAGGCCACCAAGGAAGAGATCAACGACGCCTACCGCAGCGCCGCGGAGAGCGGCCCGCTCGCCGGCTAGCTGGTGTACACGGAGGACCCCATCGTCTCCAGCGACATCGTCGGCTCGCCCGCGTCGTGCACGTTCGACGCCCTGGCCACGATGGCGATGTCGGGAACCTGGTCAAGGTCGTCGGCTGGTACGACAACGAGTGGGGCTACTCGAACCGGCTGGTCGACCTGGCGAGCCTGGTCGCGTCCAAGCTTTGAGCCGGCTGCGAACGCTCGAGGACCTGGGGGCGCTCGACGGGAAGCGGGTCCTGGTGCGCTGCGACTTCAACGTCCCGCTGCGGGACGGCCACATCACCGAGGACCTGCGCATCCGGGCGACCGTGCCGACGCTCACCCAGCTGCTGGACGGTGGCGCGGCGATCGTCGGCGTGCAGCCACCTGGGCCGGCCGAAGGGCGAGGTGGTCGACGGGCTTCGCCTGCGCCCCGGTCGGCGAGCGGCTCGGCGAGGTGCTGGACCGGTCGGTGGCCGCGCTCGACGAGGTCACGGGGCCGTCGGTCGAGCGGCCGTCGCGGAGGCCGCCCCCGGCTCCGTGACGCTGCTCGAGAACCTTCGCTTCGACCCGCGCGAGAGGCGAACGATCCCGCGTTCGCCGAGGAGCTCGCCGCGCTGGGCGACGCGTACGTGGACGACGCGTTCGGCGCCGCCCACCGCGCGCACGCCAGTGTGGAGGCCGTCGCTCGGCTGCTGCCGGCCGCCGCGGGCCGGCTGCATGCAACGCGAGGTCGAGGTGCTGTCGAGGCTCCGCGACGATCCGGGCCGCCCGTTCGTGGCGATCCTCGGCGGGGCCAAGATCTCCGACAAGCTGGCCGTGGTGAACGCGCTGATCGACCGGGTGGACGCCCTCCTGGTCGGCGGGGCGATGGCCTTCTCGTTCCTGGCGGCGCAGGGAGTCGAGGTGGGGGATTCGCTCGTCGAGCCCGAGCGGTACGGCGACTGCCTGGCAGCCCTCGAGCGCGCCGCGGGAGCGCGGAGTGGACGTGGTGCTGCCCCTCGACTTCGTGGTGCGCCGCCGAGGCCAGCGAGCAGTCGGCGCGCCGGATCGTGGCGGCCACCGAGATCCCGGCCGGGACCATGGGACTGGACATCGGCCCCAGCACCGTCGACGAGTTCGGTCGCGTGGTGGGCGGGGCGGTCACGGTGTTCTGGAACGGCCCCATGGGGATGTTCGAGCTGGAGCCGTTCGCCGAGGGGACGCGATCGGTGGCCAAGGCCGTCGCGCTGTGCCCGGGATTCACGGTGGCGGGCGGCGGCGACTGCGTCGCGGCCCTCGCCGCGCTCGACCTGACCGAGTCCGTCGACCACCTGTCCACGGGCGGCGGCGCGTCGCTGGAGTTCATCGAGGGCCGCGACCTCCCCGGCCTCGCCGTCCTGCGCGAGGAGGGCTGACATGGCCGGCCGCCGCCCGATCGTCGCCGCCAACTGGAAGATGCACAAGACGCACCTGGAGGCCATCCAGGCCGTCCAGAAGCTCTCGTACCTGCTCGACGCCGCCGACGCCGAGCGCGTCGAGGTCGTGATCTGCCCGGCGTTCACCGCGCTCCGGTCGGTGCAGACCCTGCTGGACGCCGACCGCCTGGCGTTCCTGCTGGGGGCGCAGAACGTGCACTGGGAGGAGAAGGGCGCGTTCACCGGCGAGGTCTCGCCGGGGATGCTGGCGGCGCTCAAGTGCCGGTACGTGATCGTCGGCCACTCCGAGCGGCGTCAGCTGTTCGGCGAGACCGACGAGATGGTTGCGAGGAAGGTCCGGGCCGTGTTCGGGGCGGAGATGATCCCGATCGTGTGCGTCGGCGAGTCGCTGGAGGATCGCGACGCGGGGCGGACCGACGAGAAGGTCGTCGGCCAGGTCCGGGCGGCGGTGTCGAGCCTGCCCCCTGAGCAGGCGGCGACCCTGGTGGTCGCCTACGAACCGATCTGGGCCATCGGCACCGGCCGCAACGCCAGCCCCGAGGACGCCGGGCAGGTCATCCGCGCTGATCCGGGAGACCGTGGGAAGCGTGGCCGGGCCCGAGGCGGCGGCGGCCGTGCGCATCCAGTACGGCGGAAGCGTCAAGGCCGGCGAACATCCGCGACTTCATGGCCCACCCCGAGATCGACGGCGCGCTGGTCGGCGGCGCGAGCCTGGATCCGGAGGAGTTCGCGCTCATCGTGAAGTACCCGTCGTGACCGTGCGTCCTCGAGGCGCCCGATGAAACAGCTCCTCTACGTGTGCCTGGACGGCCTGGGCGACGACCCGAATCCCGAGCTCGACGGGCAGACGCCGCTCGAGGCGGCCCGCACGCCCATCCTGGATCGCCTTGCGGCGCAAGGTTCTCAGGGGCTCGTCACCACGGTCGGGCCCGACATCGCACCGGAGTCCGACATCGCGGTGTTCGCCATCCTCGGGTACGACCCGCGTCTGCAGCATCCCGGCCGGGGCGTGCTGGAGGCGCTGGGCTCGGGCATGGACTTCCGCGACGGCGACCTCGCTCTGCGCGTCAACTTCGCGACGCAGGAGGACGGCGAGATCGTCGACCGCCGCGTCGGCCGCGACCTTCCCAGCGAGGACTCGCACGCGCTCTCCCGGGAGGTCAACGAGAAGGTCGTGCCTGCCGGAGGCTCACTTCGATCTCCGGGCCACGGTGGAGCACCGCGGCGCCCTGGTGATCCGCTCGTCCGCGGGCCCGCTGTCGGCGAAGGTCGGCAACACCGACCCCGCCTACCCGAAGGAGGGCCCGCTCGGCGTGGCGCTCGAGACGTTCGAGAACAGGGTCGTCGTCGCCGAGCCGCTCGACGGCTCCGAGGAGGCCGTACGCGCGGCCGACCTCGTGAACCGCTTCACCGAGGATTCCGCGCGCGTCCTCGACGCGTCGGAGGTGAACGCGCGCCGACGGTCCGAGGGGCGGCTGGTCGCGAACCTGATCCTGTCGCGCGACGCGGGCGACCACGTCCCCCGGCTGCAGCCGATCAAGGATCGCTTCGGACCCGCGTGGGGATGCTTCGTCGAGATGCCGGTCGAGCGGGGGATCGCGATGGTCCTGGGCATGGCGCCCGTGGACGCGCCGGCCGACCTCCCGCGCCGCGAGCAGTACGCGGCGTGGGCGGCCCTGGCCGCCGAGGCGCTGGGCGGCTACGACGCGCTGTACATCCACATCAAGGGGCCGGACATCCCGGCACACGACGGCCGCGCGCGGGACAAGATGGAGGTGTGCGAGGACATCGACGCCGCGTTCTTCGGCGAGCTGCTTCCGCTGATCGACCTGGACCGGATCATCCTGGCCGTCACCGCCGACCACTCCACGTCGTGCGTCCGGAAGGCCCACACGGCCGACCCCGTCCCGCTCCTCGTCGTCGGGGGAGGCGTGCCCTCGGACGCTCAGCAGTCCTTTGGAGAACGGGCCGCCGCCGGCGGCCGTCTTGGCTCGCTGGCCGGGATTGATATCCTTCCGAACGTCATTTCCCTGCTCCGGAGCTGATCGTGACAAATCGGAGCGGCCTTGTTCTTCCGTACTCCATAGCTAAGTAGCTAAGATGTGTCGACGCAGGTAGGGGAGGCGGTCGAGCGATGGCGCAGGTAGGAACGCGCCCAACTTCAACTGATACCACCGAGACGACGACCGAGGGTCAGCAGGCGATCGTCGGCCGCAGCCCCTCCGAACTCTTCTGGCGCAGGTTCCGGCAGGACAAGTTCGCGGTCGGCGGAGTGATCTTCATCTTCCTGATCATCCTGATGGCCGTCTGCGCCCCACTCATTGCCGACCACGTCGCCCACCACCAGCCGAACCAGATCTTCGTCTACACCGAACTCAACTCTTACGGTCTTCCAAAAGGGCCCGGACGCCAAGTTCTGGTTCGGGTCCGACGCGAACGGCCGCGACCTGTTCGTGCAGGTCGCGTACGGCGCGCGCACATCCTTGTTCGTCGCTTTCGTCGCCACCGGTATCGCGATGGTCATCGGCGTCGTGCTGGGCGTGATGGCCGGGTTCTACCGGGGCAAGGTGGACACGGTCATCTCGCGCCTGATCGATGTCGTGCTCTCGCTCCCGGTGCTGCTGCTGGCGCTGGGGTTGGTCTCCGCGTGCGGCTCTATCGGACACCGGCTGCCTGGGCGGTCTGATCAAACCCGGCCTGCTCCTGCGTGGCATACGTGATCGGCCTGTTCAGCTGGCCGTACATCGCCCGCATCGTCCGCGGACAGGTGCTCTCCCTGCGGGAGAAGGAGTTCGTCGAGGCGTCACGCGCGCAGGGGTCGAACAACCGGCGGATCATGATCAGAGAGATCCTCCCGAACATCATCGCGCCGATCATCGTGTACACGACGCTGATCATCCCCGCGAACATCCTGTTCGAGGCAACACTGTCGTTCCTGGGCATCGGCGTCCCGCCGACCACGCCGTCCTGGGGAGGGCAAATCTCCGACGCCACGTCGATCTTCCAGGTGGCTCCGTGGACCATGATCTTCCCCGGCCTGTTCCTGTTCGGCACGACCATCGCATTCAACCTGGTGGGCGACGGCATGCGGGACGCCCTAAATCCGAAATCGGCCGGATATTCGTATAAGGGCAAGAAATCCAAGGGGAAGAAGCCGAAGAAAGGGGCACGGCTGGAGGACCAGACGTTGACGGACGGCACGACGATGGCAACCCAACCCTAAAGGGGGGTTCATGAAGTATGTGACGAAGTTCGTGGTGGTGACGGCACTGGTAGGCCTGGTCGCCGCCTCGTGTGGGAGCAACGGAGGCGGTACCACCACGGGTAGCTCCCCCGGCACCACGCCGAAGAAGGGCGGTGTCCTGAACATCGCTCAGCTGGGTGACGTGACCGCGGCGTTCGACCCGCAGAAGGAGTACTACCAGGTCTCCTTCGCGTACTACCAGTGCTGCTTGCTGCGGACGCTCCTCAGCTACAACGGCCTGGACTCCGCGCACGACGGCAACGCCCTCCAGCCCGACCTGGCGACGGGGCTGCCCGAAACCTCATCCGACGGCCTGACGTGGACCTTCCACATGAAGTCGGGCATCCACTACGCCCCGCCGATGCAGGACGTGGAGATCACCGCGCCCGACATCATCCGGGCGCTCGAGCGTGAGTTCACGCCCGAGGTGGCGGCCGGATACGGCTTCTACTACAACGTGATCGAGGGCTCGGCGGACTTCAGCTCCGGCAAGGCCAAGACGGTCTCCGGGCTGAGCGCACCCGATCCGCACACCCTGGTGGTCAAGCTGACCGAGCCGGCCGGCGACCTCGGGTTCCGCTTCGCCCTCCCGGCGACGGCCCCGATCCCGCCGAGCCCGACCGACCCCAGCGCCATCCTCGGCGTTGCCACGGGTCACGACGACGACTACGGCCGGTTCCTGGTCGCGTCCGGACCGTACATGTTCAAGGGCTCCGAGGCGCTCGACTTCTCGCAGCCGGCGAAGGACCAGACGGCGGTGGCGGGCTACGTGCCGAACAAGTCCTACGACCTCGTCCGCAACCCGTCGTGGGACTCGTCGACCGACAGCCTGCGGCCCGCGTACGTGGACGAGATGACCACGCAGCTCGGCGGTGAGAACGCGGTCCTGGACCAGAAGGTGGAGGCCAACGAGGTGGACCTGGTGTTCGACGTGTCCAGCCCCGACCCGCAGTTCATCCAGAAGTTCAAGACCACGCCGGACCTGCAGAACCGCATCTTCATCAACCCGACCCAGGGCAACTACTACGCCACGATGAACCTGGGCGTGGCGCCTTTCGACGACATCCACGTCCGGAAGGCCGTCAACTTGGCCATCGACAAGGATGGATGGCGCAGGATCGGTGGCGGTCCGGACACCGGCGAGCTCGCCGGACACTTCCTGCCGGACAGCCTGGTGAACGACGAGCTGAAGGACTACAACCCCTACGCCACCCCGGGTGGCAAGGGCGCCGACGACCCGACGGGTCTGGAGGCGGCCAAGGCTGAGATGAAGCAGGCCACGACGTACGACACGAACGGTGACGGCGTCTGCGACGCGGACGCCTGCAAGAACGTGCTGACGGTAGGCAACAATCAGCCCAAGTCGCAAGCAGCAGTCGGCACTGATACAGCAGAACCTGGAGGCCATCGGCATCACGCTCAACATCAAGTACTTCACGCAGAGCGCGGCCTACGGAAAGATCTTCGATCCGAAGAACCACATCGCGGTCACCACGGGCTGGGCCGGCTGGCTCAAGGACTACCCGGACGCGTTCACGTTCTTCTACCCGGTGATGTACGGGCCGAACATCCTCGACCAGTACAACACCAACTACTCCATGGTCGGGGGCACGCCGGCACCAGATGAAGAAGTACGGGTACTCGGTGACCGACGTGCCGGGGATGGACGCCAGATCGAGAAGTGCTTCCCGCTGACCGGCGACGAGCGAATCAGTTGCTGGGCCGACGCGGACAAGTACCTCATGGAGCAGGTCGTCCCGATCATCCCGTTGACGTTCAGCAACACGGTCACCATCCTTTCCGACCGGGTGACCAACTTCACCTACTCCGCGTACAACGACGCACCGTCGCTGTCGCAGCATCGGCGTGTCGGACGCTGGAGGCAGCTAGGAACGAGAACGGAGCGGAGAGCGAACGAGGCGATTCGGAAGGAGCCGGCCCAGGGCCGGCTCCTTCCGGGCGCCGGGAGGTGAACGGGGGAAGGTCATGGGACGCTACCTGATCCGGAGGCTCCTGTTCTTCATCCTCGTCCTGTTCATCGTCTCGGTCTTCACGTTCATCATCTTCGTCAAGCTCCCGTCGGTCGATCCGGCGATCCGCGCCGCCGGCCGGCACCCGAGTGCGCTGCTGCTGGCCACGATCCGGCACAAGTTCGGCCTCGACCAGCCGCTCGTACGTGCAGTACTGGCAGTTCGCCAAGGGCCTGATTCCCGTGGCCCGGGCTCTTCCTCAACAAGGAGGTCTACTTCTCCTACGGCAGCCACGTGCCGGTGAAGGAGGAGATGTTCTCGCGGATCCCCGTGACGCTGGCGCTGACCATCGGCGCGTCGATCCTCTGGCTTGCTCATGGGCATCCCGATCGGGATCATGTCGGCGATCAAACCGCGCAGCGCGATGGACCGCGCCGGAACCCTGTTCGCGCTGTTCGGGGTGTCGGCGCCGACGTTCTGGCTCGGGCTGGTCCTGCTGTACGTCTTCTGGTTCAAGCTGGGAATCCTTCCGTCGAGCGGCATCCCCGCCAACGAGAGCGTCTTACAGGCCGTCCTCGAAGGGCGGTTCATACTGCCCTGGTTCGTCTTAGCCGTGACCAGTGCGGCCTTCTATTCGCGGATGGTCCGAGGCAATCTGATGGAGAGCATGACCGAGGACTACATCAGAACCGCGCGCGCCAAGGGCATGTCCGAGCGGAAGGTGATCTTCAAGCACGGTCTGCGAAGCGCGCTGACGCCCGTGGTGACGATGTTCGGCATGGACGTGGCCTTCCTGCTGGGCGGCGCGGTGGTGGTGGAGACGGTCTTCCAGCTGCCCGGCCTCGGGCTGTACGCCATCACGGCGCTGACCGTCAACGACTTCCCGCCCGTCATGGGGGTCACCGTCCTGGGGGCCGTCTTCATCGTCGTAGCCAACCTCATCGTGGACGTGATATACGCTTTCCTGGATCCACGTGTGAGATACACATGACGAGACTCGATCGTCGCCGCGTCGCCAGCTTCCGACCGGCGTAGACCAGGAGAGACGGTGGCCGAGCCCCTGCTCGAGGTCAAGGACCTCAAAGTGCATTTCCCGACGGAAGACGGCCTGGTCAAAGCGGTTGACGGCATCTCCTTCTCCGTCGCCCCGGGCGAGACGCTTGGGGTCGTGGGCGAGTCCGGATCGGGCAAGAGCGTCGGCTTCCTGACCGTGATGGGCCTGGTGACCTCGAAGCAGGCCATCATCTCGGGCCAGGTGATCTTCCAGGGGCAGGACCTCCTGACGCTCCCGCCGGACGAGATGCGCAACATCCGCGGGGCCAAGATGGGGATGGTCTTCCAGGACCCGATGAGCTCGCTGCATCCCTTCTACCGGGTCGGCGACCAGATCGGCGAGGCCGTCCGCACCCACCAGAAGGTCTCGAAGAAGGAAGCGGCCGAGATGGCCGTGGACATGCTGAAGCGCGTGGGCATCCCGCGCCCGGACGAGCGGGCCCGTCAGTACCCGCACGAATACTCCGGCGGCATGCGCCAGCGGGCCATGATCGCGATGTCGCTGGTGCTGAACCCGGACCTGCTGATCGCCGACGAGCCGACCACCGCGCTCGACGTGACGGTCCAGGCGCAGATCCTCGACCTCATCGACCGGCTGCGCGAGGAGTTCAACGCGGCCGTCGTCATCATCACCCACGACCTGGGCGTCGTCGCCGAGCACTGCGACGACATCCAGGTGATGTACGCGGGGCGCATCGTCGAGACGGGAGACGCGAAGGACATCTACTACGAGGCGCATCACCCGTACACGTGGGGGCTGCTCCAGTCGATCGCGCGCATGGACGTCGCCACCGACCGCCTGCGGCCGATCAAGGGCCTGCCGCCGTCGCTGATCCAGGTGCCGCCGGGGTGCGCCTTCAACCCGCGCTGCCCGTACGTGATGGACATCTGCAAGAAGGAGCGGCCCGAGTTGATCCCGTCGAACGGTCATCACGCGTCCGCCTGCCACCTCTCGCTGGCCGAGAAGGAGCGCATCTTCCACGAGGACGTGGTGGCGACCTCATGAGCGTCGAGACGACCTCCCAGCCGGCACCGGCGCCGCAGGAGGGCCGGAGCCCGCTGCTCCAGCTGGTCGGGGTCAAGAAGTGGTTCCCCATCAAGCAGGGGATCATCTTCCAGAAGGCGGTCGGGAACGTCCACGCGGTGGACGGCGTCGACCTCGCGATCTACCCGGGCGAGACGGTCGGGCTGGTGGGCGAGACGGGCTGCGGCAAGTCGACCCTGGCGCGCGTGGTCATGCGCCTGTACGACGCCACCGAGGGCCAGGTCTTCTTCGAGGGGCAGGACATCACGAGCCTCTCGGGACGGCAAGCTGCGCGACATCCGGCGCGAGATCCAGATGATCTTCCAGGACCCGTACGCGTCGCTGAACGGGCGCAAGACCGTCGGCTCGATCATCGCCGAGCCCTACCGCATCCACAAGACGGTCCCCGGCGACAAGATCAAGAGCGAGGTCCAGCAGGTGATGGAGCTGGTGGGCCTCAACCCCGAGCACTACAACCGGTACCCGCACGAGTTCTCCGGCGGGCAGCGTCAGCGCATCGGCGTCGCGCGTGCGCTCGCGCTCAAGCCGAAGCTGATCGTGTGCGACGAGCCGGTGTCGGCGCTGGACGTGTCGATCCAGGCGCAGATCCTGAACCTCCTGGAGGACCTCCAGGCCGAGTTCAACCTGACGTACCTGTTCATCGCGCACGACCTCTCGGTGGTCAAGCACGTCTCCGACCGCGTCGCCGTGATGTACCTGGGGAAGATCGTCGAGATGGCGACGGGGGACACGCTGTACCAGAACCCGAAGCACCCGTACACGGGCGCGCTGCTGTCGGCGGTGCCGATCCCGGACCCCAACCTCGCTTCGCAGAAGCGCCGGATCATCCTGGAGGGCGACGTCCCCTCGCCGATCAACCCGCCGTCGGGCTGCCGCTTCCACCCCCGGTGTCCCCGGGCTCAGCTGCCCCAGTGCTCGACGGACGAGCCCGAGCTCACGCCGCACCATCCGGGCCAGGTGGCGGCCTGCTACTTCCCGCTCCAGGACCGCGCCATCATGGCGGCGGCCGCCACGCCCGCCGAGGGCGACACGGGGTCCGAGCCGGTACAATCCTGAGACCGTGCTGAACAATTTCGTCCTGGTCCTGCACATCCTGTCCTGCCTGCTGCTGATCCTGCTCGTCCTGCTCCACTCGGGGAAGGGCGGCGGCCTGTCCGACATGTTCGGAGGAGGCAACACGCTCTCCGGCGGGACCTCGATCGAGCGCCGGCTCGACCAGATCACGGTCGCCGTGGGGATCCTCTTCGGGTTCACCAGCTTCTGGCTCGCCTGGAAGTGGATCTAGTTCGAACCGCGGCCCTGCCGGGCCTATAATCACCCTCGCGTCGGAGTGGCGGAACTTGGTAGACGCGCTAGGTTGAGGGCCTAGTGGGTGCATAACCCGTGGGGGTTCAAATCCCCCCTCCGACACCGGATAAGACCAGCGAGAACGCAGATTGGGCGCGGTTCACCCAGAAGCGTCTTTATCTCCCGTCTGCCCGACCCTACGTGCTCGCGTGCAAACGACGGATCGCCTCTGCCCGGTCGGCGGAGTCGGCGGCCAACGCCTTTGGGTACCTCGAGGTGATGTGACCGTACCTAGGGGCGATCACGGCATTCGTGTCTGAGGTCAAGGGCGTGGAACACTGCGTGCACGCAGGCGAGGTGCTCCCGCGCCAACCACCCGGTGGTAAAGGCTCGGCCCGAACTGTTCGAGCCCGACGGAAGGAGCATCCTTACCGAGAGCCATACTGGAGATCGAGCCGCCCACATACGTGCCGCCTGACTCACCAGGCCCGCTCTCGACCCCCACCCAGAACCTGAACGAACCTCGCTGCGCGGTCAGTTCGCCCGATTCCGCCGAACCGCCGCCCTCGGCGGAGCCCGGCTGCGTGGTCTGACTCAGGACCGTCCATCCGTCTGACTCCAGGGTGGTGCGATAGCCGCCCAAGACATCCCCGAGCGGGACGGAAGCAACGAATGCCTGCGCGCAAATGCCCTCGCTGTCCCTCGGCTCGCCCTGCAGCTCGACGCCCGGCGGCGGGGACACGGACGTCAACGCCGCTGCCTCGCCTTCGTTACACGCACCGAGGCCTCCGGCCACGCTGAGCACGATCGCGTAGGCGACGACGTCGAGGAGCGGAGCCGCGAGTGCCCAGACCGTCATCACCGGCTTCGACGTCCCGCGGATCGCTGCCGCGAGGAGTACCAGGAGCAGCACGGACGCCGCACCGACGCCGCCGAACAGGATCGCAGCTTGACCGGCGGAACCGTGGCCGAGACCGACGACCACGATCGTCGCGAGAACCACCAACGCCTGCCCGAGCAGCAGGACGATGAGGAACGCCAGCGATACCTTCCGAGCTGTGCTCCGGGGTGCCGTCTCCTGCATCGCTGTCCATTGTGAACCCGATCATGCCGGTCGGACGGGAGTGGGCACCTAGCCGGTAACGTGTGCCGCGCGGCTTGCAGTGGGATGGCTGGCACCATCGCAGCCTCCAGGACCCGCCGTCAGCGTGCAGCGGATGGTATCGGGGTGAATTTTGCGGCGCTCGTGGTGGACTGCCGGGCCGCGATGAGCAGGCGATTTGCACGAGCTATGTCAGGGTGCTAATCCATTGCTGTAGTACAGACCCTAGAAGGGGGTGGTGAACATGCGGCGATCCATCCTGCTCACCTCGGCGATCGCCTCACTTCTCGTGGTGCTCTCCTCGCCTGCTTTGGCACGGGGAGGCGGTTGGCAACCCTCGCCTGCCGATCCCTTCGACGCGGTCTTGTGCGGGGGAACGAACTTCCACTTCGAATTTCCTGTGAACAGGGAATACTTCCGGATCGTGCACCTCGGTGGGGAAGACGTGTTGCAGGTGACTGGGAGCTTTGTGGTGACCATCACGAACACCGACACCGGTCAATCGATCACCAAGAACATCTCCGGGCCTGGGTTCACCCCTCTATCCGAAGTCGCCTTCAGCGCTCGCGGAAGCAACCTCATCTTCCTGGATCCGAACCAGGCGGCGTCCGCCGGGCTGCCCGAGATGTTCACCAACCAGGGCTATGTTCACCTCGTGTTCAACGATGACGACACCATCACCGTGATCAAGTTGACGGGTCATCTCACTGATCTGTGCGCCGTTTTGACTTAGGTTAGACCTGACGGGTTGGCGGGGCTTCTGTTGAGGATGCTGACGAGCCTTCCAGGAACGCGTCCGGCTGCTCGTCATATCTCCACAGGTCCGCGGTTTGACGTCCGAGAAGAGTGAGCGCAGGCTCAGACTTGTCTAGCTTGGTGGACTTGGCGTCCTGGCCCAAAGCCTGATCGGCTGCCCGAGAACCCGGCAGCCCTCTCTGGCCCCGACACCTCGCGTCACATGGTGCAGGTCGGTGAGCAGCACTCAGGGGGGGTCATGCCAGGGAGCATCTACCAGCCCAGTACGAGTGCTCATCGGCGGCGGCGGATCGGACCGGCTCGTCGGTGGTCCCGGGTCGGACGTGCTGCGGGCAGATGGCCGCGTGGGAGGAAACGACCTGCTCGTAGGTGGTCGAGGTCAGGGATACGTGCGTCATCGACCCGGGGGCCATGCACACGGTTGCGAGAAGGTCGTCGTGAGGTAGCGGGAGTGCGTCAGCAGGACACGACAGAGCTGGCCAGTGGCTGATGAAGGGATGGGACGGATGATCCGATCAGGGATGAGCAGACTTTTTGCCACTAGCGCAGTGGTCGCTGTGCTCACGACGCTAGTGCCTGCGACGGCGGCTCAGGCCGTCGGCGCGACCACGAACGGCCGCATCGCATTCGGCCACCGGTTCCCATCGGGGAACATCGAGATCGTCACCGTCCTCCCGGACGGCACCGGCATGAAGCGACTCACCGAGCGCCCTGCGTCAGACACCAGTCCGTCGTACTCGGCGAACGGTGCCTACATCACGTTCGCGAGCGACGCGTCCGGCTCGTGGCAGGTGTGGGAGATGTGGACCAACGGGTCGCACAAGAAGCCGGTCACGCACATGAAGGTGTCGGCCACCTCGCCTGACTTGGGGCAGCAGGGACACGGACACAGCGTCGTCTTCGCCGGCGACGCCGGGCTCGGGACCGGCGACGATCTTCTACCGGATCAACTCCGGCGGGTACCACCTGATGCGGATTACGCATGGTCCGGCGGCCGACGAGTTCCCCGCGTGGTCGCCCAACGGCCGACTGATCGCGTTCGTGAGTGACCGGAGCGGCACGCCGCAAGTGTGGACCGTCCGGAGGAACGGCGAACGGCTCACTCGCCTCACGAACTACCCGGACGGCGTGACCGAGGGGCCTGACTGGAGCCCCGACGGATCGAGGATCGTGTTCGCCGCCGGCCCCGCCGGGGCCGAGGACATCTGGGTGATGGAGGCGGACGGATCGAACCCAGTGCAGCTTCACCACCGACGCCGCCGCCGACCTCGCGCCCGCATGGTCGCCCGACGGCACGCAGATCGCGTTCGTGAGCCGACGGGTCCCGGGACGGTCGGAACGTCTTCGAGATGAACGCGGACGAGGAGCGACCAGCACGCCATCACGCCGCCGGGATCGATGGACGTCGCACCCGCATGGCAGCCCAAGTCGACGGGCGCCGATCTTCAGGTCGTGCTCGTGAAGTCGCATGAGGCTCGCGCGCCTGAGTCCTCGCCGTCATCCAGTGAGGCCAGGTCGGAAATCGGCCAGTGCTCCGATCAGGGGTGAGCGAGGCTGCTAGCCGGCGCCGCGGTCGTGGCCGTGCTCGTCGGCCCTGGTCCCGGCTACCTCGCGGTAGCGGCCGCAGCGTACGCCACTTCGCCGCGCAACAACCACGGGATGGCCTACACGATGCCGGCTCGTTGGCCCGGTCGTACTGTTCGGCGGATACTTTTAATTCTCGACGACACGTGGACGTGGGGCGGCACCGACTGGACGCAGCAAACTCCCGCCCACTCGCCTCCGGGGGCGGGGCTCGATCGGAGATGGTCTTCGACGCAGCGAGGAGCCAGGTCGTGCTCTTCGGCGGGGGAGACAGCAGCAATTCCCTCGACGACACGTGGACCCGGAACAGCGCCAGGAGCTGGAGAGACCTCGGCACCATGGCGATGGGATCGTTGGAGACCGACTACCTCGTCGTGGGCGCGGGCGCGATGGGCATGGCCTTCACGGACGCCCTGATCGATCACGCGGACGTGCACGTCACGCTCGTCGACCGTCGCCACGCGGCCGGCGGGCATTGGCAGGACGCGTATCCATTCGTCCAGCTCCATCAGGCGTCGGTGTTCTACGGCGTCGCGTCGACCGTGCTCGGGAGCGGCGCCGTGCAGCAGAGCGGCCCGGAGGCGGGGCTCCAGGAGCGGGCCCGTCAGTCGGAGATCCAGGCCTACTACGACGACATCCTGCATCGCCGCTTCATCGGCTCGGGCCGCGTCACCTTCCTCGGGGGGAGCGAGTATCACACGGACGGCTCCTCCCATCTCGTGACGTCGCGGGTGTCGGGCGAGACCGTGGAGGTCGACGTGCGACGCCGCGTCGTCGACGCCACCTACCTGTCGCCGACGATCCCCGCGACGACACCCCCGCCGTTCGGTGTTGCCGACGACGTCCGCGTCGTCGCCATCAACGAGCTCGCCAGGTTGGACGCGGCGCCGAAGCAGCTACGTGATCGTCGGTTCCGGCAAGACCGCCACCGACGGGATCGTGTGGTTGTTGGCGAACGGCGTGCAGCCGGACCGCATCGTCTGGGTGCGCCCGCGTGACCCCTGGATGCTCAATCGCGCCGTCGTCCAGCCCGATCCGGCGGTGGCGCTCGGGCTCGCGGCGGACACCATGGCGGCGGCCGCCGACGCCGAGTCGCTCGACGATCTCTTCCTGCGCCTCGAAGCCGCCGGCGTGATGCTTCGGATCGACACGGGACGTCATTCCCACGATGGCCAAGACCCCGACCCTCGGCGCATGGGAGCTCGATCTGCTCCGCACCATCGAGAACGTCGTTCGCCTGGGACACATCAAGCACGTGACTCGCCGCGAGATCGTCCTCGACGACGGGGTCGGTCCCACTGGCGCCGGGCTCGCTCGTGGTGCACTGCGCCGCCTCCGGACTGCAGTACCCGCCGCTGGTTCCCGTCTGGGGGCCGGACAAGATCCGACTCCAGACGATCCGGGTCGGCTTCCCGTGCTTCTGCGCGGCGCTGGCCGGCTACGTGGAGGCAACCCGCGACGACGACCGAGAGCGCAACCGGTTGTGTCCGCCCAACACCCTCCCCGACAGCCCGGCCGACTGGGCGCGGATGCAGGTTCGTGGAACCGTCGCCGCGCGCAGCTACGGCGCGAGCCGGACATCGCCGCCTGGGCCAACGGCTGCGCCCTGAACCCCGCGCGCATCGAGCCGTCGCAACGCGACGATCCCGCGGTGCAGGCCGCGGCCGCACGCCTGGCTGACGACGCCGAGCGCGGGCTCGCTCGGATGGCCGAACTCGCACACGAGCCGCTGTCGAGCGTCGACGAGCCCTGAGGGCGGGGGTGCGCGATCCGAGCTCTGGATTGCGGCCGAAAAGACTTTGCACTCGATCGTTCTTTCAAGGATGCGATAACGGTTCTCGACGCGTGCAAGTAGCATCTCCGTGACGATCGGATGGCCGTGGACTGGGAACAGAACTTCGCCACCGGACACATTGTGGCGGCAGTATCTGCGCTCCTTGTGGGCGCCGATGTTCTGCTGTCGCCCCAAAGGAACACGCACCCACCGAAGGGTCGGAACCGCCTACGTCGTTGCGTTGGTTCTCGTGAATGTGGCGGCCCTATCGTTGCATCAAGAGAGCACCTTTGGCGTATTCCATCCGGTCACGGACACGGTGCTTCGGCGCCGCAGAGGATCAGGTTTTCGTCTCGGTCGACGAAGGCTACGAGCTGGGACCGCGGGAAGAACGACAATCCGCCGCCTGGTTCGAATGACGGGACCGGCCCGACTCCTGCAGGAAGCGACGATCGGTACGTGACGCACCCGCCCTCGATCTCCAAGACCGTGATGGTTGAATCACTGTTCCTGGATGAGCAGGTCGGCGTCAAGGTCACATCCACCACTGGAGCCCCGGCGCCTTGGCCCACCTGCAGTTGGATCGACCCGTTTACCCCGTCCCCGCCCATCACCAGCAGCTCGAACGTCGCGCGGCCGCGCACGATCGTGGAGCCGGAGACGCTCCACCCCAGAGGGAGCGACCGGATGCAGGGGAGCTGCCTCGCCGAGGGCACGGACTGGGCCATGAGGACCATCGTCCGACCGGTGCCGCACGCGGGGGTCGATACGTCGCCGCGGCTCGGGAAGAAGAGCGACAGGCTGAAGGCCCCCGCGGCCACCACGATGACCAGCGAGAGAAGGATCAGCCCCACGCGACGAAAGCTCCAGCGCTGGATGGTGATGGGCGCGTGTGGCGGTGCGAGGGCTCGGAACTGCACGAGCAGGTCGCGTCCGTCGCGCTTCATGAAGTTGCGGAGCTGCGTGGGGCTCGCCACCCCGCGTGTCGCGGCGAAAGCCTCGGCGACCTCATCCGGGGTGAAGTACTTGAGGGCATTCCCGTAGACGGTCTGCGCGTCCGACCGGAGCGCGAGCACCAGCATCATGTTCCCGAGGTCCACGGCCTGGCGCCAGGGGGAGGGCCGCACCTGCACGAAGAACACGTCGATCAATCGTAGGCGCCCGGCCTGTACCATCAGGTTCGCCGGCTTGATGTCGCGGTGGGCCAGCCCCACGTCCCACATGCGCCGGATCATTTGGAGCCCCTCGTCGATGACCCCGTCATCGATCACCGCGTCGCCGATCTCCTCGGCCCCCTCGCAGAATTCCATCGCGATCAGGTACTCGCGCTCTGGCGTGATCTCGACGATGCCGAGCGCCGCAGGCGTGGGAAAGCCGTACTCGCCCAGTAGGCGGAGCGTGTAGTCCTCGTACTCAACGAACCGGCGGACCGACTTGAACGGCGCCTCGTCCTCGAGTCGCCCGTACAGCATCGTTCGGCCGAGCTTGTACCAACGGTCCGCACGCACGTGATTTCTCGCGTAGAGCTTCGCGAACACCGAGTGCTCCGCGCCTTGCTCGTCGACGACCCGGAGCTTCAGCGGCGTCGAACCGCCGGAGCCCTCGAGCCCAACCAGCTTCATCTCGAGGATCGTGAACCCGAGCTGCTCCTGCAGCGCGCGCCTGATCGCCTCGCCGCGCCGGCCGCCGACGTCCAGGTGGGCTGACTTGCCCCGCTTCCCGTATCGAACGGGGAAAGCGTCGTTGGGGGCGAACGCCCGGAACAGCGCGAGCGGGATCGCGACCCCGAGGATGGCCGCGAACACGATGTCGGAGGGATGGTCGATCCCGAGATAGATTCGGATGAGCCCGACGGCAACAATGATCAACGCGATCGACACCTTGGCGTACCAGCGCGGCCGGCCGGGGGCGACCAGCATGTACGTCACCCCGAGAAGGATCGCCGTGAGCACTGCGATCGGCTCTGAAGGAGATGAGTACCCCTCCCAATGACCGATCGTGGTGACGCTGAATGGCCGCGGCCGTGCAGCCAGGCCGTAAAGGAACGGAGAGAGTATGTCGAGCACTGCGAGGCTCACCAGGAATACGATCAGGTGACGCCACCGACGGAACATCGCCGCAAGCGCGACCGTGAGTAGTCCGAGTATCGCCAGCCCCCACCGAGATCCCACCGAATACAGGCCTCGGGTGAGCGAGTCGAGCCATCCCGTCCGCGCCGATGTCACGAACCGGATGAACACAGCGTCGATGCGGTCGAGCGGGCCGGTCGTGAATACCAGCCAGAGCGTCCCGGAGACAACGATGACCAGGACGGCGGCCAGCCAGAGCTTGCCCGTCCATCCGATGATCTTCGGCAACGGCGGCGCCGCTCCGGTCGGCCTTCGCTTCCTTCGGCCTCTCGTGGCGCCGATGCGCGCCCCAGATCCCGGTGCTTGACCCCTCTCCACTCGATTCCCCTCGCGGAGATCCTCACACGATCGCCGCGAGCCCGGAACCTCCATTTGGCCGACCGGGGCGAGTCTGCTGCCGCCCTACCGGGGTGCTGATTGAGCATCCCCAACTCGGCCAAGAGAGACCTGAACCCGCGCTGAGCCGGTGGTCTCTGGTCGTCTCATTCAACCGACGCCACCCCGGCGCGGCCTCGGCGGATTTCCTCCAACTCTTCTTCTTCCGACGCCAGATCACGTATGTGACCGCACCCAGCGGGACCTGGACCCCGTAGGTGAGGAGGCGTGACATGAGGAGGGGTGAGGAAGCGGGACATGAGCAGCACTTCGTGCACGCGGGCGACGTGCTCCGCCCAACCACCCGGTGGTCAAGGCACGGCCCAAACTGTTCGAGCCCAAGAATCTGCCGCCCTCCTTTCAGTCGTCCCGGGTCAAGTCCTCGCACCCAGCAGTTCGCGCCGACTGGCCGGCCATCCTCGATGAGGACGTCCACGAGGTGCTCGGGGGCGCGGATAGGGCGCTGTACCCGACCCTTAGTGGCCAGCCCTTTGGGAATCAAGACATTCCACCAGCCGTAGGAGATGGAGACACTCCGCCTCTTGCGATCTGCTGGAGGCGGGTTGTCTCCGTCATCCTCCTACTTCGATCCAACGATCGAACAGCGGTAGACCTCGTCCGTCGAGACGAGCGTGATCTCAGGATGGGCTCCAGCCGCAGCCGCCAGGACCTGATCTTCAGAAACGAACTGGTGGGGAGTGAATCCCTGGTTAAAGACGATGAGGACCTGGTGCCACAAGGGGTTGAACCCCTCACCCTGGATGGCATCGATCACCGAAAGGAAGTCCTGCTCTTCGTCTAGGTCGTTCGACGCGTAAATCGTGTTGAGGTTCGGGTTGTCGAGCAGCTTCTCCGACGCCGGCACCTCAAACATGTTGACGGTGACTCGTTTGCCCTCGTAGAAGACGGGCCTTTGCGTCGAAGCGCCGTTCGGGCTCCCCTGCGCTGCGAACGCCGCGCCACCCGTGAGGGCACCGAACAGGACCCCCGCGGCGAGGACGACTCCGATCCTCGATGTCACTCTGTTCATCTGCATACTGACCCTCCCTTGTGTCGAAGCGGGACCATCCCGCATCGTGCTGGGATTACGGCCGAGTACGCATCAAGGATCACTGCACCTAGGTGAACGTTCGGCGACCAGGCTCCCGATCCTTGACCTGGATAGCACATCCCTCCTGAGGATGCGTTCCCGCGTTCCTTGAGTCCTCCGGGGGTGTGCACGGGGAGTTGACGGGCCGGGGTCCCGCTCACGACTCGTCCCAAGGCGTCGACGCCCTCCTCATGGTCATCCCCCGGGAGCGGCCCATCGGACGGCGGCTCACCGTTCGACCACGTCTCCCACGGCGTAGCCGCTGCAGATCAAGGCCAGGCATCAGGGAGCGTAGGCCGTCAGCCCGTTCGCCACCGTCGCCACCAGCAGCAGACGGTCCGCGAACACCGGTTGGCAAAGGCCACCAACATCGCCGGTCACCAGACCTCGGTCTCTGTGACATGCCCGGGAACGACCAAGATCCTGGGCGGGGGTGGATACTCCAACTCCGGGAGCACGGCGGTCAACATCAACTCGACCTTCCCCTTCAGCAAGAACACGTGGCGGGTGGACATGAACAATGCGAGCGGGTCTGACGCCACGGCCACCGCCTACGCGGTGTGCGGAAGGGCCCGGGGACGAACGAACGTTGTCGGCTCGGCGGTGACGAACACCGCTGGGCAACAGACGCACTCCGCAGTGGCCTGCCCGTTGCCGCAAGTGCCGAGCGGAGGGGGCCAAATGTCCTCATCTTCGAACACGGCGGTAAACATGAACGGCACGAGCCCAACGTCCAACGGCTGGGAATCGTGGGAGAACAACGCCAGCGGGGTAAACGCGAATACGACCTCATACGTGATCTGCGTCGGGGCGTAGGATCGCACCGCTACCACGCTGGAGACGCTGCAGAAGCCTGGTGTGTCGAGAGCCCCGGACATTCGTCCGGGGCTCTCTTCGCTCGGTAGCAACCCAGCCGCGGTCTGGCCCTGGCGCTCCCGCGACCGATGAGGACGATGCGCATTCAGTACGAAGTTGGGCCCGAGGCTAGGGGGGCGCAGCGAACAGGCGCTCTGGGGCGCGTTCGGCATAGCGCTTCAGGTACCAGGCCCGGATGATCATCTCCCGGACCAGCGCGGGGGGGCATCCCTTGACGAGGTAGCAGTAGGCTCCAGCATCCTCAGCTCCCTCCAGCAGCGCGGCATCGTCGTGGATCGTGAGCACGATGACCTGAACGTAGGGGTCACTTGCCTTGATCCGTCTGGTTGCTTCGATGCCGCTCACGCTCGGCATCCGATGGTCCATGAGGACCACGTCGGGATCAAGTGCGCGGGTGGCGGCGACGGCCTCGGTGCCGTTTGCCGCTTCGCCGACGACGAGGATCCCCTCCTCCTCAAGCATCGCGCGGACGAGGTCCCTCGTTTCACGCTCATCGTCCACCACGAGAACGCGCGGGCCAATACCCTCAGATGAAGCCTGCTCCTGCCGCGCCATCAGTTCTCCGGGGAGCCAGGGAGGAACGGGGCCTCCGTGCGGGGGGGCGAGTACGTAGCTAGGGCTTCCAATGAGCCCCCGCAACCAACAGGAGCACAACCAGCGTGCCGAACCGAGTCAGCCATCTGCGAACGGGTTTCACCTGGGACACCCTCCTTGTCAATACAGGAGCATGGCATCCGGCTCCCCATTGGGGTACCAGATGATCGGGGAATTCCGAAGGGGCACCGGCCTAGGGCAAACGGCCGACGACCGCATAGGGGTCGCTTGCTCCTGATGGAAGCGAATGACCGTATCCCGTGACTTCAGAGGGATATGGGTGCTCGACGGCCCTCAGCAGGGCGCAGACTGCAGTCGCATGGTAAGCCTGGCCTGCTCCCAAGATGTAGACGCGGACGGGCCAGCCGGGCATACGGGAGCCTCAGCGCCCCGAGGACAGGCTCACACACCGCGCTGATTTGACCACGCAACACGCGGCCAATAGGCTCAATTCGATCCGATCACCCAGGAATGCCCGCGGAGGGAGGGGTCTCTGTGAGGCGTTTCATTGTGTTGCTTGTGGTGGCGACGGCGGCATCGGTCGCACTGCCCGCTGGGTTGGCCCGGGCCACCGCTCCAGGAAAGAACGGCCGGATCGCGTTCCGTCGATACTTCAACGTTGCGCACACGCAAGGTGCGATCTTCACGATCAACCCGGACGGCACCGGCGAGCGCCAGATCACGTACCCGCCGAGGACGAAACTGACGACCGAGCCGGACTGGTCCCCGAGCGGTCGCTGGATCTCGTTCGACGTTTGGCCCCATGGCGACGACGACCGGTCACGCATCTTCAAGATCCGCTCGAACGGCACGCATCGCACAAACATCGACTCCTCATGCGTGGCGCCGTGCCTGTCGGATGGGTTCCAACAGTGGGGGCCGGACGGGAAATGGATCGCCTTCCAGCGCAGCTTGGGCCCCTCGGCGGGCCAGAACAACGTGGTGGCCATCTTCGTGATGCGAGCCGATGGCACCCACGTTAAGCAGATCACCCAGCAGGGGGCCGATCCGGGGGTTGCGCAACCTTCCGGGGACCATTCACCCACTTGGTCACCGACCGGAAAGCGCCTGGCGTTCGTCCGCCAGCGGCTCAGCACCGAACATAGCGCCATATTTACCGTGCGCCTCGACGGCACCAGACTGCGTCGGATCACGCCTTGGCGGTTGGACGCAGGCCAGCCCGATTGGTCGCCCGACGGTCGTTGGATCGCGTTCTACGGACCGACTTCGTCGGATATCCGCCACGTGTCGCTCGTTCATCCGAACGGACTCGGGCTCCACATCATCACGTCAGGCGCCGGCACGTGGGGGTCTCTCTCGTTCTCACCGAACGGGCGAAGGATCACGGCGAGCCATTCCCCAGGAGTTGGCCCTTCCGGCAATGCAGACGTCTACGCGATGAAGGTGGACGGGACCAACCTGCAGGACGTCACCAAGTCGGACACGTTTGAGAGCGCGCCAGATTGGGGGCCTCGTCCCAACTAATCGACAGGGGGACCTTGTACCTGCCGGGCTTCGAGGGACCCCCGCCGACGCCGCCGGTGGCGCGTTTGTGCGGCTCACCTTTGCAGGAGTCGACCAGCGTGGGTTTCCCGCCGCGGGGAATCCCACTGCGACATGGGGACCTTCGAGGTCCCATAGGGGCGCCACTGCAAGGGACACTCCAGGGGGCTTGGCGGGCAGCCAGCCAAAACAGACCGTCCGACCGGGGAATTAGGGGTTGGACCGTTTAGACGCGTCGCGCATAAGGATCTACTGGCGGCGCCAGAAATTCAACGCCACGGACTGGCTAGCGCTTCCGTCCGCGCGACCGGGTTCTATTGCGCGTCGCGCAATCACGGGTTGGTCCCACTCGCAGCCAGATGGTCGAATGGGTGGGCACATGGATCGGCCATCAGAGGAAAGACACAGCGGAGGCGCTCGTGCCCGCCGAACTACGGCCATCGCTGCCCTCTTGGCGGGTGTGGGGATCGCCTTTGGCTTAGGCGTCTACGCGAAGGCCCATGCCGCTACTGGGGTTGCCTCAATTAGGCTCGGCTTCTCGATTCCGGGACAGATGAAGGTCTGGTTCACGAGGGTCGCTGTAATCCTTGCCTGCATCCAGCTCGTCTCAGGCCTCCGAATCAACGGTCGGATTCGAGTTCCCCGTCGTATCCCGGGCTGGTTTCGGATCGCACATCGGACAAGCGGCGGAATCGCGGTGCTACTCGCCGCACTGGTCGCCTACGACTGCGTGGCAGCCTTTGGATTCCACGTTGGTCCTGCTCGCGTGGTCCTTCACGGCGTCGTTGGCTTCGTGTTCTTCGGAGCCTTCGCAGCCAAGGTGGTCTCCGTCCAGCGCAACCGCCATCCTTCGTGGCTCATTCCGACGATCGGAGTGACCTTGTTCCTGACCCTTTCGCTGCTTTGGCTGACGAGCCTGGGATGGCCTGTCTCGATCTACTGAGCGGATCTGGCCACCTGCGCAAGGAGGGACTCGGGAAACCGGAGGGGCGGGCACCCGAAAGTGGGACACCCCACTCGCGTGGCGCCCGATCGACCGGGCGGGGAAGATCTTCGGCATGAAGTGGGTGTTCGAGGGGCTCGCGCCCCCCTACCGGATTGTCGTGTGCCAACCCAACGGTGTGCTCGGGGGACAGAGGAAGGTGCGGGTGACGGTAGACGGCACCTACAACGGTCGGCCGACGACGCCGTCCACACGAGTCGATTCGGGAAACACGAGAGGCCGGTCCATTCGCCGGCCCCTCGTGATCACACGTGCAACGAATTGGCTACGGCACGACGTTGATCTCCACGACCGCCGTCTGCCAGTCGTTGTTGACGGGCCCTCCCGTCTCACCTGCCGCCCACACATTGCTCAAATTGGCGGGGTCCTGGGCAACGGCGAAGTAGTCGCCGTAGCGGCCGGTCGTGTTGGGCTTGGAGCCTGCGGCCAGCACGATCGGCGGTCCGAACGAAGAGCTGCCGTTGCTCGCCGTTCCCATCAACCGAGGATTGATGCTGCTGCTCGACTGCCCGAACGTCACCACGATATCGTTCGACGAGTTCCACGTGGCTGCCGGGTAGAAGTTGAACGCCCCGAGGGCCGCGATGTTCTTGCTGAAGACCAGAGTCCCGGCCGTCTCGTTCGTCACGGTGACCCGGGAGCAATCGCGCAAGGCCGTATCTCCGGCCGGTGTGCAACTGTTCGTCCACGACATGAGCAACCGGGTACGGGTTCCGACCACCTTCTGCACCACGTGCTGCATCCGGACGTCGCCGGAGTCGAGCTTCGTCTGGGTCCTGGGCTGCGACGCGGCCGGTGGGGTGTTGTATCTCTTGACCGTGAGGTCGGGGAGGGCCGCAAGCGTCGCGTTTGGAGGTACACCCGTGGACGTGGAGCGGTGCAGCACGGTCGAGCCTGCCCCCCCGTTGCTGGCGAAGAACAGTTTCGTCATCCCGTTCGTCAGGGCCTGCGCGGGAACCAGCGAGAAGAACTGGGGCATGGGGTTCGTGAATTGGAATGAAAGATTCTGGCCGGCCAGCATTTGAGCCTTGGAAAAGAGCTCGATCCCGGCACCCAGGAAGCCCCCCGTGCACCCCACGCCGCTGAACTCGTTGAAGCCCAGCCCGACGGTGTCGCTGTCGACCCCTCCCTTCCCCTGGTCGGGGCAGCCACCACCCGGCTGGCCCGGATACCGGATGGCGTAGACGAACCACGATCCGGTCGGATCCCCCGTTTGCGACACGGCGATCCGCTCACCGCCCAGCGTGACGTCGAAGATGCCGGCGAACCAGCGTCCGCTCTCCTGATCGAACAGGACCCAGGGGTCGCTTGTGAAGTCCGCGCCTGCGAGGAAGAACGCGTTCAGCTGGAACGCAGCGCCCGGCACGCCGTTCGTCCAGATCTTCCCGACCACGTTGACCATCTGGAGGACGTGCGTGGCGTCCGCCCCGACAGCCATGTCGGGCGGTGTAAGGCCGACCGTGTTGTCGCTGTCCTTGAGTGCGCCCGAGAGCACCGTGCCCTTCGAGAAACTCAACAACGGAGAGACCTCGCTCGCCGGTGCAACCATCGGGGCGGGGCCGTGTGCACGGGCCGCCTGGCCCCCCGGCAGCGTGCGAAGCGGAATATGGCGCATCGCGCCCGTGCCGGCCTTATGGCCGGACGCCGTTGGGAGGGATGCAACATTGACCGCCCCCGCGAGCTTCGCGATGCTCGTACGCAGAGTGATCGTGCGGCTCGCCGCGCCGGCGCCCGACGCGGTTCCGAACATTGCCATGATCAAGGCGGAGATCGCCGAGCCAATCACTACTCGTCTCATCCTCTTGTCTCCTTCCTCGGGCTATGACGCGCCCTCCTCGTTGCCGGCCCATTAGGCGCGAACAGTGGCCGGCGTCTTGCCCACTTGGCACTGCCGGGCAGCCATACATCCGCTCGTCTCGGGTATGGGCTCACCTCTAGTAACCCCCGGCCGAAGACGAACCGCTCGACTTGACGGATACGCCCGATGGACTCATCGCGTACCAGGTGCCTCCGAAGCTCACGATCCCTTCGCCGTTCGACTGCGCGGGACCGGAGTCTCCCGAGTACATGTACAGGGGCCAGCTGTTGTAGGTCACCTGAGTCTTGCCGTTCGGGTCTTGCACGGTGCCGAGCTTGGACGACGTGACGCCTGCCACCGCCTTCGCGGCTGTCGTTCCCGGCGGGAGGAGCAGGGGCGGCCAAAGTCCAGCGCACGCGGAGGAGGAGGCACAGGTGGGCGTTCCTCCCTGGTCGGCCGTGAGCACGTACAGAGTCCGGTCGCTTCCGGCCACGAGCACGGTGCCGAGCCCGGAAACCGACGTCGTCTGGACCGTTGCGCTCGAGGCCGCGGAGGATCCGGAGTTGGGGGTGGACGCCGTCTTCCCGCAGGCTGCGAGGATCAGGCCAACACCCAGGACGAGAGCCATCGTTCGAGGGGTCAGGTTCATCGCCTGCTTCTCCTTTTGAGCTATCGCGCTTCTCCTTGAAATACAGATGGCTGCGATGGGTCCACCAGTCGTTCGAGAGCCCCAGGAGCACGGTGGTACCGATCGCGGCTTCGTCCTCCTTCCGTCGTGGTGGTTGCCTTGCCGGGATCACGCTAGGGGATGCGGGAGGCACTGCAATCGTTGGAACGGGTACGTTTAAGTCGCTCGGCGGCGGAGAGTCCAGTGGCTCCGGTCCCTGCAGCCGCCCGGGCGGCCGTGCCAATCAGGTAGGGGCTATGAGGTGGCGAGCTTGTGCCGACGTCGCCGACGTAGTCGCCGGACGGCAGCCGGATCGTCTTCGTACACGTATCCGGCTCCGAGTTGCGGGTGTTCGACATGCACGCCGACGGGTCAGACGCGCGCCCGATCTCGACCGCCGGACGCTGGATCCTGCTCTCACGGCAGGGGTTGCCGAAGAGGACCTCAGAAGGCCGCCTGCGGGAGTTGCGGCTTCCGGCGCAAGCGCGTAGAAGTCCCTTCGGGCTGGGAGGAGCCTAGAGCGGAAGTGGAGGTGTTCGCATGGCGGTCTTCGAGCTCGGCGGAAAGACCATCCAGGTCGATACGCACCGGACCTGGTGGCCCCTCTCGGTCTTCTACAAGCGGCAAGGTGTGAGCGTCCAGGTCGATCCCGAGACCCACTGGTGGTGCGCCTGGCTGTGCACTACGACGGACGACGTGGACATGATCGAGTGCCCGATCCTCCTCAAGTCGGCGCTCGTCCCAGATGCCGAGGCGACCGGCTCCTGTACCGACTGCGGTGATCTCACCGTGGATGGCCCCGCGTCCTACGGATTCTCCGGTCCCTGGCCGTACGACTCCGTCGAGTTCAAGGGAACCGTGCGGATCGACGGATCGGGCTACGGATTCGCGGGCGTCCTGGTCTACAGCTGATCGGATCTCGCGACGCCTACATGCCGGTCATCATTGGTGCGGCCTGCATCCCGGGCGCCAGGCCCGGGAAGAAGAGCACCGCGACGGCCAGGACCAGGAACACGACGCCCACGACGCGCGCGAGCAGCTCGCCCCGCCGCCACATCTTCTCCAGGCCGATGACGACGGCGAGCGCGGCCATCACGGCGATGTTCATGGCGCCGACCGCGATCAGGACGATCATCAGCCCCCAGCAGCACCCGACGCAGTACACGCCGTGATGCACCCCACGCGGAGATCCCGAGCCGGACCTCGGAAGCTCGCGTAGTGGAACAGCGACCCGACCGGGGAGCGACAGTGGCGAAGGCACACTTCCTTCAGCGGCGTGAGCTGGTAGATGCCCGCGACGGCGAAGATCGCCGACGCCGACCCACTCGCGCGGCGATGGGTGACGCTCGACCAGGCGCCCGGTCCGACCAAAGCGACGTAGGCGAGCAGCCCGAAGGCCGCCCAGACGATCAGGTACCCGGCGAGGAACTGCGTCACGCCGTTGACGCGCTGCCAGGCGGTCGCGACGGACAGAGACGGAGCGGACCTCACCCACACGATGACCATCGGAGCCACGGAGGGGAACATCATGGCCGCCATCATCACGACCCAGAGCGCCAGGAAGGCCGAGGAGCGTGAGGCCCATGGTTCCCGGGCCGATGCCCATCCCGTTGGCCTGGTCGACCGTCACGACCAGGCGAGCGCGGCCAAGCGTGCACAGCCCGAGCCACCATGGCAGGAGTTGCCTCAGCGGGAGGCCCGAGCGACGGCGCGTTCGCCGTGTCCGTGTCAGCCCTCGTACTTGAAGTCGGTCACGAAGCTGTTCGTGCCCGAGTACTCCGACGTCCCAGTGACCGTGGTAGCTGACGTCTCCGGCCTTGGCCTGCGTCACCGGCTGGGTGACCGCGCCGAGCAGCGGGTTGGTGATGACCGGCGGGATCTCGCCGTCCATCCCCTTGATCTCCTCCGCCGCCATCGAGAGGACACCGGCGACCTCGGCGCTGCAGCGAGCCGTTCGACCGGTCGAACGTGATCGAGGCGGGCGCCACGCCGGCACCTCGCCGATCAGCGGCCCGAGCGCCGCGAGGTGGCCGCCCGCGCCGCCGGAGAAGACCGCACCCAGCGCCTCCGACTGCTCCGGCGTCGCGCGATCGTCCAGGTAGAGCGCGACCTTCCAGCCGCCGTCGGTCATCTGCTTCGGCGTGTGCACGGCCATGACGGCGTTCAGCCCGGACAGATCCACGCCGTCCTTCTCGCCCTCGGTCACGTGCCAGGCGAGCATGAGGTCGCACGTCGTCCTGTCGGCCGGCTTCGAGCCAGATGCAGGGGCAGCTGACGTCGCACTTGCAGGTCTCGAAGTAGTCGCCCTGCACCGAGAAACTCATCACCCGTCCTTCCGTAGTTGATCCGTCGGGCCACAGTACGTTCTGGGTGTGCGCCGCGCAAGCCAACGCGGGCTGGGACCGTGTGACTGGGCTACGGGCCGTGCGCGGCGACGACGCGAAGGATGGCGTCCTCGAGGTGCTTCAGGTAGGTCGTGCTTCCAGTGGAGAGCATGGAGAACTCCGCCCAGCGACCCTCCTGCTCGATCCAGACCCACCCGGACAGCGCGCTGACGCCGTCGAGTGTTCCCGTCTTGGCGCGGACGCGGATCCCGGACAGCCGGCCCGACAGCGTGCCCTGACCGGCCGCCGGCAGGGCCAAGCGGAGGGCGTCCAGCCAGGGGGTCGTCTCCGCATACTGCAGCAGCTTGACCATCCCGAACGCCGAGACGTGGTTCGAGTACGAGAGGCCGGACGAGTCGTAGTTGGCGGTGCCGACCCCGACGGACGCCGTGTACTGGTGGATGGCCGCGGCGCCGTGGGCGATCGTCCCGGGCGGCCCGTAGCGGGAGACCCCCAGCCGCTTTCCGAGCACCTCGGCGTCGAAGTTGATCGAGTACACGTCCATCGTCCGGATCACCGAGCTGAGTGCGGCGGAACGGATCTCGGCGACCACGTCCAGGCCACTGGGCGGCGTCCCCATCCCCGCCGGTCCCTTGACCTGGATCCCATTGGCGCGCAGGTGTTGTGCGAGCGCCGAGGCGGCACGACGCTCGGGATCCGTCACGTGGACGCCGTGCGACGAGTTCCGGTTGAACGTCAGCGCGGTCGGGAGCGCCACCTCGTCCTTGGGGAAGTCCGCCTTCCACCCGGGGGCGAACCAGTCGTGCGCGAAGTAGCCGCGGCTGCCCATGACGCGGCCGGTGATCCGGGTGATCCCCGCCGCCTTGATGTGCTGCGCCAGGACGCTCAGCCGGTAGTTGGTGATCCCCGGATCACCGTGGCCGAGGAGCCAGAGGTTGCCGCTGACGACGCCGCCGCTCACGCGACGGCACGGCGGCGTCCGTCTCGAACTGGAAGTCCGGGCCCATCCGTCGCAGGAGCGCCATGGAGAGCAGGAGCTTCTCGTTCGACGCGGGTCTCCTGCCGATCGTGTCGCTGCGCCGGTACACGAAGAGTCCGCTGTCGGCGATCGCGACCGAGATGGAGTGGCCGGTCGCGAGCTGGTCCACCTTGACCATCCACGGCGCACGGCGCACCACGAGGTCGTGCGGGTTGCTGGTGTCGCCGGCGTCCACCCCGTCCGACTGCCACGCCGAGCGCAGGTGGACCGTTCCCCTGGAACCCCAGCCGAAGCACTCCGGCACCGTCACGGTGGAGCCGGATTGCAGGGTGGCCGTCGTGAGCACCTGCCACGAGCTGCCGACCAGGTGCTGGATGGACACGTCCTGACCGGTCTTGTCGGGCGAGACGGTGACGGTCGCGTCGACGCACCGGCCCGGAACGGTTTCCGTGGCCGAGAGCGAGAGCGTGACGGTCGCGGGTGGAAGCGCCAGCGCGGGGGACTGTCCGCCAAGGGTGATGATCGTCGCCGCGGCGAGGACGACCCAGGCAGTGGCCAGGTCTCGATGTCCCCGCTTCGCACCCACAGGCCGACGCTCCTTGCCGTACCGACGCTTCTCCGGCCCTCATCGGATGGACAAACGGAGGGCTTGAGTGGGCTCCAGAGTCCGGTCTGTCGCGGCCCGTTTCAAGCAGGCCGGAGATCCTTGATGTCGCGTTCGAACTCGGCTCGAATGGCGCGCCGGTCGCCGTCGTCCAGCCACGCTGCCTCGACGCCGTCCAGGGCGACGGCGGCGACGTCGTCGAACGAGAGGTCGAGCGCCTCGGCGACGGAATCCGGTACTCCTTGCCCAGATCGAGGTCCGTCATCGCGGGGTCGTCGGTGTTCAGCGTGGCGAGGAGCCCCGCCTCGCGCATCCGGCGGAAGGGATGCTGCGGCCAGCGATGGGACCTTGTTGGCGATCAGGACATTGCTGTTGGGGCAGACGTCCAGCGGAATTCGCTCCGCCGCAAGCCGTTTGGTCAGCTCGGCATCGTCCAGGACCGACAGCCCGTGGTCCACGCGCTCGACCCCGAGGACGTCGAGGACCTCCGAGATGTTGTCGGCCCCGGTGTCCTCGCCGGCGTGCGCCGTCCGGCGCAGCCCGGCCGAGCGCGCGAGCTCGTACGCGGGCAGGTAGTCGGCGGGGTTCACGCCCAGCTCGATCGAGTCCATCCCGACGCCGATCACGCGATCGGCGCGGCCCCGGGAGCCAAGCTCGACCAGCCGCTCGATCAGCGCCAGCCCGGCGTCGCCCCCGTAGGCGCGGTCCATGTCGCAGATCAGCATCGACCGCACGCCGGTCTCGGCCTCGGCCGCCTCGAGGCCCCGGGTCAGCCCGCCCACGATGTCGCCCAGGTCCTGCCCGGCGGCGACGTGACGGGTCGGCGTGAAGAACGCCTCCCGGTAGCGGAGCCCGTGGGGCGCCGCGTCCACGACCGACTCGTAGGCTGCCCGTTCCCAGTCGTCGGGATCCACCAGCAGCTCCTGCACGAACCAGAAGATCTCGAGGAACCCGTTCAGCGAGTCGTACGTGTATAGGTCCTCGACCCGATCGACCGCCAGCTCGCGGCCGTGCTTCGCGGCCAGCTCGGCCACCGTGGCCGGCCGGATGGTTCCCTCCAGGTGGCAATGCAGTTCGACCTTCGGGATGCGGTCGTGGAGGTCGGACATCGCGCGATGCTACCGCCGGACGCGCCAGCGGAGCTCGACGTTGCGGTCCGACGGCGCGCCACGGGGACCCCTCTCGTCGCCGAGGAACGGGTCGTTGGCCGCCAGCTCCCGGTGGATCGAGGCCAGGCGCCAGGCGGCATCGGCTGCCGTCGGGTCCGGCGGCGCCGCGTGGTCCACGATCGTGCAGAACACCGACAGCGACCCGTCGCCGTCCTCCACCAGCTCGACCAGCCGCCCCTGCACCGGCCAGTCCATGATCGAGCCGGTCGTGATCTCCCAGAAGCCAGACGTCCTTCCCGCCGGATCGGGGCGCGGGACGATGCGGTGCTCGTGCGTGTGGCCGTTCAGCCAGGCGACGACGTTGGGGAACCGGTGCAGCGTCGACCGGATCTGCGGGGCGAGCACGCGCGGCAGGTCCGCGGCCGCCGGGTCCACCCCCTCGCTCACGGTGCCGTTTCCGAGCGTCTCCAGCCCGTGGTGGGACGCCAGCAGGACGTAGCGGTCCTCGTTCCCCGTCCGAACCGGCGCGCCGCTCGCGTCCAGGTGGGTCGAGTGCGTCTCCACCAGTTGTCGCTCCAGCCATGCGAGCTGGACGGCACCCAGGCTGCCGTCCGCGTTTCCTCCGGGGTTGGACGTGTCCAGCACCAGGACCCGGACGCCCGGTGCGGGATCGTGCGCGTAGTAGACCGTGTCGCGCTCCAGGTTCTCCGCCGAGAACCCGTGGCCGGAGGGCGCGCCGCCGGCGCGCAGGTGCGCCTGGATGAACTCCCTTCGTGAGAAGAAGGCACGCGAGCGATCGGCCGGGATCGCCCGGGAGGCTCCCGAGAGCAACGCGACCGGGTCGCGGACGAACGCGGCGACGTGCACGGGATCCCCGGGGTCGAAGCCGGCAGGGAGGCCGACGGGCTTGGCGTCGCCGACCACCAGCGCACCCGCCGCGGGCGTCGCCAGCGACATGCCCTGCACCAGGGCCTCGTGGTTCCCGAAGCAGGCGAGCCACGGGATGCCCAGCCCGGCCGCGGCGAAAGCCTCGGCCGCGTCCCGAAGCAGGCCCGGATAGGCGGGAAAGCCCCAACGCTCGGCGTACCGTCCCGAGTCCCCGTCGGGATGCCAGAAGCCGTCCAGATCCCACGCCGCCGATTGCGGGCTCTCGAGCGGGGAGCCCGACCCCGTTCGCACGGTCCCGCCGTCCAGCAGCGACAGGAACCACCGCAGCTCGTTCCACTGGACGTTGTCGACGGCGTCGCCCGTGGTGACGGCGAGCCGCACCGGCGCGCCGGTGACCGGACTCGGCCCCAGCGTGCGCAGCGTGCGCGCGACCGCGTCCACGGCGTGGACGGCGAGGGCCTCGTACGGGCGATGCGCCGGCAGGAAGGGCTCCAGCACGTCTCGGTCGGGGAGCACGTCCAGGAACTCCATGCGCGCGGGCGACTGCACGTCCGCGATCTGCAGGTCGGACAGGTGCGCCAGGTGCAGGACCGAGCGGCGCGGGCCGCCGGTCGCCCCAGGCGCGAGATCCTCGCGAAGGACGTGTCCCTCTCCGCCGGCGAACCCCAGGCGCCGGTAGGCCCGGTCGGTCCCGGATCGCAGCGGCTCGGCCGGCACGATGGTCCGCGCGAGCGTGCTGGTGGGATCTTCGCCCCGGTCGTCGGGTCGCTGCGCGGCCACGCGGACGCCGTCTCCTTCCGATCGGGACCAGGGTCGCGCGTACCCTACGGCCGAGGCTCGCGGCCCGGCAACCGGCTCGCGCGTGGCAGGCGGAGCCGTAGAGTCGTCACGCACGCACGACCCGGAAAGAGGAGCGAGAGATGGAGATCTATCTGCTTGCGTTCCACGGTGGCGGGATGCCCGAGACCGAAGAGGAGCAGGCCAAGGTCATGGCGGCCTGGGGCGAGTGGTACGAGAAGCTCGGCGCGGCCGTCAAGGACGGCGGGAACCCGATCCGCCAGGCGAAGACCATCGCGACCAACGGATCCGTCTCGGACGGCGGCGGCGCGAACCCGGTCAGCGGCTACACGCTCATCAACGCAGCCGACATCGATGCGGCCATCGAGATGGCGAAGAGCTGCCCCATCCTCGAGAGCGGCGGCAGCATCGAGGTGGCCGAAGCCCTCTTGATGGCGTAGCGGCCGACCCCGGCGCAGGCTCCCGACGTCAGCAGGCCGCCCGGGCCACCACCTGCTCGCAATGTGACGCGGGAAGGACCTCGACGGACCCCGCCTGGGCGAAGGGCGCCATGAACGACTCCAGCTTTCCAGCGTCGTCGGCCTCGGCGATGAGGTAGAACGTGTGCTGCCCGTCCACGACGGCCTCCGAGCGGATGTCCACGCCGAACTGCTCGGCGTTGGGCTTGGACAGGTGCTGGAGCAGCATGGGACCCATCTGCGGGTGACCCGCCGGGCAGGTCTCGGCTGCGTGCTGGTGGCGAACGACGAACAGGGACATGGGGCTGGCTCCTTTCGGTTGCGCGAGGAAAGCGAACGAGGGAGGGCGTCAGAGGACGCGCAGGACGGGGCGACAGCAGATTCGGGACGGGATCATCTTGGCGACGACCCCGTAGCAGCGTGTCCTGATCACCCAACCCTCCGATCGAAGACCGCGATTGTAGACTGCCGCGTCCCCTCGTCGAAAGGAGAGGTCGAATGCGAAAGTGGATCCTCGTGGCCGTGGCCCTGGTGCTCGTCGTCTCGGTCCCCGTGACCGTGATGGCGACCGGCGCCACGCACGTCAAGCCGAACGCCTTCAGCGGGTCGGGTGACCTGACGAGCCAGGCGTTCTCGGGCCGGGACAGCTCGCCGATCAGCACGTCGAGCAAGGCCTGGACGGACCTGAACAACATGTCGGTCGGTCCGATCTGCGCGCTCGGGGCCGTGAGCGCGACGGTCACCGTCGTGGTGACGGGGGCGCGGGCGGGCTTCCGGGTCCAGATCGACGGCGGCGCGATCCTGCAACCCGGGCAGGCCTTCAACCAGGGCACCAACAATGGCGCCGACACGACGATGTACTCGTTCACGTTCGAGACGAACGCGTCGACGTTCGAGGCCTCGGACTCGCACGCGTTCACCGTGCAGTGGAGGTCCACCGGGGGTTCCACGACGTTGCAGTCGGGTTCGCTCCTGGTGCAGTACGGCGACCCGGGAACCTGCGTCTAACGCCCGGGCCGCACGGGATAGCCGTAGCGGGGGAGCAGCGGCAGGGTCAGGCCGGTCACCAGCCGGCGCTGGGCCGGCCGCTGCTTCGCCCGCCACTCGGTGGAGAGGCGTAGGTCGGTCGCGCCGCGATTGAAGCGCGTCCAGTGCCCGGCCACGGTGTGGTTCTCGCCGAACTCCACGGTGCGGTCCTCGGGCCCGGAGAGCGGCAGCGCGGCAGCGCCCGCTCCGACGAGCCGCACGACGCGCTCCAGGCCGGCCCGGGGCTGCTCGGCGAAGTCCTCGTGACGCAGGACCATCGAGCGGCCGTGTCCCAGGCGCCACTTGACGGCCTCGCCCAGCGCCGGAGAACGAGAGCCACTCGAGCGCGGTGGCGAGCTCGCTCGGCGGCGTGCCCGAGCGGTGCGACCACGAATAGGCGACCGCGCGCGGGTCGCGGACCACGTGGAGGATGTAGGGGTCGACGTCCGGCAGCAGCCGCAGGAGCGCGGCGTCGCCCGTCCGCTTGGACGTGTCGACGATCACGCGGGCGCCCGTGACGTCGGCGATGGCCCGATAGAGGCGGCCGGCCGTGTCCGCGTAGCGCCGCAGGGCCGGCCACCCGGACAGCCGGCCGGGGTCGGCACGGAGCAGCCGGAAGGTATGACGAACGCGGATGGTCTCGCGGTGCAGCCGGGCGAGCCGCGCCGCGGTGGCGCCGTCGATGCCCGGGAACCCGATCCGCAGCACCTCGGACCACACGGGGCACGCCCACACATCCGCGCCGCATCCGCATTTCTGGAGCCCGGCCAGCGCCTCGGCCCAGATGGTGCGCAGCTCTCCGGCGTGGAAGAAGCCATCCACCTCGTTCAGGGTGTTGCCCAGGATGGTGGTCCCGCTGGACCCGTGGCCCATCACGAACAGCACGGTCACGCGCCGGGAAGACATTCGGCCAACCCTACTCGCGCGTCGTCCCGGCGGCCGGGGTCACAGCCGCCGGAGCAGGACGCGACGGACGGCGTGGTCGGGGCCCTTCTCCAGGATCAGCCGCGCGCGCCCGCGCGTGGGCGCGATGTTCTCCCGCAGGTTGACGCCGTTGATCTCGCGCCAGATGCGGTCGGCCGTCGCCACGGCCTCGTCGTGGTCCAGGTCGGCGTACCGCCGGAAGTACGACGACGGGTCGCGGAACACGGTCTCGCGCAGACGGAGGAAGCGGTCGACGTACCAGCGGGAGACGTCCGCCTCGTCGGCGTCCACGTAGATGGTGAAGTCGAAGAAGTCCGAGACGAAGGGCTGTGCCTGCCGCCCGGGAGGGGCCACCCCCGTCTGGAGGACGTTCAGGCCCTCCACGATCAGCACGTCGGGCGACCGAACCACGAGCGTCTCGCCGGGCACGATGTCGTACCGCACGTGCGAGTACACCGGCGCGGCGACCGCGGGGAGGCCGGCCTTCACATCGGAGACGAAGCGAACCAGCGCCCGGCGGTCGTAGCTCTCCGGAAATCCCTTCCGCTCCATGAGGCCCCGGGCCTCCAGGGTCGCGTTCGGCAGGAGGAATCCGTCCGTGGCGACCAGGTCCACGCGCGGGCTCTCGGGCCAGCGCGACAGCAGCCGCTGCAGGATGCGCGCGGCGGTGCTCTTGCCGACCGCGACGCTCCCCGCGAGCCCGATGACGAAGGGCGCGGCGACGGGCTCGCCCAGGAACAGGGCCGTGGCGCGGTGGAGCTCGCGCGTGGCCGCGACGGACAGGTTCAGCAGGCGCGAGACGGGCAGGTAGACGTCGGCGACCTCATCGAGCGAGATCGCCTCGTTGACGCCCCGGAGCGCCGCGAGGTCGTCCTCGGTCAGGGTGAGCGGCGTGTTCGCGCGCAGCCGGGCCCATGACGCCCGGTCGAACTCCAGGTAGCCGGCCGAGCCCTCGGAGACATCGGGACGATGCGAGGACTGGGCCACGGGCCCATTATCGGTGCCGGGAGCGTGGGGGAGCTCAGGCCGCGGTGACGATGCGGTTCCGGCCGGCGTTCTTCGCGCGGTACAACGCCGCGTCCGCCCGGGAGACCAGGGCGTCCGGGGTCTCGTTCCCGTCCCAGGCGACCAGGCCGGCGGAGCAGGTCCGGCCGGCCGGCAGGTCCGAGCAGAGCCGCTCGACGATCGCCGTGGCGACGGACCGTTCGCAGGAGGGGAGCAGGATGGCGAACTCGTCGCCGCCGATGCGGGCCAGGACGTCCGAGTCGCGAAGGCGGGCCCGCCAGCACGCGGTGAGCTCCTTCAGGAAGCGATCGCCGCCCTGATGGCCGTGCTGGTCGTTGTATTCCTTGAAGTGGTCCACGTCCAGGACGGCGACGCAGACGAGGGGCGTGGCCGCCTCGGTGTCGTCCACGTGGAGCGCCTCGGCCAGGTACTCGTGCCAGGCCCGCCGGTTGGCGGCTCCGGTGAGCTCGTCGGTCAAGCGCCAGGATGCCCAGCCGGTTGGCCTGCGTCCGGATCTGCCGCAGCAGCTGGTTCACGGCGAAGCCGAGGACGGCCGCGACGAGGATCAGGCTGGCCGAACGCTGCCAGTCTCCGGTCGAACCCGCCACCGGCACGGCCGCGGACGCCAGCAGGAGCGCCGACGCCGCAACCACGCCGATGGCGAGTTCCAGCGAGGTTCCGTATACGGCGAGCCAGAGGACGGGGAGGAGGATCAGCTGCTCGTATACGGCGTACGTGCCACCGCCCGCCTGCGCCAGCAGGAACGCGACCACCATGTAGAGGACCGGGGGGGCGGCCTGGAGCGTGGTGGGAAGCCGGTTCCAGGGCAGGAAGGCGGTGGCGGCGACGGTGAGGGCGGTCAGGATGGCGGCCTCGAGGATGAGGCCCGCGTTGTGCGGATCATTGGTGCGGGGGAGGGCCAGAGCCAGCAGACCCATGAGCGTCCCGCCCACGAGGGGCCCGACCTGCCGGAACAGCGACTCGCGGCTGAGCGGGGCGACGCCCGTCGCGGAGACGAACCCGCCGCCCGGGGCGCTGAAGAGTCTGTGCCGAACGTCCATCATCGTCCCGGTTGGTGTCGGCATTTCGCCGGTTGCCGGCCGCGTCCCCGGCCAGCCGATTTCTCCCCTCCCGCGTTCGGGGAATGCCGCTCCCGGCCCGTCGGTCCGCCCTTCGGACGGACATTCGGCGAAGGTCGGAGATCGTCCGGGCAGGTGGGGGGCGCTGTTCGCGGCCGCAACACAAGCTCAGCACCTCGTTCAGCCTGTTCTCAGCGACCGCCCCTAGCATGCCGGGCAACGAGCCAACCAGCGAAAGGCGGGCGAAGAGCGTGAGCGACGGGCAGATGTCACGATTGGGCCGGAGGCAGGCCGAGGCCGAGCGAGGCGGGCGACGGCGGCGCCGGATCGGCATCATGTCGCTGGCCGTCTTTGCGTCCGCGGCGATCCTGCTCGCGGCCTGCACCAGCACCAAACCGACCACGACCGCCTCCGCTGCGTCCGGCACGTCGCCGGCGGGGGTCTCCCTGTCGACGCCGTCTCCGAATGCCGGCTCGTACGACCCGGCGACGGACCCGGTCGTGGAGGCCGTGCGGAAGGTCGAGCCCGCCGTGGTGAACGTGACCACCAACGTCGTCCAGCAGGACCCCTTCGGCGGGGCACAGGTCGGCAAGGGCGTGGGCACCGGTTTCATCGTCCGCCAGGACGGCATCCTCATCACGAACTACCACGTGGTGGAAGGAGGCCTCCAGATCCGGGTCCGGTTCAACGACACCGCCCCGGAAGCGCTGCGGGGCAAGGTCTTCGGCGCCAAGGTGATCGGCGGCGACAACGCGCGCGACATCGCGGTGCTCCAGCTGCAGGGCATCTCGCAGTACGAACCACTTCCCACGGTTCCGCTGGGCGACTCCTCTCAGATCGTGGTCGGCGAGCGCGTGATCGCCATCGGGTACGCACTGGCCCTTCCGGGCGGCCCCACCGTGACCTCGGGCATCCTCTCCTCGGACGCGCGCACCGTGCAGGTGCAGGACAGCAATGCCCCCCAGGGGTCGCGGACGTATGAGGACGCGCTGCAGACGGATGCTGCGATCAACCCGGGGAACTCGGGCGGGCCCCTCATCGACCTCAACGGCAACGTGATCGGCATCAACACGGCAGGCAGCAACGACGCCCAGAACATCGGGTTCGCGATCGCCATCAACTCGGCGAAATCGGTGGCGACCGACGCCATCGACCACCCGGCCGGAGACGTGGCCTACCTCGGCGTCTCGACCGAGCCCGTCTCGGCGGTCCCCTTCGGGGCGCCGGTGGACCACGGTGCCGTCGTGGTGGCCCTGGCGCCGGCCGGCCCGGCGGCCAAGGCCGGCATCCAGGTCGGCGACATCATCACGACCTTCGACGGCAAGCGCGTCTCGAGCCCGAGCGACCTCGGGACCGACATTCGCGCCCTTCACCCCGGCGATCAGGTCTCGGTCCAGGTCGTCCACCAGGACGGCGGGACCAAGACCGTGAACGTCACGCTCGGCACCAACCCCCTTCCGACGGGCTGAGCGCGACTGAGCGGGCCGGCGAGGCCACCCCCCTGGCCTCGCCGGCCGCTCCCTTCCCTGCGGTAGCCTGATGCCCTCATGAGGGTCCGGTTGCGCAACCCCGACCGCGAGATGGAGCTGACCGGTGCCCGGCCGGTCCGAGCGGTGCTCGCCGAGCTGTCGATCGATCCCGACACCGTCCTGGTGATCCGGGGCCGCACGTTGCTCACGCGCGACGAATGGCTCGAGCCGGCCGACGAGATCGAGGTGCGCCCGGTGATCTCGGGCGGATCGGGCTCGAAGGGCCTCCGCCATGCGCTGCAAGCGGTGCGGCTCCACGGCCGTGATCGAGCTTCGGCGGCACAACACGGCGTTCTGCCAGGAGTGCTTCGAACACCACGTCCGCGTCCAGGTCCAGCGGGCCATCGACGACCACGACATGTTCGGCCCCAGCGATCGCGTGCTGATCGCGGTGAGCGGAGGCAAGGACTCGCTGGCGCTCTGGGACATCCTGCTCGACCTCGGCTACGACGCGCCGGGTTCTATCTGGGCTCGGGATCGGGGACTACTCGGATCGCTCCGGCCGGGTCGCGGCGCAGTATCGCCGCGGGCCGCGGCAGCCGAGTTGATCCACGTCGACCTCACGCGACGGCTACGGCTACGACATCCCCACGGCGAAGCGGAGAGGTTCGCGGTCGACGTGCGCCGTGTGCGGCCTGTCGAAACGGTACGTGTTCAACCGCGTCGCGCGCGAGCACGGGTTCGATGTGGTCGCGACCGGTCACAACCTCGACGACGAGGCGGCGACCCTCTGGGGAACACGCTCCGCTGGCAGACGGAGTACATCGCGCGGCAGTTCCCCGTCGCTCCCGGACGCGAGGGCATGGTGAAGAAGGTCAAGCCCCTTTACCGTCTGTCCGAGCGGGAGACCGCGGCCTACGCGTTCATGCGGGGCATCGACTACGTCGTCGAGGAGTGCCCGCTGGTGGCCGGGAACACCCAGCTCAAGTACAAGGACGCGATGAACCACCTCGAGGCCGCCTCGCCCGGCACGAAGGCGTCGTTCTACCTCGGGTATCGTCGGATCGCGCCGCGCATCTGTTCCGGACGCGCGGACGACGTGGACCTCGTCGACCGTGCGAACGCTGCGCGCAGCCGACCACGGGCCGGTTCTGCGCGTTCTGTCGCGCGGTCGCTCAGATCAAGGGCGAGCAAGCTGGCGGAGCCGCGAGGCCTCCCGGTGCTCGAGCTGCAGCCCGTTCAGCGAGCATGGCCGCCGGAGGGCGTGCCGGAGCCGCCCGACGATCGGCTCGTCCGGCCGAGATCTCGGACGAGGTCCGCCGTCGGAGATCGACGGCCGGTACGGGCTCGCCCGGGTCCCGTCGAGCGGTCGAGGGTGCGTCGACAGGCGGGAGGCCGTCACTGTGGACGGCAAGGGCCGGCGTACCTCATCAGCCCGAGGCGGGAGGGACGTTCCACTTCCACGGCGGCGCGGTGGCGCACGACCTGATCGGGGGCCGGAGGGCGTGGTGGTCCGTTCGACATCGGCGCGCCCGCTTGGTGGCGCTTCGGCCGACGGCTGGCCGACTTCGTCCTGAAGATGCCTCGCGGCGCACAGGTCATCTACCCGAAGGACATCGGCGCCATCCTGGTGCACGCCGACATCGCGCCCGGAGCGCGGGTGCTGGAGGCGGGCACCGGGCTCGGGCGCGTTCACCACTGGCCCTGGCTCGCGCGGTCGGACCCACCGGCCGCGTCGTGTCCTACGAGCCCGGGAGGATCATCACGCGACCGCGATGCGCAACGTCGAGACGTTCTTCGGGGAGCGACCCGCAGTGGGTCGACCTGCGCCTCGGCGACGTGGACGAGCGTCGCTCGACGCGGCGACGTGTTCGACCGGGTCGTGCTCGACCTGCCCGAGCCGTGGGCGATCTTGCCGGCGATCGGCGAGACGACCCTCCCGGAGGCATCCTGTGCTCGTATCTCCCCACGACGAATCAGACCCAGACGACCGTGCTGGCGCTGGGGCGCGCGGGATACCTGCAGGTCGACACCTTCGAGGTGCTCGTCCGGCACTGGCACGTGACCGACCGCAGCGTCCGGCCCGACCATCGGATGGTGGCGCACACGGGATTCATCACCACGGGCCGGAAAGGGGCCGGCCGAGAGCGTCCGGCCGGGACGCGGCGCCGGACCGTTCGTGCCGATCGAACATCCGGCACCCGATGGAGCCGCTTCCGGAGCGGATGTCGCTGACCCGGGGCCATAGGGGCCGAAGCGACCGGGCGCGGCGCCGAGGGCGTCACGGGCCGCTGGGAGAGCGGGTTGGGAGCGAGATGACTCGGGACGAGACCGAGGCACACCGGATCCTCTCGAACAGGTCGAGCAGTACGAGAAGCTCGTCCACGAGCTCCAGACGCAGGTGAAATTCCTGGAGGACGAGACCACGCTGCTCCGCCGCCGGCTGACGAATTCGCCGCGCCAAGTGAAGATCCTGGAGGAGCAACTGCTTCCGCCCGCAGGCCGAGCTGTCGCGGCGATCGCGCAGAACGAGAAGCTCGCGACCGTGCTTCGGTCCGAACGTGATCGTCTGGCCGAGCTCAAGGAAGAGGTCGAGAAGCTCACCAGACCGCCGGCCACGTTCGGCGTGTTCCTGCGGGAGATCGACGACGAGTTCGTCGATATCTTCACCAGCGGACGCAAGATGCGCGTGAACGTCGATCCTTCGATGGACCGCGGGCGGCTGCGCCCGGGCGTCGAGGTGATCCTGAACGAGGCCCTCAACGTGGTCGAGTGCTCGACCAGGACCTGCACCGGCGAGGTCGTGTCGCGTCAAGGAGCTGATCGGCCGACGACCGGATGATCGTGGTCGGACGTGGTGACGAGGAGATCGGGTCGCCCGATCCTCGGCGTCCGCGTCCATAGGTCAGGTTCGCGCCGGCGACCCGGTCCTGATCGACGCGCGTTCCGGCTACGCGCTCGAGAAGCTCCCGCGCGAGGAGATCGAGGAGGTCGATCCTCGAGGAGATTCCCAACGTCACCTACGAGGACATCGGTGGGCTCCGCACGCAGATCGAGGACATCCGCGACGCCGTCGAGATGCCCTTCCTCTACGCCGAGCTGTTCGCCGAACACCACTTGAAGCCGCCGAAGGGCGTGCTGCTGTACGGCCTGCCCGGATGCGGGAAGACGTTGATCGCGAAAGCGGTCGCCAACTCGCTGGCGCAAGCAGATGACGGAGCGGTCCGGGCAGAGCGCGGCCCGGTCCTACTTCATGAACATCAAGGGTCCCGAGCTGCTGAACAAGTACGTGGGCGAGACCGAGCGCCACATCCGTCTGATCTTCCAGCGCGCCAAGGAGCGTTCGGCCGAGGGCTTCCCCGTCATCGTCTTCTTCGACGAGATGGACTCGCTGTTCCGCACCCGTGGCACCGGCATCTCGTCCGACGTGGAGAACACGATCGTGCCGCAGCTGCTGTCGCGAGATCGACGGCGTCGAGACGCTGAAGAACGTGATCGTCATCGGCGCCTCCAACCGTGAGGACATGATCGACCCGGCGATCCTGCGGCCTGGGCGGCTGGACGTGAAGATCAAGATCGAGCGGCCCGACGGGGGCGGCCGCCAGGGAGATCATCGCGAAGTACGTGGAGCCCGGCGTCCCGATCCACGCCGAGGAGCTGAAGCGCGTCGACGGCGACGTCACGCGGTCGCTCCAGCGCATGATCGACACGACCGTGGACCGGATGTACGCGGAGTCCGACGAGAACCGCTTCCTGGAGGTGACGTACGCGTCGGGGGACAAGGAGGTCCTGTACTTCAAGGACTTCAACTCGGGCGCGATGATCGAGAACATCGTCACCGCGCCAAGAAGACGGCCATCAAGCGGTTCCTGTCCACGGGCGAGAAGGGGCTGAAGCTCGAGTACCTGCTGTCGGCGATCCGGGACGAGTTCAAGGAGAACGAGGACCTCCCCAACACCACGAACCCGGACGACTGGGCGCGGATCTCCGGGAAGAAGGGCGAGCGGATCGTGTACGTGCGCACGCTGATCGGCGACGAGCACGGGAGCGGTCGTCAGGTCGAGCGAGTCAACGCCGGGCAGTACCTCTAGGACGCGCTAGGCTGTCCGAATGGCCATCCCCAAGGTCGTCGGCACCGAAACCGAGTACGGGATCTCGGCTCCCAACACCCCCGACTTCAATCCGGTACTGGCCTCATCGTTCCTGATCAATGCCTATGCCGGCAACTGCGGCGCATCCGCTGGGACTACGAACAGGAGTCGCCGCTGCGCGACGCGCGCGGGTACGAGCCGGTCCAGGAACGTCAGCCGGTCGACGAAGACCTGGGACTGGCGAACGTCATCCTGCCGAACGGCGCGCGCTACTACGTCGATCACGCGCACCCCGAGTACTCGACGCCCGAGTGCGCGGGACCCCGCGAGCTCGTCGTGCACGACAAGGCGGGCGAGCTGGTGCTCGAGCGCTCGATGGACGCGGTGCAGGCGCATGCTCCCGCCCGGCGAGCGGATCGCCGTGTACAAGAACAACACCGACGGCAAGGGCAACTCGTACGGCACGCACGAGAACTACCTGGTGGACCGGCGCACGCCGTTCACCCGGGTGGTGCGCGACCTGACACCGTTCTTCGTCACCCGGCAGATCTTCACGGGAGCCGGGAAGGTCGGGTCGGAGAGCGCTCGCGGCAGCGAGCAGCGGGTCGTGTACCAGCTGACGCAGCGCGCCGACTTCTTCGAGGCCGAGGTCGGGTTGGAGACCACGCTCAAGCGTCCCATCATCAACACGCGGGACGAGCCGCACGCCGACCCCGAGAAGTACCGGCGCCTGCACTGCATCATCGGCGACGCCAACATGTGCGAGGTGGCGACCTTCCTGAAGGTGGGGACGACGGCGCTGATCCTCAAGATGATCGAGGACGAGCTCGCCCCCGAGGTGTCGCTGGACAACCCGGTGCAGGCGCTGCACGAGATCTCGTGGGACCCGACGTGCAAGCAGACGGTGAAGCTCGCCGACGGGCGGCGCATCCGGCCGCTCGAGATCCAGTGGGACTACCTGGACCACGCGAAGAAGTACGTGAAGGAGCACGACGACACGGCCGAGAATGCCGAAGTGCTCCAGCGCTGGGAGGCGGTCCTGACGGGCATCGAGGAGGACCCGCTGTCCATGCACCGCGAGCTGGACTGGGTGGCGAAGTACCGCCTGCTGACCGCGTACCGTGAGCGCGACGGCCTCGACTGGCGCGACCCGCGGCTCGCCATGATCGCGCTGCAGTACCACGACGTCCGGCGCTCCAAGGGCCTCTACTACCGGCTGCTGGAGGCGGGGAAGGTCGAGCGGATCGTCTCCGAGCAGGAGGTTCAGCGCGCCGTGTCCGAACCGCCCGAGGACACCCGCGCCTACTTCCGGGGCCGCTGCATCGAGCGGTACCCCGACGCGATCGCCGCGGCCTCGTGGGACTCGATCATCTTCGACACCGGGGGCGACGTGCTCCAGCGGGTGCCGACGCGCGAGCCGCTCCGCGGCACGCGCGAGTTCGTCGAGGACCTCCTGGAGGAATCGGGAACCGCCGCGGCGTTGATCGCCCGGCTGCAGGCCTCGCCGTAGAATGACCACCGACCTCGACCGGGGAGCGTGATCGAACGTGCCGCAGGAGCAGGAGCAGAAGCGAACGCAGCGCCGGGGGGAGGACGCCGCCCCGGCCGAGACCGAGGCGGCCAAGACCTCGAGCAAGGGCCAGGAGCTCACCGACGAGATGGACGAGATCCTGGACGAGATCGACACCGTGCTCGAACAGAACGCCGAGGAGTTCGTGAAGTCCTACGTCCAGAAGGGCGGGGAGTGACCGAGCTGCCCACCGGGTTCCCCGGACCCTCCTACCCGCTGGGCGCCAACCCCAGCTTCGCGGACCTGGTCCGGGCGAACCGGGCCCGCGGGCCGCGCGGACGCCGGCGTGTCCGGCGGCGGCGCCCCCGGCGTGGGGAGCGTTCCGCACGGGACCACCATCCTCGCGCTGAAGTTCGCCGACGGCGTGGTGATGGCGGGGGATCGCCGGGCCACCGAGGGGTACTCCATCGCCGACGAGCGGATCGAGAAGGTGTTCCCCGCCGACGACCACTCGGCCGTGGCCATCGCCGGCGTCGCCGGGCAGGCGACCGAGATGGTCAAGCTCTTCCAGACCGAGATCGAGCACTACGAGAAGGTCGAGGGCGAGCGCCTCTCGCTGGAGGGCAAGGCGAACCGTCTCGCGCAGATGATCCGCGGGAACCTGCCCATGGCCATGCAGGGCCTGGCGGTCGTCCCCCTCTTCTGCGGCTGGGACGAGCGCCAGGCCGAGGGCCGCATCTTCCGCTACGACGTCACCGGTGGGCGGTGGGAGGAGGCGGTGTTCCACGCGACCGGCTCCGGCGGCATCCACGCCCGCGGGACGCTGAAGAAGCGATGGAAGCCGGGGCTCGACCGCGAGGCGGCGATCCGCGTGGCGGTCGAGTCGCTGTACGACGCCGCGCAGGAGGACGTCGCGACGGGGGGCCCGGACCTGTTCCGGGGGGTCTACCCGTCGGTGAAGGTCGTCGACGTGGACGGCTTCCACACGATGGCCGAGAGCGACGTCCGCGCCGCCTTCGAGTCGATCGTGGGGGACCTCCTCGCCAACCAGCCGCCCGTCGGCGCCAGCGGGGCGCGCGAGGCCGAGGAGCCGGAGGAGTAGATGGCCTTCCAGCCGTACGTGCCGCCCGAGCAGCTCACCAAGGACCGTTCGGAGTACGCCCGCAAGGGGATCGCCCGGGGCAAGTCGGTGATCGCGCTCGAGTACGCCGACGGCATCCTGTTCCTGGCCGAGAACCCGAGCGTCACGCTGCACAAGGTGTCGGAGATCTACGACCGCATCGCGTTCGCCGGCGTCGGGAAGTACAGCGAGTTCGAGGACCTGCGGATCGCCGGCATCCGGCTGGCGGACCTGCGCGGCTACTCGTACGGGCGCGAGGACGTGACGGCGAAGACGCTCGCCAACGCGTACTCGCAGGCCCTGTCCGGCATCTTCACGCAGCAGATGAAGCCGTACGAGGTCGAGATCCTGGTCGCCCAGGTGGGCGACACCGCCGCCGACACGTCGCTGTTCCACATCCTGTTCGACGGCAGCGTCGCCGACGAGGACGGGTACGTCGCAATGGGGGGGCGGTCCGAGGAGCTCTCGGACCTGCTCCGAGACTCGTACCAGCCCGGCACCACGCTCCCGGACGCGCTCCGTATCGCCGCGCGGGCCATGTCCTCGGTCGAGGAGCGCACGTTCGAGCCGCAGGGCCTCGAGGTGGCGGTGCTCGATCGGAGCCGCGCAGCGACGCAAGTTCCGCCGGCTGACCCAGGCGGAGGTCGGACCCATCGTGGAGGGCGGGAACTAGCTCGGCCATGCGGCGCCCCGCACCCGTGGTCACCGTGAGGCTCACCGCGTTGCTGGCGCTCGCACTCGTCGCCGCCGCGTGCACCAGCGGAACGTCGGCATCCGACCTGCGGCAGATGGCCACCTGCACGCCGAGCGGGACCGCGCTCAGGATCGAGGCCCAGAACCTCCACTTCGACCGCGACTGCCTCGCCGCGCCGGCGAACGAGTCCTTCACCCTGACGCTCGACAACCAGGAGAACGGCATCCCGCACAACGTGTCCATCTACGCGAACGGACAGGAGGCCGACGCCCTGTTCAAGGGCGACACGGTGACGGGCGTCCAGTCCACGCTCTATCGCGTGCAGGGACTGGCGGCGGGGACCTACTACTTCCAGTGCGACGTGCACCCGGAGATGAACGGCGCCCTGGTCGTCCGCTAGTCAGGAAGCGGCATCCGGGGACGCGTAGCGCGCGACCACCGTGTCGATGAAGGCGGCGACCTGGTCGGCCGCGGCGGCGTCCTGGATCCAGAGCACGTTCTCGGCGTTGTCCTCCCCGCCATGCGAGCAGTTGTAGCTGCCCGTGAGGACCGCGCCGTCGGCCACCACCGCCTTCGCGTGCATGTAGTCGTGCACCGAGTCGGGCCCGTACGGCGTGGAGCGTTTGCCGACGAGGCGGCGACGCACGACGTCCCACGCCTCCAGCTTCCAGTGGTTGGCCGGCACGCGGCGCCACTGTCCGGCCACCTCCTCCATCTGGGTCAGGTCGTACGCGCCGGCGAGGTCGAACGAGCGGTGGCCGGCGAGCTCGGCCAGGGTCCCCAGGATCGGACCGGACGTGATCACCGGCGACGCGAGCCGTATGCGCCGGCGCGCCTCGCCGAGGCGCGTGGCGATCGCCTGCGCGAGCGACGGACCATCGGGCGAGAACAGCGGTTCGACGACGGCGGTCCCCACCACTGTGGCCTCGCCGCGCGCGCCGGTGCGCTCGACGTGTCCCCGTCCCCACAGCTCCTCGAAGTTCCGGCCGTACGCGGCCGCCACCGGCTCGGAGTGGACGCGTACCACGATGTTCTCCTCACGGCCGAACGCGTCCTCGGTCCAGTTGGTCGACCCCGTCCAGACGTCGCCGCCGTCGCGCACCACGTACTTGTGGTGCATCAGGGCGCCGTTGCCCGAGACGCCCCGCGTCGGCACGTCCAATCCGTCGATCTGCTCCGGCTCCCAGCGAGGATCGCGGGGATCCCCGACGAGGACCGGCGCTCGACGTTGAAGGCCACGCGCACCGACACGCCCCGGCCCGCCGCCGCCTCCAGCGCGTCCGCGACGGCCGCGGTCGCGCCCGTTCGCGCCTGGAAGTCGTAGATGGCGACGTCGAGCGACCGGGTCGCGGACCCGAGGAAGTCCCGGAGCTCGGTCGCGAGATCCTCCGGCCGGTGCGACCCGTCCAGGAGGAAGTCGAAGGCGAGGTCGTTCACGAGGCCACGGGCCCGGGATCGGCGGTCTCGGGACGGACGTGCCGGCAGGTTCCCTCGAGACACGCCCGGACGAGCCGCACGACCTCGCCGGGGTCGTCGACCACGGCGAGCAGGTCGAGATCGGCCGGCGCGATCATGCCCTCCGACAGCTGTCGTTCGCGCGTCCAGTCCACCAGGCCGCGCCAGAACTCGGTCCCGACCAGCACGACGGGGAAGTGGCCGATCTTGCCGGTCTGGATGAGGATCAGGGACTCGTAGAGCTCGTCGAGGGTGCCGAACCCGCCCGGCAGGACCACGAAGCCATCGGCGGCCCGAACGAACATCACCTTCCGCGCATAGAAGTGCTTGAACGAGAGCGACAGGTCCAGGTACGGGTTGGCGGACTGCTCGTGGGGCAGCTGGATGTTGAAGCCGGCGGAGAAGCCGCCGCCCTCACGCGCGCCTCGGTTGGCCGCCTCCATGAGGCCGGGGCCTCCGCCGGTGACCACCGAGAAGCCGGCCTGGGCAAATCGCCGTCCCGTCTCTCGAGCCAGGGCGTAGAAGGGGGCGGAAGGGTCCACCCGGGCCGACCCGAAGATCGTCACCGCCGGGCGGTGGGACGCGGGCCACTGCCTCGAGCCCCATCCTGAACTCGTCCCGGACGAAGGCCAGCGTGCGCTCGACGTCCAGGTCGCGCTGGGCGAGTATCTCCCGTTCCTCCACGGCGCCAGAGTGTATTCCAGCCGAATGACCCCGGCTGCAGCGCGACCCGACGGTACACTCGGCTCCGTGGAGCGCCGCATCTTCGGACTCGAGAACGAATACGGCGTGACCTGCACGTTTCGGGGTCAGCGCCGTCTCTCGCCCGATGAGGTCGCTCGGTACCTGTTCCGGCGGGTCGTGCACTGGGGCCGGTCGTCCAACGTCTTCCTGGAGAACGGCGCGCGCCTCTACCTGGACGTCGGCTCGCACCCCGAGTACGCGACGCCCGAGTGCGACAAGGTCATGGACCTGATCGCGCACGACAAGGCGGGAGAGCGGATCCTCGAGGCGCTCCTGGCCGCGGCCGAGGTGCGCCTCCACGAGGAAGGCATCTCCGGAGACGTCTACCTGTTCAAGAACAACACGGACTCTGCCGGGAACTCGTACGGCTGCCACGAGAACTACCTGGTGGCGCGCCAGGGCGAGTTCTCGCGGATGGCGGACGTCCTGATTCCGTTCTTCGTGACCCGACAGATCTTCTGCGGCGCCGGGAAGGTCCTGCACGGCCCGCGAGGCGCCGTGTACTGCATCAGCCAGCGCGCGGAGCACATCTGGGAGGGGGTGTCGTCGGCCACGACGCGGTCGCGCCCCATCATCAACACCCGGGACGAACCGCACGCCGACGCCGAGCGCTTCCGGCGGCTGCACGTGATCGTGGGCGACTCGAACATGAGTGAGTTCACGACGTTCCTGAAGCTCGCCATCACCGACCTCGTCGTGCGCATGGTGGAGGAGAGCACCGTGATGCGCGACCTGACGCTGGAGAACGCCATCCGAGCGATCCGGGAGATCAGCCACGACATCACATGCAAGCGCAAGGTGCGGCTGGCCACCGGGCGCGAGCTCACCGCGATCGAGATCCAGCGCGAGTACTACGAGAAGGCCGTGCGGTTCGTGGAGCGCCGCGGCGCCGACGAGACCACCCAGCGCGCCCTTCAGGAATGGGGGCTGGCGCTCGACGCGCTCGAGTCGGGCGACCTCGACAAGCTGACCACCGCGCGTCGACTGGGTCGCGAAGCACCACCTGATCGAGCACTACCGTGAGAAGCACGGCCTCTCGCTCGCCCACCCACGGATCGCGTTGATGGACCTGGCCTACCACGAGGTCAACCGCAACCGGGGCCTGTACTACCTCTTGGAGCGGCGGGGCGGCCATGGAGCGGGTCGTCTCCGAGAAGGACGTGCAGCGCGCGATGCGGGAGCCACCGCAGACCACGCGGGCGCGCCTGCGCGGGGAGTTCATCCGGCAGGCCAAGCTCAAGCGGCGTGACTACACGGTGGACTGGGTCCACCTGAAGCTCAACGACCAGGCGCAGCGAACGGTCCTGTGCAAGGACCCCTTCAAGTCGGTGGACGAGCGGGTCGAGCACCTGATCGCCCACATGTGAGGTCCGCCACGTTCGCCGGGGGAATCAACTTCGGCGAATCCTGTGTTGGGAATGTTGTGATTCTGCAAACACGCCTTGCCGAGAGCCTGAACTGGGGATGATGAGAGCCATGGAAGCACTTGCCCGCCTTGAAGCCGAAGCTGGACTGGTCAAGCAGCACGAGGCCGAATACGCCCGCCTGTCCGCCAAGCCGGGCACGCCCGCGCCGTCGTGCGAATGGTCGCGGCGCACAAGCGCGAGTACGACGCGCTGGTGAGGACGGCCCGGGACAAGGTCCCGGCCCGCGTGGCCGCGACGGCCGCCGCCTAGCCGCCATCCGAACGCACTTCTCCCGCGGCCAAGCGGCCCGCGAGCACGCCCGCCGCCCCTGCGGCCAGGAAGAACGCGGGATCGTCGGCGACGGAACGGCCCATCGAGTCGGCCACGATCCCGCGAGCCTCGAGCAGGTCGACCGCCGGTGGCCCGCCGTACTCGACCACCGTGTGCCGCTCGGCGACGCCCACCAAGCCTCCCCGACCGCTCGACGCTGATCGTCGTCCGCGAGCGCGGGCACGGCCACGTGCACCGGGCTCATCGCGACGCGGGAGAGCGCGGTGAACGAATGGTGCGAGACGCCCCGGTGCCGCTCCCGGGCGTCCGCGAAGGAGACGCGGAGCGCGGCGACGGGCCTGCCCAGCAGGATCGCCGCCGCGTTCAGTGCCATCGCGGACTCCAGGGCGCTCGAGCCCCAGGGGGTGTCGGTCCCGGTGTTCCCCGGGCCGTCGCCGACCAGGACGACGTCGGCCCCGGCCACGACCTTCGCCGCGAGCAGCCCGGTGAACACGTTCACGCTCTCCAGGTCCCCTCCGAAGGCCTGCCCGCCGACACGACGGCGTCCAGCAGCTCCGCGTCGCGCAGCTCCTGGGCGAGGCGGGACAGGGCAGCGGGCAGGGCGGCTCCATCGGTCATCACGTAGACGACGCGGCCGGCACCCGCGGCACGCGCTCCGGCGGCCGCCGGGCCGAGCATCGAGTGCAGCGGCAGCCACACGACCGGCGTGCCCCGAGGTCCCGCGCCTCCGCCATGCGGCCATGGTGGGGACTGGCCGGCTCCTCGACGGCGAGCGTGGCCACCTGGAGGGGCGTGTACCGGAGCTTCATCACGTGGCCCGGTCCCGAGCCCTCGTCCAGGGACCCGCGTCCCATGACGGCGATCACGAAGTGGCGCCCCCCGAGCCGAGCCCCAGCGTCACCGCGGTCGTGTTGAGCAGGACCGCATCGCCCTCCGCCACCGGACCGACCAGCGCAGGGTAGGCGAGAGCGGCCGCGGGCTCGCCCTCGACCTCGACCGACAGCTCGACCACGCCGGCGCGCTCACGCACGACGCCAACCACCACGCCCTCCCGGACCTTGATCACGACCGCATTATCATCGCCCGAATGCACCCGCTGGAACGCTTGCTCAACCTCGTGGCCCTCCTGCTCGATACACGCGTCCCCTCACGTTCGAGGAGATCCGGGACCGCGTGCCTGCCTACGGCCAGGGGGACGAGGCCAGCGCCAAGCGAATGTTCGAGCGGGACAAGGACACGCTGCGCGAGGTCGGGATCCCCGTTGAGCTCGAGGCCACGGACGCATGGGACGTGGAGAAGGGCTACCGCATCCCGCACGAGGCCTACTACCTCCCCGCGATCGCCTTTTCACAGGACGAGCTCTGGGCGCTCTTCGTCGCCGCCCACACGCCGGGATCCGACGGCGAGGCCGAGATGGCGTTCCAGAAGCTCTCCTCGGGCGCCGACACGGACGTGCTCCCCATCCTGGCCGCCGGCGAGCCGACCCCGGGCGTGGACGTCTCGGGTCCCCACCTGGCGACCGTGGCGGACGCCCTGGCGCGCCGCCGTGCCCTCCGGTTCCGGTACCGTCCCCTGCACGGACGGGCGGGCCAGCGCACGGTCGATCCCTTCACGCTCGTCTTCCGGAACGGCAGCTGGTACCTGGTGGGGAACGACCGCGAACGCAAGGACGTGCGCTCGTTCCGCCTCTCGCGGGTGCAGTCCGAGATGCGAGACGCCGGTGACGCGATCCCTGCCCCCGAGGGCTTCGACGCGACCTCCGCACCTGGAGTCCGGCCCGTGGGGGATCGGCAAACCGGCCGAGACCGCGCGTGTGGGCTTCACACCGCGGATCGCGTGGCTGGTGATCGCCCAGACCCCCGGCGCCACGGTGCTGCGGACGCGCCGCGACGGCTGGGTGGAGATCGAGGTCCCGGCGAGCCAGTCGGAGGCGTTCGTCTCGTGGGTGCTCTCGTTCGGCCCCGACGCCCGCGTGTTCTCGCCTCGGACGATCCGCGACCACGTGGTCGCCCGGCTCGAGGTGCTGGCGGCGAGCGAGCCCCGTGCCTGAGGCGCGCGGAGGCGGGAGGGCGACGGGCCCTCGGGGGAGGGCGTGCGTCCTCGCGCCACCCCGCGCGCCTCCGTTCGCCTGCGGCGCCTGCTGGCCGCCGTCCCGTACATCATTCGTCACCCGGGAGTGCGTGTGTCCGAGGTGGCCGCCCTGTTCGGCATGGCCGAGCGTGACCTGCTCCAGGACCTGAACCTGCTCTTCCTGTCCGGTCTGCCTCCGTACGGACCGGGCGAGCTGATCGACGTCGAGACCGACGACGAGGGCCGCGTGTGGATCCGCATGGCCGACTACTTCGCCCGGCCGCTGCGCCTCACGACGTCGGAGGCCCTTTCGCTCTACCTGCGGGGAAAGAGCCCTGATGGGAACCCCGGGGCTCCACGAGACCGGGGCGCTGGCCTCCGCGCTCGAGAAGATCGAGGCGTCGCTGGGCCCGGAGGCGCTCTCCCGCCTGATCGAGCGCGTGGACACGGCCACCGGGGTCGGGCTGCAGCGGCTGCTGGACGTCCTCCGCGGGGCGGCGGAGGGTCACCGGACGGTCCGAATCGAGTACTTCTCGGCAGCGCGGGACGCCTTGACCACCAGGGACGTCGATCCCGAGCACGTGTTCGCCGCCATGGGGAACTGGTACGTCGTGGCGTGGGACCACGACTCGGACGAGGAGCGGATGTTCCGGGCCGATCGCATCCGGACCGCGGAGGAGACCGGCGACGCATTCGAGCCTCGCGGGCTCGCGGGCGCGGAGCGGCCCCTCTACACGCGCTCGGACCGGGACGTGTCCGTGCATCTGCACCTCGGACCCGGCGCGCGGTGGGTCGCCGAGTACTACGTCGTGGAGGAAGTGCGTGAAGTGCGTGATGGGGCGCTTGAGGTGTCGCTGCCCGTCAAGGATCTCGCGTGGGTGACGAAACTCGTGTTACGGCTCGGTGGGGAGGCGAGGGTGATCGGCCCGCCGGAGCTCGAGCAGGCCGTGCACGAGATGGCCGCCCGCACGCTCGCTCCGTACCGTCGACCCTCACCGGGGGACCCGTAGCGCTCCCCATTCGGGCCATTCGTTTCAAGAAGATCTCACTCCGGCCGATAACTAGGCCAAGATGGCTACCATTCGGACGAGCTGCCCGGGCTGTGGGGAAGTGGACTTGAACCCCGACGCCGTGATGGTCTCGGTTCACCAGGAGACCGGCGAAGGATCGTACAGGTTCGTCTGCCCCAAGTGCACGGAACCCGTGGAGAAGCGTGCCGATCGGCGCATCGTGGCCCTGTTGAAGTCGGTAGGTGTTGGCGTCGCGGAGGCGGCCGGCGAGACCGAGGTTCCAGTGGGAGAGCCCCACCCGGAGTCTTCGCCCGGAGGTCCCCTGTTCACGACCGACGACGTCATCAACTTCCACTTCATGCTGGAGGACGACGAGGCCCTCGCGGCCTTCCTCTCCTCCGGGACCGTCTGAGCACCGATTCTCGCGCGGAGACGCCGGAACACCCGGCGTCTCCTCCCGCGTCCAGGTTGTTGTTATCCTCCCCAGCGTGACCGTCGGCTTCGCCGTTGCGCTGTCCGTGGTGATCCTGGCCCTCGTCTGCATGATCGTCTTCGGCCTGGTCATGTACCGGCACACGAAGATCCTGGCCCGGTCGGTGGCCGAGTTCCAGGAGGCCGTGCAGCCGATCATGGAGGACATCCAACGCGAGGCGAACGAGGCTTCCGAGCATGCCGCCCGGCTCTCCGAGGGTCTCCCCGGGGGAGAGCCCGGTGCTAAAATGCCCAGGTAGCGGCGCACCAGACCTCCCGCGGAGGTAGCGTGTTCAACATCGGTCCGATGGAGCTCATGATCATCTTCATCCTGGCCTTGCTCGTGGTCGGGCCGAAGAAGCTTCCCGAGCTCAGCAGGCAGCTGGGCAAAGGGATCCGTGAGTTCCGCCGGGTCTCGGACGAGGTACGCGGCGAGATCGACGGCGCCCTGAACATGGACGCCGACGACGACGACCCGCCCGTGGACAAGCCGTCGACGGTGGCGGCCAACGGCAGCGGTCCCGACCCCGCGGAGGGGAAGACCGACTCCGTCCCGGAGGCGCCGACGGGAGAGGCGCCCCCCACCGAGCGATCCGACTGACCGGGGCGCTCCGTATCCCTGACCATCGTGGCGGTCATCCCCAGACGTAGGCGCAAGCGCAATCCGACCGGCACGATGACGCTGGTCGAGCACCTCGGCGAACTGCGCACGCGCCTGCTGATCTCGATCGCGGCGATCGGCGTGGGAGCCATCATCGGGTGGTTCCTGTATCCCTACATCTTCGAGTTCCTGACCAACCAGTACTGCACCTTCATGAAGGACCACACGTCCCTCGCCGTCGACCCGTCCCAGCCGTGCCGGTTGGCCTACACGACGCCGCTGGAGCCATTCACCACCAAGATCAAGATCGTCACGTTCAGCGGCATCGTGCTCGCGCTGCCGATCCTGCTGTTCGAGCTGTGGGCGTTCATCGTGCCGGGCCTGAGCGACCGCGAGCGGAAGTTCGCCATCCCCTTCGTGGTCTCGTCGATGGTCCTGTTCGCCCTGGGCGCGTGGTTCGGCATGGTGACGCTGCCCCGGGCCCTGAACTTCCTCCTGGGATTCGCCGGCACCCAGCGGGTCGTGTTCATCATGTCCGTGGGGAAATACGTGGGTTTCGTGGTCCTCGTGATCGGTGCCTTCGGGGTGTCCTTCGAGTTCCCCCTGGTGCTGGTCTCCCTCATGGCGGTGGGAGCGCTGTCCAGCGCTACCCTCCGCCAGCACCGTCGTGCCGCCATCATCGGCATCGCGGTCTTCGCGGCCGTGATCACGCCCAGTCAGGACTGGTTCACGATGACGGCCATGATGGTCCCCTTGCTAGTCTTCTACGAACTTGCGATCCTGGTCGGCCGGTTCCTGCTGAAGCGGTAGGGTCCAGCCGGGTCCGGTCAGCCATGGCCGCCCACCGAAACCAACCACGAAGAAAGGCACGTCCATATGGCCATCAAGGGAAAGGGAAAGACCCGCAGCCGAAGGGCGGTGTCTCCGGCCCCACGCCCCCAGATCGTCACGCGCAAGAAGCCCATCCTGATGCGGGTCACGACCTGGATCGTGGTGGGCGCGCTGGTCCTCGTGTCGGTGGGATGGGGAGTCTGGGTCTGGTGGGACAACAAGCAGGCCTCCGAGCTCAAGTCGAAGGAGGCGGCGGCGCTGTCGGATCTGTCCCAGCGGGTCCGGGACCAGCTGCCGGCGGACCAGCAGACCCCGCAGGGCACCAGCCAGGTCATCATCTTTCCCACCCTCCCGCAGACGCTCGACCAGCTGGACAAGGGAACGATCTCGGACAAGAAGGCGAACCAGCAGGCACAGGCCGTCATCGACGCGTCGACCAAAGCCCAGCAGGGCATCCAGAAGATCGCCCTGGGCTCCCTCATCAAACAGGAGTTCGACGTGGGCGTGACGACCGCGCTGAGGGCTCCCGGGATGACCAGCTCGGTCCTGAACGAGTCCCAGGATCAGCTGATCAAGGCGTTCCAGCTGTATGGGAGCGTCGGCCACCTGATGCAGATCGCCGCCGACCAGCCGCAGGGACCCAAGCGGAGCGCGATCGTCGAGCAGGCCAAGACCCAGGCGCAGATCGCCGGGGAGCTCTTCAATCGCGGGTACAACACCCTGGTCCAGATCGAGTCCATCCTGGGCCTGGTGTCGCCGTCCGGGTTGCAGCCGTCGCCGCCGGCGGGCTGAGCCGGGCCGGCCGTGCCCGGCGCTTTCTAGACTGGGCCGCGTGACCGACCCCACCACGTTCGCCGCGGCATACCCGTTCCCGCTGGACGACTTCCAGCTTCGCGCGATCGACGCGCTGCACGCCGGCGAGTCCGTCCTGGTGGCGGCCCCCACCGGGTCGGGGAAGACCGTGGTCGCCGAGTTCGGGATCGACCAGGCGCTGTCCCGCCGGCGGAAGGCCTTCTACACGACGCCCCTGAAGGCGCTGTCGAACCAGAAGTTCGCGGACTTCGGCGGCCGCTACGGCACGGACCGGGTCGGTCTGCTGACGGGCGACAACTCCATCAACTCCGAGTCCTCGGTGGTCGTGATGACCACCGAGGTCCTGCGGAACATGCTGTACGAGAGCAGCCCGACCCTGGAACGGCTGGACCTGGTCGTCATGGACGAGGTCCACTACCTCCAGGACCCCTACCGTGGCGCGGTCTGGGAGGAGATCCTCATCCACCTGCCGCTGACGGTGTCGGTCGTCTGCCTCTCGGCGACCGTGTCGAACGCGGAGGAGTTCGGCGAGTGGATCGCCGCGCTGCGCGGGCCGACCCGGGTGGTGATCGAGGAGCGGCGGCCGGTGCCGCTGGAGAACCTGTACATGGTCGGCTCCGAGCTCCACGGCATGCACGTGGACACGGGCGGCCGGTCGATCCCGAACCCGTTCCTGGTCTCGCTCGATCAGCGGGAGGCGCGGGCGTCCACGTACCGGCGGCGCAGCAGCGGCGCGCTGCAGCGCCAGGTTCGCTCCCGGCCCCGCGAGGGACATCGCCGCGTCTACACGCCCCGGCGCGAGGAGGTGGTCGAGCGGCTCGCCGAGGAGGGGATGCTGCCGGCCATCTACTTCGTCTTCAGCAGAGCGGGATGCGACCGCAGCGTGGACTACGTGATGGAGTCCGGGGTGCGGCTCACCGACGCGGGCGAGCGGGATCGGATCGGCCGCATCGCGGACGAGCGGACGGCCTGGGTGGGCGAGGACGACCTGTACGCCCTGGGGTATCCCGAGCTGCGCGAGGCGTGGGCTGCGGGGGTCGCGGCGCACCACGCCGGGATGCTCCCGCTGTTCAAGGAGACGGTCGAGGCGCTCTTCAAGGAGGGCCTCGTCAAGGTGGTCTTCGCCACCGAGACGCTGTCGCTGGGCATCAACATGCCGGCCAAGACCGTCGTCATCGAGGACCTGTGGAAGTTCTCCGGCGAGCGACACGAGCTGCTGACGCCGGGGGAGTACACGCAGCTGACCGGGCGGGCGGGCCGGCGCGGCACGGACCCGATCGGGTACGCGGTGGTGCTGTACCAGCGCCAGGTCCCGTTCGAGCGCGTGGCGGGCCTGGCGTCGACGCGCACGTACGAGCTGCGGTCGTCGTTCCGGCCCTCGTACAACATGACGGTCAACCTGGTGCGCAACTACACGCGCGAGGAGGCCCGTCACCTGTTGAACTCGTCGTTCGCCCAGTTCCTGGCCGACCGGGGCGTGGTGACGCTCGAGCGCGAGCGCGAGCGGGACCTCGCGTCGCTGGCCGGCTTCCGGGACGCCATGCGCTGCGACCGGGGCGACTTCGCGGAGTACTGGCGGCTTCGGGAGCGGGCACGTCAGATCCGAGCGGACGCGCAGTCGAGCCGCCGGCGCGGCGCCGAGCGACACGTGCGCTCGGCGATGGCGGCGCTCCGCCCCGGCGACGTCGTGCGCGTTCCGGGAGCCCGGCGGCGGGGCGTGGCGGTCGTCGTGTCCACGCGCGAGGGCCGCCCCACGTTGATGCTGCAGGACCGTCGCTTCTTCCGGGCCTCGGCGACGGACTTCCAGGACCCGCCGGTCCGGCTGGCGCACATGGACCTGCCGCGCAGCGGGAGTGGCCGCAGCGCCCGCTACCGCCGCGATCTGGCGGCCCGGCTGGCGACGCTCGAGCTGCCCAGGGCCCCGCGGACGACCGAGCCGGCGCCCGACCCGCGGGCCGAGTCGCGCGCGACGGCGCTCGAGGCGAAGGCCGAGGCGCACCCCTGTCACGCGTGTCCCGACCGCAAGAAGCACGAGCACTGGGCCGAGCGGGCCTCCAAGCTCGATCGGGACATGGCCGCGCTCGAACGCCGGATCCGGTCGCGCACCGAGACGCTCGGCAAGCAGTTCGACCGTGTGGTCGCGGTGCTGGACGAGCTCGGCTACACGGACGACTTCACGCTCACCGAGAAGGGCGAGCGGCTCCGGCGGATCTACGGCGAGGGGGACCTGCTCGTCGCCGAGGCGATCGAGGAGGGCCTGTTCGACGCGCTGTCGCCGCCCGAGGCGGGAGGACTGGCCTCGGCCGTGCTCTACGAGTCCAGGGACCGGGTTCCGCGCCGGCCCGAGTTGCCGACGCCCGCGCTGCGAGCGCGGTTCCGCGAGATGGGGGACCTGTGGGGCCGTGTCCGGCAGGTGGAGGAGTCGCACCAGGTGGAGCTGTCGCGCGAGCTCGACGGGGGCTTCGCGTCGACGATCTTCGACTGGGCCGAGGGGAAGCCCCTGGAGGACGTCCTGGGCGAGTCGGGCATGACGCCGGGTGACTTCGTGCGAACCACGAAGCAGATCCTCGACCTGCTGCGGCAGATTCGAGAGGTCGCGCCTGAGGGAACGTCTGCCACGGCGGCCGCGGCCGCGGACGCGATCAACCGCAGCGTCGTCGCCTACACCGGGGTGTAGCGATGGACCTGCCGGAGCGCGCCGCGTCACGGGCGCCGCAGGGTCCACCCGAGGGCACGCCGACGCTCATCGTTCGCCCGCGCGACGGCCGGGGTCGCGTCGGCCGTGAACTGCCGGAGATCCTCCGGTTCCTTCAGGCCAACGACGTTCGGGCCACCGTCGTCGAGGCCCCACGCCGGGGCGACGGGTCGCGCCGGGCGCGCGCCGCCCTCGGCGCGGGCGTCCGCTACCTGGTGTCCGTGGGGGGCGACGCGCTGGCGCGCGAGGTGGTCGCGGCCATGATGGAGGAGGAGGCGGGGCGCGAGGCCACGCTCTCCGTGCTGGGGGCCGGGTCGGGGTGCGACTTCGTCCGGACGTTCGGTCTGCCGGCCGACGCCGCATCCGCCGCGCCGCGGCTCCTCACCGGCGTCGCGTACCCGGTCGACGTGGTCCGGGTCACGTGCGCGGCCCCGGGCGGAGGCACCCGCGTGACGTACTTCGCCGGGCTGGCGGAGGTCGGCCTGGGCGCCGTCGCCGTCCGGCGCGCGGCTCGCCTCCCCGGCTGGATGGGGCGGGCGCGCTACTTCGGCTCGTTCTGGTGGACGATGGCGACGTTCCGGGTGCCCGAGCTGCACGTCACGGCCGACGGGCGCGAGTACCGGGGACGGGCGCACGAGGTCATCGTCGGGAACACGCAGCACGCGCACGGCGGCATCGCGATCTCGCCCCGCTCGTTCCCCGGCGACGGCGTCGTCGACGTCCTGGTCATGCGCGGCCCGCGGTCGGATCACTACACCTTGCTGCCCAAGATGTTCTGGGGCGAGCAGCTGCCGAATCCGGGAATCGTCGAGCTGCGGGCGCGCGAGCGCCTCGAGATCGATGGCCCGCGTCCCGCCTGGGTGCAGGCCGACACCGAGCCGCTCGGCACGACGCCGGCCCTGTTCGAGGTGCTGCCCGAGGCGCTTCGGCTGAAGGTCTGACGCCTCCCCGCCGGAGGCGCCGTCCTGCCGGTACGATCTGTCCCACCATGGTCCCGGACGCCCCGATCCCGCAGCACGACTTCGCCGGCCGGTTGGACCGAGCGGGCGCGGCGGCTGCGGAGCGTGGGCTGAGCGGGGTCCTGGTCGGGGTCGGCCCCGACCTGGAATACCTTGCGGGCTACGCGGCGCCGGCCCTCGAGCGGCTGACGGCCCTGATCGTGCGCCCGGGCGCCCCGCCCGTCCTGATCGTCCCCGAGCTGGAGCGTCCGCGCGCCATGGAGGCGCCCGGCGCCGCCGAACGTCGAGATGGTGGGCTGGGTCGACGGGGACGACCCCTACGAACTCGTGACGCGGGTCCTGGGCGCGTCACCGGGCCGGCTGGCGGTGGGGAATCAGCTCTGGTCCGCCCATCTGCTCGCGCTCCAGGGGCGGCTGCCCGGCACGGCTTTCGAGGTGGCCGGTCCGGTGCTGGCCACGCTCCGTGCCCGCAAGGACGCCGGGGAGATCGCGCTGCTCGCACGGGCGGGGGCGGCAGCCGACGCGGCGTTCGCCGCCATCACGCGGGAGGGGCTGGCGGGCCGGACCGAGCGGCAGGTCGCCGCCTCGCTGGCCGAGCACCTGGTCGAGGAGGGACACGAGACCGCCGACTTCACGATCGTGGCATCGGGCCCGAACGGAGCGTCGCCCCACCACGAGCCGGGTGATCGCCGCATCGAGACCGGCGACGTCGTGGTGCTCGACTTCGGGGGCCGGCTGGGCGGGTACTGCTCGGACATCACGCGGACCGTGTCGGTGGGGGAGCCCCAGGAAGAGATCCGCGGGGTGCACCACATCGTGCGGGAGGCACAGCAGCAGGCCTTCGAGGCCGTCGGCGCCGGCGCCACCGGGGCGGAGGCGGACCGGGCGGCCCGGGACGTCATCGAGCGCGCCGGCTTCGGTGAGGCGTTCGTCCACCGCACCGGCCACGGGATCGGCCTGGACGTGCACGAGGATCCCTACCTGGTGGCCGGGAACGACCGGCCGCTGGTGGCCGGGAACTGCTTCTCGATCGAGCCGGGCATCTACCTCGCGGGACGGTTCGGCGTGCGGATCGAGGACATCGTGGCCCTCACCGAGGAGGGACCGCGCCGGCTGAACGAGGCGACCCGGGATCTCGTGACCGTCGACTGATCGGCCGCGGTAACCTACTCGAGAGTAGGTACGGCGAACGCGAGCCAGGAGGTGCCCCACATGTCCGTGATCGCGATCCCCGACGAGATCCTCGAGCTGCGGTCCTCGCTCCGGCAGTTCATCGAACGGGAGGTGCGTCCCCTCGAAGAGCAGCACGTCCGCGAGATCAACGAGACCGGCACCTACGAGGGGATGGCGCAGGACAAGCTCCGCCTCCGGAAGCGGTCGGCCGAGCTGGGGTTCTGGACACTGCACATGCCCGAGGACCTGGGCGGGGGCGGCCTGTCGTACCTGGGTCAGGTGATCCTCCACGAGGAGGCGTGCCGGTACGGGCTGGTGCTGGCCCAGTTCGAGTCGATCTTCCCCGTGGTGACCGGCCCGACGCCGATCTACATCGACTGCACGCCGGCGCAGCGCGAGAAGTACCTGGACCCGCTGATGCGCGGCGAGACCGTGACGTGCTTCGCGTTGACCGAGCCGGAGGCCGGCAGCGACGCCGACACGCATCCGCACACGGGCCGAGCGCGCCGAGGGCGGGTGGATCCTGAACGGCCGCAAGCACTTCATCACCGGCGGCGGAGCACGCCGACTTCGCCCTGGTGTTCGCCGTGACGGAGCCCCAGAAGCGCGCCCACGGGGGCATCACGGCGTTCTTCGTCGACCGTGGCGTGGACGGGTTCACCGTGTCGAGGATGCAGACCACGATGTCGCCGTTCCAGCACCCCGCGGAGCTCACGTTCGAGAACGCGAGCGTGCCGGACGACCAGGTGCTGGGGCAGGTCGGGTTCGGCTTCTACTCGGCGCTGCGCGGGATCAACGGCGCGCGCCTCCAGATCGCCGCCTCCGCGCTGGGGATCGCCGACAACCTCCTCAACCGTTCGCTCGAGTACGCGAAGACGCGCGTCGCGTTCGAGCGGCCCATCGGCTCGAACCAGCACGTGCAGGGGATGCTCGTGGACTCGTACGCCGAGCTGGAGCAGGCCCGCCTGCTCGTCTACCGCTGCGCCGACGACATCGACCGTGGGAGCGACGGGCGTCGTGAGGCGGCGCTGGCCAAGCTGGTGGCCACCGAGATGGTGGGCCGCGTCGCCGACCGGTGCATCCAGGTCCACGGCGGAACGGGGTACATGAGCGAGATGGGCCTGGAGCAGTGGTACCGCGACGTCCGTGCCATGCGCCTCTACGAGGGCACGAGCGAGATCCTCCGCAACAACGTCGCGAAGACGCTCGGCCTCCCCTGACCCCGGCTCGGCCCCTAGGACGGAGGCGCTGCCGGGGGTGGCGGTGGAGGAAGAGGAGATCCCGGCGGCGGTGGTGGGGGAGTGGCCACGGGCTGGTAGCTCGAGGCCGTTTGCATCGGCCCACCCTCGGGGCCGGCCGGACCCCGGTAGGTCGCGTCCCCGAAGCCGAGGATCGGGATGAAGATGAACGGCAGGAAGAACAAGCCGACGGCAAAGCCCCCTCCCATGCCGAAGCTGTGGGAGAGATCGATCACGATGAAGATCCAGACGATGACGTTCACGATCGGGATGATCAACAGGATGATCCACCAGATCGGCCGACCCACGATCCTCAACAGGACGATGTAGTTGTAGATCGGGATGATGGCGGCCCAGCCGGGCTCGCGCGCCTTCACGAAGACCATCCACAGGGACGCGATCACGAAGACGATGAAGGCGATGTAGAGAAGGACCCAGATACCGTTCACTGCTTCCCCTTTCCGGGGGCTCGGGCAGGGGGAGCGTAGCCCGGCGAAGGGGCCGAGTCGAGCATTTCGAACGGGTCAGGCCCGAGGGCGGACCTTGGTCCCGTCGGGCGAGTCCATGACCTCCAGGCCCATCGCCGTCAGTTGATCGCGGATCGCGTCGGCCTGCGCGAAGTCCTTTGCGGCCCGAGCTTCGTCCCGGCGCCGCACGAGATCCCGCATCTCCTCGGTCGGCTCCCACGCTTCGATCGCGAGGCGGTCGAGGTCGAGCGCGAGGACACGGTCCCACGTCGCGACGAGGTCGCGCTTGGCGGCCCCGCCCAGCTCTGGTGACGCCATCACCTCGTCCAGGACGACCAGCGCCCGCGGCATGTCGAGGTCGTCCGTCACGGCTTCGCGGAAGCGGCTCTCGAACGCCTTGGCGGCGTCCGCCTCCCCGGGCGGAGAGGCCCCGTCGGCCCCGGCCCACTCCTGCATGCGACGGCGGTAGCCGGTGAGGCGTGCGTTGGACCCGTCCAGCGCGTCCCACGAGAAGTTCATCTCGCTCCGGTAACGCGTGCCGAAGCACAGCAGGCGGTAGGCGAGGGGGTCGAGCCCGTGCTCGACGAGATCGGGGACGCGCAGGACGTTGCCCTGCGACTTGGCCATCTTCATGTCGCCCATCTGCAGGAAGCCCCCGTGGACCCAGATCGACACGACCGGGTGGCCCGTGTAGCCCTCGGACTGCGCGATCTCGTCCTCGTGATGGGGGAACTTGTTGTCGTTGCCGCCGGTGTGGACGTCGAACCGGTCGCCGAGGATATCCATGGACATCGCCGAGCACTCGATGTGCCATCCGGGGAACCCCTCGCCCCACGGGCTCGGCCACTTGAGCGAGCGGTGATGACCGGCAGCCTTCCACAGCGCGAAGTCCGCGGCGTTGCGTTTGTTCGGGTCGACCTCCAGCTCCTGGCGGTGACCCGCCCGCAGTGCGTCGAGCGTGTTGCCCGAGAGCTTCCCGTACTCGGGGAACGTGGTGACGTCGTAGTAGACGTTGCCGTTGGCCTCGTACGCGTGGCCCTTCTCGATGAGACCCTCGATGATGCGGATCATCTGCGGGATGTAGTGCGTCGCATGCGGATACTCATCCGCGCGGGCGATGTTCAGCAGGTCGCCGTCGGCGAGGAACGCGTCGGTGTACTTGTCCGCGATCTGCTGTGGCGACAGGCCCTCGTCGGCCTGGGCCAGCTCCATCTTGTCGCGGCCGGTATCGGTCACGTCGTCGGTCATGTGGCCGACGTCCGTGACGTTCATGACCAGGAACGCGTCCAGGCCCTCGTATCGCGCCACGCGCCGGATGAGGTCGCCGAGCATGAACGAGCGGAAGTTCCCGATGTGGATGTAGCGGTAGACGGTCGGGCCGCAGGAGTAGATCTTGACGGTCCGCCCGTCCACCGGCTCGACCTGCTCGACCTGCCGGGAGAGTGAGCTGTACAGGCGCATGATGGACGAGGATAACGGGCCCGAGAGGCCGATCCTTCCCGCCGGAGCCGAATCGGGAGGACGGGCCCGATGCTACCCTCGGAGCCCGTGGATCAGGACTTCGGACTCTCGGACGAGCAGCGCGAGGTGATCGGCGCCGTGCGCGCGTTCGCCACGGAGCGAATCGCGCCCGAGGCGGCGGGCCTGGACGAGCGCGGCGAGTTCCCGAGCGGGCTGTTCTCCGCGCTGGGCGAGATGGGGCTCTGCGGCATCCCGTATGAGGAGAAGTACGGGGGTGCGGGCCTGGACTGGTTCACGTATCTGGCAGTGCTGGAGGAGATCGGCCGGGCCTCGCTGCCCCTTGCGGTGACCCTGTCCGTGCACCACCTCTCGGCGTTCGGGATCCACCAGTTCGGCTCCGACGACCTGAAGTCGCGGTACCTGCCGCGCATGCTCTCCGGCGAGTGGCTGGGCGCCTACGCGCTGTCCGAGGCGTCGAGCGGCTCGGACGCCGCGGCGCTGCGGACCCGCGCGGAGCGAACGGACGGCGGATGGCGCCTGACCGGGACGAAGCGCTTCATCACGCACGCCGGCGACGCGCAGGTCTACCTGGTGATGGCGCGGTCGGGCGAGGAGGGCCCGCGGGGCATCTCCGCCTTCATCGTCGAGAAGGACTGGCCCGGCTTCGACTTCGGGAAGCTCGAGCGGAAGATGGGCTGGGGGTCGTCGTCGATGCGCGAGCTGCTCTTCGACGGGTGCGAGGTGCCGGCGGACAACCTGGTGGGGGAGGAGGGCCAGGGTTTCACGGTGGCGCTGGCCGCCCTCGAGGGCGGCCGCCTCGGCATCGCCGCCTGTTCGGTCGGGTTGGCGCAGGCGGCCCTCGACGCGGCGACGGGCTTCGCGAGGTCGCGGGAGCAGTTCGGACATCCCATCGCGGAGTTCGAGGGCATCCAGTTCATGCTGGCCGACATGGCCACGCAGGTCGAGGCGGCGCGGCGGCTGTATCGGGAGGCGGGACGGCTGCGCGACACCGGGGGCAACGCGTCGAAGGCCGCATCGATGGCGAAGCTGTTCGCGTCGGACGTCGCGATGCGCGTCACGACCGACGCGGTGCAGATCCACGGCGGGTACGGCTACATGCGCGAGTACCCGGTCGAGCGGTACATGCGCGAGGCCAAGGCGCTCCAGATCGTCGAGGGGACGAACCAGGTCCAGCGCATGCTGATCGGCCGCGCCCTGACCACCTGACCGATCACTGGTCGGGGCACGCGGACCAGAGGCCACGCCCGGCCGCGTGCGCGGCCTTCTCCGCCGCCGCGAACGTCGACGCCATCCGCGTGTCGGGCGGCACCGCGTCGTCGGTGGCGAGGCCCCGTTCGCACCAGCGTGCGGTTGAACAGCTCGTCACCGACGTAGACATAGGCGAGCAGGCGCCCGTAGACGTCGCGCAGCCGGACGTCGAAGTCGAGACGAACCGTCTTGCCTTCCAGGCGCTGCCGCGTGTATCGGCCGGCCGTCGCGCCGTAGCACTCGCCCCGGTGCCCGTACCAGTCGACCTCCGGCGTATCCACCCCGATGAACCGCACCTTGTCGTCGTGCCCCTGCACGCGCACGTGGACGGTATCGCCGTCCACGGTCGACGTGACGAGGGCGGTGGCCGACCCGTTCGCCCGGAGGCCGGGGATCGACGGCGCCTGCGGCGAGGGGGCCGTGTCCACGCCCATCGAGAGACCGCACGCCACGGCGGGGATCAGCAGGAACGCGGCCATGACGACCACGAAGAGCGCCTCGCGGCTCACCCGGGTGGCGCGATCGTCGATCACCCGACGAACGCTATCCGGGCCCTCCGACATCGGGAAGCTCCGCCAGTGCGGCCCGCGCTTCGGCCGCGCGCTCGGGAGCGCCCCACCGGTCGTGGATGGCGATCGCGCGCTCGTAGTGCGACCGGGCGTCCTCCGTCCGGCCGTCGCGGGCGGCGATGTCTCCCAGGCGCATCAGGAGATCCGCCACGTTGGTACGGCCGTGGCGGGTGACCACGAGCGGCGCGGCGGCGGCGAGCCGCTCCTCGGCCGCGGCGACGTTGCCGGCTCGCGCCTCCACCAGGCCGAGGACGCTGTTCGCTTCACCGGCGTGCAGCCGGATCCCGCGGCTCGCCAGCAGGTGCAGGCTCTCGCCGGCGCGCGCCCGCGCGGCCTGGTCGTCGCCATCCTCCCAGTCCGCCGCCGCGAGCGCAGTGAGGGCATGGGCCGTCACGGACAGATCGCCGGCGGCGCGGGCCTCGGCGATCAGCTCCCCGAGAGCGGCGCGCCCCTCCGCGCGACGTCCGTCGCGAACGTCCGCCCATCCGATGTTCAGCCGGGACATGCGCGCCAGGTGGCCCAGCTTGGGATCGGCGGCGGCGTCCCGCGAGCGGGTCCACGCCTGCCTCGCGTCGTCCATCAGGCCGCGCTGCGAGGCCATCCACCCGATGTCGAGCCAGATCGCCGAGACCATGCGCGGCCGGAGTCGGGGGAGGAGAGCGGCCGCCTGGTCCAGGAAGGGCTGGGCGCCGTCCAGGTCGCCCCGCATGCCGCGCAGGGCGGCGGTGCCGCGAAGCGCGTTCGCCACGTCCGACGTATGCCCCTTCTGCCGGGCGAGGGTGAGCGACTCGTCCAGGCACGCCGCTGCCTCGTCCCACCGCGCCTCGTTGATCAGGGCGTAGGCGAGGGCGAACAGCGCGATCGAGCGCAGCCGGCGCCGGCGGGCGCCGACGGCGATCTCGACGCACCGTCGGAAGCGCGCCTCGAGCGACGGCATGTCGATCCACTCGCTCTCGCGGATCGACCGTCGCATCAGTGCCATCCACTCCAGGTCGGTGAGACCCAGGAACCGGTAGAGGGGCGCCAGCCGGGCGCCGACCGGGAAGAGCCCGATCAGCATGAGGGCGACCAGGAGCGCGAGGGCGACCACCAACACGTAGGAGAGGAAGAGGATCGCGTCGTCCACGGGCGCGGCGAGCAGGGCGATCGGGCTCATGCCTAAGGCATCGGCAGCGGCCGCGGGCCGGCTGACCTGGGCCCTCGAGAGCGCCTAGGAGACGATCGAACGGTGCTCGAAGGGCGTGGAGAGGACGATCGTGGTGCGGGTCTGGACCTGGGCCTTCTCGCGAAGGCGCTGCAGGAACCCTTCGAGGTCGCCGGTCGTCCGCACCCGGACCTTCAGCACGTAGGACTCCTGCCCGGCCACGGAATGACAGGCCTCGATCTCGGTCAGCTCCTTCACGCGGTCGGGGACGTCGTCCGGAGCGGTGGGGTCCAGGGGCGTCACGGACACGAGGGCGGTCACGAACAGCCCCAGGGCCTCCGGGTCGACCACCGCCTGATAGCCGCGGATCACGCCGGCCTGCTCGAGCTTCTTCACCCGCTCGTGGACGCTCGAGGTCGAGAGCCCGGCCCTGCGGCCGATGTCGGCGAACGTCCCCCGGGCGTCCTCCTGGAGCGCCTGGAGAATCACCAGGTCCTGGTCGTCGAGCATGATTCCGGAATGATACGCCCTCTGCCGGAAGAATTCCGGCACTCTGCCAGACTTGCCGGAGAAACTCCGGCCGGGTACCCTGAGGGGGTAATTCTTCCGGCCTGCTTGGCCGACACCTTGAGAGAGGAGCCGGACCACGTGAGCGCGATCGAGCCGGCCGCCGACGACCAGGGCGGCCTCACCGAACAGAACATGGCCATCCCCGGGCAGCCGTTGCCGGGCGCCGACCTGTCGGCCACGCCCGAGCGCGCGCACGACCGGCCGGGGCACCGCGAGCCGCACGCCCACGCCGCGGAGCAGCCCTTCCGGTACCCGCTGGAGCGCGAGTGGGCCGAGCCCGACTGGACCCGCCTCCCCGGCTACCGCGACGTGACCGCCGAGCAGTGGGAGAGCGCGCAGTGGCAGCGCGCCCATTCGGTGAAGAACCTCAAGGAGCTGAAGGCCGCCCTCGGCGACCACCTGACCGACGACCTGACCGCCGACATCCAGCGGGACATGTTCGAGCGGGCCACGATGTCGATGCTGATCCCGCCGCAGATGGTCAACACGATGAACGAGCGCGAGCTGCGCTCGGACCCGGTGCGCCGCTACATGGCCCCGGCCCTCAGCGAGCGCGACCCCGACTGGCCGTCGCACCCGTACTCGCAGCGCGACAGCCTCCACGAGGCCGACATGTGGGCCGTGGAGGGCCTGACGCACCGGTACCCGACCAAGGTGCTGGCGGAGATGCTGCCGACCTGCCCGCAGTACTGCGGCCACTGCACGCGCATGGACCTGGTCGGCAACTCGACGCCCACGGTGGCCAAGTACAAGTTCGAGACCAAGCGCGAGGACCGGTACGGGCAGATGCTCGCCTACCTCCAGGCCACGCCGTCGGTGCGCGACGTCGTGGTCTCGGGCGGCGACGTCGCGAACCTGCCGATCAAGCACCTGGAGGAGTTCGTCCTGGCGCTGCTCGACATCGAGAACATCCGCGACATCCGCCTGGCCACCAAGGGGCTCATGGGCCTGCCGCAGCACTTCCTGCAGCCCGACGTCATGGCCGGGCATGGAGCGCATCGGGGCCAAGGCCCGCGAGCGCGGCGTCTCGATCGCCGTGCACACGCACGTGAACCACGCGAACCAGCTGACGCCGCTGGTGGCCAAGGCCGTGGCGACGTTCTTCGACTTCGGATTCCGCGACGTGCGCAATCAGGGCGTCCTGTTGCGCGGCGTGAACACCACGAGCAAGGACCTGCTGGATCTGTGCTTCACCCTGCTCGACCGCGCGCGGATCATGCCCTACTACTTCTACATGTGCGACATGATCCCGAACGCCGAGCACTGGCGGACGGCCGTGTGGGAGGCGCAGCAGCTCCAGCACGACCTGATGGGCTACCTCCCCGGGTTCGCGACGCGCGCGCATCGTGTGCGACGTCCCGTTCGTCGGCAAGCGGTGGGTGCACCAGCTGGTCGACTACGACCGCGAGAAGGGCATCTCGTACTGGACCAAGAACTACCGCACGGGGATCGAGTACGACGACCCCGAGGCGCTCACGCGCCGCTACCCGTTCTACGACCCGATCTCGACGCTCCCGGAGTCGGGCCGCGAGTGGTGGCGCGAGCACGCGAAGGAGATCGCCGGCGAGCGGGGAGAGGGCGCGAAGGCGCTCCCGCTCGTCCCCAGCGAGTAGCGGCGGCCCGGGCCTAGCCCTCCGCTCCCGGCTTCTCCCACACGGAGACGTGCTTCGTGCTCTCGCTCGGTGAAGGGCTCCCGCTTCCACCCGGCCCAGCGTTCGCGCAGCCGCATGCCCGCGAGCTCGGCCATGAGGTCGAGCTCCGACGGCCACACGTAGCGGAACGGCACCGAGAAGCGCTCGAGGCGGCCGTCCACGACGTCGAAGTGGTGCGAGACGAGCCCCTGGTTGGCGACGTCGTACTCGTCGATGCCCCAGTGGCGCTCGGTCGCGTCGAACACCCTGAACGTGTCGCCGGGCGGGAGCCGCTGGAGCTCCGGCACCCCCACCTCGATCACGAAGCGGCCGCCGGGCTCGAGGTGCGCCGCCGCGTTGCGGAAGCACGCGACCTGCGCCGCCTGCGTCGTGAGGTTCCCGATCGTGTTGTAGACGAGGTAGACCAGGGAGAACGAACCCTCCACCCGAGTCGACGAGAAGTCGCCGAGGGTGACACCGACCGCGTCGCCACCGGGCTTGGCGCGCAGCCTCGAGACCATCGCGCTGGAGAGGTCGATCCCGTGGACGCGCACGCCGCGCTGCGCGAGCGGCAGCGCGATGCGGCCCGTGCCCACGCCGAGCTCGAGCGCGTGGCCGTTCCCGGCCAGCTCGGCGAGGAACTCGACCACCGCCTCGACGGCTTCCGGGTCGAACATCTCCCGGGAGGACTCGTCGTACCCGGCGGCGACGCGCTCGTCGAAGTAGCCGTCGGCGTCCACGCCCGGAATCTACACGGCGCCGCGGAGCGTGCGATATGGTCCGGCGCGATGCCGAACGCACTCATCACCGGGACGTCGTCCGGGCTCGGCAAGCTGACCGCCGAGCGGTTCGTGTCGCTCGGATGGACCGTGACCGGCGCGGCGCGGAACCCCTCCGGCGAGGAGTCGTTCGAGACCATCGCCCTCGATCTGGCCGACGAGACCATGATCGACCGCGCGGCCGCCCACGTGCGGGACCGCCACGGGCGCCTGGACGCCCTGGTCTCGAACGCCGGCCACGGGCTGCTCGGGCCGTGGGAGGAGATGACGTCCCGCGAGTTCCGGGATCAGCTCGAGGTGAACCTCGTCGGCACGATGGCGCTCTGCCGCGCGTGCCTCCCGCTGCTCCGCGAGTCCGGCGGCGTGATCGTGCAGGTCTCCAGCGTCTCGGGCCAGAGCGGAGAGGCGTTGTTCGGCGCCTACAACGCCGCGAAGTTCGGGCTCGAGGGCGCCAGCGAAGCCCTTGCGGGGGAGGTCGGGCCGCAGGGAATCCGCGTCGTGATCGTGGAGCCCGGGCCGTTTCGTACCGGCATCGCGGACAAGAGCCCGCAGATGGCCGGGCGCGGGGCGACGGCTCTCTACACGGAGCTCTGGGACGAGACCGACGAGTGGCTGGACTGGTTCCGGGCGGATGCCGAGGACCCTCAAGGGGCCGTGGACGCGATCGTGGCGGCGGCGACGGTTCCCGGCGCGCCCTTCCGGATCCCCGTCGGCATCGACGCGGGGGCCGGCATCCGCGAGCACGCGGAGCGGATCATCGCAGACGTCGAGCGGGCCGAGGCGTTCCTCAACGACTTCCGATCGGGGAGTCGCGGTACGCTCCCGCAGTGATCTGGTACTCAGGGAAGGACGCGGCCGAGCGAGCCGGCGTCGAGCCCGACTATCTGGCGCGACTCGTGGACCTCGGCATCCTGGCCCCGGGGGAGCCCGATCGCTTCTCGCCCGGTGACGTGCGCCGCGTGCTGATGGCCCGATCGCTCGAGGACGCGGGGATTCCCCTGGACGGGGTGGGCGCGGCCATCCGGCAGGGCACCCTCTCGCTCGACTTCTTCGACGCGGCCGGCTACGAGCGCTTCTCTGCCCTCGCCGACGAGACGTTCCGACAGGTCAGCGACCGGACCGGGATCCCGCTCGAGCTGCTGACGCTCATCCGCGAAGCGATCGGCATGGCGCAACCGTCACCCGATGAGCGACTCCGCGACGACGAGATGGCGATCGTGCCGTTCATCGAGATCCAGGTCTCCGAAGGGTTCCGCCCGGCAGCCATCGAGCGCCTGCTCCGCGTGCAGGGAGACAGCACCCGTCGCATCGCCGAACAGGAGGCCGCGTGGTGGACCTCCGAGGTCATCGAGCGAGCCGCGGCGGCAGGGATGGGCGCGGAGGCGATGGGGAACGCAGAGCTCACCGATCGGATCGCGCCGCTGTCCGAGCAAACCGTCCTCGCCATGTACCACGCGCATCAGTCGCGAACCTGGACCTCCAACATCGTCGAGGGCTTCGAGGTGCTGATGGAGAAGGCCGGCATCCACAGCCGACTCGAGCGGCTCCCGGCCATCTGCTTCCTCGACATCACCGGCTACACGCGGCTGACGCAGGAGCGCGGCGACGACGCGGCCGCCGACCTGGCGACGACGGTCGCGCGGCTCGTGCAGCGCACATCGGTGCAGCACGGTGGCAAGCCGATCAAGTGGCTCGGCGACGGCGTGATGTTCTACTTCGACGACCCCGGCCGCGGTACGCGCGCCGCCCTCGAGATGGTGGTCGCGCTGGCGGGTGCCGGATTGCCGCCCGCCCACGTGGGCCTGCACGCGGGGCCGGTCCTCTACCAGGAGGGTGACTACTACGGCCAGACCGTGAATCTCAGCGCGCGCATCGCCGACTATGCGCGGCCCGGGGAGGTACTGGTCAGTCAGGCGGTGGCCGACGCTTCCAAGGAGGAGGGGATCGCGTTCGGCGACATCGGCCCGGTGGAGCTCAAGGGCGTCTCCGGGACCGTGCACCTCCTTCGGGCCCACCGCTCCTGAGGGGGCCGTGAGCGCGCGGCACCAGCTAGATTGCGCGCGTGCCCGACGTCCGCGTGGTCCCGTTCCTGGTCTCCGAGCTGCGGCTGCCGCCGGACGAGCAGGAGCTGCTGCAGCGCGAGTGGTGGCCCTCCTACGCGCACGCCGTCGTCCACCGGGACGGGATCTTCCTGTTCGACAACGGGTGCGGCTTCGGCAACGAGGAGGTCGCAACCACGTTCTCGCCTCGCGTCACGTCGATCGAGGACGCGCTCGCCGAGCATGAGATGTCGCTGGCCGACGTGACCGGCGTCGCGAACTGCCACCTGCACTTCGACCACAGCGGACAGAACGTCCTGATCCCGGCGGGCGTGCCGATCTTCGTCCAGCGAGCCGAGTGGGCGAAGGTCCACGAGCCCGACTACACCGTCCCCGAGTGGATCGACGTGCCCGGGCCTCGCCTACGAGGTCCTGGACGGCGAGATCGAGGTGGCGCCGGGGCTGCGGTTGATCCCGACGCCCGGACACACGGCCGGCCATCAGTCGCTCGTGCTCGACGCCGCGGATGGAACGGTCGTCCTCGCGGGACAGGCCGTGCAGTCGCGAGCCGAGTGGGAGGGCGCCACGGAGCCTTCGGCGTCCGGCGTCTCGAGCGCGCCCGATCCCGCGTATCCGGGCTCGGTCGCGCGGCTCCGTTCGCTCGACCCGGTCCGCGTGCACTTCGCGCACGATGCGGCGATCTGGGACCGGTAGCCTGTGGGCGTCGTGGTCGAGTCGAACTACTCCGTGAGGGCCCTCGATGAGTCGACGTGGGCCGACTTTGCCGCGTTGGTGGAGCGCAACAACGGCGTCTTTGGGGGCTGCTGGTGCATTGGCTTCCACGGCGAGTTGGACAGGGAATCACCCTGCTGTGAACCGCCGACGGAAGCGCGCTCGTGTTCGTGCGGGAACGGCCCATGCGGCGCTCGTCTTCGACGGTGACGACTGCGTGGGCTGGGCCCAGTTCGGCGCGCCCGGCGAGGTGCCCGCGATCAAGAGCCGCGCGGCCTACGAGAAAGGTCAGGCGACTTCGCCGGACTGGCGCATCGCGTGCTGCTACGTGGGGAAGGGCCACCGGCGTCAGGGCGTGGCCACCGCCGCGCTCGCAGGCGCGCTCGATCTCATCGCCGGATTGGGTGGGGGAACCGTCGAGGGATACCCGGAGGACGCGGATTCGGTCGCCGCCGGCTTCCTCTTCAACGGTGCGCTGTCCACCTACGAGAAGCTCGGGTTCACTCGCGACCGCAAGATCGGCAAGCACCGCTGGGTCGTGACCAGGGTCGTCAAGCCGGCGTCCTAGGCGCTCGCCGGCAAGGATAGGCAAGCGTGGCGTACGCTCGCCCCCGAATGACGTCGAACGAGCTCGAGGTCGATACGCGCGGCCCGCCTGGTCACGAACGTGACGCGGGAGGTCGAGCGATTCGCGGCCGACGCGGCCGGTGGGGGAGACGGGTTGGTGCACGTGTTCCTGCCGCACGCCACGTGCGGCGTCGCGCTGATGGAGACGGGCTCCGGCTCGGAGGCCGACCTGGCGGACGCGCTCGAGCGCCTGCTGCCCAGGGACGACCGCTACCGCCACGCGCACGGGTCCGTCGGCCACGGCGGCGACCACCTGCTGCCCGTGTTCGTCTCGCCGTCGCTGACCCTGCCGGTCGACGGCGGACGCCTGGTGCTCGGGACGTGGCAGAGCGTGGTGCTGGTGGACCCGAACCGCGAGAACAACGTCCGCCGGGTGCGGCTGTCGTTCCTGGCCGGCTGAGGCGGAGGTCGACGATAGGGCGGTGACCGGGGCCGAGCCCGTCAGCCGGCCGAGGCGAGCCGGTCCGCCAGCCTCCCGAGATCCTCCAAGCCGTCGCGCACGTCCGCTTTCCAGCCGGCGAAAGCGGGGTGGCCGCGCTGCTCGAGGAACCAGAGCGTCAGCTTCAGCACGCGGAGCGCGGAGAAGACCTCGACGTATCGCTCGTGCTCGGGGGGCAGCGGCCGGACGGTGCGGTACCCGCGGAGCAGCCCGGCCCGGAGGGCGGCGGCGTCGGGCAGGTGCTGCAGTTCGCTCAGCGTCACGGCGAGGTCGTAGACGAAGTGCCCCCACCCGCAGTCGTCGAAGTCGATCGCCCGCACCCGCCCGCGATGGAACAGGTAGTTCTCCTGGTGGAGATCCGAGTGGATGAGACCGAACACGTCCGGGCCCGTGCCGAGCTCTCGCTGTGCCCGCCGCACCAGTTCCATCACGACCTCCACGAGCGAGGCCGCCTCCCGCCCGCACTGCTCACCCACCACACCGGGCGACATACACCGCCACCTCGCCGGAGACATCCTCTATCGCGCCAGCGGGAGAAGCCCACCGGCGGCGTGAAGCCGACCGCGTGGGCGTGCAGTCGCGCGGTGAACTCGCCGACGCGCTCCAGGTGTGACGGCGTGAGGCCGGCGTCCAGGAATCTCCCCGGTTGCCAACGGAAGAGCACGCAGACCCTCGGCTCGGGCACCCCCTCGACTTCAACGACCGTGAGCGGCGACCCGTCGGCGGCGGGGACGGGTTCGGGCACCGCCAGCCCCGTCTCGCGCCGTACGGCGGTGATCCAGATCATCTCCGACCGCACCTCGTCGGCGCTCCTGGGGGGATGGAAGGGACTGCCGGTCGTGCGCTGGATGCGGAGCACGTACCGCTCCCCATCGGCTGTCTCGACCCGGAAGGTGGTGTTCTCCTCGTGCCCGAGTGGCACCAGGCGCGCCGGGCGGATCTCGTACGTCGCCAGTGCCTCCACCGCCAGCCGGCGGAGGCGACCGAGCCGTCCTCGGAGGCTCAGGGTCTCGAAGGCCTGCATCCCTCGCTCCCGCGCAGGCCGACGCTCACCCTCCCGCCACGGCCGGGAGCAGCGAGATCGTCTGGCCGGGTGCCACCTTCGTGTCCAGTCCGTCGGCGAACCGGATGTCCTCGTCCTCCAGGAACACATTGACGAACCGGCGGACCCGGCCGTCGGGCTCGAACAGCCGCGTGGCGATCGGCTCGTGCGCCTCGGCCAGCCCCCGCAGGACCTCGCCGACCGTGTCGCCCTCGACGTCGACGGTCGAGGCGCCGTCCACCAACGTCCGCATCTGTGTCGGAATCCGGACCGTGGGCATCAGGCTCCCTCCCTCGCGGCGCCGAGGCCCAGTCCGTCGAGAACTTCGCCCAGCGCCTCCAGCTTGGGCTGGATGGCAGCCGTGGTCGTGAACCGCTCGCCGAACGCCTCGAGCGTCTTCAGACCCATTCCGGTGACGTACGCCACCACCGTCTCGTCCGGCGGATGACCCCGGTCGCGGCCAGCTGCGCGAGGACCGCGATCGTCACGCCGCCGGCCGTCTCGGCGAAGATCCCCTCGGTCCGCGCCAACAGCCCAACGGCGTCCACGATCTCGGGGTCGGTGGCCTCGCCGATCGCGCCGCCCGACGAGCGGACCTCGCGCAGCGCGTACGGGCCGTCGGCCGGGTCGCCGATGGCGAGCGACTTTGCGAGCGTGTCCGGGTACCGGACGGGCCGGACGTCGTCGTCGCCCGCGGCGAACGCCCGGGCCACCGGCGCGCACCCCGTGCCCTGGGCGCCCGAGACGCGGACCGCCGGCGGTTCATCGAGGAGCTTGACCGCGTGCAGTTCCCGGAACGCCTTCCCGACGCGCGTGAGCAGCGCGCCCGACGCGATCGGCACGACCACGTGGTCGGGCGCCCGCCAACCGAGCTGCTCGGCCGTCTCGAAGGCGATGGTCTTGGATCCCTCCGCGTAGTACGGGCGCAGGTTCACGTTCACGAACGCCCACGGATACTCGCCGGAGGCCTCGCCGCACAGCCGATTCACGTCGTCGTAGGTTCCGTCGACCTCGATCAACGTGGCGCCGTAGACGGCGGTCGCCGCGAGCTTCCCCGACTCGAGGCCCGTGGGCACGAACGTCACCGCGTGCATGCCGACCGCGGCGGCGTGGGCGGCCAGGGCGTGCGCCAGGTTGCCCGTGGAGGCGCAGGCGACCGTCCCGAATCCGAACTCACGTGCCTTCGTCAGCGCGACGGAGACGACGCGGTCCTTGAAGGAATGGGTCGGGTTCCGCGTCTCGTCCTTGATCCACAGGTTCGGCAGGCCGAGCTCGGCCCCCAGACGGTGCGCGCGCCGCAGCGGCGTGAAGCCGTCGCCCAGGTCGACCCGGTCCTCGGTGGTCGCCGGCAGGAGCGGCGCGTACCGCCACAACGACGCGGGGCCGGCCGCGACCGTGTCGCGGGAGACGGCCGCGGCGATCGCGTCGTAGTCGTATGCGGGCTCGACCGGGCCGAAGCACTGCCCGCAGACGGAACGGGCTTCCGCCGGGTAGGCGGCCCCACATTCTCTGCAGCGCAGTCCCTCCAGGAACGTGCTCACGTGGCGGCTCCCTCATCGTTCGTCGACGGCGGGTGCCTTCGCGACGGACCGGCGGGATCGGCGCCGAGCCCTCAATGCGACGAGGCCCGCGGAAACGGCGAGCCTCGCATCCAGACCTTCCTCATCTCTCCCGCGTCACCGCGGGTGGGAGTTGGCACCTGCCGCCCGCCGGTTGGGCGGGGCGGGGTTGCCGAGGTTTCACAGGGCCTGTCCCTCCACCTCTCTGGATGAGGCCACCGGCCGGCCGTTCAGGCGGCCATGTCGGTCGCATATGCAGTTGTGAAGGGGGATGCTACCGGCCCACCCGGGGGTGGACAAGTGTCCCCTCCGGCCTGTCTCCGGTTCGCGGCATGGCCCTTCGGGATTCGGGTCTCCGCGCGACATACACTCGACTGCGAGCCGGCGCCTCGCCGGGTCGAGGGGGCCCTGTCCGAACGTGAACACGCTCTATCGAGCTTCCCGCGTCTACACGCTGGGTCGCCCCGCGGCCGGCGAGTGGCTGCTCGTGGACGGCCGGCACGTCGAGCGCGTGGGGGTGGGCGAGCCCCCGGAGGCCGACCGCACGGTCGAGCTCCCGGGGGGCGTCGTGCTCCCGGGGTTCGTGGACGCGCACGTCCATCTCACGGGGACGACCCTGTCGATGATCGGGATCCCGATCGAACGGGCCCGGTCCGCCGACGAGCTCCTGGGCATCGTGGCCGAGGAGGTCACCCACGGACCGACCAAGGTGCTGGCCCACGGGTTCGACGAGAGCCGCTGGCAGGATCACGGACTGCCGACGCTGACGCAGATGGACGAGCTGTTCACCATGCCGGTCATCCTGATCCGGGCCGACGGCCACCTCTCGCTGGCAAACACGGCCGCGCTCGAGCAGGCGGGGGCCTTGGAGATGGAGGGCGCGGACCGCGATCCCGAGGGTCGCCTCACAGGGGTCGTCCGCCGGGACGCCAATCGCGCCGTGCAGCGATGGTTCCACGAGGCCTTGAGCGACCACGAGCTGCGCGAGCTCCAGCTGCAGGCCACCGCGCTCGCCGCGGCGCGGGGGGTGACCTGCGTGCACGAGATGGCCATTCCCTCCTCGCACGGGAGGCGCGAGGTCGAGGTGCTCCTGGAGCATCGCGGGCAGCTGCCGGCAGAGGTCGTCGTGTACGTCGCGGAGAACGACATCCCCTGGGTGCTCGACATGGGGCTGGAGACCATCGGCGGCGACTACTCGCTGGACGGGTCGATCGGCGCCCGGACGGCGGCAGTGTCCGACGGGTACCTGGACGACCAGGCGAGCGGCGTCCTGTACGAGGAGGACGACGGCCTGGCCCAGTTCTTCCACAACGCCCACCTGGCCGGCCTCCAGACGGCCGTGCACGCCATCGGGGACGCGGCGATCGAGCAAGCCGTCCGTGTGTGGGAACGTGTGTACCGGTCGCTCGACTCGCGGCAGCGGCGTCACTTCCGGGCCCGGCGGCATCGCGTCGAGCACTTCGAGGTCGTGAACGACCAGGCGATCGAGCGCGCAGCGGTCCTGGGCCTGGGCATCTCGGTGCAGCCCGCGTTCGATGCCCTGTGGGGTCACGCGGGCCAGCTGTACGAGCAGCGACTGGGGATCGAACGGGCGCACGGGATGAACCCTTTCTCGACGCTCGCCTCGCGGGGGCTCACGGTCGGCGCGGGGTCGGACTCGCCGATCACCGAGCTCGATCCCATGCGGGGGATCTGGGCGCTGGAGAACCATCACGACCCATCGCAGCGCATGAGCCGCGAGGAGGCCGTCCATCTGTGGACGACGGGCGCGGCGACGCTCGCCCACCTGGAGGAGAAGAAGGGCCGTCTCGCGCCCGGGATGCACGCGGACTTCGCCGTGTACGACACCGACCCGATGCTGGTGGAGGATCCACGCGACGTGCGTCCCATCCTCACCGTGAGCCGGGGTCGCGAGGTGTTCGCGCGGTAGCCGCGCGGGTCAGGACGCGACGCCGCCGGGCACGACCTCGTCCATGAGCTCGCCCACGATGGCGCAGTAGCGGTCGACGTCCTCGGCCGTGCAGGGGACGGCGACCGTCGGCCCGGCCCCCGGGATCGCTTCCCACACGCCGCGGTTCGCCAGGAACAGCCGCCAGAGCGCCGTGAACGGCGGGTCCTGGATCTGCGTGGCCTCCAGCGCGTTGCGAGGCAGCTCGGGTCCGTAGGAGACGCCGGATCGCGCGAACATGCGGTGCACGCTCCACGGGAGGTCGGCGCGGTCGATGATGGCTTCCAGCCCGTCGGCCAAACGGGCGCCGAGCCCCGCCGTCCGCTCGTACGCCGCCTCGGTGAGCACCTCACCGAGCGCCGCGCGCGCTGCCGCCATCGACAGCGGATTGGCGAATAGCGTGCCGCCCGTCGCCACGCCCGTGGGCCCCCGGCCGACTTCCATGACGTGGGCCAGCTCGTCGGTCATGCCGTACGCGCCCATGGGGATGCCGCCCGCGATGGACTTGCCGACGGACACGATGTCGGGCTGCAGGGCCCACCGACGGACCAGCCCGCCCGGGCCGCTCACCAGGGTGTGGGTCTCGTCGTAGGCAAGCAGGGTCCCGGTCTCGGTCGCCGCGGCTCGCAGCGCCTCGTGGAACCCGTCGACCGGCTGGATCAGGACGACGTTGTTGGTCATGGCCGGCTCGGTCAGCACGACGGCCACGTCGCGGGGGGCGAGCGCCTCGCGAACGGCGTCCGGATCGTTGAACTGGACCAGACGAACGCGCCCGAGCGCCTCCCGCGGCGGCCCGCCCTCCCCGAAGGACTTCGCTCCGTCCTCTTCCACGACGAGGTTCTCGTCGAAGTGTCCGTGGTATCGCCCGTGGAACATCACCACGACCTGCCGGCCGGTCGCGACGCGCGCGAGGCGCATGACCTCGACGTTCGCCTGGCTGGCCGAGAGGGTGAACTGCCACTTCGGGAGGCCCCACCGGCGAGCGAGCTCCTCGGCGACCCATAGCGCCTCCTGGCTGGGCAGCAGGAACTGCGACCCCCTCGCGACGCGGTCGGTGACCGCCCGCACCACGGGCTCGGGGGCGTAGCCGCAGAACATGCTCATGTCGGCGATGTTCATGTCCAGGTACCGGTGCCCGTCCACGTCGGTGAAGTGGGCCCCCAGGCCGTCGGCGACGTACAGGACCGGATGGTCCTCGGTCTCGTGGAACCACTGCATGGGGACGCCGTGCGGCATCGACCGAGCCCCGTCGGCCAGGAGCCGCCGCGTGCGGGGACGCTCCTGGACGAACCGGGCCCGCTCGCGGTCGAGGAGACGGCGGACGAGACCGGCATCCAGGCGGGAGGAGGTCTGCACCACGCCATTCTGTCGACGGACCGGGGACATCGCCAACGGACGCCCGGACAGGGCCCCGACCTCGGGAAACTCACACTCCTGTAATTCACGTCCCGTCCGGGCCTAGAATTCAGGACATGGCCAGGATGTTCGTCGAGGGCTGGGCTCCCGAGTACGGTGCGCCGTTCGACACGGAGGACGAGCTCGCGCCGGCGGAGGGCTCCGTCGACCTCACCGTCGAGCGCTCGGACTGGGAACCCATGCCCGGCCACGACGACGGCCTGCCCCAGATGGCCTTCGTCGACGGCGTCCGCCGGATCGACGCCCGACTGACGGTCGACGATCCCCAGGAGGGTCCGGTCTCGGGCGTGTGCGGGTCGTTCGCGGTCGGCGCGACCATCTGGGACCGGGAGGACCGGTCGTCCCGCGTGGTGGGCGCGCGGGTCGAGCGGGTCGCGGTGCTGTCCGGGCGTCGCGAGGAGGTGGTGCCGGCGGTGGGGCTCGATCCGCCCTACCGAACGGAGACCATCGACGACCCGGACCCTCACGCGCTGGTGATGCACGTCCACGGCCAGATGCGGAGGGCGGAAGGTGCGTGCGCGGCGGGGTTCGCGCGATCTGGCTGCTTCGTCATCGCCGACGGGCCGCTCAGCGACCTCTCCCCGCAGTCGACCGTCGGCTACGTCAAGACGCACCGGCGGACCTACCTGCCGCCCGAGCACAACCCGGTCGTCGGCGCGCTGGCCCCGGGCGAGCGCACGCCGCTGTTCGCGATCAAGGACCACCGGCGCTACTCGTGGTACGTCCGGCTTTCCAACCCCGGGGGAGGCCACTCGTGGTCGGGCGTGGTTCGCTGCGAGGCGTACGGCTCGCTTCCCCAGGGCGAGGTGCGCGCGATGGCGGACCGGACGGCGGCCGTGCTGCCGCTGGTCGCGTCGCAGGAGCACCTGGACCCGCGGGCCCCGCAGAACCTGGTTCCCATCGCCGCGCTCGAGCGCGAGCTTCGTCACCTGATGGGGGACCGCGGACTGGTGTACCGGGCGATCCGGTCCGCGGTGATGCGAGAGGAGAGAAGCGCATGAACGACGAGCCGGAGGCCATCGGCCGCGTCCTCGGGTCCGAGCACACGACCACGCAGGAGTTCCGCGTCGTGCTGGAGGAGGACGAGTACGCGCAACTCGACGACCTGGTCATGACGCGGACGCTGGTGCCGAAGGCCGGCGAGGTGCGCACGTACGGCGTCGTGAGCGAGGTGCAGGCCGTCTACGAGGGAGCGTCGTACGAATCCGACACCCATCGGATCGCGGCGGAGGGGATCCTGCCGGGCGCCAAGGTGCGGTCGGCAACGGTGACGGTCACGCGCGTCGACCCCGAGGTGTGGGTGGCCCCCGACCCGGGCGGCGTGGTGGAGCGCGCACGCGGCGAGGAGCGCCGTCGCGCCCTGTACGTGGACGAGATGGGGCGCCCGCTGCCGGTGGGCCTGGGGCGAGACGGCGAGCCCGTGCCGCTCGACCTCGACTTCTTCGACGGACGCAAGGGCGGCCACATGTCGATCTCGGGAGTTTCCGGCGTCGCGACCAAGACCTCGTTCGCGCTGTTCTTCCTGCGCATGCTGACCGCCCGGCCCGACGTGGTGGGGGAGGGGGCCGCGAACCTCCGCGTCCTGGTGTTCAACGTGAAGGGCGAGGACCTGCTGTGGCTCGACCGGCCCAACCGGTACTTCGACGAGGAGGCCGCCGAGGGCTGGCAGGCGCTGGGCGTCGTCCCCACGCCGTTCGAGTCGGTGCGGTTCTGGGCGCCGCCCCGGGCGGGCACCGGCGACGTCGTCGTCCCCGACACGGGCGGCCGACAGGAGGGTGTCGACGTGTTCGCGTGGACGCCGCGCGAGTTCGTCGACGAGGGTCTGCTCCAGTTCCTGTTCACCGATGCCTCGGATTCGCGCAACCAGATCCCGTTCGTGCGCGAACGCGTGCAGGCGCAGCTCCGCCGGTTCGCCGTGGACGTGGCCGGCCTGCCCGGCGCCATCGTCCTGCGCGACCCCCCGCACGGCGGGCACGAGCGCGGGGTGACCGCCCGGCCCGATCCCGGCGAGACGATCGTCAGCGACCTGCGCTCGCTGGTCGAAGCCCTGGAGCCGATCCTCGAGCCCGAGGACGGCGGCGAGCCCGACAACGCGTGGACGGCGCGTGTGCAGCCGGGGACGGTGTCGGCCTTCATGCGCCGCATGCACGCGGCCGCCCACCGTCTGGGACCGCTCGTGCGCGCGGGGGATTCGCGGCGCATCGACCGGTCGCGGGCGTCCGTCACGGTCGTGGCCATCCAGTCGCTGCACGACCTGGCCCAGCGGTTCGTCGTGGGCGCCCTGCTGAACGAGGCGTTCCAGGAGAAAGAGCAGACGGGCCAGCGGCTGCCCCTGTCGGTGGTCGTGCTCGACGAACTGAACAAGTACGCGCCGCGCGAGGGACAGAGCCCGCTGAAGGAGATGCTGATCGACATCGCGCAGCGCGGCCGATCGCTGGGGGTCCTGTTGGTCGGGGCGCAGCAGACGGCGTCGAAGGTCGCCTCCGAGGTGATGGAGAACGCTGCGATCCGGGTGAGCGGCCGTCTGGACGCGGCGGAGGCGGAGCGTGCAGAGTACGGGTGGATGCTCCCGTCGACCCGCGCCCGCGCGCGGTTGCTGAAGCCGGGAACGATGGTGCTGTCGCAGCCATCGATCCCTGTTCCGTTGGTGGTGACCTTCCCCTTCCCGCCCTGGGCCACGCGGAAGGAGGAGGCGGCCGACGAGGGTGACCCCTTCGCCGGCCTGTAGATGCGGATCCTGCACACGTCCGACTGGCACATCGGCAAGCGCCTGGGGCGGTTCGACCGGCTGGACGAGGCCGAGGCCGTCCTCGCGCAGGTCGAGCGCGCCGCCGACGACCGCGCGGTGGATCTCGTCGTCGTCTCCGGGGACGTGTTCGACCGTCCCTCGCCGCCGATCGAAGCGCTCGGCGTCGGGCTGCGCTGGCTGCTGCGGCTGGCCGCGGGGCGTCCCGTGGTGGCGGTGGCGGGCAACCATGATTCGCCGGAGCTGTTCGAGGCGCTGGCGCCGCTCCTGGCGCCGCGCGGCGTACACCTGGTCGGCGCCATCAAGCGTCCGGATGAGGGCGGCGTGCTGGGCCCGGACGACCTCGGCGTCCCCGCGCGCGTGGCGTGCTTCCCCTTCCTGCGCGAGGGCCACGTGGTCGACTTCATGCGCGACGCCGGCGAGTGGTACCGGGGCTACGCCGAGCGCGTCGCCCGGATCTGTGCCGCGTACAACGACGCGCTGACGGCCGCGACCGGTCCCGGCGAGGTGCCGCTGCTGGTCGCGCACTTCCTGGTGAACGGCGTCAAGGTCGACCGCGCCGGCCCCCGGGGCGAGCGCGAGCTCCACATGGGGGACGCGTACGCGGCAACGCCCCAGGCCATCCCCGCCGGCCCTCAGTACGTGGCGCTCGGCCATATCCATGCGCCGCAACGGGTTCCGGGGGCGCCGGTGCCGGCGGAGTACGCGGGCTCGCTGCTGCCGCTCGACTTCGGTGAGGCGGGCGAGCAGAAGCGGGTCGTGATCGTGGACGCCGTGCCGGGACGCCTCGCGGTGGCCGAGACCATACCCATCGAGTGCCCGCGCCCGCTCGTCCGCGCAGACGGGACGTGGGCCGAGATCGAGTCGCGCGCCGACGAGCTTCGGGATGTGTACCTCGACCTGACCGTGGACACGTCGGCCGTGGATGTGACGCTCGGCCAGCGCGCCCGGGACGCGTTCCCGTTCCTGGTGCACGTCCGGCCCCGACGCCGAGAGGCCGATCGCGCGGTACGGGAGACGCGGCGGGGACGCACGCTGCCCGAGCTGTACGACGCGTTCTTCCGCCGCGAGCGTCCCGACGAGGAACCGCCGCCCGACCTGCTCGATCTGCTGCGGGACGTGCTGGAAGAGGCGGAGGCGGCCGATGCGACCGCTTGAGCTGACGGTCGAGGGCTTCCGCTCGTACCGCGGCAGCACCACGTTCGACTGGCGGGACCGCCGGCTCGTCGGCATCGTCGGGCCGATCGGCAGCGGCAAGTCGAGCATCCTCGACGCCGTGGCGTTCGCGCTGTACGGGAAGACCCCCGCGTTCGAGGCGGCCACCCGGTCGCTGATCCACCAGCAGCTGGATCAGGGGCACGTCGAGCTTCGGTTTTCGGTGGAGGGGCAGGTGTGGCGCGCGGCGCGCGGGCTGCGCCGCAAGGGTCAGTCGGGGCACCAGCTCGAGCGGCTTGCCTCCGACTCGGCCGACGCCGAGGTCCTGGAGACCGTGGCGGGCGAGGCTGGCGTCACCGCGCGCGTGACCTCGCTGCTCGGGATGGACTTCAAGACCTTCTGCCGGTCGGTGTTGCTGGCGCAGAACCGATTCGCGGAACTGCTCCACGCCAGGCCCGCCGACCGCGACCAGGTGCTCAAGGGCGTCTTCGGCCTGGAGCGGCTCGATCGCGCGCACGAGGTCGCCAAGGGGCGGCTCGCAGCGGCACGGGCCGAGCTGGACGCCGTCGCGGGCGAGATGGGCCGCATTGCCGACGCACGCGAACGCCTCCCGGGCACGAAGGAGGCCGAGGCGGCGGCGAGGGATCGGGTGCTCGGCCTCGAGGCCGTCGCCCCCGAGGTCGAGCGACTGAGCGGCGTCGCCGCGGCCGGCCGGGACGCGGTCGCTGCGGCCGACGAACGGATTCTCCGAGATCGAATCGTTGACCCGTGAGCTGCCGGCGGTGGCCGACATCGACCGGCTCGCCGAGGAGGCGGCCGCTTCGGAGGACGACGGCCGGCGGATCGCCGAGGCCGCCCGTGAAGCCGAGGAGCGCCGCGTCCTGGCCGAACGCGAGATGCAGGAGGCCGAGGAGCGTGCCGGGGGGCGCGATCGGCTCGAGCGCGCCGGAACATTGATCACGCAGCGGGACCACCAGCTCCTGGCTGTGGAGGAGCACCGCACCCGGGTCGAGGCCGCGGACGGCCGCGTGGCCGAGGCCAAGGCCGGGGCGGACGCGGGAGCCGCGGCCGAAACGGCGGCGGGCGCGGCCCTCGCGGAGGCGGACGAGGCCCTGGACGCCGCGGGCATCACGGTTGCCGCGGCCGAGACGGCGCTCGAGGAGGCTCGGCACGGAGACATGGCGGCCGCCCTGCGGACGGGCCTGACGCGCGGCGAGCCCTGTCCCGTCTGCGCCCAGCCGGTCGCCGTCGTCCCCAGGGGGGCCCGCGGGACGAAGGCCGAGACGGCGGGCAGGGCGCTCGAGCGGGCGCGTGCCGCCCAGGACAAGCGACGGAACGCCGCGGACGACGCGCGTGCCGGCCTGGCTGCGCGGCAGGCGCGAACGACGGCCCTGCGCGACGCGCTGACCGCGGCGCGCAGGGACGCGAAGGCGGCGACCGACGCGTTGGCGAAGGCCGCCCGTGGACTCGAGCGGACGGACGCTCTCCTGGTGGACCTGCTCGGGCCCGGCGACCCCGTCGAGGAGCTCTCGAGCCGCCGGAAGACGATGGTCACGGCGCGCGAGACGCTCCAGGACGCCGAGCAGGCCGCCCGGACGGCTGCCGTCGCGCGCGACGACGCGCGCGTCATCGCCGACCGCATCCGCGACGAGGCCGCCGACGTCGCCGCACGACTGAGCGGCGTCTGGGGACGGCTTGGCGAGAGCCGCGCCATCGGCCGGACGGCCGACCAGTTGCGGGCGGCCTTCGCCGACGTGGGCGCGCGGTTGGTGTCCATCCACGAGGAGTCCGTCGCCGCGCGGGACGTGGCGGCGACGTCCGAGCGGGATGCCGCCGCTGCGCTCGACGCGCTGGTGCACGAGGCCGGCGTCGAGTCGGGGCGTTCGTTCTCCGCCGCCGTCACCGAGGCCGCGACCGAACACGGAACGGCGCGCGCCCGGGTCGAGGAGATCGAGCGTGTGCTCGCCGGGCAGCGGGCGCTCACGACCAGGGTGAAGAAGGCCGAGCGGCGGCGCGACCTGGCCGAACGGCTCAGCGAGGACCTCCGACCGTCGGCGTTCCTGCGGTTCCTGCTGGAAGAGGAACGCGCCGAGCTGTCCGCACTCGGCAGCGAGCACTTCCAGGATCTGACCGACGGTTCGTACCGCTTCAGCGACGACGGCGAGTTCGCGGTGCTCGACCTGAACGCGGCCGGCACCTCTCGCCGCGCCGACAGCCTGAGCGGGGGCGAGACGTTCCTCGCGTCGCTCGCCCTGGCCCTCGCGCTCGCCGAAATGGTCGCGCGCGGTGGCGGTCGGATGGACGCGTTCTTCCTGGACGAAGGATTCGGCAGCCTGGATCCCGATCACCTCGACCGGGCCATGGAAGGGATCGAGCGTCTCGTCGCCGAGTCCGAGCATCGGCTCGTCGTCGTCGTGAGCCACGTGAGCGCCATGCGCGAAGCGATCGAGGATCTGGTGGTGCTGGACAAGGACGCGACGACGGGCGACACGATCGTGCGCACGGGCGCGCGCAGCGGCGCGTGAGTTGACACGGCGAAGGGGGCGGGCCTAGAGTGACGCCGTTCGCGACCCCCGGGTCGCGGGCACGAGGACCCAAGAGGCCGAGTAGACAACGCGGCGCCCCGGCGCCGCGGTTCCAAAGGTTTCTTGGGTCCTCACCTTTTCCCGTCATCGGGAACATTCCCCGGACTTTCTCCGTTTCAGCCCCCCGCAGCACGCATCGGGCCCCTCCCGCGCGTACAATGCCGCACCAAACGCGGGGGGGCCGACAGACACCGATTGGCGACCCCGAAAGAAGGGACCAGTGGAAGACGAAGAACAGGACGAGGAACCGGGCGAGGACGAGGAATTCCCGGAGGACCTCGCAGAGAGCGAAGACGAAGAGGAGCCCGCCCCGGCCGCCGCCGCCGCCGAGCCGGCCGAGGAGACTCCGGCGAGCCTCGACGAGATCCTCACAACCCGGCCCGAGGAGGCCGGGGGAGAGGACGATGACGACGAGTCCGTGCTCGCCTTCGACAGGGACGAGCGAATCGAGACGCTCTCGGTTAAGGTCGTGCCCCAGCAACCCACCGAGTTCACCTGCCGGAAGTGTTACCTGGTCAAGCACCGCAGCCAACTCGCGGACAAGAAGCGGATGCTCTGCCGAGACTGCGCCTGAGCCTTCGCTCCTTCCGCCCGCCCGGTGCCCCGGGCGGGACCTCGACGGCTCTGGCCGCGGCACTGCTGTCCGGACTGCTGCTGATCCTGGCCAACCCCCCCGCCGACCTCGGCCCGTTGGCGTTCGTGGCTCTGGTCCCACTGCTGTGGGCGCTCCGGGGCGGCGGCTCGCTGCGGGCGGCGAGCGCCTGCTTCGCGTTCGGCGTCGTCTACTACGGCCTGCTCCTGGACTGGCTGCTGACGTTCGGGACCATCGCGTGGCTCCCGCTCGTGGTCAGCCAGGCGCTCTTCGCGGCCGCGTTCGGCGCCCTTGCGCCGCTGGTCACCCACCGGGACCACCCCGCCGGGTCGGCCCTCGCGCTGGCTGCGCTCTGGACGGCGATCGACTGGATCCGGGGACTGTGGCCGATCGGCGGGTTCACCTGGGGCGGCCTGGGGTACACGCAGCACGGCAACGGCTTCACGCTGCCGCTCGCCACGGCGACCGGCGTCTGGGGCGTCACCTTCGTGGTCGTGCTGGTGAACGCGCTGCTGCTCGAGGCCGCGGTCGGGCGTCCCGCAGGCCGCGGCTCGCGCGTCCGCGCGCCGGCGCTGGTGGCCGGTGCGCTCGCCGCGGCGCTGCTCCCGGCCCTGATCCCCGTGGCCGGCGCGTCCGGGCCCGCGCTCGACGTCGCCGTCGTCCAGGGCAACGTCCCCCGTTCCATCGTCTCGGACCGTCTCCTCCAGAGCGACCAGGTCGCGCTGAACCACATCGACCTCAATCGGACGCTGGCCGGGGACCCGCCGGACCTCGCCGTGTGGCCCGAGAACGCGCTGGCGACGGACCCCGCGCGCGACCGGGTCCTGGGCGAAGCCGTCTCCGCATCCATCCGCGCGGTGGGGGCCCCGACCATCGTCGGCGCCATCGCTCCCGGGCCGAGGGGATCCTTCTTCAACCAGGCGCTCCTGTATTCGGCGGACGGCCGGATCGTGGACCGATACTCGAAGATCCACCTGGTGCCGTTCGGCGAGTACATCCCGTGGCGGTCGGCGCTCGGCTGGACCCAGCGGTACCGGGGCGGACTGGCCACGCTGTCGCCGGGAAGTCGCGTCCACGCCTTCGATGTGAACGGGACGCTCGTGGGGACGCCGATCTGCTTCGAGAACACGTTCCCCAACCTGTTCCGGCAGTTCGTCGGCGCGGGGGCCGCGCTGGTGGTGGTGACCACCAACGACTCGTCCTACCTGGAATCGCCCGCGTCCCGCGAGCACGTGGTGATGAGCCAGCTGCGTGCCGTGGAGACCGGCCGCTGGATCGTGCAGGCGGCCGTGTCGGGGGAGAGCGCCGTCGTCAACCCGCACGGGCAGGTCGTGCGCCATACGGGTCTGTTCGTGCCCGCGATCCTGCGGGCGGACGTCCCCACCGCGACGGGGGAGACCCTGTACGTGCGGTTCGGTGACTGGTTCCCGTTCGCGTGTCTCGCGGCCGTGATCGTGCTGCTGGGCCTCGCCGTCGTTCGCGGGGTGGGGGAGCGGCGCCTGCGCGCGGCCGGCGGCGGGACGGGGACCGATCCCCCGCCGGGGGAGACCGCAGGCGCGGTCCATGCGCCGATCGCCGGCGGGGCCGAGCCTCGCGTCCTGGTCATCATCCCCACGTACAACGAGCGCCCAACGATCGAGACCGTCGTCCGAGGCGCACTGGCGGCCGGGGCCTCCGTGCACGCCCTCGTCGTGGACGACGGTTCGCCGGACGGGACCGGCGCGATCGCCGACCAGCTGGCCGCGGCCGACTCCCGCGTCCGCGTGCTGCATCGAACCGGCAAGCGCGGGCTGTCGTCGGCGTACCTCGAGGGGTTCCACATCGCCCTAGAGGACGGATACGACGTCGTCGTCGAGATGGACGCCGACCTCTCGCACCGGCCCGAGGACCTGCCCGCCGTCATCGGCGGCTCGGCCGCGTACGACCTGACGATCGGAAGCCGCTACATCCCCGGCGGACAGGTCTCGAACTGGAGCCGGTTGCGCGTGGCGCTCTCCAAAGGAGGGAACGCGTACGCGAGGGCCATGCTGCGCCTTCCCGTCAAGGACGCGACGAGCGGGTTCCGGGCCTATCGCCGGGACGTTCTGGCCGCGCTCGTCGCACCCGGCTTCCACTCCCAGGGATACGGCTTCCAGATCGAGCTCGTGTACCGGGCCGCCCGCATGGGGTACACGCTGGGGGAGGTCCCCATCACGTTCCGGGAGCGCGAGCACGGCCACTCGAAGATCTCCCGCGCCATCGTGGTGGAGGCTTTGTGGGACGTCGCCCGGTGGGGCATCCGCGACCGGCTGCCCGGACGCCGCTCCTAGAGGGAACGACGTCAGTCGCGGCCCAACCAGGTGGCGACGTCCGCCTCGTTGCCCTCGGCGTCGGCCAGCGTCCACCACGTCGGCGCGCCATCGTCGGACACGAGGTGGCCCCCGGCGGCGATCGCCGCAGCGACGCGCGCCTCGGCCTGGTCGTGGGGCACCCAGACGTCGATGTGGATCCGATTGCGCTCGGTGCGCGCCCGTCCATCTGCTGGAACCAGAACGCCGGCCCTTCGGCGCGGGGATCGAGCAGATCCTCGTCGCCGACCTCCCGGTAGCCGAGCACGGCGCGCCAGAACGGCATCACGTCCGGGTGGACCAGGGCGTCGATCGTGACCTGCACGATCTGCACGGCGGCCGGATCTGCGGGGACGCCCAGCTCGCGGGCCGCCACCGAGATCCTCCGGGCCATCGACGTCGCGCTCGCTCAGCCAGAAGAAGTGCTCCGGGGTCCAGGTGGTCAGGCGAACGGTGACCCCCTCCGGCCGCAGGTCGACCTCGGGAAGATGGCCGGCGGCGTCGGCGAGCGTGCCGATGGCGTCCACCAGGGCGACGCCAACAGGGAACGACCCGGTCCGGAAGTGCGCCTGCGCGACGTTCGTCACGACTCGCCAGTCCTCGACGCCGTCGGCGTCGTGGAACTGCTGCGGCGTGAGTCTCTCGCTCATGCGATGGGGGAAATCCTCACTCGGGTCCGTCATGGCCGGTGAGTCTAGCGGCGGGAACGGACGCCCCGTGAAGGCGTCCTTTCCCTTTCTCGTGAACGCCGATAATGGGCATTATGGAAAGTCGAACGAGCGCGAGCACCACCCCCGGGCTTGTCCTGCCCACCCGCTAAAGTGACCGCCACCACACCCCCCTGCGACAAAGAGGCCAGACCAAGGAGTCCGCACATGACCGTGAAGGTTGGAGACCCGGCGCCCGACTTCGAGCTGTTCGGAGAACGGGATCCGGACACGGGCGTCTACCGCGCCTACCGGCTCAGCGAGGCGCTCCGGGAGGGGCCGGTCATCCTTCACTTCTTTCCGGCCCCGTTCACCCGAACCTGCCAGACGCAGATGGAGGAGGTCCGGGACCGGTCCGAGAACCTGTACGGCGCGCAGGGTGTCCAGGTCTGGGGGGTGACGGGGCACTATCCGTGGCTCATCCACCAGTGGGAGCGCGAGTACCACTTCGGGGTGCCGATCCTCGCCGACTACGAGCACACCGTCAGCGAGGCGTACGTCGGCACCTACCCCGCGGACAAGATGGCCGGTCTCCGGCACACGGCGAAACGCGGGGTGATCGGGGTGGGGACCGACGGCATCGTCCGCTCCGTGTGGATCACCGACGAGCCCGGGGTCGCCCCCAGCGAGGAGGACGTCCAGGCGGCCATCGACGCGGTCGAGGCCGGCTCCCCCGTCTGATCGTCAGGTCGCCTTACGACGACTCCCAGCGCAGCTTCAGCTCGCGGGCGGCCTTGGCCTCGTCGAGCCGGCGGACCGGGGTGGTGACCGGCGCCTCGTGCAGCAGGTCCGGGTCCTCCTCCGCCTCCCGGGCCACCTGGAGCAGCGCCTCGGCGAACGCGTCGAGCGTCTCCTTCGACTCGGTCTCGGTCGGCTCGACCATCATCGCCTCGTCGACCATCAGCGGGAAGTACACCGTGGACGGGTGGAACCCGAGGTCGATCAGCCGCTTGGCGACGTCCATGGCCCGGACGCCGTGCTGTCTTGAGCGGCTTGGCCGTGGCCACGAACTCGTGCATCGGTCGGCCGCTGGTAGGCCAGCGGGTACGCCTGCGTGACCAGCGACGCCAGGTAGTTGGCGTTCAGCACCGCCCGCTCCGCCCACCGCCTTCAGCCCGTCGTGGCCGTGGCCGAACACGTACGCGAACGCCCGGACCAGGATGCCGAAGTTCCCGTAGAACCCGTGCACGCGGCCGATCGAGTCCGGTCGGTCGTGGTCCCAGCGAAGCCGGCCGCCGTCGGTCGTCGATGCGCGACCACCGGCGCGGGCAGGAACGGCTCGAGCGCGCTCGACCACCGCGACCGGCCCGGCGCCCGGCCCTCCCCCACCGTGCGGCGTGGCGAACGTCTTGTGCGTGTTCATGTGCACGATGTCGAAGCCCATGTCGCCGGGGCGGACCCGGCCGATGATGGCGTTGAGGTTCGCGCCGTCGTAGTACACCAGCGCGCCGACGCCGTGCAGCGATCTCGGCGATCCGCTGGATGTCCACCTCGAACAGGCCGAGCGTGTTCGGGTTGGTCAGCATGAAGCCGGCGACGTCGTCGCCCGACCAGCCCGCTCCAGCGCGTCGAGGTCGACCAGGCCGCGGGCGTCCGAGGGGACCTGGACCGCGCGGTAGCCCGAGAGCGTGACGCTGGCCGGGTTCGTGCCGTGCGCCGAGTCCGGGATGAGGACCGTCGACCGCGGGTCGCCCTGCTTCGTGTGGAACGCGCGCATGATCAGCAGGCCGGTCAGCTCGCCCGACGCGCCCGCCGGCGGCTGCAGCGTGGCCCGGTGCCATCCCGGTGATCTCGCAGAGCGCGCGCTCGAGCCGCCACAGGAGCTCGAGCGCGCCCTGCGACGATCTCGTCGGGCTGGTGCGGATGCAGCCGCTGGAACCCGGGCAGCGCGGCGACCGGTCTCGGCCACCTTCGGGTTGTACTTCATCGAGCACGAGCCCGAGCGGGTAGAAGCCGGTGTCCACGCCGTAGTTGAACTGCGACAGCCGCGTGAAGTGGCGCACCACGTCGCGCTCGGCGACCTCGGGCAGGCCGCCGGGGTCTCGGCGCGCGCGTGCTCGGCCGGCACGGCCGCCTCGGGCACGTCGAGCGTCCGGGAGCGTCGACGCCCGCCGGCCCGGCCGGCGACAGGTCGCGCAGCGTCGCGGGCACCGGCGGTCCGCCCCTGCGAACCGGAGCGCCGGTCACCATCTCGGCTCCCGTGCGTCGCGCCGCGGCCCCTCACCCGAGGCCACCTCCTCGAACGCCTTCGCCAGTCGTCGATCTCCTCGCGGGTGCGGCGCTCCGTCACCGCGACCAGCAGGACGTCGCCCTCGGCGTCGCGGATGATCGGCCCGACCAGGAATCCGCGTCGACAGCACGTCGCGCTGGACGTCCCGCGGATCGGCCGAGCGGTCCGCAGCCGCGAACTCCTTGAAGAACGCGGCGTCGGGCATGCGCCAGCCGCACGCCCGACGCGGAGCCTCGAGCCGGTTCGCGGCGTACCGCGCCTTCGCCGCGCACTGCCGGCCGAGCTCCGCCGAGCCCCTCGGGGCCCGAGCCACGCGAGGTAGACCGTGGCCGCCACCGCCATCAGCGTCTGGTTCGTGCAGATGTTCGACGTCGCCTTCTCGCGCCGGATGTGCTGTTCGCGCGCCTGCAGCGTCAGCACGTAGCCGGGCCGGCCCGTCCACGTCGATCGTCTCGCCCGACGATGCGCCCGGGCATGCGACGGACGTCCTGTCATGCCGCGCCGCGACGATGCCCAGGTACGGGCCGCCGTAGCCGAGGTGGTTGCCCAGCCCCTGGCCCTCCGCGACCGCGATGTCGGCCCCCAGCTCGCCCGGCGGCGCCAGCACGCCGAGCGACAGCGGGTCGAACACCTGGATCGAGCGGGCCCCGGCCGCGTCGCGGCGGCGAACAGCTCGCGCGCCGGCTCGAGGTTCCCGAACACGTTCGGGTGCTGGACGACGACCGCGGCGACGTCGTCGTCGACCGCGGTCGGGCACCGACGTCAGGCCGTCGCGGCGCCGAGAGGTCTCGGGCTGGTAGCCCGCGCCGCGCCCGTATCGTCTCGAGCGCCTCCCAGTACCGCGGATCGACCGCCTCGGACACGCAGCACCCGCGACCGCGCCGCGTGGCGGCGCAGGGCCATGTGCACGGCCTCGACCAGCGCGGTGGCCCCGTCGTAGAGCGACGCGTTCGACACCTCCAGCGCCGGTCAGATCGCAGACCATCGACTGGTACTCGAACAGCGCCTGCAGCACGCCCTGGGACACCTCGGGCTGGTACGGCGTGTACGACGTGTAGAGCTCGGAGCGGCCGGCCAGCGCCCACACGACCGCCGGGACGTAGTGGTCGTAGGCTCCCCCGCCGGCGAAGCAGACAGGTCGTCGGCGTGCCGGTTCCGGGCGGCCAGCCCGGCGCATCTCCGCGGACGAGGTCCAGCTCGGACAGCCCCTCGGGGATGTCCAGGTCGCGGCCGAGCCGACCACGCCGGCGCGGCAGGTGCGCGAACAGGTCGTCGATGGAGTCCGAGGCCGCAGGCGGCGAGCATCTCCTGGACGTCCTCGTCGGTGTGCGGGGCGAACCGCATTCCGAGGAGAGAGTGTAGCGAGGGCCGGCGCGAAGGACCTGAGTGGCGGTTCAGGAAGCCTTCGTGTTGTCCAGCCCGTACTTCGTCACCAGGGACAGGTAGTCGCGCTGGTAGAAGACCTTGCACTGGACGTCCGGGTACAGCTCGCGGAGCCGGCGGACCTTCCGGTTCTTCCTGGTGACCAGCTTCTGGTTCAGCGTGGTGATCTCGATGTAGAGGTCGTACACGGGCAGGTAGAAGTCGGGCGTGAACCGCTGGATCACGTTGCCGTCGCGGTCGCACTCGAGGTCGAACGACCGCGGCTCGTACTGCCACTCGATCTGGTAGAAGTCGAGCAGCCGGGCGAACTGGCGCTCGCTGGCGTGGGCGAAGCTGCGACCAACGTCGCTCGGACAGCGGGTCGGGCGTGTCGGTGTGCGGCTCCGGGCTTGCGGCTCAACGGCCTCCCGCGTCGCCTCGGCGGCGGCGAGCGTGCAGGCCTGTGCCTGGGCGCCCCGCCCTGGCGGAGCGACTCGGTCAAGGTCGTCCCGGACCCGATCGAGGGCGATGGCGAACACGCCCTGTCCCCGCTGCAGGAGGTCGATGATGTCCTCGGGCGACTGCGCCGCGTAGATGCGGTGGCCGTCCGACATCAGCGTGACGCCCGTCGGCTCGTGCCTTCGAGGTGCTCCCGCAGGTAGTCGATGGCCTTGCGGATCTGCTGCAGCGAGACGCCGGTGTCGAGGAGCTTCTTGATCACGCGGAGCATGGACCAGGTCCTGGAACGAGTACAGCCGCTGCGTCCCCGAGCCTCCCGCCTCGCGGATGCTCGGAGTGACCAACTCGGTGCGCGCCCAGTAGTCCAGCTGGCGGTAGGAGATCCCGACGACCTTGCAGACCTCGGGTACCCGGTAGCCGTTCTGATCTCGGCATCACAGCTCCGTAATTACGCGTCGGCGTGGCGAAGGCTACCACCGCAGGGGTTCTGTCAACCACCGTCGCGGCACCGACGGCTTTCCGACGCCGCGCGAGCCGCTGGTCGGGCCGCGTGCCGGCGCTCAGGCGAAGTCCTCGGGGTTGACCTGCTCGAGGAACTCGCGGAACTGCTCGACCTCCTGCTCGTCCTCGTCGCCCTCGGGACGTCGATCGCCGCCTCGGCCAGCACCTCCTCGCTGGCGAAGATCGGGACGGCTGGTCCGGACGGCCAGGGCGATCGCGTCGCTCGGCCGGGACGAGACCTCGAAGCTCGAGCCGTTCCGGGACAGCTGGATCGACGGCGTAGAAGATGCCGTCGCGGAGCTCGGTGATGACGATGCGGTCGACGTGCGACGCCGAGCTCGTCGAGCAGGCTCTTCATGAGGTCGTGGGTCAGCGGCCGCGGGGTGGCGATGCCCTGCAGCGCGAGCGCGATCGCCTGCGCCTCGGTCTGACCGATCCAGATGGGCAGGTAGCGTTGCCCCTCGCGCTCCTTGAGCAGCACGATCGGCTGATTGGTGGGCAGTTCGACGCGGACGCCGACCAGGTTCAGCTCGATCATGGCGGTCTGCCTGTACCCACCCGTACGGGTGAGGCAACCGAGCGCCACCGGCGCGTGCCGCCGGGGCCGACCGGTCAGCTCGCGCCGCCGGCGTCGAGGAACCCGCCGCGGCGAGGAACTGGTCAGCAGGGCGTCCGGATCCTCCGCGCTGGCGACTGCCCGGTCCACGGCGACGATGTACGGAAGGTTCCGGTACCGCTCGTCCGAGGTCCAGCCCGTAGCCGACGACGAACACGTCCGGACACTCGAAGCCCCGGTACCGGATCTCGAGGGCGGGGATGCGGCGCGACCGCTGCGGTCGAGCAGCGTGCACACCTCCAACGAGGCCGGCTCGCGGGCCCGCAGCGCCGTCAGCAGGTACGACAGCGTCAGGCCCGTGTCGATGATGTCCTCGACCACGATCACGTCCCGGCCCCCGATGTCGTCGTCGAGGTCCTTCAGGATCCGGACGACGCCGGCTGACCCGCGTCGGCGTTCGCGCCGCGTACGTGGAGATCGACATGAAGTCCACGCGCAGCGGGCAGGTCGATGCAGCCGGATCAGGTCGGCCAGGAACGACGCTCCCACCCTTCAGCACCGAGCATCAGCGTCGGCGCCCGCCCCGCGTAGTCGCGGGTGATCTCCTCGCCCAGCTCGCGCACGCGCGACCGGGATCGCGTCCTCGGCGAACAGCACCCGCGGTCGCCGGCCATCGCCCGGGATCATAGGAGGGAGCCCTCAGGCGACCGCGCCGCGGCCTGCAGCAGGCGAAACGCGCAGTCGAACGCCGGCGCGAGCGCGGCCGGCGGCGGGGCCGTCGGGGTCGTGGGCCGGGCCGGACGGTCGGCGCGCGCCGACGGACCCGGAGGCGATCGTCGGGACGGACCCGAGCCGGGCCTCCCGGTTCGGAACACCAGCGAACCGACGCGCTGCCCCCGCGCACCGGCAGGGTGATCCCCGGCGGACGGGACGAACGTCGACCGACCTCGTCCAGCCGGTCCGACCGGACGAGCGCCGTGAGCTTCTCGGTGGCGGCCACCAGGACCGGCTCGCCCTGGAGGACGGATCGCCCACCTCGGTCTCGCCGGGCACGGCGACGGTCGCTCTCGGCCGGAAGTGCGTGAAGCCGTAGTTGAGCAGCGACGCGCTGTCGCGAGAACGACGCGCCCTGCGTCGGGGCGCCCAGCACCACGGCGACGAGGTGCCGGCCGTCGCCGAGTCGCCGTCGCGACCAGACAGTCCCCCGCGGCGAGCGTGAACCCGGTCTTGCACCCCGAACGCTCCCGCGGTACAGCCAAGCATCGCGTTGCGGTTCTGGAGCTCCGCGATCCGTCCGGCCCGGCGGACCCTCCACGTCGGCGCATCTTCGTGGCGACCAGCGATCCGGAAGGCCGGCGTCCGAGCGCGACTCGACGTGAGCGTCGCGAGGTCGCGCGCGGTGGAGTACCCGCGGTCGTCCAGCCCGTTCGGGCTGGCGAACCGCGTGTCGGCGCATGCCCGAGCGCGGCCCGCGCGGCGGTTCATCAGCGCGACGAAGGCGCGGACTCGTCCCGACGACGTGCTCGGCCAGGGCCACCGCCGCGTCGTTGGCCGAGGACAGCAGCAGCGCCGTCGAGCAGGTCGCGGACGGTGAGCCGCTCCCCCTCCTGCAGCCCGAGCGTCGACGGCCGGTGAGCGCGGCGGCCTCGGCGATACGGTCACCAGGTCCTCCGAGCTCGGGTCCGCGTCCCAGCGACCACGAGGGCGGTCATGAGCTTGGTCAGGCTGGCGATCGGCCGGCCGGCGTCGGTGGAGCGCTTCCATAGACGACCTGGCCGGTCTCGGGTGTCCTCCAGGATCGGCGGGCGCGACCGGATCGCGGGAGGACGCGGTGCCGGCGCGGCGTCTCGAGGACGGTCGGGAACGGTGAGGGCGACCCCTTCGAGCCGACGGGCGGTCGGCGGACGGTGTCGACGTCGCGCCGGCGGTCGCGGCGATGAGGACGGCGGTCGCGGCGGCCACGCCGCGACTGGATGCGCCGGGCTCGGCCGGCGCGGGCTCGGCGACGCACCGGGCCTCGATCGATGCCGACGCCTACTGGCCTGCAGGTACTGGCGGAGGTTCGACCGTAGCAGCGCCTGCTTCAGCTTTCGGGAGATCGCCGGCAGTTCGGTGAGGCTCTCGGTCGCCGTCCGCTCGCGCGTCGGGATTGCGCTGCCGCAGCACCGGCATGACGATCCCCTCGAAGAAGGTGGCCTCGCGCTCGGCGAAGTGGCGGTACATCGTGAGGTGACGCGGCTCGATCCCGAACTTGAAGAACTCCTGGACGATGGACAGCACCACGAAGTCGTCGCCGTCGTAGTACGTTGTCGCCGTTCGATCCCGTGCGAACCGAGGATGCCGGAACGACTCGAGCTCCCGGATGCGCTCGCGCTCGACCCCGGTGGCCGAGGCGAGCTCGTCGATCGACATGTGCAGGCCCGGTCGGCGGCTCGGCGATCTCCTCGTCGCCGTCGTCGGCCGTCTTCGCCGCCTCGACGGCCTCCGCGCCGAGCGGCTCCTCGTCGGCGCGCAGCAGTCGGTCCTTGATGACCTTCAGGGGGAGGTACTCGTCGCGCTGCATCCGAAGGATCATCCGGAGCCGGTCGACGTCCTCCTCGTAGAACTTCCGGTAGCCGGACGGGGTGCGCTCGGGGTCGATCAGCCCCTCGCCCTCCAGGAACCGGATCTTCGAGATGGTGATGTCCGGGAACTCGGTCTTGAGCGTGACCAGGACCTCGCCGATCGACATGTAGCTGCGCGTCGCCACGTTCACTCTCCCCATGAAGAAGGCCAGCTTGAACTTTCCGATCTGGAGCTCGTCGCCCGTCGGCGAGCTCCGTGTCCTCGACGCGCTGCAGGTTCACGTACGTCCCGTTCAGGCTGCCCGCAGTCGTGGACCGAGAAGTGACCGTCGCTCGCGCCGGATCTCCGCGTGGCGACGCGACACGGTCACGTCGTCCAGGAAGATGTCGCTCTCCGGGTAGCGCCCCGCGTCGGTGACCTCCTTGTCGATCAGGAACCTCGACCCGGCGTTCGGTCCACGCTTCACCACAAGGAGAGCCTGACCGACCTCGAGGTCACCGTACGGTGCACCTGGGTCATCCCCTACTTCCTCTTCCTGCTCCACAGGGTTGAAGCTCATGGTGGCGTCTTCCGAAAGTGAACTGCCACAGTTCGCGCAGAAGTGCGCGCCTTCCGGGTTCCGATGTCCACAGCTGGTACAGAACACGTTGAGCCTCCCGATGACCTCGTTCTACTCGTGAGGTCGAGACTTGGGACCGCATCAAACTCTACAGTCGATTCGGCGGGAAGGTCAATGGAAGGTGAAGGTTCGTGCGGCCACGTACGAGAGGGTACCCCAGACCCGTCGTTGCAGCTCAGGGACTCCCCGGACTAGGAGCCCCCGCCATCCGTCTCGGTCAACTCGCGATAGGCCCCGGGCTCGAGGAGACCCTCGACCTCCGCCGCGTCCGTCGGGGTGATGACGACCATCCAGCCCTCACCGTACGGGTCACGGTTGACCAGCTCGGGAGCATCGGTCAACGCCGGGTTCCGCTCGATCACGGTGCCGGACACCGGGGAGTAGACGTCGGACACCGACTTGGTCGATTCGACTTCACCGAAGGGCTCCCCCGCCCGCACCTGTGTTCCCGTCTCGGGCACATCCACGTAGACGACGTCGCCCAGCGCGTCCTGCGCGAAGTCGGTGATGCCCACCGTCAACCGCTCGCCCTCCACGCGCACCCACTCGTGCTCTTTCGTGTACTTGAGGTCCTCCGGGACGTTCATCCCGCGCTCTTCCCTTCTCGTCCGGCGGCGCGTCGGCCGCTCACGATCTGGCTTCCTCCACGAACGCCGCCGTCTCGACGATCAGCGCCTCGGCGCCCGCCTCCGATCCGGCTTCCGCCCACACCCTGACGAGCGGCTCCTCCGGGTGCGGCACCACGAGCACCCAGTCCTCTCCCCGATAGAACTTCACCCCGTCGATGGTCATGATGTCGCCCCCGCCGGCCTGTGCCCACTCGATCACCCGCCGCATGACGGTCCCCTTGGCCTCCCAGGGTGTCGGGATGTCCCGCCGGACCAGATGCACCGCGGGAAGCTCTTCGACGACGTTCTCCAGCCGGCGGTCCAGGCGGGCCGTCAGCTCCAGCAGCTTGCCCAGCGCGACGACCGCGTCGAAGGCCGGCATGAAGCGGGGGAAGATCACGCCGTCCTCCGAGGCGGCGAAGGCCACGTCCTCCTCGTCGGCGGCCTGCATCAGGGCAGCCGACGAGGTGCCCGTCCACAGGATCTCGCCGCCGCCGCGCGGACACCAGGAGCTCGGCCACGCGACTCGTGGACACCGGAAGAGCGATCCGGCTTCCCGGCTCGCACGCGGAGACGAGGCCCACGAACGCCAGCACCTGGAGCTCCGGAGAGAGGACCCGCCCGCTCCCGTCCACCAGGCAGAGCTTCTCGCCGACGGGGTCGATCAGGGCGCCCACCTCTGCCCCGCTCGAGCGGACCAGCCGGGCCAGCTGCTGCACGTGGTCGTCGATGTGCTCTCGGGAGAGCACTGCGCGGTCCTCGTCGATAACGGCGTTCGCGGCCAGGACATCGCCCCCCAGCCGTCCGAGGATCTGCGGTCCCGTCACCGAGGCGGCGCCGTACGCGTAGTCCACGACCACCTTGGGGGCGCGCTCCCGGATCACATCGGTGTCCACGGAGTCCAAGACGGCCCGGACGTAGAACTCCCGGCCTCGGGCCGGGAACGACAGCTCCCCGATGTCCGCCTGGAAGGCGCGGCGCAGGTCGTCCCGGTAGTACGCGCGCTCCAGGCGTCGCTCGGTGGCGGCGTCGAGGTCGAGGCCCCGCTCGTCGAAGAACTGGATCTCGATCGAGGCGCCGTCCCCTGCCGAGGACCGCACGGCGAACCCCCCGAGCGCCCGAGTGGATCGGGCGTAGAAGCGCGCCACGGGGATCGGGACCAGCTCGAGGTCGTTGCAGTCGATGCCGGAGCGAGTTGGCCCCGGCGATCATCGCCCGTTTCACGATCCGTGCCGTACGGGACGAGTCGCGGCACGTGGCCACGATCGATCGCTTCGGGAGCATCCCGCCGTAGGCCACGGCCAGCCGCAGCGCCAGCTCCGGTGTAACGTCGACGTTCATCACGCCGGCGACGCCGCGCTCACCGAACAGATGGCGGGCTCCGCCCGACTGCCAGACGATCGACTCGGAGACGATCGCGCCCGGGTCGACGACCTTGAAGGGGTAGACCTTTACGTGAGGGTTGAGGAGCGCACCCTCACCCACGTAGCACTCGTCGGCCACGACGACGCCCTCCTCCAGGCGCGCCCCGGACTTCACGTCCGAGTTCTTGCCCAGCACGCTGCCGCGCAGGCTGGAGTTCCCGCCGACGTAGGCGCCGTCGTGCACCACGCTTCGCTGGAGGCTCGCGCCGGCGTTCACCACGACGCTGCGCCCCAGAACCGTGTGGTCGAAGATCTGGGCTCCGGCCTCGATCCGGCTGTTCTCGCCGATGAACGCCGGGCCCGAGACGTGCGCGTCGGGGCTCAACTCGGCGCCCGTCCCCAGCCACACGCCGTCGCTCACCTCGAAGCCCTCGATCTCGACCTCCACTTGACGGTCGAGAACCTCCCAGTGCGCTCGAAGGTACGCCTCGAGGTTGCCCACGTCCGTCCAGTGCCGGTCGGTGACGTACCCGAACATCGGGAGGCCTTTGTCCAGGAGCAGCGGGAAGAGGTCCGTCGAGAAGTCGAACTCCTCGCCCTGGGGCACGTGGTCGAGGACCTCCCGCTCCACCACGTAGATGCCGGTGTTGATCGTGTCGCTGAAGACCTCGCCCCAGCCGGGCTTCTCCAGGAAGCGCTCGACGCGTCCGTCCTCGTCCGTGATGACGATTCCGAAGTCCAGAGGGTTCTCCACCCGCTTCAGGGTGACCGTGACCGCCGCCCCGTTCTTCTCGTGGAACTCCACCAGCTGGGTCAGGTCGATGTCCGTGAGCGAGTCGCCGGACAGGACCACGAACCGGTCGTCCAGCAGGGCCTCCGCGTTCTTGACGCTCCCGGCCGTGCCCAGGGGCTCCTGCTCGGTGACGTAGGAGAGCTCGATGCCCAGGTCCGAGCCGTCCCCGAAGTAGTTCCGGATGACGCTCGCCAGGAACTGGACGGTGGTCACGACCTCGGTGATCCCGTGCCGTCGGGCCAGCGCCAGGATGTGCTGCATCATGGGCTTGCCGACGATGGGCAGCATCGGCTTGGGCTGATTGCTGGTGAGCGGGCGAAGCCTGGTGCCTTGTCCCCCCGCCATGACAACGGCCTTCATGGCCGCGTCATCATACCGAGCGGGCGGCGAGGGCCTTCCGGGCGTCCTGCGCGTACTGCACGGCGGCGGCGTAGTAGAGCACGATCCCGACCGCGTACAGGGTCCAGCCGACCACGCGGGCCGCAGCCTCCGCCCACAGGTCGAAGTTGGCCCACGCGATCATGGGGATGCCGATCATGAGCGCCATCGTCGCCGCCTTGCCGATCCATCGCACGTCGATCCGTACCCTGGAACGCGTGGCCAGGAACCCGCCGACGATCAGCACGGCGAGGTCGCGCAGGATCACCAGGAGACCCGCCCAGACCGGGACGGCTCCCCGCACCATCAGCGCGATCAGACCGGCGGCGATGGCCAGACGGTCGGCCACGGGATCGAGGAGCTTCCCCAGGTTCGACACCTGTTGGGTCCGCCGCGCGATGTAGCCGTCCACCCAGTCGGTCGCCAGCATCGCGCCGAAGAGCAGGAGTCCCGCAGCCTCGGTGCCGTCGTTCGCAGCAGGAGGCCACGAAGACCGGGATCATGGCGATCCGAATGGCCGAGAGCGCGTTCGGGACTGGTGACGATTCGATCGAGCGGGTCCTTGCTCACCCGTCGGCTCCGGTCGTCCTCCCGGGAGGTCCCGCGGGACCTGCGCTGGCGATCGTCGCTCCGCAGGCCGTGCAGAACACGAACACGACCTCCAGCACTCCATCGCCGTCCTGCTGCTGCACTGAGTGCGTTCGATACGCCGCCGTCTCGGTCAGTGGGGCGCCGCAGCCGAGACACACGGGATGGCGCCCCGAGGTGCCGCGCCGCCGGCGATGCGACCACCACATCGGGCGGCGTCCCGGGACCCATCCCCCCGCTCCGAAGCCGGGGGGCATGGGATGCGGCTCCTGGGCGGCGGCCTCGACCTGCTCACCGGAGATCTCCGAGAGCTGCCGCAGGACCTGCTCGCGGACCGCCTCCAGCGTGAGCCCCTGTTGCACCAGAACCTGGGCGGCCACGCCCTCCTCCTCGCGCACCAGGCCCAGCACGATGTGCTCGGTCCCGATGTAGTCGTGGCCCATCTGCAGCGCCTCGCGGAGCGCGAGCTCCAGGACCTTCTTGCCGCGGGGCGTGAACGGGACGTGTCCCGACGGCGTCTGCGAGCCGACGCCGACGATCTCGATGACCTGCCGGCGCACGTCGCCGAGCGAGACGCCGAGCGCCTGCAGCGCCATCGCCCCCACCCCCTCGCCGTCGCGGACGATGCCGAGCAGCAGATGCTCGGTCCCGATGTAGTTGTGGTTGAGCTCCCTGGCCTCTTCCTGTGCCAGGACGACGACGCGGCGCGCGCGATCGGTGAATCGCTCGAACACCAGATGAGGGTACGCCTACGCCGTCAGGGTGCTGGTCGGGCCGGCGGGATTTGAACCCACGACCTTCTGACCCCCAGTCAGACGCGCTGCCAAGCTGCGCCACGGCCCGTTGGAGGGAGTGTAGGCGGTTGGCGCCCGCGCCGCCCGCCCGGTACGGGAGCCCTTCAGTCGCGACCGCGGCGCGGAGACGGACGGCGACCCCGCAGCCGCAGCCGCACCGGGATCCCCTGGAAGCCGAAGGCCTCCCGGAGTGTGTTCTCCAGATACCGCTCGTAGGACGGGATCACACGGGCGGCGCCGAAGAGCACGAACGTGGGCGGCCCGGCCGTGACCTGGGTGCCGTAGCGGATCCGGCCGGCCCCCTGCGGCGGCGGGTGCGCCGCGGTCGCCTGCTCGAGCACTCGGTTGACCTCCGATGTCGGGATGCGTCGTCCCCACCGCTCGTGGGCCGCGAGGAGCACGCCGGCCAGGCGTCCGACGCCCGATCCGGTGAGCGCCGACGTCCGGAGCACCTGGGCTCCGGGGATGACCCGGATCTCCTCGGCCAGCCGCTCGAAGCGTTCCGCGCGATCCCCCGAGGGGATCAGGTCCCACTTGTTGAGCACCACCGCGAGTCCGCGGCCCGCATCGCGGACCCGGGCCGCGATGCGCAGGTCCTCGCCCGTGACCCCCTCGACCGCGTCGATCACCAGCAGGACGACGTGCGCGGCCAGGATCGCCTGCTCCGCCCGCAACAACCCGTAGTACTCCACGCCCTTGGTGCGCAGCGGCCTGCGGAACCCCGCCGTGTCGACGAATCGCAGGCGGTGTCCGTCCAGGGTCACGACCGTGTCCACCGCGTCCCGGGTGGTGCCCGGAAGGTCGTGGACGACGGCTCGATCCTCCCCCACGAGGTGGTTGAAGAGCGACGACTTCCCGACGTTCGGTCTCCCCACGAGGGCGAAGACAGCCTCATCCTGAGGTCGAGGCTGAATCTGGTCGGGTATCAGGTCGAGGATGCGGTCCAGGAGCTCACCGGTTCCGCGGCCGTGCAGGGCCGAGACGGCCATGGGCTCGCCCAGACCCAGGGCGTAGAACTCGGCCGCGGCCGGCTCCTGCCGGTCGCCGTCCACCTTGTTGGCGACGACCAGCACCGGCGAGCCCGAGCGCAGCAGCGACCGCGCCAGCGAGGCATCCTCCTCCTGCACACCGGTGACCGCGTCCACGACCAGCAGGACGAGGTCTCGCCGACTCCGCGGCGCGGGCCGCCTGAGCCGTCACCGAGGCGTCCATGCCACGGGCGCGGGCCACGAAGCCGCCCGTGTCCACGAGCCGGAAGCTCCTGGCTCGCCACGACACCTCGAGCTCGACTCGATCCCTCGTGACGCCGGGAGACTCGTGGGCGATCGCCGCGCGGCGGCCGACGAGCCGGTTCGCCAGGGTGGACTTCCCGACGTTCTGACGGCCCACCAGCGCCACCAGAGGACCGACCGACGCCTCGCCGGCTGGATCGCTCACGAGCCGCCTCGCACGTCGGGACGGGCGCGGTCGACGGCCTCGAGGGCGCGGCGCAGGACCTCGAGCGCCGACAGGTCCGTCGAGTCGATCACGATCGCCCCCTCCGCGGGGCGGAGCGGATTCGTCCGGGCATCGAGGTGGTCGCGTCGTTCGATGGCGTCTCCCGCCTCCGCGTCCCCGCGCTCCCGCCGACGGCGTGCGGCTCGGACCTCCGGCGACGCCGTCACGAAGACCTTCACCGGGGCATCGGGGAACACGACGGTCGCGATGTCCCGACCCTCCATGACCGCGCCGCGCTCGCCGAGCGTCCGCTGCGCGCGCGCGGAGGACCGCCCGCACGTCGGGGTGCCTCGACACGAGCGAGACCGTGTCCTCCACCCCCGCGGACTCGAGCGCCGGCCCCGGCGGTTGCCCGTCCACCAGGAGGGCGGCGGGGTGACCGTCGTCGAGGTCGAACCGGATGGACGAGGCCGCGCGCTCCAGCGCCTCCTCGTCGTCCGGGTCGATGCCCAGGCGAAGGGCCGCCTCGGCCACCGCTCGGTACATGAGCCCCGTGTTCACGTAGCCGACGTCGAGCTCGGCGGCGAGATCACGAGCGAGCGTGCTCTTCCCCGCTCCGGCAGGGCCGTCGATGGCGATCACGATGGCGCGAGCTCGCTCGGAGGTGGTCATGTCGGCTCACAGCTTCTCATCCAGGCCCGAGACCTCACGTCGAGGGTTCGCCACGTTGAGGGTTTCACATGAAATACGAGGTAGATGAGGTGGCTGTCGAACTCTCGACCTCCACTCCAGCCAAGTACTCAGGCCACCCTCATGCGCGGCTTCTGCGCGAGGGCTTCGAGGCTTCGAACAGTGCGCGGACTTCCTCGACCGAGAGGCTCCTGACCTGTCCGGGACGAAGCCCTCCGAGACGCAGCGGTCCGATCCTGGTGCGCACCAGCCGGACGACGGGATGACCGACGACCTCCATCATCCGGCGCACCTCCCGCTTGCGCCCCTCGACCATGACGAGCCGGATGGCGGACCGGCCCTCGCGGGTGCCCACCAGCGTCGCCGCGACGGCCCGGGCCGGCCCGTCGTCCAACTCCACTCCGGCGGTCAGCCGGGCCGGAACCCCTCGTCCGGGACGCCCGGTCACCTCCGCCAGGTACTCCTTCTCGATGCCGAATCGCGGGTGCTGCACCCGATTGGCCAGACGTCCGTCGTTGGTGAGCAGAAGCAGGCCCTCGGAGTCACGGTCGAGGCGTCCGACCGGGAAGAGCCGGGGGCCGGCGGGCAGGAACTCGGTGCATCGTCCGGCGCGCGTGGGGATCGTTCAGCGTCGTGGTCACGCCCGGCGGCTTGTGCAGCGCGTAGTAGCGAAGGGAGGGATCGGCTGCCGCAGGCACGCCGTCCACAGTGATCTGGCTCTTGCGTGGATCGGCCCGGTCGCCCAGCACCGCGATGCGGCCGTCGACCCGGACGCGGCCTTCGCGGATGAGGTCCTCGCAGGCGCGCCGCGAGCCGAATCCGGCTCGGGCGAGCGATCGCTGCAGCCGCTCGGGCTCAGCGGGGTCCGGCGCCGTCACTCGCCCCGGCATCGGACTCGACCAGCAGGGCGCGATGGGCGGGAGATCGGCGAGCGACGCGAGGCCGAGGCGTTCGAGGAACTCGACGCGTCGTCCCGTACAGGGCGGCCCTGCCCGGCGCGTCGTCGCGGCCGACCTCCTCCACCAGCCCCGATCCTGCAGGGCCCGGAGCACCCCGTCGACGTTCACGCCCCGGATGCTCCCGATCTGATGCCGGGTGACGGGCTGCTTGTACGCGATGATGGCCAGCGTCTCCAGGGCCGCCTTGGTGAGCCTGGCATGTCGCGAGGACAGGACGAACCGCTCCACCCACGCCGCGACGTCGGGGCTGGTGTAGAGCCGCCAGCCTCCGGCCACCTCCTTGAGCGTGAGACCGGAGCCGCGTCCCTCGTACTCCCGGGCCAGATCCCCCAGCAGCAGCTCGACCTCGCGACGAGGCTCCTCGACCACCTGCGCCAGCGCCGCGGCCGACTGCGGCTCGTCGGCGAGGAACAGGATCGCCTCGAGCGCGCGCCTGGTCTCCGTGCCGGACGTCATCTCGCAGCTCACCATGTGCCTTCAGCTCTCCTCTGGGCTCGTCCCACCCGTGAGACTCCAGGTTCGAATGCTGAGCGTCAACCTGAGCCTCCTGCCAGTGGATCTCGATTTCGCCGAACCGCTCGGCCTGCTTGAGCTCAACCTCTCCTTGACGGTGAAGCTCGAGGATGGCCAGGAACCGAACCACCACATCGATGCGATCGGGGCCATCGTCCAGCAGGTCGCGGAACCGGGCCTCGTTCATCTGTGCCAGGCGGCGCCGGAGCGTCTCCAGGGCCCCCTCCACGGTCGCCCGGATGGGAGTGACGTGGGACAGGTCGACGGCCGGCGGCGGGGCCAGCAGGACCTCCGCCAGGGCACCCAGGTCCCCCGCCGAGACCCGAGCCAGCACGTCCGGATACAGGTGCGCGAACTCGGCCGGCGGGCCCGGCCATGCGCGGGACCATCAGGGACGCCTCGGCGATCCGGTCGCTGATCGTCCCGCGGCCACCCGGAAGGCCGCCAGCTCGATCGTCCTGGCGTACAGCAGGTCCGGCGAGGCGCCGCCCAGGAGGTCCTCCTCGGACTCCACGGGCGGGCGGGGCATGAGCCGTCCGACCTTCATCTCGAGCATCACGGCGCACACGGCCAGGAACCACGTCGATTCCTCCAGCGACCACCCGCTCATCTCCTCGGTGCCCCGCTGCAGGAACGCGTCGGTCAGGGTGGCCACGGGCACGTCGCACACGTCCATCCGCTGGTCGAGGATCAGCTCCGCCAGCAGGCGGAATGGTCCGGAGAAGACCGGCAGCTCGACCAGGAACTCCTGGTCCGGGGACGCGGTATCGGTCACGGTCGTGGCGGGGAGCAGAAGGAAGGGCCCTGCCGGGGCCCCGGAGCCGGCACGCAAAGCTCGCTCGAGTCGATGGGCGCCATGCTATCGACGCCACCGGGGCCCTTCAATCATCTCCGCTCGGCCCGCGGAAAGACCCTCAGAGACAGGGAAACCCCGCGGCCAGGTTGCAGATCCCGTTCCCGATGGCCGAGACGAAGCTCAGGATCGGCCCCGCGAAGATGAAGAACACCACCAGCATGAACAGCGCGAGGTACTGCTCGAGGTTGAGGAAGACCTCCTTGGGCTTCGGGGGGAGGTATCGCGCGACCACGCGGCCGCCGTCCAGCCCGGGGATCGGCACGATGTGGAACGCCGCCATGGCCACGTTCACCTGGAGGCACCGGACCAGGAAGATCGCGACCTCGCCGCTTCGCACCACGCGCAGGAGAGCGCCGAACACGAACGCCAGCACCACGTTCGCCACGATGCCGGCGACGGCGACCCAGACGGCGTCCGCCTCCCTGCGGCGGAGGTTCCAGGGGTTGAGGGGCATCTGCTTGGCGTAGGCGAACGGGATCACCAGCCGGCCGGCCAGCAGGACCGGCAGCAGCAGGATGGCGGGCAGGACCAGGGTGCCGAACGGGTCGATGAGAGCCTTCGGATTGAGCGTCAGCCTGCCCATCGCGCGAGGCGTCTGGTCGCCCAGACGGACCGCCAGCCAGGCATGCGCGAACTCGTGCAGGTCCACCGCGATCAGGATCCCCACGGCGAAGTACGCCGTGTCCAGGATGTTGCGCACGCTGTCCGACCCCCGCGCTCGGCCCTCGGAGCTCCTACCGTCCCAGGAGACCGGCGAAGCTCTCCCCCGCCAGTCCTTCGGTCGCCACGCCGAGCACCTCGGCGACGGTGGCTCCCAGGTCCCCGAAACAGCCCCGCGTTCCCAGGTCGACCGCCTCGGCGCCCGCTCGGCCGGCCACCAGGACCGGAGTGTACTCGCGGGTGTGGTCGGTCGAGGGGAGATCCGTCGGATCGCACCCGTGGTCCCCCGTCAGGAAGAAGAGACCGCGGCCGTCGCCACAGGCGGCCTCGAGCAGCTCGGGCACCCGCCGATCGAGCGCTTCGATGCATCGCCCGTACCCTTCCGGGTCGTTGCGGTGCCCGTACTTCGAGTCGAAGTCCACCAGGTTGGCCATTACCAGCCGAGGTCCCGGGCCGGCGAGGTACTCGATCGCCGATGTCCACGCCGTCGTCGTTCGACCGCGAGTACCGGAACTCGCCGACCCCCTGCCCCCCGTAGAGATCGACGATCTTGCCCACGCCGCACACCAGGACCCCCGCATCCATGCAGAAGTCGAGGAGGGTTCGCCGGGGCGGTGCCACGGAGAAGTCCCGCCGGTCGGGGGTGCGGGCGTACGCCCCCGACGGCCCGAGAAGGGCCGCGCGATGACGCGACCGACGCGATGGGGCCCCTCGAGGATGCCCCTCGCGATCCGGCACCATTCGTACAGCTGCTCCAGCGGAACGACGTCGACGTGGCAGGCCACCTGGAACACCGAGTCGGCGCTCGTGTACACGATGGGCCGGCCGGTGCGGACGTGCTCGTCGCCGAGCTCCTGGATGATCTCCGTTCCCGAGGCGGCGACGTTCCCGAGGACCGGCATTCCGATCGCGTCCTCGAACGGCCGGATGACGTCGGGCGGGAACCCGTCCGGATACGTGGGGAACGGCTCGTCGAGGACGACGCCGGCCACCTCCCAGTGCCCCGTCGTGCTGTCCTTGCCGGCCGATCGCTCGGTGAGCCGGCCGTGCGCCGTCCCCGGATTCCCTTGGGGGGCAAGCCCTTTCATGGGCGTGACGGCCCCGAGACCGAGGCCGGCCAGGTTCGGCGCGCGCAGCCCGCCGACGGCCTCCGCGACGTGGGACAGCGTGTTGGCGCCGGCGTCGCCGTAGGCTGCCGCATCCGGCGCGGCACCGACGCCGAACGAGTCGCACACGACGAGCAGCACGCGGTCCACGCCGCCTGCACCGCTCGCGGCGTCAGGCACCGCGACGTCCTCTCGTGCTCGCGGCGCCGAGGTGCCGCTTCTGGCCGGCGGGGCGCCTGGCGCGCGGGTGAGCGGTGAAGTACTCCTCGCGGAGCCGGTCGTTCGTGACGAGCGTGTAGATCTGCGTGCTGGAGAGCGACGCGTGCCCCAGGAGCTCCTGGACGACGCGAACGTCGGCGCCCCCCTCCAGCAGGTGGGTGGCGAACGAGTGCCGGAGCATGTGCGGCGTCACGCGCTTGCGCACGCCGGCCCGCCGCACCGCCGACTGCAGGATGTTCGAGACCCCCTGCCTCGTCAGGCGGCCACCCCGCTGGTTGAGGAACATCGCCGGGCCGGATCGCGCCCGCGCCAGCGAGGGACGCGCCTGTGTCAGGTAGGCCTCGACGGCCGCGAGCGCGTACGAGCCCAGGGGCACGATCGCGTTCCTTGCTGCCCTTGCCCATCGCCCGCACCGCTCCGTCCTCCAGGTCGACGTCGTCGACGTCGAGGCCGACCAGCTCGCTGATCCGCAGGCCCGCACCGTACATCGTCTCCAGGATGGCGCGGTCCCGCAGGCCCGGGGCGTCCCCGTCTCCCGGAGCCTCCAGGATGGCCGACACCTGCTCGACGGTGAGGGGGCGGGGAAGCGACCGGGGCACCTTGGGCCTGACCACGGAGACGGCCGGGTCGACATCGGTGTCGCCCTCGCGGAGCAGGAAGCGGTGGAGCATGCGAACGGCCGCCAGTGCGCGCGCCACCGACGACGCCCGGTACCGGCGGCCGTCGGCCACGTCGAGGGACGAGAGCCACTCGACGAACCGGGCCACGGTCGTCTCGTTCGCCTCCGTGGCGTCGCCGATCCCCTTGGAGCGCAGATACTCCGCGTACTTCGTCAGGTCCCGCCGATAGGCGTCCAGCGTGTTGCGCGACAGGCCGCGTTCCACGGCAAGGTGATCGAGGAATCTCCGGATCTGCTCCTCGACGGTCTCGCCGCCGCGCGACCCTGCCCTCGGCATCCGGACGGCGCCGCGCGCGCTCAGCCCACGCCCGGGATCGCGGACGCCAGGGGGATCCAGGACATCTGCTGGGCGTCGGCCACCGGTTGGTTCGTGAGCTGGCCGCCGTACGCGTTCACCCCGCCGGCGAGCACCGGATCCGACCGCACGGCCTCCTCCAGTCCATGTTCGGCGATGGCGAGCGCGAACGGAAGGGTCACGTTCGTCAGCGCGTACGTGGACGTGTTCGGGACGGCGCCCGGCATGTTGCCCACGCAATAGTGGACGACGTCGTGCACGACATAGGTCGGATCGGAGTGCGTCGTCATGTGCGACGTCTCGAAACAGCCTCCCTGGTCGATCGAGATGTCGATGGCGACCGAGCCCGGACGCATCGATCTGATCATGTCCTCGGTCACCAGCTTGGGCGCACGGGCGCCCGCGACGAGGACGGTACCGATCAGCACGTCGGTCTCGCGCACGCGCTGCTCGATGGTGAGACGGTCCGACATCAGGCGTCATGATGCGTCCCCGCTGCATCTGGTCGATGTACCGGAGCCGGTCGAGGTTGCGGTCGATGACCACGACCTCGGCCTCCATGCCGGCCGCGATCCACGCCGCGTTCATGCCGGCCATCCCCGCGCCGAGGACCAGGACCTTGGCCGGGCGCACCCCGGAGACGCCGCCCATGAGGATCCCCCGTCCCCCGTACTCGCGTTCCTGGAGGCGCGCGCCGACGTGCGGCGCCATGCGTCCCGCCACCTCGCTCATCGGTGCGAGGAGGGGCGTGCGTCCGTCGGGGAGCTGGACGGTCTCGTACGCCACCGCCGACACCTTGCGATCGACCAGCGCCTGGGTCAGGTCGCGGCCCGCGGCCAGGTGGAGGTACGTGAACAGGATCTGTCCCTCGCGCAGGTGCTCGTACTCGTCCGGGATCGGCTCCTTCACCTTGAGGATCATGTCGGCCTCGCGCCAGACCTCGGCGGCTCCGGCGACGATCTCGGCGCCGCTGCGCTCGAAGCGCTCCTGCGGGATGTTCGACCCCGTCCCCGCACCGTCCTGCAGCAGGACCCGGTGGCCCGCATGGGTCAGCTCGCGGACGCCCTCGGGCGTCACCGCCACGCGATACTCGTTGTCCTTCACCTCGGCGGGAACCCCGACGATCACGCGCACCCCCTTCGGACGGCCGGCACCTCGTTCGAGGACGCCCCGGGCCGCTCCGGCCGGACCAGCATAGTCACTCGGTTCCCCGGGTCCCCGGAGGGAGTCAGCCGGACGCGTCGAGCCCGCGGCGACGGGCGGCCAGCAACAGCCCGGCCACCGACTTCGCGTCGCGGATGCCGCCCCCGGCGGCCATCTCCACCGCTTCGCGGAACGGAACGCGCACGACCTCGATCCCCTCCTCGGGCGCGCCGGCCGGCTCGGCGTCGATCAGGAACAGGTCGACGCGCTCGTCCAGGAACCCCGGCGAGGCGTAGATCCAGCCGAGCGGCTCCACGCGCAGCGCGCGGTGGCCGGTCTCCTCCAGGACCTCGCGGGCGGCGCAGACGGCCGCCTCCTCGCCCTCCACGTCCCGCGTGCCGGCCGGGATCTCCAGCAGGGACTCGCCGACCGCGTCGCGGAGCTGGCGCACGAGCAGGACCTCGGCTCCGACCAGGGGCACGGCCGCGCACGAGCCGGGATGCCGCACGATCTCACGGTAGCGTCCGGGCCAGACCTCCACCGAGACCAGCTTGCCGTGGAAGACCTCGCGACGGCCGGCGGGGGGATCTCCCCCCTGCGGCGTCACGCGGACGGTGCGACGACGGTGCGCGGAACCTGCTGTCGCCGCCGCTGGACGGCGGCCCCGATCAGCCCGTCGAAGAGCGGATGGGGCCGGGTCGGGCGGGACTTCAGCTCGGGATGGAACTGCGTGGCCACGAAGTACGGATGGGCCGGCAGCTCGATGATCTCCACCAAACGCCCGTCGGGCGACATCCCCGAGAAACGCATCCCGTGCTCCAGCAGGATCTCGTGGTACTCGGGACTCACCTCCCAGCGGTGCCGGTGGCGCTCGTGCACGACCGGCTCGCCGTAGAGGTCCCGGGCGCGGCTGCCGTCGATCAGCTCGGCCGGATAGGAGCCCAGTCGCATCGTCGCCCCCATGTCCACCACGCCGTGCTGCTCGGGGAGCAGGTCGATCACGGGGTAGGGCGTCTCGGGGTCGAACTCGGACGAGTTCGCGCCTTCCAGGCCGCACACGTCGCGAGCGAACTCGATCACCGCGCACTGCAGGCCCAGGCACAGCCCCAGGTAGGGCACTCCCTGCTCGCGCGCGAACCGGATCGCCTCGAGCTTGCCCTCGACCCCGCGCCAGCCGAATCCGCCCGGCACGAGGATCGCGTCCATCTCGCCCAGCCGCGCCGCGACGTCGTGTCCGGCCAGCTCGTCCGAGGGCACCCAGGAGATCCGCACGTCCACGTCGTGCGCGAACCCGGCGTGCTTGAGGGCCTCGATCACGGAGAGGTAGGCGTCGCGCAGGTGGACGTACTTGCCGACGATCGCGACGTCCACCGGGTCGGTCGCCCCGTGCACGCGGTCCACGAGCCCCTGCCACTCACGCAGGTCCGGCTCGGCCTCGGGCAGGTGCAGCATGCTCGTGAGGAACGTGTCGAGTCCCTCCCGGTGCAGCGACAGCGGGACCTCGTAGATCGACGCCGCGTCGGGCGCGGAGACCACGGCCCGCGGCTCGACGTCGCACAGGAGCGAGATCTTCTCCTTGAGGTTCGATCCGATGGGCCGGTCCGAGCGGCAGATGATCGCGTCGGGCTGGATACCGAGGGACCGCAGCTCGCGGACGGAGTGCTGGGTGGGCTTGGTCTTCAACTCGCCCGTCGGCCCGATGAAGGGCGTGAGGGCCACGTGGACGAAGGCCATGTTCTCCCGGCCGACCTCGTTCCGGAACTGGCGGATGGCCTCCAGGAAGGGCAGGCTCTCGATGTCGCCGACCGTGCCGCCGACCTCGACGATCGCCACGTCGGCCTTCTCGACGGCGGCGTGCGCGCGGATGCGCTCCTTGATCTCGTTGGTGACGTGCGGGATGACCTGCACGGTCTTGCCCAGGTAGTCGCCCCGCCGCTCCTTGGCGATGACGCTCTGATAGACCGATCCCGCGGTCACGTTCGCCCCGCGGTGCAGGTTCTCGTCGGTGAAGCGCTCGTAGTGGCCGAGGTCCAGGTCGGTCTCGGCGCCGTCGTCGAGCACGAACACCTCGCCGTGCTCGAACGGGTTCATCGTCCCCGGGTCGACGTTGATGTAGGGGTCGAGCTTCTGGTGGGTGACGTGGAGGCCGCGGGCCTTGAAGAGACGGCCGAGGGAAGCGGATGCGATCCCCTTCCCGAGCCCGGACGCAACTCCCCCGGTGACGATGACGAATTTCGATCGCTCAGGCACTCCGGAAAGCGATGCTAGCAGAGCGCGCACCGACCGTCGTCGGTTGCGCGTCGTTGCCGCGAGATTTCTTCAATTCGTGGTCGGATCCGCTGCCGGGATCCGCCACAGGTCGTCAAACCACCGGAGCGGCGGGGTCGCCCGGATGATCCGCGTGAGCGTCACGGTTTCGGCGAGCGCGTTCAGGATCAGGACGACGACCAGAGCGACCGCCATCCACGTCGTCGACAGCGCCTCGAACGCGACGTACCCCAGGACGAAGCCCAGCAGGTTGGCGCCGGCATCCCCGAGCATCCCGCGCTCGCGGACGTCGAACGGCAACAGGACGGCGGACTGGCCCGCGGTCGCCCAGCCGAGGCCCGAGGGCCTGATGAGGAGGAGAAGCGCCCCCACGGCCAGGGAGAACTTGAGTGCGCGCCCGGGAGCGACGTCCAACACGTTGACCAGGTTGGTGGTGCCGGCCACGAGCAGGATCGCCACCACCGCGGTCCAACCGCGGGTGCCGGTCGAAACCACGACGATCGTCGCGGCGGCGAGCGCGGCGACGACCTTGACGATGCCGGACGTCACCCGACCGTGGGCGAGCGCTCCGAAGTGAGCCCGGACACCGTGGACCGGCGTCCCCTGGCGGTCGTCCAACAGACCGGCGACGAAGACCAGGGCCATCGCAAGGACGAACCAGAGCCACGCCCTGCTGGTCAAGCGGTCGCCGACGTCAGAGGAGAACCATCCGAACCCGACCGCCGCAGAAGGGAAACCGTAGCCCAACGCCAGGGCGTACCCGAGCGACAGCGGAACTCGGCTCCCGCGGTGATTGGTCGCGGTCGGGACCGGAAACCACCCCCTCCGCGACCCCGCGGCGAAGGCCACAGCCAGGCCGGTCGCCCACAGACCGAAGATGACGTCATCGACCCAGGTCATCGCAGGCGCAGCAGCCTCGGAACCATCGCCGCCAGCATGTGCAGCCCCTGGCGGCCGCGGTGGGCGAACCCGCCGAGGCCCCTGCCCGTGGCACGGTGCGACATCTGGACGTCGATCTCGACCACCCGGTAGCCCAGCCGGACGGCGTCCGTGGTCATCGCCGGTTCGACGCCGAAGCCCGCCGCCAGCGGCCGGCAGGACTGGAGGACCTCCCGCGTCGCCGCTCGCTGCCCCGACATCGGCGCCGCCGCCCGGAATCCACAGGCGCGCCGCACGAGCCAGCCGGTGACGTCCTTCACGAGCCCGAAGCCCCCTCCGGGCAGCGCGGGGAGGCGCCCGATCGCGAGGTCGGCCTCGCCACCCATGACGGCTGCCAGCAGCGGCGCCGCGCCCTCCGCGGTCATGCCCGTGTCGGCGTCGACCAGCAGATAGAACGGCGCGTCGACACGCCCGAGTGCGGCATCGAGCGCCAGCCCCTTGCTGTGCCCATCGGTCCGAATCACGTCGGCGCCCGCTTCGGCGGCGAGATCCGGCGTCGCGTCGGAGGAGCCGTCGTCCACCACCACCACGCGGCCGACCCCCGGCACCTGCCACAGCGCCTTCACGGTCTCCTGGACGTGCGCGGCCTCGTCGCGGGCGGCCACGATGGCCGCCGCATCGCCGGTCACGGTGTGGCCTGGGGAGACGGCGCCAGCGAGCAGTTGCCGCAGTCCACCCCGTAGTCCCCTCCGCCACCGCCGGTGGCCAGCGCGTCCAGCCCCCAGACCAGCGCGACCTGCCCCGGGATCATCTCGATGTTGTCCACGGTCACGATCTTGCCGTCGATCTGGTCGTCGGCCCGAACGACGCCGATGAACGGCGAGCCCGTCGTGCTGGGCTGGACCGCAGCCGTGTTCGTTGCGCTCGCCACCAGCTGCTGGATGAACGGCACGTAGAAGTCCTCGGGGCTGAGGACGGGCGTCTCGGCCGTCCCCGAGAGGATCGTGACCGAGGCGTCGGCACCGCCGACGGCGCTGGGGCCCTCCCGCGCGTCCGACAGCGTGACCAGCCCCGCCTGGACCAGCTCCTGCAGGAGGTCGGTGGCCCCGGCCTCCGCCGGGGCGCCGGCGGCCAGGCGCTCGGCCAGGGCTCGGGCCAGCGCGTCCGACAGTCGCTCCGGGCTCTCGGACGCGGGTCGGCCGAGGATGGTCGCAACCTCTTGTCGCACCTGCTCCTTCTGGAGATCGAGATCCTTGCTGAGGACCAGGACGCCGTCGATCGTGGCCCCGGCGCCGCCCGAGCCGCTCAGTGTCTGCCGCACCGCGTTCAGGTCGGACAGGTTGACGCCTTCCTCCGTGACCACGACGACCCGCGTGCCGGCGAGCCTCCCATTGATCGCCTGGGTCTTGGTCTGTGCGGCAAAGGACTGATACAGGGTGGCCAGCGCCTGCTCATCCTGTACGCGCGTCTGGAGCGCGTCGACCTGCTGGGAGAGGTGGGCGGTCCGGCGCTGCAGGTCGTTCACCAGTCCCTGGCCGAGGAACGTCGTTCCCATCAGGATGCCGACCGCGAGGGCGACGAACACCGCCACGATGGTCACGACGTGGTAACGGAACGAGACCATGCGCTCAGTGCGTCTGGTTGAAGAACCAGAGGCGCACCGACTCCCACAGCAATCGCAGCTCCAGCCGGAGCGGCGGCGACAGCGCCACGATGATGGCGACCAACACGACCGCTGCGCCCACCAGCAACAGGGTGTCCCGCAAGCGGATCCGCGCGCGGTACAGCCGCGACACCCCCTTCGCATCGACCAGGATCTCGCCGACGCGCAACCGCACGAGGAACGTCGAGGCCATCCCCATGCGGCCCTTGTCGAGGAACTCTCGCAGGTTGCCGTGGCTTCCCACGGCGACGATGAGGTCGGCGCCCTTTCCGTGGGCGAGCAGGAAGGCGGCGTCCTCGCTGGTGCCGGACACCTGCAGGACCTTGTGGGGCAGCCCCAGCGCCGTGATGCGCTCGCGCCCCGGGGCCGAGCCGTCCCGGTACGCGTGCAGCACGATCTCGGCGCCCGAGAGCAATCCGCGCTCGGACACCGAGTCCATGTCGCCGAGGACGATGTCGGGCCGGTACCCCTCTTCGCGCAGCGCGTCCGCCCCGCCGTCCACGCCGATCAATACCGGGCGCAGCTCACGGATGTACGGCCGGAGCGCCGCGAGGTCCTCCTTGTAGTGATAGCCGCGAACGACCACCAGCACGTGCCGGCCGGCCAGCTCGTGGTCGAGCTCGGGCAGGCCCGCCCCGCCGAACAGCAGGTCGCGCTCCCGGGCCATGAACTCGAGCGTGTTCGTCGCGAAGCTCTCGAACTGGTCGTCCAGGCGCCGTTGGGCTGTCTCCATGGCCGACGCAAGGGTCACCACGGACTGGCGGATCCCGACGCCCGCCAGACGCTCGCCCACGTAGATGCGGTCGCCGTCGACTCGGACCGGGTCCCCTTCGTGCACCTTGCCGAGCAGCAGCTTGCCGACGGTGTCGATGAGGACGATCCCGGCCTCGACGACGATCAGCGGCCCCAGGTTCGGGTAGCGGCCGCTGATGGACGGCGCGGCGTTGACCACCGCCGAGACGCCCTTCGCCACGAGCTCCTCGGCGGCGACCCGGTCGAGGTCCTCATGGTCGATGACCGCGACGTCGCCCGGCTGGACCCGGCGAATCAGGTTCTTGGTGCGCCGGTCCACCTTCGCGGTGTGGATGCCGACCCGGTCTCGCCGCCTGGTGACTCTGAGAGCCACGCCGATTCACCTCTGCCCCTCGATGGATGCGGTCCACAACCATAATCGTTCGCCCCCGACTCGGCCGACCTCGCGCAGTCCGGCCAACTCGGACGCTCAGCCGGGTCGTCCGGTCTCGATGAGGTCACGCGCGTGGGCCAGCGAGACGTCCGTCACGTCCCCGGACAGCATGCGGGCGAGCTCGGCGGGGCGCGCCTCGTCGGGCAGGCGCTCCACCGTCGCGGCGCCACCGTCCTTGACGACCACGAAGTGGCGATCGGCGTGGGCGGCGATCTGCGCGAGGTGGGTCACCACCACGACCTGACGCGTCTCCGCCAGGACCGCCAGGCGCCGGCCGACGGCCGCGGCCGCCCTGCCGCCGACGCCGGCGTCGACCTCGTCGAACACGAGCGTCGGCACGTCGTCGAGCTCGGCGAGCACGCTCCGGCACGCCAGCATGACCCGGGACAGCTCGCCGCCCGAGGCCACCTTGGACAGCGGCCGGATGGGCTGTTCGGGTCCGCCCGAGAACCTGAACTCCGCTGCCTCGGCGCCTCCCGGGCCCGCCTCGGCCGCGCGACGGGAGCTCGATGGAGACCTCGGCGCCCTGCATCCCGAGCTCGAGCAGCTCGGCGCTGACGGCCGCGGCCAGCCGCGGGGCCGCCTCCCGTCGCGCCGCGGTCACCTCGTGCGCGAGCGCCTCCACCTCGGCCGTCAGCCGTGCCACCTGTTCCTCCAGCGCGCCGCGCTCCGTTTCCTCGGCGGTCAGCGCCTCGAGGCGCGCGCCGGCCTCACCGAGGAACGCGAGGATCCCCTCGACGCCGTCGCCGTACTTGCGCTCGAGCGAGCGGATCGCCTGCGCGCGCTCGCGAACCTCGTCCAGCCGCGCGGGGTCCAGGGCGACGGTCTCGCGGTAGTCGCGCACCTCGGCCGCGACGTCCTCGGCCTCTGCGGCCAGCGCCTCCGCTCGGGCACCGATATGCGCGGCTGCGGCATCCAGCGCCGCGACGTTCCGCAGCGCGACGGCGGCCTCCCGAAGGCGATCGACCGCCGCGCCGTCGTCGGCCAGCGCGCCCTGGGCGCCGGCCGCCAGGTCGATGATCCGCTCGGCGTGCGCCAGACGCGACTCCTCGGCCTCGAGATCGCCGGGCTCGCCCGGCCGCAGGGCGGCCGACTCGATCTCGCGGATCTGGTACGCGAGCAGGTCGCGCTCGCGCTCCCGCTCGCGCGCCTCGTGCTCGAGCCGATCCAGGCGCGAGCGTGCCGCACGCATCCGCGCGAAGGCGTCCCGGTACCGGGCGAGGGTCTCCAGGTGTGCCGGGCCGGCGAACCGGTCCAGAAAGGACGTCTGCGCCTCGGCGGCAAGCAGGCGATCGGTCTGCCGCTGCCCGTGGACCTCCACGAGGCCGGTCCCGACCGAGGCCAGGGTCGATGCGGAGGTGAGATGACCGCCCGCACGGGCCGTCCCCCGGCCGTCGGACCGGATGCCGCGGCCCAGGAAGAGCTCGCCCTCCTCCGCCCACTCGGCCAGATGATCCGGAGGGGGCTCGGGCACCGAGAACCGCGCCTCGACGGCCAGCCGGTCCCGCCCCGGCCGGACCAGATCGGCGCCGCCGCGCCCGCCGAGCACCAGTCCCAGGGCGAGCGTCACCAGGGTCTTCCCGGCGCCGGTCTCGCCCGTCAGCACGTTCAGGCCCGGCGACAGCTCCAGCGACGCCTCGTCGATCACCCCGAGGCCGGTCACGTGCAGTTCCTCGAGCACGATCCCCTCCCCGACCGAATCCGTCTCGTCTCCGGGGGATGGTAGCGAAGGGTTCCGACGCCGGGACACCGGGGCCGTCAGCGATCCGGACCGACGTCGCGGCGGCTCGGGTCCGCCGGCGCCCGGTCGGGGAGCCCGAACTTCTCCCGAAGCAGCGAGAAGAACGGAACGCCGGCGTCGCGGCGCACCAGGCGTGCCGGCCGCTCAGCGCGGCAGATGCGGACGCGCGCGCCCGGCGGCATCTCGATGCCCGGGCGGCCGTCGGCCGACAGGATGCCGGGCTCCTCTCCTTGAACCTCCAGAACGACCGTCTGGTCGGGCGCGAGCACGATGGCCCGGTCGAAGACCATGTGGGGCGAGACCGGGGTGAGCAACAGGCAGTCGAGCCGCGGGAACACGATCGGCCCACGAGCCGAGAACGAGTACGCGGTCGAGCCGGTGGGCGTGGCGACGATGACGCCGTCCGCCGAGAACGTCGTCACCTTGTCGCCGTCCACCCACGACGCCAGGGTGACCAGCCGGTGCCGGTGGTGCTTCTCGACGAAGACCTCGTTGAGCGCCCACTGAGCCTCGGGCAGCCAGCCACCGAGGCCATCCTCATCCGCCTCGGCCACGATCGCCATGCGTTCCTCGATGTGCACCGCGCCCGCCAGCGCCCGCTCGAGCACGGCGGGCGCTTCCTCGGGCTCGACCTCGGTCAGGAAGCCCAGCCGGCCGACCTTCACACCCAGCAGCGGCGCCCCCGCGCGGTTCGCGATCTCGGCGGCCCGCAGCAGCGTCCCATCACCGCCCACCGACACGACCAGGTCGAGGGCTTCGGCGAACGAGTCCTCGTCCCGCGTCTCCGTCGCGCCGACGTCCTCGCCCTTCATGGCCCGGGTCGTCACGTCCCGATCGGCAAACCAGGCCGCCAGCACCTCGGCGGCGTCCACGGCGGCCGGCCGCCCGGCGTGCACCACCAACCCCACGCGCGAGATCGCCGTCGGGGTCACGGCCCGTCTCCGGCGGCGAGATTCTCCTGCTCCGCATCACGAATGGCGGTCCCGGTGACGGCGTCGGCGTCGTCCAGCGCCCGTTCCACGTCGGCCGCGAACCCGGGGAGGTCGTCCCCGGTCGTTGCGCCCCACAGGAACAGCTCGGCGTTGCCGGCCGGACCCGCGAGTGGAGAGACCGTCACGCCACGCAGCACCAGGCCGGCGGCTCGGCAGGCGCCGGCCACGCGCTCCACCGCGGACCGGCGGTCCTCGCGGGACCGCACCACGCCCCCGGCGCCCACCGCCTCGCGGCCCGCCTCGAACTGCGGTTTGACCAAGCAGGACGAAGTCGGCCTCGTTGGCGGCGCACCGCGCCAGGGCGGGCACCACGACGGCGAGGGAGATGAACGACAGGTCGGCGGTCACCACGTCCGCGCGGAAGGGAAGCATGCCGGGTTCCAGGTTGCGCGCGTTGGTCCGCTCCAGGACCGTCACGCGCGCGTCGGTGCGGAGCCCCCAGTCGAGCTGCCCGTACCCGACGTCGACGGCGACCACCGCCGAGGCTCCCCGGGAGAGCAGGCAGTCGGTGAAGCCGCCGGTCGACGCGCCCGCGTCCAGCGCGCTGCGGCCCGCGACGTCCACCGAGAAACGATCGAGCGCGGCGTCGAGCTTGTCGCCGCCGCGCGAGACGAACCGCCGCGCGGGGCCGGTGAAGACGATGGGGTCCGCGCCCGCCACCATCGCGCCGGGCTTCCGGGCGGGACGGCCGCTCACGAGCACCTTGCCGGCACCCACCGCCATCGCGGCCTCGGAGCGGCTCGCGGCCAGGCCGCGTCGAACCATCTCGACGTCCAGCCGCCGCCTCACCGATCGGCGGACGAGCTCGAGTCCTTGGCCGCGGACTTCTTCCTGCGGGTGGTCGTGGCCTTGGCCTTCGAGGCTCCGCCGCGTGCGCCGGCACCCGAGCCCGATCGCGCGCCGCCGCCGGCCGCCTTCTCGAGCTTGGCGACGCGCTTGCCCAGCGCGTCCAGGTCCGCGCCCGTGGCCAGGCCCATCTCGTCCACGGTCCGGGCGACGAGATCGCGCGACGTCGTTCATCAGGTGCTCGCGGGCGGCCGCGCTCCACTCGATGATGCCCACGGCGAGCCCGGACAGCTGCTCGGCGGCCTCTCTGGCCTTCCCGATCACCGTCGCTCCGATCTCGTCGGGGCTCGGCTTGGGAATCGATCCGATCCCCGACTCCATCTTCTTCCGGATATCTTCAAGCATCTCCGGGAAGCATAGCAACGCTCCGTGCCCACAGGGGGCCGCCCTCTGCGACCGGCGGCCCCGGGAGAACGAGCATGCTGCCAATTCGGGACGACAACCCCACGAGCGGGACCGCATGGGTGACCCTCGTCCTGATCGCGCTCAACGTGGCCGCGTTCCTGTTCTGGCAACCCACGTTCGCGTCCGGGCCGGCGGGCGCCGTGCGCACCGAGGTCTTCCTCTTCTGTCACGCCGAGATCCCGTGGGAGGTGTCGCATCAGACGACACTCGCGGACGGCGGCGCGGCCGCGCGCCAAGCGCTCCGCGATCAGGGCATCGAGCCGGCCGCCGGATTCCAGCAGTTCCTCCGGGATCGCTGCGGGTCCAAGAGCTGGCTCGCGTCGATCTTCGTGGCGATGTTCCTCCACGCGGGCTGGCTGCACCTGGGCGGGAACATGCTCTTCCTGTGGGTCTTCGGCAACAACGTGGAGGACCGCCTCGGCCGGATTCGCTATCTCCTCTTCTATCTGGCCTCGGGCGTGGCGGCCACGCTCGGCCAGCTGGCCGTCGACCCCAACTCGGTGGTGCCGAACCTCGGCGCCTCCGGAGCCATCGCGGGAGTGCTGGGCGCGTACCTGGTGATGTTTCCGAGGCGCAGGGTCCTCACGTTGGTGTTCTTCTTCATCATCACCTGGGTGTACGTGCCCGCCGTGGTCGTTCTCGCCGCGTGGTTCATCCTGCAGCTCTACAGCGGTTTCGGAGGGCTGGCGCGTCACGCGACCGGGGGTGGCGTCGCCTACTTCGCCCACATCGGAGGCTTCGCCTTCGGCGCGCTCGTGGCGTGGGTGTTCTTCCCGAAGGAGGGCCTGGGTCCTCGGCCGCCGCCCCGCCCGCCCGACCTCGTCGGAGGGCCGTGGAACGCACGGCGTCTCCGGCCGCCGCCCCGTGCCGATCCGTCGGACGGCCCCTGAGGCCGGGCCGCTCGGGCTTACCGTGATGGGTCGATCCCGCGCGTCATCGCCGTCGCGGACGGGCACTCCTCGGCCTGCCGCGAGGAGCGCACGGGCGGCGGCAGGTCGTCGCGCCCGGTCGAGACGAATCCCAGTCGTTCGAAGAACGGCGCGGCCGACTCGGTGAACAGCGCGAGGGTCCGAACGCCGCCGTCCCGGGCCCGCGCCGCCGCCGCGGCTACCGCGAGCGCCCCGAGTCCCCTCCCCCGCTGGGATGGATCCACCGCCACCGAGCGCAGCAGACCCCACCCGTTGTCCAGCGACGTCACCGTCGCGGTCGCGAGCAGCGCGTCGTCGTCGCCCGGCAGCACGACCGTTCCTCCGGACTGGATCGACGCGGCGACCTCGTCGCTCGCCAGGTCGGCCGATGTCAGCAGCGCCTCGATCGCCGGCGCGTCGCCGGGCCGCGCCGGCCGGGGTCGCGCGGCGGGACGCTGCTCGAGCAGCGCGCCGAGACCGGACGACACGAACGTGGGGAGGGCCGCGGTGCCGGCGAGGTCCTCGATCCGCGACGCGCCCGTCAGAACGAGCAGTGAGTCCCATTCCATCGTGGCCGCGCCGGCGATGTCGGTGTCGAGCCGGTCGCCGATCACCAGCGGCCGCGAGGCGCCCGTCTCATCCGCGGCCGCCTCGAACATCGGGCGCGACGGCTTGCCGACCACGGTGGGCGTGGCTCCCGTCGCCGTGACCACCGCCGCGAGGATCGCGCCCCCGCCGGGCCACAGGCCGTCGGGCGCCGGGTACGTCGCGTCGGCGTTGGTCGCAACCAGGCGCGCGCCCCGCTGGATCAGCAGCGAGGCGGTCCGGAGACGGTCGTACGTGAGGTCGCGGTCCCACCCGACGACGACCAGGTCGGTCCGGTCGGGCTCTCCGTCCACGACCTCGATGCCGACGTCTTCGAGCGCCGTCCGGATGCCGCGCTCACCGATCACGAACGCGGTCCCCGAGGCGCCCTCGCGCCGCAGGAGCGCGGCCGTCGCGCCCGCGGACGTGACGACCTCGGCGGCATCGGCTTCGATCCCCATGCGGCGCAGGCGCTCCGCCACCTCGTCCGGTGTGCGCGCCGAGTTGTTCGTGAGAAACCGGATCGTGGCGTCCTCCGCTCGCAGCCGGTGGATCGACTCCGAGGCCCCGGCCACCGGGTCGTCGCCCCGGTACAGCACGCCGTCGAGGTCGAACAGCAGCGCGTCGTACTGCCGGTGCATGGGGATACCCCTCTCCGGCCTGGGCCGCTCCCGAGGTCCCGCGTCGGTCGGCGTCACGACGAGAGCTGCCGGAGCGCCTCCCGGTACTCGTCCGCCGGGCGCATGGCGATGGCGAGCTTGAGGTGGGCGATGGCGCGGGTGACCTGGCCGGTCTTCGCGCACGAGAGCGCGAGTCCGAAGTGCGCGTAGTCGTTCACGGGGTCGATCTGGACCGCCTTCGCGAACTCGCGCCGGGCGCGGGCGTTCTGGCCCGCCAGATACAGCGCGCGCGCCAGATCCTCGCGGATGGAGGCCTTCTCGGGCTCGATGAGCTTGGCGCGGTCCAGGAGCATGGCGGCCTGGTGGGGATGGCCGCCGCGGAGCAACTCACGCGCTCGCATGAGCAGGTCGTACGCCGAAGAGGAGTGTGTCGTCGCGGCCACGCGCCTCTGATTATCGCCTATCGTTGCGCCCATGCCGATCGCCGCCCCCTTCGCCGGGCTGCTGTACGACCCCGAGGTGGCGGGTCCCATGCAGGCGCTCACCACACCGCCGTACGACCAGATCACCGCGGTCGACCAGGAACGATACCGGCACGAGAGCGAGTTCAACGCGGTCCGGCTCGAGCTCTGCGAGACGAACGGCCAGACGCCGGAGGCAGCGGGGTACGCCGACGCGGCCGCGTTGCTGGAGGAGTGGCGTCGGCGAGGGGTCCTGCGAGCGGTCCCCGCGCCCGCCGTCTACCCCTACGAGATGCGGTTCCGGGGGCTGGGCGCCGAGCGTCGCGTGCGGGGGGTGATCGTGGAGGTCCAGCTGGAGCCGTACGGGGGCTCGATCGTCCCGCACGAGGGGACGCTCCCCGGCCCGCTCCGCGACCGGCTCGAGCTGCTCCGCGCCGTGCGCGCAAACGTCTCGCCCGTGTTCGGGGTGTTCCAGGAACCGTCCGAGCCCCTCACCGGCTTCCTCGACGAGGCCACGCGCCGGGAGCCGGATCGAACGGTCACGGACGACGCCGGGACGCGGCACGCACTGTGGATCGCGCCGGAGGGAAACGAGATCGTCCCCGACGCGCTCCGCTCACGGTCGGTCATGGTGGCCGACGGACACCATCGCTACGAGGTCGCGCTCGCCTATCGCGACGAGATGCGCACGACCCACGGGCCGGGACCCTGGGACCGGATGATGATGCTGGTGGTCGACGCCGGCACCGAGCCGCCGCTCGTCCTGCCCTTCCACCGGACGCTCACGCGGCCCGGGCCCGTCCCCGCCGACGCGAGGCGCGTTCGCGACCTGCAGGAGTTGCTTGCCGGGCTCCGCGACGAGGACCTCACCGTCGGGACGGTACAGATGGAAGGGTCTGAAGCCATCCACCAGCTCGGGACCGTGGCGGGCGACCCTCCCACGGTCGGCGCCCTGCACCAGGCACTGCTTACGGGCGTCGATCCCTCGGACGTGCGCTACGTGGCCGACGCAGCGGAGGCAGAGGCGATGGTGCACCGGGGCGACGCGCAGACCGCCTACCTGCTCCCGGCGACCACCGTCGGCCGCATCCGCGACGTCGTGGACGCGGGCAGGCGCCTTCCCGAGAAGTCGACCTACTTCTGGCCGAAGCCCCGCACCGGCATGGTCTTCCGGCTCGCGTTCACTCCTGCGGAGTCTCCAGCTTCTTCACCTCCGTCGCCACGACCTCGGTGACCGATCGTCCGCCACCGCCGTCCCGGTAGAAGCGCCGGATCAGGTGCCCACGCACCAGCACCGCATCGCCCTTGACCAGCGCCTCGCACGCGCGCCGCGGCAGCCGGTCCCAGGCGGACACGGGGAGGGGGAGGAGGCGCCTGCCCTCCTCGGGGATGGCGAGGCGGAACCGGGCGACCTGGTCGCCGGACGGCATCGTCTTCAGCTCGGGCGCGTCGGACAGCCGCCCGGCCAATACCACGACGTTGACCGACACCATGGGTTCCCCCTCCTCTCGGGTGCGACGCTACCCCGAGGGTCCGACGCGGCATGCCCGCCCGTAGACTGAGCCCATGAACGCGACCTTCCGGGCCGCGCCGGGCATCAGCGGGATCGACACGAAGATGATCGGCCGCGAGATGGTCACCTCCGCATACCTGCTGCACGGGAACGAGCCCGCGCTGGTCGAGACCGGGCCCAGCCTGTCGCGGGAGGCCGTCGGCGAGGGTCTCGCCGAGCTGGGGATCGGCCCGGATGACCTGGCGCACATCGTCGTGACGCACATCCACCTGGACCATGCCGGGGGCGTAGGGTCGCTCGCGCGCGCCTATCCGCGGGCCGCGATCTGGGTGCACCAGCGCGGCGCCCCGCACCTTGCGGACCCTACGCGGCTCGTGTCGAGCGTGCAGCGCGTCTACGGCGCGGACCGCGCCCGCGCGTACTTCGGCGGGGTCGAGCCGACGCCCGCCGACCGGCTGCGGTCGGTGGACGAGGGCGACGTGATCGCGATGGGCGAACGATCGCTCGAGGTGCTGTACACGCCGGGGCACGCCTCGCACCACGTCGCGCTGGTCGACTCGGAGACCGGGGCCGTCTTCGCCGGAGACGCCATCGGGGTGCACCTGCCCGACGTGAAGGTGCTCCGGCCGGCCACTCCCCCGCCGGACATCGACGTCGAGCTGATGGTGCAGAGCATCGAGCGCATTCGCGAACGAACGCGATCGGTGCTGCTGCTGTCGCACTTCGGCGCGGTGCCAGAGGTGAACGCCATCTGCGATCTGGCGATCCTGCGCGTCCGTGGATGGGCCGAGGACGTGCGGGAGGCGCTCGGCCGTACGGACGACGTGGACGAGATCGCGAAGGCTCTCCAGGAACGGGTCACCGCCGAGGATCTCGCCGATGCGGGCGAGGGCGCGGACATGGAGCGCTACGAGATGCTGTCCAGCGTGCAGGTGAACGCGATGGGGCTCATCCGCTACTGGCGCAAGCGCTGGGAGCGCGAGGCCGCCGCGTCGCCCGGGACCGTCTAGCCGGTCAGCCCGACAGGTCGGCCAACCGCTCGGCGGCGTCGAACGCCCCGGGGTCGTACCGGATGACCCGCTGGAACTCCTCGGCCGCTTCCTTCTTCCGCCCCGCGCGGGTCAGCACGTCACCCGCGACGTACCAGATGCGGAGGTCCCACGGCTGCGCCTCGTCGCGCCGGGTGGGAAAGCCTCGGAGCAGGCCGATGGCCTCGTCGTAGCGGCCCAGGTCGGCGAGCGCCGAGGCGCCGACCACGGCCGCCTCCGCCCGAGGCTCCTCCCGCATGCGCGAGCGCACGGCCTCGACGGCGACCGGCACCGCCTTCTCGGGCATGCCGAGCCCACGGTACGAGTCGGCGATCAGGTGGTTCTGGTCGAGGCGTCCGGTCATGCGCCGATAGGCCTGGAGCTCGCGCAGAGCGTCCCGGTACTGGCCCGCGCGATAGAGCGCGACGCCGAGCAATTCGCGGACGGACCCCGACCGTGGGGCCAGGCTCTTGGCGTCGGCCGCTGCCTGCGCGGCCGCGCCGTCACGACCCCGTTGGAGGAGGTCGCGCGCGTGCTCGAACGCGGCGATGGCGGGCTCCTGCTTGGCCTTGGGCGTCGACGCGCGGATCTCGTCGACCATGGGGTCCCGGGGGCCACCGCGAGGGGCCGGCCTGCCGGAACGCTCGTCCGCGCCGCGTGGGGCGGCGCCACCGGGTGGACGACGTGACGCGTCCGTCGCGCGAGAACGATTCGATGTCCGGTAGGTGCCGCTCGAGGAGCTGCTTCGGGTACCGCCCGAATAGCTCTTCTTCCTCGTCTTCTCCCGAGTAGCTCCTCTTTGCGCCCCCGCCGGCGTGGTCCTTCTTCGCGCCCCCCGCGTAGCTCTTCCTGGTCGCGCCGCCGCTGTACGTCTTCTTGCCACCACTGCCGGAGTAGGTCTTCTTCGCGCTCCCCGAAGTAGCTCTTCTTGGCACCGCCGGAATAGCTCTTCTTCGATCCGCCAGATTCCGCCTGGACGGGGCGGTCGCCGTGCATCGCTCATGGGACCGACACTCTATCCGGGATAACGACAGGAGCCCCCGTGAGGGGGCTCCTGTGCAATATGTCTCGGCGGCGACCTACTCTCCCACCCCGTCTCCAGGGCAGTACCATCGGCGCTGGAGGGCTTAACTTCCGGGTTCGGAATGGGACCGGGTGTCTCCCCTCCGCCATGACCGCCGAAACGGTCTTTCCTTGTCCGGCAGCCCTCGAAAGGGTTGCCCTGCAAGGAATCTTGCGAGGGTGCGAGCTTCGAGCCACGCGTGCGTGGACTCGGAACTCGATAGCGAGCGCGAGCAAAGGTCAAGTCCTCGGCCTATTAGTACCGGTCGGCTGAACACGTTGCCGTGCGTACACCTCCGGCCTATCTACCTCGTAGTCTCCGAGGGGCCTTACTCCTTGCGGATGGGAAGCCTCATCTTGGGGCGAGCTTCGCACTTAGATGCTTTCAGCGCTTATCCCTGCCGCACGTGGCTAACCAGCCATGCCGCTGGCGCGACAACTGGCACACCAGAGGTGCGTCCGCCCCGGTCCTCTCGTACTGGGGGCAGCTCCCCTCAAGCTTCCTACGCCCACGGCGGATAGGGACCGAACTGTCTCACGACGTTCTAAACCCAGCTCGCGTACCGCTTTAACGGGCGAACAGCCCGACCCTTGGGACCTGCTCCGGCCCCAGGATGCGACGAGCCGACATCGAGGTGCCAAACCGCTCCGTCGATGTGGACTCTTGGGAGCGATCAGCCTGTTATCCCCGGGGTACCTTTTATCCGATGAGCGACGGCCCTACCACGAGGAACCGTCGGATCACTAGGCCCTGCTTTCGCACCTGCTCGACATGTCTGTCTCGCAGTCAAGCACCCTTGTGCCCTTGCACTCGACGCCTGATTGCCAACCAGGCTGAGGGTACCTTTGGGCGCCTCCGTTACCTTTTAGGAGGCGACCGCCCCAGTCAAACTGCCCACCAGGCGCTGTCCCTGACCCGGATCACGGGTCGAGGTTAGAGTCCCAGCACACGAAGAGCGGTATTTCAAGGTTGACTCCACTCGAGCCGGAGCCCGAGCTTCAAAGTCTCCCGCCTATCCTACGCAACGCGTACCAAAACCCAACACCAAGCTGCAGTAAAGGTCCCGGGGTCTTTCCGTCCTGCCGCGGGTAACGAGCATCTTTACTCGTCGTGCAATTTCGCCGAGTCCCTGGTTGAGACAGCGCCCAAGTCGTTACGCCATTCGTGCAGGTCGGAACTTACCCGACAAGGAATTTCGCTCGAACCGTTACGTCCGTGGTGCACTGACCGGACGCGAACTGAAGCTGCACACGTCAGCTCCCCACGTCGCCGTGGGTGTCGGACCATCTCATCCTCTTCCGGGTCGAAGGAAGAGGGCCGGCATATGGTCTCTGAGGATTCCCGAATCCCTATCGGAGGGCTCGGGCCTTTCCTGCTGGTTTTCCGCACCTCTCACATTGTCACTGCCCGATTCACTCGGACGAGTAGTGGAGGATCCACCGGGTTTTCCAGCATATA